>NZ_VFTZ01000013.1 GCF_006440775.1 Mesorhizobium sp. B2-7-2 | reverse complement strand
ATACATGACCGCTCCAGACTTACGCCGCTGCCGCCATTTTGCCTCTTGCCCAAAAGGGGCCGTCCATACATGACGAACGTTGGGCCACCGTCGGCCATTTTACCGCGCTCCGCCCGCCCGGCGGAAATCGGAAGGCGACATGCCGGCGAGCTTGCGGAACGATTTGTTGAAGGCGCTGAGCGAGCCGAAGCCCGAGTCCATGGCGACCCTCAGCACATTGGCGTCCTCATGCATCAGCAGCGCCTGGGCGTAGCTCAACCGCAGCAGATTGACATATTCGTTGAGCGTCATGCCTGTCGATTTCTTGAACAGGCTCATGGCGTATTTCGGATGGATGTCGGCGGCAGCCGCGATGGTCACGCAGTCGACGTCGTAGAGGAAATTCTCGGCGATGAAATCGCACATGCGCCCGACATTGCGCGAGGACTGCTGGTCGAAGGCATTGCCGGCGCCTTGCCCGACCACCCTTTCCGGCACCAGCCGGTAAGGCTCGAAGCGCACCCGCTCGAGCCTCAAGAGCAGCTCGTTGACGGCGTGCTCGGCCCTCGCCGGATCGCCGGCGCGCGCATATTCGTTCCAGCGCCTGAAATTGTCGTTGTCCGACTGGTCGGTGGCGTTGGTCACCAATGTCGCGCCGGTCATTAGCCGATGGCGGATGTCGGCCGGCAGATGCAGGCGGAAGAAATGCACCAGCGGCAGATGCGCGCCGGCATAGACGGCGTCGTCGGAGAGATCGTCCATCTGGTGCGGCAGGCCGCCCCAGAACAGGCACATCTCGCCGGCCGAAAGCGAGATCTCGTGCTCGGCCATGCGGTAATGCACTGAGCCCTGCACGATGAAATTCACCTCGACCTGGGCGTGCCAGTGCGGCTTCAGCATCACCAACGGGTGGTTGTGGAACATCTGCAAAACAAGCGGCAGTCCTTCGACGCTGCTCGCCCCAGGCTGGTAGAATGGACGCCCCGGCATCTTACTTTCCGCCAACTTCTTATTCCCTCTGACGGCGACAAGCCTTCCGCGCCGCATAGTCTAGCCACGCTCACAGTGAGAGAGCAAATGAAATGGGAGGATTTCAATGCGCACTACACTGACCTGCGCCGCGCTTATGCTTGCCCTGGGTTCCGGCCCGGCGCTGGCGCAGTCCGGCGAGATCACTATCTGGAGCTGGAACATCGCCGCCTCGTCATTGAAGGCGACGGTCGAGGGCTTCAACAAGAAATACCCCGACATCAAGGTCACGGTTCAGGACCTCGGCAACCAGCCCACTTATGACAAATCGATCGCCGGCTGCGCCGCCGGCGGCGTCGGCCTGCCCGATATCGTCTCGATCGAGAACGGCGAGGCGGAGAATTACTGGAGCCAGTTCCCGGACTGCTTCGTCGACCTGCACACGCTGGGTTACACGGCAGAAGACCAGAAGAAATTCCCCGATTTCAAGCGCACCGAGCTCGAGGTCGGCGACAAGGCCTATGCCATGCCCTGGGATTCCGGCCCGGTGGCCGTCTTCTACCGCCGCGACTTCTACGAGAAGGCAGGCGTCGACCCGGCCTCGATCAAGACATGGGACGATTTCATCACCGCCGGCAAGAAGATCCAGGACGCCAATCCGGGCGTGACGATGACCAATGCCGATTTCAACGGCGACACCGAATTCTTCCGCATGATCTCCAACGAGCAGGGCTGCGCCTATTTCGCCGAGGATGGCCAGTCGATCACCGTGGCCGAGCCGAAATGCGTCGACGCCATGACCAAGGTCAAGGAGATGAAGGACGCCGGCATCGTGTCGTCGGCGGACTGGTCGACCAAGATCACCAACAACACCGCCGGCACCGTTGCCAGCCAGGTCTATGGCGGCTGGTATGAAGGCACGATCCGCACCGAATCGCCGAAGGAGAGCGGCAAATGGGGCGTCTACCTGATGCCGAGCCTGACCGCCGACGGCTCGCGCGCCGCCAATCTCGGCGGCTCGTCACTGGCCATCACCTCGGCCTCGAAGAACAAAGAAGCGGCTTACGCCTATCTGAAATACACGCTTGAGACCAATGACGGCCAGATCACCATGCTGAAGGATTTCGGCCTGGTGCCGTCGCTGATCTCGGCGCTCGACGATCCTTACGTGTCGCAGCCGCAGCCCTATTGGGGCGGCCAGGCGGTGTGGAAGGACATTCTGGCGACGCTGCCCAAGGTGGTGCCGAGCCGCGGAACGCAGTTCCAGAGCGACGCCGAGATCATCGTCCGCGCCGTGCAGACCAAATATCTGGCCAACGGCTATCCCGACGCCAAGGCCGCGCTCGACGACGCTGCCAAGCAGATCGCCGCCGCGACGGGTTTGCCGGTGAAGTAGAGCGCCACTTTGCCTTCTCCCCTTGTGGGAGAAGGTGGATTGGCGCGCAGCGCCAAGACGGATGAGGGGTGTTCCAGCGGAGTGAGACGTTGGCGTTCCCTGGAACACCCCTCATCCGGCCGCTTCGCGGCCACCTTCTCCCACAGGGGGAGAAGGGAAAGACAGAGAAAGGAGGAAGCCGATGCGCACCCAGAACGCCACCGCGTACCGCTTCCTCACGCCCTATCTTCTGATCTTCGCCATCTTCTGGATCTGGCCGATCATCTCTTCCTTCATCATCTCCTTCCAAGCGACGCGCACCGTGCCTTGGCGCTTCGCGCCGGCCTTCAACTGGGGCCGCCTGATCGGCGACCCCGCCTTCTACAATGCGCTGAAGAACACGCTGCTGATCCTGGTCATCCAGGTGCCGGTAATGATTGCGCTGGCGATCGTCATGGCGGTGCTTCTGAACTCGCCGCTGTTGAAGGCCCGCGGCCTCTACCGCTTTGCCTTTTTCGCCCCGGTCGTGGTTGGCGAGGTCGCCTATTCCGCCGTCTTCCGGTTGATGTTCAGCCTCGATTTCGGCATCGTCAACAAGCTCTTGAACAGCGTCGGCATCTCAAAGATCGACTGGTTCTCCAACGTCACGCCGGCCATGGCGCTGATCATGATCGCGGTGACCTGGCGCTGGGCCGGCTACAACGCCATCATCATCCTGGCCGGCCTGCAGTCGATCCCGGAAGACGTCTACGAGGCGGCGACGCTCGACCGCGTCAGCCGGGTGAAGCAGTTCTTTCACATCACCTTGCCGCTGCTGAAGCCGGTGATCGTCTTTTGCGCAGTGCTGTCGATCATCGGCACCATGCAGCTCTTCACCGAGCCGTTCCTGATCACCGAACGCGGCGGACCGGGCGGCGGCACCGAGACGCTCGGCCTGCTGCTCTACCGCCAGGGCTTCCGCTCGCTCAATTTCGGCTACGCCTCGGCCGTCGCCTACACCATGGCGGGGCTGGCCATCGCCATCACCCTGGTGCAGCTCTGGCTGATGAGGGAGCCGAAATGACCTCGCGCTCGCAAGCAAGGCTCGGGCGCGTCATTGCGCTGCATCTTTTCCTGACGCCGCTGGCGCTGGTCTGGCTGTTCCCGCTGTGGATGATGGTGGTGTTCTCCACCATGCCCGACAACGGCATCTTCAGCCCCGGCATCGAGCTCCTGCCGCATGACAATTTCCTCGACAATGTGGCCAACCTGCAGCGCGACACCAATTTCATCGGCGCCATCGGCATCTCGGTCTCGGTGGCGGTGACCTATACGGTCCTTTCGGTGCTGCTCACCTCGATGGCCGGCTGGGCGCTGGCGCGCTACGAATTCCACGGCAAGGGCGCGGTGGTGGCCATCATCTTCGGCACCATCACGCTGCCCTACGCGGTGGTGCTCATCCCGCAATTCATCATGGTGGCACGCGACTTCGCCTTGGCCAACACCTGGATCGCGCTGATCGTGCCGCCGCTGTTCAACTCGCTGGGCGTGCTTTTCATGCGCCAGGCCTTCTCGATGATGCCGGCCGAATTGTTCGACGCGGCGCGCGTTGAAGGCGTCAAGGAATGGCGCATCTTCCTGTTCGTGGCGATGCCGCTGGCCCGCCCGATGCTGGCGGCGCTTGCGATCATCCTCTTCCTCGCCTCGTGGAACAACTATCTGTGGCCGCTGCTGATCAACAGCCAGCCGGGCGCCATGACGGCGCCGGTGGCGCTCGGCACGCTGATCGGCCTGACCAAGGTTTCGTGGGGCGGCATCATGGCCGGCGCCGTGATGCTGACGGTGCCGATGCTGATCGTCTTCGTGCTCTTGCAGCGCCATTTCATCGCCGGCATCGCCGCCGGCGCGGTCAAATAGGAAAGCGCGAAATGCCTCGCAGACTGGGACACAGAATGATCCAACCTAGCCACATCTTGCTCTGACATGGCGGCCGTCACCCTCACCAATGTCGTCAAACGCTTCGGCATCTTCGAAGTCGTCCACGGCGCCAACATCGACATCGCCGATGGCGAATTCGTCGTCTTCGTCGGGCCCTCCGGCTGCGGCAAGTCCACGCTGCTGAGGATGATCGCCGGGCTGGAGGACATCAGCGGCGGCGACATCGCCATCGGCGGCAAGGTGATGAACGATGTCGAGCCGGCCGACCGCGGCATCGCCATGGTGTTCCAGTCCTACGCGCTCTACCCGCATATGACGGTCGAGCAGAACCTCTCCTTCGGCCTCAGGATGAACGGCAATCCGAAGGCCGACACTGAGCGCCGGGTCAGGAAAGCCGCCGAGATCCTGCGCATCGACGAATTGATGCAGCGGCGGCCGAAGCAGCTCTCCGGCGGCCAGCGCCAGCGCGTCGCCATAGGCCGCGCCATCGTGCGCGAGCCGCAGGTCTTCCTGTTCGACGAGCCGCTGTCGAACCTCGACGCCGAGCTCAGGGTGCAGATGCGGGTCGAGATCTCGCGCCTGCATAAGGAGCTCGGCGTCACCATGATCTATGTGACGCATGACCAGACCGAGGCGATGACGCTGGCCGACCGCATCGTTGTGCTCAAAGCCGGCAATGTCGAGCAGATCGGCGCGCCGCTCGATCTCTATGACGACCCGGCCAACCGTTTCGTCGCCGGCTTCATCGGCTCGCCGAAGATGAACTTCCTCAGCGCCAAGGTCGTCGACACCTCCAACAGCGCAGCCATCATCGAGCTCGCCCATCATGGCGGCGCCAGATTGCGCAAGCCGCTTTGTGAGACTTTTCCCGCCATCGGCGCCGAGGTCGTGCTCGGTGTCAGGCCGGAGCATTTCTTCGAGGCGGGCGAGGGCGATTGCGACATCCCGGTCAAGGCCGATGTCGCCGAGCATCTGGGCTCCGTCAGCTATGTCTACGCCAATGCCGGACCCGAGGAGCTTATCGTCGAGCGCGAGGCCTCGCGCCAGCGCGCCAGCGGCGACCATTTCAAAGTCTCGATCAAGGCGGAACGGGCGCTGCTCTTCGACAAGGCGGGTGCCAGGATCCGCTGACCCGCAGATTTTCATTGCCGGCACGCCAGGCGTGGCGGCGACCCATGGAGAATTCGACATGACACCCTCACCCAAGAAAATCCGCTGGGGCATCCTCGGACCCGGCAGCATTGCAAAATCTTTTGCGGGCGGCGTGGCGGGGTCGCGCAACGGCGAGCTGGTGGCGCTCGGCGCCCGCAATCCCGCCAAGCCGGGCTTGGCCGAGACCTTTCCGGGCGCGCGCATCCTCGACGGCTATGAGGCGCTGCTCGCCGACACGCAAGTCGACGCCGTCTACATTTCGATCCCGCATCCCGGCCATGCCGAATGGGCGATCAAGGCCGCCGAAGCCGGCAAGCATGTCTTATGCGAGAAGCCGCTGGCGCTGACCGCCTTCGAGGCCGACGCCATGATGCATGCGGCGCGCAAGGCCGGCACCTTTCTCGGCGAGGCCCTCATGTACCGGCTGCATCCGCAGACGCTGCAATTGGTCGAGCTGATCAAGTCGGGCGCCATCGGCGAGGTGCGCATGATCAAGTCGAGTTTCGGCTTCGCCATGCCGGGCTTCATGCCGCAACACCGGCTCTACGCCAACGACATGGCCGGCGGCGGCATCCTCGATGTCGGCGGCTATCCGGTGTCGATGGCGCGGCTGATCGCCGGTGCGGCCGCGGGGCAGCCTTTCCTCGAGCCGGACAAGGTCGTGGGCGCCGCCCATCTCGGCCAATCGGGCGTCGACGAGTGGGCCTCGGCCCTGCTCACCTTCGCCAACGGCATCGTCGCCGAGATCTCCTGCAGCATCTCGCTCAACCAGGACAATGTGCTGCGCATCTTCGGCACCAAGGGTCAGATCGAGGTGCCCGATTTCTGGTTCGCCGGTGGCAACCGCGACGTCGGACCGGGCCGGATCGAGGTGATCCGGTCCGGGGCGGCTCGCGAGGTGATCGGCCTCGGCGAGACCCGCCATGTCTATTCCTTCGAGGTCGATGCCGCCGGCGAGGCGATCCTGGCCGGACGGCAGGAGTTCGCCTGGCCGGGCATGGGCTGGGCCGACAGCCTCGGCACGTTGCGCGTTCTCGACAAATGGCGTGCCGCGGTCGGCCTCGAATATGACATCGAAAAGCCGGCTAACCGCGTCAACACCCTCTCCGGCCGCCCGCTGCGGACCGATGGCAAGGCAATCGGCAAGCGCGCCATTCCCGGCCTGCCGCGCGCGGTGTCGCTTCTGGCGCTCGGCTTCGAGGATTTCCGCACCTTCTCCTCCGGCTCGATCCTGCTCGACGCCTATTTCGAGGCCGGCGGCAATCTGTTCGACACCGGCTATGTCTATGGCGCCGGCTACACCGAGACGCTGCTTGGCCAATGGCTGAAGAATCGCGGCGTGCGCGAGCAGTCGGTGATCATCGCCAAGGGCGCGCATTCGCCTCTTTGCTATCCCGATGTGATTGCGAAGCAGCTGGCGCAGTCGCTCGACCGGCTGCAGACCGACCATGTCGACATCTATTTCATGCATCGCGACAATCCGGACGTGCCGGTCGGCGAGTTCGTCGATGCGATGGACGCCGAGGCCAAGGCCGGCCGCATCCGCGGCCTGTTCGGCGGCTCCAACTGGACGATGGAGCGCATGGACGCAGCGATTGCCTATGCCGAAAAGAACGGCAAGCAGAAGCCCGGCGCGCTCTCCAACAATTTCTCGCTGGCTGAGATGCTGGAGCCGATCTGGCCCGGCTGCGTCACCTCTTCTACGGATGACTGGAAGGCCTGGCTGACGGCGAGGCAGATGCCGAACTTCGCTTGGTCGAGCCAAGGCCGCGGCTTCTTCACCGACCGCGCCGGCCGCGACCGCACCGACAATGAGGAGTTGGTGCGGGTCTGGTATTCGGAAAAGAATTTCGGCCGCCGCGACCGCGCCATCGAACTGGCACGCAAACTCGGCAAGAGCCCGATTCATGTCGCGCTCGCCTATGTCCTGGCGCAACCCTTCCCCTCGGTCCCGCTGATCGGCCCGCGCACGCTGGACGAGCTGGAGGACAGCCTTAGGGCGCTGGATATCAAGCTGACGCCGGAGGATGTGGCGTGGCTTGACGAGGGACCGGAGAGACGCAGGGCTTGATCGGAGAGGAAAAACAAACGCCTCATTCCTTCGCCCCCCTCTCTGCCCTGCCGGGCATCTCCCCCTCAAAGGGGGAGATTGGCAGCTTCGGCGCCTTGCTCATTAATGCAAAGTTGGCGATTAGCGAAATCCCGCGTGACATCTAATCTCCCCCCTTGAGGGGGAGATGTCCGGCAGGACAGAGGGGGGCGCCTCGCGCCCGCATCTCAACAGTTTCACCGATCCACCCGCGTCGACAGAATAATCGACGACGACGTCCGTTCCACGCCCTCCATCGCCCCGATCCGGTCGAGCAGCGCGTCGAGGTCGCGGATCGATGGCGCGTCGACGATGACGATCATGTCGAAATTGCCGCTCACCGAATGCACTGTCCGGACCGGCGGCATCGCCGCGAGGCTGCGCACCACCTTGTCGGCGAGCTTCGGCGTGACGGTCAGCAGCACATGCGCCTTGACCAGACCCTGCTCGTAGTCGGGCGACAGCCTGACCCCATAGCCCGCGATGATGCCGCGCTGCTCCAGCCGCTCGATGCGGCTCTGCACCGTCGTGCGCGACACGCCGAGCTGTCTGGCCAGCTCGGCGGTCGAGGCGCGGGCATTGGCGCGCAACAAGGTAAGCAGGGCTTGTTCGGCTTCACTGATCATTTCGACGAACCCTTTCGGCATATCGCTCAAACTTCAGCTTCATATTGCCAGATTCCACGCTTCCTTTCGACAGGCGAGCTGCGAAGATTCCCGCCAAATCGAAATCAGCATTGGCAGGGGATATGATCATGAAGAACATCGTTGTCGTCGGCGCCGGCAAGATCGGCTCGACCATAGCTGAAATGCTGAACGCCACGGGCGACTACCGCGTCACGCTGGTCGACCGCTCGGCCGCCCAGCTTGCCGCCGCCGAACTGCCGGCTGGCGTTGCGACGCAGGAGCTCGACATCACTGCCTCGGGTGAGCTCGAAAAAGTGCTCGCCGGCAAATTCGCCGTGCTCAGCGCCGCGCCCTTCCACCTCACCACGCGCATTGCCGAGGCCGCCGCCGCCGCCGGCGTGCACTATCTCGACCTCACCGAGGATGTCGTCTCGACCCGCCGTGTGAAGGAGCTGGCGCGTGACGCCAAAAGCGCCTTCATCCCGCAATGCGGCCTGGCGCCGGGCTTCATCTCGATCGTCGCCAACGATCTCGCCAGCCGCTTCGACACGCTGGAAAGCGTGCGCATGCGCGTCGGCGCGCTGCCGCAATATCCGTCGAATGCGCTGAACTACAACCTCACCTGGAGCACCGACGGCGTCATCAACGAATATTGCGAGCCCTGCGAGGCGATCGTCGAGGGCGAGCTGATCGAGGTGCCGCCGCTGGAGGAGCGCGAGGAGTTCTCGCTCGACGGCGTCACCTATGAGGCCTTCAACACCTCCGGCGGCCTGGGCACTTTGGCCGAGACGCTGAAGGGCAAGGTGCGCACGCTGAACTACCGCACCATCCGCTATCCCGGCCACGCCGCGATCATGAAGGCGCTGCTCAACGATCTGGGGCTCCGCCACCGCCGTGACGTGCTCAAGGACATTTTCGAGAGCGCCCTGCCGGCGACGCTGCAGGACGTGGTCATCGTCTTCGTCACTGTCTCGGGTCTCCGCAACGGCCGCCTGCTGCAGGAAACCTACGCCAACAAGATCTATTCGCAGCGCGTCGGCAACATCGTGCGCAGCGCCATCCAGATCACCACCGCCTCCGGCATCTGCGCCGTGCTCGACATGCTGGCCGACGGCAGCCTGCCGGCGAAGGGCTTTGTCCGCCAGGAAGACATCGCCCTCGACGCCTTCCTAGCCAACCGCTTCGGCCGCGCCTACGCCCAGCACGAGATGGTAAGCCGGCTGGCGAGCTGAGAGGTGCGGCTCCCCCTTCCCCCTTTGTGGGGGAAGGTGTCGCCGAAGGCGACGGATGAGGGGTGCTCCAGGGAAAGCCAGCGTCTCACTTCGCTGGAACACCCCTCATCCGTCTCGGCGCTGCGCGCCGATCCACCTTCTCCCACAGGGGGAGAAGGAAGAAGCGCTCAAACATGCAGCGCGTGGCCCAGCGCCTTCAGCGCCGCTTCCTGGAAGCCTTCGCCCTGCGTCGGATGCGTATGGATGGTGCCGGCGATGTCTTCTAGCCGCGCGCCCATCTCCAGCGCCAGGCCAAACGCCGCCGACAGTTCCGACACGCTCTGCCCGACCGCCTGGATGCCCAGCACCAGATGATTGTCGGCACGCGCCACGACCCGCACAAAACCGTCCTCGCCCTGCTTGGTCATGGCGCGGCCGTTGGCGGCGAAGGGGAACTGGCCGATCTTGACCTCGCCGGCGAGCGCCTTTGCCTCTTCGGGCGACAGCCCGGCTGCGACCAGCTCCGGATCGGTGAAGCAGATCGCCGGAATGACGCGCTTGTCCCAGCTTCGTTTGTGGCCGGCGACGATCTCGGCCACCATCTCGCCCTGCGCCATGGCACGGTGCGCCAGCATCGGCTCGCCGGTGACGTCGCCTATGGCAAAAATGCCGCGCATCGAGGTGCGGCACTGGTCGTCGATGCGGATGAATTTTCCCGCCCTGTCGAGGTCGATCTGCTCCAGCCCCCAGTCCTCGGTGAGCGGCTTGCGGCCGACCGTGACCAAGATCCTGTCGGCGGCGATCTTGGCGTTCTTGCCGTCGGCCGTCTCGACCAGCAGCGCGTCGCCCTTGGCCGACAGGCCTTTGGCCTTCGCGCCTGTCATCACCTCGACGCCGAGTTCGCCCAGCCGCTTCAGCACCGGCCGCGTCAGCTCGGCGTCATATTGCGCGAGCACACGCGGCAGAGCCTCCACCACGGTGACCTTCGCGCCTATCTTAGCGAAGGCCATGCCTAGCTCGAGCCCGATATAGCCGCCGCCGACGACCGCGAGCTTCTTCGGCACCTCGCCGAGATCCAGCGCCTCGGTGGACGAGATGACCGGCCCGCCGAAAGGCATAAACGGCAATTCTACCGGCGCCGAGCCGGTTGCGATGACGACCGTCTCGGCGCGGATGACCTGCGTGCCGGTCTCGGTCTCGACCTCGACGGTCTTGCCGTCCCGGAAGGTTGCCCAACCATGCACGGTCTTTACCCTGGCCTTCTTCAGCAGGCCGGCCACGCCGCTGTTGAGCCGGCTAACGATGCCGTCCTTCCAGCCGATAGTTTTCGCAAGATCGAGCATCGGCGCGGCGACTTTGATGCCCAGCGGATCCTTGCCGCCGGCCATATGCGCGACCTTCTCGAAGGCCTCCGCCGCGTGGATCAGCGCCTTGGACGGGATGCAGCCGACATTGAGGCAGGTGCCGCCCGGCTTGCCCGCTTCAACGATAACCGTGTCGACGCCAAGCTGGCCGGCACGGATGGCGCAGACATAACCGCCCGGCCCCGCGCCGATGACGAGCAGCTTGCAGGAGATTTCTTTCATGGGATCACGCTCTTCTTGATGGCGAAGGTCGCGGCGCGCCTTCTCTCCCCTTGTGGGGTGAGAAGCGGTCCGCGTAGCGGACGAAAAGCCAATTGCTTGGCTTTTCGAGCTTCGAACGCCCTGAGCCTGCGAAGGGCCGGGTGGTGGATCGGCGCGTCAGCGCCGAGACGGATGAGGGGTGTTCCAGCGGAGTGAGACGCTGATGTTTGAGCGGAGTGAAGCGTCGGCATTCACTGAAGCACCCCTCATCCGTCGCCTGCGGCGACACCTTCTCCCACAAGGGGAGAAGGGGGAGCCCGCATTTCGGCGCGGCGACGTTCGAGATCAACCCCATCCCCCTCAATCCACGAAAATCAGCGCCGGCGTCTCCAGCAGCGCCTTGATGCGCTGCACGAACACCGCGGCGTCCCAGCCGTCGATGACGCGGTGATCGAAGCTGGACGACAGGTTCATCATCTTGCGCGGGATGAACTGCGTGCCGTCCCACACCGGCCGCACCATCATCTTGTTGACGCCGACGATCGCCACTTCCGGATAGTTGATGACCGGCGTCGTCGCCACGCCACCCATGGCACCGAGCGAGGTGATGGTGATGGTCGAGCCGGAAAGCTCCTCGCGGCTCGCCGTGCCGGCCTTCGCCGCATCGGCCAGCCGGTTGACCTCCGCCGCGCAGTCCCACAGGTCGCGCGCCTCGGCATGTTTCACCACCGGCACCACCAGCCCGTTGGGCGTCTGCGCGGCGATGCCGATATGGATGCCTTCATGCCGGTGGATGGTGCCGGCATCGTCGTCGAACAAGGCGTTGAGGTTCGGCTGCTCGGCAATCGCCTTGACCATCGCCCGCATCAGGAAAGGCAGCAGCGTCAGCTTTGGACGATCGGCGCGCTTCTCCTTGTTGAGGGTGGCGCGCAACTCTTCCAATGCCGTGACGTCGATCTCCTCGACATAGGTGATATGCGGGATGCGCGATTTGGCGAGCGACATCTTTTCGGCGATCTTGCGCCTGAGACCAACGACCTTGATGTCCTCGACGCCGTCCTTCCGGGCAAGTCCGGTGGCGCGGGCGAGCTGCGGGCCGCGCGCGATGAACGCGTCGATGTCCTCATGGCTGATGTGCCCGGCCGGACCGCTGCCCGCAACCTGCCGAAGATCGATGCCGGCTTCCTTGGCGCGCAGGCGGACGGCCGGCGAGGCCAGCGGCTTCTCGCCCTCGGCGCGCGGCGCGCCCGAAAGGCTGGGTATGGCGCGATCCTTTTTAACGCCGTCATCCTCGGGCTTGTCCCGAGGATCTGGCGACCTCCCGGTATTGGTCCCGGCATGGGGGACGGCAGGTCCTCGGGACAAGCCCGAGGATGACGGCGCCAGATTGGTTGATGACGGCTCCAGGGCCGAGTGCGGGCGAGCCGCCGCATCGTCAGGCGTACCCTCCGCTGTAACGTCCGCAAGCGTCGAGTCTGCCTTCACATTGCCTTCGCCGGCCACCTTCAGCCGCACGATCGGCGAGCCGATCGCCACCGTGTCGCCGATCTCGGCGCCGAGCCACAGGATCTCGCCGTCAACCGGCGAGGGGATTTCGACGGTTGCCTTGTCGGTCATGACGGCGGCGAGAACCGTGTCCTCGCGCACGAGGTCGCCGACCTTGACGTGCCACTCGACAAGCTCGGCCTCGGCAACGCCTTCGCCGACATCGGGCAGCTTGATGACGTGCTCGCCCATCTCAGGCCTCCCCCACTCTAAGCTTCCAATGTTTCGACGAGCGCGCGCCCGACCCGCGCCGGGCCGGGGAAATAGTCCCATTCCTGCGCGTGCGGATAGGGCGTGTCCCAGCCGGCCACCCGCGCCACCGGCGCTTCCAGATGGTAGAAGCAGTTCTCCTGCACCAGCGCGGCCAGCTCGGCGCCGAAGCCGGAGGTGAGCGTCGCCTCGTGCACGACGACGCAGCGCCCGGTCTTCTTCACCGAGGCGACGATCGCCTCGAGGTCGAGCGGCAGCAGCGTCCTGAGATCGATCACCTCGGCGTCGATGCCGGTCTCCTCGGCCGCGGCCTGCGCGACATAGACCATCGTGCCATAGGCAAGCACGGTGACCGCCGATCCCGGCCTGCGGATCGCCGCCTTGCCGAGCGGGATCGTGTAATGGCCGTCGGCGACCTCGCCCAACTCATGCTTCGACCACGGCGTCACCGGCTTGTCGTGGTGGCCGTCGAACGGGCCGTTGTAGAGCCGCTTCGGCTCGAGGAAGATCACCGGGTCCGGGTCCTCGATCGCCGCGATCAGCAGACCCTTGGCGTCGTGCGGATTGGACGGCACGATCACCTTCAGGCCCGAGACATGCGTGAACAGCGCTTCCGGGCTCTGGCTGTGCGTCTGGCCGCCGAAGATGCCGCCGCCGGTCGGCATCCGCACCACGATCGGGCAGGTGAAGTCGCCGTTGGAGCGATAGCGCAGCCGCGCCGCTTCCGAGACGATCTGGTCGTAAGCCGGATAAACATAATCGGCGAATTGCACCTCGACGCAGGGCTTCAGCCCATAGGCGGCCATGCCGATGGCCGAGCCGACGATGCCGGATTCGCTGATCGGCGCGTCGAAGCAGCGGCTCTTGCCGTATTTGGCCTGCAGGCCCTGCGTGGCGCGGAAGACGCCGCCGAAGAAGCCGACATCCTCGCCATAGACGATGACTTGGCTGTCGCGCCCCATCGACACGTCCATGGCGTCACGGATCGCCTCGATCATCGTGCGTCTCGGCATGGTCAGACCCCCGCCTGCTGGCGCTGGCGCCTGAGATGCGGCGGCATCTCGGCATAGACGCCCTCGAACATGTCGCGTGTCGACGGCTTGCCGCCGGCATGCAGCGTGCCGTGGCTCTCGGCCTCCTTCTGCGCCGCGATCACCGTTTCGAGGATCTCGGCCTCCGCTTGGGTGTGGCGCTCCTCCGACCAGACTTGCTTGTGGATGAGGTGGTTCTTCAGCCGAATCACCGGATCGCCGAGCGGCCAGGCATCGGATTCTGCCTTCGGCCGGTAGGCAGACGGATCGTCCGAGCTCGAATGCGCGCCGGCGCGGTAGGTGACATATTCGACCAGCGTCGGCCCGAGATTCTTTCGCGCCCGCTCCGCCGCCCACTTCGCCACGGCATGCACGGCGAGATAGTCGTTGCCGTCGACGCGCAGCGACGGGATCCCGAAGCCGAGCCCACGCGCGGCGAACGTGCCGGAGCCGCCGCGCGCGATGCCCTGGAAGGTCGAGATCGCCCACTGGTTGTTGACGACGTTGAGAATGACCGGCGCCTTGTAGGTCGAGGCGAAGACCAGCGCGGAATGGAAGTCGGACTCCGCCGTCGAGCCGTCGCCGATCCATGCTGCCGCAATCTTGGAATCATTGGAGATCGCCGAGGCCATCGCCCAGCCGACCGCCTGGATATACTGCGTCGCCAGATTGCCGGAGATCGAGAAGAAGCCGTGCTCCTTCGACGAATACATGATCGGCAGCTGCCGGCCCTTCAGCGGGTCGGCCTCGTTGGAATAGATCTGGTTCATCATCGTGACCATCGGATAGCCGTCGGCAATCAAAAGACCGGCTTGCCGATAGGTCGGGAAATTCATGTCGCCGGGCGCCAGCGCCTTGCGGAAAGCGCAGCTCACCGCCTCTTCGCCCAGATGCTGCATGTAGAAGGAGGTCTTGCCCTGGCGCTGCGCCATCTGCATGCGCGCGTCGAAGGTCCTCAGCGTCATCATATGGCGCAGGCCTTCGAGCAGCTCCTCGTCCGAAAGCAGCCCGGTCCAAGGCCCGACCGCTTCACCGGCGCGGTTCAGCACCCGGATGATGGAGAAAGCCATGTCGCGGATGCTGCGCGGATCGACCTCGATCTCCGGACGCGGCACCGAGCCCGCCTTGGGAATGGTCACATTCGAGAAATCCGGCGTGCCGCCGGGCCGCACCTCGGGCTCGGGCACATGGAAGCGCAACAATCCAGCGTCGGCCATGAGCTCACATCCTCCAATGTTGCCGGTGCGATATTTGCACATCCGCGCGGCCAGACCAGTGCCAATTCGCCGGGCCTGGCCACGGCCTTCCTCCCGGGCCGTCAGCTCGGCTGAACAATGCGGCACGCAAGCGCCAAGATGCAGATATGGCGGCGAAATTTCTTGTCGATGTTTTTGGCTCGCACGCAATTTGGCGGAAGTTTGCGGGGCGATTGCCGCCAGAAAATGCGATTGGGAGGTGGACCCGGGCGCGGCCTTCCCCTTCTCCCCTTGTGGGAGAAGGTGGATCGGCGCGCAGCGCCGAGACGGATGAGGGGTGTTCCAGCAGAGTGAGACGTTGGCGTTCCCTGGAGCACCCCTCATCCGGCCGCTTCGCGGCCACCTTCTCCCACAGGGGGAGAAGGGGAAGACGCTGGTTCCGTCACCCCGCCCCGTGCTAACTCACCCCGCATGGCACAGAAGAAAGGATACGAGGTCGATTCGTGGCTGGCGAAGCCGGATCCGGCCATGGGAATCGTCCTGCTTTACGGCCCCGACCGGGGCCTTGTCGCCGAGCGGGCGAAAACCTTCGCCGCGAAAACCGGGCTGCCGCTCGACGACCCCTTCTCGGTCGTCAGGCTGGACGGCGCCGAAGTCGACCGCGACGAAGGCCGGCTGCTCGATGAGGCGCGCACGGTGCCGATGTTTTCCGACCGGCGGCTGCTTTGGGTGCGCAACGCCAGCGGCCAGAAGGCGCTGGCCGACGACATCAAGGCGCTGACCGCCGAGCCCGCGCGCGACGCGATCATCCTCATCGAAGCCGGCGACCTGAAGAAAGGCACCGGCCTGCGCGCCATCGTCGAGGCCGCCGGCAACGCCATTGCCTTGCCTTGCTATGCCGACGAGGCCCGCGATCTGGACTCAGTGATCGACGACGAATTGCGCAAGGCCGGCATGTCGATGACCTTGGACGCCAGGCAAGCGCTGCGCCGCAACCTCGGCGGCGACCGCCTCGCCTCGCGCGGCGAGATCGAGAAGCTGGTGCTCTACGCGCATGGCCACAAGGAGATCGGCATCGACGACGTCAATGCGCTGTCGGGCGACGTCTCCGGTGCTTCCTTCGATGCCGCGGTCGACGCCATGCTGGACGGCAAGGTCGGCGATTTCGACATCGCCTTCAACCGCCACTGCCAGTCCGGCGGCCATCCATTCCTGGTGCTGTCATCGGCGATGCGCCAGTTGCAGGCAATCCAGGCGATGCGCGGCCAGATGGAGACCGGCGGCCGCAACGCCGCCTCGGTCGTCGCCGGCGCCCGCCCCCCGGTCTTCTTCTCGCGCCGCAAGCTGGTGGAGAAGACGCTCGAGCGCTGGACTGTCGAGGCGCTCGCACGTGCGCTCGGCCGGCTGCAGACGGCGGTGCTGCAGACCCGCAAGCGCCCGGACCTGTCGGAAGCGCTGGCACGGCAGGCGCTGCTGGGCATCGCGATCGAGAGCGCGAGGCTGGGGCAAAGGTAAACGCCGGCGATTGGCGACGGCCGGGGCGACAGCTGACGTCCCTCCTTGTAGGGGACGGTCTTCCCTCCGGGAGCTGCAGCGCAGCTGCTGCGAAGGACGGGCAGGCCAGTGGGCGCTGTCCCGCCGATCCGACTTCGTCATTCTAGGGCGGAGCAAGGAGCGAAGCGACGCGCGCAGACCCTAGAATCCATGCCGTGACATTGGCCATAGGATGCAACAGTCCAGAATAGCCGCCGATAACTGCGCCAGCCAAGATCGCCAGATGACCGGCTCTGTCTACATAACCGCAAGCATTCGCCGATGCCATTCAGCGCGCGCGTCATTGAAGCGCTGGCCTCGCCGATGGAAGGTCGAGCTCATGGAGAAAGCCTACCCTTAATAGTTCGAGCTCTTTCGTGGAATTGGCTGGTGAACGCCTTGAACCGTGGTGGCTCTCGACCGTCACGGCACGGATTCTAGGGTCTGCGCGCGTCGCTTCGCTCCTTGCTCCGCCCTAGAATGACGAAGGATACGTTCTGCCCTGCCGCTGCTCAATTCATCACCATGTCCGCCGGCTGGAAGGTCGGCAGCGCCTGGGGAAAGACCAGCACCGCCGCGCCGTAGAGGAGCAGGGCGACGCCCGACACCTTGGCTATGCCCTTTCCCGCCGGGAGGGTCTTTTCCGCAAAGATCAGCAAGGTGACCACGGCCATTGCGGCGACATTCATGATCCCGAGCGGGAAAAGTGCCAGAAACAGGAGCCAGCAACAGCCCAGACAAAAGGCGCCGTGCTCGAGGCCCATGCGGACCGCCCCCCATTGACCGTCGCGCCAGGAGGTCAGGATAAAACCGATTGGCGTGCGGCATTTGGCCAGGCACAGATCCTTCAGTGGCGAGAGCTGGTAGGCGCCTGCAACGATCAGCAGGACGCCGCCGATGCGGGCGGCAGTCGCCGTGGACAATCCCGCATGATCGGCAAGCGTCTCGGCGCCTGCGGCACCGGCAAAGGCCAAAACGCCCACCGTGCCCCAAACCAGCATATAGCCTGCCACGAACACCCAGGTGGCAACAAAGGCTTCGCCGCGACCCCGTTTGCCGGCTTGGACCTGGTGGAAGGTCAGAATCATGGGCGCCGCCGTCGGAAACATCATGGCAATCATCATGATCATCCAGATGGCAAGAAACAGCGGCGCCCCCATGCCCATGGTGGGTGAGTACATCTTCATGCGCATGTCCGCGTCCATGCCGATCTGCTGCCGGATGAGCAAGACCCACGCCGCCGCGGCGACAGCGCCCAACAGGGCGAGAATGATGTTTCGCTGCAAAGTCAGCGTCATGGGCGAGGCCGTTGCGACCATGCGTGCGGGACTATTGCTGGCCGGACCAATTGATCGGAGCGTAGTGCGCGTTTCGGCGGGAATTGTCCCAACTCATGCCATGGTCGCTGAAAGTATTGCCTTCCACGCCCATCGCAAAACCGAGCCAGTCGGGATTGACGGGATGGCCGGTAGCCGCCCACATCTCACCGTCCTCGCGCATTGTCGGCAACGGTTCGACCGCCAACTGCATCACGCCGGCAATCTCCACCGACCGCTTCTTGCCGTCGGCCTGGTATTTGATCGGCACCTTCTTGGCTCCGAGATTGGTGCTGATCATCGGCGCGAAGGCGGCCATCGGCCCGCCCGCGGCGCCGGTGAAGATAGCGCCCAGCGCTTCGGTCTGCCTATCATCTGCATGGTCGTCGATGTAGGCGGCAGCCGTCCAATTGCCCTCCGCCATCGGGCCTGGCGTGTGAGCAACCATCGCGACATTGAGCCCGTCCAATCGAACGTCCCCGAAACTGCCCTTGTCGATATGAAAGACCAGAGCGACGTCGCAAACGCCTTTCGTCGGCTTCGATGTCAGCTGCGCCTTGGTCGACAGCAGGCAAGGACATACGACATCGCAGCTGCAATTCTCGAAATAACTTCCAGACAATCGCCAACTGACTGCCATTTACACCTCCCATTGTGTCAGGCGTGTCCGGCTTTGGCGAGGCGGTGCCGTTTCACGGATCGTGATAACGGCAGATAGCCCGCACCGCGACTGATCGGCACGCCGGGGCAGTAATTTAAGTTTAGGCTAATAGAGCGTACGCCGTTGTCCGGCACTGTCAAGCGGAGGGCTGCGGTGCCTCGGCGGTGGGCAAGCGCTGGCGAGACAGGTGATGGGCGGCCCGATGGAAACCGGCGGCCGTAACGTATCCTTCGTCATTCTAGGGCGAGCAAGGAGCGAAGCGACGCGCGCAGACCCCAGGATGACGATAGAGGGAACGGCGCTCCTTCACGGCCCGCTCTGCCCTTGCCGCCGCCTTCGCCATTTCAGCACCGCCAACAAAAAGGGCCGGCGCATCGCCAGCCCTTCGTTATCTATCACCGATATATCAGGCGTATCCAGCCTTGAGCTAAAACCTCAGCTACCGCCAAATACCATGGCGCCGCAGTCGCCTACCGCTCGTCCTTCAGCCGCCGGCAGAGCTCGTCGAGCTGTTCCAGCGAGCGATAATTGACCTTGAGCGTGCCGCCCTTGCCCTTGTGCTCGATGCTGACGATCATGCCGATCGTGTCGGTCATCAGCTTCTCGAGCGCCAGCGTGTCGGGGTCCTTGTCCGGAGTGCCGGCCGAGGTCTTGGTCTTGGCCGGCGTCGGGCCGGCGGGCATTTGCGCCAGCGCTTCGGCCTGACGCACCGAAAGCCCTTCCTTGACGATGCGCTTGGCGAGCCCGGCCGGGTCTTCCGCGGTGACCAGCGTTCGGGCATGACCGGCCGACAAATCGCCGTCGACCAGCATGTCGTGAATGACGTTGGGCAGCTTCAACAGCCTCAGCGTGTTGGCGACATGGCTGCGGCTCTTGCCGATCACCTGGCCGAGATCGGCCTGCGTGTAGCCATGCTCGTCGATGAGCTGCTGATAGCCTTGCGCCTCCTCGACCGGATTGAGGTCGGCGCGCTGGACGTTCTCGATGATCGCCAGTTCCAGCGCGGTGCGGTCGTTGACGTCGCGCACGATGATCGGGATCTCGGTCAGGCCGGCGCGCTGCGCCGCCCGCCAGCGCCGCTCGCCGGCGATGATCTCGTAGCGGCCGGGCTGCGACGGCGAGGGGCGCGCCACGACCGGCTGCACCACGCCGTGCTCGCGGATCGACTGGGCCAGATCGGTGAGCTCGGCATCGCCGAAATGCCGGCGCGGGTTCTTCGGGTTCGGGCTGACGAACTCGATCGGCACCTTGCCGTCGGCCGCCACTGCCGCGCCGGGCTTTTCGGGCGCCGCCGGACGGTCGATCTCGCCGATCAGCGCCGCGAGGCCACGGCCCAGTCTTTTTCTCGATTGGTCTTCGCTCATGAGTTTGTCCAGATCGTTTCGGAATCGAATCGGCTAGTTAACCAAGCCGTGCGATGATGTAGCTCAGGCGGCGCGCAGCTTCCGCTCGCGGCGGATCACCTCGGAGGCGAGCTGCAGATAAGCCTGGCTGCCTGAGCACTTCAGGTCGTAGAGGATCGCCGGCTTGCCGTAGGACGGCGCCTCCGACACGCGGACGTTGCGTGGGATGATCGTCTCATAGACCTTGTCGCCCATATGGGTGCGCACATCCTGCACCACCTGGTTGGCGAGGTTGTTGCGCCCGTCATACATGGTCAGCACGATGCCCTGGATGGTGAGGTCCGGATTGATGGTGTTGCGCACCTGCTCGACCGTCTCCAGCAACTGGCTGAGACCCTCCAGCGCGAAGAACTCGCATTGCAGTGGCACGAGAACGGAATCGGCCGCCGCCATTGAATTCAAAGTCAAAAGGTTGAGTGAGGGCGGGCAGTCGATCAGCACGTAGCCGAACGGGGCCGAACGCTCGGATGCGGCGCGCAGCGCATTGCGCAACTTGAGCACACGGTCGGGCGCCGAGGCGATTTCCATCTCGATGCCGAGAAGGTCGAGCGTCGAGGGTATGATGGAGAGGCCAGGCACGGCCGTCGGCACTGCCGCCTGCTCCAGCTCGAGCTCGCCGGTCAGCACGTCATAGGACGACACCGTGCGATCCTTGCGATCGATGCCGAGCCCGGTGCTGGCATTCCCCTGCGGGTCGAGGTCGACGATTAGGACGCGCTCGCCGATCGCGGCCAGCGCCGTGGCCAGGTTGATGGCCGTCGTCGTCTTGCCGACCCCGCCTTTCTGGTTGGCGACAGTGATGATACGCGGTCCGGTTTTCATGGATTTATGCCAGTAATTCATTGCTGTTTCGCTGGGCGCAAGTCGGCGATGTCGAGGATGACGCCTTCGGCGT
Organism: Mesorhizobium sp. B2-7-2; assembly: GCF_006440775.1. GTDB lineage: Bacteria > Pseudomonadota > Alphaproteobacteria > Rhizobiales > Rhizobiaceae > Mesorhizobium. The sequence goes on along the minus strand of NZ_VFTZ01000013.1, from coordinate 157,346 downwards.
CGGTCATGCTCGAATGTTCTACCAGATCGAAGCCCCAGCGGTGAGTGCTTTCTTCCACCTCGGCGCGGTAATCCCGGCCTTTGTGAAAGAGCGCGCGTGCGCCCTTGGTCAGCCAGGGCGCCGAGAGGTCGAGCAGGTCCGGAAGCGCCGCCAGCGCCCTGGCCGTGACGATTTCCGGTGTGGAAACAAGCGCATAGCTGTCGTCGATGCGCCTTGCGACGACACGCGCCGGCAAACTGAACTGGCCTATGACGGATTGCAGGAACGACGCCTTCTTGCGGTTGCTTTCGACCAGGGCGATCGATGCGCCGGGGCGCTCCGCCAACAGGAAAGCCAGCACCAGGCCGGGAAAACCGCCGCCCGAGCCGAGATCGACCCAGCGCGTCGCGGTGGGTGCGATTCGCGCAAGCTGGGCGCTGTCCAGGATATGACGGCGCCAGACATCGTCCAGCGTCGACGGCGCCGCCAGATTGATGCTGCGGTTCCATTTCAGGAACAGCTGTTCGAAAGCCTGCAGCCGCTCGAATGTTTCACGTGAAACCGAACCCGCTGCTTTTTGCAGGTCCGCCCAAACATTGGCGTCAAGGCCATCCGCGCTCACGCCACGTCCCTTCGCGCCGCGAACTCGGCGTTGCGGACATGCGCGACAATGATGGCAAGCGCGGCGGGCGTCATGCCTTCCATGCGCTGCGCATCGGCGATCGAACGCGGCTGGCGCGCCTTCATCTTCTGCTTCAGCTCGTTTGAAAGTCCCGGAACGTCCGTGAAATCAAGCGCCTCGGGGATGAGCCGCGATTCCTCATGCCTGATTTGCGCGGCGTCGGCCTGCTGGCGATCGAGGTAAACAGAATATTTCGCCTCCGTTTCGAGCCGCTCGGCCGTCTTGGTGTCCAGTTCGGCAAGGCGCGGCTCGACCCTTGTCAGCCAGGCCATGTCGACGCCCGGATGCGCCAAAAGCGCATAGGCCGAGCGGCGCACGCCGTCCTTGTTGATCTCCAGCCCGTGCCGCGCCGCTTCATTCGGCGTAAGCGTCACGGACTTTGCCAGCGCGCGGGCCTTGTCGAGCTTCTGCGCCATCGCGCCAAAACGCTGCAGCCGTTCCGACGACGCGATGCAGAGCTTTTCCGCCAGCGGCGTCAGCCGCTCGTCGGCGTTGTCGGCACGCAGCGACAACCGGAACTCCGCGCGCGAGGTGAACATGCGATAGGGCTCGGCAATACCCCGGCTGGTCAGGTCATCGACCATCACGCCGATATAGGCCTCGGTGCGGCTGAGCACGAACGGCTCTTCGCCAGATGCCTTGCGCGCCGCGTTGATGCCGGCAAGCAACCCTTGCGCGCCGGCCTCTTCATAACCGGTCGTGCCGTTGATCTGCCCGGCCAAGAACAGGCCGGCGACCCGCTTCGTCTCCAGCGTCGTCTTCAGCTCGCGCGGATCGACATGATCGTATTCGATGGCGTAGCCGGGCTGCAGCATCGTCGCCTTCTCCAGCCCCGGAATCGTTTTCAGCATGTCGAGCTGCACGTCTTCCGGCAGCGAGGTCGAGATGCCGTTCGGATAGACGGTGTCGTCGTCGAGGCCCTCCGGCTCGAGGAAGATCTGATGGCCCTCGCGGTCGCCGAACTTGACGATCTTGTCCTCGATCGAGGGACAGTAGCGCGGCCCGATGCCTTCGATCGAGCCGGAATACATCGCCGAACGACCGAGATTGGCGCGGATCAGCTCATGCGTTGCCAGCATGGTGCGTGTGATGCCGCAATGGATCTGCGGGTTTGCGATTTTGTCCGTCATCAGCGAGAACGGCACCGGATCCTCGTCGGCCGCTTGGGCGTCCAGCGACGCCCAGTCGATGGTGCGGCCGTCGAGGCGAGGGGGCGTGCCGGTCTTCAAGCGCCCGAGCTTGAAACCCGCACGCGCCATGGTCACTGACAAGCCCATGCTTGCCTGCTCGTTCATGCGGCCGGCGACGATCTTCTTTTCGCCGATATGGATCAAACCGCGCAGGAACGTGCCGGTGGTCAGCACAACCGCGCCGCAGGCCAGGCGCCGGTCGCCTGATATCTGTACGGCCGCCACTCGTCCTTCCACGATTTCAAAGTCGAGAACCTCGCCTTCGATCACGTCGAGATCGTTCTGTTGCAGAATCGCTTCCTGCATGGCCAAGCGATAAAGCTTGCGGTCGGCCTGGGTGCGCGGACCGCGCACGGCCGGCCCCTTGCGGCGGTTTAGCAGGCGAAACTGGATCCCGGCGGCGTCGGCGATGCGGCCCATCAGCCCGTCCATGGCGTCGATCTCGCGCACGAGATGCCCCTTGCCGAGACCGCCGATCGCAGGATTGCACGACATGACGCCGATCGTCTGAAAACGCAGCGTCACCAGCGCGGTCCTGGCGCCGGCGCGCGCGGCAGCACTCGCCGCCTCGCAACCGGCATGGCCGCCGCCCACCACCACCACATCATAGTGATTGGTCATTTTCCAAGAATCCGCTTTCAGAGATTGGGTTGACAGATGTCCTCGACGGCGGCTGGTGTCAAGGAGAGGTGGACTCGTTTCACGTGAAACAATGAACGGCGAGCTTTGCCATCCCCAGCGGACAAACTGAGAAGCCGGCGGGACAGCGCCCCCCTCTGTCCTCCCGGACATCTCCCCCACGAGGGGGGAGATTGGCAGCTCCGCCGAGGAACCATTTCCCTGCACCGTTGGCGATTTGGCGACGACCGCGGTGACATCTGATCTCCCCCCTTGTGCAGGGCAATCGCATATGAGGTTCATCGGCGAAGGCCAACACAAGACCGTCATCCTCGGGCTTGTCCCGAGGATCTGCCGTCGCACGCGGATATAGCGCGACCCCGGTAGATCCTCGGGACAAGCCCGAGGATGACGCCAAGACATGCAAGGTTGTCCGAACTCCCAAAGCCATATGCGACTGCCCTGCCCTTGTGGGGGAGATGCCTGGCAGGGCAGATGGGGCGCGAAGGAACGCGGCGATCTCGGCTGACACAGTTCCAGCCCCCTTTGCAGCGCCGGCGGTGTTTCACGTGAATCATTGCAGGGTAGCGCCCCAGCCCGTGTTTCACGTGAATCATTTACCGATGCAGAACTGCGAAAAGATGACGTCGAGCAGATCCTCGACATCGACCGCGCCGATGATCCGGCCGAGCCGGTCCGCCGCCAGTCGTAGATCCTCGGCCCGCAATTCCTGGCTATCTCCGGCCAGCGCCGCTCGCAGAAAGCCCGTCGTCTCCTTGAGCAATTCGACGTGGCGCAACCTCGACGGGAGAACCTCGCTCGCGTCGCCGGTTGCCTTGGTGGCGCGTTCTCCGATCTCGTCGAGAAGCGCGCCGAGGCCGGTGCCGTCCCTGGACGAAATCACGAGGTCATAGTGGCCAGCGCCGGCTTTCGCGATATCCGACTTGGTCCCGATCCGCAGCAGCGGAGCGCCGCTCGCGACCTCGCCGACGGGAACCGGATCGACCATATCCTCCAGCAACAGGATCAGGTCCGTCTCGCCGGCCTTGGCCATAGCACGATCGATGCCGATCGATTCGACTTTGCCCGCGGCCTCGCGCAACCCGGCCGTATCGACAATGCGCACTTTCAGTCCGTTAAGGTCCATCACGACTTCGAGCAGATCGCGCGTCGTGCCCGGTTCGTCGGTGACGATCGCTGCTTCGCGCCTGGCCAGCGCGTTGAACAGGCTCGACTTGCCGGCATTCGGCGCACCCAGGATTACGACCTCAAAACCGTCGCGAATGATCTCGGCCGCCTTGAACCCTTCGACATGCCGTTCGATCTCGCCGATCATCGTAGCGACGTCGGACCAGACCGCCTCCGAAACGGAGCCCGGCACATCCTCTTCTTCGGCGAAGTCGATCTCCGCTTCGATCATGGCTCGCGCATGGATCAGCCGGCGGCGCCAGCTCGAATAAAGCTCGCTCTGCGCGCCGTCCGCATTGCGCAAGGCGAAGCGGCGCTGCGCTTCCGTCTCTGAATTGACCAGATCGGCGAGCGCCTCGGTCTCGACCAGGTCGAGCTTGCCGTTGAGAAAGGCGCGCCGAGTAAACTCGCCCGGTTCCGCATGCCGCACCCCATCGAACTGCGTGATCGTCTCCAGCATCTTGGCCGTAACGGCTCGGCTGCCATGGACCTGGAATTCGGCGACGTCTTCGCCGGTGAAGCTGCCGGGACCCGGAAAGAAAAGGACAAGCCCGTGGTCGATCGTCGAGCCGTCTGCTGCCTTGAGCTTCCGTAACGTGGTAAACCGACCCTTAACAGGTCCCGCAATCGTTTCGACCACGAATCGAGTCTTGGGGCCAGAAATACGTATGACGGCAAGACCGGCCGGCAAGCGGCCGCTCGACAGCGCAACGATCGAATCCTTTGAAGCCATTGGGGAAACCATTTGCCGGACCTGCCGAACCGCCTAGATTGAAAGATAGAGCACGGCCGAAAGCCGCTTCACACTTTTCGGCATCATGCTCCAGCGTTGATGCATCAGACCCAAAAATGAGCCGCCCATCGTGACCTTACCCGCACGAAACCTGCTTGCCGAAGAGGCCAGCCCCTATCTGCAGCAGCACAGCGACAATCCTGTCCATTGGCGCGGCTGGTCGCCTGCGGCCCTTGCCGAAGCGAAGCAGCTCGGGCGGCCGATCCTGCTCTCCATCGGTTATGCCGCCTGCCACTGGTGCCATGTCATGGCCCACGAAAGTTTCGAGAACGACGCCGCGGCCGCCGTCATGAACCGGCTCTACGTGAATATCAAGGTCGATCGCGAAGAGCGGCCCGACATCGACCAGATCTATATGGCCGCGCTGCATGCCATGGGCGAGCAGGGCGGCTGGCCGCTCACCATGTTTCTGACGCCCGACGGCAAGCCTTTCTGGGGCGGTACCTATTTCCCGCGCGAGGCGCGTTACGGAAGGCCCGGCTTCATCCAGGTGCTGGAAGCGGTCGACAAGGCCTGGCGCGAGAAGCAGCAGAGCCTCGCCGAAAGCGCCGACGGGCTGACCGCCCATGTCGAGCAGCGGCTTGCCGGCGCGACGGGCAAGGCGGTGCTCGACCGCGGCACGCTGGCCGATCTCGCCACCCGCATCGGCGGCATGATCGACCGCGATCTCGGCGGCTTGAAGGGCGCGCCAAAATTCCCCAACGCGCCCTTCATGCACACGCTTTGGCTGTCCTGGCTGCGTGACGGCGAGGCCGCGCATCGCGACGCGGTGCTTGCCAGCCTCGAAAAAATGCTCGCCGGCGGCATCTACGATCATGTCGGCGGCGGTCTCAGCCGCTACTCGACCGACGCCGAATGGCTGGTGCCGCATTTCGAGAAGATGCTCTACGACAACGCCCAGCTCATCCGCCTGTGCAACTGGGCCCACGCGGCCACCGGCAACGGCTTGTTCGGGATACGAATCGAAGAGAGCGTCGGCTGGCTGCTGCGCGAGATGCTGGTCGAAGGCGGCGCCTTCGCCGCCAGCCTCGATGCCGACAGCGATGGCGAGGAGGGGCTTTTCTACACATGGAACCGCGACGAAGTCGAAGCCGCGCTCGGCGACGATACGTCGGCCTTCTTTCGGTATTTCGAGCTCGCCGCGCCGCATGGTTGGGAAGGCAAGCCGATCATTCGCCAGAGCGAGGCGCAGCAAGCTCAAGGCATCGCCGACTACGCGCAATTGGCAACTCTGAAGGCAAAACTGTTGGGCGTCCGCGAACGCCGCGTCAGGCCGGGCCGCGACGGCAAGGCGCTCACCGACTGGAACGGGCTGATGATCGCAGCGCTCGCCGAGGCGGGCCGCTCGCTTGGGCGGCGCGACTGGATTAACGCCGCCGCAAAAGCCTTCGGCCACATCGTCGAGGCGGGCCACGACGAACGGCTGCCGCATTCCATGCTAGGCGCGAAGAGGCTTTTCCCGGCGCTGTCGAGCGATTACGCCGCCATGACCAATGCCGCGATCGCGCTGTTCGAGGCGACCGGCGATCCCGCCTATTCCGATCGCGCCAAGCGCTTCATCGACGAGCTCGACCGCTGGCACCTGGATGAACAAAAGACCGGCTACTGGCTGACGGCGTCGGACAGCGGCGACGTTCCGATCCGCATCCGCGGTGATGTGGATGAAGCAATCCCGTCCGCCACCAGCCAGATCGTCGAGGCGCTGGTGCGGCTATCATCGCTCACCGGCGACCTCGCTCTCTGGGAAAAGGCGTGGTCGACCGCCGAGCATGCGATGGGCCGCGCCGCGCAGCAGGCCTACGGCCAAGCCGGCATCGTCAACGCATGTGCCCTGGCGCTCGAGCCGCTGAAGCTCGTCATTGTAGACAAGCTGGATTCACCAAGCCTCGTTCCGGTTGCGAATCGAAACCCGGACCCGCGCCGGGTCGACATTGTCGTTCCGGTCGGTTCGGAAGCGAATCGACCGTTATTGCCGGGCGGCGCGTTGCCGCCGACGGACAAGGCGGGCGCCTGGTTCTGCAGCGGGCGGGTGTGTCTACCGGTGGTGACGGATGCGGGTGAATTGGAGAAGCTGTTGCGGCGATAGCGCCTTTCCCCTTCTCCCCTTGTGGGAGAAGGTGTCGCCGAAGGCGACGGATGAGGGGTGCTCCAGGGAAAGCCAGCGTCTCATTCCGCTGGAACACCCCTCATCCGTCTCGGCGCTGCGCGCCGATCCACCTTCTCCCACAAGGGGAGAAGGAGGAAGGGCCTCAGCCCCAATCACGTATTCATCGAATCGAAGAAGTCCGCGTTGGTCTTGGTCTGCTTGAGCTTGTCGATGAGGAACTCGATCGCATCGGTCGTGCCCATCGGCGCGAGGATGCGGCGCAGCACGAAGATCTTCTGCAGGTCCGCGCGCGGCACAAGCAGGTCTTCCTTGCGGGTGCCGGACTTGAGGATGTCCATCGCCGGGTAGATGCGCTTGTCGGCCACCTTGCGGTCGAGCTGGATCTCGCAGTTGCCGGTGCCCTTGAACTCTTCGAAGATGACTTCGTCCATGCGGCTGCCCGTATCGATCAGCGCAGTCGCGATGATGGTCAGCGAGCCGCCTTCCTCGATGTTGCGGGCGGCGCCGAAGAAGCGCTTCGGGCGCTGCAGCGCGTTGGCATCGACACCGCCGGTCAGCACTTTGCCGGATGACGGCACCACGGTGTTGTAGGCGCGGCCGAGGCGCGTGATCGAATCGAGCAGGATGACGACGTCGCGGCCGTGTTCGACCAGGCGCTTGGCCTTCTCGATCACCATCTCGGCGACCTGCACGTGGCGCGCCGCCGGCTCGTCGAAGGTCGAGGAGATCACCTCGCCCTTCACCGAGCGCTGCATGTCGGTCACTTCCTCCGGACGCTCGTCGATCAGAAGCACGATCAGATAGCATTCCGGATGGTTGGCGGTGATCGAATGGGCGATGTTCTGCATCAGCACCGTCTTGCCGGTGCGTGGCTGCGCGTTGATCAGCGCGCGCTGTCCCTTGCCGATCGGCGCGACAAGGTCGATCACGCGCGGCGAGATGTCCTTGGAGGTCGAATTGTCGATCTCCATCTTCAGCCGCTTGGTCGGGTAGAGCGGCGTCAGATTGTCGAAATGGATCTTGTGCCGGATCTTCTCCGGGTCGTCGAAATTGATGGTGTTGACTTTCAGCAGCGCGAAATAGCGCTCGCCCTCTTTCGGGCTGCGGATCGGTCCTTCGACCGTATCGCCGGTCTTGAGCGAAAAGCGCCTTATTTGCGACGGCGAGATATAGATGTCGTCCGGACCCGGCAGGTAGTTTGCGTTGGCCGAGCGCAGGAAGCCGAAACCGTCCTGCAGCACCTCGACCACGCCTTCGCCGATGATCTCGACGTCCTGGGCGGCGAGCTTCTTCAGGATCGCGAACATCAGCTCCTGCTTGCGCATGACGCTGGCGTTCTCCACCTCGAGCGTCTCGGCATAAGCGATCAGCTCCGGCGGCTTCTTGTTCTTGAACTCTGCGAGTTTCATTTCTTGCATTAGATAGACTCTGGGTAGGCTTTGGAGAGGGAAATCGGCTGGATGCGACAAATGTCGGGCGCGGCCGAAAGCGAGTGAAAGGGGCGGCGCATGACGGGAAGGAAGACCCGTCTTGTATCGTCGCTCGACTGAAAGAGCAAGCCGCCTTTTGCGGGGCAGGGACCAGGTCCGGGAAAGCCTCAGAACGGCTTCACGATGACCAGGATGACGATGACGATCATCAGCAATGTGGGGATCTCATTGACGATCCGCCAGTGCCTCGCCGGCTTTTCGTTCTTGTCCTCGGCAAATTTCCTGACCGCGCCGGCGAGATAGCCATGCAGCCCCGACATAATGAGCACCAGCGCGATCTTGGCGTGCAGCCAGCCGCCCTGGAACCCAAAGCCTTTCCAGGCAAGCCAAAGCCCGAACACCCAGGTCGCGGTCATCGCCGGATTGATGATCCCCCGCAGCAGCCGGCGCTCCATCACCTTGAAGGTTTCGGACTGCACCGAGCCCCTTTCGGCATCGACGTGATAGACGAAGAGACGCGGCAGATAGAGCATGCCGGCCATCCAGGAAATGACCGCAATCACATGGATCGCCTTGGCCCACGGATAGAAGCTGTCGGGTGCCGCGAGATAAAGCAGCGCCGTCAGCACGACGAGCAGGGCAATGCCGATCGCCATGCGCTTCATCGCCTGGCCAGTGCTGTTCTCGCTGCTCGCACTGTTCTCTTTGCTTACATCCCTCATTGCCGGCTTCTCACCATTTTCACCATCGCCTCGACATGCGCCACCGGCGTCTCCGGCGTGATGCCGTGGCCGAGATTGAAGATCAGCGGCCCGCCACCCAAAGTCCTCAGGATTGCCTCGACGCCGTCAGAGAGCGCCTTGCCGCCGGCGACCAGGCGCAACGGATCGAGATTGCCTTGCACCGCTCCGTCGCGCTGCAGTTCCTTCGCCATCGACAGCGGCACGGTCCAGTCGAGACCGAGACCGGCAATGCCGGTCTTTCTCCTGTAGTCGCGGTAGCGTTCGCCTGCTCCCTTCGGAAAACCGATCACCGGCACGTCGGGGTGAACCGCCTTCACTTGGGCGACGATCTCGGCCACCGGCTCGACGCAGAAGGCCTCGAAGGACGGCTCGTCCAGCACACCCGACCACGAATCGAAAATCTGCACCGCATCGGCGCCGGCTTCGATCTGACGGATGAGATAGGCGGCCGAATGATCGGCCAATATCTTCAGAAGCCGCGCGAAGGCGACGGGCTCGCGATAGGCGAATAGCCGGGCAGGGCCCTGGTCGGGCGTGCCGTGGCCGGCGATCATATAGGTCGCCACCGTCCAGGGCGCGCCGCAGAAGCCGAGCAGCGTCGTCTCATCGGGCAGTTTCGCCCGCAGCCGGCGCACGGTCTCGTAGACCGGTTCGAGATTCACGTGAAACATGTCGCCGTTCAGCGCCGCAATCTCGGCCGCCGAGATCGGCTTCAGGACCGGTCCGCGGCCTTCTTCGAAGCGGACATCCCGCCCCAGGGCATTGGGCACCACGAGAATGTCGGAGAACAGGATCGAAGCGTCGAAGCCGAAGCGTTCGATCGGCTGCAGCGTCACCTCGACGGCGAGGTCCGGATCGTAGCAGAGATCGAGGAAGGATCCCGCCCGCTTCCTTGTCTCGCGATATTCGGGAAGATAGCGGCCTGCCTGGCGCATCATCCAGAGCGGCGGCGGCGAAACCGTCTCGCCCTTGAGGACGTCCAGCACGATCCGTTTCCCAGCCATCCAGGCTCGTCCTCTCCGCTTCTCTTAAATCAAATATCTATTTTAAAAGAGTCTTCTGATTCTAAGAGTCTGTTGGTTGTGATGGTTGCGACCTGTCCAGCCTCAGAGCCGAAAAGGCCAGTCAGCATATTGTCGCGTACTCGCTTTCGCAATTTGGAGGGCTCTGGGGACGAACCGGATTCCAGCTTTGGAGTCAAAAGCTTGGGATTTCCGTTCCGAGCTTCGCCCTGTGGACGAGATCGGCCAGGAAAAGTTGATCCCCGGTTTTGTCCCCAGCGCCGCGACAAAGCCTACAGCGGGTCGAATTGTGGACAAGCGGCCATCTGATACAGTCGCCTCCTTGCCCAAGGCTTGCCCATCCAGCCTTGTCCACAATTGCCCACAGCCTGGACCCATCCCCTGTGAACAAACCTCAGAGCTTCTTCCATCTGCATCTGATCTCCGACGCCACCGGCGAGACGCTGCTGGCGGCCGGCCGCGCGGCATCCGCGCAATACAAGGATGCGCGCGCCATCGAGCACATCTATCCGCTGATCCGCACCGAAAAGCAGATAGCCAAGGTCTTCGAGGACATCGAGGAGGAGCCCGGCATCATTCTCTATACGGTGGTCGACCAGAAGCTGGCGCGCTCGATCGACGAGCGCTGCGCGACGATGGGCCTGCCTTGCGTCTCGGTGCTGGAACCGGTGCTGACCGTCTTCCAGTCCTATCTCGGCACGCCGGCCGGTCGCCGCGTCGGCGCCCAGCACGTGCTCGACGCCGAATATTTCCGCCGCATCGATGCGCTGAACTTTACCATGGAGCATGACGACGGCCAGCTGCCGGCCAATATGGACGATGCCGACATCGTGCTGATCGGCATCTCGCGCACCTCGAAGACGCCGACCAGCATCTATCTCGCCAATCGCGGCATCAAGACCGCCAATATCCCGATCGTGCTCGGCGTGCCGCTGCCCGAAAGCCTGGTCGCCGCCAAGACGCCTTTGGTCGTCGGCCTGGTCGCCACGGCCGAGCGCATCTCGCATGTGAGGCAAAACCGCATCCTCGGCAACAGCGCCGCCTTCGTGCCGACCGATTATGTCGACCGCGCCGCGATCAACGAGGAACTCGCCTATGCCCGCCAGCTCTGCACGCGGCATGGCTGGCCTATGATCGACGTCAGCCGCCGCTCCATCGAGGAAACGGCGGCGGCCATCGTTGCCCTGCGGGGCAAGACGCGCTAGGGCAAGCGACATAAGTGAGCACTCCGTCCAGCACCCCTCATCCGACCGAGCTTCGCTCGGCCACCTTCTCCCACAAGGGGAGAAGGAAGAACGCGGCGCCAGCGTCCTGTGATTGCCGCTAGGCGGCGATTTGCGGTGACGTTGGACTTTCCTTCTCCCCTTGTGGGAGAAGGTGGATCGGCGCGATAGCGCCGAGACGGATGAGGGGTGCTGGACGGATCGCAACCGTTGGATGAACCATCATGCCTGAAAAGATCATCCTCGCCTCCGGCAGCCCATTCCGAAAAGCCATGCTCGCCAGCGCCGGCCTCGACATCGAGGCGGTGCCGGCAAATGTCGACGAGCGCGCGCTCGAGGCTCCGCTGAAGGACAGCGGTGTTTCACCGGAGGATGTCGCGTCGATCCTGGCCGAGGCCAAGGCGACCGAGGTCAGCGAGCGCAAGCCTGGCGCCCTGGTGCTCGGCTGCGACCAGACCCTGTCGCTGGGCGATGAGATTTTTCACAAGCCCGCCGACATGGAAGGCGCCCGCCGCCACCTCCTGGCCTTGTCCGGCAAGACGCATCAGTTGAACAGCGCCGCCGTGCTTTGCCGCGACGGCGAGGTGCTGTGGCGCCATGTCGGCGTCGCCAGCCTGACCATGCGCGAGCTCGACCCCGGCTTCATCGGCAGGCATCTGGCGCGCGTCGGCGCCAAGGCGCTCTCCAGTGTCGGCGCCTACCAGATCGAGGGCGAAGGCATTCAGCTGTTCGAGAAGATCGAGGGCGATTATTTCACCATCGTCGGCCTGCCGCTGCTGCCGCTGCTGAAAGAGCTGCGCGCATTGGGAGCCATCGATGGCTGAGAAAAAGGCCTTCGTCACGGGACATCCGATCGCACATTCGCGCTCGCCGAAGATCCACGGCTACTGGCTGGCGAAATACGGCATCCACGGCAGCTACCAGGCGATCGATGTCGCGCCGGCGGATTTCGCCGCCTTTCTCAAATCTCTCGGCGAGAACGGCTACCGCGGCGGCAACGTCACCATCCCGCACAAGGAGGCGGCCTTCGCCGGCGTGGCCCGACGCGACCATGCGGCCGATGAAATCGGCGCGGTCAACACGTTGTGGTTCGAGGATGGCCTTCTGTGGGGCGGCAACACCGACGGCTACGGTTTCGCCGCCAATCTCGACGAGCATGCGCCGGGCTGGGCGGTCAATGGGCCGGCCGTGGTTCTGGGTGCCGGCGGCGCCTCCCGCGCGGTCATCCACGCGCTGAAGGAGCGTGGCATCAAGGATATCCGCATCGTCAATCGGACGCTCGCGAGAGCCGAGGAACTCAGCCGCCATTTCGGCGCCGGAGTCTCGGCGCATGGCGCGGGCGCGCTCAGTGAGCTGATTGCCGATGCCGGCCTGCTCGTCAACACCACCTCGCTCGGCATGCATGGCAATGAGAGCTTGGCAGCCGATCCGGCCGGCTTGCCCGGCCACGCCATCGTCACCGACATTGTCTATGTGCCGTTGGAAACGCCTTTGCTTGCCGCCGCCAGGGCGCGCGGCCTGAAGACGGTCGACGGTCTCGGCATGCTGCTGCATCAGGCCGTGCCCGGTTTCGAACGCTGGTTCGGCAGGAAACCCGAAGTGACGCCCGAATTGCGGCGCATGATCGTCGCCGACATCGAGGGCCGTTGATGATCGTGCTCGGCCTCACCGGATCGATCGGCATGGGCAAGTCCACCACGGCGAAAATGTTCGCCGAGGCCGGCGTGCCGGTGCATGATTCCGACGAGACCGTGCATCGCCTTTATTCCGGCAAGGCAGCCCCTCTGGTCGAGGCGGCCTTTCCGGGCACGACGCAAGCGGGCGCGGTCGATCGGGCCAAGCTTGCAGAAAAGGTGCTCGCCGATCCGGCCGCGCTGAAGCGGCTCGAGGCAATCATTCACCCGCTGGTGCGCGCCGACGCCGACGCGTTTCTCGCAACGCATCGCGCCGCCGCCGCGCCGCTCGCCGTGCTCGACATCCCGCTGCTGTTCGAAACCGGCGGCCGCAGCCGCGTCGACAAGGTCGTGGTCGTCACCGCGTCGCCCGAAATCCAGCGCGCGCGCGTGCTTGCGAGGCCGGGCATGAGCGAGGAGAAGTTTTCATCCATCCTCGCCAGGCAGGTGCCCGACGCCGAAAAGCGTCGCCAGGCCGATTTCATCATCGACACCGGCCATGGCTTCGACGCCGCGCGAAAGGCGGTCGAGGCGATCGTCGCCGAACTCTCAGGGGAAAAGTCCGACAAAGCCGGCTCCTGACATACAGCGCCGCGCGTCCGTTCGAACGCGCAAAGGACGCTGTAACGCTTTGATTTTGCGCATGATCATTTTCCGAAAATCGATTCCGATTTTCGCAGGTCATGCGTTAGGCCGTCACCAGTCCCCATTGCCATTTTGTTCCGGTGTATGATTCTGCTCGTTTGGGAAGCGAACTGATTCGAATGCGTGAGATCATCTTCGATACGGAAACCACCGGCCTCGATTTGCGCGACGACCGCATCATCGAGCTTGGCGGCGTCGAGCTGGTCAACCGCTTCCCGACCGGCCGCACCTTCCACAAATTCATCAATCCGCAGGGGCGCGCAATCCATGCCGAGGCGCAGGCCGTGCACGGCATCAGCGCCGCCGACCTGGTCGGCAAGCCGACCTTCGCCGAAATCGCGCAGGAATGGCTGGACTTCACCGACGGCGCCCGGCTGATCGCCCACAACGCCACTTTCGATATCGGCTTCCTCAACCTCGAATTCAGCCGGCTCGAGCAAGCAGCCATCGATCCCGGCCGCGTGGTCGACACGCTGGCGCTGGCGCGCCGCAAGCATCCGATGGGACCGAACTCGCTCGACGCGCTCTGCCGGCGCTACGGCATCGACAACACCCGCCGCACCAAGCACGGCGCGCTGCTCGACTCCGAATTGCTGGCCGAGGTCTATATCGAGCTCATCGGCGGCAAGCAGGCGGCGCTGGTGCTGGAGTCCGTGGCGGTCCACATGAACGGCGCCGGCGAGGTGGCCGATATCGACATCTCGATCGGCGCGAGACCGATCGCCCTGCCGCCGCGGCTCAGTGAAACGGATCGGGCGGCGCATGCCGGGCTGGTCGCGACGCTCGGCGAAAAGGCGCTGTGGCTGAAAGTGGCGGTGGGTTGAGGGCGCTATTGGCGCTGACGTTGGAGATCGGCCAAAACCTCCGTGACGTCGTCATACTCGGGCTTGTGTTGGCCTTCGCCGATAAACCCATATGCGATTGCCCTGCTTCCAACCTGTTCGCGATCTGTCGCGGCAAGCCATTGAACGGTTGGTGCTGTCGAAGGATCGCGTTAGTTTGATCGCGCGCGCCGACCGCGCCCAAACCCGCCTGCAAAGGACCGCGATGACCGGACCCAATCCCAACGTCAAGCATCCGATTGCGATGCATCCGCGCGTCGGTTTCCTGAAGGGATTGGTGACGTCGCCCAACATCGAGATCGGCGACTTCACCTACTATGACGACCCCGACGGTCCCGACAAATTCGCCGAGAAATGCGTGCTGCATCACTACGACTTCATCGGCGACAAGCTGATCATCGGCAAGTTCTGCGCCATCGCCGAAGGCGCGCGTTTTATCATGAACGGCGCCAACCACGCCATGTCGGGCTTCTCGACCTATCCGTTCAACATCTTCGGCCATGGCTGGGAGGAAGGCTTTGACCCGCAGACCTGGTCGAAGGAGATCCGCGGCGACACCACGATCCGCAATGACGTGTGGATCGGCATGGATGCGGTGATCATGCCGGGCGTGACGGTGGGCGACGGCGCCATTGTCGCCGCGAAATCGGTTGTCACGCACGACGTGCCGCCTTATGCGATCGTGGCCGGCAATGCGGCCAGGGTGGTGAAGATGCGCTTCGACGAATTCACGGTGCGGCGGCTGCTCAAGGCGGCCTGGTGGGACTGGCCGGTCGACAAGATCAGCCGCAACCTCAACGCCATTCGCGGCGCCGACATTTCAAGGCTGGAGGCAGCGGTTTGAACGCGCCCGAAAAAATGACAAACGACAAGACCCCGAACCAAACGGCGATCAGCCCGGAGCTGTTCACCCGTGGCTGGGTCTTCATCCGCGGCGTGCCGTCGATGAAGTTCCTGCCGCCGGAAGGCCCGCCGGAGATCGCCTTCGCCGGTCGTTCCAATGTCGGCAAATCGTCGCTGATCAACGCGCTGGTCGGGCACAAGGGCCTGGCGCGCACCTCGAACACGCCGGGGCGCACGCAGGAGCTCAATTATTTCGTGCCCGACGGCTTTTCCGGCGAGGGCGCCGACCTGCCGCCGATGGCGTTGGTCGACATGCCGGGCTACGGCTATGCCAGCGCGCCGAAGGACAAGGTCGATGAGTGGACCAAGCTGATCTACGAATATCTGCAGGGCCGCGTGACGCTGAAGCGCGTCTATGTGCTGATCGACGCGCGCCACGGCATCAAGGCCAAGGACGAGGAAGTGCTGACCCTGCTCGACAAGGCGGCAGTGTCCTACCAGGTGGTGCTGACCAAGACCGACAAGATCAAGGCCGCCGGCGTGCCGAGGCTGGTCGAGGAGACGCTGGCCAAGATCAAGAAGCGGCCGGCGGCGTTTCCACTGGTGCTGGCCACCTCGTCGGAAAAAGCCGAGGGCTTGGACGAGCTGCGTGCCGCCATCGCTTTGGTGGCGAACGGCGGCTGACGCCGTTATTGCCGTTGAGCGAGCCTGCCGCGTAGGCACTCCCCCCCACCCAGCCTCCGCTTGGCTCGGCCTGCCTCCCCCGAGGGGAGAGGATATGGCCGGCGCTGGCGCGCCTCGCTCAATCCATCTCGTCGCGTTCCGGCTCGCGATCGCGCCGGCCGCTGAGGATCTCGCGCTTGCCGACATGGTTGGGGGCGCCGACCAGGCCTTCCTTTTCCATGCGCTCGACCAATGAGGCGGCGCGGTTGTAGCCGACGCCGAGGCGGCGCTGGATGTAGGAGGTCGAGCACTTCTTGTCGCGCTTGACCACTTTGACGGCTTCCTCATAGAGCGCGTCGCCATCCTCCTCGGCCATCGCGCTTTTATCGAAGACCGGGCCGGTGTCGGCTGCTTCCTGTTCCTCTTCCTCGTCGGCGGTGACGGTGTCGAGATATTCGGGACGTCCCTGCGCTTTCAGATGCGCCACGACATGCTCGACCTCGACATCGGAAACGAAGGGGCCGTGCACGCGCGAAATGCGCCCGCCGCCGGCCATGTGCAGCATGTCGCCCTGGCCAAGCAACTGCTCGGCGCCCTGCTCGCCGAGGATGGTGCGGCTGTCGATCTTCGACGTCACCTGGAAGGAGATGCGGGTGGGGAAATTGGCCTTGATCGTGCCGGTGATGACGTCGACGGACGGGCGTTGCGTCGCCATGATCAGATGGATTCCGGCGGCGCGCGCCATCTGCGCCAGCCGCTGGATGGCGCCTTCGATCTCCTTGCCGGCCACCATCATCAGGTCGGCCATCTCGTCGACGATGATGACGATATAGGGCATGGGCGCGAGGTCGATCGCGCGCTCCTCGAACAGCGGCTCGCCCGTGCCTCTCTCGAAGCCGGCCTGCACCTGCATGGTCACGACCTCGCCTTTGTCGCGGGCGCCGGCCGCGCGCTGGTTGTAGCCGTCGATGTTGCGCACGCCGAGGCGCGCCATCTTGCGATAGCGGTCTTCCATCTCGCGCACCGCCCATTTCAGCGCCGTGACGGCCTTCTTCGGATCGGTGACGACCGGCGTCAAAAGATGCGGGATGCCGTCATAGACGGAGAGCTCCAGCATCTTGGGGTCGACCATGATGAGACGGCATTCCTGCGGTTTCATCCTGAAGAGCAGCGACAGGATCATGGTGTTGATGGCGACCGACTTGCCGGAGCCGGTGGTGCCCGCCACCAGGAGATGCGGCATCTTGGCGAGCTCGGCGATGACCGGCTCGCCGCCGATGGTCTTGCCGAGGCCGAGCGCCAGCTTGCAGGAGGTGTTGCGGAAGCCGGCCGAGCCGATCAGCTCGCGGAAATAGACCGTCTCCCGCGTCTCGTTGGGCAGCTCGATGCCGATGACATTGCGGCCCGGCACCACGGCCACACGCGCCGAGACGGCCGACATGGAGCGGGCGATATCGTCGGCGAGCCCGATGACGCGGCTGGATTTCACGCCCGGCGCCGGCTCGAACTCGTAGAGCGTGACGACCGGCCCCGGCCGGACATGGATGATCTCGCCCTTGACGCCGAAATCCTCCAGCACGCTTTCGAGCAGGTCGGCATTCTGCTCCATCCGCTCCTGCGACATGTAGAAGCCTTGGCCCTCGGGCGGCATCTGCAGAAGCTCTTCCGAAGGAAGCTCGTAGCCGGCGGACTCTGGCAGCGGCACGACTTCGCCGGCCATGGGCAACGATGATACCTGCCTGGCTTTCCTTGCGCTTACCGGGGCGGAGATCGGCATGGGCTTGGCAGGCGCCGGTTGGGCGGCCGCCGGAGCCGGCACGGGCGCCAAGATCGGACTTGCCTCAACCGCGTTGGAGCGCCATTCGATGACCCGGTAAAATGACGTCGCTTCGCCCAGGAAGGCGGCACGGGGCTGGACCGGTTGCGCGGCCGGACGTTGCGCCGGCATCGGCCGCATCAGTGGCTTCGCCGGAACGGCAGGCGCCTGCGCGGCCTCAGTCAGACGCGCCCGCGCCAGGCGCTCGGCCAGGAAGGGCATGCCGAACTCGAAAAAGGCATGATCGGAAAGATAGGACCAGCGCAGTCCGCTCGGGCGCGGTTTTGGCGTCGCAGCAGCGGCAGCCTGGCTCGGCGCGGTCGGAGAGCTCGGGACGGCGGCTGGGGCAACAGTGGCTGGTGCGCGGACCGGCTGGGTTTGCATCGGCGCCGTGGCGGGAGCGGCCGAACTTTTCCGGACCGGAGCGGCTGGCGGCGGAGCCGGCGGCGCAGGCCGTACGGGCTCGCGCGCGGTAGTCTTGGCCGGCGCATCCTCCGGCGGGGCGGCCCGCCTGGCGAGGTCGGTGTCCGGCGTGCGCGTGAAACGCACATTGGGCGCAAGGAAGAAATAGTTCTGCCAGGCGGGGAGGCCGAAATCGTCGCCGGCCGATTCGGACGATGCGTTACGAGCTGCGCTCGATTCGGCCCCGGGCAGGACTCGCAGCGGCACGACCTGCCCTGCTTGCGGGACCGCGCCATGGCGCCCGGTTTCCCGCGGATTGCGATGTTCGTCGTCGCTGTTGTGGGCTGAGGCGCCGGGATGAGTGGCACGGGGGAAACGCATGGATGTCATACTCGAGACTCGCCGATTGAACGTCTCCCGAGACATAGGAAGCGATGGTTAACAGGTCCTTCCGAAAGCGCCTGCCGGACGATGCCGATCGATATTTTGAGAGGGGGGTCTTCAGGCCGGTCTTCGCGGCCGAGGCAGACCGCGCCGATGGACTTCGCAAAGACGCCTCGCGACCCCTTCAGCTTCGCCCTTTGCGCTCCGGGATCCGCATGCCCGAACGGTCAGGCCGATTGCAGCGCCCTTTCCTCGGCGAGGAATTTTTCCGTGCCGTAGGCCTTGAGGAAGACATCGACACCGGAGGTCACGATGTGCTCGATCTCCGCCTGGCTCGGCGCCTTGGTGCGGTAGGAAAAGATGCACTGCCGGAACAGGCCGGCGAGACAGAGCTCGGTGAACTGATAGGCGGCAAGGTCGACATCGTCGATCTTGAGCAGGCCGCGTTCGACGGCTTCATTGAGGAAGGCCATGACCCTGTCGTGGCCGCGCTTCGGGCCGCGCTCGTAAAACCGCGCGCCGAGCTCGGGTATCCTGTCGGACGCCCCGACCACCGTGCGCTGGGCCTGGATGACCTTGGCCGAGGTGATCTTGACGGAAAGCACGGTGCCAAATTTCACCAGCGTCTTGCGCAGGTCGTCGAAATGGTCGAGCACCTCATACATGTTCTTGAAGATGGTGCCGCGCTCTTCCTCAATCAGAGCCTCGAACAGCTCTTCCTTGTTCTCGAAATAGACGTAGATCGTGCCTTTGGAGACGCCGGCCTCGCGCGTGATGTCGTTCATCGAGGCCGCTTCAAAACCCTTATCTATAAAGACGCGGCGGGCGCCCTCGATGATCTGGGCCCGTTTTACGGGATCCTGCCCGGCCGCCGGGCGGCCCTTGCGTAAGTCGAGCAGATCGCTATCGGCTGTCGTGTCGACCATGGAAGTCGTTCCTTGAAAAATATTTCGAACCGCTCGGTTCGATTTCCTCTTGATATGGTCCTCTTTCCGCGCTATGTCAATCTCCAATTCGAACCGAACGGTTCAGTCTGACTGACATCCAGAGAGATCGCTATGTCCTCGAACGCGCCCGCCACCGCCGAAGTCCGCTCTTTTCCCAACGCCAAGGTCCAGCCTTCGACCGAAGCGCCGGAAGTTCCTGTCCAGCCCGCCGCTCCCGTTGCGACGCCGGCGGCTGAAGCACCCGCCAAGAAGAAGCGCTCTGTCCGCTCTTTCCTGTTACCGATCATCGGGCTTGCCCTGCTCGGCGCCGGTTCCTGGTATGGGTATAACTATTGGACCGACGGCCGGTTCATGATCTCCACCGACGACGCCTATGTCCAGGCCGATATGTCGTTCGTCTCGCCGAAAATATCCGGTTATATCGACAAGGTGCTGGTGAGCGAGAATCAGCGGGTGAAGGCCGGCGATCCGCTGTTCGTCATCGACAATGGCGACTACAAGATCGCCGTCGCCCAGGCCGAGGCGCAGATCGCCACCTTGGCGAAGACGCTCGACCGCATCGACGCCCAGACCAAGGCGGCCCAGGCCTCGCTGTCGCAGGCCCAGGCGCAGAAGGTCGCGGACCAGGCCGCTGCCGACAATGCGGCGCGCGCCCAGGTGCGGGCGGCGCAACTCGTCAAGACCCATGTCGGCACGCAGGCCCAGCTCGACGACGCCCAGACCGCGCTCGACCAGGCCAAGGCGGCGCTTGTCGGCGCCGATGCGCAGATCGCCGCGGCGCAAGCCAATATCGGCGTTCTGGAAGCCCAGCGCGCGGAGCAGGCCTCGACGCTCGCGTCGCTGCAGCTCACCCGCGACAAGGCCCAGCGCGACCTGTCCTTCACCGTGCTGAAGGCGCCCTATGACGGCGTCGTCGGCAATCGCTCGGTCGAGCAGGGCGATCTCGTCAGCCCCGGCCAGAAGCTCGCCGTCGTCGTGCCGATGGACAAGCTCTACATCGTCGGCAACTTCAAGGAGACGCAGCTCGGCCGGATGGTGCCCGGCGAGAAGGTCCGCATCACAGTCGACGCCATTGACGGCCAGACCTTCGAAGGCACGGTTTCCTCACTGGCGCCGGCTTCGGGCGCGGTGTTCTCGCTGCTGCCGCCGGAAAACGCCACCGGCAACTTCACCAAGGTGGTGCAGCGCGTGCCCGTGCGCATCGACGTGCCGGCCGACGTGCTGAAGGCCGGCAAGCTGCGCGCCGGGCTGAGCGTCGTCGTCGCGGTCGACAGCCGCACCGCGCCGGCCTCGACGACCAACTGATTGGGGGGCGGCCTGGCGGCCGATTGAGCGCCGGGCCGTCCAGCCTGCCTTATCGTTTTCGACGCAGTCCGGGACCGCCACGCGCTCGTCCCAGGAATTGCCCAGGGAGGCCATGACATGGCAACCGCAACCATCACCGCAGGATCAATGCCCGGACGTCCGGTCGCCGCCGCGCCGGCCCTGCCCGCGGACCATATGCCGGTGCGCCGCGTCGTCGCCTTCCTGGCGATGGTGTTCGGCATGTTCATGGCGATCCTCGACATCCAGATCGTCTCGGCCTCGCTCTCGGAAATCCAGGCGGGCCTGAGCGCCAGCTCCGACGAGATCCCGTGGGTGCAGACCGCCTACCTGATCGCCGAGGTGGTGATGATCCCGCTGTCCGGCTTTCTCAGCCGCATGCTGTCGACGCGCGTGCTGTTCACCACCGCGGCGGCCGGCTTCACCGCGGCCAGCGCGCTCGCCGCCACCGCCACCAATATCGACCAGATGATCGTCTACCGCGCCATCCAGGGCTTTATCGGCGGCGGTATGATCCCCAGCGTCTTCGCGGCCGCCTTCACCATCTTTCCGCCCTCCAAGCGCGCCATCGTCTCGCCGATGATCGGCCTGGTGGCGACGCTGGCGCCGACGATCGGCCCGACGGTGGGCGGCTATATCAGCCACGCCATGTCCTGGCACTGGCTGTTCCTGATCAATGTCGTGCCCGGCATCCTGGTGGCGACGGCAGCCTGGTCGCTGATCGACTTCGACAAGCCCAACCTGAAACTGTTCTCGAAGTTCGACTGGTGGGGCCTGATCGGCATGGCCGCTTTCCTCGGCTGCATGGAATATGTGCTGGAGGAAGGCCCGAACCACGACTGGCTGCAGGAGCCGGCGGTGTTCGCCTGCGCCATCATCATGACCATCGGCGGCGTCATCTTCTTCTGGCGCGTCTTCACCGCCGAGGAGCCGATCGTCGACCTCAGGGCCTTCAGCAACATCAACTTCGCCTTCGGCTCGCTGTTCTCCTTCGTCGTCGGCATCGGCCTCTACGGGCTCACCTATCTCTATCCGGTGTTCCTGGGGCGTATCCGCGGCTACGATTCGATGATGATCGGTGAGGCGCTGTTCGTCAGCGGCCTGGCGATGTTCTTCACCGCGCCCGTTGCCGGCATCCTGTCGAACAAGATCGACCTCAGGCTGATGATGATGATCGGCTTCGTCGGCTTCGCCACCGGCACCTGGTGGATGACGCATCTTACCGCCGACTGGGATTTCTATGAGCTGTTGATCCCGCAGATCCTGCGCGGCTGCTCGATGATGTTGTGCATGGTGCCGATCAACAACATCGCGCTCGGCACGCTGCCGCCGGAAAGGCTGAAGAACGCGTCGGGCCTGTTCAACCTGACCCGCAACCTCGGCGGCGCCGTCGGCCTCGCGGTGATCAACACGGTGCTGATCGACCGCAACGCCTTCCACTATGCGCGGCTCTCCGAGCATGTGCAGTGGGGCAGCGAGACCGCGCAGACCAGGCTGCAGAACATGACGCAGAATTTCGAGCAGACCGCCGGTCTCGACGCAGCAAGCGCTGCGATCTCGAAGCTGTCCGGCATGGTGCACCAGCAGGCGGCGCTTTTGTCCTTCATGGACGTGTTCGTGATGCTGACGGTGCTGTTCGCCTCGCTCGGATTTTTCGTGCTGTTCATCAACAAGCCGGCCCCGCAGGGCGGCGGTGGCGGCGGAGGCCATTGAGGAGCCGGAACCCCCGCCTGGCGTCCTCAACGCGTGACCCCGGAAATCGGTGACGATTTCCGGGGTCATTCTCTTTGGAGAGATTGAAAGCGACTGCAAGGTGGGTTGAGATTCAGGTCAGGCCGAGTCGAAAATGGTGGGTTCCGAGAACCGGAGCGGAGCGTACTTAACGTACGTGAGCACCGGAAGCGCAGGAAACCGCCATTTGCAGGCCGGCCTCACCTGAACATCAACCCACCTCAGGCTGAAGCCGGCTTGAAGCTTAGCGCCACGCCGTTGATGCAGTGGCGCAGGCCGGTGGGCGGCGGGCCGTCGTCGAAGACATGACCGAGATGGCCTCCGCAGCGCCGGCAGTGGACCTCGGTGCGGGTCATGCCGAGAGAATTGTCCACGGTCTTGCCGATGGAATTGGCGATCTCCTGGTAGAAGCTCGGCCAGCCGGTGCCGGAATCGAATTTCGTCTCGGACGAATAGACCGGCAGGTCGCAGCCGGCACAGGCGAAGATGCCCTTGCGATGCTCGTTGAGCAGCGGGCTGGTACCTGGATATTCGGTGCCTTGCTTGCGCAGCACGTCGAAGGCCTCGTCCGACAGAATGGCGTGCCATTCGGCATCGGTCTTGGTGACTTCGAACGTCTCGGCGGCGAGAGCGGGTTTCGGTCCGCCGGCACGCAGCATCGCTGCGGATCCGACGATGAGAGCGGTGGCGGCGGCCCCGCTCCAGAGAAAATCGCGACGGTTCATGGCCGTTCCTCCTGACGCATTTTGCCAAGATAGAGCCCGGGCCGGAAATCAAAAGCCGGTGACGCCCCATCTCCTCGTTCGAGCAATTCCGGACAGAACCTTCCTGGAACGTTCCGGATGCTGCTCCGCGCCGCCCTTGCGGGATGGTGCGGAGCAATCCTTGCCGGCGGCGCGGATCTTGGATGTCGCGGCCGGCGCTCAGCCATGTCTTCGCCGGCCGGGTCCGCTTTGTTACATCTTCGGCAAGAGAACCTTGTCGATGACGTGGATGACGCCGTTCGACTGGCGGACATCGGCGATGGTGACATGGGCGACATTGCCGTTCTCGTCGGTGACGGTGACCTTGCCCTTCTCCGCCTTCAGCGTCAGCTCGCAACCGCCGACGGTCTTGACCTGATGGGCGCCGCCATCGGCCTTGGCCATCTTGGCGACGTCGGCCGCCAGCGCCTTGGCGGCGACGACGTGGCAGGTCAGCACCTTGGTCAGCTTGTCCTTGTTCTCGGGCTTGAGCAGCGTGTCGACCGTGCCGGCGGGCAGCGCCGCAAAGGCCTCGTTGGTCGGCGCGAAGACGGTGAACGGACCGGCGCCCTGCAGCGTGTCGACCAGGCCGGCGGCCTTGACGGCGGCGACCAGCGTGGTGTGGTCCTTCGAATTGACGGCGTTCTCAATGATGTTCTTCTTGGCATACATCGGCGCGCCGCCGACCATCGGATTGGCAGCGTAGGCAACGGCGCCGAGCGCCGAAAGGCCAAGTGTAGAGGCAAGCAAAAGGGTGGCGAGCTTACGCATGGTGTCAGTCTCCTCGGGTTGTTTCTTCCCATCCTTGGGAACGCGAGGAGATACGAGTCCGAAAAACGTTAGTTTCATGAAGGGCGCGCGATTTTTTATTCCAGTGCTTTATTGCGTCTGCGTCGCCGATGGCGACAGAGAACTTGTCTCGCCTGGCAAAGGCAGGATATAGACTTCAGTTAGTCTTCGATAACCGGCTGACCAGGGTCAGATGCCCTTCAGGTCACCCGCGGCGACGACCGGACCGGTCGGCTGGCCGGTCGGCGAACCGCCAGAGGGCTCGAGGCTGACGGCGAGCACGGCGCCTTGCGCCAGCTTCTGCTGGACGGCGGGCGTCACCGCCATGCGCGCGGTCGGCCCGGCGGGGATGACGCCCATCGAAACCGGCGCGTTCTTGCCCTCGATCATCCACAGCTCGAAGTCCTTGCCGGCGCCGCGGTCGCCGGAGACCAGCGACAGGCCGACCTCATGGCGGGTGGCGTCATAGACGGCAAGATATTTGACGTTGCTGTTGTCGGCGGCCAGAGAGGCGACCAGCCTGGTCTCGGGCGGCTTGACCGGCGGGTTGACGTAAGGCAGGGCGACATAGACGGCCAAAGCGGCGATGGCCGCTGCGGCGAGGCCGCGCCAGAAGACAAGGCTCGCCCACAGGCCGCCGCTGGACGCGGACGAAGCGAACAGGCGGCGGTCGATTGCCACTTTCACCGAATCCGGCGGCTCGACCGCGGCATAGGCGGCGGCCATGGGCGCGAAATGGGCTTCCCAGGCATCGACCAGGCGGGCGAACGCCGTCTCGGCATCGATGCGACGGGAAGCGATCTGGCGCTCGTCGGCTGCCAGAACGCCGAGAACGTACTCGGCGGCGAGCAGATCGTCGCCTCCACGTTCCGGTCCGTTGTCCTCTGCCAGCGTCATCTTTCCAGGCATTCTCTCAGTTTCAGCAGGCTTCGCCGCAGCCAGGTCCGCATCGTGTTCAGCGGAACCTTGAAGCGCTCCGCCAGCTCGGCATAGCTTTCGCCGCCCAGATAGGCGCCCCGGACGGCCGCCGCCCGGTCTTGTTCCAGTTCGTCGAGGCAATGGTAGATGCGTTCGGCCTCGCCGCCCGCCACAGCCATGGCCTCGGGTCCCGGCGCCGGATCGGCGACGTCGAGGGCCATATCGATGTTGGCGGAAGGACTGCGCCGCGACCGGATGCGATCGATCGCATGGTTGCGCGCGACGGCCACCAGCCAGGAAATCGGGCTCAGATCGGAAACCGCGAACCGATCTGCCTTCGTCCAGATTTTGACGAAGACCTCCTGCAGCGCTTCTTCCGCATCCCCCCTGTCCCGCAATACACGAAGGCAGACACCGAAAAGTTTCGCGCTGGTCTGCTTGTAGAGCAGATCGAACGCCGCCCGGTCCTTCATCGAAGTCCGGACGATCAGCTTGCTGATGTCCTGAGGCCCCATGCAGGCAAATTAGAAGATTGCGATTTAATTGCAACGGCGGCGGAAGCGTTGTCCACCAGCGGCCGCGGGCCGATCCCAGGCGTCTCGACACTGGATCGTTGCCAAGCAAATCCTTGCCCCTTGCCCGACGCAATTCCAAACGGAAAACAGCTCACACTTTTCCTGGAATTGCTCTAGCCTCTCGAAAAACCGGGGGGATGCGGATGTCGATCGAACGCGTGCTTTGGGAGCAGGATGCGACCGGCCTTGCCGAGCTCGTCCACAAAGGGGAAATCGCGCCGCAGGAGCTGGTCGATGCGGCGATCGCGCGCGCCGAAGCGACAAGCCCAGATATCAACGCGATTGCCACGCCGCTTTACGACGCCGCGCGGGCACGGGCCAAGACCGTCGACCGCACGCTGCCGCTGGCCGGTGTGCCCTTCGCGCTCAAGGATCTCGGCATCGGCATCAAGGGCGTGCCGATCCATGGCGGCAGCCGCATCCCGCCCTTCACCGCCGATTTCGACTCGGTGATGGTCGAGCGCTATTTGGCCGCCGGCTTGATCCCGATCGTCACCAGCACCTCGCCCGAGCATGGGCTCAGGTTGATGACGGAGTCGGCCCGCTTCGGCATCACCCGCAATCCCTGGAATACTGGGCATACGACCGGTGGTTCCTCCGGCGGCTCGGCGGCGCTCGTCGCCGCGGGCGTTGTGCCGGCGGCGCATGCTTCCGACGGCGGCGGCTCGATCCGCGTGCCTTCGGCCTGCAGCGGGCTGGTCGGCTTGAAGACCTCGCGCGGCCGCGTGCCGCTGACGCCGCTCGTCAGCGAAAGCTGGTACGGCATGGTCGTCGACCATGCCGTCAGCCGCTCGGTGCGCGATACCGCGCTGCTGCTCGACCTCACACATGGCGCCGATCCGCTCTCGCCCTATGCTGCCCGCGCGCCGAAAGGCTCGTTTGCCGCAGCCGCGGCGCGCGAGCCCGGCAAGCTCAGCCTCGCCGTCTACCGCAAGTCGCCGCTCGGCCTGCCGATCTCGGCCGAAACGCTTGCGGCGCTCGACACCGCGGTGGCGCTGGCGCGCGAAGGCGGCCACACGGTGGAGGAGATCGACCTGCCTTTCATCGGCCGCGATTTCATTTCCGATTTCTGCAAGAGTGTCGCCGCGGCCGTTGCCGGCACGATGCGGGCCGAGGCGCAGCGCGTCGGCCGCCCGGTGACCGGCGAGGTCGAGCGCGCAACGCGCGTGCTCACCCGTCTCGGTGAAATGTTGTCGGCCGGCGAGGTTTACGAGGGCGTGCAGCGGCTCAACGCCACGGCGCGGCGGCTGATCGAAGAGACCGCGCGCTACGACGCCGTGCTGATGCCGCTGATCGCGCATCCGCCCTTGGCCTGCGGTTCGATGGACCCCAAGGGCGCCGACGAATTCATCGAGAACCTGCTCGACAAACTGCATCTCACCCGCTTGCTGAAGGTCAAGGCGGTGTTCGGCCAGCTGATGGACAAGAGCCTGTGGTTCACCCATTGGCCGGCGATCCAGAACGTCAGCGGGCAGCCGTCGGTCGCGCTGCCGGTGCATGTCACGGCGGACGGCCTGCCGCTCGGCATCCAGGCCGCCGGCCGGCCCGGCGACGAGGAGACGCTTTTGTCCTTCGCGGCGCAGATGGAGAAGCTTTCGGGATGGCTGAAGCGGCGGGCGCCGCTCAAGGTGCCCGGCGGTTCTGCGCAGGGATTTTGAAAACTGCCGGTTCAGCCTCGTCATTCCAGGGCGGAGCAGCCGCTAAGCGGCGTCGCGCAGACCCTGGAATCCATGCCGTGACGTTGGTCAAAGAGTGCAGCGGAGCAGAATTCTGCATCGTGGTAGCGCTCATGTGTCACGGAATGGATCCTCGGGTCTGCGCGCTTCGCTTCGCTCCTTTCTCCGCCCGTGGATGACGACTGGCTGGGCGTTTCGGCCAATCTCCAGCCATGCCAACTGCCAACACGAACACGGCCCGCCC
Organism: Mesorhizobium sp. B2-7-2; assembly: GCF_006440775.1. Taxonomy (GTDB): domain Bacteria; phylum Pseudomonadota; class Alphaproteobacteria; order Rhizobiales; family Rhizobiaceae; genus Mesorhizobium. Next base: position 130,157 of record NZ_VFTZ01000013.1, on the reverse strand, counting down.
GGGCAAAATTACTGTGCTGGCGAACTAAGCAGATTTCGTCATTGTGTCCGTGAAATCAGCGCAAACGCTGGCGATTGGCTGAAGGCTCCCAACCTCGTCATTCCAGGGCGAAGCAGCCGCCAAGCGGCGTCGCGCGGACCTTGGAATCCATTCCGTGACCTTGATCAACGTGCAGCGGAGCAGAATTCTGCATCGTGGTAGCGCTCATGTGTCACGGAATGGATCCTCGGGTCTGCGCGCGTCGCTTCGCTCCTTGCTCCGCCCGTGGATGACGAGGTTGGGCCGTTTCGGCCAATCTCCAAGGCATGCCACCTGCCAACACAAACACGGCCGCCGGTCGAATTCCCTGTGCTGGGGAACTGGCAGATATCGTTATTGTGACCGCAAAGCCGTTTGCGGCCTGCGGCAATTCCAGCTAAGAGGCCGCCATTCACGCTAGCTGGGATCGACACCGATGACGGACATCGCCGCCACCGCCGAAATGCAGGCCGCGCTGCTCTCTCGCGCGCTGCCTTATATGCAGCGCTACGAGAACAAGACCGTGGTGGTGAAATATGGCGGGCATGCCATGGGTGATACCGAGCTCGGCAAGGCGTTCGCCCGCGACATTGCGCTTCTGAAACAATCCGGCGTCAATCCGATCGTCGTGCATGGCGGCGGGCCGCAGATCGGCGCGATGCTCACCAAGATGGGCATCGAATCCAAGTTCGAGGGCGGCCTGCGCGTCACCGATCAGAAGACGGTCGAGATCGTCGAGATGGTGCTGGCCGGCTCGATCAACAAGGAGATCGTGGCGCTGATCAACGCCGAGGGCGAGTGGGCGATCGGGCTTTGCGGCAAGGACGGCAACATGGTGTTCGCCGAAAAGGCTCGCAAGACCATGATCGACCCGGATTCCAACATTGAGCGGGTGCTCGATCTCGGCTTTGTCGGCGAGCCGGTCGAGGTCGACCGCACGTTGCTCGATCTTTTGGCGCGCTCGGAGATGATCCCGGTGCTGGCGCCGGTCGCTCCCGGCCGCGACGGCCACACCTACAACATCAATGCCGACACGTTTGCCGGTGCGATCGCCGGCGCTTGCCGCGCCTCGCGTCTGCTCTTCCTCACCGACGTGCCCGGCGTGCTCGACAAGAACAAGAAGCTGATCGACGAGCTGACGGTCGCCGAGGCCAGGACGCTGATCAAGGACGGCACGGTGTCGGGCGGCATGATCCCGAAGGTCGAGACCTGCATCGAGGCGATCGAGCGCGGCGTCGAGGGCGTCGTCATCCTCAACGGCAAGACGCCGCACTCCGTTCTGCTCGAACTCTTCACCGAGCACGGCGCCGGCACGCTGATCGTTCCGTAAGGCAAGTTCACCATTTCAATGGCCGTCATATTCAGCCGGCTAACTTTCTTGCCGCCGGCGCGCGTCGATCTTCGATGACCGGCGCGACGGACTTGCGTGGCTGGCGCCCGACGATCATCGATTCCTCCTCGGCGTCCTGCGGCGCGCCCCAGAATTCGGCTAATGTCGGCCCATCCGTGACGCGGCCATCGCGGGCGAGAAACCCCCAGACCTCGCGGAACCAGACGCGACGGCCCATCCTGGTGTACCAGCGCATCGAATGGCGCTGCTCGGGATCGGGGTGGAACAGGATGCGCGCCAGCGCCTTAGGCCGCGCCTGCACCGCGACCTCGATCAGCTTGACGGCGAAGAACAGCATCCATGGCTTCAGCCGGGTCATGTGCAGAACCTGGTGCTTGTAATCCCACATGCGTACGTCCTTTTGGATCACCTTGCGATCCTTGGCGATGCGGAAGAACGGCGTCCAGCGATGCGGCGTGACATAGAGCGCTTGGATCTGGTCCGGATCGTAGGCGATGAGGCGCGCCAGGCCTTTTTCGAGGAAGTCGGGTTCTCGTCGGCCAGATTGATCAGATCGACGCCGTGCTCGCGGTGTAGCCAAGCGATCTCCTTGGCGAATTTGACCGGGTCGCGATGGCGCCAGCGGGTCCAGAAGCCGCGCTGGCCGCAATAGTTGCACAGGTGCGGGCAGCCGCGCGAGAACTGCATGACCACCGCCCGCTTGCCGCCCCAATAGGAGTAGCGGCGATGATCGATCAGCTCCCAGCCGACGCGGTAAGCATCGAGGTCGGCTATGGTCATCGCCGGCTGCGTCGCGACAGGGTGGCCGAAATCGTCGCGATAGGCGATGCCGGCAACGCTCGCCACCGGCTGGCGCATCTCGATCGCCTCGACCAGCGCCGTCACGGTCGCCTCGCCCTCGCCGCGCACGATGAAGTCGAAGACGTCGGTCGCAGCGAGGATATCGCGCCAATGATAGGTCGGGAAGACGCCGCCATAGATGACGATGACCTCCGGCGCGCGGGCCTTGATCATCTCGGCTATGCGCAAAGCGGTCGGATGCGCCGAGGTCGAGCCGGAATGGCCGATCAGCACGAAATCCGGATCGCCGCGCAGCGCCTCGTCTACTAGCGCCGCAAGCGGCATCGGCCCGAACTCGGCGTCGACCAGGCGCACCTGATGGCCGGAATCGATCAGCGGCCCGCCGATAGCCAAAAGACCGAGCGGCGGCAGGTGGTCGTCGGGCACACGGCTGCCGATGGCGGTATGCGGCGGATTGATCAGCACGATGTTCAAGGCGGACCTCCATGTTGGTCTGCTTGTGCTAGTCGCCTATGTCGAAGCCGCCTTGGCGCGGTTCAGCAGTTTCCACGCAGCTTTTCGCCAGATTTGACCGGATCAGCGCCGTAGATGGCTGAGCGGCACGTGGCCGGGTCCCTTGATGTTCTGCAGCACCAGTTGCGTGTGGACGTCGCGCACGCCGGGCAGACGCATCAGCCGGTGCATGACGAAGGCGTTCAAATCGTCCACCGACGGCACCAAGACATGCAGCAGGAAATCGTAATCGCCTGTCATCGTCCAGCAGGACGAGACCTCGTCCATGCGCTGCACGGCGGCGATGAAGCTTTCGGGCGAGCCGTCGCTGTGGCTGACCAGTCGCACCTGGATGAACACCTCGACGGTCAGGCCTACGGCGCGGCGGCTGAGCACCGCGGCGAAGCCCTTGATGATACCGGCTTCCTGCAAGGCCTCGAAGCGGCGCGCGCAAGGCGTGGTCGACAGGCCGATCTCCTGCGCCAGCTCCGAGACGGGCTTGCGGCCGTCGCGCTGCAGGATATCGAGCATCCTTATCTCGAAATCGTCGAATTGAGGCATTTTTTCTCAGGCTCGCGTTGATCTGAGTGCTTTTACCTCCAAATCAGCTGGCGTGCCATAAACAAAGCTGATTTGCCTCAGCGGTCGCTTCTAAACTCCCCTTCACGATCCCCGGATCACGATCTTGAGGAGGATATGATGACGATCAGCGTTGCCGATTATGCCGCCGAATGCGCGGCGCAGGGCCTGCGGGGCGACTATTCGGTCTGCCGCAGCGATTTCACCGTGGCGCAGGGCTACGGCTACTCCGCCGAGGAACAGGCGGTGTGGCGCACGCTCTGCGATCGCCAGACGAAGCTGACGCGGAAGCTCGCGCACCGCTCATATCTCGACGGCGTCGCGGCGCTCGGGCTGCTCGACAGGATTCCGGATTTCGATGCCGTCAGCGAAAAGCTCGCCAGGCTGACGGGTTGGGAGATCGTGGCGGTGCCCGGCCTCATTCCCGCCGGCCCATTCTTCGATCATCTCGCCAACCGGCGCTTCCCGGTCACCAACTGGCTGCGGACGAAGAACGAGCTCGACTACATCGTCGAGCCGGACATGTTCCACGATTTCTTCGGCCATGTGCCGATCCTGACCCAGCCGGTGTTCGCCGATTTCATGCAGATGTATGGCCGGAAGGCGGAAGATCTGATCGCGCTCGGCGGCGACGAGATGATCACGAGGCTTTACTGGTACAGCGCCGAATACGGCCTCATCCAGGAAGCCGGCCAGCCGTTGAAAGCTTTCGGCGCCGGGCTGATGTCGTCCTTCACCGAGCTGCAATTCGCGGTCGAGAGCAAGGACGCCCACCACGTGCCGTTCGATCTCGAGACGGTGATGCGCACCGGCTATGAGATCGACAAGTTCCAGCGCGCCTATTTCGTGCTGCCGTCCTTCGATGCGCTGCGCGACGCTTTCGCCAATCGCGACCTTGCCGGCATCGTGGCGCGGTTCAAGGGCCAGCCGGCGCTCGACCCGGCGACGGTCTGAGTGTTGTTTACGCAATTCCGGACGGAGGCTACGGCGAAGTCGCCGAGCCCAAACCGCAACGCACTTTTCCTGGAATTGCTCTGAGGTCGGTTCTCGCCCAACCGACATCCAGGGCGGTTCAGCTGCCGGCAGGCTGCTGAGCCGCTTTGTGCTTTTTGCAATTAGTTCCCCAGCACAGGGATTTTGACCGGTTGGCCATGTTTGCGTTGGCAGATGCCATGCCTTGGCGGTTAGCCGAAACGCCCACCCAGTCGTCATCCACGGGGCGGAGCAAGGAGCGAAGCGACGCGCGCAGACCCGAGGATCCATTCCGTGTCGCATGAGCGCTGCCGCGGTGCAGAATTCTGCTCAGCGGCACTCTTTGATCAGAGTCAAGGAATGGATTCCAGGGCCTCCGCGACGCCGCTTCGCGGCTGCTCCGCCCTGGAATGACGAGGTTGGAAGGCTTCCGCCAATCGCCAGCGTCTGCGCTGATTTCACCGAAAGGAACGGTGAAAATCGTGCCCGTCGACAAACGGCAATTTTTCAAAATCCTGCGCTGATCCTCTGGCTATGCCTTGTCAGGCTCGGGCTTGATCCTGGCCAGCTGATCGCTCTGCAGGCGTGTGCCGCATTGATGAATGCGCAGCACGGTCGAGATCAGACGACGATCACCTTGCCCAGATGCTCGCCCAGGCGGCAGGCAAGCGCGGTGATGGTCGTCGTCGGGTTGCACTGGCCCGACGTGCAGAACACCGACGAGCCGCCGACATAGAGATTGTCCATGCCGTGCACCTTGCAATTGGCGTCGACGACGCTCTTCAAGATGTCGGTGCCCATGCGGGTGCCGCCCATATGGTGGTGGCCGGCCGTTTCCTCATTGGTCGGGTAATCGCCGCCATTGCCGATCCAGTCGTCGATGCGGACGCGGCCGAGATTCTTCTGCGCCATGGTCGTGCCGAAAAGCCTGAGGCCTTCGAGCAGCGTGCGGCGCTCGAGCGGCGACTTCTTCCAGTGCAATTCGATGCGCGGCACGCCGGCGTGGTCGACGTCGGCCTTCGACAGCGCGATCTGGTTGGAGGCAAGCGGCGCCTGCTCCCAGGCGACGTAAAGCTGGGCGGCGCAGTGCAGCCTCTGGTCCAGCTGGGAAGACATCCATTCCGCCATGTCGGGCGCCGTGCAGGCGAGATCGGCGATCAATTTCTTGACATTGGGATAGGGCGACTCGATCAGGCGGATACCGAAATTCATGATCTGCAGCCGCTCCATCGCGGCAAGCGTCGGCGAGAAGAAGGCTTCGCTCGAGGCGTCGACCTCGAACTCCGAATAATTGGCGAGGATGGCATTGCCACCCTGGAACGTCGGATGCTCCATCCAGTAGCGGCCGAGCGCCGCCGCGTTCGGCACCGCGCCGCCATTCGAGCGCTCATTCGACCACAACAGCAGCCGCGAGTTCTCCAGCCCGCCGGTGCAGGTGACGAAATAGTCCGCCGCGAAGGTGCCGGCATCCTGGCCGTTCGACCAGAGCTTCGCGCCGGTGACGCGCTTGCCGTCGCCGGTGAGCTCGGTCGCATAGGTGTTGAGCACGACGGCGATGTTCCTGCTCTTGTCGAGCTCGTCGGCGAACTTCTCGCCGAAGCGAACCGCCGGGCTCTTGATCAACTGCACCCAGCGGATGTCGTCCGAAACCGGGACGTCGGGACGGAAGGCTGGAAGCTCGAGGATATCGTGGACCTCGCCAAGATAGGGCTCGATGTCGGCGCGGCCGATCGGCCAGCCGGTGTCCGGCGCCCAGGCCTTGGGCTCGAAGTCTTGGCTGTCGAGCACGCGGCACCAGCCGGCCCAGTGGTTGGACGAGCCGCCCATGAAGCGCAGCCTGGTGATGTCGAGGTCGAAATAGAAATCGCCGACCGTCTTGCCGCGGTAGAAATCCTGCGACTCGTCGCTGAACTCGCGCGAACCCGCTTCGAGGACGACGACCGGGATGCCGGCTGAGCCGAGCTTCCTGGCGATCGTCATGCCGGCCGGGCCGGAGCCGAGAATGCACGCCTTGGGTCTGAAGCCGGCCTGCTTGTAGGCCTCGTAGCTGTCGAAGATCATGCGAGGTCGCTTCGCCGCAGGATCCAGCCATTGACCTCGACGATGTCGTCGGCGTCGGCCACGGGTTGCTGGCTGCGGAACAGCGACAGGGCGGGCAGCGCGAGCAGCGCCTGCACGATCGCGCGGCGCGACATTTTTCTCATGAACCTGCTCATGACACGTCTCTCGACAGGGGCCTCGATCCACGCATGCCGTTCCTCAACGGCACACATACCGCCTGGGAGGCCAATTCCGTGCCAGACCCAGGTGAAAACGGCGTTACACCAGGAAGCTTAGCGCGGTTGAATATGGACATGGTTAGGGCATTCCTAAAGCGCGTCGCGCTGAACCCGATTCAGGCGCCGCGCTTTTTGAATTTTTGTTTTGATACATGTCGTTGTCCCAAAACCGCTGCGCACTTTTGGGCGACATGCATGACGCCTGCGGCGAGGCTTCATGCCGCCTCGGGCAGTTCGCGGTCGAGGATCGAAAGATTGCGGCCGCGGTTCTTTGCCGCGTAAAGCCTGCGGTCGGCGGCGCGCATCAAATCCGAAACCGTCGCGCTCTCGCCGCAGCAGACGCCGCCGATCGACACCGTGAGCGGCACGGTCCGCTCGTCGACCGGGCGGAAACGGATCAGCTCGACCTCGCGGCGGATGCGTTCGGCGATATGCTTGGCTTCCGGTTCGCTGGCGCCGACCAGGAAAGCCGCGAATTCCTCGCCGCCGATGCGGCCGAGCACGTCGCCGCTGCGAATGCCGCGTTCGATGGCGCCGGCAATCAAAAGCAGCGCTTCGTCTCCGGTCAGATGACCGTAGCTGTCATTGATCCTCTTGAAGTGATCGGCGTCGATGATGAGCAGCGCGCCGCGATCGCTCTTGCGCCGCGAGCCGTCGAGCGCGGCGAAAAAGGTCTCGCGGTTGAGCATGCCGGTCATGTCGTCGCGGCTTGCCTTTTCCGACAGGCGCCTGTGCGCCGCCGCGAGCTGCGCATGGGCCCGGGCAAGCTCGCGATGGGCATTCTTCAGCCGGCCGCTCTGCCAGAAGCTGCTGGCGCTGGCGGCCCAGGCGAGCACGAGCGGGCAAACCGTCGAGGCCAGCCAGACGGTGCGGCTCATAGCAAAGCCCATTGCCGGAACCACAATCAGCGTCAACAACAGCGAGACGGCGACCGAAGCGAACGCCACGGCAGCGGCCCTCAGAAATATGCGACTCATCACTTGCTCCCAACGGAAAGCTTCTGTGCCAGCAAGCGTTAAAGGCGACCTTTCCGGGACTTTTAAAATTTGAAGCGACACGCCATTTTCGCAATTCGTGACGCGTATAAGTTGTGGATAAACTCCTGGCCGGCATGCCATAAGAAATCCATGACAACGACACCCGATCCCGCCCGCTTTGCCCATGTCACGGACTGGGTGTTCGACCTCGACAACACGCTCTATCCGCATCACTCGAACCTGTTCGCGCAGATCGACGTGAAGATGACCGCCTATGTCGGCGAGCTGCTGACGCTTTCGCGCGACGACGCGCGCAAGCTGCAGAAGGAGCTCTACCTGGAATACGGCACGACGCTGAACGGGCTGATGAAGCGGCACGGCATCGATCCCGACGATTTCCTCGAGAAGGTGCACGACATCGACTATTCGCGGCTGGTGCCGGATCCGGTGCTGGGCGCGGCGATCCGCCAGCTTCCCGGGCGCAAGTTTATCTTCACCAATGGCGACCGCAGGCACGCCGAACGCACCGCGCGCCAGCTCGGCATACTGGAACATTTCGACGCCATCTTCGACATCGTCGCGGCGGGGCTGAATCCCAAGCCGGAGCGCCAGACCTATGAGCGCTTTGCCGAATTGCACTCGGTGACAGGACACAATGCGGTGATGTTCGAGGATCTGGCGCGCAATCTGGCCGTGCCGAAAACGCTCGGCATGACGACGGTGCTGGTGGTGCCGCGCAATTTCGAGCCGACCTTCTCGGAGATCTGGGAACGCGACCCTGCAAACGAGGACGATGTCGATTTCGTCACCGACGACCTCGCGGGCTTCCTGACCGCGATCGTCGACGTCGTGGCCTGAACGGTGTTTGCATAGGTATGCCCTAGCGGTTGGCGAAACGCTCATCGCAATCGTCATCCACGGGCGGAGCAAGGAGCGAAGCGACGCGCGCAGACCCAAGGATCCATTCCGTGACACATGAGCGTTGCCGCGGTGCAGAATTCTGCTCCGCGGCATTCCACTCCCCAGGTCACGGAAATGGATTCCAGGGTCTCCGCGACGCCGCTTCGCGGCTGCTCCGCCCTGGAATGACGAGGCTGGGGGCTTCAGCCAATCGCCAGCGTTTGCGCTGACTTTCACGGACATGAACGGCGATAATCTCGCCTGCCCGCGGGGCCTGCTGTCACAGGAATTTTGACAGGTCGGCTCTGTTTGCGTTGTCAGGTGGCATGCGCTGGAGATTGGCCGAAACAGTCCGGCCTCGTCATCCACGGGCGGAGCAAGGAGCGTAGCGACGCGCGCAGACCCGAGGATCCATTCCGTGACGCATGAGCGTTGCCGCGATGCAGAATTCTGCTCCGCTGCACGTTGATCAAGGTCACGGAAATGGATTCCAGGGTCTCCGCGACGCCGCTTCGCGGCTGCTCCGCCCTGGAATGACGAGGTTGAGAGGCTTCGGCCAATCGCCAGCGTTTGCGCTGATTTCATCGAATGAGCAGTGAACATCTGGCCTATCGATAGTCCTGCGACCTTGTATCGAGGACCTAATCGAAATCCGGAATCGTGCCGGGCGGCAGTCCCAGCCGGCCGTTCAGCTCCTTCAAGAACCGGCACAGGTCCGGATTGCCCGCTGCTCTCGTGCCGTTGCCGTTGCCGTCCGACGCGTGGCCGTTGCCGTGGCCGTTGCTGCAATTGGCGTTACCGTTGAAGCTGCCGCCATTGAAGTTGCCGCTAAAACTTCCGGCATTGCCGTTGCCGTTGAAATTGCCGCTGTTGCCATTGCCGTTGAAGTTGCCGGAATTTCCGTTGCCGTTGAAATTTCCGGTATTGCCAAGACCGTTGGCGACACCGGCCCCGATTGGCAGGTCGGCAATCCTGACCAGGGTCGAGGCGTCGGCGGCCAGGAACGCGGCAAGCAGCGTGCCGAGCGCGAGGCCGTTGCCGTCAAGCAGCCTCGCCGCCACCCGGCGCCTGCGAGGCCGGGTGGATGTGCTCAAGCCGGTCATCAGCGGTTTCCCCGGCCATTGGAGTTGCCGTTGAAGGCGCCGACATTGCCGTTTCCGTTGAAGTTGCCGCCGTTGAAGTTGCCGTTGCCGGCACCGATGTTGCTGTTGCCGTTGTATTGGCCGGTGTTGGAGTTGCCGTTGAAGGCGCCAATGTTGCCGTTGCCGCTTGTCGGCGAGGTGTTGGAGTTGCCGTTGAAAGCGCCGACATTGCCGGTGCCGCTGTTGAAGGCGCCGACATTGCCCGTACCGCTGTTCTTGTAGCCGACATTGCCGCCGAAATTGCCGAGCGGGTTCATGCCCCTGACGTTCGCGCCGATGGATTGGCCGTATTTGCCGACCGCTCCCTGGACAGCCGACATGCCGAAGGCCTGGCTGCCCGTCGTGGTGTCAGCCTTCGCTGCGGTTGCGCTCAACAACCCCAGGCATAGCGCCGGTATGACGTAGCGTTTCATCTGCGAGCTCCTTCCATGGCTTAGCTTTTGAAATTGGGATCTGTTTCAAAAAGGATTGGGCGAAAAGGACTGGGACCGCCGGCGACATGTCGCGGTAGCCTTGCGCGGGGGACGGGCGCTTGGCTCGACGGTCCCAGAGCCATCAGCGTCTTTCCAAGCCGAAGCTTGGCGACGCCGGCGGTTGGGCGGGGACTAGTGGTTCCCGTTGCCGTTTCCGTTGCCGTTGCCGAGACCGGCGTTGCCGTTGCCGTTGGCGCTTCCGTTTCCGATGCCCCAGTTCCCGTTGCCGTTCAGGTTGCCGTTGCCGAGGCCGAAATTGCCGTTGCCGTTGCCGTTGCCGTTGGCGGCGCCGGCATTGAGATTGCCGTTATAGTTGCCGTTGAAGGCGCCCATATTGGCGTTGCCGTTCCCGTTGCCGTTGCCGAAGCCGAAATTGCCGTTGCCGTTGAAGTTGCCGTTGAAGGCGCCGGTATTGGCATTGCCGTTGCCATTGCCGTTGCCGACGCCGACATTGCCGTTGCCGTTGCCGTTGCCGCTACCGACCGAAAAGGCGGATGCCGAACCGGTCAAAGCCGACAGCACGGCCGCGGCCAGGATGATCTTTCTCATGACGTTCTCCTTGGTTGGTGTTGAGCTTCCCGGCCAATTCAAGATGACCGGGAGGACGCTCTAAGGATGCACGCGGAAATAGCGCCCATGAATTCGGGCTGATCGGCAGGAGCGGCCGGTTTTTCTGCTGACCCCGTGTCAGGAAAAGTTGAAGCAATCGGGAAAAAACTGACAGGCATAAAGGCATATGCCGGGTGTATATTGCGCGGAGCATCAACTGTTGTGCCACTTCTCGCGGGCGCGGCGTTGACGGGAAAAGAAGTCGATGGAGGGTGGCATCGACACCGGCAAAGGTGAAAGCTCGGGAAAGCGCCGTGGTCTGGCGCGGCATCTGGTTGCCGTGCAGGAAAAGCAGCGCCTGCGCCTGTCGCGCGAGCTGCATGACGATCTTGGCCAGCTGCTCGCCAGCGTCGCGCTCGAATTGCACATCGTTCGCGCCGGCTCGCCGGAGATGGACGCCCGCCTCGAGCGCGCCGCGATGCTTATCGACCAGCTGAGCGCCAGGGTGCATGACGCCGCCTGGAGCCTGCGACCCGCGGACCTCGATCGCCAAGGCCTCAGAGCTTCGGTCGAGGACCTGACTACCATGCTTTGCGGTCAACTCGGCATTGCATGCGAGATGGATCTTGCAGCCCTGTCGAGCCCGCCGCCTGCCGAGATCGCGCTCACTTTGTACCGCATTGCGCAGGAAGCGCTCACCAATATCGGCAAGCATGCCGCGCCGAGCCGCGTCAGCGTCACGGCGCACATCCAGGACGATCGGATGCGCCTGACGATCGAGGATGACGGCCGCGGCTTCGACGCCGGCGCCGAACCCGGTCCGGGCCATTTGGGCCTTGCCGGAATGAGGGAGCGGCTGGCGCTGGTCGGTGGCAAATTGTCGGTTGAAACCGCCAGGGGCAAGGGGACCACCATTTACGCCGATGTGCCTCTGGCCGGCTGATCGACGGTCCGGCCGACAAGACGCGAACAGTATGAAACGGCATCTTCGGCGTCAGGTGGGGTTACGTGAAGCGCTGCACATCCCGGACATTAGCGGTGGCTTACAGTCCGGCTTCATTGGGTTAGGCGGGGGATGGCTTACCCGTTGCGGCCGTTCAGGCCGCCAGAACAGACGGGCGTCCCGCGCCAGGCGGGCCAGTTGCCTAGACCATCAAGGACAAGAGGACCCTTTCCGCGTGACAGGGCCTTTGGCAGACTGATGGAGGTTAAGGTGTGCTGCAGGCGCATATTCGTGGTCGATGACCATCCGATCATCCTGTCGGGGGTCGGCGCGATGATCGACAGCCAGGACGATCTGACGATCGTCGGACTGGCCGGAAATGCCGAGGATGCCCTTGAAGGGATCGGCAAGACGCTACCCGATGTCGCCGTGGTCGACATATCGCTTCCGGGCGTCAACGGGGTCACGCTGATCGAACGGCTTGGCGAACGCTTTCCCGAGGTGAGCTGCATAGCGCTGACGGCGCATGAGGACCCAGGCTGCCTGCGCCAGGTGCTTGCGGCCGGCGGCCGCGGCTTCGTGGTCAAGCGGTCGACGGCGACGGACCTGCTGCAGGCCATCCGCTGCGTGTTGGCCGGCGACAACTATGTCGATCCGGCGCTCGCCGCGCGCATATTAAGCCCGCGCGGCGCCACCCAGGGCGATCCCGGCAATCTCAGCGAACGGGAACGGTCGGTCATCCAGCTGGTGGCGCTCGGCTACAGCAACAAGGAAATCTCGTCCCGGCTCAACCTCAGCATAAAGACGATCGAGACCTATCGCACCAGGGCAACCGAGAAGCTCGCGCTGCACTCCCGGGCGGCCATCGTGCGTTTCGCGCACTCGAATGGCTGGCTGGTCGAGCTGCCGGTGTAGGCAGACCGGGCCGGGATGCCGTCCCGGGGTAGAGGAATTGGAGAACTGAGGAATTGAAGAACTGACGAACGATCCGGAGGTCCTTTTTCCCCAATTCTTCAGTTCTTCAATTCATCAGTTCCTACAACTTGTAGAAGCGGCGGATGATCTCCCAGGCCTCTTCGGCCGTGTCGACGAAATCGATGATGTCTTGGTCGCCGGGCGAGATTGTGCCCTGCTCGGCGAGGAAATCGAGATCGATCGCCCTTTGCCAGAACGCCTTGCCGAACAGGATGACCGGGACGCGCTCCATTCGTCCCGTCTGGATGAGTGTCAGCGTCTCGAAGAACTCGTCCATCGTGCCGAAGCCGCCCGGAAACACCGCGACCGCCTTGGCGCGCATGACGAAATGCATCTTGCGGACGGCGAAGTAGTGGAAGTTGAAGCACAGCTCCGGTGTGACATAGGCGTTGGGCGCCTGCTCATGCGGCAGCACGATGTTCAAGCCGATCGACGGCGCGCCGACATCGTCGGCGCCGCGGTTGCCGGCCTCCATGACACCGGGCCCGCCGCCGGTGACGACGACATATTCACGATAATAGGAGGTGGCCGACTGCTGCGAGCACAGACGCGCGAATCTGCGCGCTTCCTCGTAATATTTGCTGTTCGCCTCGAGGTTCTTCTTCTGCGTCTCGTTCTTGGCCGCCCAGGCTTCGCCGCCGGGTTCCGGCAGGCGGGCGCCGCCGAACAGGATGACGGTCGAATGAATGCCGCGTTCGGCCAGGATCATTTCCGGCTTCAGAAGCTCGAGCTGCAGCCGCACGGCGCGCAATTCGCGACGCGTCATGAACTCGGGATCGTTCCAGGCCAGCCGGTAGGTCTCGGCACGCGTCTGCGGGGTATCCGGCACGCCTTTCGAGCGCTCCAGATCCTCGTCCGAATGCGGCAGCGGCGTCCACCCTGCCTTTTCCATGGGAGTCATCGAATCCACCCGTCCAATTCCTTCACTTGCGCCGTCCCGTGCCGCAGGCGCGATTGACCCCCATTGAGCCTTAACATAGGGTCCGCGCGACTTTTAAACAGGTTAAGGCGTGGCCCCTTAACAGCTTGGTAATGGAGCGAAATCATGTCGAAGCCCGATCTGGCGAGCCTCGAAAAGACCATCGAGAAGGCCTTCGAGGAGCGCGACACGATTTCGACCGCGACGCGCGGCGAGACGCGCGACGCCATCCAGTCGGCGCTCGACCTGCTCGACCGCGGCGTCGCCCGCGTCGCCGAACGGCAGGACGACGGCAAGTGGCACGTCAACCAGTGGCTGAAGAAGGCGGTGCTGCTCTCCTTCCGGCTGAACCCGATGGAGATCATCAAGGGCGGTCCCGGCCAGGCCGTGTGGTGGGACAAGGTGCCGTCCAAGTTCGACGGCTGGAGCGCCGTCGACTTCGAGAAGGCAGGCTTCCGCGCCGTGCCGTCCTCGATCGTGCGCCGGTCGGCCTATGTCGCGCCGGGAGCCGTGCTGATGCCGTCCTTCGTCAATGTCGGGGCTTATGTCGATACCGGCACCATGGTCGACACCTGGGCTTCGGTCGGCTCCTGCGCCCAGATCGGCAAGAACGTGCATCTTTCCGGCGGCGTCGGCATCGGCGGCGTGCTGGAGCCGATGCAGGCCGGCCCGACCATCATCGAGGACAATTGCTTTGTCGGCGCGCGCTCCGAAGTGGTCGAAGGCTGCATCGTGCGCGAAGGCTCGGTGCTCGGCATGGGCGTGTTCATCGGCCAGTCGACCAAGATCGTCGACCGCGCCACCGGCGAGGTTTTTTACGGCGAGGTGCCACCGAACTCGGTGGTCGTCGCCGGATCGCTGCCAGGCAAGCCGCTGCCCAATGGCGAGCCGGGCCCGAGCCTCTACTGCGCTGTCATCGTCAAGCGCGTCGACGCCAAGACCCGCTCCAAGACCTCGATCAACGAATTGCTGCGCGATTGATCGTCCACGACGGAGCGGACGCCATTGGCTGAAAGATCGCAATTCTTCTGGCTGTTCTTCAGCCTTTCGGGGCGGCTGAGCCCGGTCGCCTATGCGCTGGCCGGGATTTTGCTGGTCCTTGTCCAGTTTTTCCCGTTCTACCAGTTCGCGCGGGTGGAGCTGAACACGACCGCCAGCCAGAATTGGGCCATGATATGCTGGGGCGTGCTGCTGATCTCAGCCTGGGCCACGTTCGCGGTGACGGCGAAGCGCTTCCATGATTTCGGCAAGCCGACCTATTTTGCGCTGATCTCGCTCATCATCGGTCCCATCCTGCTCATCATCCTCGCCTGTTTCCGCAGCGATCCCGGACCGAACCGCTACGGCAGGCGCACCAACGCGCCGGGCGATAGCTGAGGTCGCATGCGCTATCGCACGCTCGATCCGACGCGGATCATCGAGACCGCCCAAAGGCTGGAGGAGCGCGTCGCGGAGCGTTTCCCGGAAAGAGGCCTGCGCGCCGTTGCCGCCGAACTGGTGTCGCTGTCGCGAGATCTCGCCAAGGCCGCCAGGGAACTGGAAGCGCCGATCTGGTGGTTGCGCGGCGTCATCGTCGCGGCCTTCGTCGCCGGCGTGGCGATATTCCTGTTCGTCGGCACCATCCTGCCGCTCGACCGCATTTCGGGCGCCGACGACGCCGTGCAGTCGATGCAAGGCATCGAGGCGACGATCAACACGGTCATCCTGGCAGTGCTCGGGCTGCTGGCGCTGATCCGCACCGAGGAGCGGATCAAGCGCAAGAAGGTTTTCCGGCAGCTGCACGGGCTGCGCTCGCTGATCCATGTCATCGACATGCATCAATTGACCAAGGATCCGGCGACCTTGTCGGCCGATTTCAAGCCAACTTCGCACTCGCCCGCCCGCATCACCGATGCGGCCGACCTGGCTCGCTATCTCGACTATTGCTCCGAAATGCTGTCGATCGCCGGCAAGGTCGCGGCGCTGTTCGCGCAATCGGTCAATGACGATGTCGTCGTCAACGCCGTCAACGATATCGAGAATCTGAGCTCCAACCTGTCGCGCAAGATCTGGCAGAAGATCACGCTGATCGAGGACCGCCGCCGACCGCTTCCGGCCCGAGACCGGGCGGACCGCGCTTTTCCGCTTCCGCCTGACGCACCAGCGCGGTGACGCGTTCGTTGAGCGGCGTCGGGACGCCCGTTTGCCTGGCCAGGCGAATGACCGCGCCCTGCAATTCGTCGATCTCGGTCGGGCGGCCGCGTTTCAGGTCGTCCCACATCGACGAGCGGGCTTGAGGGTCGATCGCCAGCATGCGGCGCGCCAGAAGCCCGAACAGCCAGTCGGGAAGCCGCAGCACTTTCGGCAGCAGCGACGGCGGCAGGCCGGTGATGCGCGCCGGCGCAATGCCCGCCGCTCGCAGCGCGGCGAGCGCCTCGTCGATCTGGCCAGCCAGGATGACGCGCCAGCTTTGGTCGGCCAGTTGTCTTGCCAGCGGCAGGTCGGAAAGCGCGACGAGGGCATTGTTGAGGTTCATCAGCAATTTGCCCCACTGCACTGCCTTCATGTCGGCGCGCGCTTCGACGGCAAGCCCGTCGACGTCGAGCAGATCGACAAGGCCGTCGACGCCGTCGTCGATCATCACCTCGCCCTGGCTGGCGCGGTGCGCACGCAACGGCGCCTCGCCATCGGGCGACAGGACGACGTTGAACATCACCATACCGGTCAGCACCGGCCGTCCAGGGAGCGCGGCGCGCAGCCTGTCCGCATTGTCGACGCCGTTCTGCAGGCTGACCACCACGGCATCGGCGCGCGCGTGGGCGGCGACCAGCCCGGCCATCTCCCCGGTTGCGCCGCTCTTCACCGTCACCAGGATGACATCCGCGCCGGCGAGTGCTGCCGCCGGATCGTCGGTGGCCGAAATCGCTTGCGCTTCGATGCGGCGGTCGCGGCCGTCGAGATCGCTGACGCGCAGCCCGCTTTCGCGCATGGCCGCGACGATGCGGTCGCGGCCAAGGAAGACGACCTTGCGCCCGGCGAGCGCCAGGCAGCCGCCGACATAGCAGCCGATGCTGCCGGCGCCGGCAATCGCGATGGTCCTTGCTTGGCTGGCCATGCTTTCGTCCTCGCTCGGCTCGCAATTCGCCATTATGCAGGTCGTTCTCCCAGACCGCTGCACTTCCGGGCGACATGCATTTATACGTCATGAAAACCATATTGTCGGCGGCATGAGCGGCGATCATCTGCCACCGTGACACGACAAACGCTTTCGACTATCGCTTTGCCCATGACATTGCCTACCGATCCCGCCGCGAATCTTGCCGCCCTGATCCGCTGCCCGTCCGTGACGCCCGCCGAGGGTGGCGCGCTCGCGGCGCTGCAAGACATGCTGAAGCCGCTCGGCTTCTCGGTCGAGCGTCCAATCTTCTCGGAAGACGGCACGCCGGACATCGAAAACCTCTATGCGCGGCGCTCGGGCAACGGCCCGCATCTGATGTTTGCCGGCCATACCGATGTTGTGCCGGTGGGCGATGAGGCGGCCTGGACGCATCCGCCCTTCGCCGCCGAAATCGCCAATGGCGAGATGTACGGCCGCGGCGCCGTCGACATGAAGGGCGGCATCGCCTGCTTCGTCGCCGCGGTTGCGCGCCAGGTGGCGAAAAATGGCGGCCCGAAAGGCTCGGTGTCGCTGCTCGTCACCGGCGACGAGGAAGGCCCGGCCATCAATGGCACCACCAAGCTGCTCGACTGGGCGGCGGCCAAGGGCGAGAAGTGGGACGCCTCGATCGTCGGCGAGCCGACCAATCCCGACGCGCTCGGCGACATGATCAAGATCGGCCGGCGCGGTTCGCTGTCGGGCAGCGTGACCGCCAACGGTCGCCAGGGCCATGTCGCCTATCCGCAGCTTGCCGACAATCCGGTGCGTGGCCTGATGAGCCTTGTCGACGCGCTGCTCCATCCGGTGTTCGACAAGGGCACGAAGGATTTCCAGCCGACCAACCTCGAAGTGACGTCGATCGATGTCGGCAACGCGGCGACCAACGTCATCCCGACGAAGGCGACGGCCATTTTCAACATCCGCTTCAACGACACCTGGGACGCCGAATCGGTCCAGGCCGAGATCCACAACAGGCTCGACCAGGCCGCCGGGCGTAAGAAATACCGGCCGGGCAAGAAGGCGCCGGTCGACTACGAGCTTGTCTGGCGCGATCGGCCGAGCCATGTCTTCCTGACCCGCGACGACAAGCTCATCGATACGCTGAGCGGTTCGGTCACGGCAGTGGTCGGCAAGAGGCCGGCGCTCTCCACCTCCGGCGGCACGTCGGACGCACGCTTCATCAAGGATTATTGCCCGGTGGTCGAGTTCGGGCTGGTCGGCAAGACCATGCATATGGTGGACGAGCGCGTCGCGCTTGCCGACCTAGAGACGCTGACGCAAATCTACGAACGCTTTATCGAAGACTGGTTCGGACAAGGCCTTTCGTGACCATGCTTTCGACGGACGAAACCTATGCTTCGCTGACCGGCGCCTGGCGGCTGATGTTCGGCAAGGCCGACGGCCTGCGCCTGCTCGACCTTTCGGCCGACGGTTTCTGGAATTCCTTCTTTGCCATCGTCGTGGCGGCGCCGGCGCTGATCGTCGGCTGGGTCGGGATAGCCAATGAGGTCGGCGACCCCGATGCCTTCGCCGGGCGCCTCGGCATGCTGATAAGGCTGGCGACCGTCGATATCGGCTCCTGGGTGCTGCCGCTGGTGGCGCTTGCGCTGGTGGCGCCGCGCGCCGGCATCGGCGGCCGCTTCGTCCACTATGTCGTCGCGTCCAACTGGGCGTCGGCGATCATCGCCTGGCTGATGCTGCCCTCGGCGCTGCTCCGGCTCTTCCTCCCCTCCAGCAGCGAGATCGCCAGCCTGTTGTCGCTGGCGCTGTTCGCCCTGTCGATGGTGCTGACATGGCGCATGACCAATACAACCATCGGCAAAGGCGCCGCGGTGGGCACGGCCGTGTTCGTCGGCATGTTCATCGCCTCGCTGCTGGTCCTGTTTGGCCTGCAGGCGCTGCTCGGCATCGACATACCGGACGGCACGACGGGTTGACGTCGCAGCGAGGGCGGCTGTTTCCAGAACAGTCGCTTCGGATTTGAATCCATCCTCGTTTTTCACCATTCAAAGTCAGCGCTGCCCCTCACCTGCCTGCCGGTGCATCCTCTCCCCGTATAGTGACGGGGAGAGGGGCGCTGTCATCCGCGGCTTCGCCAATTGCTAACGGTGCAGGAAGGAAGTCGGCGCTGCGGCCAGCCCCTTCTCCCCGTCACTATACGGGGAGAAGTGCCACGGCAGGGCGATGAGGGGCAGTGCAGACGCGGGACAATTGGCCGTCTCCAGCACAAGTTGGAAGCTGAAACGATTGCCTCGCGTCACTGGCAGAATGAGAGGCCTTCACCTGGCCGTCTCTGTCTCCGGATAGTCCACCCCGACAAGAAACAACCCGTCCGGCGGCGCAACCTGGCCGCAGGCGGCGCGGTCGCGCGCTTCGAGTGCTGCCTTGAGATCGGCGGCGCTCCAGGAGCCGTCGCCGACGCGCTTCAGCGAGCCGACCATAGAGCGAACCTGGTTGTGCAAGAAAGAGCGCGCCGAGCTGCGCAGCTCGATGCAGTCTCCATCGCGGCTGACGTCGAGGCGGTCAAGCGTGCGGACCGGGCTTTCGGCCTGGCACTGGGTGGAGCGGAAGGTGGTGAAGTCATGCTTTCCGAGCAGCACCTTGGCCGCCTCATGCATGGCCTCGGCGTCGAGCCGCTTCGGCACCCACCAGACCTTGCCCTTTTCCAGCGCCGCCGGCGCCCGACGATTGAGGATGCGATAGAGATAGTGGCGGCCGGTGGCGGAAAACCGCGCGTCGAAACCGTCGGGGACGACGCCAGCTTTCAGGATGGCGACACGCGTGCCGGCCGCATGCAGATGCGCGTTGACGGCGTCGCGCACCTTGTCGCCCGACCACGCTTTGGCCAGGTCGACATGGGCGACCTGGGCGGTGGCGTGCACGCCGGCATCGGTGCGGCCGGCGGCACGTATTCTTACCTCTTCACCGCAGAATTTCTCGATCGCCTGCTCGATCGCCTGCTGCACCGAGGGCTGGTCGGCCTGATGCTGCCAGCCGGCGAATTGGCTGCCGTCATATTCGATATCGAGCCGAAAACGCGGCATGTCCTGCGGCGCTTGCCGCTCGCCTAGGCGGCTAAAGCGGTAAAGGCGGAAGCGTAGACCAGCCTGCCGGTCTCGGGCGCGTCGCCCCAGGCCAGCGCCTGCAGCGCCTCGCCCTGGTACTCGCTCTCGAACTTCCCGGCGCGGGCATGGCTGTAGCCGAAGCGGCCATAATAGGTCGGATCGCCCAAAACCACGGCCAGCGTCTCGCCGGCTTCCTTGAGCCGTACATGCGCCTCGCGGATCAGCGCGCCGCCGATGCCGGTACCGTGGAACGACGGCTCGACCGCCAGCGGCGCCAGCGCGACGGCGGCGAACTGCTTGGTGCCGTTCTGAACGAACAGTCGCGAGAACAGAATATGGCCGACGACCTGCCCGTCTTCCTCTGCAACCAGCTCGACGACGGCATCGCCGCCGGTGACAAGCGCGTCGACCAGGCCGGCTTCCGCCTGCTGGCCAAAGGCATGTTCTTCGACGAGGCGGATCGCCTCGCGATCCCGCGGCGTCGCCGCGCGTATCGACATCATGCTCATGTGAGTTTCGTTCCTTTTTCGATCTTGGCTCCGCGCAAAAACTCCTGCGCGGCGGCAGGCTTTCCGCCCGCCCGTTGAACTTCGACCAGCCTGACCGCGCCTGTCCCGCAGGCGACCGTCAGCCGGTCATCGAGAATTCCTCCCGACTCGCCGACGCCATCCGAAAGCGTCGAGCGAAGCAGTTTCAGCCGCTCCATGCGGCCGCCAATGTCGACCTCGCACCACGCGCCCGGAAAGGGCGAGAGGCCGCGAATGTGATTGTGGACTTCGCCAGAAGGCCGCGTCCAGTCTACGCGTGTCTCCGATTTATCGATCTTTCGGGCGTAGGTCACCCCTGCCGTTGCCTGTTGGGTAAATGTCAGACAATTTATCCCCAACTGCGCGAGCGCCTCAACCATCAGCGACGCGCCCCGAACCATCAGGCGGTCATGCAATTCGCCGGCCGTCATGTCGGGCGCGATGGCGACTTTTTCAACCATCGCCACCGGGCCGGTGTCCAGACCCTCTTCCATCTTCATGACCATCATGCCGGTCTCGGTATCGCCGGCCATGATGGCGCGCTGGATGGGAGCAGCACCACGCCAGCGTGGCAAAAGCGAGGCATGGCCGTTGAGGCAGCCCAGCCTTGGCGCGTCCAGAACGGCTTTTGGCAGCAGCAGGCCGTAGGCGACGACCACCGCGACATCGGCCTGCAAGCCGGCAAAAGCCTGCTGCTCAACCTCGCTTTTCAGCGATGCCGGCGTCCGAACGTCGAGCGCCAGCCGCTCCGCCTCGCGCTGCACCGGCGAGCGCGTCAATTCCAGCCCGCGCCGGCCGGCGGCGCGCGGCGGCTGCGTGTAGACGGCCGCGATCTCATGGCCGGCCTCGGCGACGGCGCGCAAGGTCGGCACGGAAAAATCCGGCGTGCCCATGAAGATGACGCGAAGCGGCATGACGTCCTGCGATCCTGTTTTGAGGCCCGAATGCCAGCTGGCTCAGGCGCCCGCTTCAAAAGGGTTTACGAGCTTCAGGTCAAGCCCGTCGAAGTCAGGGATATTGCGGGTCGCCAGGGTTGCATCTTGCGCGAGACAAATCGCGGCGATCATGGCGTCGGGCAGGCTCATTGGACGGCCCATTCGCTCACGCATGGCCCGCAACTTGCCGGCAAGACGAGGGGTTGAGCCCGCAAACTCCACCACGCGACCGGCAAACTGATGTGAGATCAGATGATCCAGGGCACGGATATAGCGGTCCGACCCAGTCCTGTTCAAAAATCTTTCCGCGCCAAAGGATTGCTCCATGATAACCGGGCCGCAGAGGTAGAGTTCCAGAACATCCTGTTTGTTAAACCATTCGGCAACGATCGGATTTGGCACCGGCTTGCCGGCTTCGGAAATGACGTTGGTGTCGAGGACGATCACTCGAAATCCTCGACCGGACGACCAAAGTCACGTTTCCTTTCCGCTTCGATTTCGTCCATTATCTCTGCGAACGTCTCGTCAGTAGCGTTTTCAGCAACGAATGCCGAGCGAATCGCATCCCAGGCCGAAACGCCCCGCTCCGGCTTGGCCTCTTTTTCCGCAACGATACCTTTGCGCAGAAGATCGATGGCTTTGCTCGACAGGCTGTGGCCACCCCTGCGAGCAGCTTGCTCAATTTCATGCTTCAAAGGCTCGGGAATGCCTCGAATTAACATATCGCCCATCGGCGTTTCTCCACTCTGATATCATCGATATCATAATGGGAGCCTGCGCTCAAGGCAGTGGGTTCCAAGGCGGACGTCAGCCCACCATCTTGCCCGGCACCTTGTCCTTGGCGAGCTTCCTGAACTTCCGCACCACCATGTCGCGCTTGAGCTTCGAGATGTGGTCGATGAACAAAACGCCGTTGAGATGGTCGATCTCATGCTGCAGGCAGGTGGCCATCAGGCCTTCCGCCTTGATCTCCTGCAGCTTGCCGTCGCGGTCGAGATACTTCACCCGCACCGAAGCCGGGCGCTCGACCTCGGCGTAATAGTCGGGGATCGACAGGCAGCCTTCCTCATAGACGGACCGCTGGTCGGAACTTTCGAGCACTTCCGGATTGATGAAGACATGCGGCGCCGGCGGCTCGCCTTCCTTGGCAAGGTCGATGACCAGCAGCCGCCGCGGCTCGCCGACCTGGATCGCCGCAAGGCCGATGCCCGGCGCGTCATACATGGTCTCCAGCATGTCGTCGGCGAGCTTGCGCAAATCGGCATCGACGCGCTCGACCGGCTTGGAAACCTGGCGCAGGACGGGATCGGGAAGGATGATGAGCGGCTTGATCGACATGGCGTCTCACCTAAGACCTCGCTTGAAAAGCGTCAACCGGGGCATCTTCGACCTGTTCACGTTTTGATCTGTGCCAGGAGGCCGAATCGGTTATGCTGCTCAAATGAACGACATGACCTCCGTCCTTTCCGAGCCCATCGCGCGGCTCGGCGCCACGACCATCACGCTTGGCCAGGCGCTGGCTTTCGGCGCAATCCTTCTGCTTGCGCTGTCCGTGGCGCTCGTCGTCGCCTTGTGGCGCGCGGCCGGGGCGCGCGCAGCGGCGGCCGCCGAAGCCGCCGACCATGCCCGCGATGCCGAGGCGAGGATGGCCGACATCATGCAGGCGCAGGCAGAGATGCAGGGGCGCATGGGGGCGATCGCCGAGGTGTTCGGGGCGCGGCAGGCCGAGCTCACCCAGTCGCTCGGACAACGGCTCGACGCCATGACCGGGCGCCTCGGCCAGACCATGGCCGAACAGACCAGGTCGACGCATGAGAGCCTGGCCAAGCTGCAGGAGCGGCTGGCGGTGATCGACACCGCGCAAGGCAACATCCAGTCCTTGGCCGGCCAGGTCGTGCAGCTGCAGGCGATCCTCTCCAACAAGCAGACGCGCGGCGCCTTCGGCCAGTCGCGCATGGAAGCGATCGTCGCCGACGGCCTGCCGCACGGCGCCTACGAGTTCCAGGCCAGTCTCTCCAACGGCAGCCGGCCCGACTGCCTGGTGCGGATGCCCAATGGCGCGCCGATGCTCGCCATCGACGCAAAATTCCCGCTGGAAGCATGGAATGCCATCCGCGCCGCCGAGGGTGAGGCCATGCAGAAGGCGGCGGCTCAGGCTTTCCGGCGCGACATCGAGGTGCATATCCGCGATATCGCCGAAAAATACCTGATCCAGGGCGAGACACAGGACACCGCCTTCATGTTCGTGCCGTCGGAATCGGTGTTCGCCGAGATACACGAGAATTTCGAGGCGGTGGTGCAGAAGGCGCATCGCGCCCGCGTCGTCATCGTCTCGCCCTCGCTGCTGATGCTGTCGATCCAGGTGATCCAGGCGATCCTCAAGGACGCCCGCATGCGCGAGCAGGCGCATCTGATCCAGGGCGAGGTCATCCGCCTGATGGAGGATGTGGGTCGGGTCGACGAGCGGGTACGTCGGCTGCAGACACATTTCGGCCAGGCGGCGCGGGACATCGACGACATTCTGGTGTCGACGTCGAAGGTGACCAAGCGCGGCCAGAAGATCGAGGCGCTGGAATTCGCGGAAGGCGAGGCCGAGGCCGCGCGAAGCGCAGCGCCAAAGGCCGAAGGCGGTTCGCGGGTAGCGGACTCCAAGACGGGTCAGCTCAGGCTGCGCGTCGTGGAGGGCGACGAGTAGGTAGCCGCCGGAATTTGGCGAAGCGCCCGTCCCGTCGTCATTCCAGGGCGGAGCAAGGAGCGAAGCGACGCGCGCAGACCCTGGAATCCATGCCGTGACGCTAAGGCATTGAGACGGTTAAGAATTCTGCTCCGCCGAGCCCCCTCACATCGTTCACGGCAGGATCCTCGGGTCAAGCCCGAGGGATGACGAAGGCGCGAAAGATTCAGCCAATCGCCGAGGCTTCCGCCAACGGGGCCGATCCGACAGTGCTACTGCTCCTCGATGGTCGCCATGCCTTCAAACTCCGGCAGCCAGTGCAAGGCCGAACGGTGCCAGACCTGTTTTTTCGGGATGAGTTCCTCGCGCTGACGCGCCGTGCCGACCCTGATGCCGTAGATCTTGGGCCCATCTCCCACCGACGTGGCATAGAGGTGCGATCCGCACTCGCCGCAAAAGCCCTGCGCCCGCCTGGCGCCGCTCGACCCGGTCTTGATATAGACCTTCGGCGCGCCCCTGGTGATCCGGTAGTCGCTTTCCGGCGCCGGAACCGTCACGCGAAAGGCCGTGCCGGTCAGCTGCTGGCAGTCGGTGCAGTGGCAGATCGAGGTCTTTTCCGGATCGACCTTCGCCTCGTAGGCGATCGCGCCGCAATGGCATCCGCCGTCGATCTTCATCGGTCTTCCTCCTGACAAGTTCGCTTTATCAAAGTCTATCCCTCCTCCGAGGCCTCGGCCATGGCCTTGCGCCGCCGCTGCCATGTGCCAGTGGCCTGCGGCTTGACGAAGAGCCTCGATATTTGCGGCATTTCCTTCTTGAGCCTGGCTTCCAGGCGCTCGACGCAGGCCTCGATATCGGGCGCGCTGAGATGATCCTCGAATTCGATGCTCAAGCCCGCGACGATTTCCTCCGGCCCGATATGGACGCTCAGGATTCCGTTCGCGCGCTGCACCGCCGGATCATCCTGGACGATCGCCAGCACCCTCTTCTGCACTTCGGGTGAGGCAGGTTCGCCCAGCAGCAGCCCTTTGCTCTCGCGCGCCAGGAAGATGGCGGTCGCGCCGAGGATGATGGCGATGCCGATCGAGCCGAGGCCGTCGAGCTCGGGGATTCCCAGAAGCTGGGCCGACAGGATGCCGGCGAAAGCGACTGCCAGCCCGAGCAGCGCGGCGCTGTCCTCGAACAGTACCGTATAGATGCTGGGATCCTTGCTCGATTGCACGGCCTGCAGCCAGCCTTGCTTGCCCTTCTGCTGCCGGAACTCCTTCAGCGCTAACAGCCATGAGCTGCCCTCGAACAGGAATGAAAGGGCAAGCACGATGTAGTTGACCTTGGCGTTGACGAACGGCTCGGGCGCCATGATGTGGATGACGCCTTCATAGAATGAGACGCCGGCGCCGAGCGCGAACACCAGAAGCGCCACGATAAAGCTCCAGAAATAGAGCTCGCGTCCGTGGCCGAGCGGGTGGGTGCGGTCGGGCGGCCGCGCGGCGCGGTGCATGCCGTAGAGGAGCAGCGCGCCGTTGCCGGTGTCGACCAGCGAATGCACACCTTCCGACAGCATGGCGGACGAACCGGTGAGCGCTGCCGCCGTGAACTTGGTCGCCGCGATCGCCAAATTGCCGGCGAGCGCTGCGTAGATAACCCTTCTCGAGCCGCTATGTCCTGCCATCCGATCTCCGAGCTGCCCCGCGCCCGAGCTTGACGGCCCGCCTCACAGACAATGCACCAGCCCGCGCGAGGTTTCGGAAATCGGTTGACAGCCGGTCGACCGGCTTCGCAAAGCGGCACAGCCTCTTGCAGCCGGGCATTTCTCTTGTTTCACTCGCACGTCCACAATCGGAGGAGCGAATCATGGCTAAAGGTGCGATGAAGGCGGGCAAGGAAGCCCGCAAGCCGAAGAAGGACGCCAAGAAGCCCGCGGCGGCCCCGGCTCCGAAGGCGCCGCCAGTCAAGGCGTTGCGCATCAAGGAAAAGTAAGCGGCCGTATTCGGTCGATCCGGCTCAATGCTGACTTTGAACCGGCGGCATGACAATGCTGCCGGCGTTTTGTTGATCGAGGCCACCCCATATCAAAGGGCGAGGACGACCTCGCTTCCCCGAAAACCGGCCGGGACGACCCGCCACCAAGCATCTCAAGCGGTGCTGGAATGACGGAGTGTCTTCGATGTCCTGGATTTTTCTTCTCTTCGCCGGCCTGTTCGAGATCGGCTGGGCGATCGGCCTCAAATATACCGACGGCTTCTCCAAGCCGCTGCCGACCCTTCTCACCATTGCCTCGATGATCGTCAGCCTCGGCCTGCTCGGGCTGGCGCTGAAGACGCTGCCTGTCGGCACGGCCTATGCGGTGTGGACCGGCATCGGCACCGTCGGCACGGCGCTGCTCGGCATCTGGCTGCTCGGCGAGCCGGCGACGATCGTCCGGCTCGCCTGTATCGGCCTGATCGTCTGCGGCATCGTCGGGCTGAAACTGGTCGCCTAGCTCCCCGACACAGGGATTTTGAAAGGTTGCCATTTGTCTTGGTGCAAGATTTTCCATTCATTTCCGTGAAGTCGCCGGGGATTGGTTGAAGCCGCCCCAACGTCGTCATTCTATGGCGGAGCAAGGAGCGAAGCGACGCGCGCAGACCATAGAATCCATTCCGTGACTTCCGAGCGTTGCCACGGTGCAGAATTCTGCTCCGTTGCACGCCTTGACGAAGGTAACGGCATGGATTCCAGGGTCTTCGCGACGGAGCTTCGCTCCTGCTCCGCCCTGGAATGACGATCGCGATGGCGTTTCGGCAATCTCCACGCATGCCACCAACGCAAACAGAGCCGACCGGTCAAAATCCCTGTGCAGTGCTACTAGCTCGGTATCCGTAGCACAAACGCGTTCAGGGCCGCTTTCGGCGACCCTGAACCATTTTTCCTGGAATTGCTCTAGCGGGCGGAGAAGCCCGGAGGCGTGCGCCCGACGCGAGACTTGCGGGCGGCGTAGCGTGCGTCACGCTTGGCCTTGCGCGCGGCCTCATCGGCAAGCTCGAAAGCGATGCGCTCGGATTCCTCGGCCTCGCGGCGCTTGGCCTCTTCGGCCGCCGCCGCTTCCGCCGCAAGACGCGCCGCTTCGGCAATCGCCTCGCGCTCGGCCTTCTCAGCCGCTTCGCGCGCCAGCTTTTCCTGCTTTAGCCGAGCCTTTTCCGCCTCGCGGATGGCACGGGCCTCAAGGATAGCCTTGCGTTCGGCCTGGCGAGCCAGCACTGTCGGATCATCCGCCGCTGGTTTTGCCTTGAAGCGCTCGAGCAGCGCCTTCTTTGCCTCGTTCGCGGCATTGCGCCGCTCGAAAATGTCTTTTTCCCTGTAGATAGCCAAGTGCACTTCCCTGCAGTGTATTCGCGACGCTTACATACGCGTGAAAGCGGCAAGTTCAAGCGCCAAAACGGTATGGCAGCCATGAAAAATTCGGGCTTGTTGCCGCAGGGATACGGCCCGGCAGCGCGATGCACTGTTCACAGATCGCGCGTCTGGCCGGCAGAACGGCGGATGGTTACCTCTAGCGCCGACAACAAACGCCGACATGAACATTGAGGACGCAACCAGATGGAACTCGGTCTCTACACTTTCGCCGATGTCAGCCCGGAGCCGGGCCCCGGCGCGATCGGCCCGCATGAACGGCTGCGCAACCTCATCGAGGAAATCGAGCTGGCCGACCAGGTCGGCCTCGACGTGTTCGGCCTCGGCGAGCATCACCGTCCCGACTATGCCGCCTCGGCGCCGGTGGTGGCGCTGGCCGCGGCGGCCGAGCGCACGAAGCGCATCCGCCTGACCAGCGCGGTCACGGTGCTTTCCTCCGATGATCCGGTGCGCGTCTTCCAGCAATTCGCGACGCTCGACCTTCTGTCCGGCGGCCGCGCCGAGATCATGGCCGGGCGCGGCTCCTTCATCGAATCCTTCCCGCTGTTCGGCTACAATCTGGAGGGCTATGACGAGCTCTTCGCCGAGAAGCTCGACCTGTTGCTGGCTATCCGCGACCAGGTGACAGTGACGTGGCAGGGCAAGCTGCGCGCGCCGGTCAACGGCCGCGGCGTCTATCCGCGTCCGTTGCAGGAGAAACTGCCGGTCTGGATCGCCATCGGCGGCACGCCGCAGTCGGCCGCCCGTGCCGGCGTGCTCGGCCTGCCACTGACGCTGGCCATCATCGGCGGCGAGCCGGCCCGTTTCGCGCCTTTGTTCGAGATCTACCGCGAGGCGGCGCGGCGCGGCGGCAACGATCCGGCCAGCCTCGCCACCAGCATCAACGTGCACGGCTTCATCGCCGAGACGCCCGAACAGGCGGCCGACGATTTCTACGGACCGCAGGCCGAGGTGATGAACCGCATCGGCCGCGAGCGCGGCTGGGGCCCGACCTCGCGCGCGCATTTCGATCACGCACGGGGTCCCAGTGGGGCCCTCTTCGTCGGCAATCCCGAGGCCGTGGCGGAAAAGATCGTCGCGCAGCACAAGATCTTCGGCAACGACCGCTTCCTACTGCAAATGGCGATCGGCACCATGCCGCACGCCAAGATCATGAAGGCGATCGAGCTTTACGGCACCAGGGTGGCGCCGATCGTGCGCAAGGAGACGGCCAAAACCGCGCCCGCCATCGTGGCGCCGGCCGGCTGAGCGGAAGCCCGTTAGCCAAGACTGACCGACCCGCAGCGCGACCGCAGGCGCGATGCCGCGGAAAGCCGGCTCATGGAACCTTGCCCGGAACTCCCGCGTTTCGCCCAGAAGCCTGCCATGCATTCATTGTTTGGGTGGTGGGCTTGCAAGGGGAACCGATGAAAGCCGAGCCGATCGTTTCGGGCGCGAGCGTTGTCGAAAGCCCTGATCCGCGTGCCAGCGCCCGGGCGGACATGCGCTTGACGCGATCGCTGGTGATCGGGATTTTCATTCTGCTGACGATCGCAGCGCTCTATTTCGCGCGCGATTTCTTCATGCCGGTAATCCTCGCCTTCCTGCTGGCGCTGACGTTGACGCCGATCGTGCGCTTCCTGCGCAAGCACGGCGTACCGGAAGTGGTTTCGGCGACGTTGCTGGTGCTGCTTTCAATCTTTGTTTTCGTCGTCGCAGGCTATCTGCTCAGCGGTCCGGTCATCGACCTCATCAACAACAGCTATTCGATCGGCCAGCAGCTCACCGAGCGGCTGGCGCCGTTCAAGCGGCCGCTCGAACGGGTGATGGATCTCGCGCATCAGCTGGAAGCTCTGACCGAGACCTCGCAGGAGCCGGGGGTGCAGCGGGTCGCGGTGGCGCCTTCCGGCGTTCTGTCCACGGCGGCCAGCAATCTCCTGGAAGCCGGCACCTCGATCACCATCGTCTTCGTGCTGTCGCTGTTTCTGCTCGCCTCGGGCACGCTGTTCTACGAGAAGATCGTGCAGTCGTTCACCAGCATGACCCAGAAGAAGCGGGCGCTGCGCGTGGTCTATGACGTCGAGCACGAAATCTCGCACTATCTGCTTACCGTTGCCCTGATCAATGCCGGCCTCGGCACGATGATCGGGCTGGGCCTCTGGGGGCTCGGCATGCCCACCCCGTTGGTGTGGGGCGCGGCGGCGGCGCTGCTCAATTTCCTGCCCTATGTCGGCGCGCTGATGACCGTCCTGCTCGTCGCCATCATCGCGCTGATCAGCTTCGACACGATCGCCTATGCGCTGCTGGCGCCGGCTTTCGTGGTGTTGTGCGATATCGTCGAAGGCCAGTTCGTGACGCCGACGGTGGTCGGACGGCGCCTCGAGATCAACGCCGTGGCAATCTTGATCGCCATCGCCTTCTGGTCATGGCTATGGGGCTTCGTCGGCGCGCTGATGGCGGTGCCGTTGCTGGTCGTCATCAAGGTCTTCTGCGACCATTTCGAGGGCTTGAGCCATGTCGGCAACTTCCTGGCGGCGCAGCAGTCCATGGCCATCGAGGAAGAGCCCGCCGAAAACAATCACAAACCGGCCTAAGTGCACTGCACAGGGATTTTGACCGGTCGGCTCAGGCGGTATACTTTGGAGATTGGCCGAAACGCGCAACCCCGTCGTCATTCCTGGGCGGAGCAGGAGCGAAGCTCCGTCGCGAAGACCCTGGAATCCATGCCGTTACCTTCGCCAAGGTGTGCAACGGAGCAGAATTCTGCACCGTGGCGACGCTTCCAAGTCGCGGAATGCATTCTATGGTCTGCGCGCGTCGCTTCGCTCCTTGCTCCGCCATAGAATGACGAGGTTGGGGCGGCTTCAACCAATCCCCGGCGTTTGCGTTGATTGCACGGAAATGAATGGAAAATCTTGCACCAACGGCAACCTTTCAAAATCCCTGTGTCGGGGAACTAAGGCGCGTCGCCCTGAATTGGATTCAGACGACGCGCTCCAGGGGCTTTGTTTCGCCGTGGTCCCAGAACCGTGCGCACTTCTGGGCGACATGCTCCTGTTTTGATGCATGTCGTTGTCCCAGAACCATGCACATTTCTGGGCGACATGCATTGGCATGTGGTCCAATCGCAAAGCGTGGCCGTTATTTGCAGCGTTGGCGGGCAGTGCCTATATCGGGCCGGTCAAGCGGGACCTGCCCCTGAATGAGCGACTTCGATCTCGATGGCTATTTCGCCCGCACAGGCTATGACGGGCCAACCGACGTTTCGCTGGCCACGCTGCAGGCGCTGCACGCAACCCATCCGCAGGCGATCCCGTTCGAGAATATCGACGCCTTGATGGGCGTTTCCGTCGGGCTCGACATCGCCTCGCTGCAGGACAAGATTCTTGGCCAGAGCCGCGGCGGCTATTGCTTCGAGCACAATCTCATCTTCATGCATGCGCTGAAGGCGCTCGGCTTCACCGCCAGCGGGCTGGCGGCGCGCGTGTTGTGGGGCCAGCCGGATGATGCCGTCACCGCGCGCAGCCACATGCTGCTGCGCGTCGAGCTCGGCGGCCGCACCTACATTGCCGATGTCGGCTTCGGCGGCCTGACGCTGACGGCGCCGCTGCTTTTGCAACCTGGGCTTGAGCAGCAGACGCCGCACGAGGCCTTCCGCATCGTCGAAACCGGCGACCATCTTCGCCTCCAAGCCGGCATTGGCGGCGATTGGCGCACGCTCTACCGCTTCGACATAAGCCAGGCCTATGAGGTCGATTATCAGGTCGGCAGCCATTTCCTGTCGACGCATCCGAGCTCGCATTTCCTGACCACGCTGGTTGCCGCGCTCGCCTTGCCCGACCGGCGCTATGCGCTGCGCAACAACCGGCTGTCGACACATCATGCCGGCGGTCGCAGCGAGCAGCGCGAGATCGCGACCGCCACCGAGCTCGCCGGCGTGCTGGAGAACCAGCTCGCCATCGTCATTCCCGACCGCGCCGCCTTCGAGGCGAGGCTGCGGGAAAAACGCATCGTGGAGACCTGACCAATGACGGCCCTTTCGGTTCTCGACCTGTCGCCGATCACGCAAGGCAGCACGGCCTCGCAGTCGCTTGCCAATTCGCTCGACCTTGCCCGCCATGCCGAGCGGCTGGGCTACAGGCGCTACTGGCTGGCCGAGCACCACAACATGCCGGGCATCGCGAGCGCCGCGACCTCCGTCGTGATCGCGCATGTCGCTGGCGGCACCAAGTCGATCCGCGTCGGCGCCGGCGGCATCATGCTGCCCAACCATGCGCCGCTGGTGATCGCCGAGCAGTTCGGCACACTGGCGGCGCTTTTCCCTGGCCGCATCGATCTCGGCCTCGGCCGCGCGCCGGGCACCGACATGCTGACCGCGCGGGCGCTGCGGCGGAATCTCGAAAGAGCCGACAATTTCCCGCAGGACGTCGTCGAGCTGATGGGCTATTTCCAGCCGGCCGAGGAAGGCCAGCGCATTCGCGCCGTGCCCGGCGAGGGCCAGAGCGTGCCGGTCTGGATCCTGGGCTCCAGCCTCTATGGTGCGCAGCTCGCAGCCCTTCTCGGCCTGCCTTACGCCTTCGCCTCGCATTTCGCCCCGGCTGAGCTCGATCATGCGCTGGAGGTTTATCGCACGCGCTTCCAGCCGTCGGCGCAACTCGAAAAACCGTATGTCATGCTCGGCCTCAATGTCTTCGCCGCGCCGTCGGACGCCGAGGCGAAGCTTCTGTTCAGCTCGCTGCAACAGGCCTTCGTCAATCTGCGCAGCGGCCGCCCCGGCCAATTGCCGCCGCCGGTCGAGAATTACGACCGCGACCTCGACCCCGCGGCGAAAACCATGCTTGCCCAGGCGCTGTCCTGCGCCGTCGTCGGCTCGCCGGAGACGGTGCGCCAGGGCATCGACGCCTTCATAAGCCGCACCGGCGCCGATGAATTGATGGTGACGGCGCAGTGCTTCGACCATGCGGCGCGCGTGCGCTCCTTTGAGATCCTCGCCGACGTGCACAAATCGATGTCGAAGGCGGCCTGACGGCGCCATGGCTTCTGACATGCTCATCTGTTAAGGGCAGGCTCCCCGCCAAAGCGCGAGCCTGCCCATGACCCATGATCTCGACGACCGCATGCATTTTGCCATCGACCTGGCGCGGCGCGCCGGCGAGCTGGGGCTGAAATATTTTCGCGACCTCGACAGTCTGACGATCGAGAGCAAGGGCCATCAGGACCTGGTTTCAGAAGCCGACCGCGAGGTCGAGCTGTTCATCCGTGCGGCCATCGCCGAGGCCTACCCGCAAGACGGCATCGTCGGTGAGGAGCACGCGGCGATCACCGGAACAACCGGTCATGTCTGGGTGATCGACCCGATCGACGGCACCGCCAATTTCGTGCGCGGCATTCCCGCCTGGTGCGTGGTGATCGCCTGCGCCAGGAACGGCGAGACGATCGTGGGCGTCATCCACGAACCCTCGACCGACGAGACGTTCTACGCCCGTCTTGGCGGCGGCGCCTTCCTCAACGGCAAGCCGATCAGGGCCAGCAACGCGTCATCGCTTTCCGAAGGCTCGGTCGGCACCGGGCTCTCCAACCGCGCCTCGACCACGAATGTCGTCATTCTCATCGGCCTGATCATGGGCGAGGGCGGCGTCTTCTACCGCAATGCTTCCGGAGCGCTCATGCTTGCCTATGCGGCGGCCGGCCGGCTGCTCGGCTATCTCGAGGAGCACATGAACGCCTGGGATTGCCTGGCCGGCATGCTGCTGGTCGAAGAGGCCGGCGGCACGGTGCTGAAAGCGGACCCCAAGACGGTGATCGGCAAAGGTGCCCGGGTGGTCGCCGGCGGCCGGCGCATCTTTCCGAGGCTGCAACTGCTCGGCGAGAGCTCCTTCGGATTTACGCGCTGACGCTCTGCGCGAGCGCGCCGAGCGGCCGGCAGGAATTGCGGATCATCAGCCGGCCTTTCAGCACGAGCTTGCGCGGCGGCGCCTCGCGGTTGCCGGCCAGCCGGTCGAGCAGGAGGTTCGCCGCCTGCTCGCCGATCGCCTGCACCGGCTGCGCCACGGTCGTCAGCTGCGGCACGAACACGTCCGACCAGGGAAAATCGTCGAAGCAGGCGACCGAAATGTCCTCGGGACAGCTGAGACCGATGTCGCGGATCGCCTTCATGGTGCCGATCACCATCGGATTGTTGGCCGAGAAGATCGCGCTCGGCCGGTCGTGCAGCGAAAGCAGCTGCATGGTGGCGTTATAGCCGTCGATCTCGTGGAAATTGCCGGAGCGTATGAGCTCCTCCGCCACGGGCAGGCCGGCGGCCTGCAGCGCCTCGCGGTAGCCGATCATGCGGTCATGCATGGGGGATATGTCGGATGCGCCGGTGATATAGCCGATGCGGCGATGGCCGAGATGGATCAGATAGGTAACGGCGTCGAACACGGCGCGCTGGTTGTCCAGCACCACCGCATCGGTGTCGACGCCGTCGCAGAGGCGATCGAGCAGCACCACCGGCACGTTGGCGTCCCCGACGATGCCCTTCAGGATGCCGCCGTCGCCGACACGCGCCACGATCAGCCCGTCGACCATGCGGTCGAGCAGCAGCCGGATCTGGTCGTCCTGCGTGTTCAGGTCCTCGTCCGTGCAGCACAGCATGACGGCATAGCCGGCGCGGTCGAACGCCTGCTGGATGACCGAAACGACATCGGTGAAGAACGGGTTGGTGATATGCGGCACGGTCAGGCCGATGGTCCGCGTGGTGCCCATCTTGAGGCTGCGGGCAATGGCGTTGCGCTTGTAGCCGATGTCGCGGATCGCCTGCTCGATGCGCTGGGTAAGCTCCGGACTGACGGTGGCGGTGCCGTTGAGCACTGCCGACACGGTGGCCACGGACACACGCGCCGCCTCAGCCACATGCAGCATGGTCGGCGCTGTGGATTTCCGCTGTTTTTTCCGCTCTGACACCGTCATTTTCGAAACGTTTAGTCACCCCTATTTGGCCAAACCTACGCAAACCCGGCATTTTCCGCAAGAATTGAAATGCAACAATCCTCAGAAACCAGATATGCGCTTGACACATTCGAAACGTTTAGATTAGCGTTCAAACAATCGAAGACGACGGAGGGAGGCCGTCCTTTGCCATGCAGCGCATTGATTCCACCACGACTGGCAATGCGGCCGCCGACGGTCCCGCCGTCGTCCTGAGCGCGACGGGCATTTCCAAGCGCTTCGGCGGCATCGCCGCGCTGTCGGATGTGAGCCTGGACCTCCGGCCCGGCGAGGTGCATGCGCTGATGGGCGAGAACGGCGCCGGCAAGTCGACGCTGATGAAGATCCTGTCGGGCGTCTATACCGACTACGAAGGCGCCGTGGCGATCGACGGTCAGGCGGTCCGCTTCACCGGCGTCCGCGACGCCGAGGACGCCGGCATCGCCATCATCCACCAGGAGCTCAACCTCGTCCCCGAGCTCAGCGTCGCCGACAACATCTTCCTCGGCCGCGAAAAGCTGATCGCCGGGCTGGTCGTCGACCGCAAGGCGAGCAGCCGCACTGCCAGCGCGCTGCTGCAGCGTCTCGGCATCGAGCTCGATCCCGAGGCGCGTGTCGGCACGCTCAGGGTCGGCGAGCAGCAGCTGGTGGAGATCGCCAAGGCGCTGTCGAAGTCGGCGCGCATCCTGATCATGGACGAGCCGACCTCGGCGCTGTCGCCGGCCGAGTGCCAGAGACTGTTCCGCATCATCGGCCAGCTCGCGGCAAGCGGCGTTGCGATCGTCTACATCTCGCATCGCATCGACGAGGTCATGCATCTGGCCAGCCGGGTGACGGTGCTGCGCGACGGACGCCACGTGCTGACGCGGGACATGGCAAGGCTGGACGAAGACGCCATCATCTCCGCCATGGTCGGGCGCGACCTTCTCGCCTCCTCCGATCATGAGCGCGGCCCCGGCGGCGAAGCGGTGCTCTCGGTCAGGGACCTGTCGCTGTCGAAGCCCGACCGGCATGGCTGGCGCACGATGATCGACGGCGTCAGCTTCGACCTTGCCGCCGGCGAGATCCTCGGCATCGGCGGGCTGCTGGGTTCCGGCCGCACCGAGATCCTGGAGGCGATCTTCGGCTCCAGCGACGGCCGCACCGGCGGCGAGATTCGGCTCGACGGCGTGCCGGTCGAGATCGGCTCGCCGCGCGAGGCCCGCCGGCTCGGCATCGCTTTGGTGACCGAGGACCGCAAGACGCAAGGCCTGCATCTCCAAGCCTCGATCACCGACAATGTCGCGCTGCCCCTGGTCGGCGCGCTGGCGCGCTTCGGCCTGCGCTCGCGCTCCGGCGAGCGGGGCCTGGCACGCGACGCGGTCGGCGCGCTCGGCATACGCTGCGAAAGCATCGAGCAGGCCGCCGGCACGCTGTCCGGCGGCAACCAGCAGAAGGTGGTGATCGGCAAGTGGCTGGCGACTCGGCCGCGCGTGCTTCTGCTCGACGAGCCGACGCGCGGCATCGATGTCGGCGCCAAGCGCGAAATCTACGACCTCGTCTTCAAGCTGGCCGGCGACGGGCTGGCGATTGCCGTGATCAGCTCCGAACTGCCCGAGCTTCTGCATCTGGCCGACCGCATTCTGGTCATGGCCGAGGGCCGTCAGCGCGGAATCCTGTCCCGCACTGACGCCAGCGAGGAGGCGATCATGCGGCTTGCCGCGCCCAGACTTACCACACCAAGACCGACCGCGAGACCCGCCGCATGAGTCTCATCAGCCTTGTCTCCCGCACCAAGCTTTACTGGGGGCTGATCGCCATCTTCCTCATCGGCGTCTTCGGCTCGCCGATCAGCTCCAAGGGCAACAACATCTTCCTGTCCTACGGCAACCTGCTCGACGTGCTGCGCCAGGTGTCGACCACCGGCCTCATCGCCACCGGCATGACGGCGGTGATCCTGACCGGCGGCATCGATCTTTCCGTTGGCTCGCTGATGGCGATCTGCTCGGTCGTCTGCGCCATGCTGCTCACCGTGCCGGGCGTCACGCCGTCGGCGGCGCTCGGCGTGCCGACGACGGCGCTGGCAGCGCTTTGCCTCGGCGTGCTGGCCACCCGCTTCATCCTGCTCAACATCGAGAAATCCCGCGCCGGGGCGGAAGCCGGGCGCGACGCGCGGCTGGACAAGGCGCGCGGGCTGATCATTCCGGGCGTCGTCGGCGTGGTGCTGTGCTGCCTTTCGCTGTGGTACCTGCTGCCGCAGGTCGAGACCAAGTTTGGTGTGCTCGGCGTGCTGCTGGTGGCGCCTTGCGTCGGCCTTCTGTTCGGCACCATCAACGGCTTCATCATCGTCGCCGGCCGGCTGCAGCCGTTCATCGTCACGCTGGCGATGATGGTGACGGCGCTCGGCATCGCCAGGCTCACCGCCGGCCAGAACAACGCGGTGCTGCCGGTCTATACCGGCTCCAACGCCACCGCCGATTTCGAGATCCTGCGCTCGCTGGTGTTCGGCATCGTGCCGATGCCAGGTCTGTTCTTCCTCGGCGCGATCGTGATCTACGGCGCGGTGCTGCGCTTCACGCCCTTCGGCCGCTATGTCTACGCCATCGGCGGCAATGAGGAGGCGGCGCGGCTTTCCGGCATCGCCGCCGGGCGCGTCAAGATAGCCACCTATGCGGTGTCGGGCCTGCTCGCCGGCATCGCGGCGGTGCTCTACGTGGCCCAATACCGCCAAGGCAAGCCCGATGCCGGCGCCGGGCTGGAGCTCGACGCCATCGCCGCCGTGGTCATCGGCGGCACCAGCCTGATGGGCGGGCGCGGCAGCCTGGTCGGCACCTTCTGCGGCGTGCTGATCTTCGGCCTGTTGTCCAACATCTTGCAGCTGCACAACATCAATTCGAACCTTCAGCTGGTGCTGAAGGGGGCGATCATCATCGGCACCGTGCTCGTGCAGGAGCGCAACGCCGGCGATCTTCTCAGCTATCTGCGCCTGCCCGGCGGACGGGCGGCGCAAAAGGAAACGGCCGCAGCCAAGCGGCCGTCACAGGAGACCTCGTCTCTATAATCCGGAGGAAACAGGACCATGAAACGACGTGATATGCTGAAGCTCGCCACCTTCGCGGCGGCGCTTGTGACGACCACCGCGCTCTTTTCCGGCAACCATGCCTTTGCCCAAGACAAGAAGTGGAAGATCGGCTTCTCGCAGGTGACGACCATCGAACCCTGGCGCGCCCAGTTCAACAAGGACATCATCGCGGAAGCCGCCAAGCACCCGGACGTCGAGCTGATCATCACCGACGGCGAGGACAAGACCGAAAAGCAGGTCGCCGACGTCGAGAACCTGATCCGCCAGGAGGTCGACGCGCTGCTGGTCTCGCCGAAGGAATCGGCCGGCCTGACCGGCGTGGTGCAGCAGGCGATCGATGCCAAGATCCCGGTCTTCGTGCTCGACCGCAATGTCGAAACCAAGGACTACACGCAGTTCGTCGGCGGCGACAACAAGCTGATCGGCCGGGCGGCTGGCGAATATGCCGTCGAGCTCCTGGGCGGCAAGGGCAAGGCGGCCGGCAACGTCGTCGAGATCTGGGGCGGCATGGGCACGCAGCCGGCGCATGACCGCCATGACGGCTTCCATGAATTCACCGACAAGGAGCCGGGCATCAAGTACCTGCTCGACCAGCAGTCGGGCGACTGGAAGCAGGACCAGGCCTATAACATCATGGCCAACGCGCTGAAGACCAACGAGAAGATCGATCTCGTCTACGGCCACAACGATCCGATGGCCTACGGCGCCTATCTCGCTGCCAAGGACGTCGGGCGCGAGAAGGACATCAAGTTCATCGGCATCGACGGCCTGCCCAACGAAGGCGTGCAGATGGTGAACAAGGGCGAGCTGACGGCGACCTTCACCTATGTCACGCCGGGCGCCGAGGGCCTGCGCCAGGCGATCAAGTTCCTGAAAGGGGAGAAGGTCGAGAAGACCATCACCCTGCCGACGGAAAAGATCACCAAGGACAACGCCGCCAAAATCCTGAAGGACAACGGGCTTTAGGTTCTGTTTTGACGCAATTCCAAACGGAAAACCGCTGCGGCTTTTCCTGGAATTGCTTGAAGTCCGCAACCCCCTGCCGGGCCACGCGCCCGGCAGGGCTTTGCCCGAGC
This sequence comes from Mesorhizobium sp. B2-7-2, assembly GCF_006440775.1. Taxonomy (GTDB): domain Bacteria; phylum Pseudomonadota; class Alphaproteobacteria; order Rhizobiales; family Rhizobiaceae; genus Mesorhizobium. Next base: position 91,972 of record NZ_VFTZ01000013.1, on the reverse strand, counting down.
GCCAGGCGCTCCCCACAGCTTGCCGCCGGGCGCCAAATGCACGCCGCAATGCTGTTTTTCCGCTCTTTCGCGACCGAAAGTCACGCCCGAAACAGCAAGTCCTGACCTTGGCGGTCAGCAGATTTGCGTGCCCTAAGCGGCGCCGCTTTAAAAAAACCAAGCCGGAACAGTGAGATAGATCGACTTCAGACCGGCTCGGGCGCAGAGCGCGGCGGGTCTCTTCCGGGTCGCTGCCGAGACGACGGACAGCTTGCGCAGGATGCTTGCGCCTTGTGTCGCCTGTTCTTATATACGCGCCAGCCGTCCAGCCCTAAAAAGCGGGGACCATGACGGGATTTCTTGTGAACAGGGGCTTTCGTCGGAACGCCTTTTGAAGGGTCCAGAGAGCCTGCTTAGAGGAGAGATTAGAACAATGGCAAAAGTTATCGGTATCGATCTCGGCACCACCAACTCGTGTATCGCCATCATGGATGGCAAGGACCCCAAGGTGATCGAGAATGCTGAAGGTGCGCGCACGACGCCTTCCATCGTCGCCATTTCGAGCGACGGCGAACGTCTCGTCGGCCAGCCGGCCAAGCGCCAGGCGGTCACCAATCCGGAAAACACCATCTTCGCGGTCAAGCGCCTGATCGGCCGCCGCTATGACGACCCGGTGACGGAGAAGGACAAGAAGCTTGTCCCCTACAAGATCGTCAAGGGCGACAATGGCGACGCCTGGGTCGAGGCCGGCGGCAAGAAGCAGTCGCCCAGCCAGATCTCGGCCATGATCCTGCAGAAGATGAAGGAGACGGCGGAAGCCTATCTCGGCGAGAAGGTCGAGAAGGCGGTCATCACCGTTCCGGCCTATTTCAACGACGCCCAGCGCCAGGCGACCAAGGACGCCGGCAGGATCGCCGGCCTCGAGGTGCTGCGCATCATCAACGAGCCGACGGCCGCCGCACTTGCCTATGGCCTGGAAAAGAAGGACGGCAAGACCATCGCCGTCTATGACCTTGGCGGCGGCACCTTCGATATTTCCGTGCTCGAAATCGGCGACGGCGTCTTCGAGGTGAAGTCGACCAATGGCGACACCTTCCTCGGCGGCGAGGACTTCGACATGCGCCTGGTCGAGTATCTGGCGGCCGAGTTCAAGAAGGAACAGGGCATCGACCTCAAGGCCGACAAGCTCGCGCTGCAGCGCCTCAAGGAAGCCGCGGAAAAGGCCAAGATCGAGCTGTCGTCGACGACGCAGACCGAGATCAACCTGCCCTTCATCACCGCCGACGCCAGCGGCCCGAAGCACCTGACGATGAAGCTCACCCGGGCGAAGTTCGAAAGCCTGGTCGAGGATCTCGTGCAGCGCACGATCGAGCCCTGCAAGGCGGCGCTCAAGGATGCCGGCCTGAAGGCCGGCGAGATCGACGAAGTGGTCCTGGTCGGCGGCATGACCCGCATGCCCAAGATCCAGGAGATCGTGAAGCAGTTCTTCGGCAAGGAGCCGCACAAGGGCGTCAACCCGGATGAGGTCGTTGCGCTTGGCGCCGCCATCCAGGCCGGCGTGCTGCAGGGCGACGTCAAGGACGTGCTCCTGCTCGACGTGACGCCGCTGTCGCTGGGCATCGAGACGCTGGGTGGCGTGTTCACCAGGCTGATCGAGCGCAACACCACGATCCCGACCAAGAAGAGCCAGACTTTCTCGACCGCCGAGGATTCGCAGTCAGCGGTGACGATCCGCGTCTTCCAGGGCGAGCGCGAGATGGCGGCCGACAACAAGATGCTCGGTCAGTTCGACCTCGTCGGCATCCCGCCGGCCCCGCGCGGCGTGCCGCAGATCGAGGTCACGTTCGACATCGACGCCAACGGCATCGTCAACGTCTCGGCCAAGGACAAGGGCACCGGCAAGGAGCACCAGATCCGCATCCAGGCTTCGGGCGGCCTGTCCGACGCCGACATCGAGAAGATGGTGAAGGACGCCGAGGCCAATGCCGACGCGGACAAGAAGCGTCGAGCCCTCGTCGAGGCCCGCAACCAGGCCGAGGCGCTCGTGCATTCGTCCGAGAAGTCGCTGAAGGACTATGGCGACAAGGTCTCGGAGGCTGACCGCACCGCGATCTCGGACGCGATCGCCGCGCTGAAGACCGCAGCCGAGGGCGACGACCCGGCCGATATCGAGGCCAAATCGCAGTCGCTCGCCGAAGTATCGATGAAGCTCGGCCAGGCCATGTACGAGGCCTCGCAGAAGGAAGCGGCCGAAGCCGACGCCAAGGCGGACGCCGCCAAGGATTCGGACGTGGTCGATGCCGATTTCGAGGAAATCGACGAAGACGACGAGAAGAAGAAGTCGGCCTGAGCCGGCTGACGGCGGATCATGCGAAAAGCCCGGCGGAAGGCCGGGCTTTTTTGCAACCCCAGTCGAAAAAGTGACAGAAAAGCCCGAAGCGGCCCGGCTTAGTACTAGCATCCGGGAAACATCGCTCCTAAATCCAAGAACGTGCCGGCAAACGTCGCCAACAATGCTTGAAGACATTGAGCATCCGGACAGCGGGAAAAAATGAAAGCTGATTTCTACGAAACGCTGGGCGTGCAAAAAGGCGCCGACGACAAGGAACTCAAGAGCGCTTTCCGCAAGCTCGCCATGCAGTTCCATCCTGACCGCAATCCCGGCGACCATGCCTGCGAGCACAAGTTCAAGGAGATCAACGAAGCCTACGAGACGCTGAAGGACCCGCAGAAGCGCGCCGCCTATGACCGTTTCGGCCACGCCGCCTTCGAGGGCGGTATGAACGGCGCAGCGCACGGTTTCGGCGCCGGCGGCTTCGCCGACATCTTCGAGGATATTTTCGGCGACATGATGGGCGGCCGTCAGCGCCGTTCGTCGGGCGGCCGCGAACGCGGCGCCGACCTGCGCTACAACATGGAAATCACGCTGGAAGAAGCCTTTGCCGGTAAGACGGCGCAAATCCGCGTGCCGGCCTCGATCTCCTGCTCGGAATGCTCCGGCAGCGGCGCCAAGCCCGGCACGCAGCCGGTGACATGCTCGATGTGCCACGGCCACGGCAAGGTGCGCGCCACGCAGGGCTTCTTCTCGATCGAACGCACCTGCCCGCAATGCCAGGGCCGCGGCCAGACGATCAAGGACCCTTGCCCGAAATGCGCCGGCCAGGGCCGCGTCACCGAGGAACGCTCGCTGTCGGTCAACATCCCGGCCGGCATCGAGGACGGCACCCGCATCCGGCTTGCCAATGAGGGCGAGGCCGGCCTGCGCGGCGGACCGTCGGGCGACCTCTACATCTTCCTGGCGGTCAAGCCGCACGAATTCTTCCAGCGCGACGGCGCCGATCTCTATTGCAAGGTGCCGATCTCGATGACGACGGCAGCCCTTGGCGGCTCCTTCGAGGTGACCACGCTCGATGGCACCCAGACCAAGGTCAAGGTGACGGAAGGCACGCAGAACGGCCGCCAGTTCCGCTTGAAGGGCAAGGGCATGCCGGTGCTGCGCCAGCCCAATGTCGGCGACCTCTACATCCAGACGGCGGTCGAGACGCCGCAGAACCTGACGCGCCGCCAGCGCGAATTGCTGGAAGAGTTCGAGCAGATCTCCTCGAAGGACAATTCGCCCCAGTCGAGCGGCTTTTTCGCGCGCATGAAGGACTTCTTCGAGTCGTTCGGCGAAAACTGATTGCCGCAGACGCGCATTTCGCGCGGCATCGGGGGCGATCCGGTGCCCAAGCGTCATCAACACCTTATGCCAGCTTGACGCCTTGCCTTGTTCCACCCACCTGCTAAGTAGCGGATCGGGGGGCTGAGCATTGAGGAGAGCTCGTGATGGCACGTAGTCCCGGGTTGCGCAAAGCGCTGGCCGAAAAATTTGACGACGAGCTGAAGTTCTTCAAAGGCTGGATCGACAAACCGAAAACGGTCGGCTCGATCGTTCCCACCAGTTCCATCACCGCCCGCAAGATGGCGTCGATCGTCAATCCGAGATCGGGCCTGCCGGTGCTCGAGGTCGGGCCCGGCACCGGGGTCATCACCCGCGCTATCCTCGCCCAGGGCGTGAAGCCCGAAAATCTCTATGCGGTCGAATATTCGACGGACTTCGTGCGCCATCTGCGCGGGCTCTATCCCGGTGTCAACGTGATCGAGGGCGACGCCTTCAATCTCAATGCCACGCTCGGCGACAAGCGCGACATGGTGTTCGATTCGGTCGTCTCCGGCGTGCCGCTGCTCAATTTTCCGGTCGCCCAGCGCATCGCCTATATCGAAAGCCTGCTCGACCGCATTCCCGCCGGACGGCCGATCGTGCAGCTGACCTACGGCCCGCTGTCGCCGATCCCGGCCGGGCGCGGCGACTATACGGTCGAGCATTTCGATTTCATCTTCCGCAACATCCCGCCGACGCAGCTGTGGATCTACCGAAGGGAGGGATAAGGCAGTAGGCAGTAGGGAATAGTCAGGAAACCACTCGCCTAATGCCTAATGCCTATTCCCCACTGCCTACTGCCTACTGCCTTTTGCGAAGCAATGTCCGTGATCCCAAGAATCCTCGTCTTCGCCGGCTCGGCCCGCAGCGGCGCGTTCAGCGGCCGGACCGCCGATGTGGCGCAGAAGGAACTCGCCATGCAGGGCGCGGAGGTGACGCGCATCTCGCTCGGCGACTATCCTCTGCCGATCATGGACGAGGACCTGGAAAAGGAAAAAGGCATTCCCGAAAACGCCATCAAGCTCGGCCGGCAGATCGCCGCGCATGACGGGCTGCTCATCGCGACGCCCGAATATAACGGCTCGATCCCGCCATTGCTCAAGAACTCGATCGACTGGGTGAGCCGGGTACGGCGCGAGGGCAGCCATACGTTCAGGCCGCTGGCCGGCAAGCCGGTCGGGCTCTGCTCCTCCTCCGGGGGCAAGTTCGCCGGCATACGCTGCATCAACCATCTGCGCGCGGTGCTGGTGCGCTGCCAGATGGAGGTGATCACGCCCGAATGCTCGGTCTCCGAGGCCGGCGAAGCCTTCGCCGAGGACGGACAATTCAGGGACGCCAGACTACAGCAATCGATGGAGCGCCTATGCCGTACACTGATCGAAACCTCGCGCATGCTGTCCACCCGGATCGAGGCGTGATCAATTTCGCGGAGGCCGACACCATGCGGGACAGGCTGATCGTTGGGCTCGACCTGCCGACGCTGAAGGAGGCCGAGAAGGCGGTGCGCGAACTCGAAGGCGCCGTTTCCTTCTACAAGATCGGCTACCAGCTCGCCTTCGCCGGCGGACTGGACTTCGCGCGGGAGTTGGCCAGCGGCGGCACGAAAGTGTTTCTCGACATGAAGCTGCTCGACATCGACAACACGGTCGCCAAAGGCGTCGAGAACATCGTCAAGATGGGCGTGACGATGCTGACGCTGCATGCCTATCCCAAGACGATGAGAGCGGCGGTCGAGGCGGCCAGGGGCAGCGAGCTCTGCCTGCTTGGCGTGACGGTGCTGACGTCGATGGACGAGCAGGACGTGATCGACGCCGGCTATGAATACGACCCGCACACGCTGGTGCTCAGGCGCTCCGAACAGGCGCTGCATGCCGGCATGGGCGGCATCGTCTGCTCGGCTGAGGAGGCCGAGGCGGTGCGCCGCATCGTCGGACCCGACCTGGCGGTCGTGACGCCGGGCATCCGGCCGGCGGGCAGCGCCCATGGCGACCAGAAACGCGTGGTGACGCCGGCGCAGGCGATCCGTAACGGCTCCAGTCACCTGGTCGTCGGCCGGCCGATCGTCGCGGCGCCGGACCGGCGCGCTGCGGCCGAGGCGATCCTCGCAGAGATGCAATCCGCCTGAGGACCGGCCCTCTTTCGCGAAAAACAAACAGGAGAAAAAGAATGCCAAAGGGATATTGGATCGCCCGTGTCGATGTGCGCGACGCCGAGGGCTACAAGGACTATGTCGCCGCCGCGAAGCTCGCCTTCGACCGCTTCGGCGCGAAATTCCTAGCGCGCGGCGGCGAGCATGAAAAGGCCGAAGGGCCGGGGCGCGCCCGCAACGTCATCATCGAGTTCGAATCGCTGGCGACCGCGCATGATTGCTACCATTCGCCGGAATACCAACGCGCCGCCGCCATCCGCCAGAAAGTGGCCGACGGCGAGATCGTACTGGTCGAGGGCGTCTAGTTCGCCGAAGCAGGTAGATCGGCTGTTGCTGCGCGGCATACATTGGAGATTGCCGAAAACGCCCATCTGTCGTCATCCACGGGCGGAGCAAGGAGCGTAGCGACGCGCGCAGACCCGAGGATCCATGCCGTGACTTCAACGCGCCGCTACGATCCAGAATTCAGCTCCGCTGCACTCCGTGGCCAAGGTAACGGCATGGATTCCAGGGTCTGCGCGCGTCGCTTCGCTCCTTGCTCCGCCCTGGAATGACGAAGTCGTTAGGCCTCGGCCGCTCTGGAGGTCACGACATCAATCTATTGGCAGCCGTCTCCGCCATAGCGTCCGCGAGGCTCAGGCCCCACTGCTTGCGGCAATAGTCGCGGAAATCGAAGCAAGGCAGGCCGGGGCAGACTTCGAATTCGATGAGATGGACGGTGCCGTCGGCCTCGACCCTGAAATCGACGGAAAAGACATCTTTCAGGCCGAGACCGCTTACCAGTTTCTGCGCGATGGCGCGAATTTTTCGGTCCGCCCCCGGCTGACTCGCGCCGACGGCCTCGAGCTCCGGCTCGGCATAGGTGCCGGCATCCTTCGCCGCCTGGCCGGTCTCGCCATAGAGCGCCATCGAATCGACCATGGTCTGGAAATCGCCGCCGGAATCGACGAAGACGATGCCGAGCGCTTCCATGCCGGTTTCCTGTTTGAGCCCAAGGAAGCTCGCCCGCACGTTGCGGCCGGCGACATAGGGCTGGACGACGACATCGTCGCGGTAATGCGAAAAAACGCGCCGGCTAAGCTCCAGCGCATGGCCGAGATCGCTGACGCGCGAATCCGGCCAGATGCCGATCTTGGCGCCGAGCCGGTTGGGTTTCACGAACCAGCCCTTGGGCGAGGCCGGCGGCTCGACCAGCCATTCGCCGTTGCGCGCCAGGCCGGCCTGCGGCGCTGGCAGGCCGAGCGCGCCGAGCACGGCGCCGGAACGCAATTTGTCCTGGCAGAGTGCGAACAGCGAATCGTCCGCGCCGATGGTGCGCAGCCCGTTCAGCCGCGCCAGCGCCGGCGAAGCGCCGCCGCGGAAGTAGGCGATGCCGTCGGTGAGCGTCCAGACCAGCGTCGTTGCCGGATCGGCCTTCGCCAGAACCGGCGCCGCTTTGTCGAGCTCGACAGGCTTGAAGGCGAGGCCGCGCCTTTCGCAAGCCTCGGCAAGCTGGCCGAACTCCGGCTTAAGGTCGGTCGATTGCGCCAGATAGGATGAGATCTCGATGGCGCGCTCTGCCGGGTAGCCCTGTGCGATCAGCCGGTCGAAACAGGCCTTTTCCGGTTCGTAGACAAGAATCAAGGTCGGCTGCGGCATCGAAAGCTCCGGGAAATCAGGCGCGTACCATCGCATGCCCGAAGTGGCCGGCTTGCGGGAAACCGACCGAACCGAGACGATTGCGCGACAGTAAGCCGGCCGCCGCATCTCTTGTCTTGATGCAATTCCGGATGGAACACTCCGGCGAAGATTGTTCCCAATACCCCAGCACGGATTTGACCGCGGGCTATGTTTGCCTTGGGGAGCGGCCTTGGAGATTAGCCGAAACCCCCATCACGATCGTCATCCACGGGCGGAGCAAGGAGCGAAGCGACGCGCGCAGACCCGAGGATCCATTCCGTTACGTCGAAGCGCCGCTCACGGTGCAGAATTCTGCTCCGCTGTACTCCACAGCTCAGGTCACGGAATGGATTCCAGGGTCTGCGCGACGCCGCTTCGCGGCTGCTCCGCCCTGGAATGACGAGGTTGGGAGCCTTCGGCCAATCTCCAGGGTTTGCGCTGATTTCATGGAACGAGCGGGAAAGCCTCGCCCCTCGTCAAACGGCGATCTTTCAAAACCCCTGTGTCGAGGAATTATGCGATCAGCACGCGCGGCTCAAAGCGGCCCCGGACTGGAATGTCGAGCAGGAAGGTCATGCCGGCCTGCGGGTCGAGAGCGCGCTGCTTCTCGTCCTTGCCTTTCCAGGCGGAGGTCACTGCCAGCCGGTCGGCTTTCTGGCCGACAAAGGCCGGGCAGGAGGCCTGCGTCACCGGCATGGCGATCTCGCGCAGCAGCGTGCCGTCTGGCGCATAGGCCTTCACCGCGTTGCCGCCCCAGACGGCATTCCACAGCACGCCGTCGCGGTCGACGACCGAACCGTCGACATAGCCCTTCGAGGAACGATGATCGACGAACACTTTCACTTCGCCGGCCGGCAGGCCGGTCGCCGGATCGCAGGCGACACGCATCAGAAGCCCGGTCGCCGTGTCTGTGTAGTAGGCGATTTTGCCGTCCTCCGAGAAGCAGATGGAATTCGAGACTGTGATGCCCGAAAACAGCCGGCGCAATTCGCCCTTGAAGAACCAGTAGATCGACCCGGCGCCCTTCTGCTCGTCCTTGCCCATCGTGCCGGTCCACAAGGCGCCGCAGGGATGAACGCGCGAATCGTTGGAGCGCGTCAGCGGATTGTCGGCCTCGACCGGCGTGTGCAGCGTCAGCCTGCCGGTCTTGACGTCCCGGACCTGCAGGCCGATCTCGGTGGCGATCAGCTGGCGGTCGGCGTCGATGACCGCAATGGCGCTGGCCATGATGCCGAGATCATGCACTTTCAGCGCGCCGGCGAGCGGCTTTTCCAGAAGCTTGCCATTGACGATGTCGAACCAGAACAGCGTGTCGGTGGCGGGATCGTAGCTCGGGCCCTCGCCGAGCTCGCAGATATGGTCGGAAAAAACCGAAACGCCGTCCATCGTCATCCTCCGAAGGCTTCATCCCAGGCGGCGACCGCGGCGCGGGCGCGCTGCGCCACGTCCTCGACGCTCGCACCCGGCTTGTAGAGGCTCGATCCCAGCCCGAAGACGCTGACGCCGACCGCCTTGTAGCCGGCGAAATCCTTGTCGGAAATGCCGCCGACGGCGCCGACAAGCGTCGTTGCCGGCAGCACCGCGCGGATCGCCGCGATGCCGCTCGATCCAAGCACGCTTGCCGGGAAGAATTTCAGCGCCGAGGCGCCGAGCCGGATCGCCTGGAAGGCTTCGGTCGGCGTGAACACGCCAGGCATCGTCACCATGCCGTGTTGCATGGCGCGGCCCATGACCTCGGCATCGATGTTGGGGCTGACCAGCAACTTGCCGCCGGCCTTGTGCAAGGCATCGACGTCCGTCGCCGTCAGCACCGTGCCGGCGCCGACCAGCGCGCTTTTCGGCAGCGCCTCGACCAGATCGGCGATGGAGACGAACGGCTCCGGCGAATTGAGCGGCACTTCGATCGCCTCGATGCCGGCGTCGTGAACCGCCCGGCCGATCGCCACCGCGTCGGATGGTTTCAGACCGCGCAGGATGGCGACAAGGCCGCGCCTGAGCTTCGGGAAGGGTGCGGTCTGGCTCATGAAGCGCCTCCAATCATGCCGTTCTCGCGCGCGGCCTCGACAAGGCCGACGCGCACCGCTTCATCGGCGTCCACGGCGCGAAAGGCAAGGCCGGCTAGGCCCAGCGCCGCGCCATAAAGCTCGGCCAGCGCGCCGGAGGCGATCAGCGCCACCGGCGCATCGCTGGCGCCATAGCGGCGCCTTGCCGAGGCGATCTCGCCGCCGATCAGCAGGCCGGACAGGCAGGCCGCCGCGTCATTGGGCTGCAGATCCTGCAGAAGCCCGGCGGCGCGGATGGCAAACAGTTTCGAGGTGACGTCGCCGCCTTCGCCCAAAGCCCGCTCGCACCATTGCCGGAAGAACGGGCTGCCCGCGGCAACCGGAGTGGGATGCTCGCCCAGCGAATGCTTCAGGATCGAGTGCGTGGCCAGCACGGAGAACAATTCGCCGGTCGGCCAGGTGCCGAAGCCTGTGACCGCGCCGTCCGCGACCGCGACCCATTTCGAATGCGTGCCGGGCATGCAGACGAGGTGGCGCCCCTTTGCCGGCAAACCGGCGCCTGCAAGCTGGGTTTCCTCGCCGCGCATCACGTCGGGCGCGTCGGCCAGGCGCTGGGCGAGACCGGGCACGATGCGGATGTCGCGGCCCGAGCCCTCGATGCGGGCGGCGCCGCGCAAAATCGCGCCGATCGGCGCCGGCACGGTGACGTAGGGCGCCTCGATCCAGCCCTGCCGCGAACCGGCCATGCCGCAGACGATGACCGGCAGCGCCTCCGGCGCGCCCATGGCGGCAAGATGGCCTTCCAACACGTTCGAGAAGCCCTTTTCGCGGGCGGTGATCAGCCCGTCGTCGCCGCGCCGCTCGGCAAGCACCTTGCCCGAGCCGTCGAGCAGCCAGGCCCTGAGCCTGGTCGTGCCCCAGTCGAGCGCAGCGACCGCTGGTGCCGGGCTCACAGGAAGCCTCCATCGACGATCAGCATCTGGGCTGTCAGCATGCGCGAGGCGTCCGACGCCAGGAACAGCACCGTGCCCACCATGTCGTCGGGCTGCATGACATCCCTGATGCATTGCTTGGCGACATGGGCGGCGAGCGCCTCGTCGGTGACCCAGAGCTCGCGCTGGCGTTCGGTGATGACCCAGCCTGGCGCCACCGCGTTGACGCGGATGCGGTCGGCGCCGAGCTTGCCGGCGAGGCCCTTGGTCAGGCCGAGTATGCCTGCCTTGGCCGCGGTGTAGGCCGGCATATCGGGGTGGTTGATCAGATAGGAGGTGGAGGTGAAGTTGATGATCGAGCCGCCGCCGGCCCGCTTCATGCCGGGCGCCACGGCCTGAGCGGTGAAGAAATGCGGCCGCAGGTTGATCGCAAGATTGTTGTCCCAGAATTCGACAGTGACGTCTTCCACTGCGTGACGCTCGTCGAGCGCGGCATTGTTGACTAGCACCGTGATGTCCCCATGCGCCTCGGCCGCCTTCGCGGCGGCGGCGCGCAGCGCCTCGATATCGCGCAGGTCGGCGCTGAGGTAGAGCGGGCGGCGGGCGAGCTCCTTCTCCAGCCGGTCGGCAAGGGCGGTGCTTGGCTTGTCGGCGATGTCGATGAAAGCGACGTTGGCGCCCTGCCGCATAAAGCCTTCGGTGAGCGCGGCACCAATGCCGGAACCGCCGCCGGTGATCAGCACCGAGGCGCCGTCGAGGTCGGCGAAACGCGCCGATGGCATCATGATCTGTTCTCCCGTTTGGCCGGCGCGCATCCTAGCCAGACAAAGCGCGGGAGCAAGCGGGAAACGTCGGATTTCCGGCGTTATGTCTGACAAATGACCGGCACACCGCCGAAGCGGCGCCGGCCGGTCTTCCGAACAGCCGGAAAGCTCTAGTTCCCCGACACAGGGATTTTGAAAGGTTGCCGTTTGTCTTGGTGCAAGATTCTCCGTTCATTTGCGTGAAATCAGCGCAAACGCCGGGATCGCCCCCAACGTCGTCATTCTATGGCGGAGCAAGGAGCGAAGCGACGCAGCGCAGACCATAGAATCCATTCCGTGACTTGGAAGCGCCGCCACGGTGCAGAATTCTGTTCCGTTGCATTCCTTGGCGAAGGTAACGGCATGGATTCTAGGGTCTTCGCGACGGAGCTTCGCTCCTGCTCCGCCCTGGAATGACGATCGCGGTTGGCGTTTCGGCCAATCTCCAACGCATGCCGCCTGCCAACGCAAACAGAGCCGACGGCCAAAATCCCTGTACCGGGGAACTAGTCAGATTGCCTTGGCATGCAGCGCTCCGCGATAGGAATCGCGCAGATAGCCGAGCGTGGCGTCGGCATCGGCCGGCTTGCCGAACAGGTAGCCCTGCCCGCCGGCGCAGCCGAACTGGACGAGACGGTCGGCCTGCGCTTCGTCCTCGATGCCTTCGGCGACGACATCCATGCCGAGCCCCTCGCACATTGCGAGAATGGCGCGGATGATGTGCTCCGAGGGCCGGTCGTCGAGGATGGAGGAGACGAAGGCGCGGTCGATCTTGAGCTTGTCGAAATGGAACTCGCGCAGGCGGCCGAGCGACGACTGGCCGGTGCCGAAATCGTCGAGCGAGACGCGGATGCCGACGCGGCGCAGGTCCTCGACGATCTTCTCGGCCGAGGCCGGATCATTCATCAGGCCAGTCTCGGTGATCTCGATCTCCAGCCGGCGCGGATCGAAGCCGGTGCGGTCGAGGATGGCCAGGATATGCAGGCCGGTGTTCTGGTCGACGAGCTGCGAGGGCGACAGGTTGAAGGACAAGAACAGCTCCTTCGGCCAGCTGCGCGCCGCCTCGGCCGCCTTGCGCAGCACCAGCTGCGACAGCGGGCCGATAATGCCGCGTTCCTCGGCGATCGGGATGAAGACGGATGGCGGCACGACGCCGAGGTCGCGGTCGGTCCAGCGCGCCAGCGTCTCGAAGCCGATGGTGCGGCGGCTGCTCAGATCGACGATCGGCTGGAAATGCGGTTCGACCTCGCCGGCCGAGACGGCGCGGCGCAGCGCCTGCTCGATGCGGGTGACGCGCTTGGCCGCCTCTTCCATCTCGCGGGTGTAGACGACGACGCGGCCGCGGCCCGAACGCTTGGCGTGATAGAGCGCAGTCTCGGCCTTGTTGAGAAGGATCTCGGTGGTCTCGTCGCCGGAATAAAACAGCGAGCAGCCGACCGAGGCCGAAAGCCTTGCGGTGCGCTCGCCGACATCATAGGGCGCCGACAATATCTCGATCAGCATGCGCGACGTCTCGGCCGCCTGCTCCTCCGAGAACACCATCGGATAGAGGTAGGCGAACTCGTCGGCGCCGATGCGGCAGACCGTGGAATAGCCGTCCATCGAAGCGCGCAGCCGCATCGCCACCTGGATCAGGATGTCGTCGCCGGCCTTGTGGCCGAACAGGTCGTTGATCGGCTTGAAGCCGTCGAGGTCGAGGATGCCGACGGTAAAGGGCGCGGGATCGTCGGCGCGGTCGCTGATCAGGCGATCGACCTTGTCGAAGAAGCGACGATGGTTGCCGAGCCCGGTCAACGAATCCGTAAAGGCCAGATCCGTGTTTTCCTTGCCTGGCTGGCCGGTGCCAAACGTCGTTTGCATCATGCCTCTGTTCTGATGTCGGTATTTATGGCCAGACTGGCAGCAAAGCGTTTAGGAAAAGTATCGGAAAATCGATTTTCCATCTTCCAGAAGCTGCTTGGCTCGCCGGCGGCTCAGCTTTGGACAAGAAATGGTAACTCAACCTCCAATATTCGTTTATGCATAACTTCTAATAGAAGTACCGAACGGTGTCCTCTGGAATGCAATTGCGCAGCGAAGGCCGTTTCGCACCTTCGGGAATTGCTTTAGCCAGCTTGCTTAATGCGATAGAGCTCGATCGGGCTGCCCTTCTCGCCGACCGGCTCGAGCCAGTCCGGCACGGAGTCGCGCAGCAGGCCGGCAAGGAAACCCTGCGGCGCCTTCCGGGTCAGGATCAGGGTCTCGACATTGCCGGGGCAGATGGCGACGAGGCCGACGCGATGCGCCTCGACGATTGCCCGTGCGTCATCGGCCGAGCCGAGAAAGGCGTCCAGCGCCAGGAGATTGCCGGCGACGTTGCGGTGATAGGGGCCGGCGAAGACGCGATGGCCGCTATAAGCGAGGACCGGCGCTCCGAGATTGGAGATCGTCAGCACGGTGGTATCGGCCATGCCGCCGAGCGGCGCAAAACTGGCTTTCTTCTGGCAAGTCCTGTCCGAGGCGCCGCCGTCGGCGGCGGCCTTGCCTTTCTCGAACGCCACCGAGGCGGCCGCGGCGACGCCCGTCCAGACCGGGTTGATCGAGACCAGCCAGACGGCCGCAAGGCGCAGCGCCACGCCGAGCGAGGAGCTGGTTTCGGCCCGCGCCCGCCATTTGGCGATCCAGGCCGACAGCGGAACGACGGCAAAGGCGATCGAGAAGGTGGTGCCGCGCACCTGCCAGGCGCCGACCGCGAAGGCGACGACGAGCAGTGCGGCAACGAGGCTGTCCTGCCGCCGCCAGCCGCCGCGGCGCAAGTGCCCTGCCATCAGGACGATCGCGACCAGCGGCGTCGCGTAACGCGCCGCCACGCGCGCCGGATCGCGGACAAGCAGCGCGAACAGCGACTGGGCCTCGTCGATATGGTCGAGCCACAGTTCCTTGAGGCGCGGATCGAGGGAGGCATAAGGCGCGGAGAGGCATTGCGGGAACAGCACCGCCACGACCACGCCGAGCACGACCCCCAGAAGGGCAAGCAATCCCAGCCTGCGCCGCCAGCTGCCGGCGGCGGGCTCGACGGAGGCGATTGCGGCAAGCCCCACGCCGGCAATGGCCGCGACGACGAACTGCGCGACCGAGAAGGCGTCGCACTGCGCCACGCCCCATGCGGAAGGCGGAACGGTGACGGTGAAGACAAGCGCCGCGACACCGGCAAAGCCAAGGCCGAAATCCCGGCCGATCACCCGTTCGCCGCCTGGATCGGCGACGAACAGCAGCGCCACGCAAACACCGATGGTGGCGACGTAGGGCAGGGTTTCCATGCCGACGGCGAGCGTCAGCGCGGCGCAGAGGCCGGACAAAAACGCGGCCCAGCGCCGGGAAGGTGCCTCGAGCAGCAAAGCGAGGCTCGCCATGGTGAGCATCAGCTGGGCGTTGTGGTGGTCGAGCGCACCGGGATCGTAGATGCCGATGAAATAATAGCCGGCTGCGCCGATCAGGATGGCCGGCAGCACCGCGCCGCCGCCGCCGAAGCTGCGCGCGGCGCGGGCGGTGAAGAACAAGGTCGACCAAAAGAGCAGCGCCGGCCACAGCACCTGCGCCACGTCTTCGCCGAGCGGCCTGCTGCCGGTGAGCGCCGAGGCGGCAAGCGCGATGGCGGCGATCGGCGCGTCGACCAGCCGCGACCAGTGCATGACGAAGCCGCCTTCTAGCCCCATCCGGTACTGGTGCAGGTCGAACCAGCCCTGGCCGGCGAGCAGGTCGCGGGCCTCGACGAGGCGCAGCAGATTGTCATTGTCGCCGCCGGCATCGGTCAGTTGGCCAAAGCCGGCCCACGCATCGATAGCGAATGCGAGCAGGGCGGCAAGCAGCGCCAGCGCCAGATCGGACTTCCAGGCGGCGGCGCCGGTCTCGGCTGTGCCCATTGCGGTGGCCTTTGAAGGGAGAGGATCGGTTTTAAACCTAGCCTTAACGGCTTCAATAAATAGTAAAACGGCTCGACGGGGCCGCCATGAGGACGGCCGGAGGCTGGATCGGGCGTCCGGAGACAGACATGCCGCATGCAGTCCGCCACGAGCCGATCATCGCCGTGCTCCTGCCTTGCTACAACGAGGAGCTGACGATCGGCGAGGTCGTGCGGCGCTTCCGCGAGACGCTGCCCTCGGCCGCGATCTATGTCTACGACAACAATTCCAAGGACCTCACGGCGCTGAAAGCCCGCGCCGCCGGCGCCGTCGTCGTGCGCGAGCCGCGCCAGGGCAAGGGCAATGTGGTGCGGCGCATGTTCGCCGACATCGACGCGGATATCTATGTGATGGCCGATGGCGACGGCACCTATGCGCCGGAGGATGCGCCGCAGCTGATCAACGTCCTGCAGACCGAGCGCTCCGACATGGTGGTGGGCACCAGGCGCGGCGTGACCGACGATGCCGGCCGCAACGGCCACGCTTTCGGCAACCGTATCTTCAACCGCCTCTACAAGGGTTTGTTCGGGACCGACTTCACCGATATCTTCTCCGGCTACCGGGTGTTTTCGCGCCGCTTCGTCAAAAGCTTTCCGGCCGTTTCCGGCGGCTTCGAGATCGAGACCGAGATGTCGGTGCATGCCTCGCAGCTCAAGCTGCCGGTGAGCGAGATCGCGCTCGATTACGGCCGCCGCCCGGAAGGCTCGTCGTCGAAGCTGTCGACCTTCCGCGACGGCGCCAGGATCCTGTGGATGTTCGCCATGCTGGTGAAGGAGACGCAGCCGCTGCGCTTCTTCGGCACGTTCGCGCTATTCTTCCTGGCGGCCAGCATCGGCCTGATGATCCCGGTGCTGGTCGAGTTCGCGCAGACGGGACTGGTGCCGCGCATGCCGACCTGGGTGCTGTCGATCGGCATGCTGCTTCTGGCCATGCTGTCGATGATGACCGGGCTGATCCTCGATTCCGTCTCGCGCGGCCGGGCCGAGCAGAAGCGCATCTTCTATCTGTCGATTTCGTC
Source organism: Mesorhizobium sp. B2-7-2 (assembly GCF_006440775.1). Lineage (GTDB taxonomy): Bacteria > Pseudomonadota > Alphaproteobacteria > Rhizobiales > Rhizobiaceae > Mesorhizobium. The sequence goes on along the minus strand of NZ_VFTZ01000013.1, from coordinate 75,788 downwards.
CGGCCGGGCCGAGCGCGGGATATCCGGGCAGGCCTCGCCCAAGGGCGAGCCGGGCAAGGCCCCACGGGCGGCCTAGGGGGCGGCATAGTGGACCGCCTCGTCCGCTTCATCCTTACCGGCGGCATCGGCTTCGTCGCCGACGCCGCGGCGCTCTGGCTGCTGCTTGCCGCCTCGCCGCTCGGCCCGATGGCGGCGCGCGTGCTGTCGATCGGCTTCGCGCTCTGCGTCACCTGGCAGATCAACCGCCATCTGACCTTCGCGCCGTCGAGCCGGGGCATCGCGCAGGAAGGCGCGCGCTATGGCGGTGTCGGCGTCGCCACCGGCATCGTCAACTATCTGATCTATTGCGCCGTCCTGTTCGCCCTGCCGGGGCTGCCGCCGCTGGCGGCGCTGGCCTTTGCCTCGATCGTCGCGATGGCGCTGTCCTTCCTCGGCTACTCCAGGCTGGTATTCGACCGCTGAGCGTCTGCACCAAGCGAGCACGATTGGCAGGCGCCGCCGATTTCCTTATATCGGGCGTCTGAGTTCCCCGGAGACCGAAAATGCCGCTGAAGATCGCCGTCCAGATGGACCATGTCTCCACCGTGTCGATTGCCGGCGATACCAGCTTCGCGCTGTCGCTGGAGGCGCAGCGGCGCGGCCACAAGCTTTTCCACTACACGCCCGACCGGCTGTCGATGCTGGGCGGCAAGGTGTTCGCGCGCCTCGAGGGGATGCAGGTGCGCGACGAGAAGGGCAACCATTACGCGCTGGGCGAGAAAGTGCGCACCGACCTCTCAGAGATGGACGTCGTGCTGCTCAGGCAGGACCCGCCCTTCGACATGAACTACATCACCACCACGCACATATTGGAGCGCATCCATCCGAAGACGCTGGTGGTCAACGACCCAGCCTGGGTGCGCAACAGCCCGGAGAAGATCTTCGTCACCGAATTCCCGGACCTGATGCCGGAGACGCTGATCACCAAGGACCCGCAGGAAGTAGCGGCCTTCCGCAAGGAGTTCGGCGACATCATCGTCAAGCCGCTCTACGGCAATGGCGGCGCCGGCATCTTCCATCTGCACGAGGCCGACCGCAATCTCGCCTCGCTGCTCGAAATGTTCGGCCAGCTGTTCCGCGAGCCCTATATCGTGCAGCGTTACCTGAAGGACGTGCGCAAGGGCGACAAGCGCATCATCCTGATCGACGGCGAGCCTGTCGGCGCCATCAACCGCGTGCCGGCCGAGCACGATTCGCGCTCCAACATGCATGTCGGCGGCCGCGCCGAGAAGACCGAGCTGACCGAGCGCGAGCGCGAGATCTGCGCCCGCATAGGACCGGCGCTCAGGGAGCGGGGCTTCATCCTCGTCGGCATCGACGTGATCGGCGACTACATGACCGAGATCAACGTGACCTCGCCGACCGGCGTGCGCGAAGTGCAGCGCTTCGGCGGCGCCGACATCGCCAGCCTGTTCTGGGATTGCGTTGAAGGGAAGCGAGGGTAATTCTTCGCGGCGGCGCCGTCGGAAACGCGCGACGTGCGATGTTCCCGTAATGTTCTTGCCTAAGCCGCAAATCTGTGGTTGTCTGGCGTGAGGTCTTGCGCGGCCTGATCGCAGCGCCGCGCGGGAGCCGGCATCCGGGGGCTTGAAAAGATGGTGGCGCGGGTTCGCACGGTGGCTTTCCAGGGCATCGAGGCTTTGCCGGTCGATGTCCAGGTGATGGTTGGGCCGGGCAAGGTCGGCATGCAGATCGTCGGCCTGCCGGACAAGGCGGTGGCCGAAAGCCGCGAGCGCGTGCAGGCCGCACTCCATGCGTCGGGCCTGTCGATGCCGTCGAAGAAGGTGACGGTGAACCTCGCGCCGGCCGACCTGCCCAAGGAAGGCAGCCATTACGACCTGCCGATCGCGCTCGGCCTGATGGCGGCGCTCGGCGCCATCCCGGGCGATATGCTCGCTGGTTACGTGGTGCTTGGCGAATTGTCGCTCGACGGCACGATCACGGGCGTCGCCGGCGCGCTGCCGGCGGCGATCGGCGCCAATGCCGAAGGCAAGGGCCTGATCTGCCCCTTCGCCTGCGGCCCGGAAGCGGCCTGGGCGGGCAAGGATTTCGATATCCTTGCGCCGCGCAGCCTGATTGCCGTCGCCAACCATTTTCGCGGCACGCAGGTGCTGTCGCGGCCCGAAGCCGGCATCCAGCTTGCCGCGCGCGACCTGCCGGATCTCGCCGACATCAAGGGCCAGGAGAGCGCCAAGCGGGCGGTCGAAGTGGCTGCCGCCGGCGGCCACAACCTTCTCATGGTCGGGCCGCCCGGCTCGGGCAAGTCGATGCTGGCGCAGCGCCTGCCCTCGATCCTGCCGCCGCTGGCGCCGAAAGAGCTGCTCGAAGTGTCGATGATCGCTTCCGTCGCCGGCGAGCTCGGCGAAGGCAAGCTGACCGACCGGCGGCCGTTTCGCGCCCCGCATCATTCGGCCTCGATGGCGGCGATGGTGGGCGGCGGGCTGCGCGCACGTCCGGGTGAGGTCTCGCTCGCCCATCACGGTGTGCTGTTCCTCGACGAGTTGCCGGAATTCACGCCGCAGACCTTGGATGCGCTGCGCCAGCCGCTGGAAACCGGCGACTGCATGATCGCGCGCGCCAACCACCGCGTCACCTATCCGGCGCGCATCCAGCTGGTGGCGGCAATGAATCCGTGCCGCTGCGGCATGTCGGGCGAACCCGGCTATCGCTGCCTGCGCGGCGACCGCTGCCGCACCGAATATCAGGCGCGCATTTCCGGCCCGCTGCTCGACCGTATCGACCTCAGGATCGAGGTGCCGGCGGTCTCGGCGAGCGACCTCATCCGGCCGGACAAGGCCGAGACGAGTGCGGCGGTGGCGCAGCGCGTGGCGCGTGCGCGCGCCATGCAGCGCGAGCGGTTGGAAAGACTGGGCGCGGGCGCCACCACCAACGCGCACTGCCCGCCCTCGATCGTCGAGGAGATCGCCAAGCCCGATAGCGCCGGGCTGACGCTGCTCAAGGACGCCAGCGAAAAGCTCGGCTTTTCGGCGCGGGCCTATCACCGCGTGCTGAAGGTGGCCCGCACGCTGGCCGACCTCGACGCCAGCGAAACCGTCGGCCGCATCCATCTTGCCGAGGCGATCTCCTATCGCATGAGCGCGGAGCGGATGGCGCAGGCGGCGTGACCGCAAGCGAGCCTGGCTTTCGTCCCTCTTCAATCTCGAGCCGGGATCAGCTTCTGCAGCGTCGGCGCCAGGATCATGCTGAAGGTCAGGACATCGCCATAGGCCCGCGCCGAAATCATCGCCCCGTGCACGGTCGCCATGAAGGCCTCCGCTTCGACGCGCGGCGCGGCGGCGATCGTCAATGTGCCCTGCGCGGCGCCGCGCTCGATGACGCCGGTCAGCCACCCCGAGAGAAATTGAAAATAGGCTCGGACCTCCGCAGCCACCTCAGGCGGAAGGGCCGGAAGCTCGCTGGCAAGCAGCGCGCAGACGCAAATCGGCCTGCTCGCGTCCTCGATACACTGCGCCCAGAAGCCGGCATAGGTGCGCAGCAACTGAGGCGGCGCAGGCACATTGCGCTCTAGCTCCGTCATGCCTGTCACGGCATCCTCGAGGTAGCGCTTGACCAGGGTTCGCACCAAGTCGACCTTGCTCGGGAAATGATGATGGATGCTGGCTTTGCGGATACCGACCACGTCGGCGATATCGGCGTAGCTGAACCCGTTATAGCCGCCGGCGACGATGAAGCTTCGCGCGGCGGCCAGTATGTCATCGGCGGTGTTGGAGGGCTTGTCCATGGACATGCCTACCTCAACTCGCGACCCGCCGCGACTTGCGAAGAATATCGCCGACAGAAAGCCACACGGCGGACACCAGGAAGTAGAAGGCACCGAAGGCGGCATAGGGCGCGACATTGGCGATGCTGATGGCATCGGCGCCGCCCGCCATCTTGACGAAGAAGAGGCCGGCTAGCGCCGACTGGGCGCCGCTCAGGATCATCGCCCATTGGGCGCCGTTGCTCTTCCAGCGACGCACCGCGGTGAGGAGCTGAAACGCGCCGGAGACGACCGCCCAGACCCCATAGACCGCGAGCACCGCGTTCATGCTGCGGCCAAGCGCGATAGCGACCGCGATCGCGGTGAGAATGCTGACGGCGAAATTGAGGAGCTGCGACTTGTTGCGGCCCAAGCCGCCGCTGCGCTGCGCGTCGACATAGTTCGCGAGCGCGTCCCATAGGGGATAGGCAACCAGCATGACCGCGGCGAGCGCCGGAACCGACCTGGCGATGGTGAAGGCTACCGCGACCCAGGCCGCCGATACGGCAAACCGCAGATAGTAATAGCTTTTGAGCCAGCCGTTTGAGGACTGGGCATGGTTCATTCGTGCAGGCATGACGGTTCCTTTCATTCACTGCCTACCAACTAGTAGGTAGATTGGAAATCGTCAATGCTTTGCAGGCCGGTCGTCGATCACCTCGATATCTCGTTTACGTGATCGGCCCGATTGCGCCCGCGGACGCGTTACTGCTCGCGCGCCTTCAACTCCAGCCGCCGGGCGTGCAGCACCGGCTCCGTATAACCGTTCGGCTGCACCGCCCCCTTGAACACCAGGTCGCAGGCGGCCTGGAAGGCGATGGAATTATCGAAGTCCGGCGCCATCGGCCGGTAGAGCGGGTCGCCGACATTCTGTCGGTCGACGATGGCCGCCATGCGTTGCAGCGAGTCCCTCACCTGGATTTCCGAGCAGACCTTGTGGCGCAGCCAGTTGGCGATGTGCTGCGAGGAGATGCGCAGCGTGGCGCGGTCCTCCATCAGGCCGACATCGTTGATATCGGGCACTTTGGAGCAGCCGACGCCCTGGTCGATCCAGCGCACGACGTAACCCAGGATGCCCTGCGCGTTGTTGTCGAGCTCGCGCTGGATCTCGTCCGGCGTCCAGTTCGGCCGCACCGCTACCGGCACCGACAGGATGTCGTCGAGCTTCGCCTTCGGCCGGCTCCTCAGCGCCGCCTGCACGGCGTGCACGTCGACCTTGTGGTAGTGCGTGGCGTGCAGCGTGGCGGCCGTCGGCGACGGCACCCAGGCGGTGTTGGCGCCGGCCTTGGGATGCGCGATCTTCTCAACCAGCATCGCCGCCATCAGATCCGGCATCGCCCACATGCCTTTGCCGATCTGGGCGTGGCCGGCGAGCCCGCACTCCAGGCCGGTATCGACATTCCAGGCCTCATAGGCGGAAATCCAGGCGGCCTGCTTCATGTCGCCCTTGCGGATCATCGGGCCGGCTTCCATCGAGGTGTGGATCTCGTCGCCGGTGCGGTCGAGAAAGCCAGTGTTGATGAACACCACGCGCTCTCTTGCGGCGCGGATCGCTTCCTTGAGGTTGACGGTGGTGCGCCGCTCCTCGTCCATGATGCCCATCTTGATGGTGTTCCTCGCCATGCCCAGCAGCGCTTCGACGCGATCAAAAATCTCGACGGCGAAGGCGACCTCTTCCGGCCCGTGCATCTTCGGCTTCACCACATACATCGAGCCGGCGCGGGAATTCATCCGCCGGCCGTTCGGGCCGACATCGTGCAGCGCTATCAGCGCGGTGAGCGCCGCATCCATGATGCCTTCCGGCACCTCGTTGCCGTCACGATCCAGGATCGCCGGATTGGTCATCAGGTGGCCGACATTGCGCACCAGCATCAGCGAGCGGCCGGGCAAGGTGATCGTGCCGCCCGCGCGTGAAATGTAGCTCCGGTCGGCATTGAGCTTGCGGACGAAGGTCTTGCCGCCCTTCGTGATCTCTTCCGCAAGGTCGCCCCTCATCAGGCCGAGCCAGTTGCGATAGACGACGACCTTGTCCTGCGCATCCACGGCGGCGACCGAATCCTCGCAGTCCTGGATGGTGGTCAACGCGGCTTCGAGGAGGACGTCGGCGATGCCCGCCGGATCGGTCCTGCCGATCTGGTTGGCGCGGTCGATCACGATTTCGATATGCAACCCATTCTTGACCAGAAGCACCGCTTCCGGCGTGGCGGCATCGCCGCGATAGCCGACGAACTGCCTTGGATCGGCGAGCGTCGTGGCGCCGGCGCCCTCGCCGGCTTTCAGCGCGCCATTCGCCACCGACAGCCCATTGACGCCCGCCCATTTGCCGGTGGTCAGCGGCACCGACTGGTCGAGGAAATCCTTCGCCCAGGCGATCACCTTGGCGCCGCGCGCCGGATTGAAGCCCTTGCCCTTCTCGGCGCCGCCGGCCTCGGCAATGGCGTCGGTGCCATAGAGCGCGTCATAGAGCGACCCCCAGCGCGCATTGGCGGCGTTGAGCGCATAGCGCGCATTCATCACCGGCACGACGAGCTGCGGCCCGGCAACGACCGCGATCTCGGGATCGACGTGCTCGGTCGAGACGCTGAAGGCCGGCCCTTCCGGCACAAGGTAGCCGATCTCCTTGAGGAAGGTCTTGTAGGCCTCCATGTCGAGCGGCGCGCCGTTTTCGCGATACCAGCCGTCGAGCTTCTCCTGCATGGCGTCGCGTTCTGCCAGCAGCGCGCGGTTCTTCGGCGCGAGGTCGTGGACGATCGCCGAAAAGCCGGTCCAGAATTTTTCCGGGTCGATGCCGGTGCCGGGCGTGGCCTCCGCGGCCACGAAGTCATGGAGCTCCCGGGCAATCCGCAACCCGGCGATCTCGATGCGGTCGGTCATCTGCACGTCTCCAGATAGGTGGCTTGCCGGGCGTTTGGCATGTTTGGGGTTGCGGGGTCAATTCAGCTTAGGGTGTAGAGGGGCGCGGCCTTTCCTTCTCCCCTTGTGGGAGAAGGTGGATCGGCGCGCAAGCGCCGAGACGGATGAGGGGTGTTCCAGCGGAGTGAGACGCTGGCATTCCCTGGAGCACCCCTCATCCGGCCGCTTCGCGGCCACCTTCTCCCACAAGGGGAGAAGGAAAAGGCGCTACACCGCGATCCGCGGCCGTCCCGACGCCACGGCCAACACATGCGCCTCGATGAACATGCGCTGGCCCTCGATGGTCGAGACCTTGAACTCGGTGGAAACGTGGATCTCGGCGCTGTCGGTGCCTGCGTCCTTGGCGCGATCGGCGGCGAGCGCCCGCACATCGGCTTGCGCCGCTTCGATCGCCTTGTCCTCCTCCGTGAAGTCGCGCACCGTCTGGCCCGAGGCGAGGCGGAACAGGCCTTCCTTGGGCTGGCTGACGCGGGCCTCGGCCGAGACGCGCACCTGGCCGACGACGGCGCCGAGCGCGTTGGCGACGTCGGTGTCTTCCGGCACGATGCAGCCATTGCCGACCAGCGGCGGCAGGCCGGCATAATGCAGCGGCGCCGAGGCGCCGAGACCGATGACCGGGCGGTCGAGCGCGACGGTGAAGCGGGCGATGCCGGGATGGGCGTCGACCGCGCGCTGCACCAGCGCATGCGCGACGGTGGCCGCACCGTCCAGCCCGTCCTCGGCAAAGGCGGTTTCCAAAATGTATTCGGCCGACCAGCGGGTCAGCGTGACGAGCACGCGATCGGAAATCTCTTCTGGCGTCGCCGCGATCGTCTGGCCGCGGCCGTCGCGGCGGCGGGCGAAAAGCTCGGCGCCGAGCCGGGCGGTGGCGGCGTGCCAATTGGCTTGCTTGCCGAGCACATGGGCGGCATCCGAAGGCGTGAAGCCCGAGATGTGGACAAGGCCGCGCGCGACCAGCCGGTTCAGCGTGGCGTTCTGCGCATTCGAAGCGAGCAGCCTGTCGAGCGCCAGCGGGGTGGCGCCGATCGTCTCGTAGAGCTTCGCTTCCGGACCGGTGAGGCCGGCGGCGAGCCGCTCCGGCACGCCGGTACGCAGGGCAAAGCGCCCGTCCATGCGGCCGGGATTCGGTGCGCGGAGCTGTCTTTCCAGTTCGACAGTCACCGCCTCGCCATGCACCATGCCGGACAGCGCCAGCGGCACCAGGCGGCGCGGCCCAAGCAGGATTTTTGGGTCGAGCGCGCCGTCTTCCAGCGTCACTTCCGAATCGCCGCCAAGGCCGAATGTGCGCATGGCGACGGCTTCGACCATGGTGCGGAAGCCGCCGACGGTGGCGCCTTCCGGATCGAGCCGCGGCCTTCCGCCATCGAGCACCGCGACATCGGTGGTGGTGCCGCCGATATCCGAGACCATGGCGTCGTCCAGCCCGGTCATGTGGCGGGCGCCGACCAGGCTGGCGGCCGGGCCGGACAATATGGTCTCGATCGGCCGCTGGCGGGCAAAGGCCGCCGAGACCAGCGCGCCGTCGCCGCGTACCACCATCAGCGGTGCTGCGATGCCACGCTTGGCCAGAAAACCTTCGGTCGCCGCCACCAGCCGGTCGATCATCGAGATTAGGCGCGCGTTGAGCAAGGTGGTGAGCGCGCGGCGTGGGCCGCCGAGCTTGGCCGAAAGCTCGTGGCTGGCGGTGACCGGCAGGCCGGTCTTGTCGCGGATCAGGTCGCGGGCCGCCAGCTCATGCGCCGGGTTGCGGGTGGCGAAATAGGCGCAGACGGCAAAGCCCGACACCGAACGCCCAAGTTCCGGCAGCGCCGCCTCGAGCCCGGAAAGGTCGAGTTTTGCCGCATTGCCATGCACGTCATGCCCGCCGGGCAAGAATACCACCGGATCGGTGCCAAGCGCCGTCTTCAGCCCGTCGCGCGCGAGGTCGGCTTCGGAAAAGCCGATCATCACCAGCGCCACGCGCCCGCCTTGGCCCTCGACCAGCGCGTTGGTGGCCAAGGTCGTCGACATCGAGACCAGTTTGATCGAGACCGGATCGGTCCTGGATTGTTCCAGCACCGCGTCCACCGCGCCGGAAATGCCGACGGCAAGGTCGTGGCGCGTGGTCAGCGACTTCGCCTTGGCCAGCACCTTGCCCTTCGGGCCGCCTTCCTCCGACCACAGCACCGCATCGGTGTAGGTGCCGCCGGTGTCGATGCCGAGGAAGAGAGGGTGAGGCTTGGCGGTCATTTCTGTGAGGCGGTCCGGGGTGGAGGGCTTTGTTGGGAAGCCCTTAGCCGATACGCGCTGACGGATAAAGACGGGAGGGATGGGCCAAGGGGGAGGTGCCGGGGGGTTTATTGGATGGCCGGCAGGGCAGAGAGGGGGGCCTCGCGCCGGCCTGCGCAGCAGTCCTTCACGTGTCGCCGCCTACTTCGCCGTGACGGTGCCCGTCATCGAGCTGTGGATCGCACAATGGAACGGATGCGCGCCGGCGGCCGATATCTTGACCTTGGCGCGCTTGCCCTTCGCGAGTTGCCCGGTGTCGAAGGAGCCGTCGTCCGCCGTGGCGGTGTGCGTCTTGGAATCGGCGTTGGTGAAGGTCACGGTGTCGCCAACGGCGACACTGATCTTGGCCGGGCGGAATTTCATGTCCTTGATCTCAACCGCGTGGTTTGCGGCGAAGGCGGGCATTGCGAAGGCAAGCAAGGCAAGGGTGAGCATGGTGCGCATGGTGGATTCCTCCTCAGAGTCCTCCCCCTAAGCTAAGGCGGGCGCGGCGTTTGTCATGCCACGAACCCCACTCTTTTATGCGACCCATCGCAAAACGGCTTGTTGGCCGAGTGCCCGCAGCGGCAGAGGAACACCTTGGTGGTGCGGGCAATGGTATGCCCCGTGCCGGTTACGATCTCGGCATTGCCTTCGACCTTGAGCGGGCCGTTGACGGTGGGCGTCACCGTCAGCGGGCCGTCCCGCGCCTCCAGCACCTGTGCTTCCTTCAGCGGCGGCTCGCCTGTGGCGGAAAAACCGGCCTTGATGTGGCTGTTGTCGCAGAACGGCTTGTTCCGCGACAACCCGCAGCGGCAGAGCGTGGCGCGCAAGAAGGTGTCCTCGCCCAGCACGATCTCGGCATGCACCGCCAGCGGGCCGTTTTCCCTCAACCGCACGGTGTTGACCACCGGCGGCTTCTCCTGCGGCCCGCCATCTTTTCTGGTGTAGGTGATGGCGCCCGACGGGCAGTTTTGCGCCAGCGCCACGACCTGCTCGACGCTCGCCGCCTCCGGGTGGATCCACTCGCCCGGCGCGTTGGGCACGAAGACATGCGGGTTGCCGAGCACGCAATTGCGCGAATGGATGCAGCGCTTGCCGCTGAAGGAAACGTCGATCTTCTCGCCTTCGACCGTGCCTGCCATGGTGCTCTCTCCTGGTGTGTTGAGGCAAGGCTAGGGCGTGGGCGAGAGGGGCGTCAAGCTGGCCGGATGACTACTTTCCCTTCTCCCCTTGTGGGAGAAGGTGGCTCGGCGCGCAGCGCCGAGACGGATGAGGGGTGCTCCAGCTTGGCAAGAACGTGTGCGCCCACTACCGCCAGGGCTGCAGACTTTCATCCCTCACATAGGCAATGATGGTATCACACACCGCATCGAGCTCTTTCAGAACGTCGGCATTCCAGAAACGCAGCACCCGAAATCCCTTGCCTTCAATTCGGTGTCGCGCTCCTGGTCATGGCGCGATTCCGCATGCTGACTGCCGTCGATTTCGACTATGAGTTTCGCCGCGGGACAGACAAAGTCGGCCACGTATCGGCCCATCGGCATCTGCCGCTTGAACTTGATGTTGTCCAGGCGGCGGTCGCGCAATTCGTGCCACAAGCGGTCTTCCGCCTCTGTCGGCTCGCGGCGCATTGACCGGGCGAAATTGCGTTTGGCCGGGGCTACGGGTTGGTGCGGCATTGCGGAAGATTAGCCATGTAGGTGACCGCTCAAATATCCGGCGCCTCACTCCGCTGGAACACCCCTCATCCGTCTCGGCGCTGCGCGCCGAGCCACCTTCTCCCACAAGGGGAGAAGGGGAAGAGCTACTCCTCCAGGTCGATCTCCTCGGTCTGGCCGCCGCTGCAGGTGTAGCAGCAGTCCTCGCATGTCTCCTTGTTGTTGGGCCCGACGCCCCAATAAGTCCCCTCGTCGCCGTCGACCCAGGCGCCGTAGCAGATCTTCTCGCCCTCGTTGCACGAGATCGGCAACTGCTTGGTCTCGCCGTCGTCGAGATAGAAATCCTTGCCATTTCCCGGCCAGACATAGTCGCGGTTCTGGCTGTAGAGCTCGACGCGCATGGCGTTGGGATGATTGTTCTTGATCTGGAAGGTGACGTCGCCGGCACGAGCAGCGGGCGCGATGAGGACGACAAGCGAAAGCGCGGCGGCAACGCGGCGCGCGAAGGTGGAAGACATGAGAACCCCCAAGGTAGAATCGGCCCCTGCGGCCGATGGCCGGATGATGACATGGCGGGCGCGTATGCCAAGGGGTGGCGGCGAAAAATGGCTGACGGAATTTGGGGGAAGGCGCGACTTCCCCTTCTCCCCTTGTGGGAGAAGGTGGCTCGGCGCGCAGCGCCGAGACGGATGAGGGGTGCTCCAGCTTGGCGAAGACGCCCGGTGGCATCAACGCCAGGGCTGCAAACTCTTATCTTTCACATACGCAATAATGGTATCGCAGACCGCACCCAGCTCTTTCAGGACATCGTCGTTCCAGAACCGCAGCACGCGAAAGCCCCTTGCCTTCAGTTCGGCGTCGCGCTCCTGGTCGCGATCCGATTCCGCGTGCTGGCTGCCGTCGATTTCCACGATGAGTTTTGCTTCGGCGCAGAGGAAATCCGCGACGAACCTGCTTATCGGCACCCGCCGCTTGAACTTGATATTGTCGAGTCGCCGGCCGCGTAATTCGTGCCACAAGCGGTCTTCCGCCTCTGTCGGCTCACGGCGCATCGACCGAGCGAAATTGCGTTTGGCCGGGGTTAGGGGTTGGTGCGGCATGGCGGAAGATTAGCCAATGTTGGTGTCCGCTCAAATATCCGGCGTCTCACTCCGCTGGAGCACCCCTCATCCGTCTCGGCGCTATGCGCCGAGCCACCTTCTCCCACAAGGGGAGAAGGGGAACGCCCCGCTACTCCGCCAGGTCCACCGTCTCGGTGGAATGCTCGGTGCAGATGAAGCAGCAGGTGTCGCAGGGTTGGTCGTTGTCGGGGCCGACGCCGGCGGTGACGGAATCATCGCCATTCACCCAGGCGCCCCAGCAAATATGCTCGCCCGGCTCGCAGGAGATCGGCACGGATTTCCGTGCCTTCGGCCGGATGAGGAACACCTTGTCGTCGCCCGGCCAGACTTTTTGGCTGTCGCGGCTGAACAGCTCGACCGCGACGCCGTCCGAACGCTGGTTGCGCACGAAGACCGACATGTCGGCGGCGAAGGCCGGGGTGCTGAGGAGAAGGAAGGCGAGCAGAGCGCGAATCATGGCGAGGTCCCCTGGGCAAGTAGAGCACGGGAGCGGAAGCGGCGCGACCTCCCCTTCCCCCCTTGTGGGGGAAGGTGGCTCGGCGCGCAGCGCCGAGACGGATGAGGGGTGTTCCAGGGAACGCCGACGTCTCACTCCGCTGGAACACCCCTCATCCGGCCGCTTCGCGGCCACCTTCTCCCACAGGGGGAGAAGGGAAAGTCAGCGCCTCACCGCCACATGCGGCGCGAATGTCTTCACCGCGTCGACCATCTCCTCTCCCCGCACGTCGAGCGAGGAGATTTCCATATGCACGATGTTCCGGCCAAAGGGCATCAGGCCGAAGGCGTTGGCGGAGGAATAGCGGATTGCGTCGGGCGGCTCCTCGGTGAGCTCGAAATTGAGCATCGCCGCGCCCTTGCCGCCGGCGGCGAGCCGCACGCTCCTGACCTTGCTCCACGGCACCAGCACGTCGCCGGCGCGAGCATCGCGGAAACCTTGGCTGTCCAGCACCACCTTGACCGAAGTGTCGAAGGCGCCGCGGGCGATTGATACGCCGAGCCCCAGGCAGGCGGCGCCAAGCAGCGCGATCCACAGCACATGCCCGCTGTTCGCGCCCGAGGCCACGCCCTGCAGCGCGCCGAAGCCGAAAATGCCGCCGAGCAGGAACGGTCCGACGGCGGGCAAGATCTTTCCCGATGGGCTGTTGCGGATTTCGAGCGGCGCGGCCATCGCCTTCGCACTCAGCGCTCCGGCTTCAGCAAAGTCCAGATCCAGCCGATGAAGGTCAGCACTAGGAACGGATAGCCGAGCGCCGGCAGCGGCGCCGAGGTGGGCAAAAGCGGCGCCCCCCACAGGATCATCAGGACCGAGACTGCGAACAGCACGGCGGCGACGGACGCCGTGAGCCGCATCCACAGCGCGAAGGTGGCCTGCGCGCTGACCATCACCAGCCCCGCCGCCCACAGCGCAATGCCGCCGGCATAGGAAGGCACGCTGGCCTGCAAGCCCGCCGCATTGCCGGCCAGAAGCAGGCTCTCGCCGGCGAGGAAAGTCAGGAAACCGGCCGCGACGAGGTCATTGCCCAGCCGCTGGTATTTCATCGTGAGCAGCGCGGTGGCGACGACGATTCCCACGCCGTCAATGGTCCAGACCGTTTCGCGCAGCGCGTCGCTCGCAACGAAAGTGCCCGCAAGGCCAAAGGCGCCGCCGATGGCGAGACCGATCGCGGCGACAAGATCGAGAGTGGAGCGCATGCGATGTCTCCCCAAGCCAGGGAGAGGATATCGCAGAGCGGTTATGTCTCAAAGTGACGATTTACATGCACGCCTGGGCTTCAGCTCCTCATATCTTCGATTTCCCGCAATGACAGTTCCTTTGTCAGCAGCTTGTACAGCCGGCTCTCCCCGGTTGTGCCCGGGGGGAACCTGTCAGTGGTGAATTGACCATCCTCTATGGCTAAGCTGCGGAGGTATGTTCGCAGGAAATCGTTTGAAATCGATCCGCCAGGGACACCCTGCAATTTAAATATTGCGCTATATGCACGCATCAGGGCCCTAAAACCATTCGTTCGGTTGAGCATTGGCCCCTCTCGAGAGGTATTGCGCCACGCTGCGGGCCACCGGTCCCTTACCTCGTTGAAGTAGCCAAATATCGCCTCGCCAATCTTTATATCGTTTTGTTGGATAAAGAGGTTTCTAAATGGATACCGCCACACGTCGTCGCCCTTGGCCTGAGTGAGCGAACCCCCCTTAAGGATAACATCCCGATCTCCTTTCGGATCTGCGGAAATATACCTGATAAGCATCTCAACGAATCCTGCCTGTGAAATAGGCTCGAATCTCCCTTCAATGGTAGTCGTGCCTAGGCGCTTAATACGGTGATAGAATGCACTATTCTGATCCTGATCAAGAGCTACAGCTATGTTATGACAGGTTTTCTGCGGGCTTCGTGACTTAGCCAACGAGTAGAGATCATACACAAGACTCTTATTGACCTTGGTTTGCTCCAGATTGACTGTCGAAAAAATATGCGCCTGATCCGCAACATCCGCACCAACAAAGATCGATACGGGGACATCGAATTGATCTCCGCGAAACTTGAACAATCCGGCGATGCGATGCTGCCCGTCGATCACGCGGGCCAAATTACTAATGGCTATCGTCGGCTGTTTCTCTCCCTTCGGCACATTAGAGATGATGAGTCGCTTATGTTTCTCATCATAAGTCGCATACGGTTCATCGACTGCTATTATTATAGCCGTGGGGAATGAAGCATCGTAGAAATTGACATACTTCTCCAAATCAGCGACCCGGTGCGGATCCAATGGGCGCTGAATGCCAAGATATCGCTCTACGTCTCTGTTTTCCTGAAGGACCCTGCGAACGTCAAAGTAGGCGATCTTGGTGATAACATTGAAGGGGATCGAAGCGATAAAAATATCACCAACCGGCTGTTTGGCTCGCAAACAGTCGAAAACAAACTCCACCTTATCGGGGTCAACCAGATTGAGCTGTTCGGTCATTCCCTTTGCGCCCATTTCTTCATGAACTCTCTCTCGTCACTGGAGAGATCTTTATTCAAGTCTTCGAGCTCATTTCTGTATACGGACACTGCAAACAAGCAAGCCAGTGAAAAGATATAAACAATAATAGACGATTTCACGAGAAAGCCGCCTGATATCGTTATGTTCGACGCAGGGAACGTCGATAGCAGGGAAATACCGTAGCAAAATGCAGCTATCATGCAAACGACGATAGAAAATACAAAGAATAGAGAGCCGTACGGAAACTTAAACGTGATCCCTCTGAATCTGTTGTTTTTCTTGACTTCCTCGTCGTCCTTTATTTCGGCGTAGTCCTTGGTTATCGAGTAGATTAGCGGGCCAATCAGCGCCGCCGAGTAGATAAATAGGTCGGCGCGCTCAATGGAACTCGTCATCAGTACACCCATGGACGGGCTACCCGTTATGGCGTGAGAGACAAATATCGGGAAAAACCAAATCGGCAAGGTGGAGAATACGGTTCCAACCAAGAGTTCGTACAATGATGACCGGATGGATGTCCAACGCGCGTCTACGAGCTGCCCGAAGAGCGGAATGCGTCGGAGTATGTTCTTCAAACAGTTCATCTAAACACGATTATGGCTTCGCTCGTGGACTGGCGGCCCGCGGACTTGCCGCTTATCACCGATGCACGCGCCGTTTCGTATATATCGGCGTGATCGCCATAAAGGTCGTGTATCGACTTATGATTGGCGTTGGTGACCAGTATCGAAGCGCCCCTCGAATTTGCTCGAACAAGGCTGTCGCGCAGCCGAATCTGACCATCCCAGTCGAAAATTGACTGATTATACTTTACGAACCCGTTATAATTGTGAGCAGTCGTATATGGCGGGTCCACAAATATAAAGTCACCACTTCTCGCCTGATCTATAGTAAGCTCAAAATCTTGGCTGGTTATCTCAGCCTTGGACAGAATGCGGGCGGACTCTTCGAAATCATCGGAATCCAGGATGATATTCGACTTTGTGCCAATCGGCACGTTAAACTCACCTTTGAGATTCTCGCGATATAGCCCGTTCCAGCATGCTCTGTTTAGATATAGAAATTGAGCCGCGCGTTCGCTTATATCTTTTTTCACAGCGGAGCGTTCTGTGTAGTAGTGTGTCTTACTGTGTTTTAATTGATGCGCCGAAAGAGCAACCCACACGGAATGCCAGTCGTCCCGGATCGCACAATACGTTTCTACTAGTCGAGAATTTATGTCCGAAAGGATAGCTTGGGCCGGTCTATGATGAAAGAATACAGCTCCGCCCCCGAGGAAGGGCTCTATATACCGACCATCGTATCTGGGTATACGAAATTCGGCACGATCAACCAGCCAGCGTTTGCCGCCGGCCCATTTTAGAAATGGCTTTATACTCAAGGAACCCCCCATAGAGGGTAGTTTGTGTGATTTGAAAGATCAGGTCAACAATCTTTCAATTACGTTAGGATCTACGGTCAGCAGTTGATGCAGACGAGGGGATGTGGCCCCCTCAATCCCCCATCTTCAGCGCCTGGATAAACGCCTCCTGCGGGATATCCACCTTGCCGAACTGGCGCATCCGCTTCTTGCCCTCTTTCTGCTTGTCGAGCAGCTTGCGCTTGCGGGTCACGTCGCCGCCGTAGCATTTGGCGGTGACGTCCTTGCGCAGCGCCGAGATGGTCTCGCGGGCGATGACCTTGCCGCCTATTGCCGCCTGGATCGGGATCTTGAACAGGTGGTGCGGGATCAGCTCCTTCAGCTTCTCGCACATGGCGCGGCCGCGCTTTTCCGCCGCCGTGCGGTGCACCAGCATGGACAGCGCGTCGACCGGCTCCTCATTGACCAGGATCGACATCTTCACCAGGTCGCCCTCGCGATAATCGGTCAGATGATAGTCGAAGGACGCATAACCCTTGGAGATCGACTTCAGCCGGTCGTAGAAATCGAAGACCACCTCATTGAGCGGCAAATCGTAGGTCAGCATTGCGCGTTTGCCGACATAGGAAAGATCGGCCTGGATGCCGCGCCTGTCCTGGCAAAGCTTCAGGATGCCGCCGAGATAGTCGTCGGGGGTCAGGATGGTGGCGCGGATCCATGGCTCCTCGATCGAAGCGATCTTGACCACGTCTGGCATGTCGGCCGGGTTGTGCAACTCCTTGACCGAGCCGTCATTGAGGTTCAGGCGGTAGACGACGGAGGGCGCCGTGGCGATGAGGTCGAGGTTGAACTCGCGCTCCAGCCGCTCCTGGATGATCTCCAGATGCAGCAGGCCGAGGAAGCCGCAGCGATAGCCGAATCCGAGCGCAGCGCTGGTTTCCATCTCGTATGAGAAGCTCGCGTCGTTGAGGCGCAACTTGCCGACGGCGGCGCGCAGATCCTCGAAATCGGCGGCGTCGACCGGAAACAGGCCGCAGAACACCACCGGCTGCGCCGGCTTGAAGCCGGGCAGCGCCTTTTGCGTCGGGCGGCGGTCCTCGGTGATGGTGTCGCCGACGCGGGTGTCGGCCACTTCCTTGATCGAGCCGGTGAAGAAGCCGAACTCGCCGGGGCCGAGCTCGTCGACATTGACGCGGGCCGGCTTGAACACGCCCGTCCTCTCGACGAGATATTTCGCGCCGGTGCCCATCATGCGGATGGTCTGGCCCTTCTTCATCACGCCGTCGATGATGCGCACCAGCACGATGACGCCGAGATAGGCGTCGTACCAGCTGTCGACCAGCATTGCCTTCAGGGGCGCCGCGATGTCGCCCTCGCGCGGCGGCGGCAGCTGGTGGACGATCGCCTCCAGCACGTCCGGCACGCCAAGCCCGGTCTTGGCCGAGATCAGCACCGCATTGGAGGCGTCGAGGCCGATCACTTCCTCGACCTGCTCGCGGATGCGCTCGGGCTCGGCCGCCGGCAGGTCGACCTTGTTCAGCACCACGACGATCTCGTGGTTGTTGTCGATGGCCTGGTAGACATTGGCCAGCGTCTGCGCCTCGACGCCCTGGGAAGCGTCGACCACCAGCAATGAGCCCTCGCAGGCGGCCAAGGAGCGCGACACCTCATAGGCGAAGTCGACATGGCCGGGGGTGTCGATGAGGTTCAGCACATAGTCCTCGCCGTTTTTGGCGCGGTAGTTCAGCCGAACGGTCTGGGCCTTGATGGTGATGCCGCGCTCGCGCTCGATATCCATCGAGTCCAGCACCTGCTCCTTCATGTCGCGCTCCTCCAGCGTGCCGGTGAGCTGGATCAGCCGGTCGGCAAGCGTGGATTTGCCATGGTCGATATGGGCGACGATGGAGAAATTGCGGATGTGGTCGAGCGGGGTGGTCATGCGGCGCGCTTTAGCAGGGGCGGGGTTGAGGGGCAAGCGGAACGCCTTTTTCCTTCTCCCCTTGTGGGGTGAGAAGCGGTCCGCGTCAGCGGGCGAAAAGCCAATTGCTTGGCTTTTCGAGCTTCGAACGCCCTGAGCCTGCGAAGGGCCGGGTGGTGGATCGGCGCGCAGCGCCGAGACGGATGAGGGGTGTTGGACGGAACTCAGCGGCCAGCTAGTCTGGCGCAATGCCGCACCAGCCCGTCACCCAAGCCAAGCGCAGTTTTGCCCGGACGCTCCGCCGTGAGATGACGGAGGCTGAGCACAAGCTGTGGCAGGAATTGCGCGACCGCAGGCTCGATCGGATCAAGTTTCGCCGACAGGTGCCCATTGGAAAATACGTCGCCGATTTCGCTTGTCTCGAGGCGCGGCTCATCGTCGAGCTGGATGGTAGCCAGCACGCGGACTCGGAGTCGGATTTGGCTCGCGGAGCTGAATTGAAGGCGAGAGGATTTCGGATCTTGCGCTTTTGGAATGATGATGTGCTGAAGGATCTGGACAGCGTCTGCGATACGATCATCGCCTATGTGAAGGATCCCGGCCTGCAGCCGTGGCGGTGAGCGGGTAGACGTCTCACTCCGCTGGAGCACCCCTCATCCGTCTCGGCGCTGCGCGCCGATCCACCTTCTCCCACAAGGGGCGAAGGGAAGGCCCCAATCACAAACCGGTGAAGCTGTAACGAACCTCTCCACCCCGACGAAATGAAGCATGACCCCGCAACGGAGACTGCTTCCCATGACCGGAACGACAACAAGGACCGTCCTGCTCGCCGGCGCGATGCTCGCGGCCACGATGGGCGCGGCGACCGCGCAGCCGCTCACCGTGGTCGAGCTGTTCACCAGCCAGGGCTGCTCGTCCTGCCCGCCGGCCAACGCCAACCTGATCAAGGTCAAGGACCAGCCCGGCGTGCTGGCGCTGTCGTTCAACGTCACCTACTGGGACTATCTCGGCTGGAAGGACACGTTCGGCCGCAAGGAATTCACGGAACGCCAGGTGACCTACGAGCCGTCGCTCGGCCATGACGGGCCGTTCACGCCGCAAGTGGTGGTGAACGGCAGAAGCGACGGCGTGGGCGCCTCGCCGGGCGAGATCCAGGGCCTGATCGCCAAAGGCGGCCGCACGCAGGGGCCGGAGCTTTCGCTTGGGCAGGGCAAGGTCAGCATCGGCGCCGGCAAGGCGCCGGGCGGCAGCGCCGACATCTGGCTTGTGCGCTACACAAGAGGCATCGTCGAGGTGCCGGTGGCGCGCGGCGAGAACACCGGCCGCACGCTGCCGCACGCCAATGTCGTGCATTCGCTGACCAAGCTCGGCAGCTGGAACGGCGCGGCGACGACGCTGCCGTTGCCGGCAGCCACCGGGGGCTGGAGCACCGCGGTGCTGGTGCAGGCGGCGCGCGGCGGACCCATCCTGGCCGCGGCCGCCAACTGATCTTTTCCCCTACGCGCGGGGCCGTAGACAGCGGCAACGCATAACCCGGCCCGCCTCCGCGCGCCAAACCCAAGGAGACTACCTATGTCCAAGTTCCTCACGCTGCCGGCGCTGGCCCTCGCGCTTTTAGCGTCCGTCTTCGTCGCCGGCGCCCGCGCCGACGACGCGACCAATGCGATGAAGCCCGCCAACGCGATGGCGACCGACGCCATGAAGCCGGCGGGCGCGATGAAGCCGGCGACGGACGCGATGAAGCCGGCCGACGCCATGAAGCCCGACGCGATGAGCACCGAGGCGATGAAGCCGGCGGATGCGATGAAGCCGGCGGATGCGATGAAGCCTGTGACGGATGCCATGAAGCCAGCGGACACCACCGCTCAGTAAGGCGAGCTTGGCTCACCCGGATTGCCAACCGAATTGCCAAGAGCAATTCGAGGCAATCCGACCTCTCCCCGATGGGGAGAGGAGGCTTTCGGCGCCGGCGCCAATCTCTTCTCCCCACCGGAGAGAAGGTGGCCCGAAGGGCCGGGGGAGCGCCGCCGCTCACAAGAACAGCCGCACGGCAAAGTGAGAACCACTTCGCGGCTGCGTTCGTATATAATGAAGCAACAACAGGAGATCAGGACATGAACGGCATAAAGGCAAAGGCCGCGCGGCGATCGCCATTCTTCGCCCGCGGCACGTTGGCAGTGCTCGGCCTTGCGGCCGTGGCGGCAGCGGCTCTGTGGCAGACACCGGCCCGCTCGGCCGAGGACGCGGTGGTGATCCCGCCGCCGGCTCTGGACGAGAAGGCGGCGAGCGGCACCGAGAAGGCTATCTTCGCCGGCGGCTGTTTCTGGGGCGTGCAGGGCGTGTTCCAGCATGTCAAGGGCGTCAGCAAGGCGGTGTCCGGCTATACCGGCGGCAGCGGCGAAAACGCCGTCTATGAAGTCGTCGGCACCGGCCGCACGGGGCACGCCGAATCCGTCGAGATCACCTACGACCCGTCGAAGGTCACCTACGGCCAGCTGCTGCAGGTCTATTTCTCGGTCGCGCACAATCCGACGCAGCTCAACTACCAGGGTCCGGACCAAGGCACGCAATACCGCTCGACGATCTTCGCCGAGAACGACGAGCAGAAGAAGGTCGCCCAGAGCTATATCGCCCAGCTCGACAAGGCCAAGGTGTTCGGCAAGCCGATCGTCACCACGCTGGAGACCGGCAAGACCTTCTACCCGGCCGAGGATTACCATCAGGACTTCCTGACGCTGAACCCGACCTATCCCTATATCGTCTACAACGACCTGCCCAAGATCGAGAATTTGAAGACGCTGTTCCCCAAGCTCTACAGCGAGAAGCCGGCGCTGGTGCTGGCCTCCAGCAAGAGCTGACGAGACACCCACTCGTCGTCATCCACGGGCGGAGCAAGGAGCGAAGCGACGCGCGTAGGCCCGAGGATCCATTCCGTGACGTATGAGCGCCGCAACGGTGCAGAATTCTGCTCCGTTGTACCCTACGGCAAGGGTCGCGGCATGGATTCCAGGGTTTGCGCGACGCCGCTTCGCGGCTGCTCCGCCCTGGAATGACGAGGCTGGGATCTTTCGATCGCTGGGTCTGTGTCCGCAGGCGGCATGCCTTGGCGATTGGCCGAAACGCTCATCGCGATCGTCATCCGCGGGCGAGCAAGGAGCGCAGCGACGCGCGCAAACCCGAGGATTCCGTGACGTATGAGCGTCGCTCACGGTGCAGAATTCTGCACCGTTGTGCCCTACGGCAAAGGTCACGGAATGGATTCCAGGGTCTCCGCGCGTCGCTTCGCTCCTTGCTCCGCCCTGGAATGACGAGGTTGGGAGGCTTCAGCCAATCGCCTGCGTTTGCGCCGATTTCACGGAAGGGGAACGGTGAACGTCCTGCCCGACAAATGGCAACCTCGCCGCTCTCGCTTTTCCTGGAATTGCTCCAGGCCGGCCCGAACTTTCGGGCCTTTGTTTTGCTGGCAAACAAAACACAATGTGAAGCAGTTCATAGAATTATACTTGACGCTGCAAAACATTGACATCCGATCTTCTGCCGCCACATAATCATCGCCGTCACTCTTTCGACAATTCTGTTTCAGCTGATCCGGGGCCGTGCTTCCGGGGCGGATTCTTGTTGGCTGCGTTGATGGCCGGGCATACCGGCCACACTTCGGGAACAACGACGGATGGGAGGAACGACAGATGGCCATCGACATAAAAGTCTCCGTCTACACCAATGGCGACGACGCCTTCGTCGCCTGGGCGCCCAGCGATTTCATCGCCGGATGCCGGGGCTTTCTGCTCGAGCGCGGCCGCAAGGCCGGGGCGAGCGAGAGGATCGAGCCGGTGGAGAACCGCGTCGGCTTCACCAAGGACAAGCCGAAATCGGGCGACCACAGGCCGTCGGACGTCTGGCCGTTCCAGCGCTTCAACTGGACCGACCATGCGGCCGATGTCGGCAATGTCGTGCGCTACCGGGTGACCGCGATGATGAGCGCCGGCCCCGGCAAGCCGCTGACCAAGGGCGTGTCGAGCGACTGGACGGACTGGGCGACACTTGCCACCGACGCGGGCGGCGGCTTTTCCTGCTACTTCAATCGCGGCCTGGTGCTGTCGCAATTCGTCGCCCGCTACATGGCCAAGAACAAGCTGTCGCCCGCGGCCTTCAAGAAGAGCCTGCAGACCAATGGCGACGCAAAATTCCGCGCTTTCCTCGAAGGCGATCTCGGGCTGCGCATGGTCGGGCTGACGCAGGTCGCCGGCGACGAATTACACGCCGCGCTCTACGAGCTCGGCGACGCGACGCTGGAGACAGCGCTGATCGGGCTCGGGCCGCGGCTCCATCTCATCCTCGCCAACGGCTCCGACAAAAGTGGCGACGGCAACAAGGACGCGCGCAGGAACCTCAACGACCACGGCATCGCGACCATCGACCGGATGCTGAAATCGAAAGGCCTCGGCCACAACAAATTCGTCGTCGTGTCCAAGGACGGCGAGCCGAAGATGGCGTGGACGGGCAGCACCAACTGGAGCACGACCGGCCTGTGCACGCAGGTCAACAACGGCTTGCTGATCGAGGACGCGGCGGTCGCGGCGCATTTCCGCAAGCATTGGGACCTGTTGAAGGACGCCTCGCCGCCCAAGACCGACCCGGCCAATTTCACGCCGGCGCTGATGGCGGACAACGATGCCCCCAAGACCTTCACGGTCGGGACCGCCAAGGCGACCGTCTGGTTCACCCGCACCTCGGATGGTGCCGACATGGCGGCGCTGCGCGATGTCATCGCCTCAGCCAAACAGGCGGTGCTGTTCTTGATGTTCACGCCGGGCAAGCAGGGGCTGCACACGCTGGCCGGCCAGCGCGCCAGGGAAAAGGGCATGTATGTGCGCGGCGTGGTCTCGACGCTGAGCGCGGAGGAGGGCGGCACCGAGCAGAATTTCCTCGACATCGACCTGGTGAGCAGCGACCGGAAATTCACGCCCGACCACTATGCGGTGGCGCAGCCGCAGGGCCTCGATACGCCGCTCGGGCCATGGATCGCCGAGGTCAACCGGCGGAGCTTCCTGTCGCAGATCGGCCACGCCATCGTGCACTCGAAGATCCTGGTGACCGACCCGCATTCGAACGACTGCGTGGTGGTGACCGGCAGCCACAATTTCTCGGCGCCGGCGAGCGAGAAGAACGACGAGAACCTGGTGATCGTGCGGGGCCACAGGAAGCTCGCCGCCGCCTATGCCACCTACGCGATGTCGGTCTACAGCCACTACCGCTACCGCTCCTACATCCGCGAGATGCGGGCCCAAGGCAGGACGCCGTGGAGCTATCTCGACGACGACGACCAGTGGCTGAAGACCGAGCTCAGGACCAAGGCGCAGGAGATCGCGTTCTGGACGCAGGGTTAGTTGTTCGACGCAGGGAACTTTGGCCGCTCATTTCCGTGAAATCAGTGCAAACGCTGGCGATTGGC
The DNA here is from genome assembly GCF_006440775.1 of Mesorhizobium sp. B2-7-2. GTDB lineage: Bacteria > Pseudomonadota > Alphaproteobacteria > Rhizobiales > Rhizobiaceae > Mesorhizobium. Next base: position 52,336 of record NZ_VFTZ01000013.1, on the reverse strand, counting down.
CTCCAACCTCGTCATTCCAGGGCGGAGCAGCCGCGAAGCGGCGTCGCGCAGACCCTGGAATCCATTCCGTGACGTTGATCAAACGTGCAGCGGAGCAGAATTCTGCACCGCAGCAGCGCTCATGCGTCACGGAATGGATACTCGCGCGCGTCGCTTCGCTCCTTGCTCCGCCCGTGGATGACGAGGTTGGGAGGCTTCCGCCAATCCCGGGCGTCTGCGCCGATTTCACAGAAAGGAACGGTGAAAATACTGCCGGCCGACAAGCGGCAACTTAGCCGCTTGCGATTAGATCGGGCATCGATGAGGGCACCCACAATCACTTCTGCTTAAACTGTGCTGTCTTCAGAGCTGTTTCCAGCGACACGGCTGTGTTCTCGACAGTTTCTTCAATCGGCGGTCCAACCCGGATCGCGTCGCCAGGTGGAAGCGTAAACGTTGGGGCCGCGTCGTTGACCCTATTCACAACCCAAAAAAGAAGCGTCATGACGGCGATGTACGCCATGAGGGAAATCAGCAAGCCAGAGATTCCCCAGGTGCGAGCTATCCAATGCGCGGTCGACAAGCCGAAGGCCATGACGGAAAACCCGGCAAAGATCAGGCCGTAAAGAACGCCAACCAGACCTCTGCGAAACGGATAGCTCTGTGCGAATTTGAACATCCCCCAATAGTGCGGCGACACAATTGCAATTTTCTCAAGCACCTATTTAAAGTTGAACCATTTGGAACAGGTCGGATAGACGCGGCGCCGGCAGCTCGCGCAGTCTCCGATCGATCTCATTCATCCCGTCGCAGGGCATTTCTCTACGCAACCGGGGAGAAAGACGCCCTCCCTGTCCAGAACTGTCAGCAGCAGCGGCGATTCACAGTTGCACCGGGCGGCATCCGACCTATATGAGATCACCTTTTCCAGCCGGCCGTATTTCAGCATGTCATCCATCATCTCGATCTCCGGTGTCACGAAAACCTATGCCACCGGCTTCAAGGCGCTGAAGGAAATCAATCTCGACATCGAGCGCGGCGAGATCTTCGCGCTGCTCGGGCCGAACGGCGCCGGCAAGACGACGCTGATCTCGATCGTCTGCGGCATCGTCAACCGCTCTTCAGGCACCGTCACCGTGGACGGCCACGACATCGGCCGGGACTACCGCGCCGCGCGCAGCCTGATCGGGCTGGTGCCGCAGGAGCTCACCATCGACGCCTTCGAGACGGTCTGGGCGACGGTGAACTACAGCCGCGGCCTGTTCGGCAAGGCGCCCAACGCGGCCTTCGTCGAGAAAGTGCTGCGCGACCTTTCGCTGTGGGACAAGAAGGATTCCAAAGCGATCACGCTGTCGGGCGGCATGAAGCGCCGGCTGATGATCGCCAAGGCGCTGTCGCACGAGCCCCGCGTGCTGTTCCTCGACGAGCCGACCGCGGGCGTCGACGTCGAATTGCGCCAGGACATGTGGGCGATGGTGCGGCGCCTGCGCGAGGACGGCGTCACCATCATCCTCACCACGCATTACATCGAGGAGGCCGAGGCGATGGCCGACCGCGTCGGCGTCATCAACAAGGGCGAGATCATCCTGGTCGAGGGCAAGGCCGAGCTTATGCGCAAGCTCGGCCGCAAGCAGATGAATCTGGAGCTGCGCGCGCCGCTCGCCGCCGTTCCGGACGGCCTGTCGCACTATTCATTGGAGCTGTCGGACGACGGCAACCAGCTCACCTACACCTATGACAACCAGAGCGACCGTCCGGGCGTCGCCTCGCTGATCCGCGACCTCGAGGCGGCCGGCGTCCAGTTCCGCGACCTCGACACCAAGAACAGCTCGCTCGAGGAGATCTTCGTCAATCTTCTGAGGCAAGAGCCATGAACCTGCGGGCTGCCCCCAATTTTCGTGCGGTATGGGCGATCTACCGGGTGGAGATGGCGCGCGCCTTCCGCACGGTGCTGCAGAGCATCATCTCGCCGGTCATCTCGACATCGCTCTATTTCGTCGTCTTCGGCTCGGCCATCGGCTCGCGCATCACCGAGATCGACGGCATCGCCTATGGCGCCTTCATCGTGCCGGGGTTGATGATGCTGTCGCTCCTGACGCAATCGATCTCCAACGCCTCCTTCGCCATCTATTTCCCGAAATTCGTCGGCTCGATCTACGAGCTCCTGTCGGCGCCGGTGTCCTATCTGGAAATCATCATCGCCTATGTCGGGGGTGCCGCGACCAAGTCGGTCATGCTCGGCCTGATCATCCTGGCCACCGCGGCGCTGTTCGTGCCGCTCAGGATCGAGCACCCATTCTGGATGATCGCCTTCCTGGTGCTGACCGCGGTGACCTTCAGCCTGTTCGGCTTCATCATCGGCATCTGGGCAAAGACCTTCGAGCAGCTGCAGCTGGTGCCGCTGCTCATCGTGACGCCGCTCACCTTCCTCGGCGGCAGCTTCTATTCGATCCACATGCTGCCCGGCATCTGGAAGACGATCACGCTGTTCAACCCGGTCGTCTACCTGATCAGCGGGTTCCGCTGGAGTTTTTACGGCAAGGCCGACGTCTCGGTCGGCGTCAGCCTCGGCATGACGGTGATGTTTTTGGCGATCTGCATCGCGATCGTCGCGTGGATCTTCAAGACGGGCTATCGGTTGAGGAACTGAACAGGGCTCAGCCGCCGCAGAGCCTTTGTTTTTACGGCACCTGTGTGATGCTGCCGCTGCCGCGCACCTGCGAACGCCGCATGGTCGGGTGCCCGTAGACATCGACGTCGCCGCTACCGGAAATCGAGACATCCGCATCCGCCTGCGCGGTGATCTCGGCATCGCCGCTGCCGCGGATATCGACCTTAGCAGATTGGGCGGTCAGGTTTTTGAGACGCCCGTCGCCTGAACCGGAAATCTGAAGGTCGACGGTCTGAGCCGTTCCGGCGGCGGTGATGCTGCCGCTGCCGCGGATGTCCAGCCGCAGCGCGGGCTGGTTGATCTCGTCCAGGGCGAGATCGCCGCTGCCGATTATCTTCCAGTCCGTTATCGCAGGCCCCGACAGGGTGACGTCGACGCGGTTGTTGAACCAGCCCGGATCGCAGTCCAGGCTGAGCTTGCTGCCTTCCATCCGCACATGGTCGACCAGGACCGATTCGCCGCTGACGACGGCTTGCGCCACGTCTCCCGGCCGGTAGCGCACCGCTGCCGGAACGGCGATGGTGAAACCATCGCCGGCGCTGAACGGCAGCGTGACCTGTTTCGTCGTGGAGGTGGACTTTCCGCAGGTGGATTGCCCGCCGATCCACGAGCCGCCGGCATAGATCGAGTCCGGCCCGGAAAGCCCGATGCCAAGCGCCAGAAAGACGATTGCGCCGGTCAGCCCCGCTGTCGCGACGAATGCCAGTTTTCCAGTCATTGTGCGGTTCCTTCCACGTGATGACAAACAAAGCTCAGGCGCGATCGCGGTCAGGTCGCGCCAGACGCGAATGCAGCCTGGCGTAGCGCCCGACGACCCGTAGGCCGGCGCTGAACCCGAGCAACAGCAAGGCGCCGCCGCCGATGAAGCCGCTCACCAGCCCGGCGCCGATGAAGAGGCGGCCGAGCACGGCGGTGAGCGTTCCGGCAGGATCGAACAGCAGCGTCGTGAGGATGATCTTGATGCCCAGCGCGCCGATGGCGACAAGCGTGATGCCAAGCCCGATGCCAAGGATGATCGCGGTGAGCAGAAGCGGCAGCAGCAGGACGAGATCGACGAAGGCAAGACCGGCAAGCGCGAGTGTCGCCCCCAGCATGTTGGACATGCTCCAATGCGCCTCGAAGCGGCGCAGCCCGGCCTCGGCGCGCAGCTCGCGGGCGAGCCTGGCCGGATCGCCCAGCGCCGCCGCGACCTCCGCTTCGCCGCGGCCGGAAGCATCAGCGAAATGGGAGCTATAGTCGCCGACTATGTCGTCGATCTCGTGCGCCGGCAGGCCGGCCAGCCCCTGTCTCAGCGTCTGCAGGAAAGCGTCCTTGGTCATGGCAGATCCTCGAGAATTTTGTCGATCGCGCCGACGAGCGAGCGCCAATCGCGGCGATGCGCTTCGAACGCCTTCTGTCCTAGCGGCGAGAGCCGGTAATATTTGCGGGGCGGTCCGTTGCTCGACTCCGCGATGCGGGTGGCGACCAGGCCGTCATTCTGCATGCGGCGCATCAGCGGGTAGATCGTGCCTTCCCCCATGCCGACCGCGGCGACCAGCTGGCTGGCGATTTCGTAGCCATAGCTTTCACCCCGCGACAGCACGGCCAGCACGCACAGGTCGAGCGCGCCTTTTCGCAATTGCACCTGGATCGAGTCGGTCATGTCGCATTCCGGTTCACCGGACAGCTTGGTTCCCGGTTTACAAAACAGATATAGCAAGCTACCTGTTTATGCAAGATACCAGTTGATGCAGTTTACCGAGCAAGAGAACTGCCATGATCCAGCCACGGTTCATCCGGCTGGCGCAAGAATGCCTGGGATGCCCGGAAAACCAAGCGTATTCAGATCGCCTTGATCAACCGCAGCAGGCCCAGCATTTCCACGAAAGTCCCTTTGCGGAACGCGATGTAGGTCGGCTCCTCGACACCATGGAAGCGGCGCTTGAAGGCCGCCTGGCCCTGCAGGTTGAAGCGCGAGCGGTTGATCCAGGGCGAGTTGTAGGCGCGCTGGAAGGTTCCGCGCCAGAAGCCCGATTCGGCGAAGCCGCTCGGCTCGATGTCGAGCAGCGGCGAGAGCCCGAGCGTCACCTCCGAGACGCCCTCCTCGCGAAAGCGGTCGACGGCGAATTTGGTCAGGCCGATCTCGGCATGTGGCGTCGCATCGACCTGCTTGCGCTTGAAGGAGGTGGTGTAGCCGATGACCTTGCCGTCGCGAAACAACGGGTCGAAGTCGAGGATGGCGAGAAGCCGGCCTTCAGGGCCGTGCAGGAGGAAGCGGCGCATGTCGGCGCCGATCTCTTCGGAAAAACGGCGGTTGAGGAAACCCATTTCCCAGCGCTTGATGATACGCTCTTTGCGCCAGTCGGCGGAAAGCTGCTTGATCTCGTCCTGCAGCCCGTCGCCCTTGTCCTCGGCGAGGGTAAAGCCCTTCTTCGTCAGCCAGCGCTCGGAATAGCGCACGGTCTCGTTGCGCCTGCCGGAAAAATCATGCGCAGGCAGCGGCAGCCTGGTGTCGATGCCGAGGCGATTGACCTGGTAGCCGAGGCCGGCGAGCACCTTGGCCGTGTCGGCGCCGACCTGGACGAACCAGGGGCTGCCGGCAGCCTCGACGAAGCGCTTGATATAGGCCGGACGGTCGGCCGGGTCTGCCACCGGATCGCCAAGCGCGAAATGACGGCTCATCTTGGTGCCGAAGGCGATGTAGCCGTCGCCATCGCTGAAATAGGACAGTTTCTGCTGCACGGCCGTCGAATAGGCGAGCGAGAAGTCGCCGTAACGGCGCACCAGCGCCAGGCGCTCGTCGTCCGTCAGGTCGCGTCGCGGGACCTTGGGTGCCACGGCATCGAGAAGCCTGTCGAAATAGATGCGCAGGGGCGCCATGAGCTCCGCGTGCCAAGAATGGATGACCTGCCCCCTCAGGTCACGAATCGCCGGCGCGGCCGATTGCGGTCACGTCGCGCCAGCGCGATATAGGATGCAATTGGCGGCGAATGAAGAGCAAATGTCCCAAAGCGTCCGTATCGTCCATCGGAAACGCGCCACGCGCGTGTAGGGCTTGATATTTCCATGCAATGTTATATATCAAGTTATAGATATAGGCGAATGGTGCTATGGAAGACGTCCTTCGATCCCTCGGCTTTCTCTGCCTCGGCAGCCGGATGAAACGAATAGGCGAGCAATTGCAGGCCGATACGCAGCGCGTGCTCGACCGCCTGGAGGTGCGCATCCAGTCGAGTCAGTACCCGCTGCTCGCCGCGCTCGACAGGTTGGGTCCGCTGCCGGTCGGAGAGCTGGCGCAATCTCTCGGCGTCGCGCAACCGGGCGTGACGCGCAGCGCGACGCTGCTTGCCGAGCTGGGACTGGTCGAGGTCAACCCTTCGAATGACGACCAGCGGCGCAGGATCGTTTCGCTGAGCCGCAACGGCCGGCGGCTGGTCGACCAGGCGAAGCGGGAGATCTGGCCGAGCATCGAAAATGCCGTAGCGGGTCTGTGCGCCGATCTTTCCGGGCCGCTGCTCGGCCAGCTTGCCGCCATCGAGGATCGTCTGGCCGCGACGCCGCTCGATCGTCGCGCCGAAAACACCAGGGTGGCCGCGTCGTGAAACATCTTCTCGACCGCCCCATCTGGAGCGCGCTTACGACGCGGCACCAGGCTCTCGCCGAAGGGGGTGAGCTGGCGAGGCGATATCGCCCGTCGATCGTTCCTTTCGCGGCCACCGCAGCCGACGATGCGGACAGCCTGCGGGCGCTGGCCAGGCTTCTCCCACCGGGCGAAGCCGCCGTGCTGGTCCAGGCGGACGAGATCGCCTTGCCGCCGCAAATTTCCGCTGTTTCGACGGCGACGCTGGTGCAGATGATCGCCGAGCAGCCGATGCCGGCGACACCAGACGGGCGCATCCGGCAGCTGATGAAAGACGACGCAGCGGAAATGCTGGCGCTCGCGTTGCTCACCAAGCCCGGTCCCTTCACGCTGGAGGCGCTGAGCCTCGGCGATTTCTGGGGCATCAGGATCGACGGCCGGCTGGCGGCGATGGCCGGCGAGCGCATGAAGCAGCCTGGCTGCAGCGAGCTCAGCGGCGTGTGCACGCATCCGGACTTTCGCGGCCGCGGTCTTGCCAGCCTGCTGTCAACGTTCGTCGCCGGCCGGATCGCAGCACGCGGCGAGGTACCATACCTGCACGCCTATGAAAGCAATGCCGCGGCGACCGGACTCTACGAATCGATCGGCTTCCGTTTGAGAAGCAGGATGAACATGGCCATGGTTCAACGCGCCGAATAAGCACCGGCAGCGGATGTCTCTCGCTTCGTCATCCACGGGCGGAGCGAGGAGCGTAGCGACGAAGCGCAGACCCGAGGATCCATTCCGTGACATGCGAGCGTCGCAACGGTGCAGAATTCTGCTCCGCTGCGCCCTGCGATCGCGGTCACGGCATGGATTCCAGGGTCTACGCGACGGAGCTTCGCTCCTGCTCCGCCCTGGAATGACGACGTCGGGGAGGGCGTTAGCCAATCCCCAACGACGAGCTGTCGGTCCGTGCTACCCCTAGCGCGTCACACCGCGATCTTGCCGCCGCCCTGCTTCGTGATGGCAACGACGGACGGCCGCACCGGCATGTCCGGCTTGAAATCCGGCCAGCGGGTCGACGGGTCCTCGTAATAGGACGGGCGGCCAAAACCTTCCCAGTCCTCGCCGCCGTCGCCCGGATGCTGGACGGCGACGAAAGCGGTCTGGTCGTCCGGCGAAAACAGCGGGCCGCACATTTCGGCGCCGATCGGCACGCGGAAGAACAGTTTCGACGTTGCCCGCGCGTCACCCTCGGTATCGACCGCCCAGAGACCGTCGGTGCGGCCGGTGGCCTTCGGGCCCTGGCCGTCGGTGGCGACCCACAAACGCCCGGCGGAATCGACGGCGCAATTGTCAGGCATGCCGAACCAGCCATGGGCGGTGGTCGCGGTCGAGAAGGTGGCGCCGACATCGGCAACGGAAGGATCGCCGCATTTCAACAGCACTTCCCATTTGCCCTTGGTGGCGGCGAAATCGCCGCCGTCCTCGACGATCTCGATGATGTGGCCGAAAGCGTTGTCGGCGCGCGGATTGGCGGCGTCGACCTGCTCGGACTTGCGCTTGGAATTGTTGGTCAGCATGACATAGACCTTGCCGTTGCCGGCATTGGGCTGGATATCCTCCGGCCGGTCCATCTTGGTGGCGCCGAGCAGGTCGGCGGCGCGGCGCGTCTCGATGAGAACGTCGGCCTGGGAAGCAAAGCCGTTCTCGGCCGTCAGCGGGCCTTGACCGAAAACGATCGGCATCCATTCGACCGAGCCGTCCTCGGCGAATTTGGCCACATGCAACGTGCCGTCGTCGAGCAGGTCCAAGTTGGCGGCGCGGTCGTTCGGGTTGAAAATCCCCTTGGTGACGAATTTGTAGACATAGTCGAAGCGCTCGTCGTCGCCGAGATAGAAAACGACGCGGCCGTCTTTGGCGACGATCGATTCGGCGCCCTCATGCTTGAAGCGGCCCATGGCGGTGCGCTTCCTCGGCATGGAGTTGGGATCGTTGACGTCGACCTCGACGATCCAGCCGAAACGGTTCGGCTCGTTCGGCTCCTTGGCAAGATTGAAGCGATGGTAATGCGTGCCCCACTCATAGGCGCCTTCCGGAATGCCGAGCCGCTTGTAATTGGCGGCTTCGCTGTGGCCTTCCGGCAATTCGCCCGAGAAATAGCCGTGGATGTTCTCCTCGGCCATCACATAGGTGCCCCAGGGCGTGACGCCGCCGGCGCAATTGTTGAGGGTGCCAATGACCTTGGTGCCGGACGGGTCCGCATTGGTCTTGACGCGGTCATGGCCCGCCACCGGGCCGGAGAGCGCCATCTCGGTGGTGGACATGATGCGGCGGTTGAGCTTGCCGTCGCGCACCACCTGCCATTTGCCCTCTTGCTTGCGGATCTCGACGATGGTGCCGCCATGGGCGGCCATCTCGACATCGACCTGCTCCTTTGAGAGCGGCGCCACCTCGGCCTTCTTCTTGCCGTCCTTCTCGACGACCGAGACGATGCCGGGGAACATCAGATGCGGGTTGGTGTATTCGTGGTTGACGACCAAAAGGCCGTGCTCGGCCGAGCCGTCGATCGGAATATAGCCGACATAGTCGTTGTTGTAGCCGAACTGTCTTGCCTGGGCTTCAGCCGACTGCTTCAGCGGATCGAAGTCGGGGGAATCGGAAAACAGCGGATCGCCCCAGCGCAACAGCACGTCGGCGTCATAGCCGGGCGCGACATGGTGCTTGTCGTCGATGCCGGCTTCGAGCTCGTCGAACTTGAAGGCCGAAGCCTCAGCAGCGCGCGCCTCGTCGGCCGCAATCAGCGCCAGCGGGCTGACGGTGGCGGCGATGGCCGACACGGCCAGCGACCCCATGAGAAAGCCGCGGCGCGAGAAACGCGCGGCGATGATCTCGCCCATGGTGCGGTTGTCGGTCGGGTTGACCGGCGGGCCGTCATTTTCCTCGAGCTGGCTGGTGCGGAAACGGGTCTCAGGGGTCACGGTCATGAGTTGTCCTCTGGCTTCTTGAGTGGCTGGGGATTTTGACCCTTCGACCCCTAAAGCGCGCCGATCACATTTTCGTGACACTGCCGTGATAGAACCGCAATAGTTGTTTGCCGGCTCGCGGCGGCTTTTGCGACACCCGGCTTCGGCCCCTTGAGCGCCTGCGCTTGGCTGCGGTCAGCTTGACGACATCGCCCGCTTCGGAAACAAGGGCTGGCCGGCGTGGCGACGGCGCTTAAAAAGGGGAGGGCAAGGTGAGTTTCTGGGGACTGGCGCAGCTCGGCATTTCGACCGTGATATTCCTGCTGGCGGCGACGGCGGCCAAGCAATGGGGGATGGCGCCGAGCTTGGCCAAGCTCCTTTTGACGCTGGCGCTCTACTCGGCCGGCAATCTGATCATGCTGAGGCTGGTACGCGAGTTCGGCATGTCGGTATCGTTCAGCCTGTCGGCGGTGATCCAGCTCGTCGCAGTCAATGTCGTGGCGCTCGCCTTCTTCGGCGAACGGCTCAATGCCTTGCAGGCGACCGGTGTGGTGCTGGCGATCGCCGCCGTCGCGCTGATCACGCTCGGGCCCTATATGCAGCGGCTGTAGCTGGACCCGAGGGCCCGAATGAAATCGACCGCCAACGCGCTCCTCAACAGGTTGGAATTCCCGGTGCTCGTGGCTGGGCTGGTGATCGCCGGCGGGCTGTGGGGCCTGGTGGAACTCATGGAGGTGGCGCGCGCGACGACGCCGCATGCCTTCGATACGGAAATCCTGCTCGCCTTCCGCCACGCCGGGCAACCGGACAGCCCGATCGGCCCGCTTTGGCTGGAGGGCGCGGTGCGCGACATCACCGCGCTGGGCAGCACCGCCGTGCTGGCGCTGATCACGACGGCGACGATCGCCTATCTGCTCCTGATCCGCAGACCCTCGACAGCCCTGTTCATGTTCGCGGCCGTCGCCGGCGGGCAAGCGCTCTCCAGCCTGCTCAAGCTCGAGGTCGACCGGCCGCGGCCCGATCTCGTCTCGCATCTCGTCACCGAGACCTCGCTCTCATTCCCCAGCGGGCATGCCATGCTGTCGGCAGTGACCTATCTGACGCTCGGTTCCTTGGCGGCCCGCTTCCTGCCGGACCGGACGACCAAGGTCTTCGTGCTCGGCCTCGCCGTGCTCACCACCGTGCTGGTCGGCGCCAGCCGCGTCTATCTCGGCGTGCATTGGCCCTCCGACGTGCTTGCAGGCTGGTGCGCGGGTTTTGCCTGGGCCATGCTGTGCTGGCTCGCGGCCCGCCTGCTGCAGCGACGCAAAGTGGTAGCCGACAGCGATTGACCGATGCCTAGTACATCTATAATGATGCTTGAGACATCGTAACATTTATAGTATACATCTTTTTATAAATTCAAAGGTGGATTCCGGCCGATGATCACTGCCGCACAGATGCGCGCCGCGCGGGCGTTGACGGGCATCGACCAGAAGACGCTGGCCGAGCGCGCCGGAGTCTCGCTGCCGACGATCCAGCGCATGGAAGCGAGCGGCGGCGTCGTCAGGGGCGTGGTCGACACGCTGATGAAGGTCATCCAGGCGCTCGACGAGGTCGGCGTGGAGCTGATCGGCGAGAACCAGGCCAGCGAGCGCGGCGGCCGGGGCGTGCGCCTCAAGGCCACCGCGGCGCAGAACCCGCAAGGCTAAGCCGGCAAGCCGAAATGCGAGAGGTTGGCGAGACAGCGCCCCCTCTGTCCTGCCCGTCCTCCGCAGCAGCTTCGGAGGGTAGACCGGACACCTCCCCTCAAGGGCGGCAGCTTCAGCGCCGCGATCAATCCTGCGAGGAATCCAGCGATAGCGCGACGACCTCGCCTTCGCCCATCAGCGGCACGAAGATGCGCCTGCCGTCTGTGCCGATGTCGGCGCTGCCCGGCTTGAACTGCGCTATCGCCGTCGGCGCGCCGCCGCGCTTGTAGCCGTAGAGCGTGCCGGTCATGTAGGCAGTGGCGTAGATGGTGTCGCCGATGGCGACGACGCCGTCGAGGTCGGCGAACTTTTGCGCGCCGGGCAACGGCGCGACCTTCCTGGTGGCGAGGTCGACCGACAGCAATCCGCCGGGCTCGGCGGTGCTGAAATCGGTCTTGTCGATGCCCTTGCCCCAGGACGCGACGATCAACCTGTCGCCATCGGCGAAGACGCCATTCGGCGAGGCGAGCAGCGCATCTTTGACGAACAGCTCCGGTCGGTCGCCGTCGATGCGGTATATCGTGTCGGCCAGCATGTCGCTGACATAGACCTTGCCGGCGCCGTCGGCGGTCATGTCGTTGAGAAACACAGCGCCCGGCACATCAATGGTCTCGACCAGTCTGCCGCTGGCGAGATCGACGACGCGCACCTTGGTGATGTCGGCGGCGTAGAGCCTGCCGCCGGCGATCGCCATGCCCTTGGGCGCGTCCATGCCGTCCACCCAGTGGCGAGAGACGACCTTGCCGTCCATCGACAAGAGCGACAGGTAGCCATTGCCGTCCACCGCGCCGGGATTGCCGACGATGTTGGAGACGACGATGCGGTTGTGGGCGGTATCGACAAGCGCGGATTCCGGCTGCTCGAAGCCGGTGGCCCGCCAGAGTTCGCCGGCCTGCGCGACGGACACGGAGATGGCGGCGAAGACGGTTGAAGCGATGAGGTGTTTCATGGGTGCTCTCCGGTGATGACGGCAGAGAGCTAGGATTTTCGATACTTTCCTGGAAGCCGGAACAAGCCTAGTATCGCAGTTCAATACGAATTCGCGCAAACGAGGTGCATTCCATGAACGGTCCGATCTTCGAGGCGCTGAAACGGACGTTGAAGGCCAAGGGCCTGACCTATCGGACACTGGCCGAGCGCATGGGCGTTTCCGAGCCGACGGTGAAGCGCATCTTCCATGAGAAGAACTGCAAGCTCGACCGGCTGATGGAGATCTGCGCCGCGGCCGATGTCGAGCTGGAGAACGTGCTCGGCGCGATGAACCGCGGGCCGGGGCCGGCCAACCGCGTCGCGCCGGAGATCGAGCGCCGGCTGGCGGCGCGGCCGGCGCTGCTGTTCGTCTTCGTCATGCTGTCGGAGAAGTTCACGTCCGAAGGCATCATGCGCTCGCAAGGCCTGAGCGAAGCTTCGATGTTCCTCTACCTGCGCGACCTCGAGGAGCTCGGGCTGGTGGCGCTAGGGCGCGGCCTGTCGGCAAGGCTGCTCGTCGAGACGCCGATCCAATGGGATTTCGAAGGTCCGCTGAAGCCGCATTTCGAGATGACCAACAAGAACTTCATCGGCTGGGCGATCGGCCAAATGGAGCAGGGCGCGACCTTCATCAGCTTTTCCAGGCGCATGCGGCCGCAAACGGCGGAAATGCTGCGGCGCGAGGCCGAGGAGCTCGCCGAACGCGCCAGGCTGCTTGCCCATCACGACCAGCACACCACGCCCGAGGACGAGCTCACGGGCTACAAATGGACCTTTGCCTTCGGAGCGACGCCCTTTCCCGCGATCATGCCGATCGGCCCGCATCCGAGGGATGCGGGGGCCAGGGCCGATGGCGGCGCGAAAGGGAAACGGGCGTTGCCGGCGTAGCGCCTTCTCCTTCTCCCCTTGTGGGAGAAGGTGGATCGGCGCGCAGCGCCGAGACGGATGAGGGGTGTTCCAGCTTGGCCGAAGCGCTCGTCCAAAGCCGCAATCGCCAACGCCTCGTTCCCTGGAGCACCCCTCATCCGGCCGCTTCGCGGCCACCTTCTCCCACAAGGGGAGAAGGTGAGGCTGGCGTCACGCCGCTTTTGCTTCTTCCTGCGGTCCGGCGAGATCGTCGCGCGCCTTGCGGGCCAATCTCTTGGCCGAGCGCTTGGGGCTGTCGCCGAACAGGTCGGCGGCATCGGCAAGGCAGGCCTTGGCCAAGCTCTTTTCGGAGCGCTTCAACAGCTTGCGCAGAAGCTTCGTCTCGTCGGCGGGGCCGAGCGGCTCGCCTTCGGCGTCGAGCAGGGCGCGCATGACGAAGACGTCGTGCAATTCGCCGAGCTCTTCGCCGAGCCTGTCGACCGCCTTGCGGCGCGCCTTGATCGGTGTCGGCCACAGGCGGCCGAGCAGCGACAGATGCATGGAGTGGGTCTTTGTCGCCTTGCGCAGGTCGTGAAAGTCGTCGGCCTCGCCGCGCGACTCCGCCTTGTCCAGCGCCTTTTTCGCCCGCCGCAAGGTGGCGCGGGCGCCGTCGGCCAATATATCGGCCGCCTGCTCCGGCTGATCGGGCAAAGCCAGCCTGTCGATGCGCTCCAGGCCTTCCCGGCAAGCGGCGATCGCCGCATTGATGGCGGCGTCAAGGCCGGGGCCGGCGTGGAGTTCGTGCTGGCGCAGCACCAGCCGCTCGCGCACGGGGTCGAGACCGCCGCCTGCCGATTGTTCCGGAAAGGCATCGGCCAAGCGGTCGACGGTCTCGATCAAGGCGGTCGCCTCGCGCGGGCCGGCCAGCAGCGCCGATACTTGCTTATAACATTCGTTCTCGGTCTGGCAGAACGGTTCGTCCCCGAAACGAACCAGGCGTAGCAAGGCGCGCACGCTTTTCAGCCGCTTGCGGCATTTGTGCAGTCCCTGCTCCGGCTTCTCGCGCGCCATCTCGAGATGGGCGACTGCCTTGCCGATCTCGTCGGCCAATATGCGCCTGACCTCGCCGGTCAGCGGCAAACGCGGATCGATGCGGAAGCTCATGCGGCGATCTCCGGATTCCCCCCGAGGGCCAGCGACGCGTTGTAGAACCTCGACTCGCCGGTGACCTCGCGACCGAGCCAGTCGGGCAGCATTTCGTCAGATATGTCCTCCGGCGTCTCCAGCTCCGCGATCACCAGCTCCGCGAGCTCGCCGCCGAAAACATCGACTTCATAGAGATAGCCGCCGTGTCTAACATGGTGGCGTGTCTTCTCGATGACACGTCCGACGGCGAACGCCATCAATTCCTCAGCCTCGCCAAGCGGGATCGAATATTCAAATTCGTCGCGCTCGCGCGCCCTGTCGCCGAACTTCAGCGTGAGCTTGGCGGAGCGCTCGTCGCTGATGCGCACCCGCACCGAGCGGCCGGGCTGTGCGGCGACGTAGAATTGACGAATGCGGATTTCCGCCTCGACCTCATCGCGCCAGGCGGGACTGGAGACCAGGAACTTACGCTCGACTTCCTTGCCCATGGCCGCGCACTAAAGCCTGTGAGGATCGAGAAGGCAAGCCGAGTCGCGGTCAAATTTGACTTTAATCAATCGATTGATTAAAGTCGGGCCATGAACAAAGGATCAATCGCAAGGAGGCCGCAGCGCGAGGTCGGCACCGCCGATCAAACGCGCGCGGCGCTTGTCCACGCGGCGCTCAGGCTGTTCGGGCGGAAGGGTTTCGACGGCACCTCGACGCGGGAGATCGCGGCCGAGGCCAAGGCCAATATTGGCTCCATCGCCTATCACTTCGGCGGCAAGGAAGGCCTGCGCGCCGCCGCCGCCGACTTCATCGTCGACACCATCCAGGGGATTGCCGGCCAGGCGCTGGGCGGCGTGCAAGCAACGGCGCCCCTGGACCCGGAAGCAGCCCAGGCGCAGCTTTTCGCGGCGCTCGAGCGGATGGTGGGCTTCGTCGTGGCCAGTCCGCAGGCCGGCGAGATCGTACAATTCGTACTTCGCGAGCTCTCGCATCCGACCGCCGCGCTCGACCGCATCTATTCCGGCGTGTTCGAGCCGACGCACCGGCGGCTGTGCCAGGTCTGGGAACAGGCGACCGGCGAGCCGGCCGAGAGCGAAGCGACCAAGCTTACCGTCTTCACCATGATCGGCCAGGTCATCTATTTCCGCATCGGCCGCGAGGCGGTGATGCGCCGGATGGGCTGGCGCGAGATCGGCAATGAAGAGGCCGCCAAGGTGGTTGCGGTCGCAACCGACAATCTCAGGGCAATGCTGGCCGCACGCGGGCCGGCCACCGGCAAGAAGGGCAAATCATGAGCTTTCTTTGTTCGCTGCCGCTCGCGGCCCAATTGTTCGGCGCCTGCGCGCCGGCCGCACCTTTGGCCGTCGGCTATGTCGAAGGCGAATATGTGCTGATGGCGCCGATCGAAGTGGCCCAGGTGGCGACGGTGACGGTTCGGCGCGGCGACCGCGTCGAGAATGGCACGGCGGTGGCGACGCTGGAAGATGCCGACGCCAAGATCGAGGTTGTGCAGGCCAAAGCCGCGCTTGCGCAGGCCCAGGCCCAGCTTGCCGATCTGCAGGTCGGCAAGCGCCCCGAGGAAATCGCCGTGCTCAAGGCCGAGGTCGACATGGCCAAAGCCCAGGCGGCCGACGCCAAGCGCAAATACGACCGCGCCAGCGACCTGTACAAGCGCGGCACCGGCACCCAGGCCGATTACGACACCGCCTCGGCTTCGCTGGAGACCGCCAATGCCCAGGTCGGCCAGGCGGAGGCCAATCTCGCCGTCGGCAATCTGCCGGCGCGGGCCGAGACCATCAAGGCCGCCGACAACCAGGTCAAGCAGGCGCGGTCGACCCTGGAGCAGGCCGAGTGGCGGCTGTCGAAGCGGGTTCTGGCGGCGCCCTCGCCCGGCCGCGTCAACGATGTCATCCGCAATCCAGGCGACACAGCCGGGCCGACCGCGCCGGTGATCTCGATGCTGCCGGACGGCGCCGTGAAGCTCAGCGTCTATGTGCCCGAAGGCGCGTTCTCGGCGGTCAAGGTCGGCACCGAGCTCAACGTCCATTGCGACGGCTGCGGGACGGGGCTGAGGGCACGCGTCAGCTATGTCTCGCCTGACCCCGAATTCACGCCGCCGGTGATCTACTCGCTGGAGAACCGGCAGAAGCTGGTCTATCTCGTCGAGGCGCGGCCGGAGGGCGATGCGGGACCGCTGCAGCCCGGCCAGATCGTCGATGTCGATCTTGCGGATCTCGGGCAATGAACGCCATTGACGTTCGCGGCCTGGTCAAGCGCTTCGGCGACAAGACCGTCGTCGACCATGTGACGATGACGGTCGCCGAAGGCGAGATCGTCGGCTTCCTCGGGCCGAACGGCTCGGGCAAGACGACGACCATCCGCATCATGTGCGGGCTTTTGACGCCGGACGAAGGCGACGGCACGGTGCTGGGCTTCGACATCCGCACCGACGCGCTCAAGATCAAGCGCGAAGTCGGCTACATGACGCAGAAATTCTCGTTCTACGAGGACCTGACGATCGGCGAGAACCTCGAATTCGTGGCGCGGCTCTACCGGCTGAGGCCGGTCGAGGAGTATGTCTCGCGCACGCTTCAGGATCTCGGCCTGGCCAGCCGCCGCAACCAGCTGGCCGGCACGCTTTCCGGCGGCTGGAAGCAGCGGCTGGCCTTAGCCGCCTGCATCATGCACGAGCCGAAGCTGCTGCTACTCGACGAGCCGACGGCCGGCGTCGATCCGAAGGCCCGGCGCGAGTTCTGGGACGAGATCCATCGCCTTGCCGGCGGCGGACTGACCGTGCTCGTCTCCACCCACTACATGGACGAGGCCGAGCGCTGCCACCGCATCAGCTACATCTCCTACGGCAAGATGCTCGCCACCGGCACCGTGGACGAGGTGGTGAAGAATGCCGGGCTGACCACTTTCGTCTTGCAGGGGCCGCGGCTCGACCAGGTGGCCGAGGCGCTGCAGGGCAGGCCCGGCGTCGACCAGGTGGCGCCGTTCGGCGCGACGCTGCATGTCGTCGGCTCCGACAAGGCGGCGCTCGAAAAGGCGCTGGCCGACGTCGAGAAGGAACACAAGGGCGTCACCGTGAAGCCAGGCGAGACCAGCCTTGAGGATGTGTTCATCCAGTTCATGGCCGGCTCGAAGGACAATATGGCATGAACGCGGTCTTCTCCTTCGCCAGGCTGGGCGCGCTGCTCGCCAAGGAATTCATCCAGATGCGGCGCGACCGCATCACCTTCGCCATGATGCTGGGGGTGCCGCTGATCCAGCTGGTGCTGTTCGGCTATGCGATCAACAACGACCCGAAGAGCCTGCCGGCCGCGCTCGTGGCGACCAGCAGCGACCCCTACACGCGGGCCATGGTCTCGGCGCTGCAGACCACCGGCTACTACCGCTTCGACCATGTCGCGCAAAGTGCCGAGGAAGCCGAGTTCCTGATGGCGCGCGGCGACGTCTCCTTCGTGGTCACCATCCCCGCCGATTTCGCCCGCCGCGTCGAGCGCGGCGACCACCCGCAGATCCTGATCGAGGCCGACGCCACCGACCCGGCGGTCGCCAGCGGCGCGATCTCGACGCTCAGCACCGTGGCCGGCCAGGCGCTGCTCAGGGCGCAGGGCACTGAGGAGACTGCCAAGGAGGCGGCGCGCGGCCAACTCGATGTCGTCGTGCACCGGCGCTACAATCCCGAAGGCATCTCGCAATACAACATCGTTCCCGGCCTGCTTGGCGTTATCCTGCAGATGACGATGGTGATGATGACCTCGATCGCGCTGACGCGCGAGACCGAGCGCGGCACGATGGAAAACCTTCTGGCCATGCCGTCGAGCCCGCTCGAGATCATGATGGGCAAGGTGCTGCCCTACCTGGTGGTGGGCGCGGTGCAGGTAGTGGTCGTGCTGGCGGCGGCGAAGCTTCTGTTTGCCATTCCCTTCATGGGGTCGCTGTCGCTGCTGCTGTCGACCGTGCTGGTGTTCGTGCTGTCGCTGGTGCTGCTCGGCTACACGATCTCGACGATCGCGCGCACGCAGATGCAGGCGCTGCAGCTCACCTTCTTCTTCTTCCTGCCCTCGATCATGCTGTCGGGCTTCATGTTCCCCTATCGCGGCATGCCGGGGTGGGCACAGACCTTTGGCGAGATCTTCCCGCTGACGCATTTTTTGCGCATCACCCGCGCCGTCATGCTGAAAGGGGCAGAGCTGCCGGCGGTGGCGGCGGAAGTCGGCTGGCTGGTGGTGTTCGTGGCATTGTTTGCCGGCGTGGCGCTGGTGCGGTTCAGGCGCACGCTGGATTAGGTCGGACGCCCCTGACGCAGGGCAGGTCGACACGATTGGCCAAGATCAGTTGCGGCTGGTCATGCGCTCGCAGATGGCGCCGCCGATCGCAGGCAACAGGCCAAAGAGCAACAATTGGGCGGTTCCACCGATGCCAAACGCTCCGGCAAGCAGAAACGCAACCAGCAGCCCGAATGCCCCGCCCAAGGCAAATGGCAGGTAACCTAGCAACAGCTTCTCCGGCAGTGACCAACTGATGGAAAACGTAACGTGATCGACGCTAAAGGCAAGTGTCCCGCTACGAAGGGTCTCTATGCCGCCGCCATGATCCCGGCATAGGTGCCGAGATCGACATTGCCGCCGGACAGCACCACGGCGACGCATTTGCCGGCGACGTCGATCTCGCCGGATGAGAGCGCGGCAAACGCGACGCAGCCGCCGGGCTCGACGACAAGCTTGAGATGAGCCATGGCGTCGCGCATCGCCTGGGCGGCCGCCTTGTCGGAGACGGCGATGGCGCCGGCGAGATTCCGGCGGTTGATCTCGAAGGTGATGGCGCCGGGTTCGGCGGTGAGCAGCGCATCGCAGATCGAAGCGTGTCCGGGTTCGTTCGAAACCCGCTCGCCCTTGGCCAGCGAGCGGCGCGTGTCGTCGAAATGTTCGGGCTCGACCGCCCAGATGGCGGTTTGCGGCGAGGCGTCCTTGACGGCGACGGAGATGCCGCTCGACAGGCCGCCGCCGCCGCAAGGGACGACGACGGCGTCGAGCGCCACGCCAAGCGCTTTCGCCTGCTTGATCACTTCCAGGCCGATCGTGCCCTGGCCGGCGATGATGGCCGGATCGTCGAAGGGCGGCACCAGCACCATGCCCTTTTCGATATAGGGGCGAACGACCGTCATGCGGTCGTCCTTGAAGCGGTCGAACGGCACCACTTCGGCGCCCATCTTGCGGACATTGCCGACTTTCAGCGCCGGCGCGTCGGCCGGCATGGCGATCACCGCCTTGACGCCGAACATGGCGGCCGATGCCGCCACGCCTTGCGCGTGGTTGCCGGAGGAGAAGGCGACGACGCCCCGGCCGCGCTCTTCCTCGCTCAGGCTAGACAGCTTGTTGTAGGCACCGCGGATCTTGAAGGAGCCGGTGCGCTGCAGCGTCTCGGGCTTGAATAGGATGCGGCCGCCATAGCGCTTGTTGAGCTCGGGCGATTCGATCAGCGGCGTTTCGACGATCAGGCCGGAAAGCCGCTCGGCGGCGGCGCGGATGTCGGAGATGCCGGGCAGGGTGAGCATGATGGGCCTCGCGGGATAAGCCCGGTCATGGTGCACGCAAACCGAGGCGTCGCGCCAACGAAAAAATGTGATGGAGACAAGGTTAGTTTGGCAGCTTGGGGAGTTGGCGTTCCGTCGCGCCCCCTCTGTCCTACCGGACATCTCCGCCACGTGGGGGGAGATCAGACGTCACGCCGGCTTTCGCCAATCTCCTAGGTCGCAAAATTGGGCGGGGCGCCGAAACAGCTAATCTCCCACCTCGTGGGGGAGATGGCCGGCAGGCCAGAGGGGGGCGCTGTCCCGCCGACATTGCGCCTGCCGGCAACCCCTCACCCCAGCAGCGTCTTCGTCCTTTTGCTGCCGCCCAGCTTGCGCCAGGAATTGAAGCGGTGGGTGGCGGCGGCGAAGGATATCTTCATCTGCTGGGAGACGGTGTAGCGCGACTTGCCTTCGTCGAACATGCGGTAGCAGCACTCCGCGCCTTCCTCGGTCAGCTTGCCGTCCGGCGTCTTGTTGTGCGGGTTTGCCGGGTCGAATTTATCGAGCTGTTCCTCGACAAGACCCTTCAGGCGCTGCAGGTCGGCCTCGATGCTGGCGATGAGATCGAGAACCGGCTTGGCGTCAAATGCGTGTGGGGGCTTCTTGTCCGTCATGCCGGGCGTCCTTCAATTTCGGTGGTGATCAGCTATATAGGCAAACATTCGGCAATAATGAAGGGTTTGGCCTCGCGGGATCAGCATTCGCGCGCCCGCAGCCCGCGCCGTTGGCAATTGACCTTCGACTGCCAAGATCATAGTTTAGAACAATTCTAAACTAGAGTGATCCCATCATGCTTTCCCGTGTTTTCGGCTTCGGCCGCCGTTCCTTCGATTCGCTTTCGGAGCAGGAGATCCTGGCGCTGGCGATCTCTTCCGAGGAGGATGACGGACGCATCTACCGCGCTTACGCCGATGGCCTAGCGCAGGACTTTCCGCAATCGGCAAAAGTGTTCGAGGCGATGGCCGAGGAAGAGGACGGCCATCGCGATTCGCTCATCGAGCTTCACCGCAAGCGCTTCGGCGAGCGCATCCCGCTGATCCGGCGCGAGCATGTGAAAGGCTATTTCGAGCGCAAGCCCGACTGGCTGGTGAAGCCGCTCGGCATCGAGCATGTGCGGCGGCAGGCCGAGGAAATGGAGCGGCAGGCCTATCGCTTCTACGTCGAGGCGGCCAAGCGCACCACCGACGCCTCGACGCGCAAGCTGCTCAACGACCTCGCTGCGGCCGAGCAGGGCCATGAGAGCTCGGCGCATGAATTGGAGCAGGAGCATGTGCCGGGCACGGTCAAGGAGGAGGAGGCGACGGCCGAGCAGCGCCAGTTCATCCTCACCTATGTGCAGCCGGGGCTGGCCGGGCTGATGGACGGCTCGGTGTCGACGCTGGCGCCGATCTTCGCCGCGGCGTTCGCCACGCACGACACCTGGCAGACGCTCCTGGTCGGCCTCGCCGCCTCGATCGGCGCCGGCATCTCGATGGGTTTCACCGAGGTCGCCTCCGACGACGGTAAGCTGTCGGGGCGCGGCTCACCGCTCAAGCGAGGGTTGACGGTCGGCCTGATGACTTCGCTGGGCGGCCTCGGCCACGCGCTGCCCTATCTGATCCCGCATTTCTGGACGGCCACCGCCGTGGCGGCGGTGGTGGTGTTCTTCGAGCTCTGGGCGATCGCTTTCGTGCAGAACCGCTACATGCAGACCCCGTTCTGGCGCGCCGCCTTCCAGGTGGTGCTGGGCGGCGCGCTGGTGTTCGGGGCGGGCGTGCTGATCGGCAATGCGTAGCTCTTTACCTTCTCCCACAAGGGGAGAAGGGAGAGCCTACCCATTCACCTCGCGGCTATCTTGCGGCGCCTCGGCCCTTTCCTTCATCCCGTAGTCGCGCACGACATGGGCAATGCGCAGACGGTAGCCGGCGAAGATTCCGCCGCGCCCCGCCTTTTGCGCCTGCCGGTGCTCCTCGGTGTTGCGCCAGGCTTTCACCGCTTCCTCGTCGCGCCAGAAAGACAGCGACAGCACCCGCTTCGGATCGGTCAGGCTCTGGAAGCGCTCGACCGAGATGAAGCCGTCGATGCTCTCGAGCAGCGGCTTAAGCTCGGCGGCGATGCCGAGATAGGCATCGCGCTTGCCTTCCGCCGGCTCCACCTCGAAGATGACAGCGATCATGCCTCTATCCCTTCCTTGACCGTCACGTCGGTCCTGAAGATCTGCCGCGGACCATGCGGCCCGGACACCAGCTTCAGGAAGAGGCGATCTTCCTTCAAGATGAATTTCTCGCGCCGCGCGAACTCGTAATTTGCCTTGCCCGCCGGGTCGGCGGCAAGCCGCGCGCGGTAGGCCTCGTAGGCCGCGAGGCTCTCGATGTTGTAGGCGGCGTAAGCGGTGGTGGCCGAGCCTTCATGCGGGGCGTAATAGCCGATCAGGTCGGCGCCGCAGCGCGGAATGGCCTGGCCCCAGGCCCGCGCATATTGCTCGAAGGCCGCCTTGCCGAACGGGTCGATCTCGTAGCGGATAAAGCAGGTGATGGTCATGTCGGTCTCCTCGTCCGTTGGTTTTTGACGACGACGGTTCGATCGCGGTCGAAACATCGTCTCCGTCATCGTGCTAGGCATTCTCCTGTCAGGAGTGTTTGCCGCGCTGCTTGAGCCGACCGCAGAATAGTGCTTCCCTGACAAGAATGCTTCGACGAGGATCGAACCATGCGTGAAGGACCCGACATCGCCCGCATCGCCAGCCTGGTCGGCGACCCGGCCCGCGCCAACATGCTGAACGCCCTGATGGGCGGCACCGCGCTGACGGCGTCGGAACTGGCGCTGGAAGCCGGCGTGTCGCTGCCCACCGCTTCCTCGCATCTGTCGAAGCTGATGGATGGCGGCCTGCTGACTTTGGCCAGCCAGGGCCGGCACCGCTATTACGGTCTCGCCGGGGCGCAGGTTGCCGGCATGATCGAGGCGATCATCGGCGTCGCCGAAGCGGTCGGCCCGAAGCGCGTGCGGCCGGGACCGCGCGACGCGGCCATGCGCGTGGCGCGGGTCTGCTACGATCACCTGGCCGGCGAGCAGGCGGTGGCGATGCTCGACCGGCTGCTCGACAGGAAGCTTTTGCTGCGCGACGACAACCAGATCAGGCTCTCGCCATCCGGCGCCTCGCATTTTTCCGCGCTCGGCATCGAGACCGCTGCCAAGGCGCGGCGGCCGGTTTGCCGCGCCTGCCTCGACTGGAGCGTGCGGCGATCGCACCTCGCCGGCACGCTGGGTGCGGCCATCCTCGACAAGATCATCGCCGAGAAATGGGCGAGGCGCGAAAAGGACAGCCGCGCCGTGGCGTTCTCGCCGAAGGGCCGGCAGGAATTCGAGAGGGTGTTCCTGGCGTAGTTCTGCGCAAGCGATACGCTCGCAATATCGGCGCGAGGCGCTCCCCTCTGCCCTGCCGGGCATCTCCCCCTCTAGGCCCTCTAGGGGGGAGATCAGCAGTTCTGGCGCTCCGCTATTCCTGCAAGGTTGGAGATTGGCGAAACCGGCTGAGCGATCAATCTCCCCCTAGGGGGAGATGGCCGGCAGGCCAGAGGGGGGCGCGAAGGATCACGACGTGGGCTTCTTCCGCACAGGCTCACCCCCTTTTCAGTGGCTTCCCCAGCTTGAAGAACTCCTTCCACGGATCGGCCTTCTTCAGCTCGTTCAGCGTCGTCTTATCGCCAAGCGGGAAGGCATTCGGCGCGAGCCCCTTCTTTATCTCCGGCCAGGTCGCCGGCATCGACACTGTCGCGCCCTTCTTGGCGCGCGAGGAATAGGGCGCGACCGTGGTCGAGCCCCTGCCGTTGCGAAGATAGTCGACGAAGATCTTGCCGGTGCGCGCCTTCTTCGACAACGTCGCCGTGTAGCGGTCGGGCGCGGCCTGCTCGAGCGCGCGGGCGAAATCATGCGCGAAATCCTTGACCTCGTCCCACTCCGCCGACGGCTTCAGCGGCACCAGCACGTGGTAGCCCTTGCCGCCCGAGGTCTTGACCAGGTTCGGCAGCGACAGCTCGTCGAGCTGCTTGTGGATGTCGAGCGCCGCCTCGCGCACGCGGCCGACATCGACGCCTTCGTCCGGATCGAGATCGAAGATGATCTGGTCCGGCTTTTCCAGCTCGTCGATCGTCGAGCCCCAGATATGGACCTCGACCACGCCGTACTGGACAAGCGCGGCCAGCCCGTCGAAATCCTTGATGAACAGTATCTCCTCGCCGTCGGTCGGATCCTTCATCCTGGCGATCTTGTCGCTCATGCCGGGCGAGGCGTGTTTTTGGAAGAAGCGCTGGCCGTGGATGCCGTCCGGCGCCCGCACCAGGCTCAGCGGCCGGTTGACGACGAATTCTGCCATGCGCGGCCAGACCAGCGCGTAGTGATCGAGCAGGTCCCGCTTGGAAACCTTTTCGTCGGGCCATAGCAGCTTGTCGGGATGCGAGAGCTTGATCGAGGTCTTCGCCGTTCCGGCCGAGGGTTTCGGCGCGGTCTCTGTACCCGGCTTCGCCCCGGTTTCGACCTTCTTCGGCTGTTCCTGCACGACTTCCTCCGCCGGTTTGTCCTCGCGCAACCCCTGGAACGAGGCGTGGCGGATTATACGGTCGGAAGTCCAGCTGCGGAACTCCACTTCGCCGACAAGTTCCGGCTTGACGAAGGTGAGGCCCTTGCCCTTGGGCACGGCGCCCGAGAACGGCGAGGCCGTCGCCTTGAGGCCGTCGAGCTTCTTCTTCAAATCGGTCATCACCTTGCCGGAAAAGCCGGTGCCGACACGGCCGGCATAGTGCAGCTTGCCGCCTTCGTTGAACCCGACCAGCAGCGAGCGCAGGCCGCGCCCGGTCTTGTCCGAGGGCAGATAGCCGCCGATGACGAATTCCTGGCGCAGCGTGCATTTGGATTTGATCCAGGAGAGCCCCCGCCCGCTGCGGTAGGGCGCGTCGGCGCGTTTCGACACCACGCCTTCCAGGCCCATGCGGCAGACATGCTGCAGCATGACCTTGCCCGGCTCGTGGAAATGGTCGCTGAAGCGCAGCGCCGAATGTTCGGGCTGCTGGCCCAGCAGCTCTGCCAGGGCCTGCTTGCGTTCGACCAAAGGTTCGCGGCGCAGGTCCTTGCCGTCGAGCCGCATCAGGTCGAAGACATAGTAGACGAAGCGGTCGGCGCGGCGGGCCGACAGATCCGCCTGCAGCAAGGGGAAGGACGACACGCCGCTGTCGGCCAAAACCACGATCTCGCCGTCGATGATGGCGTCGCGGCATTTCAGCCTGGCAAGCGCGCCGGTGACCGGACCATCGAATTTGTCCGTCCAGTCGAGACCGGCGCGGGTGAGCAGCCTGACCTCGCTGCCGGCGATCTGCGCCTGCATGCGGTAGCCGTCGAATTTGACTTCGTGAAGCCAGTCCTCGCCGGCGGGCGCATCCTTTTCCAGCGTCGCGAGCTGCGGCTCGATGAATTCGAGACGCTTGCTAGGCCCGGCCTTGGTCTTGGCGGCAGCCGGCCTGTTGGATTGCCAGACTTTCGGCTTCTCGCCCCTGGCGGCCTTGCCTTCGCCCACCTCCTCGATAGTCAGGCCCGACTTCACCGATTTCGGTTTCTCCTCGAGAACGTCCTTGCCGGGCCGGGCGGCGGCATCGTCGGATTTGATCAGCAGCCAGTTGTCGCGCGTCTCGCCCGGGCGGGGCCGCAGCCTGACCAGATGCCAGCGGCCGTTGAGCTTGTGGCCCTCGAGCTCGAAGTCGATATGGCCCTTCTTGATGCCCTTGGCCGGATCGCCATCCGGCGTCCACTTGCCTTCGTCCCAGACGATGACCGAGCCGCCGCCATATTGGCCCTTCGGAATGGTGCCTTCGAAGGACGCGTAGTCGATCGGGTGATCCTCGACATGCACGGCCAGCCGCTTCTCGTGCGGATCGAGGCTCGGGCCGCGCGTCACCGCCCAGCTCCACAAGACGCCGTCATGCTCAAGCCGGAAATCATAGTGGAGCCGCGTGGCGGCATGCTTCTGGACGACGAAGATGCCGCCGCCTTGCTTTTGCCTGCCGACCTTGCCGGCCGGCTCGGCGGTCTTCTTGAAATCGCGCTTGGCGTGATACTGCTCGAGGCCGGCCATGCCGCCACCCTCCTATGCGGATTTGCGTTTTGGCGCGGCCTTGCTCTTGCTTTTCCCGGCCGCCGCTTTCGCTGTGGCCTTGCCGGCTTTGCCGCCGCCGCCTTCCGCGTTCAGGCTCTTCTTCAACGCATCGAACAGGTTGACCACGTTGGACGGCTTTGGCTGCGCCTTGGCCTTGGGCGCCGTCTTGCCCGCCTTCTTGGCGCGGATCAGCTCGAGCAGCGCCTCCTCGTAGCGGTCGTCGAATTTCGACGGGTCGAACTTCGTCTTCTTGCCGTCGATGATGTGCTGGGCCAAGTCGATCATCTCCTTGTCGGTCTTCGCCGCTGCGATGTCCTCGAACACCGTCGCCGGCCGGCGCACCGTGTCGTCGTAGCGCAAGGTGGTCAGCACCATGCCCTTGCCGAGCGGCTCGATCGCCACCGGGCGCTCGCGCCGATAAAGCACGATGCGCGCAAGCCCTGCCATCTTCCTGGCCGCCATCGCGTCGCGGATGACGGCGAAGGCTTCTTGCGACACCTCGTCCGCCGGGGAAACATAGTAGGGCGTGTCGAGGTAGATCTGCTCGATCGAGGATTTCTCGACGAAGCCGTCGAGGCTCATCGTGTGCGAGGATTCGATCTGCACCGCCTCGATCTCGTCCTCCTCGATATGGACGAAGTCGCCGTCGCTCACCTCATAGCCCTTGATCTCGTCGCCCTCCTCAAGCGGCTTGCCGGTGCCCGCATCGACATAGATGCGCTTGACGGTGTTGCCGGTCTTGCGGTTGAGGATGCGGAAAGCGACCTTCTCGGCATGGGTCACGACGTTGGTGAGCTCGATGGCGCATGTGACCAGCGACAGTTTGAGATAGCCCTTCCAAGCCGGGCGTGGTGCCATTGCGAACTCCTGCGCGATGCGGTTTCAATCGCAACGGACAGGGGTTCGCTTGGGTTCCGGGAGGGCTGGCCACGCAGCCTGCTATTCGGCGGCCTGCAGGTTGACCTTGCTCTCGGCGATCTCGGTGAGCTTGCGGTCCGTCGCCTCTTCTTCCTTGAGGTTCTTGGCCAGCACGTTGGCGCAGTCGCTGCGGCCGAGCTGCCTGGCCCAGGCGATCAGCGTGCCGTAGCGCGTTATCTCATAGTGCTCGACGGCCTGGGCGGAGGCGATCAGCGCGGCGTCCAGAACCTCCTTGTCGTCGACATCGCCGCTGACTTCGTCGGCCTCCGCGAGGATGCCGTCGATGGCCGGGCAATTGACGGTCTTGGCCTTGACGCCGTGCAACTCGAACACTTGCTCGACCCGCTCGATGTGGCCCTTGGTCTGCGCGAGATGCTTCTCGAAGCCGGCCTTCAATTGCGGATCGGTCGCCTTGTCGATCATCTTCGGCAGCGATTTCTCGATCTGCTTCTCGGCATAATAGATGTCGCGCAGCGTGTGGATGAAGAGGTCGTCCAGCGTCTTGATGTCTTTCGAAAAGAAGCCCATGGCGGTTGCCTTTCCATGTTTCGCATTGTCGGGAAGTTGCGCGGCAGGGCAGCCGTCAACTTGGCCGGGTTCGCCCCGGCCTTGCGGGGTCAACGTCCTCTTCCGGGGCAGGTTCCTGCCCGCCCAGGCGCGCGAAAGGAAATTCCCCTGCCACTGGCCGAACGTGAAACAGATGCGCGCGCAAGCGACATCGGAACGAAACATATGTGATGCAAAAGTCACACGAGCCGGAAACGCGACGAAAGGCACCGAAAGACCGCGAATCAGCCGCAATCCAGCCACGAAGCAACGTGTTTCGGACCAGAAATTAACATCACGTTCACGGACTATTCACGCCTCAACGCTATGCTCTCGAACAATTCGGACGGGACATCCGAAAGCGGACAGGGACCAGGTAAAATGAACTTCTGGAATCACATCGCCGGCTACGCCGCCGCCATTCGCGAATTCGTCGCGCCGACCTATCGGCCGGAGCGCTATTACATGCGCGGCCCAGGCCCGGCCTGCGCGCGCCGCGGCAACTCGCTGGGCGTCGGCGCGAACTGATCATGACCCGCGAACGTGCCCGCCACGGCCGCATCTGCAGGCCGGCCGCCGACCAGCGCGCCACCACCTATCGCGCCGAGCGCCTTGTGCTCGCCGCCAACTGGCGTGCGACAACGCCGCGACTTTGACGCCGCCGCCGGCTGGCTTAGTGTCTCCCCTAGGTTAGTGTCCAGGGTCACAAGCAGCCGGGGCCGCCATGACCGACCTGCCCGAACGTCCCACCTTGCCGCGCCAGGCCTATGACGCCCGCCAGCCGCTGATCGTCTTCGACGGCGTTTGCGTGTTCTGCTCGGGCTTTGTCCAGCTCATCCTCAAGCTCGACCGGAAACAACGTTTCCGCTTTGCTACGGCGCAGTCGCCGCTCGGCGAGGCGCTGTTTCGCGAGCACGGCCTGCCGACCGACGACTACGACAGCAACCTCGCCATCATCGAGGGCGCGGCCTTCACGAAGCTCGACAGCTTCGTCGCGGTCATGGCCGCGCTCGGCTGGCCATGGCGCGCCGCGAAGGCGCTGCTCATCCTGCCGCGGCCGCTGCGCGACTGGCTCTACGACCGCGTTGCCAAGAACCGCTACGCGCTGTTCGGCCGGAAAGACAGTTGCGCGATACCTTCGGCCGAGTTGCGGGAGCGATTGATCGGCTGACGGCGGTTACGGAGGCTTGGGGGCAAGGCATGAAGCTTCTCATCGTCGGCGGCTACGGCACCTTCGGCGGACGCATCGTCCAATTGCTGGAGAACCAGCCGCGCCTCGAGCTCATCGTCGCCGGCCGGTCGCTCGCCAGGGCCGAGGCTTACTGCAAAGGCCGGGGCGCGACCAAGGCCAGGCTCGTGCCGGCGGCATTCGACCGCGGCGGCGACCTTGGCGTGCAACTCGCCGGCATGTTTTCCGACATCGTCGTCGACGCCAGCGGTCCGTTCCAGGCCTATGGCGAGGGGCGCTACCGGCTGGTCGAAGCCTGTATCGGTGCGCGTACCCATTATCTCGATCTTGCCGACGGTTCGGACTTCGTCGCCGGGGTATCCACTTTCGACGCGGCGGCCAAGGCAGCCGGCGTGATGGTGCTCTCCGGCGTGTCGAGCTTTCCGGTGCTGACGGCGGCGGTCGTGCGGCGCCTTTCGGCCGGCATGGCGCGTGTAGACGGCATCCGCGGCGGCATCGCGCCGTCGCCCTTCGCCGGCGTCGGCGAGAACGTCATCCGCGCCATTGCAAGCTATGCCGGCCGGCCGGTGCGGCTTTTGCGCGACGGCAGGCAGACCGAAGGCTACCCGCTCACCGAGCAGATGCGCTATACGATCGCGCCGCCCGGGCGCGTGCCGGTGAGAAACACGCTGTTATCGCTGGTCGACGTGCCGGATTTGCGCGCGCTGCAGGCATTGTGGCCGGAAGCGAAGACGATCTGGATGGGCGCCGGCCCGGTACCCGAGGTGCTGCACCGGGCGCTGATCGGCCTTGCCTGGCTGGTCCGCGCCGGCTTGGTGCGGTCGCTGTCGCCGCTGGCGCCGCTGATGCATTGGGCGACCAACCGGCTGTCTTGGGGCGAGCATCGCGGCGGCATGTTCGTCGAGGTCGATGGCGTGGACGCAGAGGGCAGACCAAACAAACGATCCTGGCACCTGTTGGCCGAGGGCGATGACGGGCCGCTGATCCCGTCCATGGCGATCGAGGCGATCGTCCGCAAGGCGCTCGACGGCCGCATGCCCGGGCCGGGCGCGCGGGCGGCGGTGCGAGACGTCGAGCTGGATGATTATGAGGCGCTCTTTGCCGGCAAGACAATCCACACCGGCGTCAGGGACGACACCGGCCAGGGGAAGGCGCTCTATCCCGGCCTGCTCGGCGATGCCTGGACGAGGCTACCGGCTGAAGTCCGTGCGATGCATGAGGGAGCGGCGATGGCGGATGGACGCGCCAGCATCGAACGCGGCGGCGGCATGCTTAGCCGGCTTGCTGCGCGCATGGCCGGCTTCCCGCCTGGCGCGGCCGATGTCCCCGTCAAGGTGCGTTTCGTTACCGACGGGCAAGGCGAGACCTGGACGCGGACTTTCGCAAAGCATGGTTTTTCGAGCCGGCAGTTCGCGGGGCGTGGCGGCTCGGAGCGGCTGCTTTGCGAGCGTTTCGGCCCGCTCGTCTTCGCCATGGCGCTGGTTCCCGGCGAGAACCGCCTGTCGCTCGTGCTGCGCCGCTGGAGTTTTCTCGGCCTGCCATTGCCGATGTGGCTTTGCCCGCGCTCGAACGCATATGAAACCGTCGAGGACGGCCGCTTCCGCTTCCATGTCGAGATATCGCATCCGGCGACTGGGCTGATCGTGCGCTACCGCGGCTGGCTCGAACCGTCGCACGGTTCGAGCACGGTGGGTTCGTCGGCCGTCTCGCCCAGTTCGCGGCAGCCGGCGGCCGTGCACAGCGTCCAACCCTTCCCGGTGGCGCCGGACGCTGCGAGCACCAGGCGCGGTTGGGGTCCGATCCGTGGCGCATAGACCCACCAGCCGCTGCGCAGCACCGAGCCCTCCGGCGGCTCCATGCCGGCGCCGGAGCCCTTGACCCGCGCCTCGACGACCTGCAGCCCGGCCGGCGACACTTTCCAATCCTCCTGCCAGCGCGTCCGTTCCACCGAATGCGTCCAAGACAGCGTGAAGGCGGCGACGGCAAGCGTCACCGTCTTGCCGGCGGCGAGGACACACAGGCTCATGTGGTCCCGGCCGTGGACAGCCGGCGGGCGCGCCACCAGTGCCAGCCGATCCAGACCAGCGCCAGCGCCCAGCCGGTCTCGTCGGTGAGCGGCAATGCGGCCACCAGCAGCAGGCCGGCGCAGAACGCGACGAGACGCTCCCACCAGGCCACGCGGCGGGCGAGGAAGCCGACGGCGGCGGCGCCCCAGAGCACGATGCCCATGCAGGCTTTGACGACGATATAGCCGACCTCGACGGGATAGCCGAACGACGCCGCGATCGGGCCGGCGTCCTGCAGCATCAGGGCCGGCGTGTAGACGGCCATGAACGGCACGACGAAGCCGGCAATGGCGAGCTTGGTCGCCTGGATGCCGATCTTGAGGCCGCTTTCCTTGGCCATCGGTGCTGCGGCAAAGGCGGCGAGCGCCACTGGCGGGGTCAGGTCCGCCATGATGCCGAAATAGAAGACGAACATGTGGCTGACCACCAGCGGCACGCCCAGCGACAGCAGCGCCGGGCCGGCAAGCGAGGAGGTGATGATGTAGTTCGGGATGGTCGGAATGCCCATGCCGAGAACCAGGCAGGTGAGCATCGTCAACACCAGCGACAGGAATAGATTGTTCTGGCCGATCGAGATGATCCAGCCGATGAAGGTGGAGGCGATGCCGGTGAGCGTCAGCGTGCCGATGACGATGCCGACGATGGCGCAGGCGATGCCGACGGGCAGGGCATTCCTCGCTCCTTCGGCGAGCGAATCGACGCAAATGCGCAGCGTCTCGCGCCCGCCCTTGAAGGCGAAGCAGGCAATGACGAGCGCTGCGATGACGAGGCTCAGCACATTGACGCCGAAGCGCATGAAGGATGCCGCCGCAAGACCGAGCGCCAGCCAGAAAACGAGGCGAAAGGCGAACGGCCCGATCAAGGCTGCCAGCGGCGTGCCGAGGATGAGCACGACGGTCAGCGCGAGGCCCATCGTGCCGGCGAAGACCGGCGTGTAGCCGGCAAAGAGCAGATAGACCAGCACCGCGAGCGGCAGCACAAGCGGCCAGTGCTTCCTGACCGCTTCCCAGGGATTGGGCAGCTCCGCCTTGGCCATGCCGTGCAGCCCGGCCTTGCCGGCTTCCAGATGCACCTGCCAGAAGCAGGCGCCGAAATAGAGCAGCGCCGGGATGATCGCCGCCTTGACCACCTCGGCGTAAGGGATGTTCAGCGTCTCGGCCATGATGAAGGCGACGGCTCCCATCACCGGCGGCATGATCTGGCCGCCCATCGAGGAGGTCGCCTCGACCGCGCCGGCGAAGGCGGAGCGGAAACCGAAGCGCTTCATCAGCGGGATGGTGAACTGGCCGCTGGCGACGACATTGGCGACGCCCGAACCGGAGATGGTGCCCATCAGCGCCGAGGACAGTACGCAGACCTGGGCCGGGCCGCCGCGCCACGAGCCGACGAGGCCGAGCGCGAAATCGTTGAACAGCGCGATCATGCCCGCCCGTTCGAGGAAGGCGGCAAAGACGACGAAGATGAAGATGTAGGCCGCCGAAACATAGACCGGCGTGCCGTATATGCCTTCGGTGCCATAGGCGAAGGTGTCGACAAGCTGCGCGAAATCATAGCCGCGATGGATGAAGGGCGGCGGCAAATGATTGCCGACGAAGCAATAGGCGAGAAAGATGAACGCGATGACCGCCAGCGGCAGGCCCATCAGCCGCCGCGCCGCCTCGAAGACCAGCACCACCAGCAGCGTGCCGACGATCAGGTCCGGCGTGGTGAGGAAGCCGGAGCGGCGGATGAGGTCGGCATAGAAGACCCAGTTGTAGAGGCCGGTCGCGAATCCCAGCACGCCAAGCGTCCAGAACACTGCTTTCGCCGCGGCGCTCCTGGCACGCAGATTGGCGATCAGGCCGAAACCGAGCAGCAGCAGGAAGCCGACATGCATGGCGCGCACCACCTGGCTGGGCAGGCTGCCATAGGCGGCGATGTAGATCTGGAAGACGGAAAAGGCGACCGCAATCAGGAAGGCCGCCTTGCCGGCGAGGCCTTCGCCAAAACCGGGCGGCAGGCCTTCGACTTGTTCCTCGGCTGTGGGAAGATGGAACGTGGGCGGGTTGCCGTCGCTTGTTGTTGCGGGCTTGGCTTCGCTCATCCGACGGGCTCCAAGACGAAAGAATGGCAGTGCGAGGCACCCCCCTCTGCCCTGCCGGGCATCTCCCCCGCAAGGGGGGAGATCGGAAGCGTCAATGGCGGCGCTCTTCCTGCTACATCGGCGATTGGCGAAGCGCGTGGCGACAGCCAATCTCCCCCCTTGCGGGGGAGATGGCCGGCAGGCCAGAGGGGGGTGCCTGGCGAAGACATCTCCGTTAGCCGCGCCACCTTTTTATTTCAGCAGCCCTTTTTCCCTGTAATATTTCTCCGCGCCGGGATGCAGCGCCACTGGCATGCCGTCCAACGCCTTGGCCGGATCGATCGCCTTGGCGGCGGCATGGGCGGCCACCAGCTGGTCGAGATGCTCGAACAGCAGCTTGGTCATCTGGTAGGCGGTCTCGTCGGAGACGTCGGCGCGGGTAATCAGGAAATTGCCGACCGCGGCGGTCGCGACATCCTGCGTCTGGCCTTCATAGGTGCCTTTCGGGATAACCACGGAAAGATAGGGCGCGCCGATCTTGGCGACGTCCTCGGCCGGCACGGCGACGACGTTGATGGGAACCGAGGTGGCGAGGTCGCGGATGGAGGCGACGCCGAGGCCCGCCGACTGCAAGGTGGCGTCGAGCTGGCGGTTCTTGATCAGCTCGACCGACTCGGCGAAGGGCAGGTATTCGACCCGTCCGAGATCCTCGTATTTGAGACCGGCGGCGGCGAAGATGGCGCGCGCGTTGAGCTCGGTGCCGGAGGCGGGCGCGCCGACCGACAGGCTCTTGCCCTTGAGGTCGGCGAGCGTCTTGATGCCGGATTCCTGGCTGGCGACGATCTGGATGTAATTGGGATAGATCGCGGCAATGCCGCGCAGCTTGTCGAGCTTGCCCGGGAAGCCGGCCTCCGTGTTGCCTTCGGCGGCCATCTTGACCGAATCGCCGAGCGCAAAGGCGATCTCGCCCTTGCCCTGCTGCAGCAGGTTGAGGTTCTCGACCGAAGCCTTGGTCGCCTGAACCTGGGTGCGGGCGCCTTCGATGCCCTTGCCGTAAATCTCGGACAGAGCGACCCCGAGCGGATAGTAGACGCCCGACGTGCCGCCGGTGAGCACATTGATGAATTCCTGCGCCCCGGCCGACACGGCGCCAAGGCCGAGCGACAAGGCCAGCGCGCCGGCGGCAATAGACTTGGTCCTGAAATTGAACATCGCGATTTCCTCCCTGAAATGCCGGCCCGCAATCCGCCCCTCCTGGCGAGCCCGCGACGAGTTTAGACGGCGGAAGGCAAATGCCAACCCGCAATTGCGTGCGTTAGACCAATGGTTGAGCGATGGCGAAAGGCGACGGCTTGCGCTTGATGGCTTTGGGGGCGAAAGATTTTCAAGACGCCTGTCGAAATCGGTCGATGCCGCACGACATAGGTCGGCACGCGACGATGCGGCCTTCAAGAAAACGGGAGAACATCCATGCGTTACATGCTTTTGATCTACAATGACGAGGCCGCGATGGCGAACGTGCCGAAGGAGCAGACCCAGCAGGTGCTCGCGGCCTATGGCGCCTATACCGAGGCGCTGAAGAAATCTGGCGCGTACATCGCCGGCGAGCGGCTGCGCCCGACGCAGGCGGCCACCGCGGTGCGGATGGCGAACGGCAAGACCAACGTGCTCGACGGCCCCTATGCCGACACCAAGGAGCAACTGGCCGGCTTCTATATGATCGAGGCGGCCGACATCGACACGGCCATCGAATGGGCCGCGCGCTGCCCCGCGTCCAGCACCGGCACAGTCGAGCTGCGGCCGATCTGGGAAATGGCCGAATACGTAGCCGCCGCATAGCGACCCCATGATGCATGATCGCTCGCAGATCGCTCGGGCGGCCGCCGAAGCGGCCGCCCGGCGCAGCTACGGCAAGCTGGTCGCCTGGCTGGCGGCGCGCACGCGCGACGTCGCCGGTGCCGAGGACGCGCTGGCCGATGCCTTCGCCGCCGCGCTCGAACGCTGGCCGCGAACCGGCGTGCCGGCGCAGCCCGAAGCCTGGCTGCTCGCCGTGGCGCGGCGGCGCGACGTGGACGCCGTGCGGCGTCGTCTGACTGGCGAGGCGGCGCGCGATCATCTGCAGCTGATCGCCGAGGAGATGGAGGCGCGCGTGCGCGGCGAAGACCTGCCCGACGACCGGCTGCGGCTGATGTTCGCCTGCGCCCATCCGGCGATCGAGGCCAGCGTGCGCGCGCCGCTGATCCTGCAGACGATCCTCGGTTTCGACGCCGCGACGATCGCCTCGGCCTTCCTGGTTTCGCTGGCGACGATGGGCCAGCGGCTGGTGCGGGCCAAGGCGCGCATCCGCGAGACCGGGATTCCATTTCGCGTGCCGGAGCAGGCGGAGCTGGGCGAGCGGCTGGGCGCGGTGCTGGAGGCGATCTACGCCACCTTCGCCGAAGGCTGGTCGGATCCGACCGGCACCGACAGCCGGCGGCGCAATCTCGCCGCCGAAGGGATCTGGCTCGGACGGCTGGTCGCCTCGCTGATGCCGGACGAGCCGGAGGCGCTCGGCTTGCTGGCGCTGATGCTGTTCGCCGAGGCGCGCCGCTCGGCAAGGCGCGACCCGCAGGGCGACTTCGTGCCTTTAGCCGAGCAGGACATCGCGCTCTGGGACGACAGCCTGATCGACGAGGCGGAAGCCTTGCTGGTGCGCGCCGCGCAAAGGGGCATCATCGGCCGCTACCAGCTGGAGGCCGCCGTGCAGTCCGCCCATACGGCACGCCGGCGCGGCAGCGGCACCGACTGGGCGGCGATCCGCCAGCTGTATGACGCGCTGCAGGCCGTGGCCGGCTCGCCCGTGGTGGCGATCAACCGCGCGGTGGCGATCGCCGAAACCGAGGGCGCTACGGCCGGCCTGGCGGCGCTTTACGTGCTGGGCGACGACAAGCGGCTGCAGGACTACCAGCCCTATTGGGCCGCCCGCGCCGGGCTGTTGGCGAGACTCGGCAACACCAAGCAGGCGGCGGAATCCTATGACCGGGCGATCGGCCTCGAGCGCGACGCCGCGCTGCGGCGTTTCCTGCAGGGCGAGAAGGCGAAGCTTTTCGGGAACTAGTGGCACTGCACAGGGATTTTGACCGGTCGGCTCTGTTTGCGTTGGTGGCATGCGTGGAGATTGCCGAAACGCCATCGCGATCGTCATTCCAGGGCGGAGCAGGAGCGAAGCTCCGTCGCGAAGACCCTGGAATCCATGCCGTTGCCTTCGCCAAGGAATGCAACGGAGCAAAATTCTGCACCGAAGCGGCGCTTCCAAGTCACGGAATGGATTCTATGGTCTGCGCGCGTCGCTGCGCTCCTTGCTCCGCCATAGAATGACGAGGTTGGGGCGGCTTCAACCAATCCCCGGCGGTTTGTGCTGGTTTCACGGAAATGAACGGAAAATCTTGCACCAAGACAAACGGCAACCTTTCAAAATCCCTGTGTCGGAGAACTAGAGCAATTGCTGGAATAGCCTAATTCTTCCAGTTCCGTGAAATCGGCGCGAACGCTGGGGATTGTCCGAAGCCTCCCAGCCTCGTCATTCCAGGGCGGAGCAGCCGCGAAGCGGCGTCGCGGAGACCCTCGAATCCTGTGACCTGATCGAAGAACGCAACAGGGCACAATCTGCACCGTAGCAGCGCTCGGAAGTCGCGGAATGGATCCTCGGGTCTGCGCGCGTCGCTACGCTCCTTGCTCCGCCCGTGGATGACGACCGTGGGGGCGTTGAAGCGCCTAAGCCCCCAGCCCGTCGAACAGGATGGTCGAGAGATAGCGCTCGGCGAAGGAGGGGATGACGACGACGAGGGTCTTGCCCTTGTTCTCCGGCCGCGAGCCGACGACGATTGCCGCCTGGAGTGCTGCGCCCGACGAGATGCCGACCGGCACGCCCTCGAGACGGGCGACGAGGCGGGCATTGGCGACCGAATCCTCGTTCGAGACCCTGACGACCTCGTCATAGATCGAGGTATCGAGGATTTTCGGCGCGAAGCCGGCGCCGATGCCCTGGATCTTGTGGGGGCCGGGCTGGCCGCCCGACAGAACCGGCGAGGCTTCCGGCTCGACCGCCACGACGTGCAGCGAAGGCTTGCGCTTCTTCAGCACCTGGCCGACGCCGGTGATGGTGCCGCCGGTGCCGATGCCGGCGACGAAGATGTCGACCTCGCCATTGGTGTCGTTCCAGATTTCCTCGGCCGTGGTGCGGCGGTGGATTTCGGGATTGGCCGAGTTCTCGAACTGCTGCGGAATGATGGCGTTGGGCAGTGTGGCGGCGAGCTCGTCGGCCTTGGCGATCGCGCCTTTCATGCCTTTCGGGCCTTCGGTCAGCACCAGCTCGGCGCCGAGCAGCGCCAGCATCTTGCGGCGCTCGACCGACATCGTCTCCGGCATGGTGAGGATCAGCTTGTAGCCCTTGGCGGCGGCGGCGAAGGCGAGCGCGATGCCGGTGTTGCCGGAAGTCGGCTCGATCAGCGTGGTCTTGCCGGGCGAAATCTTGCCGGCTTCCTCCAGCGCCTCGATCATGGCGACGCCGATGCGGTCCTTGACGGAGGCGATCGGGTTGAAGAATTCGAGCTTGGCCAGAAGATTGGCGACGATGCCCTTCTCCTTGGCGAACTTGTCCAGCCTGACCAGCGGCGTGTCGCCAATCGTCTCCGTGATTGAGTTGAAGACGCGGCCGCGGCCGGGCACGCGCGCGGAGGTGACGGGCTTGTTCATTGGTTTCGCTCCCAAGGCAATGGCACAGGCAGACAGAATAAGGCTTTCAGCCGCGCAAGATAGGCTGAGGCTGGAAAATATCCGAGTGGGGCGGTTGCTCAAAAGCGCCCGCGGCCGGAAATGCATTTTCCGCCACGCCGGGTTTCAGGAATAGTTTGGCCGAATCCGGGATCGGTTGAGATCGGAACCTATTGACGCGCCGCTATAGCGGCAGCCGCCCCCATCATGAAGCCGGCGGCGGTGCGGTTCAGCACTTTCAGCGCGCGCGGCGATTTCAGGAACCAGCGCGCCTTGGCGGCCAAAGCCAGATAAGGCACCAGCACCACGAACAGAACCGCCACGGTGAGCATCGCAAGGATGGCGTAGTCGGCAAGCGTGATGGTCTTGAGGTCGACGATGGTCGGCGTGATGGCGAGATAGAAGATCATCGTCTTGGGATTGCCGAGCGTCACCGTCAGCCCGGCGATGAAGCTCGACACCAGCCCGCCCTTGGCCTTCCGCGCCTCGATGTTTTCAGGCGTGATGCCGCTGGTCCAGAAGCGCCAGGCAAGAAAGGCGAGATAGGCAACGCCGGCCCATTTGATGGCGAGGAAGACCATGCCGAAGGTCTGCGCGACGAAGGCGAGCCCGAGCACCACGGCGGTGAGATAGGTGAGGTCGCCGAGCATCAGCCCGAACGCCATGGCAAGCGAGGACCGAAAGCCGGAGCCGAGCGCGCGGGCGACAAGCGCCGTAACGCCGGGGCCCGGAATGGCGGCGGCAACGCCGAGCGCAGCGCTGTAAGCGAGGAATCCGGTGAGTGTCATTGGTTCTGGCCTAGCGCATGATTCCCCGAAGGGATCGATGAGGAGCGGGGCTTTTATCATGACGC
This sequence comes from Mesorhizobium sp. B2-7-2, assembly GCF_006440775.1. Lineage (GTDB taxonomy): Bacteria > Pseudomonadota > Alphaproteobacteria > Rhizobiales > Rhizobiaceae > Mesorhizobium. Next base: position 14,412 of record NZ_VFTZ01000013.1, on the reverse strand, counting down.
CCGGCCACTGGTAATTCCCTCGCGGCGGGATTCGTTGCGCCAGCTCGACGGAGTGCGCGTTCCCTTGTTGGCAGTCCGTACACTTTGGAGATTGGCCGAAACGGCCCGGCCTCGTCATCCACGGGCGGAGCAAGGAGCGAAGCGACGCGCGCAGACCCGAGGATCCATTCCGTGACCTCGAAGCGTAGCAACGGTGCAGAATTCTGCTCCGCTGCGTTCTATGATCAGGGTCACGGAATGGATTCCAGGGTCTCCGCGACGCCGCTGCTACGCCCTGGAATGACGAGGTTGGGGAGGCTTCCGCTAGTTGCCAACGTTTGCGCCGATTTCCCATAGAAATGAACGGGTAAAGCCTTGTCCATCGACAAACGGCACCTTCTAAAAACCCCTATGTCGAACAGCTACCCACCATACGTAACACGCCAGATCGTGCCATTGCCGTCCTCGGTGAGGATCAGCGCGCCGTCCTTGGCGACAGCGACGCCGACCGGCCGGCCCCAGACCGCGTCGTCGGATATGACGAAGCCGGTGGCGAAGTCCTCGTATTCGCCGGTCGGCTTGCCGTCCTTGAGCCTCAGCCGCACCACCTTGTAGCCGGTGCGGACATTGCGGTTCCACGAGCCGTGCAGCGTGACGAAGGCGTCACCCTTAAAATCGGCCGGGAAGTTGGCGCCATCATAGAAGGCGATGTTGAGCGGCGCCGAATGCGCCTGCATAAGCACATCCGGAACCGTGACCTTGCCGGCGAGATCAGGGCGCGCGCCCTCGTGGCGCGGGTCCTCATTGTCGCCGATATAATACCAGGGCCAGCCATAGAAGGCGCCGTCCTTCACGGCGGTGGCAAATTCGAACGGGGTGTTGTCGCCAAGCTCGTCGCGCTCGTTGACCACGCACCAGAGCGCGCCCGTCGCCGGCTGCACGGTCATGCCGGAGCAATTACGCAGGCCGGTGGCGACCGCCCTGCGGTTGTTGCCGTCGGGGTCGAAGGCCAGCACGTCGGCGCGGCCCTGTTCCGGACCCCAGGCCTCGCCGAGCGGCTGCGATTTCGCCCACGCCTCGACACCGCCCTTCGGCTTCGCGCCCATGTCCTCGGCGATGTTGGAGCCGGAGCCGACCGACAGATAGAGCGTCTTGCCGTCGGGCGAGAAGGCGATGTCGCGCGTCCAGTGATGGCTGGCGGGGACTTTGGCGACGACGGTTTCCGGCTTGCCCGACGCTTCCAGGTCACCGTCGCGATAGGGAAAGCGGACGACGCTGTTGCTGTTGGCGACATAGACCCATTGCGGCTTGTCGCCCGGTGGATAAAAGGCGATGCCGTAGGGCCGGGTCAGGCCCTTGGCGAAGATCGATTTCTGCGCGGGCTTGGCGCTGCCTTCCGCGAGGCGATAGACGCGCACCTGGTTCGCCCGGCTGTCGGCAACGAAGAGGTCGCCGTTCGGCGCCACCCGCACGACGCGCGGACTGTCGATGCCCGACGCGACGAGCTCGGCGGAAAAGCCAGGCGGAAGCTTCGGCTTCGCATCCTCGGGGCGCTCGGTGACGCCGCCGCCGTTGGATGCGGACTCCGTCATATCGGGTTTCGGCAAATCCTCAGGTTTCAGCTGCCGGCGCACGCCTGGACGGTCGGCCTTCCAGTCGCCGAAGGCTTTCTCGCCGCTGAGCAAGGGCTGATCGGCCTGCTGCGCAAAGGCAGCCGTGGCAAAAACCAGCGCGAGGCCCGCAAGGCCGACGATCCGCATCATGGCTGCTCTCCGTCGTCTGTCAACATGTCCTGTCTCCGGGCCCCTCAAACGATCGGGCGCGCAGAGATAGGACATATTGGGCAAACGATCGAAAAGAGAAGCGTGCGCAAGCCGATTTGACGGAGCGCCGGCCTCAGGTCTCTTCGGCATCCAGATCGTCGTCGAGGCGCTTTTCCAACTCGACGAGATCAGCCGGCAGGGGCAGGCCCATGGCGCGCATCTCCCTCAATTTCTCGCGCAGCTGCTCCTGGATCTCGTGCTCGTCCTCGGGCTGGTTCACCATCTCCTCGAGCAGCAGGCTGATCTGGGCCTTGAGCGATTCCAGCGCCATGTTTTTCTCCTTTGCACCCTCAGCTGCGTCGAGGTTCAGGTCAGGCCGGCCTCACCTGAATATCGATACACCTAACGAAGCATGCGTGAAATCAGCTGTGCCGTATAGTCGACCATCGGCACGATACGGGCGTAGTTCAGCCGGGTCGGCCCGATGACGCCAAGCGCGCCGACGACGCGGGCGTCCTTGTCGCGATAGGGGGCGACGACCAGCGAGGAGCCGGACAGCGAAAACAGCTTGTTCTCCGAGCCGATGAAGATGCGCACGCCCGGCCCTTCTTCGGCAAGGTCGAGCAGCTGCAGCAGTCCGTCCTGGGTTTCCAAATCCTCGAACAGATGGCGAAGCAATTCGATGTCCGCCTGAGCGGTGACGTTTTCCAGAAGGTTGGCGCGGCCGCGCACGATAAGGCGCGCCGGCAGGCCGCTTTCGGCGCCGGCCCAGACCGCGAGGCCTTTCTCGACCAGATCCTGCGACAGCGTGTCGAGGGCCGCCCTGGTCTCGCCCTTGATGCGGGCGATTTCCGCCCGCGCCTCGGCCAGTGTTCGGCCACGGATATGGGCGTTGAGGAAATTGGACGCCTCGTGCAGCTGCGACACGGTGGTGCCGGCCGGCAGGTCGACGACGCGGTTCTCGACATCGCCGTTCTGCGACACCAGCACGGCGAGCGCCTTGGAGGGCTCGAGCTGGATGAATTCGATGTGCTTCAGCGCCACCTCGTGCTTGGAGGCGAGCACGAGGCCGGCGCCGCGCGACATGCCCGACAGCATCTGGCTGGCCTCGGTCAGCATATGCTCCAGCGTCGCGCCCGAGCCGGAGGCGCGCACCTGCGCCTCGATGGTGCGGCGCTCGTCGTCGGAAAGGTCGCCCAGCTCCATGAAGGCGTCGACGAAAAAGCGCAGCCCGGTCTGGGTCGGCAGCCGCCCGGCGGAAATATGCGGCGCGTAGATCAGCCCCAGATGCTCGAGGTCGCTCATCACGTTGCGGATGGTAGCGGGCGACAGCGAGGAGGGCAGGATGCGCGACAGGCTACGCGAGCCGACCGGTTCACCGTCGCGCAGGTAGGAATCGACAATCCGCCGGAAGATATCGCGCGAGCGCATGTCGAGTGACTGAAGTACCGGCGACTGCGACGTCGGATCGACTGGTTTGTTCATTCCGGCGAGAAACCTCCTTCAGAAAGATATAGACTTAAGCTACGGCGGCGCAACCCGGTGCCGCGTTTGCGGTCACCCGGTGCCGCGCTCGCGGTCACTTGGTGGCGCATTTGCGGTCGCGCCGCCCGTTTTCCTGTGCCGCGTCCTTTTCCTTTGCGACTTGCCCCGCATGCGTCTACAAGCCGGCCACGATTCCGGAAACGACAAGAAAGAAGGCTGAATGCGCCCCTCCAAACGCCAAGCCGACGAAATGCGCGCCATCTCCTTCGAACGTGGCGTCTCCAAGCACGCCGAAGGCTCGTGCCTGGTGAAGTTCGGCGACACGCATGTCCTGTGCACGGCGAGCCTGGAGGAAAAGGTGCCGGCCTGGATGCGCAATTCCGGCAAGGGCTGGGTGACGGCCGAATACGGCATGCTGCCGCGCTCGACCGGCGAGCGCATGCGGCGCGAAGCCTCCGCCGGCAAGCAGGGCGGCCGCACGCTGGAGATCCAACGGCTGATCGGCCGCTCGTTGCGCGCCGTGGTCGACCTGCAGGCGCTGGGCGAGCAGCAGATCACCGTCGACTGCGACGTCATCCAGGCCGATGGCGGCACCCGCACGGCCTCGATCACCGGCGGCTGGGTGGCGCTCTACGATTGCCTGCGCTGGATGGAAGCGCGCCAGATGGTGAGCGTCGCCAAGGTGCTGAAGGACCATGTCGCGGCGATTTCCTGCGGCATCCATGACGGCCAGCCGGTCATCGATCTCGATTACCTGGAGGATTCCTCGGCCGGCACCGACGCCAACTTTGTCATGACCGGCAAGGGCGGCATCGTCGAGATCCAGGGCACGGCCGAGGGCGAGCCTTTCTCCGAGGAGCAGTTCGCGGCGCTGATGGGCTTGGCGAAGAAGGGTATTTCGCGGCTGGTGAGCCTGCAGCAGATGGCGGTGGCGTAGGTTTGAAATGCCGAGCCTAGGCCCCCCTCTCTGGCCTGCCGGCCATCTCCCCCTCAAAGGGGGAGATCAGCTGTCACCACGGCTTTCGCCAATCGCCAGCGTTGCGAGATGTGCGGCGGCATCGAAGCTGCCAATCTCCCCCCTTGAGGGGGAGATGCCCGGCAGGGCAGAGAGGGGGGCCTCGTGATACCCTCCGCAATCCTCGAATCCGCCCTCTACGTCACAGACTTGCACGCCGCCGAAGCCTTCTACCGCGACGTCATCGGCCTCGAAGCGCTGGGCAAGGTCGAGGGCCGGCATGTCTTCTTCCGCTGCGGCGATGGCGTATTGCTTCTCTTCAATGCCGACGCGACCAAAATCCCGCCGGCGCCGGACGCTCGGCTGAAGGTGCCGCCGCATGGCACGGCCGGCGAAGGGCACCTCTGCTTTGCGGCAACCGCCGATGAAATCGCCGCATGGCGCAAGCATCTCGCCGCCAACAACATCGCCATCGAAAGCGATTTCGAATGGCCGCAGGGCGGGCATTCGATCTATATCCGCGACCCGTCCGGCAATTCGATCGAGTTCGCCGAGCCAAGGATCTGGGGTTTCTGATGCACTCGCTCAACGGAAAAAAGATCGTCGTCGCCAGCCACAATGAAGGCAAGCTGCGCGAATTCGCCGACCTGATGGCGCCGTTCGGCTTCGAGGCGAAATCGGCCAAGGAATACGGCCTGCCCGAGCCGGATGAGACCGGCACCACCTTCGAGGAGAACGCCTATATCAAGGCATATGCGGCCGCCAAGGCGACCGGCCTGCCGGCACTTTCTGATGATTCCGGGCTCTGCGTCGACGCGCTCGACGGCGCGCCCGGTGTCTATACTGCCAACTGGGCCGAGACGCCGGACGGCAGCAGGGATTTCGGCATGGCCATGCAGCGCACCGAGGTGGCGCTGCAGGAGGTCGGCGCTACGGAGCCCGCGCAGCGCGCCGGCCGCTTCGTCGCCGTCATCTGCCTCGCCTTTCCCGACGGCGAAGCCGAATATTACCGGGGCGAGGCCGAAGGCGCGCTGGTGTGGCCGCCGCGCGGCACGCTCGGTTTCGGCTACGATCCGGTGTTCCTGCCCAACGGTTTCGACAGGACTTTTGGCGAGATGAGCGCGCAAGAAAAGCATGGCTGGAAGCCCGGCCAGGCGACGGCGCTTTCGCACCGCGCCCGCGCCTTTCAGAAATTCGCCGAAGCGCGATTGAATTTGGCCAGATTGGATTTGGCGCGATCAGGACCCGCATGAGCGCAGTGACCCTACCGCTCGACCGCAGCCCCGGCTTCGGCGTCTATATCCACTGGCCGTTCTGCGCGGCCAAGTGCCCTTATTGCGACTTCAACAGCCATGTCCGCCACCAGCCGGTCGACCAGGAGCGTTTTGCCCGCGCCTTCGAGACGGAGCTCAAGACCATGCGCGACCGCACCGGGCCGCGCGAGGTGACCAGCATCTTCCTCGGCGGCGGCACGCCGTCATTGATGAAGCCGGAAACCGTCGGCGCCGTGCTGGAGGCAGTGGCGAGGAACTGGTCGGTGCCCGCAGGCATCGAGGTGACGCTGGAGGCCAATCCGTCCTCGGTCGAGGCCGAGCGCTTCCGCGGCTACCGCGCAGCCGGCGTCAACCGCGTCTCGCTCGGCGTGCAGGCGCTGAACGACAAGGACCTGCGCTTCCTCGGCCGGCTGCACAATGTCGAGGAGGCGCTGCACGCCATTGGCCTCGCGCGCGAAATTTTTCCGCGGCTGTCCTTCGACCTGATCTACGCGCGGCCCGGCCAGACGCCGGATGCATGGGGGGCGGAGCTGGAGCAGGCGATCGGCTATGCCGTCGACCATCTTTCGCTCTATCAGCTGACCATCGAGGAGGGCACGCCCTTCCACGCGCTTTACGCTGCGCGCAAATTCACGCTGCCCGACAACGACCATGCCGCCGATCTCTACGCGCTGACGCAGGAGGTGACGAAGGCGCATGGCCTGCCCGCCTATGAGATTTCCAACCACGCGCGGCCGGGCGCGGAAAGCCGGCACAATCTGACCTATTGGCGCTACGGTGAATATGTCGGCGTCGGCCCCGGCGCGCATGGCCGCTTCGTCGAGAACGGCCGCCGTACCGTGACGATTGCAGAAAGAATGCCGGAGACCTGGGCCAATCTGGTCGGGGCCAAAGGCCACGGCGTCACCGGCGGCGAGATCCTGACGCGTTCCGAAGAGGCGGACGAGTTCCTGCTGATGGGCCTGAGGCTTGCCGAAGGCATCGACCTGCAGCGCTACGAGGCGCTCTCGGGTCGCGGCCTGTCGAGCGCGCGGCTTTCGGTGCTGCAGGAAGAAGGCCTGGTGGCGCCGGTCGGCAATGCAAGGCTCCGTGCCACGACCGCCGGCATGATCGTGCTGGATGCCGTGGTGGCGGATTTAGCCAGGTAGTCGACCGTCGACTGTTTTTTCGATCTGCGCGTGTATGTTAGACATTCTGCTAGCTTCAGCCGAATGCCGTCGCGGTGCATCCAATAGGACCTGCAATGAAGTTCCTGATCCATGAGACGCTGCGAACTTTAAACACGGATGACGTTTTTGAGTTTGGATTGACCGAGATTTCCAAATCCCATGAACATCCAGACATCTATGAAGCAGTGATCGTGTTCAGCAGAAACCAGAAATCGAAGGAACACAAAACATCGGGCTTGAGCGAGTTTGACGTCGTGCGCAGCTTCATGACTTATGTTGGGATAAATTTAAGAGCAATCGCAAAAGACGATTCGATAGAATTCGACTTGAACGGACTTACCTTGGATCAGTACCTACCGCTTACGAAATCGATACGCGAGATCATGGACGCGTAACGCCGGTTTTCCCTCTCTGAGATGTGGCGCTTCCCGCACGTTCGTCATTCTCGGGCTTGACCCGAGAATCCATTCCGTGACCAGGGCGAAGGGCGCTGCGGAACAGAATTCTGCACCGCCGGCAGAACGTCGATGTAACGGCATGGACTCCAGGGTCTGCGCGCGTCGCTTCGCTCCTTGCTCCGCCCTGGAATGACGAGGCGCGAGGTCGCGAAGGTCGCAAACTGCTTTAAGCGTCGTGCTTCTGGCGGTGCTTGCCGCGGTGCTTCTCGCCATGCGCCTCGCCGTGACGGACAGGCTTCTGGTCGGCCTTGTCGCGGCGCGCGCCGGACTCGGCGGCGATGGGATGTGGAGGAATGTCCTCGCGGGCGGTCTTGCTTTCAAGTCGGCTGATAAAAATATCGAAGCGATTGGGCATCGTTCGGTCCTGCCTCCTCCCGGGAATCAGGGGTTAAATTCGCCGATCTGGGTTTCGTTCCGCACTGTGGCAAAGGCAAGGCGATTTCGTTGCCTCGACCTCACGTTTTGCAACGGGGCGTCAGCCATGCGAAACAGACTTGGTTCTTACGCAATTCCGGACGGAAAACCGCGACGCACTTTTCCTGGAATTGCTCGGAATGAGGGGCATTCGGTGACCGGCGACAAACGCAGCTATCTGATCGGACAGAGCGAGGTCGCGGCGCGGCCGCTTCAGCCGGCGCTTTATCTGGTGGCGACGCCGATCGGCAATCTGGCCGACATCACGCTGCGCGCGCTGGAGACGCTAGCCGCCGCCGACATCGTCGCCTGCGAGGACACGCGCGTCTCGCGCGTGCTGCTCGAGCGCTACGGCATCCGCCGCCGCACCACTGCCTATCACGAGCACAATGCGGGCGAGGCCGGGCCGAAGCTGATCGAGGCGCTGGCCGCCGGACAGAGCGTCGCGCTGATTTCCGACGCCGGCACGCCTTTGGTTTCCGATCCCGGCTACCGGCTGGTCGGCGAGGCGCTGGAGCGCGGCATTCGCGTCGTGCCGATCCCTGGACCTTCGGCTCCGCTTGCGGCGCTGACCGCTTCCGGCCTTCCTTCCGATGCTTTCCTGTTCGCCGGATTTCTGCCCGTGAAGACCGGGCAGCGGCTGACCAAGCTGGAGACGTTCAAGCAGGTGCCGGCGACACTGATTTTCTTCGAATCGCCGCGTCGTCTGGCCGAGACGCTCGGCGCGATGGTCGAGGCGCTGGGCGGCATGCGGAAAGCCGCGATCGGGCGCGAGCTGACCAAGGCCTTCGAGGAGATGCGCACCGGAACGCTTGCCGAGTTGGCCGGCCACTATGCGGCGGCCGACACGCCGAAGGGCGAGATCGTTATCTGTGTCGGTCCGCCCGAAGCCTCGGAGGAGCAGCCGGCCGACATCGACCGGCTGCTTTTGTCCTTAGCCGCCGAAATGCCAGCATCGAAGGCGGCGGCGGAAGCCGCGAAGATGACCGGCGCCCAGAAGCAGGCGCTTTACCGCCGGCTGATCGAGCTCAAGGACAGGCCATGATCCCGAAAAGTGGAGGCCGGTTTTTGCATTCGCTGACCTTCGGTTCGGACAAGATCATGGTCAAACAGAAAGGAGCCGGGGATGGCTGAGCGTTCGATCGGCCATCGCCGAAAGGCCTATCGGCGCGGTCATCGCGGCGAGTGGCTGGCGGCGCTGGCGCTGATGCTGAAAGGCTATCGCATCCTTGCCCGCCGCCACCGCACTAGGCTCGGCGAGATCGACCTCATCGCCCGGCGCGGCGACCTCGTGCTGTTCGTCGAGGTCAAGGCGCGGCGGACATTGATCGAGGCGATGGAGGCGATCGGCCGTGAATCGGAGCGCCGCATCGAGGGCGCCGCGGATTTGTGGCTGTCGCGCCAACCGGATTACGGCCGGCTGTCGATGCGCTTCGACATGGTGGCGGTGCTGCCCTGGCGCTGGCCGGTGCATGTCGAGAACGCGTTTTATGGGCGGAATTGAGCGCCTGCTCAATGACGATAGGCTGGCGGGACAGCGCCCCCCTCTGGCCTGCCGGCTTTCGTCGTTCGAAAAGCCAAGCAATTGGCTTTCCGTCCACTTCGTGGACCACTCCTCAACCCCCACGAGGGGGGAGATCAGATGTCGCCGTCGCTTTCGCCAATCGCCCGCGTTGTAGAGTCGGCGGGGCGCCGAAGCTGCCAATCTCCCCCCTCGTGGGGGAGATGTCCGGCAGGACAGAGGGGGGCGCGAAGGATCGCGGCGTTAAGCGGCCCAGCCGCTCACCCCCAAACCATCAACGCCAGCAGTCCGAGCCCTCCGACCAGAAGCCGCCACCAGCCGAACAGCGAATAACCGTTGCTCGAGACGTAATCGAGCAGGAAGCGCACCACGATGAGCGCGGTGACGAAGGCGGCGATGAAGCCGACGGCGATGATCGGCAAATCGGCCGAGGTCAGCACGTTGCGGTTCTTGAAAAGATCGAAGGCGAAGGCGCCGACCATGGTCGGCATGGCGAGGAAAAAGGAGAATTCGGCCGCCGCGCGCTTGTCGACGCCCATCAGCAGCGCGCCGACGATGGTCGAGCCGGAGCGCGAGGTGCCGGGGATCAGCGACAGGCACTGGAACAGGCCGATCTTGAGATAAACGCTCAACGGGAAGTCCTCGACATCGTGGTGGACCGGCTTGAGGTTGATGCGGTCGACGATGAGCAGCACCACGCCGCCGATGATCAGCATGATGCAGATCAGCCGGGGCGATTCGAACAATATGGTCTTGATGAAATCATGCGCGAGCGCGCCGATGACGGCGGCCGGCAGGAAGGCGATCAGGATGCCGACGACGAAATGCCTAGTCTGGGGATCGCTGGGCAGCTTGATCAGCATCTGCCAGAGCTTGCTGAAATAGACGCTGAGGATCGCCAGGATCGCGCCGAGCTGGATCAGGATCTCGAATGCCTTGCCGGTAGAATGGAAGCCGAGGAAATGCCCGGCTAGCAGGATGTGGCCGGTCGAGGACACAGGGATGAACTCGGTCAGGCCCTCCAGCAGCCCAAGCAGCAGCGCTTCGACGATGGTCTGGCTTTCCATGGCAACCTCTTGGTTCGAATGGCGGCTAGAGCATGATGCCGAAAAGAGTGAAGCGGTTTTCGGACGACATCATGCTCCGAGGCGGAGGAAGGGGCTTGCTTGTCATGGGGCGGAAGTGCCCCTATAGGTCGCAACACCAAGACAGCCCCGGGAATCGGGCGGCCAAGACTTACCGGCGCCTTTAGCGATTCGCCAGTGCGCCCTATCATCGCGGAACCATGCTGACGCTTTTCCACCATCCCATGTTCGCCACCTGCCGCTTCGTGCGCCTCGCCTTCGGCGAGTATGGCGAGGAGCTGGCGCTGATCGAGGAAAAGCCGTGGACCAGGCGCAAGGAATTCCTGGCGCTGAACCCGGCCGGCACGCTGCCGATCCTGCTTGCCGAAGGCGATGTGCCGATCGTCGGCGCCATGGTGATCGCCGAATACCTCGACGAGACGCGCGGCGTCTTGAAGCGCGACAAGCGGCTGTTCGCCGAGGATCCGATGCAGCGCGCCGAAATCCGCCGGCTGACCGACTGGTATCTGGCGAAGGCCGAAAGCGAAGTGACGCGGCATCTGGTACGGGAGCGCGTGCTGAAGCCGGTCATGCCGGAAACCGCCGGCGGCGGCTCGCCGGACTCGGCCGCCATCCGCGCCGCGCGCGCCAACATCCGCCAGCACATGAAATACACCAACTGGCTGGCCGGCACGCGCCATTGGCTGGCCGGCAACAAGGTGACCTATGCCGATCTCGCGGCGGCCGCGACGCTGTCGGTGCTCGATTATCTCGGCGAGATCGACTGGCGTGAGCATGGCGCCGCGCGCGAATGGTACACGCGGGTGAAATCACGGCCGTCGTTCCGGCCGCTGCTCTCCGACCGGGTGCGCGGCCTGTCGCCGGTATCGCATTATGCGGACCTCGACTTCTGAAACCTTACGCGCGCTGATCGAGGCGGAGGCGCGCCGCGCCGGCTTCGAGGCAGTCGCAGTGACCCGGCCCGACGCGATCCCGCTGGCGCCCGCCCGCTTGGCCGAATTCGTCTCCGACGGCTTTCACGGCTCGATGGAGTGGATCGCCGAGACGGTTCAGCGGCGCGCCGAACCCTCCACGCTGTGGCCGGAGGTGCGCTCGATCATCGTTCTCGCCATGAATTACGGCCCGGACCATGATCCGCGCGCCATCCTCGAAAAGCGCGACCGCGGCGCGATCTCGGTCTATGCGCAAAACCGCGACTATCACGACGTGATGAAAGGCCGGCTGAAGGAGATCGCCGGCAAGATCGTGGCAAAGGCCGGCGGCGACGTGAAGGTGTTTGTCGATACAGCACCCGTGATGGAAAAGCCTCTTGCCGAAGCAGCGGGGCTCGGCTGGCAAGGCAAGCACACCAACCTGGTCAGCCGCGCGCATGGTTCATGGCTGTTCCTCGGCACGATCTTCACCACAGCCGAGCTTGAGCCGGACCAGGCAGAGATCGACCATTGCGGCTCGTGCCGCGCTTGTCTCGACGTCTGCCCGACCAACGCGTTTCCCGCACCCTACCGGCTCGATGCGCGGCGCTGCATTTCCTATCTGACCATCGAGAACAAGGGGCCGATCCCGCGCGAGTTCCGCGAGGCGATCGGCAACCGCATCTATGGCTGCGACGATTGCCTGGCCGCCTGCCCGTGGAACAAGTTCGCCAGCGCGGCGTCCGAGGCGAAGCTTGCCGCGCGCGCCGATCTGCGCGAGCCGTCGCTTTCGGAGCTGCTCGCGCTCGACGACGCGGCGTTCCGCGCTTTCTTCTCTGGCTCGCCGATCAAGCGCATCGGCCGCGACCGCTTTGTCCGCAATGTGCTGACCGCCGCCGGCAATTCGGACGACGCTTCGCTAACGCCCATTGTGCGCCGCCTGCTCGACGATGCCTCGCCGCTGGTGCGGGGTGCGGCAATCTGGGCCCTGTCGCGACTGCTCTCCGACCGCGAATTTGGCGAGCTTGCCGCCACAGCTTTGAAGACCGAGACGGATGCGGCGGTCCGCGAAGAATGGCTGGCGGTGCCGGCAAATCCGGCGAAGGCCGATTGAAGGATTCATCGATGGGCGAAAGACGCTTCTTCATCTTCGGCGCCGGCTATTCCGGCAAGGCTTTCGCGCGGGCCAACGCGCAACATGCGCCGATCTCCGGCACGACCCGGGCGCCGGAAAAGTTTGAGGCGCTGCGGTCGGCCGGCATCGAGCCGCTGCAATTCGACGGCGTGCTGTCGCCCGAGCTCAGCGAAGCGCTTGCAAGGACCACACATCTCATCGTCTCGATCGCCCCCGACGAGGCCGGCGACCCGGTGCTCAACGCCGCCGGCGAAACGATCCGGGCAAAGATGCCGGCGCTGGAGTGGATAGGCTATCTCTCGACCGTCGGCGTCTATGGCGACCATGGCGGCGCCTGGGTGAACGAGACCAGCGCGTGCCGCCCGGTGTCGAAGCGCTCGACGATGCGGGTGGCGGCCGAACAGGAATGGCTGAAGCTTGGCCGGGAGATCGGAAAACCGGTAGCGATCCTGCGGCTTTCCGGGATCTACGGGCCGGGCCGCAACGCGCTGGCCAATCTCGAAGACGGCACCGCAAGGCGGCTGGTCAAGCCGGGACAGGTGTTCAACCGCATCCATTGCGACGACATCGCCGGGGCGCTCTGGCTTCTGGCCGACAAGAATCTCGGCTGCATTTTCAACGTCACCGATGACGAGCCGGCGCCGCCGCAGGACGTCGTGGCTTACGCCGCTGGGCTGATGGGGGTCGAGCCGCCGCCCGAAATTCCCTTCGGGACCGCCCAACTTTCGCCCATGGCGCGGTCTTTCTATGGCGAGAACAAGCGCGTCGCGAATCAGGCGATCCAGGCGGCCGGCTACCGCTTCCGGTTTCCCAACTACCGGGTGGCGCTGGAGCGGATGTGGGCCGAGGGCAACTGGCGGGACGGAGAGCCGCGCAGCCCGATGCGAGGATGATGCTGAACCGCGGAGCGGTTTTCGACCACATCACCTTCCAACCATTGATCGATGCGGGACGCGCGGCGTGGTATGATTCGTTCCTGATCGGGTCGCTTGACGCGCGGCAAACGGATAGACTGGAGAGGGACCCAGCCTGATGAATTTGCGATCGCTTCCTGACCGCAAGCCGTTCCTGACCGCCGCCCTGGCGCTGGTGGCCCTGGCCGCGCTGGCGGCTGTCGCTATTTCGGCCGAACCTCGCGCCAAGGAGTTGTTCGGCGCCCGAAAACTGCCGGCCGTGGCGCCCGCGCAATCCTTTGGCTTCTACTCGAAAGGCTGCTTCACCGGCGGCGTCGCGCTGCCGATGGACGGCCCGACCTGGGAAGTGATGCGCCCGTCGCGCAACCGGCGCTGGGGCCACCCGGCGATGATCGCACTGATCGAGAAGCTAGCGCGCGATGCCCAGGCGGATGGCTGGCCGGGGCTTCTGGTCGGCGACGTCTCGCAGCCGCGCGGCGGACCGATGATGACCGGCCACGCCTCGCACCAGATCGGGCTCGACGCCGATATCTGGCTGACGCCGATGCCGAAGCGGCCGCTGACCATGGCGCAGCGCGAGACCATGAGCGCGACGCTGATGGTCGACGAAAAAACGCATCTGGTGAAGGACGCGCTGTGGACGCCGGCGCATACGCTGCTTTTGAAGCGCGCGGCGAGCTATCCTGAGGTCGAGCGCATCCTGGTCAATCCGGGCATCAAGAAGAAGCTCTGCGACACCGTCACCGGCGACCGCTCCTGGCTGCGCAAGATCCGGCCGTTCTGGGGCCATGACTATCATTTCCATATGCGCATTGGCTGCCAGCCGGGCTCGCCCTTCTGCAAGGGGCAAGAGACGACGCCGGGCGACGATGGCTGCGGCAAGCCGCTGGCCTGGTGGTTCACCGAGGAGCCGTGGCGGCCGAACAAGAATCCGGATGCGCCCAAGGCGCGCGACCTGATGACGATGGCCAACCTGCCCAAGCAATGCCAGGACGTGGTCAATGCGCCGGACGCGCCCTCGCTGGAAGCGGTGACCTATCATGGCGGCGCCGCCGTGGCCGAACCGCAGCCGACCGAACCGGCGGAAGCGATCTCCAGCGGCAACGCCGCGATCCCGGCGGCGGCAAGCGCTTTCGCGCCGACGCCAAAGATCGGCATCCCGTTGCCAAGGCCAAGGCCGGGGAACTAGTGGCACTGCACAGGGGATTTTGACCGGTCGGCTCTGTTTGCGTTGGCAGGTGGCATGCGTTGGAGATTGGCCGAAACACCCCTCGCGATCGTCATTCCAGGGCGGAGCAGGAGCGAAGCTCCGTCGCGAAGACCCTGGAATCCATGCCGTTACCTTCGC
>NZ_VFTZ01000012.1 GCF_006440775.1 Mesorhizobium sp. B2-7-2 | reverse complement strand
CGGACCGCCCGAGCAACCCTCGGACGCGCAGTGTAGGGTGAGCCACCTCACCGGCAGAAGCGGACATACGGTCTTACACTTGACCGCAACCTTCGTGAGCAGATGCTGATCGAGAGTAAGACCGTATGTCCGCTTCTGCCGGTGAGGTGGCTCGCCCTACACTGCGCGTCCGAGGGTTACTCGGGCGGGCCGAGCCGATCCTCATCACAGTAGGACGAGCCGTGGCAGATTATAGGGGAGCAAGATTATAGGGAAGCATTTGTCGGACTCGATGTCAGGTGGACCTTCGCCGACTTCCACTCGGGTATTAGAACGGCCGCCGGCAGCGGCTTCAAGGCGGCCCGCTCGATCTCCTCGAACAGTTCGCGGCGGCTTTGGCCGACATGGCGCATCGGCCGATTGTTCAGATTCTCTAGCAGTTAGGCGATCGCCGCGTTGAGCTCGGCGTTCGAGAAGAAGGATCAACGACGCCGCGACCGCGGGCGGACACCAGAACTCTCCGGGCCTGACAAAATGCGCCACAGCTGCTTCGCCGGAACGTCGGCACGCAGCTTTGTCAGAGCGCGCCGCGCTGCAACGGCTGCAGCGTTAATCGTTGAATCTTAAACTAAAGCTTAGCGAATCTTTGCAACCGCAGGCCGCCGACAGTGATAACTTCACCGCCAAATCTGAGGTCCGGGAGCGATAAGGAGCTGATGCTTTTTACGCTCGGACCACCGCATAGCATGCAATAAAGGTCAGGGCCAATGACAAGAAGAGCGCTCATCATGGTTGAAGGCCATAGGAGTATGGGTCTGCTATTCGTCCAAGCGGCCCAGCGTCTTGGTCTTCATCCAATTACCCTGTCGGCTGATCCAGCTCCGTACGGCTACCTTGCAGCAGAAAGCGTTGATACAATCCCTGTCGATACAGCCAATCTCGATGCGCTGATCCACGTATGTTCCCGGCTGCGTGCGACCTATAAGATTGCAGGCATTACGGGCGCCGAGGAAGAGATTTATGCGATGGTTGGCAAGCTCTGCCGGCACTTCGACCTACCGGGCCCGGACCCCGAATCGGTTGAACGATGCTGTGATAAATTCCTTCAACGTCAGCTCCTCGCTGAGGCTGGCGTGGCAATGCCTGCTTATCGCTTGGCAATGAACACCGCGGATGCAGAAATCGCTGCCGCCGAAATTGGCCTCCCAGTGATTCTCAAACCGGCCGTAGGCACCGGCAGCAGCGGTGTCCGATTGTGCCGCAATGTGGACGAAGTAGCCGAACATACCACCTATCTGTTGGGCGGTAAGTACACATGGCGGTCTTCCCCGAGAATACTCGTGGAAGAATTCGCACAAGGACCTTATTATGCCACCCATATTATGGGAAATGAGGTTATTGGGATTGAGGCTGCTGACTTCGACCGTCCACCCCATTTTGTCTTTCGTGAGGGCATCTATCCGGCACCGCTTACTGGTCACGAGCAGAAACGCATGGCCGATGTATCGCTGAGCTGTTTGCGCGCTCTCGGCCTTGGCTGGGGGCCAAGCTTCGTTGAACTCCGGTGGACGAAGGTTGGTCCAGTCGTCATTGAAGTCAATCCGCGCCTTGGTGGCGGTCCTCAACACATCCAGCTGGCTGACGGTGTCGATCTCATTACGGAGCACATCAAGCTTGTCATCGGCAATGAATGGAATTTGCGCAAAACGCACTCAAACGTTGCGGGCTGGCGGAACCTACTTCCCGACCGCGATGGCACCCTCGATTGGATCGACAACGGCAGTCAGGCCGCTGCTGTACCAGGTGTCGCTGAGGTCAAATTCTATGTTGAACCCAACAAGCCGATCGTCAGGAAAGGTGATTACCGAGACTCTCTCGGATCTGTCATGGCCGTTTCGCCCAACCTTGCTCAGACCCAGGCAATACTTCAGCGTGCCGTCGACTTAGTTAGCTGGTCGATCACACCATTTCCGAGTGTGAATGAACAGGAACAGCCTGCAGCCCCTTACTCCTAGCGCAGTTAGGTAGCGCGGAGCGGATGGAGTGTGAATCGTCCGGGCTCTTTTTTCCAGGCCTTGCAGATGATCGATATGCACCGGAACAAAGCTGTTGTCGCACTTGCCGCCAAGATGGCGCATGTCTGGGTTGTCCTGACCAAGCGCTCTTCGAACGCAGGGACCCCTGCTTTCGTCTGACGCTCCGGCTCCATTGCAATTCTCGGGAATGATGACGAAACAGTGGCGCTGACGCTATTGTGGCAGGAGTATCGCGCCGTCCATCCCGACGGCTACGGCTACACCTGGTTCTGCGAGCACTTCGCCGCTTTCGAACGCCGGACGAGCGCGACATTCAGCAATCGGCATGCGGCGGGCGCGGTGATGCAGACGGGCTATTCCGGGCACACGGTCCCGGTGATCGATCCGGCGACCGGCGTCATTTACCGGCGCAGATTTTTGTCGCGGTGCTGGGCGCATCCAATCTGACCTTCGCCTTTGGGAGCCTCATTCAAAAGCTGCCGGACGGGATCGAGGGCCAGCTACAAGCGACCCCAGCCCGCGTGTCGGACAGGCTCCTAGGCCATGCCCTGCTGTGCAGCATCACCACCGAGGAATCGACTAATTCCGTCGTGTAACAGATCTTGCATGAAAAACTCACAAGTCTTCGCGATCGCAGGTATCTGACTGTGGTAGATTAAGCCGGGGTACAGCAAAAAGCTGTGATGTTGCTTTTACGCCTCAGACGCCCAACAGCACACAACATCGGAGTTAACAGCCATGGCGAGAAGAGCGCTCATCCTGATTGAAGGCTCAAGGAGCAATGGTCCGTTATATATCCAGGCGGCCCAGCGTCTAGGTCTTCATCCAGTTACCCTTTCAGCCGATCCAGACCGGTATAACTATCTTGCGGTGGAAAACGTTGAGGCAATCCGGGTCAATACAGACGATCTCGATGCGCTGATCCGCGAATGTTCCTGGTTGCATGCAACGTACGGCATTGCTGGCATTACTGGGTTTGCGGGTGACGACGAGTCGGTCTATGCGACAGTTGGCAAGCTCTGCCGGCATTTCAATCTACCAGGACCGAACCCCGCATCGATTGAACGATGCTGCGACAAATTCACTCAACGTCAGCTCCTTGCGGAGGCTGGGGTTCCGATACCTGCATATCGCCTCGCAGCGAATGCGGCGGAGGTTGAAAGCTGCGCTGCGGAGCTCGGCCTGCCGGTAGTTCTGAAGCCTACGGTAGGCAGCGGCAGCATCGGTGTCCGATTGGGCCGTACCGTCGAAGAGGTGGCTCAATATACAGCCTTTCTGTTGGGCGGGAAGCACGTATTGCAGTCTTCGTCGAGGATACTGGTCGAAGAATTCGCACAAGGCCCCCATTATATTGTTCATATAATGGGAAATGAGGTGTTTGGGATTGAGGCCGCTGATTTCGACCGCCCACCGCATTTCGTCTTCCGTGAAGGCATCTTTCCAGCACCGCTTGCTGATGAGGAGCATGAGCGTATCGCCAACGTTTCGCTGAGTTGTTTGCCAGCTCTCGACCTTGGCTGGGGACCAACGTGCGTTGAACTCCGGTGGACCAAGCGGGGCCCGGTCGTCATTGAAGTCAATCCGCGTCTTGGTGGCGGTCCTGATGCGGTTCAGCTGGCCTACGGCGTCGATCTCATCGCCGAGCACATCAAGCTTGTCATTGGTAAGGAATGGGATTTGCGCAGAAGGCAGTCTCACATTGCTGCCTGGCGGTGCCTGCTTCCTGATCGCGATGGCATCCTCGATTGGATTGATGGCGACAGTCTGGCGGCTGCTGTACCAGGTGTCGCCGCGGTCAAATTGTATGTTGAACCCAAGACGCCGATTGTCAGGCAAGGTGATTACCGAGACTCGCTAGGATGGGTCATAGCTGTTTCCCCGCGCCTTGCTGAGACCGAGATCGCCCTTCAGCGTGCTGTCGATTTAATCAATTGGTCGATCACACCGTTTCCACCAGTTGGGGACTAGTAATAATCTTCAGTTCGTTCTTCTGGGCCGGAAGCGAAGGTGCGGCAGATAGGAGATAATGAAAGCTTTATCGCAGTAGGGGAGAAGTATTTTCTGATTTTACCAAGTCCTGACACGGAATCCAGGATCGGGGAGAGCAGCAAGGGACTTCAGCGCCTAGTTGTGCCCGCCACAAGTCTGGCCGCTAAGCAGCGACGAAGAGCTTCGCGTGAGATTTGGACCTGCAATGAGCGGTGCTTCTGAAATATGAGCCCGTACATCAAAGCCGCGGCCCGTACACTTTGGCCAGGGTTAGGAAATTCGTTGCGATTAACGGAAGGCGAAGCGCTGATGCCGCCACGCGCGCACTTTCGGTAGCTGTGAGCAAGTAGTTGTCGAGACTGGACGGCCTTGTTGGCCGGCCTTTCGGCGTTGATGTCATTGAGGAAGCGAATGAACTACTGGTGGCGGTGCCGCTGCATGTTGCGGCCGCGCCGTCGAGCAAGTTGGTCACGGCAAAGAGAGCGGTGGTGCCGTGCTACTTCTAGTCATGCGCCATGGTGCCCCCGCCTCCCAGCTTCATGGACAGGCCAGGCTGGGGCTTCGGTCCGGCGCCTGGATCTGCAAAATTTCATCAGACGGCGGACCGACGTAAAGCCCGAGACATCGCGCCGTTTGTCGACAAATGTCGGATCGTTGGAGAGCTTGAACTGCCGCGAGCGGTGTGGCTGAAGACCATACGCCTTCCCGATGCGCTGGCTGGCGCTGGCGCTGATGTCGGCTACCTTCGCCATCATGGCGGCCGTCCAGCGCGTCGTCTCGGCGGGCGGGTCTTCGAGCGTGAGCGCAACAACGCGTTCGGCGACATCCGGGCCGAGCGGGGGGTGCGCGAGGGCCGCTTCTTGTGCGCAGCAGTTTTTCAAAGCCTTCCTCTGCGAAGCGCTCGCTGTCAACCGCCAGACGTTTTGGACTTGCCGGTCCGCCGCATGATTTCGACGGTGCCAACACCATCGGCGCTCAACAGCACGGTCTCGGCACGCCAGACATTCTTCTGCGGACTGTTGCGGTCGATGACCAGGGCGGTCAGCCGCCGATGATCAGAAGGCGAGACGGCTAGAGATATTCTACCGCGCATGATGCACAGGCAGCAGGTAATTCTACCCCAGAACTCTTATGTCAGGCGGAGACCATTAGGTGCCTTCAGCAATACCAGCGTGCATTAACCGCGCCTATCAGTGAATCTTAAAAAACGACAGCATCCCGAAACAAGGGAGTTCATAGAAATCTAAACCAAGGAGCGCGCATTCAAAGGTTATGGCTCAAACTTTGTTAAGCTTCCGTAAACTATAAAGTGCCAGCCCAGAGAGGAATCTTCCGATGTACACCCTCGAAACGTCCCACCTCATCCTAAGGTGTCCGTCGCATTGCGACGAGATTCTTCTGCATGGACTGCATAGCGATCCGTTCGTGGTAAACGCCATCAGAGACGGAGTCTCTCCGACAATAGAGCAGACGAAAGCTGAGCTTCTTCAGTTCATCAATCATTGGCAGCATCATCGTTTCGGCTATTGGATAATCGATATCAAAGACGAGGGTAAGGCCAAAAAATTCGCTGGTTACTGTGGACTTGTACGGGGAGACTCCGTAGAGGAGAGCAACGTGTAAATTGTAACCCGCCTCCACCTTGCTGCCTCCGGGAAAGGCATCGCGGTCGAAGCTGGGAGAGCGGTAGTGCAATTTGCTTTCGACTATTTAGAAATTAATAAAGTGACTGCGTTCGTTCGCCCAGGTAACACTCGCTCGCTCATCAAAAATCTGAAGATTGGGTTTCACTACGTAGATGACATAGTGTTCGAGAAAGGGACTAGAAGGCGCCTAGAGGTTTCTCCTAAAACTGCTGTAAGATCCGACAGTTTACGTGTGTTTGATTGCAGAGAGACGGGAATCACTCGAAATCCGTAGCGCTACGCCCGGCCCGCATTGAACACAGTCGCACGATTGGTGGCGGCGCCTCCTTCTCGTACTCGGTCGTAGCCATTCCCCGCTGTGATTGAGGCCCGGACAACGCCAAATTAGTAGACTAGATTGTCGCCGTTCGATCTCCGTCCCGATATCATCAATTTCGCGATCCATTCGGCGTCGCTGAGTGGCCAGAAGGCGATCTGCCCCTGCTTTCGGAGCGGACCAGGAAAACTCCCTGTTCCGCAAGGTTAGCATCCAAGCGATGAAGGCCGCTGTTCTTCATCCATGATATCGGAAGATCCGCCGGAAATCGGCGCGAAGACCTAACACGCTGCGTCTTACTCTCGGTCAGGCCGAATTGTATCGCCGGCCGCGTGCCGCTTCGCAGATCGGCGCTGCGTTCGACAGCTATCCATCTCGCTTTTAGATGACGACATATACAAACTGCATTTGACGACCGCTTGCGAGTGATGCTGATTGGTAGGCGGAAAGTCGTCATAAGAGCCTGCAATTGGGAACGTCAGACTTTCCGAGATTTGCCCACAGGCGCGGATCCGCCTCGCCACTAATTTAAGGGGAACTGGAACATGACAGTCTCTCGACGCGACCTAATTAAAGTGGGCTTGGTCACCGGAACGGCTTTATCAATCCCTTCGGTCCTGCGGGCGCAGACATCGCCAGCCTCAGCGCGGACGGTGCATATGGTGAAGGGCGACCTGCGTGTGTTTGACCCGATCTGGACGGCGACGAACATCACCGCCGACCACGGGGCGGCGATTTACGACACGCTGTTCTCGCTCGACTCCAAGTTTATGCCGCGGCCGCAAATGGTAGGGAAATGGGGCGTTTCAGACGACAAGAAGACTTATACATTCGAATTGCGGGAGGGGCTCAGCTGGCACGACGGCACCCCCGTGACCGCGGCGGATTGTGTGGCCTCGATCCGTCGCTGGGGCCAGGTGCATCCCGGCGGCCAGCTGATCATGGCTCGCGCCAGCGATATCTCGACGAAGGACGGGAAGACCTTCACGATCGCGCTCAAGGAATCGCTTGGGATTTTGATCGATATCCTGGCAGACCTTACGCCGCCATGCCTTTTCATAATGCGCGAGAAGGATGCGAATCGCCCCGCGACGGAGCAGGTGACCACGAATATCGGATCGGGCCCGTTCAGGTTCAATGAAGCTCTTGCCAAGCCAGGCGCGAGCATCACCTATGATCGCAATGAAAAATACGTTCCACGCAAGGAGCCGACCGAGGGATTGGCCGGGGGGAAGGTCGTCAATGTCGATCGCGTCATCTGGGATGTTATCGCTGACCAGCAGACGGCAATGGCGGCTTTGCAAGCAGGCGAGGTCGATTACGTAGAGTCGCCACCAGCCGATCTGTTCTCGGTGATCGAGGGCGATCTCAATCTTGCACTTCAGGTTCTGGACAAGCAGGGCTGGGACGTGGTGCTTCGCATGAACTTCCTGCATCCGCCGTTCAATAACATCAAGGCGCGCCAAGGGGTGCTTCACCTCATTGATCAGGAAGCGTTCATGCGGATCATGTACCCAGACCCAAAATACGTCGACACCGTCACTTCGATATTCGGCAAGGATACGCTCGTGTCCAACGAGGAGGACACGGGATGGTACAAGAAGGGTGGTGACCCGGAAAAAGCCAAGCAGCTATTCAAGGAGGCTGGATACGCCGGCGAGAAGGTGGTCATTCTCGATCCGACCGACTGGCGCGAGTCCGACAATGCCTCGCAGTTTCTGGCAGCTGAACTGCGCAAGATCGGCATCAATGCCGAGCTTGCGCCTATGGATTGGGGCGGACTGACCGCGCGCCGAGCGAAAAAGGACCCCGTTGAGAACGGCGGCTGGAGTATGTTTATCACGGCCGAATTCGATTATTCGCTAGGTAATCCGCTCGCCAGCCCCCTTCTCCTCGCGAATGGAGACGACGCTTGGTACGGCTGGCCGAAGAACGATGAGTATGAGGCGCTGCGGGCCAAATGGGCAGATGTCGCAACGCTCGATGAGCGAAAGGCACTGGCCCGCAAGATGCAACCAATCTGGTGGGACTTTGTCGGCGACGTGAGGTTGGGAACATATGTCTCGCCGGTCGCGCACCGCAAGTCACTCACAGATCTCATCGGCATGCCGCAGATAGTCCCCATGTGGAACATGCGGAAAGCCTCCGCCTAATGGCGGCCTACATCCTGCGCAGATTGGTTTCGGCGATCGCTGTCATGGTGATGGTCGGGATCTTCGTCTTTCTGCTGCTCAGGATGGCGCCCGGCGACCCGGCAGCGATCATCGCCGGCAAGTCGGCGACGGCCGACATGATCGCCGGCATCCGCGAAAAGCTCGGCCTGAACGATCCCATGCCGGTTCAGTTCATGCATTGGGTGCGCGACATGCTGGGCGGCGATTTCGGCACCTCGATCTTTGCGGGCCGACCCGTTCTCGATCTGATGTCGCAGCGGCTTGAGCCGACCCTTTCGCTGTCGATGCTGACGATGATCCTTTCGGTGACGGTCGGAGTCTCATTCGGCATTCTTGCCGCGTGGCGAACCGGCGGGCTCATCGACCGCCTGCTCGCGGTCTTCTCGGCATTTGGCTATTCGGTCCCGGTCTTTGTCATCGGCTATTTTCTGATATATTTCTTCGCCATCAGAACACATTGGCTGCCGGTTCAGGGCTACCTGCCGATCGAGAGTGGCCTCGGGCCGTGGTTCGTGCATCTGGTGCTGCCCACCGTGGCGTTAAGTCTTGGCTTCATTGCGTTCATCGCCCGGGTGACGCGGGCGAGCATGCTTGAGGTGCTGTCGGAAGACTACATACGAACGGCGGCCGCCAAGGGCGCTTCGTCCTATGCCATGCTTATCCACCACGCCCTCAAGAATGCCGGCGTCCCGATCCTGACGGTGATCGGCATCAGCTTCGCCTATCTGATCGGCGGCGTGGTCCTCACCGAAACGGTGTTCAACATACCCGGCATCGGCCGGCTGGTCGTCGATGCTATCAGCAACCGCGACTATCCGATCATCCAGAGCGTGCTGATCGTGACCTCGGGTCTATACGTGCTCATCAACCTCACGGTCGATCTGGCCTACACCCTGATCGATCCTCGTATACGGTACTGATATGACGATTTTGTCGGCACCAGTTGAAGATGTCCCGGCGAGGCGACTGCGCCTGTCTGATCTTCCGCGTCTAGCAAGGCGTCATCCGCTCGTCCTGACAGGCGGCGGCCTACTGGGGCTTCTGATCATCCTGACGCTGGCGGCGCGGGTTTACGCCGGCGATCCGGGGAACATGGATCCGTTCAAGCGGCTGCAGCCGGCTTCCGCCGAAATGTGGTTCGGCAGCGACAATCTCGGGCGGGATGTGTTTGCGCGAACGATCTTCGGGGCCCGCATCTCGCTCCTGGTCGGGCTGCTGTCGGCGGCGAGCGCTTCCCTGATCGGGCTCCTGATCGGTGTCATCGCTGGTTACAGCCGCAGCTTCGACAATGTCGTCATGCGGATCATGGACGGGCTGATGTCGATCCCGACGATCCTGCTGGCGATTGCGCTCATTTCTCTAACAGGTCCGGGGCTCGGCATCCTGATCGTCGCGATCGCGATCCCCGAGACCCCAGCCGTCGCACGGCTGGTCCGGTCGGTGGTGCTGGGGGTTCGCGAGCGCCCCTATGTTGAGGCCGCGCTGTGCGGCGGGGCGCGCCTGACAAGGGTGCTGTGGCGTCATATCCTGCCCAGCACTATTCCGGCGCTGATGGTGCAGGGCGCTACTGTCTGCGCCAGCGCGATCCTGACGGAGGCGGGGCTCAGCTTTCTTGGCGTAGGCGTTCCGCCCGAGATTCCGAGCTGGGGCAACATGATCGCCAGCTCGCGGCTTTATCTCGCCATCGCGCCGTTGACGATCTTTGCCCCCGGTATCTGCCTGGCCGTCACCGTCCTTGCCGTCAACCTGCTCGGGGACGGCCTGCGCGACCTGTTCGATCCCCGCGCCAGGCAGAGGCGCTGACACGCAGATGCATCAAAGGCTAGGAAACGACCTGCTGCTCGAGGTGCGAGACCTCGAAACGCATTTCTTTGGCGAAGACAGCGTCACCCGTGCGCTGGGCGGCATCAGTTTCCAGGTCAAGAAAGGCGAGACGCTCGGCGTCGTCGGCGAATCCGGATGCGGGAAGAGCGTGACGGCCCTGTCGATCCTTCGCCTGTTGCCAAAGCGGGGCGCCAGGACCGTTGGCGGCGAGGTCCGCTTCCAGGGTCGCGACCTGCTTGGACTGTCCGATCGGGAGATGCGCAAGATCCGCGGCGACCGGATCGCCATGATCTTCCAGGAGCCGATGACGAGCTTAAACCCGGTCTATACGGTCGGGCACCAGATCGCCGAAGCGGTTCAGATCCACACCAAGGCTTCCCGCCCGGCGGCCATGAAGAAAGCCGAAGAGATGCTACGTCTCGTCCGCATCGCGGACCCTGAGCGTCGCGTCAACAACTACCCCCATGAAATGTCGGGCGGCATGCGCCAGCGCGCCATGATCGCCATGGCTCTGGCCTGCTCGCCGGAACTGTTGATCGCCGATGAGCCGACGACGGCGCTCGACGTCACCATCCAGGCGCAGATCCTGCGGCTGATCGTCGATCTGAAGGAGCGCACGGGAACGGCCGTGATGTTCATCACACATGACCTCGGCGTCGTCGCCGAGACCTGCCAGCGCGTGATTGTGATGTATGCCGGTCGTATCGTGGAACAGGCCAACGTCATCGACCTGTTTGCGCGACCGGCGCATCCTTACACTCAAGGGCTTATGCGATCGGTGCCCGACCGGCGGCGCGGCCGCGAGCACCGCCTGCCGGAGATACCCGGCGTGGTGCCAAACCTGCGCGAGCCCATTGTCGGCTGCAGCTTTGCACCACGCTGCCCCTTCGCGATCGATATTTGCCGCGAGAAGACACCCATCCTGCGTGATGTCGGGTCGAGCCAGGCCGCAGCTTGTTGGCGCGCCGAAGAGGTAATGGGCGCATGAACGGTCCTCTGCTGAAAGTCGAGAATCTGACCAAGCATTATCCGCTTGGCTCGGGCCTATTCAAGAAAAGCATTCCGATGATCCGGGCGGTGGAGGATGTATCCTTCAGCGTCGAGGCGGGGGAGACGCTGTGCATCGTCGGCGAATCCGGCTGCGGCAAGTCCACAGTCGCGCGACTGCTGATGCGGCTCGTCGAGCCGACCGGCGGACGCGTGCTGATCGAGGGAACCGATATTGCTGGCCTCACAAAAGGCGCGCTGCGCGCCTGGCGCCGTCGCATGCAGATGGTCTTTCAGGATCCTTACTCGTCGCTGAACCCGCGCCTTACCGCCGGACAGATCATCACGGAACCCGTCGAGAATTTCGAGCGCCTCAGCCGAAGGCAGCGCAACGCACTCGCTGCGGATCTACTCCGAAAAGTCGGAATGTCGCGCGAGATGATGCACAGGCTTCCGTCCGAATTGTCGGGCGGTCAGCGTCAGCGGCTCGGCATTGCACGCGCCCTGTCGCTCAACCCCTCTCTCATCATCGCCGACGAAGCGGTGTCTGCCCTCGACGTCTCCGTGCAGGCACAGATCCTGAACCTGCTCCTGGATCTCCAGCAGCAGATGGGCATCGCCTTTGTCTTCATCTCACATGACCTTGGCGTCGTGGAGCATATCGGCCACAGCGTCGCGGTCATGTATCTCGGGCGGCTCGTGGAGCTTGCGCCGTGCGAGGCGCTCTTTGCCAAGCCGGTCCATCCCTACACCGAGGCTCTGATCGCGGCAGCACCGGTCCCGGATCCGACACGCGTTCGGCTGGAGGCGCCCGTCGAGGGTGAGGTGCCAAGTCCCATTCATCCGCCTAGCGGGTGCGCGTTTCATCCGCGCTGCCCGCTCGCGGTCGAACGTTGCCGTGTCGAAGTCCCGGCTTTGGTGCCTATGGGAGATGGGCGGGTCGTGGCTTGTCATGTGCGCGCTCCGCTGCAAGACATCCTCCATCTAATGCCTGTGCCGGGGGATCATTCGCTCGATCCGATGGTTATGTCAGAAACTTTCGCCGCTCGAACATCTCGAGAGCGCCGCTGACATGACCACCCAATCCAATGTAGCGAAAAGAAGAGAAGAAGGACTATGGAAGAAAATTCACACGTGAGCAGTTCTCATCTGGTCCAGCAGGACGGCAACTACGATACGGTTGGTTCAATTCAAACGAACGTTGAAGATGGCTTCACGATGGTAGCAGTCGGCGACCTAATCGTGTCTCGAGCGGTGACAAAATCTCAAGATCCCGGCTTCGGCGCTATCGTCAAAATCCTTCAGGATGCTGATGTCACTTTTGGCAATCTGGAAGTCAACATCTTTGACAGCAGATCTTTCAAGGGATATCCCCAGGCTGAATACGGCGGCGCGTATCACCTCAGCTTGCCGGAGGTCGGACCCGACTTGAAGGCGATGGGGTTCGACATCGTGGGCCGCGCGAACAACCATACTCTTGACTGGGGCATTGAAGGCATGCGCGAGACGAGCCGGGTGCTCGATGAGAGCGGTGTTGTCCATGCGGGGACGGGCGAGAACCTTGCACAAGCTGGTGCTGCGCGTTTCTTCGAAACGGCACGCGGTCGCGTGGGGTTGGTGTCGTTGGCCACAACATTTGCGCCAATGTTTCGTGCGTGCGATCCCGCTGGCGAGGCCCCTGGTAGACCCGGCCTCAACCCGCTTCGCTTGGCGCAAAACATCGTGGTCCCGTCGGATATGCTGAAAAATCTAAGGCAAGTGCGCGATGGATTGCCCGTTTATTACCAATCCGAATGTGAGCCAACATGCGTCGTGATCGCTGGAGTGACCTTCAAGGCGGGCGACAAGGCGGGATACAGCTATGAACCCGACTCGCGCGATGTCGCCGACATCCTGCGGAACGTTCGCCGCGGCAAGCAGTTCTCTGACTTCTGCATTGTCACCAACCACTGCCACGAGCCTGGTAATTTGAGCCAAGAACCGCCAGATTACGAGCAATCCTTTGCGCGCAAAATGATCGACGCCGGAGCGGACGCGTACGTTGGACACGGGCCCCATCTGCTGCGAGGCATCGAAATCTATCGGGGCCGGCCGATTTTCTATAGCCTGGGTAATTTCTTCGAGGACGACCTTGGGACCCCGACCGGCGCCGACATGTTTGACGAATATGCTAAGGACCCGCGCGTCCATACTGATGCGGAGGTGAAGGTCGCCGAGATGGCAAAAGGGTTCACAGACCCGATCTTCTATGAAAGCATTGTCACGGTAAGCCGTTTCGAGCGGAACCAACTTGCCGAATTGCGGCTATATCCCATCGAACTCGGCCACTCCAAACGGTTTGCCGACCGGGGAATCCCTCAGTTCGCCTCGGCACCTCAAGCCAAGGCCATCCTAGAGCGCCTACGGATTTTATCCGAGCCGTTCGGGACCGAGATCAACATCGAAAACGATGTTGGAGTGATCAGATTGACCCCGGCGCGCTGAGGGCTCGACCAAGTTGCCGCATCTGATTGGGCATTTACATCTGCTGAAATAGAGGACGTGGCAGGCTCGGTGGTGCTTTAGAATCTGCAGAAGCCCTACAAGAACCCGCCTCGTGGCCAGACACGATGGCAGTCCTTTGTAGGCACAGGTATCAACGGTTCACCGCTCCCGTTTTCTCTTTTTTGGACATCGACTAGCCGTGGTCCCAGCTAAGCGGCCTCCATCTAAAAGCGCGATGGCACCGTGCCGGACATTATATTGGCGAATTGACGATCGTGTGGCGCATACTTCGAGCGCGGGAAAATGCAAATGCATAACGGCAACCGAACCCGGCTGCCAGATCGCCTGAATACTCGCAATAGGTTGAACAATGAGCGAAGCACCACATCTTACGTTTGATCTCGAGACGCCCGGCGTGAGCAGGGGGCATCTTGTTGTCCCGGGAGGCGCCGACTCCGGAGAGCTTTCGCTTCCGATCTTCAGTCTCAATAAAGGTGAGGGACCGCGCCTCCTTGTCACCGGCGGAAACCATGGCAATGAACTGGAGGGGCCACTTGTCGCGCGACGGCTTATTGAGTGGCTGCCAGAAGCGCAAACCTGTGGAAGGGTTATCGTCCTACCGGTGCTCAATCCATTGGCCGTGCAGGCATGGAGCCGCAATACTCCGCTCGACGGGTTGAATCTCAATCGCGTGTTTCCGGGCCGCGGCGACGGGTCAGTGACCGAACGAATCGCTGATGCGGTGTCCCGCGTATTGTTGCCAATGGCCGACACGATATTTGATCTGCACAGCTTCGGACCAGCGTGGGATTTTCCACCGGCCGCCACGACGCATCCGATTGCCGATCGCGATCTCATGGCCAGGACGGTGAGAATGGCGGAAGCGTTCAAATTGCCCGTGACTTTGGTCTGGGAATATAACGACACGGTTGGAATGTTCGATATCCTGGCCCAAAACCAGGGCAAGGTATTTGTTTGCACTGAATTTGGTGGCGGCACGGTAGGTGCGGATAATCTCGCGATCTTCGAGGCTGGAGTGCGTAACGCGCTCATCGCGCTCGGGTTGGTCGAGGGCAAAGCCGAATATCCAACATTCCTTGAAAAGAAATCCGGTCAAATACTTGAAACTCGTCCGTCCGACGAGTTGAAATCGCCTGCAACCGGTATCTTCGAACCTCGCTGCTCGGTGTTGGACGAAGTGAAGCAGGGAGCTCTCATAGGAATCCTGCATCCGATGGATTCGCTGTCCGCTAAGCCCATTGGTATCCGCGCGCCTGGAACATCCATCGTCTTAGCCATCCGATCGGGCAGGCATGTGCACGTCAACGAAGAGGTAGCAATCGTCGCGCGACCGCAGAAGATCTAAGATCAAATGCCGACCGGCCAGCGCCCCGCCGGCCAGCAGCGTAACGAATTTTATCCCCTCAGAATGAATCGGGTGACTGAATTGCAGATCAAAGACGTGGTCCTTGCGCCTGGCAACGGTGCATTCTTCTATGATGATCAAGCTGCCATCAGGTCCGGCGCCGTCCAGGATGGTTTCATCTATGTCGGCGTACCGACAACGCCTGGGTTCAAGTCGATTCGCATTCCAGCATCATCGCTCAGCGTCGGGCTTGTCCTTGCCGACGACACCGTCGTTTGGGGCGACATGATGAACGTCCAGTACTCTGGTGCCGGCGGACGCGATCCGCTCTTCGATCCGAATCAAATCTCCGATTTGTCGTGGCGGGTCGTGGTCCCGCGGCTTCTCGATGTCGATGCATCTCTTTATCTGGATGCCTGTGCGAAGGTTTTCGAACCCTACGAACATAAGCCGTTGCCACTCGCGATTCAGTATGGCGTCAGCCAAGCTCTCCTTCGCGCGGCCGCCCATCTTCATCATACGACGATGGCGGAGATCATATGCAATGAATTTGATCTGCCTCTACCGACACGTAGGGTTCCGATTTACTGCCAGAGCGGAGATGCTCGCGAAATCAATGTTGACAAGATGATTTTGAAGGGCGTGGATGTTCTTCCGCACGGATTGATCAACTCGCGCCAGAAATTCGGCGTCGACGGTCAGACCTTCATGGAATTCGTCAAATGGGTTGCAACTCGGACAGGTGAAATCGGCCACGCAGGTTATCATCCGGTCTTGCATTTCGATGTGTATGGCTGGATCGGCCAGGAAATCGGCCTGGAGCCGCGACGCGTTGCCGACTTTATCTGCAAGGTTGCAGAAACCGTTCCGGATTTCACGCTCAATATCGAGTCGCCGGCGGATTATGGTTCCACGCAAGCTCAAATTGAGAAATATGCCCGGATCGTATCGATCCTGGATGACCGGGGATCGGGCGCCCGCGTTGTCGTCGATGAGAGATGCAATACGCTTGAGGATATTCTGCTCTTTGCTGAAGCGAAGGCCGCGCACCTTGTTCAGATAAAGACGCCCGATGTCGGCTCCATGGCCGACACGGCTCGGGCCGTTCTCCTTTGCAAGGAAAATGGGGTCGGAGCGTATGTCGGCGGGAGCTGTACCGAGACAGATCTCTCCGCCCAGGGTTCGGTCCACGTATCGGTGGCAACCCAGGCCGACATGATGCTTGCAAAGCCGGGAATGGGTGTCGACGAGGCATTCTCAATTGTCGGGAATGAACAGAACCGGTTGCTGGCGGTCCTGAGGCGTCGGAATCAAAACGAAAACGTTGGATGAAAAGCACGGTGTCGCATGCAGAACTCTCTTGAGGGGATCACCGTCGTAGCGGTCGAGCAGGCCGTGGCCGCACCCTACGCATCGTCACGCCTTGCAGACGCGGGCGCCCGGGTCATCAAGATCGAGAGGCCCGAAGGTGATTTTGCCCGAAACTACGACAAGTTGGTCCAGGGACAGAGTGCTTACTTCGTCTGGCTCAATCGGGGCAAGGAGTCGGTCTGTCTGGACCTGAAGTTGGAAGCGGACCGCGCAGTCCTGGACGCGCTTATTACCGGTTCGGACGTCTTTATTCAGAATCTGAAACCGGGCAGTACCGAAAAACTCGGTTTTGGATCTGCCGATCTCCGCCGACGTTTTCCGCGGCTGATCACCTGCGATATCTCTGGTTTCGGGGACACAGGGCCATATTCCCATTTGAAGGCATATGATCTCATCGTCCAGGCTGAAACAGGTCTATGCGCGATCACGGGCAACCAGCAAGGACCAGCGCGTGTAGGGGTCTCTGTTTGCGACATCTCGGCGGGCATGACCGCGCATAGCGCCATTCTTCAGGCGCTGTATCACCGTGAGGTCACTGGCGAAGGGACAAGCATTCAGGTGTCACTGTTCGATTCCGTCGCCGATTGGATGAACGTGCCGGTTCTGCAGAACGACTACAGCGGCTATCACACAGTACGCGCCGGCGTGAAACACCCGTCGCTGGCTCCGTATGGCGCCTATCGTTGTGCCGATGACAAGGAAGTCATTTTTTCGGTTCAGAACGACCGCGAGTGGGTGAATTTCTGCGAGAAATTCCTGAAGCAGCCGTCGCTTACACGCGCACCTACTTTTGCAGACAATATGGAGCGGCTCGGACACCGTGCCCAACTTGACGAGATTATTGAAAGGCGGTTTTCCGAATTGTCCTGCCACGAAGCGATGCAGGAGCTTGAAGCGGCCGGTTTGGCATATGGGCGACTGAATGAAGTCGCGGATATTTCAAAACATCCCCATGTTCGCAGGGTTGGAATTGGCACACCTGAAGGAACTGTGGAGACGATAGCGCCGGCCGCAATCTTCAACTCTGAGCACCCGTCGCTGCGTCCAGTTCCAGCTCTTGGCGCCCACACGGAGAGCGTCCGCAAGGAGGTTTCAGCGCGTTTGCACGAAAGAGCTGTGTCAGCATGACCGCGCCGCTTGTCGGGAGCGACGCACTCGGGAGTCCGTGCTTGCTCCGGGCAAAGCACCGGCAGCCGGCCGGCAACCTCACTGGCATCGCTCTCGCTAATATCCGCGAGGCGAGTCCATGATCAAGGACAACCGTCCAGCCGCCGAAAGCTCGCTTCCCGTACCGCGCTGGAGATCCCTACTCTTTGTTCCCGCTCACGTTGCGCGTTTTGTGGCAACGGCCCATCAGCGGGGTGCTGATGGCCTCATTCTCGATCTCGAGGATTCCGTTCCGCAGGAGCAAAAAGGCGAGGCACGGCGGCAGCTTCCTGAATCTGTGGCAAAGGTGGGCAGTAAGGGCGCATCGGTTTTGGTCCGCGTGAACCGAGGTTTGCGCGTCTTGGCGGCCGATCTCGAT
Organism: Mesorhizobium sp. B2-7-2; assembly: GCF_006440775.1. GTDB lineage: Bacteria > Pseudomonadota > Alphaproteobacteria > Rhizobiales > Rhizobiaceae > Mesorhizobium. The sequence goes on along the minus strand of NZ_VFTZ01000012.1, from coordinate 165,609 downwards.
GCAGCTGTGGTGGCCGGTGTCGATGCATTGGTTCTCCCCAAGACGGATTCGGCAGAGTGGGTTTTAGAGATCGCCAATGCGGTTTCGGAACTTGAACGGGAAAGAAATCTTCCCGTGGGACGCATACGTTTCCTCGCCCAGATCGAGACGCCTGGCGCTTTGCGAAAGCTCGCGACCATTGCGTCGGCGCATCCAAGGATGGTCGCAATGGCGCTTGGTCCTGAAGACTTCAGTGCCGCTGTTGGCGGCGTCCCGGGATTTGATCTGCTCCTGGCCCCGAGCCTTGCCGTGCTGTTCGCTGCCCGTGCGGCCGGATTGCTCCCTTTGGGCTTTATTGGAAGCATGGGCGAGTTCTCGGACACCTATAAACTTCGTGAAGCCGCGGCGCATGCGCGGCGGCTTGGCTTTGCCGGAGCTTTGGCGATCCATCCGGCACAAGTGGCCATTTTCAATGAGGCCTTTTCGCCGAGCGCACAGGAGCTCGAGTGGGCCCGTCGTGTTCTCGCGGCGCAAAAAGATGCGGCAGGGCAGGGTCGAGGCGCTTTCGCCTTCGAGGGAAAGATGGTCGATCCGCCGGTGATTCGAAGGGCCCAAGAAATTGCCGCCGCGGGTCCGGACACCGACTTGGACGTTTGAGTCTTGTGCGGCTGATTTAGAGCCGACTGGGTGCGCCGTGGCACAATTATTGCTGTCGCGCCATCGCATTTCGAGATAGATTGCCGAAATTGGAGTTCGCCCTCGGAAGAGTACCCGTGGAAATCAGACAATTAAGATACTTCGTCGGCGTGGTCGAAGCAGGCAGTTTCACGAAAGCCGCGGGCTTCCTTAATGTCGCCCAAAGCGCGCTAAGCCTGCATGTGCGTCAACTGGAGGAAGGCTTCGGGACTCAGCTGCTGATACGTGACAGGACTGGCGTGAGCGTCACAGCGTCAGGAGCCAAATTGCTCGAGCGGGCACGGGCGATCCTCAAAGAAATTCGACTTACTGAGGTGGAATTGACCAACACAGCTTCTTCCCCTGCCGGGGAGGTAACTATGGGCATTCCATCTGGAGCGGCTCGCGTTCTGAGCGGGCCGCTGCTTGAGGCAGTGAGGAACGAATTGCCCAAGGTGTCCCTCAAAATGGTGGAGGGTATGACTGGACCGCTAGAGGAGTGGATGGCTGCTGGACGCTTCAATCTGGCGGTTCTCTACCGCACCGCGGACAGTGTAGGGCGGATGACGGTGCTAGCGCGCGAAAACCTTTGTCTGGTGGTTCCGTCCGGTGAGCCACCCTTCGAAGATGCTATATCTCTTGCTGACCTGCATGCATTCCCGCTCGCGGTCCCCATGCGCAGCAATAACGTCAGACGTTCAGTCGCTGACGTCGTCGCACAACACGGTTGCGCGCTGGACGTCAAGTTTGAAGTGGACTCGCTCTCAACGATCATCAACATGGTTATAGACGGAAAGGCTTATTCTATTCTCGCTCCGTCCGCGGTTCAGAAAGAAGCCTCTCAAGGGCTGGTCCGGACCGTCAAGATCGTTGATCCGGCGATTACCCGATCCGTCGTGCTTGCTGTGAATCCGAAAGATGAGCGTTCTGCATCCGTTTGCGCGGTACGTAAGCTCATCACCAATGTGGCCAGAGAACTGATTGAGAGCCGCGGCTGGGCTGCAGTGGCTGCTGAGCCGACCTGATAACCGTTCAACTACGAAGCTGGGACATGACCGCTTCCCGCCATCAACATCAGATCGATCTGGATTCCAGATGGATTTCGGCACTAATCGATATTTGACCCTCCGCGACCATCGCGATGAAACTGGCTCAAGCGAGTTCAGTGTTTTTGACATCGAACGGCGCTTGTATGGCATGAATATTTCACTAAGTGGAGCGCGCGATGTCCGACGCTAGGAGCCACCACCTCTTTATCAACGGCAAATGGCGAGCCGGCGGTAGCAGAGCCACATTGCCGGTGGTTAATCCGGCGACGGAGAAGGTATTTGCTTCGGTGGCCTCGGCGACCGTGTCGGATTTGGATGAGGCTCTCGCTTCGACAGAACGGAGCCGCAAGGCGTGGTCCTCGCGGCCAGCCAAACATCGTGGCGAGATCCTCGTAGCAGCCGCCAGGATTCTAGCAGAGAGGGCTGGAGCCGCGGCCAGGGACCTGTCGGCCGAACAGGGAAAGACGATTGCCGAAGCGACAGGTGAGTATGTGCGCGCTGTCGAAACGCTGGAATGGAACGGCAGACATGCCGAGGAGCTGTCGACCCCGATTCCGATGGGTCCGAACCGGATGGTCGTCCCGGAGCCCCTTGGCGTCGTTGCTGCCTTTACCCCTTGGAACTATCCGGCCGTTCTCATCGCCCGCAAGCTCGCCCCTGCGCTTGCGGCAGGCTGCCCGGTGATCCTCAAAGGGGCTGAAGAGACACCGAGCGTGGCAGTCCATATTGTTGAATCGTTGCGCCAAGCAGGCGTTCCGGACGGCGTGGTCAATCTGGTCTTCGGTGTGCCGGTGCATATATCGCGGCATTTGCTCAGTTCGCCAATCGTGAAGGTTTTAACTTTCACCGGTTCAACCGCTGTTGGAAAACAGCTGGCCATGCTCGCGGCGAATAATTTGCAGCGCTGCATCCTCGAACTCGGTGGGCACTCCCCGGTTATTGTGTGCGAGGATGCCGACCTGGCAAAGGCCGTACCGGCTATTTCGGAATACAAGTTCGAGTGCGCGGGCCAGAGCTGCAATGCGCCCAGCAGGATTCTTGTCGCGCGGTCCCTCTATGAGGAATTTCTGTCCCGGATGACGGAGGCGGTCCGCAAGATCAGGATCGGCCTACCAGACGACGCTGCAACGGACATGGGTCCGATGGCGAACGCCCGGCGAATAGAAGCAATGCAGCGCCTGACCAAGGATGCGGTCGAACGAGGCGCCCGCATCCAAACCGGTGGCGCCCGCCTTGACCGACCGGGCTTTTACTGGCCGCCAACCATCCTGACGGCCGTACCGAAGGAAGCGAGAGTGCTTCATGAAGAGCCGTTCGGACCGATCCTCACTGTGGCGCCGTTCGATGCGCTCGAGGAGGCGATTGAGGAGGCCAACGCCACCGATTATGGCTTGGCCGCTTATTTCTTCACGGACGCTGCCAATACGCAGCGAAAGCTGATTAATGGCCTTTCGGCAGGCGCTGTCAGTGTGAATTACCTGAAAGGGGTCTCGGCAGACGCGCCCTATGGGGGAGTCAAGCAGAGTGGCTACGGATATGAAGGCGGCGAACAGGGGGTGCGAAGCTTCCAAATCCTCAAAATGGTCAACGGTCTCAGCTCATTTGGATGAAATCGGTGGGAAGTAGAACACGGACCATCGCCGGCAAGGATATCACAAGGAGCGTTGCCGACGCCCTTCAGTACATCTCGTATTACCATCCTCCAGATTACATCCGGTCTCTTTCGCAGGCCTACGTGAGTGAACAGAGTCGAGCGGCGAAGAATGCCATCGGACAGATCCTGGCTAATTCCCGCATGGCGGCCTTCGGACGGCGGCCGATGTGCCAGGACACCGGTCTTGTGGTGTGCTTCGCCAAGGTCGGTATGGACGTCCGCATCAACTCAGCAGCCAGTTTCGCAGACCTCGTGAATGACGGTGTCCGTCAGGCATATCTCGACCCGGACAATCCGCTTCGGGCATCAATTGTTGCCGATCCGCTTGCCCGACGGATGAACACCCGTGACAACACGCCGGCAGTCGTCCACGTTGACCTTGTGCAAGGTAACAAGATTGAGATCACCATTGCGGCAAAAGGCGGCGGTTCGGAGAACAAGGCCCGTTTCACCACTCTGAACCCAAGCGCATCCGTTGCCGATTGGGTGGTCGACACGGTGGCGACCCTCGGCAGCGGATGGTGCCCCCCCGGCCTGATCTCTGTTGGCGTCGGTGGTAGCGCTGAAAAGGCGATGCTGCTGGCCAAAGAGGCCATGAACGAGCCCATCGATATGGTGGAACTGATTGCCAGGGGAGCGTCCAGCCCAGAGGAGGGGCTGCGGATTGAGCTTTATGAGCGGATCAACGCGCTTGGTATTGGGGCCCAAGGCCTTGGTGGTCTGACGACAGTCGTTGACGTCAAGGTTGCGACCTATCCTACTCATGCGGCGTCCAAGCCCGTTGCCCTCATCCCGCAATGTGCCGCCAACCGGCACCTGAAGTTTACTTTGGACGGCTATGGACCCATCCGACTCCAGCCGCCCGATCTGAGCGAATGGCCCGAAATTGGAACGGACGAATTGAGGCCAGCCGGCGTACGCAGGATCAATCTTGATACGCTGGCGAAGGAAGAGACAGCATCGTGGCGCTGCGGGGAAACCCTCCTTTTATCCGGAACGATGCTGACGGGCCGTGACGCAGCCCACAAGCGGATCGTCGAGTTGATCGACGCCGGCAAGCCGCTTCCGTTCGATCTGCAGGGACGCGTTATCTACTACGTTGGACCCGTCCGCGCGGTGGGAGATGAAGTCGTCGGACCGGCTGGGCCAACGACCTCCAGCCGAATGGACGATTTTACGGAAAAGGTACTAGCCGAAACCGGGCTTTTCGCGATGGTGGGCAAAGCGGAGAGAGGGCGGGCGGCAATACAGTCGATTGCAAGATACAAAACGCCGTATCTCATCGCGGTGGGAGGGGCTGCCTACCTGATCTCAAAATCAATTAAGTCAGCGCGGCTTGTGGCCTTCGAAGACCTTGGCATGGAAGCTGTCTATGAATTCGAGGTGAAGGACATGCCTGTCATCGCAGCTGTCGATGTCGAGGGAAACTCCATTCATGATTCCGGACCTCTTGAGTGGCGAAAGCGCATGGCTGCGGACAGCATCGCACGCAACATCGGCGTTTGAACCCTTCGTGACCAAGAGCCGGTCGTTCCAACCCAATTCCAGTGTCGGCAACGGCATAAGAGCTGAAGTCATGAAGGCAAAACCCAATCCTCTGCGCCTGGACGCCTGGGATATCCGCATTCTTTCAGCGATTCAGTCAGACGGTAGGATTTCAAAAAGCGAGCTTGCGAAGCGCGTCCATCTTTCGGCGTCGGCTTGCTCGGAACGTCTCCGTGCACTCGAGGCCGAAGGAATTATTGAGGGATTCTACGCACGGCTCAGTCCAGCCCTCATTGGCGGCATGGTCTTTGTAATGGTGGAGGTCGTGCTGGACCGTCATCGCCTTGAGGACCAAAGACACTTCGAGGTCGCGATCCAAGATTTTCCCGAAATCTTGGATTGCTGGGCAATTGGGGGAAGGATCGATTATCTGATGCGCGTCGCAACACTTTCCATGGCTACCTATCAAGATTTTATGGAGGGGCTGCTGCAGGCAGGGCTGGGGATTGATCAATATTACAGCCTTGTGGTGACCAAACCTGTGAAATCGAATGCACCGATCCCCTTGTCCTCACTAAGACAGCGGTAGACGCCCAGGCCTGATTCCGCGGGTTTGGACCTCCATTCCGCGAATTCCGTGGCGAAACACGCGCATTCCCGTGAAACCCGAAGGAGCGCTTCCCGTATAAGAGGCAACTGGTCGAGCCTGCCCGTAATCAACGGGAGAAGAGGGATGTGCGCGCCTGAGATATCTTGAAACCAAGCAACTGCGAGAGACGGATCCATGGCTGCCAAAGAGAAGTTCAAGTTCAAAATCGAAAACGAAAATTACGATTGGGACAACCGGTTCATAACCGGCGCCGAGGTGCGAGGCGTAGGCCCTGGCATACCGGATAGCATGGACCTTTATGTGAAAAGGCCAGGCCAGCCTGGCCAGTTAGTTGGGCACGAGGACCCGATCGACTTGCTGCCACCGGGGATCGAAAAGTTCTACGCGCAGGATGCAAGTTCCGAAGCCGGAATTGAATAATGCCCCTGTTGTTCGATTCTGATTACGAGACACTCCACAAAGCCGGCGTCAATTTTGAAGAAGAGGAGGGCGCCCGTTTCCTAATATTCAAAAGATTTCCGCTGCCGAAAGGGGTTTACCTGGCAGATGCAAAATCTGCAAACGCTGTCGATGTGTTGTATGAGATTCCGCAGAATTACAATAGCTCGGGTGGGGACATGTTCTGGGTTCACCCACGACTTCACCGGGCTGACGGCAAGCCAATACCAAATACTGGCGGACCTGGTTCCAATGAGGATTCGCGTACGCACAAGGCGACAGTGTTTTGCCGGTGGTCCAGACACTGGCATAAAAATGCCTGGAAGCCAAAGGTCGACGACGTCCAGACAATTATGGACCGGATCTCATGGGCGTTTAAGTACCCGGACGCGAGGCGTTCATGAACGGATATCGGATTTCGATTATCGGTTCCCTCGACGATAGGCTCAAGAGCTGGTTGACCGGGCACCCCGACCGTGACGAGCGGGGCGCGCTCGTCCTCTTCCGCAAAATTGAGAGAACCGTACTGGGTCTGCCGCCGTCAACGCGTTTTGTGGCCGTTGACGCGATTGAGATGGATGGCGACTGGGTGCTGGACAGCTCCCCGGTGCACTTGCGCATCAATCTCCGCAAGTTCCAAGATATCTACTTTCGCTGCGAGCAGGAGCGGCTTGAGCTGGGGTTTGTCCACAGTCACCCAAGGGGCGCTCTGGATTTCTCGACGAAGGATGATCAGAACGAACAAAGCATTCTGAGGGGATACGCTGGCTGCAATGGCCCTGAGGTATCACTTGTCGCGATGATTTTGGCCGACGGACATTGGCGTGCCAGAGTTCGGACGGGTGCGGCCCCTCACGGAGTGGCTGACGTCCGGCATGTGTGTGTGCTCGGGACGCAGCTGTCAGTTCACATCGGCAAGAAGGTCGATGCTGCACCATCGGAAGTGCTAAAGCGACAAGAAGCTGCATTTGGCGAACCATTCAACGAGAAGCTCAGATCGTTGCGCGTAGCAATCGTCGGAGGAGGGGGAACAGGGTCTTCAGTCGCCACACTTATCGCTCGCGCGGGTGTAGGCGAACTCATCATTGTAGACGGCGATTTGCTCGAAGCTAGCAATCTCAACCGCGTTCGCGGATATCGCCGCTGCGATGTAGGCGAGAGCAAAGCTGCTACGTTAGCCCGATATGTTCGGGATCTGGGCCTGAGAGTGACTGTCGTTGCCATTGAGGGGTATGTGAACGAGTCTCCAGAAGCGGTCGATGCCATTTCCAGCGCCGACTTGGTGTTCGGTTGTACTGATGATGTCGCTGGGAGAGAAATTCTCAATCAGGCGGTTTACTATTACTGCCAAGGACTCATCGACTGCGGGCTCACAGGCAATATTGGTCTTGACCAGGACCGTCAGCCGTACCTACGTGATCATAGAGGGCGGGTTAGCACAGTTCTTCCCGAATCTGGTGGGTGCTTAAGATGCCAAGGCGTCGTCACCGAGGAAAAGCTCGATTACGAGAGTGCACTGAAGGCGCGTCCGGAGCTGGCGGAGCTGGATCCAGAGACGCTCCGGGAAGAGTATTATCTGATCGGGGGCGGGGAGCGGGCGCCCGGAGTAGGTCCCTTCACCAGTGCGACCGCCGACATGGCCGTAGCGACCTTGTTTGATCTGGTGCGCCCCTATCGGCGGCTTGCGAGCGACATTCGCCGCGACAATATATGGTACGATTTCGTGCACATGGTAATTTACAGCAATATGCCAAAAGACAACGCTGGTTGTTTTTGCTGCGGTCCAGACGGTTTATTGCTCGCACGCGAGAATGGCTACCGGCTCGGTATGCCGTCACTCGGCAAGCTGTGTTGATTCGCATGTGGTCTTGGTTGTTAAGTTTCCTACGGTGGGCAGAGGAAATCATTCTCGGTCCACGTGGTCCAAAAACACCGGCGGACCGAGTTCCTTCTGAGGCATCGCTCGCGGACGTATCTTTCGCTCGCAATGATGTGGTTGAAAAAACGCCGCCGAATGACGCGGTTCGGCCGGGACAGTTCATAAGCGTCGTGCATAAAGGCCGACCATACTGGGCACTCTTTAGGTGTCCCTGTGGGTGTGGCGATGTGGTTTCATTGCCAACCCACGCGCCACATAACCCCAGGTGGCGCATTGAGGTGAGCGTGGAGGGCCGGCCAACGTTGCATCCCTCCGTTTGGAGAACCAAAGGATGCCTAAGCCATTTCTGGCTCAGCGACGGGAAAGTCTATTGGTGTGAAGACACCGGTGTCGAGCCTTGGCGAGCCCGACCAGACATATACGCAAGAAATCTCTAGAGTGGGTCCTGGAGCCGCGGACGCGTTTGCGGTAAGGCCCGCGCGGCTTCACCGGGCGACGCACCCTTGTCATGGAGATGGGCCGCGCCACCGCGGGTCTCGGCAACGGCCTTCATCGGGAACTGTCCCTCGGCTGCAACAAGCGCCGCAAGTCGGTTTATTTTGAGTCCGACCCGGCCAGCGCGTCCTTGAGGATCTCCACTTGCATGGTCTTGCGGCCGGGAAGCCGCTCGAGGTCGCGAACGTGCTCTTCAAGCCCCGCACTTCTGAACTCCAAAGATTCGTCAGATCCCACCGCAGCCGCTGCAATTCAATCCGTCGATATTCGTCAGCCGCCTGTGCTTGAGTATATCTAAGCCTCCCACATTAGCCGACTGTCCGGTCCAAACGGGCCCAGTCCAGGCAAAGGTACACCAGCTCAGTTGATTTCCACGGCATCTGATCCCGATTCCGCGAATTCGTCTGCAAAAAACATCCATTCCCGCGAAATTCCAGCGGTGTTTCCGGTATACTGCTTGCCAATGAGCTGGCCGGCCAAATGCCCCCGCCATTGTATCGCGAGGAGAGGGACATGCGCTTGAGCAATCTGGGAACCGAGCAACTCCGGGAGAAGGATAGAAGCTTCGTCTTTCATCCTTCTACGCATCTGGCCAAGCACAGCCGAGGCGAAACGCCAAATAGGATCATGGCCGGTGCGGAAGGCGTTTATATCTGGGACACCGAAGGCCGAAGGAGCCTCGACGGTTTCGGAGGCCTCTACTGCGTGAATATGGGTTATGGATGCACGGAGATCGCCGAGGCTATTGCCAGGCAAGCGCACGAATTGCCGTTCGCACACGTCTATGCCAGCCAAGGTACGGAGCCGGTCGCCCTTTTGGCAGAGGCCGTGGTCGAGTATTTCGGTCAGAACATGCGAAGGGTCTATTTTGGCCTCTCTGGTTCCGACGCTAACGAAACCAACATCAAGCTGGTCTGGTACTATAATAATATCCTCGCCCGGCCCGAAAAGAAAAAGATCATCTCGCGAAATCGCGGCTATCACGGATCTGGGCTGGTCACCGGTAGCCTGACCGGCCTTCCGTTTTTTCACAATTTCTTCGACCTGCCTCTGGATTTGGTGCGCCATACCACCACGCCACACTACTACCGCCAGGCGCGCATCGAGGAGAGCGAGGAAGCTTTCTCCCGGCGCTGTGCCGATGAGCTTGAAGCCTTGATCCTGGCTGAAGGACCAGAAACGGTTGCAGCCTTTATCGGAGAGCCGGTACTTGGGACAGGAGGTATTGTGCCGCCCCCCACAGGGTACTGGACGGCCATTCAAGCGGTGCTCGATAAGTACGATATCCTTCTGATCGCTGATGAAGTGGTCTGCGGCTTCGGGCGGACCGGCGAGAAGTTCGGTTCTCACCTGTATAACATGCGTCCGGATTTCGTGACCATCGCCAAGGGGCTGAGTTCCGCCTACCTCCCCATCTCCGGGTCGATCATTGGCGACCGAGTCTGGTCGGTTTTGGAACAAGGAACTGAGAAGCACGGCGCACTTGGCCATGGATGGACATATTCCGGTCACACGCTTTGTGCTGCGGCCGCGCTTGCCAATATTCGACTGCTAAAAGAAAGAAACATCCTGGAACATGTGAAGGATGTCGGACCGTACTGGCAGGCCCGCATGAAAGCCGAACTGGCGGGACATCCCATCGTCGGCGAAGTTCGCGGAGTGGGTATCCTATCCGCGGTAGAGATGATGCGGGACCCGAAACAAAGGATACCATTCGATCCTGACCTTCAGGTCGGGGTGCGCACTGCAGCTGCTCTGTTTGAAAATGGTGTGATCGGACGGGCCATGCCGCATGGCGACATCCTCGGCTATGCGCCACCTCTGATCATTACCCGAAAAGAGATCGACATCATCGTCGGTGCGACCGCGAAATCAGTCGATGCCACATATCGCGCGCTGAAGGCTGAGGGTGCCGTATGATCTTCCAAAGGCGACGGGATTGAGCACTGGCGTGACCATGTGCCAGAATGCTGTCATATCATCCCATGAAAACTCTGCACGGACCAGTCGTAAAGATCCGGCTGCGTCAGGGGCCGTCCTTGGGTGATGCTGGCTTGACTGCATTCTGTTGCGCCGAGCAAACCAAATAGTTGAATTCAAGACATCTGATCCTGAGCATGCTCCGGACCACTTTACTCGCAAGTTGTAACCGACCAGTTCTGCCGCCACTGTCCTGTCCCCCAACAACCAGGGCCTTTGTGCGGCGCGCCCTGCCGGTGTACCTCCCCGCCGGCAGGGCGCCCTTTTTGATTCACCCCATCACCATCATTAAGGGCGGCCGGAAATCAGGCGTTCAAAGATGATTTGCGTATTAGGATGCAGATCGAAACTTAGACGCGACTTTACACCATTGCAGCGCGCCATCCCCACCATTCAACGGAGCGGCCACGCCGAAGATATCGTCCTCAATCATCGATTGCAGCAGAACAATCGCGGCGGTGAATTCTCACACCTCAAACCCAGTGTGGCCATATCTGCTGATCAGCTCCGAGACGCCTGCGAAGTCAATGACAGTTGTCCGGCCATGCACGCGGCGGCCGGGAGGCGTGCAGAAAGAGGAAGAAGCGAGCGCGACTATGACGAGGGACATGCCACTTGTTTTCGAGACATTCCTTGAAAGACTGTCACAGAGTGTCGATGAAGCAGATTTCCGGGAAGCCTTGGCTGAGGCGGCGGCAAGATTTGACCTACTCTCTTTTGCGTACCTGTCTTTGCCATCACTGCCTTCCGGCAAGCCAAGGCTAATTTCGAATTACCCACCTCGCTGGGCCATGCAGTATCTGGAAAATCAGTATGAGAAGCTCGATCCTGTCATCTTGCGTGCTCGAAATGGCGGCCGCCCGTTTCAATGGGGATCGGATTTGTGGGGCGGTAAGATGTCGCCGGCTCAACAGCAGCTATTTGATGAGGCGGCCCGATTCAGCATCCGCTGCGGATTGACGATCCCAATCGTCGATCTACGAGGCCGCACTGCCGCGGTTACGTTCGCCGCCGATGAGCCTCGTCCAGTATTTCTTCGGGTCATCGAGCGGTACGAACAAGCTCTTCAGCTGATGGCCACCTGCTTTCATCGCTGCGTTCGCCGCAAACTGCCGGGCGATCGAACCGTGGATGGGATCTTGCTGACATCGCGCGAATATATGTGCCTGCGGTCGGCAGCGCGCGGCAATTCGGCCTGGGTAACCGGCCGCATCTTGGGCATTAAGCCGCGCACCATCGCATTCCATTTGGAGAATGCCAAGAAGAAGCTGGGCGTGCGCACGCAAAATCAAGCCATAGCCCTTTTGGGGTCCCAAGGGAGCTCGATCCTCTGAGTAGCTCTTTGGTCCGCTGTGCTCGGGTCATCGGTCGCAGCATTTTAACAGCGGCGAAGGGATGCTGAGTCCCTTTGCCGCCCGGCGCAGTCAGGCGCGATGCAGTCGTATATTCCCGTCACACTTTGCACTCAAAGGGCTCAGTCGGCGTCTCGTTCCGACGCTAGTCCGCGTTGCATGGCTATGAGAATAGCTCGCCCCATACTGCTGACGTCAAGCGTCAACCGTGGCGGGCGCCCGGTATTTGAACATCCAGCTTCGCCGAAAACCTACACAGTTGTTACTCGTGGGAGGAGCGGCACTCGATGACGTGCTGCTGTGGCTACTGCCCATCCAAACGGAACGCGATTCCTTTTGTCGCATCAGACCCCCAACCGGCCAAAACCGATGCCCATGAACCGAATTGAGGCTGCCGTTGGCCGTTCCTGGATGCCTCATCAGGCGCCGAGGAGGGGGCTGTAGCCGAAGCAGTGGCGGCCACTGGGCGAGCACTGCGCAATTTCTCAGCTGTCGAACAATTCCTTGTACCCGCTTGTCATCACCCAGTTTGCACGGTCGAGATGACTGCGAACAGCCTTCCTCGCACGCTCCGGTTCTCGTCTCGGATCAATGCCGAGGATCAGATGTGCCATTTCCTCTTCGCTAGCATCGTCGCCGGATGCATCGAGGAGCCTCATGTAGGTTGTAAAGTGCTCCTTGTCGTAGGCTGTGATGCCGTCTGACCAGGGCACTTCGTCGGTAATCGCCATGTCCGATTTAGGCTGTAACATTGCTGATCCTAGCTCCAGATGATCGCCTCGGCGACTTCTCTCCCGGCAAAATGTGAATTACATATTATAGTTGATAAACTCAAGTCGCCTGATCCGGTGGCTTGCGTGCATGGATATGCGCAAGTTGATCGGACGGAATGTGCAGCGGATCAGGCAAAGGAAGCGTCTGACCCAGGAGCAGCTTGCCGACATTTCCGGCTTCAGCCAGCAGTACATCAGCGGTTTGGAGAAGGGCCGAAGAAATCCGACGATCATCACGATCTATGAACTGGCGTTGGCGCTCGGCGTCAGCCACATGGATCTGGTACGGCCCGACAAACAGGCCTGAAGTGGCGGTTCATGTAATTACTAGGAGCCAGCGCCTGACGGCGCTCACTGGCTCTCACTGGAGGTCCGATCTCCCCCGGGGCGACCAGCTATCGCCGCCAGCCCTTTGCCGATGAGTGTTCGGCGGGGCTCGCGGGCAAGGTGACTGAGAGAACCAGCGCTACGACGTTACAGTCGAGGTTACGACGTTCTGATCAAAGGTGGGCGCGACGCATGCTGATCGCGTACCTCGACAGGCGTCCTTGTGCTGGGCGTTCTGCAGAAGTCGTCACGGGAAACTGAAACTAACCCGAGGAAGGGGGAACGCTAACGGGCGCCTGAGGGGGCCCGTTGGCTCAAAGCGCTCACGAGGCCGCGGTATCATCGGTACGTGACACCTGCGCCGATCAGCCAGGGATCGAGCTCCGCCTTGCCCGTCTGGCTGTTACCGGCCACGGTGACTTCGAAGTCCGGCTTCAGGAAAAGCTTCTTCACGTCGAAGTTGACGCCCCAGTGCTGGTCGAGCTTGTAGTCGAACCCGACCTGCAGCGCGGTGCCGAAGGTGTTCTTGACCTTGAGATCATCGGCGCTGCCGGCCTTGATAAAGGATCGTATAGTTCACGCCGGCGCCGACATAGGGCTTGAAGGCGCCGAAATCGGTAAAATGATACTGGAATGTGAGCGTGGGCGGCAGCAGCCAAACCTTACCAACCTTGCCTAGCCCCATCGAGCCTTGGCCATTGATGTTGGCAAAGGTGGCGCCGAGTATGGGTTCGGCGGCGACGTTGTCCGAGAATATCGAGTTCAGGCGTCACCGTGTTCGAATAGGAAAGACCGGAGCCAGACACCCCATTGACGTAGCCCGAATCCCCAGTGATGACCCCCAAAGCGCGCAGGCGGATCTGCCAGGGCTTGGCCATTCCGCGACCGAAGGACCCTCGTCGGGGCCGCACGGTTCTGGAAGGTCTGACGCGACCGCCTGCTGTCCGATCAGCATCAGGACGACAGCCGCTGTTGCTGCCCGCGCAGGTTCATTCGCTTTGTTGACTGATATCTCTTGCTCTTCAGAACTAACGAATTATCATGCAACTAGTCTATTTGATTAAGATAGATGGAGCTGTGCGCGCATTCTGACCAACTGTGATCGCGTTATTGCTTTTGTCGCAGTCCTCGACCTGTGCTCCTTCGTTCGTGCTTGCTTTCGTCGTGCTCCCGGTCGTCCATACACGTTACCGGCGTGCCAGCCGATCGCGCCGCCAAGCAAAATGTCGCCTAAGCCAATGAACGCGCCCGGGTCGGATTCCTGCCGTAGCTGTGCCCGCCCGGGCTGGTCCCGCAGAAGCAACCGGATAGGCACCGTATTAACCTAGCCGAATGTGGTCCCCCGAGGAGCGCAGGCGGATATGCCAAGAGCTTGACTCCTAGATTGGTGTCGTAGACGGGCACGGGTAAGCGCAACGGGACGGGGGAGGCGGGGAGGCGCAGGTACTTGTGGATGACTCGTCGCGACAACCTGCTGTGCCAGCAGCATCAGGACAACGGCCGTTACTACTCCCTGCGCCAGTTTCATTTATTTGATCCCATGATATTGCTCCTTGCTCTTCAGAAAATGGTAGACTGCGATAGTCCTGCAGTATTGATTGAGGTCGACAGCGTACGGGGGCGCATTTGCGCAAACCGTGCTCGCATTATTTTGCACCTTTGCCGCACCCCTCGACCTGTACTCAGTCATCCGAAGTTCGCTCTCCCCGAGCTCCCGATCCTTTGTGAAAGCTATCGGCGTGCCAGCCGATCGCGCTGCGAAGGAAATTGATGCCAAGACTAATGAATCCAGCGCGCTCCCGATTGTCTTTACCGTGCCCGTGCCCGCCTGCGACGGGCTCGTAGAAATAAGCCGGATAGCCGAGGGCCTGCAGCTTTGCGGCCATCTTGCGCGCGTGGCCCGGGTGAACGCGGTCGTCACGCTTCGTGGTGGCGAGCAGGATCGGCGGATAGGGCTGTCCCGGCGTGGCGGCGTGATAGGCGGAGATTTCCTTCAGGAAAGCCCAATCCTCAGCCTTGTCCGGATCGCCATATTCGTCGATCCAGCTCGCGCCGGCCAGGAGCTTGGTGTAGCGGCGCATGTCGATAAGCGGAACCGTGCAGAACAGCGCGCCGAAATGCTCGGGATAGCGAGTAAGCATGTTGGCGATCAGCAGGCCGCCATTCGAGCCGCCCTCAGCGGCAATCCGCCTCGGTAGTGTGATGCCCCTTCGTACGAGGTCGGCTGCTACGGCAGCGAAATCGTCATGGGCGAGACGCTTGCCCTCCCTCCGTCCGGCATCGTGCCAGCGGGTGCCGAACTCGCCGCCCCCGCGGATATTTGCCACCACACACGTGCCGCCGCGTTCGAGCCACAGCTTGCCGAGCGAGGAGTTGTAGTGGGGCAGGAGCGATATGCCGAACCCGCCATACGCGGAAAGGTGAACCGGGGCATCTCCGTTCCCGTTCGCCGGACCGACCTGCATATAGGGAATCAATTCATCATCGATCGAGACTGCCTCGTGGCGCGTGACCACCAGTCCGGATGCGTCGAAATTCTCCGGGCTGCGCTTCAGGACCACTGGAGCGCCAAGAGGCGGCGCATCATTGAGATCGAGTAGGAGCAGTTGCGACGGTGTGATCGGGTCCTGAGCCGAAACGAGGACCTCTCCATTGGTCTCGTGATCTGCCGCATCGAGGGACCAGAGGTGGACGGTCCCTTGCGCGGGCACCGTGTCCAGGGCTCGGCGCGTCCATTCCTGGCGACCCGGGGTGAACACCTCGAAACGCGGAGCGAGGTTCTCGAGGTAGGCGACAATGAGCTTCCCGTCATTCCAGAAGAATGACTGCAGACAGCGCCTCTCGCCCGGTTCAAACAGGGTGCTGAAACGGCGTTCGCCACCGATGAAAGAAGAAAGCGAGATGCCGATCAGCGCGTCCGCGGGATGGGTGGTCCCTCTCACTGTCCAGGGCTTGCGCGGCTTTACCGCCAGCCAATCACCGAAGCTGGCCCACCAGGCATCCCGAGGAAGGTTGATCTCAAGCTTCGGCCCGCTCCTGTCGCCGATTTGGACTATCTGCTTGAAGAAGCCAGTATTCTCGATGAACCAAAGGCGCTCGTTCTCGACCGTGCGGTCCAGATGACCAGACACGCTTAGGGATTCGGAACCCGTCTTGAAGATTACCGGCGCGGTGAGGGGATCGGCGCCACGCTTCCACAACCGCACGGCCCGCGCGAAGCCGGAACGGGTGGCCATGTCATGACCAAGCGCACTGAAAAGCAGAAGCGTGTCAGGGTCGAGCCAATTTATCCCGCCCTTGGCCTCTGGGAGATTGAACCCGTCGGCGACAATGCTCAAAGAGCTAAGGTCGAATTCGCGATGCACGACCGCGTCGCTGCCCCCGCGCGACAGGCGCAAGACGGCTCTTTCGCGCGTCTCAGGCTCGATCGACGCGCCGCCCCAGACCCAGTCTTCTCCGTCGCTAGCGGCCAGGGCGTCCAGATCGACCAGTAGCTCCCACTGGGGATCCGCATTCATGTAAGCGGCAAGGGTGGTCCGGCGCCACAACCCGCGCGGGTTTCCGGCATCTTGCCAGAAATTATAGAGGTACTGACCGCGGCGCGTGACGAGCGGAATCCTGTCGAAACGGTCGAACATCACTCTAAGCGCCGCCCGGTCGCGCTCGAACTGCGTTCCCGCGAAGTGCTTCAGGGTCTTTGCCGACTGGCTGGCGGTCCACGCAAGTGCCCGTTCGCCTTCTACATCTTCGAGCCAAAGATGGGGGTCATCGTCGGGCGCATTCAGCGTTGGGCGAAAATCGAATTCGCTCATGACCGAAAGACCTGAGAAATGAAAGCGGAAGGGCTCTCGTCCGCTCGAGACGGCCCAATGTTTGCGGCGGTGTCCGCATGTTCGAAAAGCGTGATCATGGATGAGTTCTTCCCAACCGGTGGCGTCGCAGTGCTCCTGCACATAGGACCGCAGCTCTCGTGCCAACTCGGAAGCCCTTACGGAACAATGCGATCGCTCTGACAGCGCCGTGTCAGATGTCAGACATCGTCGCGAATGCGACAACGAGTGCACCGCGTAATCACCGGATCAACTCAGGCCCGATAGCTGACACCGTGCAGCTCACAAGGAATTTGGTTGGCCGCCGACATCTTCGCTCCGGAAGGCTTCGCGTATGCGAGTCAATGGCGGCCACCATGATGCGATGGACGAGTGAGCGACGAAGACCGGCTGCCACCTGTGGGTTTAGACCCCGCCGGCGGCAAAAACCGGAGCCAGGCAAGGAATTGGACGCCGCTTGGGCGATCTGAGGGTTGCCCAAGCTCTACCGCAATCTCGGCCTGCACCGTCCCCTTGATTGGATTCTTGAAGTCTGTCGATCAAGCCAGCAAGCTGTTCGGGCGAATGCAGTGGACTGGTCGCCAAGGCAGGTTGGGGTGATGTCGGGCCGCCGTCCGATATGCGATACGCGGGTTCAGGAGGGGCGGTAGAGTCCATGAGAGAAAATTCCCCCAGGAGACCTCCCGATCACTGACCTTATAGCGCTAGCGCTATGACAACTTGCCCATAACCAGCGTGCAATCCACCGCGGCGCCCACTGCCCCTCAAGGAAAATCTGGCACGGGTCTCACGAGCCGATCACGGACTTGAAATCAATTGCGTTGGCCTGCACAGGCCGGGGTGGCTGCCGCTATGCGGATGCGACGGCCTGGATGCGTGGTGCGCGCGCCTTCTACTCTCGACAGTGCCGATGGCACACGGTTCGACGAAATGCCTCTATCGAGGTCTGGTGCGCTCAGCGCCGGCATTGGCTGAAAAGGTCCAGAGGCCGGCCCAGGCTGCACGGGAGCACTCAATCCCATTCAACCCGTTCTTCGCAACGGCTTGCCCGCGGACACGTCGGTATGAAGCACGTTCCCAAGTCCTTCGAGGTTAAGCGAACACCGAAATGCCGACTCGGTCGCAGCGCTACTGTTCGGCATAAAGTCTATTTTGCGTCATCGAAAAAAAGTAATTGATCAGCTTTTACGGCTGTTTCTGGGTAAACCTCTAAATATCTCATTGTATTGTTGTCATGTATACGGTCGCGAACATAGAAAAATCCTATCTTAATGTTCTTACGAAGCGAACGTATGTTCGTTGGTCGAACGAATGAAGTCACTTTCTCCAGTTTTAAATATTCAAAAGCAAATTGGACAACCGCCCTGCCGGCCTCGACTGCTATCCCCTTTCCCGAAGCCGCAAGGTTGAGACAAGTTACTATTTCAACATTATTCGGATCTTCTGGAAGGTACAGGCCGCTGCGAGCCAACCCACAGTAGCCAGCGAATTTGTTGCCTTGGTCTGGATCTTTGACGAACAGCATCCATAAGCCGAAACGATTGTTCTGCCAATGATTAATGAACTCAAATAGTGCAGCTTTCGACTGCTCAATCGTCGGAGCGAGTCCACCCCTGGCGTTAACCACGAACGGATCGCTACGAAGGCCATGCAAAAGAAGCTCGTCGCTATGCGACGGCGGCCTCAGGAATAGGTGTGGCGTTTCTAAGATGTGCATAAGCAGATGCCTTGTTTCTAAAAACTTAAAGTTAGGGGCACCTAAAGAAGGTGCAGTATGGTTCCTAGATGGAACGTGCAGCTTGATTCCAAGAATACTCATTACTTGGATAAAATTCTGGTAAATCTCTGCAAAAATATTGTTTCAGAAATGCAGAAGGCTGATAAAACCCGCCGAGAGGCGCATCCATTTTCACGAAGATTTATCTTAAGTCACACAATGAGGTTGCGTACTTGCGCAGAAATGGAGAACGACGCCCTTGGCATAGGCCCACCTCCGACCGCTCGGTGGGCGCGCAGCTGTGTTTCGCGATTGCGTGACAGCAAACGCCTTGCTCGCCCGCTTCGGTGATCACCATCCGCGGTCACAGCTCCCGACGTCGCGAAAAGCGTCACTCCGGCCTTGCGACGGCCTCGAGACCACGAAACCGCAAGCAGATGAGATCAGTCTTCGTTTCGCCCAAGGAGCCGAATCCTTACTTCGCTTGACAGTACACCCGGACCAAGGGCAGTGGGGACAAGTCTGCCTCGGAAATCAGCGGCATCCAGGGGCAAGCGAAGCTCAGCCGCTGCATTCCACAGCGCTCTGAAAACCCCGGCGTGAGCACCACCCAAGAAGCGATTGCGGGCCTCGCCGGTCTGTTTTTCGGTCCTCTGAGCAGTCGCCTTCACCTGTACAACTATACAGGATGCCCTAGCGTGAATCTTGGTCTCCAATGGCGGGGAACTTCCCCCAGGAGACCTCCATGGCCAAGCTTATATCGCTGGCGCTACGACGACCTGCGCACAATCAACTAGAAACCCACCGCTGCGGCACGCGGTCTTCAAGGAACGTCAGGAATGCGGCGCAGGAACCGGCCACTGGCGGCGAGCCAACTCACTTGGCCAGCTCGGGCCGTGCTGGCTGCGCTGGTTCGGTCATGTCGCCGCTATTTGCCGGCGTGTTCGGCCCTGAACGGTGCCGACCGCAACAGCTTCGACGAAACGCATTCGTCGAGGTCTGGTGGCCCCTGCGCCGGTGCTTTGCCAACCGGCATGATGTTTCGACCTGCCTGGGGGCTGGCAGGGGAGCAAAATGATGCCTGCAGTTCTCGTGAATGGCGCCGATGGGGCTGATTGGCGCGATGAAAGATCATACGATTACACCTCAGCTCTGACGCCGCGCGAATGGGCCTGGGAGTTCTTACGCCGGAATCCAGCATTCCAGCCTGATGTGACCACAGCAAGCCGGCAGGCCAATACTTTGTCGTACCGACCTTTTCTCAATGTGGTCACCGTGGCCTGCGAACTGTCACGCTGGGGTGTTCTGTTTCGCCGAGTCTCATGGGCGCAATTCGGTCGTATTCTGGTCTCCGCTATGGTGCGCTCATGTGCTGCCGGTCATTGCAGAACAGCTGTCCGCGTGGTCGGGCACAGCGCCGTTCGAGCTCTCGGCATTGCCGTGCCGTTCGACGGTTCTGCTAGCCCCCGACAAGGGCCAGCATGTTCTTCTTCGGGATACCAAGCACACGCTCCAACTCGCCGTCTCTGGCGCGGATATCTTGCACCCCGTTTGCCTCCGTACCGAGGCCATCTGGCCCGAGACCCTTTCGAAGCACCGTCTTAGGGCGATCGAGTCCCTCAATCGTCTAAATGTGGGTCAACAGCTTCCTGCCCGCTTATTCCCGCCAGAAAAGCGGGGTCCTCGTTTGACCTTCGTTCTTCGTGCGCTCGACGGCTCACTTGCTGGGGCGTCACATCGCGAGCTCGCCGAAGCGCTGATTGGTCAACAGCGCGTCCATGCCGACTGGAGGGATCCTCGCGATCATCTGCGCGACCGCATTCGCCGCGCTGTCTCTCGTGGCCGCGCCCTCATGCATGGAGGGTACAGGGATTTCCTTTTTTGAAAAGTGACGGTCCGCCCCGTACATCAGCCGGCGAACAGTTCGGATCCAGAACGTCAGTTCGCCCGGTCCCACTTGGCGGGGAAAGACCTTACAGGTGCGCTCTGGTTCAACCCGTCAGTCGATGCCGAGAGGCACGTTCGAATGTTCCACAGGTGACAATGTCGAGTACGCAACGGAGAAAAAAGCTGCCGCGTCGGGTATACGCTATACGCAGCGGCCGAGCCAGTTCTTCCCAGCAACGGCAGACCGCCGGCATGGCTACGTGGGTGTAGTTCGACTAACTTGTCATGCTTATCACTTCTTTTGCGGCCAGCTTTCCACCAGATTGCGCTGGGTTGACGGCCCGGAACGTAGAGGGAGCACGTTCAGGCTTGGTGTCGGGGTGCCTTCGGCTTGTTGGTTCAGATGATCTGGCCCAGATCCGCAAGGCAATCGACCACGTAATCCGGTCTGAATGGAAACCGCTCTATGTCAGCCAGTTTGGTCACTCCAGTAAGCACAAGGGCTGTTTTCAGGCCCGATTCCAGCCCTGCGAGCACGTCGGTATCCATGCGGTCCCCGACCATGATGGTATCGACAGCTCGCACTCCCAGCCGGTCGAGCGCATTGCGCATCATGAACGGGTTCGGCTTCCCGACGAAATAGGGCTGACGGCCGGTGGCCTTCTCTATTAGTGCTGCGACTGCCCCGCACGCCGGATGGGAGCCTCGTTCGGTCGGGCCAGTCGCATCTGGATTGGTGGCGAGAAAACGCGCTCCCTTCGCCACAAGCTCGGCGCCAGTTGCGATCTGCTCATAGTGGTACGAAATTGTATCCCCGAGGACCACGAACTCGGGCGAAAACTCCGTTATCCGGCAGCCTGCCTGCCGCAGAGCCTCAACCAGACCGTGGTCGCCGATGACATAGGCAGATGATCCGGGCTTTTGCAGTTCCATGAACCGCGCAGTGGCGAGCGCCGATGTGTAGATGTGCTCTGGCTGCACGGCGAAGCCAACCGCTCTTAGACGCTCGGCATGATCTTCGGGTGTGAAGCGCGAGTTGTTGGTGAAGATCTGAAACGGCTCACCCGTGGCGATTAGCCCGGCCACATAGCCGACCGAGCCAGCAATCGGTTGGCCGCCGCGGACCAGGACTCCGTCCATGTCGAGCAGATGCGCTGTGATCATTGGATATCAACCCTCGATGTCTTTCGTGCATGCACGGCCTGAGCACGGCTTGTGTCACTGATCTTCTCCAGGCGAGAATGCCGGCGACTGTACCGATTGAGAGCGATGCGCGAAGGGCGCCCAGTTGGCCGTGCGGCAATAAGGAGGTTGCGGCGTAAACGTGTCGGGCGCACCGCTCGCCGTGCCGACGCCCTGCGCCGTCGGCTGCCGACTTCGCTGCGTCAACGCAGCTGATGGACAATGCGTCTCTAGTTCCCAGCGAACCACAAGCCTGGCGAGACGTGCCGCGCTTGGATCAGGATGCGCAACCTGCCGTCCGCTTGTGGCACCTTGCCTCGTCGCTGTAGAGGCGGTTCACGTAGCACGGCGTCTAGATCTCACTTAAGGCGCGCAGGCCAGGGGCGCGGTGAACGACCCGAAACCAGCCGGAAGAAGGTTCGCCAAAGCGTTCGATCATCCCTTTGGTTCATTCTGCGCCTGAGGCGGCCCATCCCATAGAGATCAGATGCCGCCCATGCAGAGGTATTTCATTTCGAGGTAGTCTTCGAGCCCGTGGCGGGAACCCTCTCGCCCAATGCCGGACTGCTTGATGCCACCAAAGGGCGCCGCTTCCGAAGACATACGCCCCGTGTTGATGCCAACCATGCCGTATTCCAACGCCTCGGCAACGCGCCAGACACGCTTCAGATTGGAGGCATAGAAATAGGCGGCGAGGCCGTAGATCGTGTCGTTGGCCTCACGCACTACCTGATCCGCATCGGTGAATTGAATGATCGGAGCCAGTGGCCCGAAAGTCTCCTCTTGCGCAACCGCCATGCTGCTGGAAATTTCAGTGAGGACTGTCGGTTTGAAGAAGGTCCCATCCTTGCCAATACGTTCGCCCCCGCATCGAATTGTCCCACCCTTGGCAACGGCATCTGCGATGTGGGACTCGATCTTGGCCAAAGCATGCAAGTCGATGAGCGGTCCGACGTCCACTGCCGGAGCGAAGCCGTCGCCGACCGACAAGGACCGGGCTTTCTCCACGAACTTTTCGACGAATTCATCGTGAACGCTCGATTGGACGTAAAGCCGGTTCGCTGAAACGCAAGTCTGGCCGGCGTTGCGGAACTTCGCCTGGATCGCGCCGTCAACCGCAGCGTCGATGTCGGCGTCGTCGAAGACGATGAAAGGGGCATTGCCGCCGAGCTCGAGACTGACCTTCTTGATCTGGTCCGAGCACTGGCGCATGAGCAGCCGGCCAACCTCGGTCGAGCCTGTGAAGCTGATCTTTCGAACCTTGGGATTAGAGCAAAGTTCGCGTCCGACGTCATCACCTTCAGATGCATAAACTAGGTTGACGACGCCTTCGGGAAAGCCGGCCTGGTGCGCGAGGGCGAACATTGCACCTGCCACAAGCGGCGTCTGTTCAGCAGGCTTAAGCACGATCGCGCAGCCCGCCGCCAGGGCTGGCGAGATCTTGCGCGCCACCATCGACGCCGGGAAATTCCAAGGCGTAATCGTGCCGACCACACCGATCGGCTGCTTGATCACCAGCATGCGACGGTCTGTCGACGGCGCGGGGATCGTCTCGCCATAGATGCGATTGGCCTCTTCGGCGTACCATTGCAGATACGCGGCCGCGTGCGAAACCTCCGACTTGGCTTCGGCAACGGGCTTGCCCATCTCTGCAGTGAGTATCGCGGCAAGATCGTCGGTGTGGTCAATGATCAGCTGATGCCAACGCCACAAAGCGTCACTGCGTTCTCGGGCGGCCAGCCCCGCCCATCCTGGCTGCGCCAGGTAAGCCTTCTCGATCGCAGCGCGCGTTTCTTCCACACCCATGTCGGGAAGCACCGCCAGCACTTCGCCGCTCGATGGATTGATGACTTCGAATGTGCGCTCGCTAGCCGGCGCGCCAAGCGCCGGCAAGCGATCGATGGCGCCAAACAGGTCCGGGGATTTCAGGTGGCGGATCATCGGTAGGCATAGGGGCATACCGGGTTCCTCTTAAACGCGGCGGATGAGTTGTCGGGCGGGTGTCGGTCTATTCCGCACCTGCGGGTTCCTTATAGGGCCTCCGCCAGACAGCTAGTAGACCATCCCCGAATTTGAAAGGTCGAATTGCTCAAGGCTTTAGTCTGGTTGGTGGTCTCATTAGGAGACAAACCGAACAGTGGATATGGGCTTGCCCAAGCGCAGGTATTACGTGGCGCTCTTCCGCTCTGCGTCTACGCCGCAGGGGCCCACAGTGAAGGTCACATCTTGGATGCCGAAGCCATCAGCAGTCTCGGCATCCCTCAGTGGCCTGACGGATAACCTGCGCTACTTGGCGCAACCGGCTCCCTCGGCGGTCTGGCAGAGGTTCGGACGGAGGCGGAGTCCATCACATGCAACTCGCTTATATTGGCGTTGGCGAGCTCACCTTGTCACCTTTCGACGTGCGAGACGGCAAGCGGGCGCCGGACATATCCGATGTCGTGCCGTCCATCCGCCGGCGCAGCATCCTCCAGTCGCTGTTGGTCCCAAAAACGGCAGTCCAGACACTTTCGACATCGTCGCCGGACGGCGGCGTCACCACGCCGCAAAGACAAATCGCCGATGAGCGCAAGCCGGGAAGACCTGCGCGCCATCATGAACCGGCGACGATGTGGCCGCTCTCTCACCCTCGCTAATCGAGAACATCGGGTGAAGTCGCGCAACGGGTTCGCCCAGTTGCCCAAGGCAGGCGGCGCCGTGGCGCAATCGGCAATACCTGCCGCCGCGAGCTCGAGGCCGAGAGAGCGCATAGTTGACGCTAGCGACCAAGGAACGGGTAGAAGGAATGGCTGTCGCTGTTCAACAACCTACGCGCCGCGCCGCGGGCCGAATGGAGGCATGGCTGCACGGGACAGTTGATGCCACCGAAGTTCGCGCTGTTTGCGATCTATCCCCGCCAGATCCTCCTCGATCTCTTTGGCGAGGAGAGCTATTTCACCGCCGACGTCGATACGGCGATTGCGAGGCGCCAGGCAGGCTATCTCGACGCCGGACGGTCCGATGTTGTTGTTATGGAAGCCAATCACTGTTCCATTTCTGGGAGTACAAGACGGACGATGCCAAAGACGAAGGGCGGCACAGCCCGCCTACAATTGGGTTCATACCATCTGCCAAGTCATTTGCGGTTTCTCGGCTTCTTTCAGTGGAAAGGCGCACCAAGAGCGGGGCATACCTCAATACAAGCGTCCGCAGCCTTCAACATACGTTCACTTGGGTTAAATCCTGGCAGCATTTGCCCCAGGATCATAGCGTTGAGGAACAGCGAACCGCCCAGACGCGGATGAGTCGTGTGCCCTATCGCCAAACTGTAGTTTGAAGGCCTACCACCATAGCGGAATGCAATATTCCGCGCATTTGAGAGGCCAGATACACCGCGTCTCTTTTTACCTTCAGCACTCATTGTTTTCTCTTCTGTTTATGCTCTCATCGAGAGATGGGTAACCAAAAGACAAGAAAAATTGTGCAGTAAATTACGCCAACGTAATCAACCGCGTATGCTACCGTGCTCGTTCTCTTCATCCTTGCCGGCAGAGAGAACGCAATTATCCTTTGAGTTCCTTCCCGCTGAAACCTTCCGAAGCTTTGACTTCGCTGTCCGGCAACAAGGCGAAACACCTCGCTCGATGTTGCCACCTCCAATTTGCAAAGGCCGTGCCAACACCTCAGCGCCCAATAAGCGCCGTTTGCTTTGAAAACCTCGACGGTGCTCAGATATAGGTTGTAGTGAACCTGACATTTTGCCTGCCGCAGAGTCGCGCTCGTTGACGCTCATTCCGGAGAGAAGCTGGCCCGGGCTGCGATCGACCGGCTCTGTCATTGGTGACCGCCAGAACCGAAGCGGTGGTCGCGAAGGTCAGCGCCGTCGCAAAATGTGGCCTTGTGCACCCAGCCAGACCGAAGTTCCACGTTACCGGCGATGGGCAAAGTTCGAGGCGAAGTGTGAGTTGCCCCTCATTTCGCCGATGCTGCGTCCTCGACGCACTTGCGGGACAAAATGGATGCGTGGGCAGCGCAGGGCCAGCTGAGCCATCAGTATTTTGCGAGACCTGACGCGAGCGTCATCTTGAGTGAATCAATGTGAGCGCATTCTTTGGTGGGTGATCATCGGATGACTTCTCTTTAGTCTGTGAGGCGTTTGCGGGATCGCACATGCCGTGCCAAACAGGAAACTCGTCTCGGCAACGTGAGTAATCGGACTCTGCTATGTTGCCGATCCAACATTGTCCGACATCGAACGCCAGTTTAAGGGAAGCGCTTGCCGCTTAAGGTGATATCGTCGTACCGGGGCATAGCGGCGCTCGCCGGCAGCATGAGTAAAATTCACGACAGAAGGATCGCCGACCGCGTGGCTAGCGCTGGGCCCGCAACACCGCGCTTCGGACAGGACCTTGGCCAATCGACCGCGTCGCCACCATCGTAAGTTCGCGTACAGCCGCGAGGTTTTTGGCCTCGGTCGGATAATATCGCCGACAGGGTCAAGACCCAGAAGAGTTGCCGCACGCCGTCGCGATGGGAGCAGCCTACATGCCGGCATAGACTAGAGGTGCCGCTGAGCGGTTTGAGGGAGTGGCATACCTTGCGCGTCTGGTGCAGAAATTGCTTGCGTCACGCCGAAGTAAGGTCGGCCACGCTAATCCGCCGGCATGGCAAAGGCGCGCTAATCGGCACGGTCGAGGGCAGTTGACTGCCCGGGAATTGGGCCGGCTCCTCGCCAGCGACAATGCCAGCGAGTTCATCTCGAATGCCATCCTTTCCCGAGCGGGTCAGAACCGGTCGAATGTCATTACATTGCGCACGGCCCGTCGCCATCGCCATGTGGCGCGCCGAGCTGCAACACCGCGCGGCGGTACAGGCGTGAGAGCTGGAAGCATGCAGCGATCCGCCGATATCGACCGCCGGGCGGTCCAACTCGCCGGCGGCATGATTGATCGCCGCCGCCAATCAGATGCTCGAGGAAATGCCCGTTCGCCGAATTTCCCGGGCGGGCTCGTCGGCGCTGCCGATCTTGTACCGCACCATATGGGTGATAGTTGGCGCGCGGTGATCGGGGACTAGGACCACTTCCATGCCTTTGTCGAGCAGAAAATTCGTCGCCTTGATGTCATCGCTGGCCGCCATAACCGAAGCGCCAGACCGAAGGTTCATCGACCGCCTAGCTTGTAGTTGCCGGGCGATGCGCAAAGTTCGAGGCAAAGGAGTTGCCCCTCATTTTGCCGATGCTGCGTCCTCGACGCCCTTGCGGGACAAACTGGATCGGTGGGCAGCGCAGGGCCAACTGAGCCATCAGTATTTTGCGAGGCCAGACGCGAGCGTCATCTTGAGTGAATCAATGTGAGGGCATTCTTTGGTGGGTGATCATCGGATGACTTCTCTTTAGTCTGTGAGGCGTTTGCGGGATCGCGCACATGCCGTGCCAAACAAGAAACTCGTCTCGGCAACGTGAGTAATCGGATTCTGCTATGTTGCCGATCCGACATTGTCCGACATCGAACGCCAGTTTACGGGAAGCGCTTGCCGCTTAAGGTGATATCGTCGGCGTCACCGGGGCATGGCGGCGCTCGCCGGCAGCATGAGTAAAATTCACGACAGAAGGATCGCCGACCGCGTGGCTAGCGCTGGGCCCGCGAAACCGCGCTTTGGACAGGACCTTGGCCCAATCGACCGCGTGGCCACCATCGTAAGTTCGCGTACAGCCGCGGCCAAGATCCTTGCCGTCTTCGACGAGCGTAGTGGCATCAGGGGGGCCGGGCGACAGTTCGAGGGCGGAGTCTTTCTGAACGTGACTCTACGCTCAACGCCGCGTGACGCAAATGTCCTGAGGTTGTCAGGCTGCTGTCAGGTCCGGGTGTCACAAGCCGGCTGTTACTGCCCTGCCATTCACCGTTAATTGGAACTCCCCATGATTAATCTAAAAGCCGGCCGGATCGCCCTTTCAGCCCTACTGCTGCTGGTTTCCCTGCTGGCGAAATATGGTCCAACTGTCACACACTTAGTGCTCCAGCACGAATACAATAGCCAGCTCCGCAAGGATAGGGAGAAGGTCATTTCAGACCGGCACGACGCACTCTTCAACGACCCAGCTGCGCCAACTGCTGGCAACCCAAATGGCGACCACCATATCGCCGTATTTTTGGACTCCAACGACCCGCAGCGCCGCGCGGTAGACCGTACGATCCAGCAAGCCCTCAAGCATGATCCCGAGCTGAAGGTTTACTACATACCTTATTCGAGCACGAGACCGGGTTCCAAATTTGCTGCACGGGCGGTGCTCGCCGCCAGCAAACAGGGAAAATTTGAGGCGTTCCATCACCGCCTAATGGCTACTAGCCTCCGGCTCAGCGGATCCGACATTTTGGATATCGCACGAGACGAGGGCCTCGACGTTGAGCGACTCAAGCGGGACATCAAGGACCCCGGAATCGTAAACACCGTCAAGCACAATTCCGCGCTCGCCAAGAAGCTGTCCATCCACGGCGGGCCGGCGGTCGTTGTCGGCAAACGAGTGGTTTCAGGTGCGGCTAACATGCACTATTTGGACCGCTACCTCGCCAACGAGCGGGAAAAGCATAGGCGTCCTGCCGGATCACCAACTTCGGCATTTTGACAGGGCTGGCCGCCGGTGCAACCTCTCTGGCCACGAGTGCCGCCTCTCGTGCCGGGCCAAATCTCAATATGGCCCGGCAACGCGGTAGTGGGCGGCCCGCGCGGTGCTATGCAACGCACCGGGCAAAGGGCAATGACTAAGCCGTCCTGAACATCGCATCGGAGTTCAACGTCTTTGCACCAATGCCCAGGAATGGTCGCCGCGACAAACAACGTCTGCGAACGGTCGCTGAGAGCCGCCGTCGTTCAACGAGAGATCACCAACGGCTATCCTGAGGAGGCGGCCCCATGAATCGCTGCACATCATCATTTGCTATTCTTGCTTTCGGCACGTTCTGCACAAATGGCGGCGCATTCGACCATCTATTCAGTGCCCGACAGGAGCGTCGTGTTTCTTGGTGGCGTTGGCTACACCTGGCCGAAGGGCAACGAGTTTGTCTATGACGAAGGGGGCAATCGTGTCAGCAAATTGATCTGGGAAACCGGCGCGCCGGTGCTGACTAGGGCTAAAGGCCGAGGTCTGGAACAACTGGATCATTTCAGCAAGCCGTCTTCGGTTCTCCGGCAACAGCCATATGGAAGACTATGATTAGCTCAAGGAAGCGCCGAGCTCTGCCGAACGGGTTGGCTTGGGGCGGGGCCGTGGCATGCTTGTCTCACGCCAGTGGATTGGGATGTGGTGTGCCCCGCCAAAGCTGCCTTCCTCTGGCGAGCCGGCCCACCGCGGGTTTGGTTACCGCCCCTGTTTGACATTCCCGTTGCCCAGCAGCGTACAATGCTTCCTACGCCCAACCTGGTCGCTGCAGCAAACCAGGGTCATCGAGGGATTCGAATAATCGCCTCAAAACCATCCCCGCGACCCGTGGCAGGCGAGGCAAGTTCAAGGCTGCCACCGACCTTCTTGATAACATAATTAGCGACGGGTAGACCCTGGCCTGGGACAGTTGCCCGAGTCGCCAGACGCACAAAACGCTCTGTTATCTCGTCAAGGTCTGGGAGGGGCACCACCGGTCCTGCGTTTACAATGGCGATGGTTCCATCAGCTCTGACGGAAACTGTCGTCGGGATATCGGGCAGTCCATGTGTGAGTGCGTTGTCGATGAGGCATCGAAGCACGACGGGAATTCTAACGGCGTGGTCTGCTTTGCACTCCCAGGCGGGGCAGCCGTCGACGTCAAGGATTAGCCGTCCGGCAAACCACGGCTTTTTCAAGAAGTCATCAACGACTGACCGAACCTTTTGGACAAGATCGACAGGGTCTCCGAGGCCGTTCCGTGATTCTTCCACGAAACTGTACCCCAAGCCACGCAGTGTCGCTATTCGGTCCCTGCCGATCTTCTTGCGGAGCCGGCTAACATAAACCTCCACGGTATTGCTCTCACTTTCCGAACCTAAGGAAAGGAGTTCTTCCTCGATCTTCCTCTTCAAAACTACCGCTCCGGGTCGGGATAGAACGCAGTCGAGAATCGCCCATTCGCGTGCAGTCAGGTTGACCGGCTGCCCGTCGAGGGCGACGCGCCGCTCAGCCGCGTTTATGGACAGCGCCCCGACAGAATATGGCTTCGGGAAGTTCCCGTGACTACGCGCCACGGCATGAATGCGCGCGGAAAGTTCGCGGGGATCGAACGGCTTGACCAAGTAGTCGGCGGCACCAGCATTGAGCCCCTCGATGCGGTCCTCGACCGTATGGCGAGCTGTCACGATGATGACGGGTGTCGAATCACGCCCCTTCCTCATCTCCCGCAAGTAGTCCAGGCCGTTACCGTCTGGCAGGTTAATATCGAGCAGAACAAGCCCGTAGGGAATCCCACTTGCGTGATACCGCGCTTCGGACAGGTCCTTGGCCCATTCAACCGCGTGGCCATCAGCTATCATATGTTCTCGTACAGCGCTGCCAAAGTCCTCGCTGTCTTCAATGAGCAAAATTCGCATGCCGAGCTCCAATAATTGGGCAGGGTTCGTGCCCTATTGACGGAACCTGACAATAGGCTGAACGCCGTAGCGCAAATGTTCCGGCGGCTTTCAGGCTGCCGTCAGGTGCGCGTGCCAGAAGGGCGGTGATTATAACAACCGATTAGAGGCAAGTTATGAACGTCATCTTGATCACGGCACTTTCTCTTTATGCGACCATCGTCGGTGCTGCACCGGCCGCCGGGAACTTAGAGGTTGGGATCGCCGAATGGCAACCGCGCCAAGCCGTACTGACCAAGCCTGAAGCGGAGCAAAGGCACCTCCGTTTGATTAGAGGGAAGACGGCGGGTCAGATGGCGTCGAGTCGATGGGCAACCGTCGAAACGCACTTCGACCGCGTAGCTTCGCGCGTGTGGGTGGTGCCGGCGCAGGGGGCTAAGGATAAAGCGATGCGTCACCTACAATGTCTGGAAGCCCTGTCTTAGGATTGTTCCACTGTAGCCTCGAGATTGGCCTAGTGGTGTTATTCTTCGTGGATGAAATATGATCAGCACGAGCGAACTGCCAATGCCCGCTGCGGCCCTCATCATCGAAATCCCGCCTTATTCATGCGCCCGCGATGCCAAGGATGCACTGTCATATCCTGAGTGCAGGATCTTCAAGTCCTGAGTGCATGACCAAGCGTAAATCGCGCTACCTGGCCACAATCCGTCGGGAGCATGGAAGAGGATCTTGCTAACCTAGACAGCACTCGTGGCCATCACCGGCTGGCAGCATCCGAAGGGGGCGAGGGGGCCCGTGTCTGCTTGCAAATCCGTCGGCTCAGATCGCGCTTTTTTATCGGCGGCGGGCTCGGAAGGGTCAGTACAACGAGAACTTCGTTCGAGCCATCACCATTCAATGTCTGAATGCGCCGCCCACGCGTGCGTCGCTTGACAGGAAACCGTCGTCAGAATGCGGCCAAAGCAAACGTCCAAAATTCGCAATTGCATTGGAAGGAGCGTTGTTCCGGCCTGCCTTCTCTTGGGTCCCATCGCGTTGGCCCTAGGACTGCTGCTGCTGCTAACTGCCTAGGAAAGGGACAATGAATGCTCGCCCGCTGCTTCAGGATTTTCGTCGCCGAGTGTTCGCGTTCCCAATCATGCTTCCGCGTCGCTCGCCACTTCGCAGCGGAAAAAGCTCTTGCCGGAGCCAATCTCCGTTCGGGCAGGTGGCAGTGTGCGCCGCCACCGCTGAATGAACCGACAGGGCAGGGCGGCGAAGATTACCCGGCTCCTTCCTGCGACGCGGCGGCTTCCTGCCGTCTCTTAAGTTGGATGTGCACGTATTCGCGCTTCATTGACCATAAGCCGGATCGGGCTGGCGTAGGTATTTCAGCGGCCTTCTAGGTGCCCCGCCGCCACGTGCGGACGACGCCCGCATCAACCGGCGGGCAGATGCGCCGAGGGCAACAAGCGCGCCTGACGTAATGCCGCCAGATCGGCCGAGCCGGTGCAGAAACAGGCGACGGCCAACTGGCGGATGACGATCTCGAAATGCGCGACAACCGCCTCGGTGGACACCGTCGCCGCGCGCAGCACGCCGGCCGCCTGCCCAGCGATGTCCGCGCCCAGGCGAATGGCCTTGGCCACGTCGACGCCGTCGCGGATTCCGCCCGACGCGATCAGCTTCACCGCCGGCAGCGCCCGACGTACCGCCTGCACGCTGGCCGGGGTCGGAATCCCCCAATCGGCGAAGGCCAGCGCCACTGCACGGTCGGCGGCATCGCGGGCGCGCTCGCCCTCCACCGCGGCCCAACAGGTGCCGCCGGCGCCGGCGACATCGATCACCGCCACGCCCGCCTCGACGAGCACACAGGCCACCGAGGCGGACAGGCCCGACCCCACTTCCTTGGCCACGATCGGCACGCCCACGCAACGCGCGGCGCGAGCGATCTGCGCCAGGACGCCGCGCCAGTCGCTGTCGCCCTCCGGCTGTACCGCTTCCTGCAGCGGATTGAGATGGACGATGAGTCCATCGGCCTCCAGCGCAGCGCCAGTTCGCGATAGAACGTCACGATCAGCATTTCGTCCTGCGGATCGCGGCCGGTGCGGGCGCTGGTCTCACGCAGGCTCGGGTGGATGCGCTGCAGGATGTACTGGCCGCCCCTGACCGCTTCCATCGCATGCTCGTCGGCGAACCCGGTCAGGGAACGCCCCCACTCCAGCACCTGCTGCAACGCCCGTTCGGTCTGGATCATGGCGACGCTCCTGCTCCCCCGGCCAGGACGCGCCGCCCCCAATGAAGCGCCAGCCACAACCCGGCGAGTTCGGCCACGCGCACGACCCGGATGGGGCAATACAGTTCCTTGCCGATCCACAGCGGCGTCTGCGGTAAGGCATGCGCCGCATGGCGGGCGAGCATCCACTCCAGCGCACGCCCCACCGCCTGCGCGATGCGCCGGCGCTCTGTCGGCTCTTCGCTCCCGTCCATCACGTGCAACGCGAACAGCGCATAGGCGGTTTCCTCGAATGTGGACGCGCGACCGGCGCCCCAGCCGCCGTCGTCACGCTGCGCCTGCAGCAGCGCCGCTAGCGCGCGCTCGTCGCGCCACTGGGGCTTGCCTTGCGCCAGCGCAGCGACCGCATGCGCGGTGGGATACAGCCACGAAACGTGCCATTTTTCGTTGTCCCATAGACCGTGTGGGTTGCGATTGGCCTCGACGTAGGCGCCGGTGCCGGCGTCGGGCTTTCCCAATAGTCGCAATGCATGCAGGGCATGTATGTTGGTCGACACTGAGGCATTGCGCTCGCCGGGAAAGGTGACGAACAGCTCGCCGATTTCGAAATGGCGCAACGCATCGACCGCCGGGTCGCGGCCTGCAAGGCGCAGGACGCACAACGCAACGGCGGTGTCGTCCGCATCGGCCGCGAAGTGCAAGGCCGGGCCCAGACCGCGCACGCCCAGGCGGGCGTCGAGCTGCGCGACGATCACGCGCATCGCCTCGGCGAGCGCGGGATGCGCGAACAGCCCGGCCAGATGCAGGGTGTACAGCGACCAGCATGGCTCAAACACATTGATCGGCCAGACGCTGGGAACGACACCTTCGATGCAGCTGCGCGTCGCCCGCGATGCCGCCTGCAGATACGCGTCGGCGCACCCGACCTGCGGCCTGCTCCCTTGTGTCACGGCGTGCGCACGCCACGCGGCGGTGGCCGCC
The DNA here is from genome assembly GCF_006440775.1 of Mesorhizobium sp. B2-7-2. Classification (GTDB taxonomy): domain Bacteria; phylum Pseudomonadota; class Alphaproteobacteria; order Rhizobiales; family Rhizobiaceae; genus Mesorhizobium. The sequence continues at coordinate 132,584 of NZ_VFTZ01000012.1, read as the reverse complement.
GGACTGATGCCGATGCTGCCGTCTTCATCCGGGCATGCGGTGGTCGGCGACGTCCCCCAGGCTTCCCAGGAGTGCAGCAATGGATGGCCGCTCGGCAACGTCGCCACCGCCCCCAGCTTGACCAGGCAGGCTTGCCGCAACGGCAACAGCGCCGGGTGGCGCGGAAACGCCATGCTGCCCAGCAAGGATGCGGCCTCGCCGCACAACTGCGGCAGGATCAGCTCCGCGCCGATCGGCGCGTCTTCCGGCACCGCATGCGCGTAGGGATCGGGTTGGCGTTCGAGGAACCGGGTTGCAGCCTGGACTGCGTCGGCAGCGCCGGGAAGAGGGTCAGCGCGCTGCAATGCCAGCAACGCCGCCCACGTGGGCGCATGGCGAAACAGCGGGAAGTCCGCGCTTCCCCATCCGCCATCGGCCTGTTGCTGCGCGATCAGCCAGGCGTATGCGTCCTGCCGACCGGTGACGTTGCCGTGGAACTGCAGCGCTCGCGCCGTGTCGTAGACGGACGGACCGACGCTGCCGCCGTCGCTCATCTCGCTCAGCAAGTGGCGCAATTCGGAAAGGATCTGTTCGGACAGCGCGTTCACGCGGGATGTTCCTTCTGCAGAAGGTTGACGAGAACCAAGATCGGGCAGACGCCGCGCACGTCGCCGCAGGCCCGTCGCGGCCAGGCGCGTGGGCAGCGCCGGACGGCCGCCCTGCTCCGGCGCGGCGACGCGCGGCTGGCGTCGGTTCGCCCAATAGGCTAGCGCCGCGCGCCGCGTGACACGGCCGTGCTGGGCAACCGCTGCGATCGGCGCCGCGGACTCGGACAGAGTGCAGCATCCACCGCTGTCGCCGGCCGATCGCGCGGCACAGGGGCGACTCCATGCGGACGGGGCGCCTCATGCGCATGGCGCGTGCTTTAACAGATACGCGGTGGCCCGCTGCAGCATCTGCGCCAACGGTTCCGCACGCGGCCCCAGCGGGGCGATGGCCTCCCCGGCGTCGCGCAACAGATCCAGCGCAAACTGGCGCGCTGCTTGCAGCCCCATGATCGACGCGCAGGTCGGCTTCTGCGCCGCAGCGTCCTTGCCGGGTGTCTTGCCCAGCGTCGCGGCATCCGCTGTCGCGTCGAGAATGTCGTCAACCACCTGCAGCGCCAGGCCGAAACAGGCGCTGTAGCGATCGAGCGCACTGTACAGCGCGGCGTGCGCGGCATCCTCCGTGATGGCGCATAGCGCGCCCATGCGAACGGACGCGCGCACCAGCGCTCCGCTCTTCATCCGGTGCATCGCCACGATCCTGTCCAGCTCGACATGCTTTCCGACCAGCGACAGATCCTTGGCCTGCCCGCCTGCGGCACCCTCGGCGGACACCGCCTGTGCCAGTTCGTGCACGAGCGCGATACGGTTGTCGCCCGGCGCATCCAGGCTCGCCAGGGTGAGGAAGGCGTGCGCCTGCAGCGCATCGCCGACCAGGATCGCAGTGGCTTCGCCGAACTTGACGTGCACAGTCGGAAGGCCGCGGCGAAGCACGTCGTTGTCCATCGCGGGCAGGTCGTCGTGGACCAGGGTACAGGCGTGGATCATCTCGATGGCGGCGCCGACGTCCTCGAGCACGTGCGCCGGCGTATCGGCCAGTGCGCCGGCAGCCAGACAGAGCAAGGCGCGCGTGCGCTTCCCGCCATGCAAGGTGGCGTAGCGCATCGCCGCCATCAGCTCGGTCTCGCCATCGTCTTCGGCGCACAGAAGACGCGCCAGCGCCTGTTCGACCCCCTTTGCGCCGTCCTGCATCCAGATCTCCGGCAGCAGCCTGCCGGATGCGCCGCGCGCCTGCGCGCCCAATCCCCCGATCGCGGAAACGCCAGTTCGGTCGTCATGTGGCTTGGAACCGGCTTGCATGTTGTTCATGTCCTTGTGCCTGACAGGAGACGGCCTCGGAGAGCGGCGACCGCCGCGCTGTTGCCGGCGTCGCACCGAGCGCGCGCGCCGAGTGCAGCAATGCTGCGCGTCGCTCGCCGCTGCCTCGCCACACGGGGCATGCGATGCCAGCTCATGAGAATCCGATGCGGATTTTCATGGACGGATTTGCGGTCGGGTAATAGCGCCGGCCTTTTTCGACGTCGCTCAGCAACCGCGGCCGCACCCCGGCCTTGTGCATGGTCAGGGCCAAGGCGATGCAGAACTGCACTAGTTCCAGCCATACCAGGTGGTAGCCGATGCAGACGTGTGGGCCGGTACCGAACTGCAGCATGTCCACCGGCCGGATCGGGTCCGTGCGTTGCAGCCATCGCGCCAGGCGGAACTGATCAGGCGCCTCGTGCAGCAGCGCCGAGGTCGAGAAATGCAGCAGCGGGATGCACAGATGGGTACCCGCGGGAATGCGCCATTGGCCGAGTTGCAATTCCTGCAGCGCTTGACGCGGCAGGAGCGTGACCGCCGGATGCAGGCGCAGCGTCTCGCGGAACAGCGCCTCGGCGACCGGACACTGCGCTAGGTCCGCGTGCCGGGTCGGCACCGCGCCCACGCGTTGCGCCTCTTCGACCAGGGCGTCCCACAGCACAGGCTGCCGCGCCAGCTCGATCACCATCCAGGCCATCGTCGAGGCGGTGGTCTCGTGACCGCCAAGCAGCAGCAAGCGGATATTGGCGACCAGGACGTCATCGGAGAGCGCATCGTCGCTGCGATCGAAGGCGCTCACCATGTCCTTGATCAACCCGGTGCGCGCGGCATGCGCGCGCGCGTCGCGGATGAACTGGCGCAACTGCGCGTCGATCCAGTCGCGGGCGGCGCGGCCGCGCCGCAAGGGCAGTCCGGGCAGGTCGATCGGGGGCGCGACGATCAACTGCACCAGGTGCCGGTACTTGCGATGCCATCCCGGCAGGTCCTGCGCGGGGACTCCCATGAGGCGGAAGATGAGCTTTAGCATCAGGTCGCCGGTTTCACGCAGGATGGCTACGTCGCCGCGGTCGCGCCACGCCTGCACACGCGCCCGGATGACGGGCTCGAACAGGTCGCCGATGCCGGCCTGGGTCAGCCCCTTGGGCAGGAACGCCGGCTTGATCGCATCGCGCGCCTGCCGGTGCGCGCCGCCGTCCTGGGCGACCATCGTTCCACCAAGCAATTCGGGCGCGATCCCTTCGATCAGCGCCGAGGACACGTCCTTGTGCCGAAGCAGTGCGAACGCGTCCGGATCCATGCAGGTCATCAGGTGTCCGGCAGGGCCGAAATCCAGCCAGAAGTAGCTGCCCAGCGTCCGTTCCGCGCGCCGCAGCAGGCGCGGCAGGTCGCAGATGATGGCGGGAAGATGCCCGACCAGGGGGAAAGCGCCGGGCACGACCGGGATGTCGTGCCGCAGCCGGTGGCGACGGTTCAGCGGGTTGAGCAGCATGTTCATCAGCTCCATCAGCAGCGCGGCGCCGCGGCCGCTTCGACGGTGTCGCCGGCAGGCCGCGCGGCGCGGCTGTTGCCACCGTCGGCGTACGTCCGCACATGCGCCAGCATGGCGTGCGAGGCCGACAGCATGTTCATCGCCGCCTTCGACGCGGGGTAGGACGTCTGGGCGGTGTCACCGCTGAGCCCTGGCACGACGACATGTTGACGATCGCGCCACCGCCGCGGGCGATCAGCCGTCGGATGGCCTGCCGGCAGCAGAGCAGCGTGCCGCGCAGATTGGTCGCCATGGTCTGATCCAGACCGCCAGATCCAGGTCGAGCATCGCGCGCTCGCGCGGGGTCAGATGCATAGCTCGCGTTGTTCACGCAGCCGACCTCACCGAAATGCCGCTCCGCCGTCTGGAACAGCGCTGCCACCGCCTGCGCATCGGCGATGTCCATGGCCAGGGCCAGCGCGTGGCCCGCTTCGGCCGTGATCTGCGCGGTGCAGGCGATGGTCGCCGAGCCATCAATGTCGGCCACCACCACTCTGCCGCCCTCGGCGCGATGGCGAGGGCGCATGCCTTGCCGATGCCGGCGCTGGCGCCGGTCACCACGGCCACCTTGCCTTCAAACCGTCCCATCGTGTCCTTCTGGATTGTTGGTCTTTCGCGGCATGCCGCTCGGGTTCCGCCGAGAAGGCGCAGCGTCGGCGCTGGCGCGCTCGTCATCGCCAGCGTCGCTTTCGATGACCCGAATGGCGGCGACCGGGCACTGGCTGGCCGCGAGCCGCACGGCGACGTGCAACGCCTGCGGGACCGTCGCCACGCACACTTCAGCCACGCCGTCCGGTTCGCGCTGGCGAAAGGTGCCCGGCAGCGTAAGCACGCACTGCCCGGTGGTTCCGCACAGATCCTGGTCGACCACGACGCGCATCTCAGCCCCCTGCCTGCGCATTCAGCCGCACCGGCAGCGCGAGGAACGTCCTAAGGAACGCGGAGGGCTCCCGGGTCGGCTGCTCGGCCAATGCCAGCGTGGGGAAGCGCGCCTGGATCCGCGGCAGGCTCTCGGCCAACTGCATCCGGGCCAGTTGCGCACCGGGGCAGAAGTGGATGCCGTGGCCGAAGCTGAGCATGATCTTCCCGTCGGTCGACATGCCCGGATTGGTGCCGTAGAACCGCACGGCATCGAAGCGGTCGGGATCGGCGAAGGCGTCCGGGTCGCGATTGCCGGCCGCGATCAGCACGCGAACGTCCGCGTTCTTCGGGATCACCACGCCGCCCAGTTCGATGTCGCGCTGGGCGATACGCGGAGTGGCGCTGAACAGGACGGGCGCGTCGCGGCGCAGGACTTCTTCGACGAATGCCTTCACCTCCACGGCGTCTCCCTGCAGCCAATGCCGCTGTTCGGGATAAGCCAGCATCGCCAGGACCGCGTGGTCGATGGCCGCAGCAGTGGTGGTGAAGCCGCCCAGCAGCATGCCCCACAGCATGCTGATCAACTCTGCATCCGATAGCGTGTCGGCATCGTCGTCGTGTGCGCCGACCAGCATCGACACGATGTCATGGCGGGGATCGGTGCGCTTGCGCTGTATGAGGTCGCCGAAGTAGGCCTGCACCCTGGCGCTGCCTGCGTCCGCCGCGGCGAGCTGGGGATCGCTGGCGTGCGGGCTCAGGCCTTCCACAATGGCGCCGATGCCGGCGGCGAGCCCGAACATGTCGTCCTGGGGCAGGCCGAACAGTTCGGCGAAGACCAGCATGGGCAAGGCCAGCGCGAATTCCCGATGCAGATCCACCGCCTCCCCGCGCTCCAGCGCGGGCGCCATGCCGTCCAGGCGCGCTGCGACGATGCGCGCGATGCTCGGCCGCAGGTTGTCGATCTGGCGCATGGTGAAATCGCGAGAGATCAGCCGGCGCAGACGCGTATGCGTCGGTGGGTCCTTCATCGCTATCGTGGACGCCATTAGATTGAGGGACAGGCTGGTCGCCGCACGCGGGAAATAGCGCGCCAGTTCGCCAGGCGCCGGTCCCCGAAATGCATCGCCCGTGGCCGTGAGCGCCCAGTAAATGTCGGCGTGGCGGCTCAACAGAAAGAGGCCCGAGGCCGCGCGATGCACCGGATCGTGCTCGCGCTACCACCGCATAAACGGATACGGGTCGTGGATGCACGCTGGCGACGCCAGTTCGGCGAAGGCGTCCCGGCATGCTGTCTTGGTTTCTTGCACGTCCATCTTAGTTACCTCTTGGCTGGCTGATCTGACCGGCGCGCGCCAGGGTGGTAGGCAGTATAGTCATAGGAGGTGAAGGCGTCGTGCGAGCCACCGATCTCGGCCACCGCGCGGTCAAACTCGCCGGCGACGTGATTGGCCGTCGCCTTGATGTCATCGGTAGCCGCCAGAACCGGAGCGGTGCTCACGAAGGCCAGCGCGGTCGCAAAAAGAGCCAGACTGAAGGTTTGCTGACGGCGTCTCTTGGTGACCGGCCGATGGGCAAGTTTTGAGGCAAAGTGAGTTGTCCCTTATGTTGAGGGTGCTGCGTGCTCGTCCCTTTAGTGGGAGATAGTGGAGCGGTGGGTAGCCCCGAGCCAGATGAGGCATCAACATGTTTCGAGGCCTGACACGAGCGTCATCTTTGAGCTAATCTGGGAAACGTGAGACGGTATTTTTTTGGGGATCATTGGATGACTCTCCTCGGCTCGTGACGTGTTTGCGATGACTGCGCACGAACCGTGCCAAATGAGAAAACCCCGTTTCGGCGATGTGATTGTCGGACTCAGCTATGTGACGTATCCGACATTGTCGGACATCTTACACCGCCCGAAATGGGAAGCCCTCGCCGCTTAAAAAGGTGGCTAGGTGAGCTACCCTTCGGAGATGTCCAATATCGTGGCGTTAGCGCGCGCCTGTAGTTGCTGGTCGTCCGCGTACTCCTGCCCACATCGGCCGATCGCTGGTCCCCTAACACGACTCCAAACAGCGATAGACGCGGTCTGGAATTTACCGGAGCGTTGCAGGACTTGTTTTGCCATTCGGAACGCCAGCGCGGGGAGACGCTTCCGCGAGAGGCGGTCATGATGGAGCTTGCGAGCCGATTTGCGATTTGACCGGGGCTTTTGCTATTTTCGCTTTTGCTGCCCCTAAAATCTCAGATATGAAGCGGACCTGGCCTATGGCCTGCCTACATTGAATGGTTACAAAGGAATACGACTATGGCGACTGGAACGGTGAAGTGGTTCAACAGCACCAAGGGATTCGGTTTTATCCAGCCTGACAACGGAGGTCAGGACGTTTTCGTTCACATTTCCGCTGTCGAACGAGCGGGCCTTTCGACCCTTAATGAGGGCCAGAAGATCAACTACGAGGTCGAACAGGACCGCCGTACCGGCAAGTCCTCCGCAGGCAGTCTCAGCAAAGCTGGCTGATCTTTTTCTGCCTCTGCCCGGCAAGAGCCGGGCAGAAGTGCCACTGACCGCGCCATAGGAGCGGGCAAGAAACGGATCTCCCGCTGACCGGGCGGCGGTTTGCGGGAAGCTGCCAAGTTCTACTGAAATAAGATGTTTGCAAGTGAGGAGGGGCGGGTCCCAGCCCTCTTATTTTTTCTGCTGTAGATTCTCACGTAGCAGATGCCGACGGCGACCGCGCGCATCAGAACGAATCTGGACAACGAGACCAAGCTGCGAGCTTCTTGTGGGTCCGCTCGCTTCCACCGATCAATGCTATATTTTCGGTCATGAACCCGTGCGTGTGATTTTCATGAATGAGGGCTCTGACGCATTATCGATCGAGCGTGCCGAGGAAATGAACCAGCAATTCAGCCAGCCTCCAGCGGTCGACACCTCCGCGATCAAGCGGGTAGGGTACATTGGCCCTGAGGGGACCTGGACACATCAAGCCTCGCTAGACCTCTTTGGCGACCAAGTTGAACTCGTTCCGTTCAACGACGGATTGTTCGAAGCATATGAGAATGGCTGCGTCGACGTTGCATGCGTTCCAGCTACGACCTCTCTGGTCGGAACCACTCTCTACCTCGACCAAGTCCTGCGCTTGAGGTCTCCCAGGGTCATCGCCGAGTACCCGAAGGTCTTGAGCTATAGCCTGATGGCCAGCAAGGATGCGAGTTTCTCGATGAGTCACTAAGGTGCTTGGCCACGCCGTAGCCTTGCAGGAGGTGGCCGGGTCGCTCGACGAGAACATGCCCAATGTCGAGCGAGAGAGCCGTAAGGGAGCGACATCTTTAGTCGCTAAGCCTCGCCCTCGACAGCGGCATTTGGTCCTGCGCTTGGTGCCAAGCTGTACAATCTGCAGATATTGCGAACAGGAATTGAAGAAGGGCTGCATAACGTTAAGCGGTGGTGGGTGCTCGGGGGCAGGACCCCTGCGCCGACAGGATTTGACCGGACGACACTTCACCTCCGCGTTTCAGAGCAATCTCAGTTGTGTCCTGAACATGTTCTCGAAGGATAATTTAGCCGTTCTCAATGTCTATGAGCGTCCGACATGCGAGCGGCTGGACACCCATAAATATGTCATCGATGTCGCTGGCCATGTTTTGACGCACCCGGCGCTGGCTGCGTTGGCGGATATTGATGGCTTTAGAATTCTCGGGTCCTCCCACGTTGCTATTAGCTAAGGCTAGGGTAGTTTCTGCCCATAACTCCAAAACTGTTGATCCTCATCACTGATGAGAAGACACGACCGTGCCGCGCGTCCACGAGATCATCGCGCCGACGATCTTGTCGTTTTCGCTCAGTTTTCTTGCCTGCGAAAGTAGTATTCATAAGCACAAGACGTCGACCGGCCGGGCATCTCGCAAAACAAGTCACCATCGATGACTGTGTCGCGTTATCGGCGACACGCTCGTCCATTCGGGACCGTCAAACACTTCAATCCGCGCAGGGGGCGCCGTGACCGGGGCCTGCGGCGGTTTTAGGAGCTTGCCGTTCGGCACGAGCTTATCGCTTTGGCACCTCACGCTGATTGGCTGTGCTGTGGAACAACCCGGTCGAGAAAAGCATCGAATGCGGCAGCAACAGCGCGAACTACGAAACGATGCTCCTGCCGCACCCGGATGAAACCGTTTTCAATGTCCACTATCCCATCCTCAGCCAGCTTCGCCAAGCGTTCAGCAGCCGAATCGAGAAGGCGAGTTGGATCGAATCCAAAGGCCGCACAAATTGCCGGCACATCGGCCCGCAAATCGCACATCAGCCGCTCTATGATCACGGCTCGCACGCGGTCGTCGTCTGTGAGCCGGTAGCCTTTTGACGTCGCCAAACGGCCAGCTGCTATGTGCCGGCTGTAGGACTCACGTGTTACCTCGTTCTGGACGTAACCCTCGCCGACCCGCCCGATAGCCGACGCGCCGAAACCGATCAGGGTTTTGCAGGTGTCGGCCGAGTAACCCAGCGAGTTACGCCGTAGCCGACCACTGGTCTGCGCCAGCGTAAGTTCGTCGTCCGGCAAGGCGAAATGGTCGAGGCCGATCTCTTGGTAGCCGGCGGCGACCAGCGTCTCGGCCACGGCCGCAGCCTGTTCGGCGCGGGCGACGCTGTCCGGCAGCGCAGTCGTCTCGATCAGGCGCTGATTCTTTATCACCGATGGAATGTGCGCGTAGCCGAACACCGCAAGCCGGTTGGGGCGCATGGCGACAGTTGCCGCCGCAGTCTGGACGCAGGACTCTACTGTCTGATTCGGAAGACCGAAAATGAGATCGACGTTGATGCCGCTTACCCCATGCCGGCGCAGCTCTTCGACGGCAGCGGCCGTCTGCGCCTCGCTCTGGACGCGGTTTATCGCTTTTTGAACAATCGGATCAAAGCTCTGCACTCCGAGACTCGCGCGGCTCACATTGGCTGCTCCCATTGCTTCGGCAATCTCGGCCGTGAAGGTGCGCGGGTCAATTTCGACGGCGATTGTCGCGGACTCCCTGAACGCGAAGCGGCGGCGCAGGAGTTGGATCATGGCCAAGAACTCCGCTGCTCCGATCAGGGTCGGGGTTCCACCGCCGAAATGCACGTCGTTCACGACGAGCCCCTGCTGCACTTGCTGCCAGACCAAACGGATCTCGTCACGCAGAACGGCCAGATAATCGAGGATCGGACCCTGATTGCGGGCAATCGTGGTTGGGAAGCCGCAATACCAGCAAATCGATCGGCAGAACGGAATGTGGAGATAGAGAGACACCGGATCGTCAGCCGGCAGACCTCTTAGCCATTCCTGATAGCTTTCGGGCCTGACGGTGGCGGTGAACTCCGGCACAGTCGGATAGATGGTGTACCAAGGCAGGAGAGCCTCGCGATATTCTTTCAGGATAGAGGTCTGCAACAGTTTCCGTCCCAAGCTGAAAAGTTGGTCCTTTTACCGCCGCGGTCTCCTGTGTCCCTGCGCTATGTCAATTCCATTCCGCTTCGCGCGTGTAATCACGCCCTGCAAGGAAAAGGCGGGATTTGATCCCGCCTTTCTATGTTTCGCTCGCATCATGCCGATCGAGCTGCCAGCCCCTCAACGGGTCTGGATTGAGGAAGTCACGCTGGTACCTTCTTTCTAGACCGCTTCTCGGGCGCCGAGACTTCAGGCTCTTTCGGTTTGCGCCCAAGTCCCATTGTCTTGGCCAGGGCAGAGCGCGCAGCCGCATAGTTCGGCGCGACCATGGGATAGTCCGCCGGCAGACCCCATTTGGCGCGATATTCATCGGGTGTCAGCCCGTAATGGGTCGACAGATGGCGCTTTAGCGATTTGAATTTCTTGCCGTCCTCAAGGGAAATAATGTAGTCCGGCGTCACCGATTTTCTGATCGGGACGGCCGGCGTCAACGCCGTCGGCTCTTGTGCGGAGACGCGACCGGCCGCCGTGCGTTTCAAAGCTTCGTGCACTTGGCCGATCAGGGCAGGCAACTCCCCCACCGGGACGGGATTGTTGGAAACATAGGCTGAGACAACATCCGCGGTAAGGTCGATGAGGTTGTTGGCGTTTTCGAAGTCTTCTTCTGGCATGAAACTCTCCAGTGGATTGGTCTGCGGAGCGTGGCCTTCTAGTGATGATTTCCGACGAACGCAACAAATCTCGCGACAGGATTGTTCGGTGCTCGTCCAACATCGAGGTCTATAGCGCCAGTTACAAGCTGTCGCGACGCTGATCTCCTCGGAAATCGCCGTCCATAAGCGCCCGGTATCCGCCGTTCAGTCGCGATCTTGTCGGTTGAGTTGCGAGAGGACGACGCAGAAAAATTGTAAGCACCAAGAGCCGTGCACCTGGAAGACCTTGCGCGTACGAAACAGGTCGGCGTTGCGCCAGCGTGGGGCGACAGGCAACAGAACCGACCAAGCCCTCAGCGAACAAATAGCGATTGCGCGCCCGCCACTGTTGGTATCGGGGGCCGTCGGGGATAAATCGCAGTCACTATTTTCGCCGCTCGATCATCTTGGTCGACAGGCACCATTCCCTTGATCCACGGATCTAGCGCAGGGCGTTCGCAGGCCGCATGTGGAGAATGGTTTCCGTGCACATAGTCGGACTCTATCTATGAAAATTCTATTGCCTGGCGGTGGCTGTTGCGCTTGTGGCGGCCACAGCTTTGCTGAGCAGTCCCTTCCGCCAGACCTCAGGGAAACGGCACTGGCCATCTTCAAGCCCTTGCCATCCATACTGGCAGTCACCAACAACCCAAGCACACCGGAGAAGGTTGCCCTCGGCAAGGCGCTGTACTTCGATCCACGCCTCTCGTCCCCAGGCGTTTTCTCCTGCACTTCGTGCCACAACCTGGCCACCGGGGCGACGACAATCGTGAAACTTCGATTGGCCATGGTTGGCAGAAGGGGCAGCGCGACGCGCCGACGGTGTTTAACTCTGTCTTCAACAAATCACATTTTTGGGACGGTCGCGCCGAAGACCTGAAAGCTCAGGCCAAAGGGCCGATACAGGCCGGTGTCGAAATGGCCAACACACCGCATCGAGTGGTCGAGACGTTCAAATCGATGCCGCAATATGTGGAGTTGTTCCAATCTGCTTTCCCGGAGCAAGCCGATCCCATCACCCTCGAAAACGTGGCCATTGCACTCGCAGCCTACGAGGCGACACTGGTCGCGCCGGCCCCCTTCGACGCCTACCTCAATGGCGATGACACCCCCATTGATCCCGAAGCGAAACAGGGCTTGGCCCTTTTTATGGAAAAGGACTGCTCCTCCTGCCATTCCGGTGGGGAAGGCTATTATCCATTCGGCCTCGTAGAGTAGCCTGGCGCCGACATCCTGCCGGAGAACGACAAGGGACGATTTGCCGTCACCAATGTACCAGATGATCCTATGTTTTCCGCGTGCCATCGCTGCGCAACGTAGCAATCACCGCGGTATACTTTCATTCGGACAAGGTCTGGGACCTGAGCGAGGCGGTCGCCATCATGGGCACCACCCAGCTTGGCCAAGAGCTAGCGCAAATCGAAATCGATCGGATCGGTGCCTACCTTCATTCGGTGACCGGAAAGCGACCGGAGATCACAAATCCCGTCTTGCCAACTGAAACGCCCACAACACCTCGACCTCGATCCTAGGCATTGCGAAACAGGTGATCGCGTCGGAGCCAGTGAGCGTTCCTTGACCCATCTGGCGAATTGCCACAGGCGCTGCCGTCCGATTGGGCCGTGATAGGTCGCGGCGCGATTGAGCGTCGCACGTTGATGGCAGGAGCCATGGTTTTGCACCAGCCATGCTCCCGCTCTTGGAGATCTTCGGCAGGCCAGGGCGCTGTCCGTCAGCATTAGGCCGGCCAATCGCCTCACCAGTCCATCACCACCTTGCCCGAACTACCGCTGCGCATCGCATCGAAGCCGGCCTGAAAATCGTCGATTCCGATGCGGTGGGTGATCAGGCCGGAAACATCCAGCGGGCCCTGCACAAGCGCGATCATCTTGTACCAGGTCTCGAACATCTCGCGGCCGTAGATGCCCTTGAGATGCAGCATCTTGAAGATGACCTTGTTCCAGTCGATCTCGAAGCCGGTCGGCGCGATGCCCAGAATGGCGATCTTGCCACCATTGTTCATGGTGTCGATCATGTCGCGGAAGGCGGGGGCTGCGCCCGACATTTCGAGGCCGACATCAAAACCCTCGGTCATGCCGAGTGCCGGCATGACATCGCGCAGCTTTTCCTTCGAAGCATCCACGACATGCTGGACGCCGAGTTTTTTGGCAAGCGCCAGCCGCACCGGATTGATGTCGGTGATGACCACTTTTCGCGCGCCGACGCATTGGGCGACGAGCGCGCCCATGATGCCGATCGGCCCGGCGCCGGTGACCAGCACGTCCTCGCCGACCAGATCGAATGACAAAGCGGTGTGAACGGCATTGCCCAGCGGATCGAAGATCGCGGCGATCTCGTAGGGCACATCATCGGGGATCGGCACGACATTGTGCTGCGGGATCGCCAGATACTCGCCGAAGGCACCCGGCCGGTTGACGCCGACGCCGAGCGTATTGCGGCAGAGATGCCCTCGCCCGGCACGGCAGTTGCGACAATGACCGCAGACGGTGTGGCCTTCGCCCGACACGCGCTGGCCGAGCTTGTATTCGGTGACCGCCGCGCCGAAATCGGCGACGGTGCCGACGAATTCATGGCCGGTAACCATCGGCACCGGCACCGTCTTTTGCGCCCACTGGTCCCAATTGTAGATATGCACGTCTGTGCCGCAGATCGCCGTCTTTTTGATCTTGATCAGCACGTCGTTGGGGCCGATCTCCGGCACCGGCACCTCTTCCATCCAGATGCCCGGTTCGGCCTTGGCTTTCACCAGCGCCTTCATCATGTTCGACATCAGATGCTCCTTACACCTTGGTTTGATTCCACTCTCGCCTCTCCTCTGGTAGCCGCACAACGGAAAGGTGGGGTTCGGAGAGCACAGCTGAGATTTCTGGACCGATGGGTATGTCGAGGCTGCCATGGTGTCGAAGCAACACTCCACCGCGAGCGGCGCGTGAAGATCCAGTTCCAGCGAACCTCAGCGGAAACCGAGCAAGCGCCGCGCCAGATGCAGCGAAGTTTCAATTCAAACGATGAGGAATGAGAGTAGCTTGCGGCTCGGGCTATGTTGTCGATGTCCGCCACATGCGGCGCAATCACTCTACACGATGCTCTCGATGGTCGATCTCACCGCGATATCTCAATAGTGCGGACGCACAGGCGGCATCCGCAAACGTGCCCCTCGGTGAAGTGTCTGCTGACCGCTGGCTGTGTCAGAGCCAGAAGCTCATGGACGAAGCCGCCTTCTCCCACCTCGTGCTCTAGATCATCCGTCCTCTGACCAGAAGCGGCTTCCCAGATAGCCCCGCCGCTCAGTCGTCCAGCGGGCCTTCGGCTGGACGACAATGCCGAGCCCCCCTCGTGTCTACCGACCTGCGCGCGGCTTCTCGATGGCGTCCTTTCTGCCTCAAATTATCCGCGAAGCCCGCTGGTCACATATTTGCCGTCACAGGGACCCAGCGGCCTGCGCCTGGGCCTTCTCCCGCAGCGCCCCTGCTGCAGCGACCATGTTGATGAGGGCAGGGCGGATCTCCTCCCATTTCCTTGTTTTGAGACCACAGTCCGGATTGACCCACAGTTGGCTATCCGACAGTCGCTCGCGGGCAAGTTGGGCGAGATGCAAAATCTCGCCGACTTCTGGGACACGTGGTGAGTGAATGTCGTAGACGCCAGGACCGATTTCGTTCGGATATTAGGACTTCGTGAAGGCGTCTAGCAGTTCCATTTTGGAGCGCGACGTCTCGATCGAGATGACGTCCGCGTCCAGTTCAGCGATAGAATCGATGATCATTGAACTCCGAGTAGCACATATGCTGTGAATTTGGGTCGCGTCCTCCACGCCGGTAGAAGCGAGGCCGAAGCATTCGACAGCCCAGCCGAGATAATGTTTCCATAGGTACAGCCGATCTCCCCCCTTGAGGGTCCCTTGAGGGGGAGATGCCCGGCAGCACCTTGCCGATATGCCCCCTACAACAACCCCGCCTGCTCAGCCTCGCGGCACAGATTCTGCCGAGGCCTGGGGCCGATCTGCTGGATCACCAAGCCGGCCGCCAGTGAGCCAAGGTCGCCGCAGGTCTGCAGGTCGCGGCCTTGCGTGTAGCCATGCAGGAAGCCGGCGGCATAGAGATCGCCGGCGCCCGTCGTGTCGACCAGTTCCTTGATGGCGGTCGCCTTGATCACCACCGTCTCGTCGCCGCGCACGATCACGGAGCCTTTTTCCGAGCGGGTCACGGCGGCGATCTGGCAATCCTTGCGGATCTGCGCCAGCGCCTCGTCGAACGAGGATGTCTGGTAGAGCGATTTGATCTCGTGGCTGTTGGCAAAGACGATGTCGACCGTGCCCGAACGCATCAGCTCGAGGAATTCGTCGCGGTAGCGGTCGACGCAGAACGAATCCGACAGCGTCATCGACACTTCGCGGCCTGCCGCGTGCGCCAGCTTCGCCGTCTGGCGGATCGCTTCCTTGGCGCGCGGCGGGTCCCACAGATAGCCTTCGAAATAGGTGACCTTGGCGCCAGAAGCCTTATCGGCCTCGACATCCTCCGGCCCAAGCTCGACGCAGGCGCCGAGATAGGTGTTCATCGAACGCTCGCCGTCAGGGGTGACGAAGATCATCGACCGCGCCGTCGGCGGCTCGCCCTTGAGCGGCGTGGTGTCGAAGGCGACGCCCTGTGCATGGATGTCGTGCGCGTAGATTTCGCCCAGCGCATCGTTGGAGACCTTGCCGAAGAAGGCGGCGCGGCCGCCAAAGCTGGCGACGCCGGCCGCCGTGTTGCCGGCGCTGCCGCCGGAGGCTTCGATCGCCGGGCCCATGCGGCTGTAGAGCAGTTCGGCGCGGTGGGTGTCGATGAGGTTCATCGCGCCCTTGATGATGCCGTTGGTCTCCAGGAATTCCTCGTCGCACTGGGCAATGATGTCGACAATGGCATTGCCGATGCAAAGCACGTCATAATCCGGCATCAAAATCTCCGCCAAAAACCCGAGCCGGCTTCTTGCCACGCCGGCCCGGGGTGTTTCTTTCGAGTGTGGAATGGGTCGTCCTTTGCCGAAAGGATCCAATACCGACGCATCAAGCAGCTGCGGGTCCTGCCTCACGCGACAGGTCGTCAGCTCTGTCCGTCTTTTCCCAGGTGAACTCCGGCTCTTCGCGGCCGAAGTGTCCGTATGTCGCGGTCTTGCGGTAAATCGGCCGTAAGAGATCCAGCGCCTTGATGATGCCTTTCGGCCGGAGATCGAAAAGCTCAAGGACGGCGCGTTCGATCCGTTTTTCATCAATCTTTGCGATTCCGAATGTATTGATGAGGACTGAGACCGGTGCGGCCACACCGATCGCGTAAGCAAGCTGAACCTCGCACACCTCCGCAAGTCCGCTGGCAACGACGTTTTTTGCGACGTACCGCGCGGCATAGGCGGCCGACCGATCAACCTTGGACGGGTCCTTGCCCGAAAAGGCACCGCCGCCGTGACGCCCCATGCCGCCGTAGGAATCGACGATGATCTTGCGGCCGGTAAGCCCGCAATCGCCTCGCGGCCCGCCGACCACGAACCGGCCGGTTGGATTGACCAGGAACCTTATTCCCGTCGTATCCAGGTCATGGGGCAAGACCGGCCTTATGATCTCCTCAATGACGCCTTCGCGGACGGTGGCCTGTGAGACCTCATCATCATGCTGCGTCGACAGGACTATGGTATCGAGCGCTACCGGTCGCAAACCTTCATAGCGGACGGACACCTGAGATTTAACGTCCGGGCGGAGCCAGCCAAGGCGTCCAGTTTGGCGCACCTCTGCCTGTTTTTTCGTCAAATCGTGAGCAAGTTGGATTGGCAAAGGCATTAATGTTTCGGTCTCGTTGCATGCGTACCCGAACATGAGGCCCTGATCTCCCGCTCCCTGCTCGAGATCCTGCCCTCGTCCCTCGTCGACCCCCTGGCTGATGTCAGGCGACTGCTCGGTCAGGGCCAAGATCACCGCGCAACGACGGCCCGTCAAAGCCGATCGCATCGTCGTCATATCCAATGTCCAAAATGATATCGCGGGCAACTTGGCTGTAGTCGATCTGCGCGTGGCTGGTGATCTCGCCAGCCAGAACGACCATCCCTGACTTCACCAACGCTTCACAAGCAACGCGAGCCTGAGGATCCTTGCGAAGAATCGCATCGAGGACGCCATCTGAGATATTGTCGGCCATCTTGTCGGGATGTCCCGCGCCGACGGATTCGGAGGAGAACACGAATTGTCTGGTCATGGAATATCCTCGCTTCAAACGTTGGAATTAAATGTGACAGCTGATCCGGCCATCTTATCTGTCGGAGATGCCAGGTACGTCGAACGCAGCGCAGAAGTCGGCCGTCACTGCTGGCGTGCCTAACCGAATGCCGCTGGTGAGCGCGGGATGCCGCCGGTCGCCCGGCACCATGTTGAAATTCGTGATGATACCTGCTTGCGACAAGCGCTCGGCATAGGCTTTCCCGGACAGCGGCCGGTCCCGTAGATCAAGGATCAGCATGTGATTGTCAGTGCCCCCCGTGACGAGTTCATAACCTCGCTCCAGAAGCGCCTGGGCCAGAGCCTTGGCGTTGTTGACGATCTGCTGACCGTACACTCGGAACGACGGATTCCCTGCTTCGTGCAGAGCGACAGCTAGCGCTGCAATCGTATTCATGTGCGGTCCGCCCTGCAGGAGAGGGAACACGGCACGGTCTATGCGTTTGGCCAGATTGTGTTTGCTCTTGGAATGATAGAGTGCCTGATAGCGGTCTTCATTCCTTGACAGTATGAAGCCACCGCGGGGACCGCGTATCGATTTGTGAGAGGTGCTGGTGACCACATCGCAATGGCCTACAGGATTGGGGTGCACTCCTGCGACAACGAGGCCGCTGATGTGGGCGATGTCGGCCACCAGGTAGGAGTTCACCTCCGAAGCAATTTTGGCCATTGCCTCGTAGTCAAAGATACGCGGATAGGTGCGGTACTTTTCCGAATGTCATGATTTTGAGCGCCTTCTTGAAATCCGCCCCAGGCGTCATTGGCGTCGAGCCGATCGCTCTCAGTCCAACTGGCCCGGAAAATTCACTTTTCGCCCAGCTTCGAGATTGCGCACGATATTTTCGACTGCGATCTGGTAGAACTCACCGACATGGAAGGCCATGGCACCATCAAGGTTTCGTTGGTGATATGAAATGATGCCGATCACGCAATTCACCAGAGCGACTACAGCGGACTCGTCCAAGGGGTAGTCGGCGTAGATGGCATTCGGATCACTGAAATAGCGCTTATCGAGATGCGCGAAGAACTTGTCCCGCCGGCCCATGATCATCGCAATCGTCGTCCTGTGGGCTTCCAGCTCATTGAGCTGTTCCTTGATCAGGCTTGGAGATGGTGTCCCCGATTTCCAGGCGATGTGCATCTGGTTGTCGAGGCAAAACTCGAGGAACCTGAATAAGCTGCGGTCGCTGCGCCTTGGACTTTCAAGCAGCTTGGCAGTGGCAAGATGGAGATCGACTTCGATCGAGCGCATGATCTGGTAAAGTAGTGGTTCTATTCGCCAGAGCCTGTCCCCGTGCTCTTCGCATTGTTTCAA
The DNA here is from genome assembly GCF_006440775.1 of Mesorhizobium sp. B2-7-2. GTDB lineage: Bacteria > Pseudomonadota > Alphaproteobacteria > Rhizobiales > Rhizobiaceae > Mesorhizobium. The sequence goes on along the minus strand of NZ_VFTZ01000012.1, from coordinate 114,641 downwards.
TAGGGACGAATACGTTGCCAGCTTGATCACCAGACCCGGTGGGTTGTTCCCATGGACAAGCGCGGCATAGCGCCCGAGGCGCTCTTCATAGTTGGCCTGAATCTGTGCCTTCATCGATCGTCGTTCCTTCCGGAAAGAACCGGCAATCGCACGCACAAACCTGTTTCGGCGCAACCGCAATGAAAATTTGCCCGCCACCACCCATGCCGAGCGGCGGCAATTATTGCTGACGTTGAAGTGTGAGCCCGCTGTAGTGTCGCCATATTCTGCGCCATCAAGTATCTGGCTAACTAACATGTGGTCACATGCCACAAATTTTTGCCATAAGCATGATTGATTCCATTCAGAACTTGAAATTCAATGTCATGGTTTGGGAGAGATAATCCCGTTCAGCATTGCCATGAGGAGGGAAGAATGCGGAAAATGGGGGCATCCGATAACGGCAAGTTGAAAGTGCACGCCATTGCGGGGACACGCGTCGTGTTGCTGGCGCTGGATCTGTCCAAGGCGGATGCGCGGGGGTTGAGAGGCTTCGCGTTTCGACGCCGCGTCAATGGTGGTGAATGGTCGTGGCTGACAGGACTGAAGATATTCGAGAAGCTGTTCCCGCAGGGCGTCAAGGCTGCGGAGGATGGCAAGATACCGCGGTTCTTCACGAACGAGCATCCGATTCAAAGCTTTATGTGGAGCGACTATCAGGCCAATCCGCAGACCAGATATGAATTTGAAGTCTCGGCCATGTTCGGCGAGCCGGGTGCGCTTGAAGCCCGCCATACCGCAAGTATCGACATTACCACCGAGGCAGAAGACGACGGCAGACATGGTATCTGGTTCAATCGTGGTGCCATCGCCAGCCAGGCCTTCGCCGAAAAGTTCGGCAACAAGGCGCTCGGCGACGACGAGTATAACGATCCGGAAAACAAGGAGGTCGCGTGGTTGTCGCGCGGCCTGCTTGAAGCGTGTATCGCCCATATTCGGGAGACACCCGCGGGCGATGGGCTGCGCGTGGCGGCCTATGAGTTCACATATTTGCGCTTCGCGAAGGAGTTGAAGGCTGCTATCGACCGTGGCGTCGACGTACGCATAGTGTTCCACGACACAAAGGTCAACAACGCGAACGCAGAACTGGCTGGGCTAGCGGAGAAGGTTGGCAACCGCACGATACTGTTTCGGCGCACGAAAACCAAAATCCCCCACAACAAGTTCATCGTGCGTCTTGCTGGCGGGACCGACCCTGTCTCGGTCTGGACAGGCTCGACCAACTTCACGCCCTCCGGCTTTCTGGGGCAGACGAACGTCGGACATAAGGTGACCGATGCCGGGGTTGCAAAAACCTATTTTAAATTCTGGACCGGTCTCACCAGCGATCCCGATGACGACCACGCAACGGTTGCAGCTGTCGGTCTGACCCCCAACCCAGCCAATCTTGTCGGTCCTGGCGTCACGCTTGTGTTTTCACCGCGCACCAGCACGCGAATGCTCGATTGGTACGGCGCGCGTATCGCGGACGCAAAAACGTCCTCCATGTTTACGGGTGCCTTTTCCGTCGATCCCAAGATTCTGGCGCCCATGGCCGCGAAAGGGCCGTCGATGCGGTTCATTTTGCTCGAGCGGCCTCCGACCGAGGCAATCGAAAAGGCACAGCAGGAGAATCCAGCCGATCTGCAATTCTCGTACGGCGCCATCCTTGGCAAAGAGAAGATGGAAGTTGAAGAGCGGACTGGGCGTAGCGCCACGGGAAAAAAAGTCACCAAGATCGTGCCGATACCTCATTTCAAGATCGAAAGTTGGTTTCTCGATGAGGAACTGGAACGCCAGAGCGGCGATGGATTCGTCTTTTTCATCCACACCAAATTCCTGCTGATCGATCCTCTATCTCAGGATCCGCTGATCTGCACAGGATCGGCGAATTTTTCCGGAGGCTCCCTTACCGCAAATGACGAGAACATGCTGTTGATCCGCGGCGACACCCGGGTCGCTGATATCTACCTGACAGAGTTTGACCGGATATTTCGCCACTTCTACTCTCGCGACATCATCAACAAGATCGAAAAGTTGGGTGGCGAAGCCAAGGTTGGGATACTTGATCCATCGGGCAAATGGCTCATCGCCTACTATGCCGACGACAATGCCAAGTGTCACAAGCGACAAATGTTCTTCGCCGATCCGGACGCAAGTTGGAGCCAGGCGGCACCGGACGATCACGACATATTCAAGGGCGAAAAGAAGCTGCCTGTGATTTGACCTGAAATGGGCCCAAGCGTTCACCAGGCGAGCGCCACCTGCACGTCTGCGCACCTTCTGAAGCGATTGGTCCCGCGGGCCGCAAAATTTTCGTTGCGGCCTATCAAGACCGTTCGCGTAGCGCTAACGGCGCGGTGATGTTCGCTTGGTCGTTGCCTTTTGCGTCGCCTTGGCCCCCGGCTTCCGCCCAAGCCCGCTGGACTTTGCCAATGCAGAGCGTTGGGCCGCGTAATTCGGCGCGACCATCGGGTACTCTCGCGCCAGCCCCCACTTTTCACGGTATTGCTCAGGCGTCAGCCCGTAATGAACACTGAGGTGGCGCTTCAGCGACTTGAACTTTTTCCCATCCTCCAAGCAAATGATGAAGTCAGGCGTCACCGATCTCTTTGGATTGACCGCAGGCTGCGCGATCGGCTCTTGGGCTGCCGTTGGATGACCGATGCCCGACAGTGTCGAATGAACTAGACTGATGAGATCTGGGAGACCGGTCACTGGCAGGGCATTTTTGGCAACGTATGCCGAGACGATATCCGCGGTCAGTCCGACCAGATCGGCTTGCTCAGCTTCTTTTTCCTCGCTCAAAATATATTCTCCTGATGATACGCAATTGCCCAAGGGTGAATATGTAGTGCAAGTTTGAGCGCGCGCCAATCGCGGCAGCCAGAACCTCCTAAAGGTGCGGTCTATCCCCTAAGGCCGACCTAGTCGGCCTCTGCCGTACTTGTGCGCGCAGGCTGTGTGATGGTTGGTGAAAGCAGCGCGGTCATTTGCAGAAGCCAATGGGAGCGATGCGCACATGTAGAATTGCTCGGTCGAACCAAAGATGGGTCGGCGAGTCGGCATTGGCGGCGTTTCATTTGGCGCCCCTCGCCGGGGGCTGTCGGTCCCGCATCCCGCCTTGCGTCGGCGCTATGCTGATGCTCCTTCGGCCGCCCTGTTAAACCGTCTCAGGGTCACGAACTTTCTCCAGCACCGCACTGCCTTTGGTCGCTATCGCGGTCATTTCGGTGCTTCCGTCTTGTACGCCATTGTCCCTCGACGAAAGCGCGGTTCCGTTGATGACCCCGCGCTGACGTCGGCGCTTTGGCAGGCGCTTGGGATTGCTTGCCCAGAGATGACAACCGCTTTGGCGCCAAGATGGCATCCATGAGTTTGGCATAAGCAGCGTGTCTGGCCTCTTTCTGGACAAACCCTTCGCATCTTGCCCGATATCGCTTTTGCTGCGTTTGGGGTGATAAACGTGAACCAGCTTGTCGCCGCGCCGGCACACTCCAAAATGCGGCTGGCAGTGTCCCCGGCGTGAACCTTGCTGATTAAATGACAGCCTGCCGACGCTTGGGTGGCCAAGCAAATGCGAAACCGCCATCCTTGATCGGCCACGCTAGGCCGAAACCGTTGTCGAACGCCAGCGCTCGATCATCAGCGTTCGTCACTTCAGTCTCTACAACTATCAACTGTTTGCCGTTCCACCGCTGGTGCTGCCGATAGTCAAGAAGTTGCCCAATGGCTGTTCGAATCGCGAACCTAAGGGTCGACGGTTCGGTTGGTTTGATCTCAACCATGACCTCATCTCGCTTGTCAGCTACGTACCTTAAGTCGTCGCAGAAGGTGGCCGGGAAGGTCACGCCAGGAAACCGATCCTTAAGATAGGCTTCGAACCGTCTTTGCAATCTGTTGTGGCGGGGATGGACCACGGCTTCATATTTTTCCACATAACGCGAATACGCATTGGATGCAGCTTCCCCAGCTCGTCGTTTTCTGCGGGTTGCCGACGACGGGCGCCTAGTTTCACGCTCGCCCTCAAGAAGTTTTCTGACAGACCGGACAAAATCGCGCGCATTGCGGTTTTTCGTATCTTCCGCGTACCACCAACTGACCTGGCCGCTCCAACCGGGACCTCGCTCAAGCTTCATGCGTCGTTCCGATGAAGGCAACAGCCTGACGTCCTTGATCCTGGCCTTGACACGGAAGCTGGTGATTTCATCCTCCACGTGCCGCACCGATGGGAATTGGCCGTTGAATTTTTGTCGATGACGGTAGATGCGCGCGTTTCGGTACCAACCGACCACACAGCGCGGATCGCTCCCCTGTGTCGGAGCCGTCCAGACTATATCGACGCCATCGAGGAAGTCGTCCTCGGGACCGGCCCCAAGGCGCTGGATGTTGACCTGCCGATCCTCTTCGCCCTTGATGGTTTCGAAGTGGCCGTAGACATACCCATCTTCACAGGCAACGAAGTTCAACTCCTCACCGCAAAAGCCTTCCAGAACTGGAAACCCGCCGCCGCCTTTCGGAGGATCGTTCGGATCCCTGCCGGCATAGTGGTTCATCCATGCAATGTTGCAGAAGAGCAATGGCATTCGTTGTTCCTTATGACTGATGCATTATCGCTTTGACTGGGAGAAACCGGGGCGAGCCAGATCCCTATGGGATGAAGCTCCTTCGGCTGGCGCGCGGCCAAAATCGTCGCCGTTGCTACTCGCAATATTGGTCTTCTTCAAATTGGTAGTCGCCAAGTTGGCGGCGCGCGGCAAGAACCGCATCGAGACGCCAGAAGACCGATCCATCCGCGATGCGCGCGTCGGTAAGCAGACTGCGCGGTCTTGTAATTGACAGGGCCCGCAAAAGGACCGCTCTTGCTTGTGCGTCCGGTGCGAAGTCCTGGAGCGAGCGCACAAGGTCGAATCCGCTTGGGTCGCCCGTCGGTCGCAGTTTGTGCGCCAGCGCGCGATAAAGGACATCAAGGCCTGCGTAAGAGAAGTGGTTGGAGGCGTACCTTACGAGGAGGTTGATCGTTGCTGGCGAACTCCCATGATCGCTCCTCAAAGCCGCCGACAGCGCCTGCGCGACTGACACATCCGTCACCTCAACGATTTGGACCCCGGTAAGCGGATCGGCGCTGCGTGGCGGTGCTATCTGAATGTCGTACTCAACGCCTTTTTCCAACCCTGAAACCCATCGATCTGGCATGGGCGTCCAACATGCTAGGTCTACCATCTCGGACGCGTATGCCGCGACATCACGGTCTTGCTTGATGCCGTTGTCCAGTCGAAGGACCAATTGAGCTAACGCCTCGGCACTGAGGAAGCGACCTTGAGCCGCTAGCACGCGCGCAGCAAGGCTGGCATCAATCGGCAAGCAGGACGAATTTTTACCAGACGTGCCAAGTACACAACCCCACAACGGTGTGCTCCACTCCTCGCTTAGCGGAAGCACGCGCGCGAAACGTGGCAACCAGGTCGGGTCCACCCAGAACATGTCGTGGTTGATAACGAGCAAGCCGTATCGCCGAATGATCAGATCGAGATCACGTCCGTTAAGTTCGCCGCGGCGGGCGAGCAGCAATATTGGTGGAAGTGACCAGGAGCTGGTGGCGGAGCCCTCTGCGGCTTGTCTTTCGGAGTCCTTTGCCATCAACCACATCATCATTCCGGCTCCGTTGCCCATGCCCGACGCTTGCGGGCCAGCAGCGAAGTATTCGACGATTTTTGTCGAAAGCTCGCACCAACTCGCCGCGCACCTGGCCAAGCGTGGAAAGACCGCGGCGTTCGGCGCCAAGGTGAGTTTGGGACTTCCCGCCACATCCTCGACGAACCGTAGAAAGGCGAGCCAGTCCGATGGTCTGACAACGTCGCGTTCTGCCCGAACGGAGGTCAACAGGATAGCGGCCTCCAACGAGCGTCGCCGCGCGTCCTCGTCCCGGAGCTCACCAAAAGCCAGGGCAAGCCCGGCGAGGTAAGTCCGCACAGCCTGATCGGAAAGCTCCGATAGGCCATAGTCGGCGACCGTTCGCACGTCGTCGACGTTGTAGAGATCATCGATTTCTGGACCGTTCAAAAGGAAATATGTCGCGGGGCAAGACCGCGCTCGATCAAGCAGCGCAGCTTCGAGCGCAAACTGGTAATCCCACAATCGGTCGCGCTTGACGTCCTTGGAATCACAGACGTCAATCACACCGCTGCGCGAAGAGACAAAATGCAGCCGTCGACCGGCGTCCTTAGACAATTCGGACGATAGCCGGAATTCCCAGTTTTCCTGGTCGCCTATCGGGTGACTGACAAGCCCACCTACACCGCCGCGCATCAGGGCTGTCCGCGCCTTGATGCGTTGCTCGTCCCAACGCGGCGAAGCAGGTTCGAGATCGTCGGCGGCAATCGCCAACTGCACTCCCGATCCCATCGCGCTCGGAAGCAATGAGGACATCCATGGCGGGCCGGGGCGTACCTCGATCCAGCCGTTCGGCTGCACGGCGATGTGATATTGCAGGAAGTACAGGAGCATGCAGATGGCGACTACAAGCGCTGCACTCCAACCGAAAACGCGCCGTACCCTTCCAGCCAAGGCTCGTCTGGGTTCGGGGGCTAAGGGCGGCCCAATGGTCTTGTCGGACCATTCGAGCGCAAGATGGCCGGAGCCACAAAGCTCCGGCGACTGCCTGCGACCGCCGGCGAAGAGGTAGGCAAGTTGCTCGGTACGCTCCCTCGCGAAAACAAAGAGCCGCGCCAGGTCGCTCGACGCCGATCCCCCGGGCGACGGCTGCGTAGCGGTCCCGGGCATTGCGGCCAGTGCAAAGAGCCGCTTGTCTACGAGCGCTTCGTGCAGGGCAATCGTGAACAGGCCTCGGCCGAGAGCAGGGTGCTCGTAAGCCAATTGCTGCGAAGTGGCGCCGGAGAGGACCAGGATGTTGTCGTCGCCAAGTCGACCCGATAGCGCTGCCCGAAAGTCCTTCGCAACGCCGCCGGCATGGCAAAAGTCAAAAACCGCCGAGACCTTCGCCGGTCTGGCAAGCATGACAAGATCGGCAAGCCCGGCGCCGGTGAGGTCTATTTGGTCAGGATTAGCCTCATAGGTGCAGAACCAGGTCTGGTCCGTGCTCTGGTCACCATGACCCGAAAGGACCAGGATGAGTTCGCAGCCTCCGACTTCTTCACTCGCGCCAATCTCTCGAAACATCGCTTCAAGCGACTTGCGGGTAAGGTTCTCGTCGTAAAGCCCTGTGGGGGCATCGCTGGAAGCCAGAACGGCGATCGCATTGGCCAGCGCGGAGGCTCCCTCCACAGAATAGCGAAGCCGAGACCGTGAACTCATGTAGATAGGGCTGGAAAAGCGATCGGCAGCTATACTACAAACGCTTCCGGAAGGATGCACATCGCTGGAGGATTGATCATGAGCGGCGGAGTAGCTTTGACCACTGCGCTCGGCGTTTTCCTGGTTGGTATTTTCGGAGGGTTCGTCGCTGAGCTTGTTCATTGGTATGGCCTAAGGACAAATCCGCGATTTCCAGAATACCTGAAAAGTGCACTCTACTGGATTATCACAGCGCTGATGATATTTGTATCCGGCGCTTTCACTTGGTTGAATTTTGGCAGTCAGGCGCAAGCATTGACTGCATTCCAGATCGGGCTCTTGACCCCGCTAATCCTGCAAAAGGTCATTGCGGGGGCCGCTGGCGCGGAAACGGCTCGCTCACCCCGAGCCAATGTGACCGATTTCTTCCGCGGCTAACAATCTTCGACGATCCACGAAGCATTAGCCGTCCGGGGCTCTGCATCGCGAAATTAGCGCGACTCGATTTTACTTGCCAAGTCGCCAGTTCGGGCAGACTATGCGGGTGTGGGTCTTCACGAGGAGGGATCGTAAGTCATGACGAAGATTACTCTCATCGAATCTGCTGACCGCGAGCCTACAATCAAGGTCAAGCCGGGCGTAACCATAGAGCAGGTTGAAGTCAGCGTTTCCGACGAAAAGGGCAATTCAAAGCCGCTTGCGACACTTTGCGGCTATGACGCAACCTACTGCGTGGCCCTGATCGAGCAGAGCTGACGGTTGGCAGCGTGCCATGTACTCCACATCACGCTACAATTTCTCGATCCCTACAAAGACCGGCAGTATCATTCTTTACAATGCGCGAACGGGAGCGTCGCGTCATTTTGCGGGGAGCGATGCTGCCGATCTCGGCTTCGCTCTTTGCAGGCACCCCGCAAAAATCGATCTCACCAATCTAGGGGAAGCGCTGTCGCAATCCTTGCTGAGCGGTGGATTTGTTGTTGAGCCGGGGTTCGACGAAATAAAGCAAATTCGGGAGCTCTTCCTGCAGACCAAGGCAGAGTCCCCAATCATTGTGACCATCACTACGACCAACAATTGCAATCTAGGGTGCTTCTACTGTTTTCAGAAGCGGGACGAATCCACGCTTGAGTTTGGCAATGTCGATAAGATCGTCGAGCGCGTTGAAAACATTCTGACTGCTTCCGGCAAGCCAGCCCTACACATTGATTGGTATGGCGGCGAGCCGATGTTGAATCGGGCCTTTCTGGAAAAGGCATCGTCACGGCTCCAGGCACTCTGCAATCAGTTGGGACGGCGGTACTCAGCGTCGATCTTGACCAACGGCACACTGTGGCCTGGCGATCCCTTGGCTTTCGCCCGCATCCACATGATTGAGCGCGTTCAGGTCACCTTCGACGGATTTGGCAAATCCCATAACAAGGTACGGCGCTACCGTCGCGGATTTTCCGGCGAGGATCAGTTTCAGGGCGCTATCAGACTGATTGAAGCTCTCAAACGGGATGTGACCGTTGATATCCGTTTCAACCTGGGTACGAAGAACAGTGCGGATCTCGTTTTGCTCGCCGAATTCGGGATGACAAACGGCTGGTTCGAGAAGGGGTCAAAGGCAACGCTGCAGATCGCTAAACTGACGCCTTACTCAACCGAGGTCGATTTCATCCGCAAGACTGAGCTGGCTTATGCGGAATTCGAGGCCGCCAGGGATGTCGTGCGCGCCATCGTCCCAGAAATCTATCTCGACAAGACAGCCGCATTGGATCGCTACCCCCACCCAAGAAGATCCGTGTGTGCTGCGATTGCCGAGGATTCGATCGTCATCGGCGCTGATGGATCCCTGTACAATTGCGGCCTCCAGGTTACCGAACCGCACCGCGCTGTCGGACAACTCGATCGAGAATCCACCGCACAACAAGCCACGCAGGAACAATGGTGGGACGGGTTCGATCCGACACGCAACGAAAAGTGCAGCACATGCTCCTTTCTGCCGCTGTGCTGGGGGGCTTGCCCAAAGCTTCACCTGGAGCGCGATACGGCATCGCTCGATCAACAGAGCGAATTCTGGCGGACCATGCTGCCGAGGCGATTGACATCCTCGCTCGGACTGCAGCTACCAACCGATTTTGCCTTAACCGCAACGGACCAATTCAAATCCGCGCCGCCCGATCGTCGCTAGGCTTGTGAGAAGTCAAGGCGGGGGTCGTGTCAACACTGATCGGATCGCGGGTCTTGCGAACTCCGCGCGACGGCGAATTTGCTCTACTGAAGCAGGGCTCTCAGGCTTTCTGGAGCGCCCTCGAGCGCGAAGGGGTTGAGGATCTGCCTTCGCCAAAACAACTGACGATCAATGACGCTAAGATTGGCTTCCTCGCAGACGCGATCCCACTGATCGCGGATCGTTGTGATCTGTGCCGCCGCGATCGCGGTGGCGTCCTCTTTAGACAACTGGAACACCGCATGTGCCTGAAGGCAGACCGCAACCTGGCTTGATCGGTTGTTGCCGAGGATCAACATCGCTTGGCCCGCCTCGTTGCCGGCGCGCGCCTGCGGGCAGATGTCGTAGGCAGGGGTCAGCTCCAGCTCGGAGCCATTCCAAAATGCGGCATGATTGCGGGCATGGTCGTCCGTGTTGCCGCAAAGGATATTGAAGACTACCCGCGAATACAGCTCCTTCAGCGTTTTCTTTGGATCGCTAAAGCGATGGCGGATGATCGGCGCCAGATCTTCATAGCTGGCATAGCGCGCCATCATCTCATCGAGGCCGAGCATCGTCAGTGCAGAAACCATGCTGCGGCGGCGCCATTGATCGCCTGACTTTTGCCGGTCGAAACGGGTGATGAGCAGGACATCCTTCCCTACGGTCTGTGTCAGGCGCACCGGTGCCGCATTGATCCCGACCATGCCGGCAAGCCGCATGGCGATGAACTCAGCCTTTACCACGCTGTAGACGTCGCCTTGAGAGGAGAATTTCGCGATGAATTTTGCATCCGCGTCGGCGATCAGTGCTTTCGGCCGGGCTCCGCCGATGGAGCTTCCATGAAACAAGGCCTGGTCCAGCTCGGACGTCAGCGGCACACCCTCTTCGACGCGGGCGGCAGCGCTCAAAAGCTCCTCCAGCGATGCGCTTCGCGATTGGCGTGGAACGTATCTGCTGGGCGACGCCTGGAAATCGAGCGCGCCTATGCGGTCAGATCCAGACTCCAACAGGTAAGTGAGCTCGTCCAGCGCCGCGGGATCGATCGCGTTGCCCTTTTTGCCCAGGATAAGGTTGATGATGACGCGCCGGCCCCAGGCATCAGGCGCTGCGTCGCGAATGCTGTTGGGCATCGAAAGACCAGGCGACAGCGGCAATCCGCCTGCCTTCAGCGGCAATTCGGGGTCGTAGATCGCGATCGCGTCTTCGCGGGCCAGGTAGGAACGGCCATAATTGAATAGCAGCTTGTCGCCGTCACGCGTCAACAGTCCGGCAACAACCGGCTCCGTCGCTTGTGGCAGCCAAATCCAGACAAAAGCCTCGCGGGGTGCGTTTTCAGAAGTCATCTTTCACCGGACCGGTTGACGTGCGTACGGCCTGGGGAAGAAGCGTCAGCGTTGCGGTGTTCGCCGCTATGTGCTGGGCAAACGTTGCCAGGTCGCTATCGAACAGCCTTACTCCCACGACGGCCGCGGCCTCGAAGACAGCGCCGATAGCGCAGCCGAGGTCGCCCCGTTCAATACGGTGGACGAGACCACGCGATAGACCGGCACGCTCACCGAGCTCCTCGACAGTTATGCGACGCTCGATGCGTGCGCGCCGGATGAGTTGCCCTAGGAGCAGCGCGGCGTCGCGGCTATAACGCGAATAAGACCTCGATGCGGGCTTAGCCATGATCATGTTCCATTAATGGTACTTTTTACCGCTTTGCGCTCCATTTATAGCGCAAAAATCCCTCTGACAAGCCATTGCTCGTCACGGAGTCTCATAAATAGGACGAAAAATAACTTTGCGACCTATTTATGGTACAATTAAGCTGCGGAAACGGCCTTTTTGCGGCCCAACATTAGGGCCTGCTAACGCGAAAGCGTCGACAACGGCAGCCTGCTATGCGTCACTGACGTCAGGGCGACTCATGGTGATTTTGAAGCTGAAATTTCTCCGCAGGAAACTTTAGATGACAAGCGGTTTTCCCCAGCCCTCTGCAAAAGATGCGGCCGCGGCCTATTTCAAGCGCCGGCTGACGATCAGCGATACTTCCAAACTCGACCCCGGGGTTGATGAGCCGGGGCTTCTCGCTCTTGCCGGTAACAAGATCGTTCTTGGCGAGCCTGGCATGGGCAAGAGCGAGCTCATGCGCGAGCTCGGACGGCAGTTAATCGTTGAACCGGTGACCGCGATCCGGTTCATCAACAGCAAGAACCCGGCCAAGCTGGTGGCGATGGGCAAGCCGATTTTGATTGATGGCCTCGACGAGGCCATGTCCAAGCGCGAGGGCGACGCCGTCGATGCAATCCTCGCCCAGCTCGAAGAGGCCGGTTCGCCGCCGTTCATCCTCTCGTGCCGCTCGCGCGAATGGCAGGCGCGCAGCATAACGGACCTGCGCCAACTCTACGGTGCCGATCCCATTGTGCTGACGCTCGAACCCTTCAACCGTTCAGAAGCGCGCGCCTATCTCGTTGCGCGGTATTCAACCGTGGATCCCAACCATGTGCTCGACCATCTCGCCTTACACGGATTGGAAGAGCTTTATCGAAATCCCTTGACGCTTGGCCTGACTGGACGGGTCGCCGAGACCGACGTGCAATTGCCGGGGACGCGGGCTGCCTTGTTCGAGCGCGTCTGTACATTGGTCTGGCCTGAGCACGATCCGGATCGCCAGAATATGGGATTGGCCCAACTCACTCAGGATGAAGCGCTTGATGCTGCAGGGGCAATTGCTGCTGGCCTTTTGTTTTCGGGCGCTGAAGCTGCGAGCGCTGCGGGCGCATCGCAGGTTCAGCAAGGTGATCTGCGACTGTCAGATTTGGAAAAGCTGCCGAGCGCCAAGGCCGCGCGGGCGATTTTTTCCTGCAAGCTATTTCACAGCGTTGGTCCTTCGCGGGCCAAACTTATTCACCGCGTCATCGCAGAGTATCTCGGCGCACGTTGGCTCTCGCGACAGGCCACCACTCCGCGGACGCAGCGCCGCGTTCTGGCACAATTGCAGGGCAGCGGCGGCGTTTCCGCAAGTCTGCGCGGCATTCATGCCTGGCTTGGCTACCATAGCCCGCCAATGGCCGAGCGGATCATCGCCGAAGACCCCTACGGTGTGCTTCGCTATGGGGAGACCGCTGCGCTGACCCCGCATCTGGCCGATTGTCTTTTCGAGGCGCTGCGCAGGCTCGCTCACGACGATCCGTATTTCCGGTCGGCCGATTGGGACATCAAGACGGCGGCGGGCCTGATGATCGCGGCCCTCAAGCCCAAGATCAAAGATATCATCGCGGCGGCAACGAGCAGTGTGCATCTGCGTTCGCTCTTGATAGAAGGATTGAAGGGCACATCCCTGGCCGCCGAGCTGGCCGACACGCTCGAAGTAATCGTCCTGTCGAGAGAGCGCTTTTACGCCGAGCGCGCCGACGCGGCGGACGCCCTCATGCCATATCGCGACCGCGCCTGGTGGCAGGCGACGGTGGCAGCTTTGGCTGATCAGGGCGGCGACACCTCGCGCCTTGCGCGCAAGCTGATCCAAGCCATTGAGGGCGATGTGCCAGACGCGGTGCTGGTCGCAACATTGTTCGGCGAATTAGGCTTAACAAGTTGTCCGCTGCCACGCCGCAGGGATCGGCGCGTCCACACAATCCGCCCATATCGGCGCCTGTTCGACACGATAGCTACGGCACGACTGGCCGGAATACTGGATTTGATCGCCGAATATGCGGAACTCTTGACCAACGACGATTGGCGGCAGGCCGGCGAAGTAGCAGACATCGTGGCTCAGCTGATCGTCCAGGCAATTGATAAAGGCATTACCGGACCGGCCCAAGCTCCTGCGCTGTGGCGCTGGCTCAAGATCATTGAACGGTCCCATCGCTCCCATCGTGAAGAATACCAGAGCCTGGCCGACCGATTGTCGACGCACGATGCGTTGCGACGCGCGGTCCAGGAGCACGTTCTTGCGACTGACCGCCGCAAGGATAGCCTGTGGGCGACCGAGCACCATTTACAACACCGTTTGGTCGGGCTCACAACACGACCAGGCGACATTGTCTGCGCGCTCGCTCGCTTGGCCGAAGGCGACACAAAAGACGCTGGCCTGCGTGAAGATTGGAAGGACTTGTTGCAGATTGCCAGGGGCCCAAGCGGGCTCGATCCCAATGTGCGGCTGGCCGCGGAAGCGTTCCGGCGCGGCGACAAGCAACTGGCTAGGTTCCTGCGCAAGCTCGAAAATCCCAAGAAGCCCGCCTGGAAGGTCCGTCACGACAAGAAGGAAGCCATTTGGGTGCGCGAGCAGAAGGCGGCCTTCGAAGTGGTACGCCACCAGTTGGAAAAGGTGCGCGACGATCTGCGCTCCGGCGGACTCACGGCAATCTTCGAGCCCGCCGAAGCCTATCTTGGCATGTCATCCCGCGATTTGCCGAATGACCTGCCGCCGGCCGAGCGTCTGGTCAGCCTCCTTGGACCGGCGCTGGGTGACGACGCACTGACCGGATTCGAGGCCGTTCTTCATCGCCCCGATCTGCCCACCGCCGCTGAAATCGCTGAGGGTTTCGCACATGGGACGTTCTATAACTACAGCGGCCCGATCATGGCCGGACTTTATGAGCGTCTGCGCACCGGGAAGAGCTTGGCCGACCTTCCGGGTTCTCTCAAACTGGCGGCCCTGCTGCTCAGCTACGACGATCACGGCTGGAGCGTTGAGAATGAACAGGAGCGGCTGCAAGCCGCGCTGGAGGCCGAGGTCATCCCCACTGCCGAATCCCGCATCGCATTCGCGCGGCTCTGGATGGAACCGGCGTTGGCAGCCGGCAGCGATCATGTCAGCGGGCTCTACAAGCTCGCCCACGATCCTGCCTGGCAGGCGACCGGAGCTGCGCTGGCCGCTGAATGGCTGACGGCGTTTCCCAACGTTCCCGAGCAGGTCGAAGTAGGGCTGGTCGACTGCCTGACCCAGGCTGGCGCGGTCGATGCACTGCGCGATATCGCAGAGGCGCGCGCCGCGATGGTGTTTCGCAATTTCGATCATATGCTGTCGTGGCTTGCAATTGATGTGCTGGTGCGTTTTGAGTTGGTGAGGCCGGATCTCAACACGATCGGTGCAGGTCATCCTAGGTTCATCTGGTTCCTGCGCAACCGAATCCAATTCGAGCGGGGCGGCGGTATGATGCCGCTGTCGGTCGCACAGGCGGAATGGATCATTACCGAGTTTCGTGGGCATTGGCCCTACGCAGTGCTCAACGGCGTCGGCTCGGGCGACACAAACGACTATGACGCAACTGACTTTCTGCGCTCCCTGCTTGGTCTGATCGCTGGCGACACCAGCGTCGAAGCAAGCCAAGCCATGGCGCGCCTCGTTGCCGGATCCAATGACGGCTATGCCGAGCTGATCCGGCACATGGCAGCAGAACAGCGGCAGAAGCGGGCGGAAGAGGATTTTTCAGGGCTGGCGCCGAGCGATTTGACAGCGCTCCTCGACGACGGACCGCCCGGCAATATCGAAGACTTGAAGGCGATAGTGCTGGAAGAGATGGACATCGCGCGGCGCAAGCTCGCCGGTGATGATCTCGATACGGTTGTAGAATTCTGGACGGATGCTGGCGTTCCGCGCGACGAGAACCGCTGCCGCGACCGGCTGGCGGCGATGATCGGACCGGAATTGGCCCGCTACGATATCCAGCGGATTACGGAGGCGGACATGCCTCAGACCAAGCGGGCGGATCTCGCCTTCGCGCGCGGCACGATGCAATTGCCCATCGAGGTCAAAGGTCAGTGGCACCCGAATGTCTGGGATGCGGCGACCGACCAGCTCGATGTTCAATATCTCGTCGACTGGCGCTCCGAACAACGCGGCATCTACTGCGTCCTGTGGTTCGGCAATATGCCCTCGGCGAGCGGTAGGCGATTGAAGGCCAGGCCCAACGGGCTTCCCGCGCCCGCGAGCGCCCAAGAGATGAAAGAAATGTTGAAGGCCGCGATTCCCGAGGCGCGCCAGCCACTGATCGAGGTGGTTGTCCTCGATCTAATCAGCGGAAGACGCTGAAACGGCGCTTCGAGCCATGTGAGAATATAGTGGAGTCAGGTTCGGTCGCTTCTATTCGCGGAAAGACACAGCATTAATACACAGCGCCACTGAGACTTAAATTGCTGGTCAGAGTGCCGAAGATATAGTAGAGGATGTTTAGCTGGGAGGGAGCTTATGGGGATCATCGAGACAGCAGCGCTGGGCGCCGTCGGCGGCATTCTGCCGGATATCATCAAGGCCATTCGCAAGCGCTTTGAGTCGACGCCGTCATATATCAAATCAAGCTACTATTGGTTCAGTGTGGTGTTGTTGGCGATCATCGGTGCGGTCGCGTCGATAGCGGCTCATGCCGGAACCGCTCAGGAAGCGCTGGCCTACGGAGCCAGTTCGTTCGCACTCCTCACACAGGTCGTGGGACAGACTGAGGAGAAGCATCTGGGAGGCGCGGACGAGG
This sequence comes from Mesorhizobium sp. B2-7-2, assembly GCF_006440775.1. GTDB lineage: Bacteria > Pseudomonadota > Alphaproteobacteria > Rhizobiales > Rhizobiaceae > Mesorhizobium. The sequence continues at coordinate 98,678 of NZ_VFTZ01000012.1, read as the reverse complement.
CGAGCCTGATACGCCAGATTCGCACCTGGTGGGGTTCGTGAAGCTCGCTGAAGCTTCCTCCCCGTCAAACCTTTTTCGGCGCTTCATTCGATTGACGGGTGCAGGTCCGGATCGCGACATTGGGCTTCCCTGGTTGCGGCTGCCATTCCTGGACCGCCCGTTCGACCTTTGGTCGCGAGATTCCAGATTGGCACTCAGGTCTGCTTTTCCAGCAGGCGAGATTGCCGCGGCGCTCGACGAACGCATGTTTGAGGATCGCGAACCGCTCTTCTTAAGGATCGGCGCGGGCGCCAGGGAATCCGCCGTCCCGTGGGAAGCGTTCCAGGCGGAAATCAGTCCGCTCAACCGCCACAAGCTCGCGCCCGTGCGGACTGTCGATGATGATCGCAGCTTCGGGTTCGCGGCGGTGCCGGAACGTATGAGAGTGCTTGCATTGGTCGGGCATCCAGGACCCGAACGCGCTTTTGACCCGCAAGCAGCCCATGATTTCCTTGCTGAAACCCTTGCGGCAGCCGCTACCGCGAGCGGCCGTATCGACGAATACGACCTGCTCCAGCTTCGCGCTGATGACCTCGACGCAGCAGTGGCGCTGGCACGGACGTTGAGGCCGAATGTGGTCATCTTCTTCGGCATCGGGCAAAGGGCACCCGCGCCGCAACTGCGCACGGCAGATGGCGACGACGGCTGGATGGCCGTTTCCGCGCTAGCGCAACGATTGTTTCCAACACCTCATTCGGCGCCGCCGTTCTGGATTTTCTGGGCCTGCTCACTCGGCGAACATGATGAGCAGACCTCCCAAAGTGTCGAGGGAGGTGCGGCGCTAACAGCGCTGCGCCAAAGCGGGGGTATTTCGGTCCTCGCCATGCGCTCGCGTATCCGCGTGCGCGCGGCACGCATCATGATCGAGGCGCTTTTGGGATCTTTCGCATCGGGAGAGCCTTTGGAGGTGGCGGCCGCCGTTAGCCGTGCTGCGGCTCTCAACGCCGATGTGATCTCTGACGGCCGGATGGACTACGCCGCGCCCGCCGTCTGGTCGCTTAGCGAGCCCGTGGACGCCGTCAGCTGGGGTGACGAGCCAGCGTTTCCGGCGTCCTGGGTGGCAGTGCGTCTTTTGTCAGGCGCCAACGAACTTCCCGCGCTTGCAAACGGGGTGGCTCCGATCGATGAGACGTCGTCGGCGCTCGCCCGCACCTGGACCCGGCCCGGTCGATATTTTGCGGTAACCGGTTCCGCGTCAATCGATCCGGGATCGCGCGCGCGGCTGCTTTCAGTTGGCGCAGCCCTGCGTCGTGATACAGGTCGGCCGGTCGTTCCGGTTTTGCCACGCTCAGGCGCGACTTTTGATCAACGCCTGCGGTTGTGGGCTGAGGACGCCTTTCGCCAGCTTGACCCCCGGCACCATGATCGCGAGATCGCCCAGGCAATTGCCGCCATTCGGGACACAGGTCTAAACGGGCTTGCCCGACTCCTTGCAATCCCCGACATTGTCGTTTTGCTGGGGGAAGTTCCCGATTCAGCGGTCGCATGGGACGTGCTTGTGACTGCGGCGGCGCTGAGTTCGGTGGTAGTCGCAGGTTCCGCTGTCCCTGACGCGGCCCGGCAATGGGCGATCGATCAGCTTATGATGGACATGGCCAACGAAGAGATCGAAGCCGCGGTGCGCGCGGAGCCATTGGTGTCGGCTATCCTGAGCGTCTCCGAGCGGGCGCTGGCCATGGGTGATGTCGGGCGCATAACTGGCGTGGAAGCAGCCCGACTTACCCGGCTCGATCCCTTTTGCGTACGCGTTGCAGGACAACGGGTGCTTGCAGAGACGGTTCGGCGCACCATGCTGCGATTGTTGCCGTCCGAAACAGTTGATGCAGCCCATCGCTCCTGCATAACAATGCTGCTTGATCGGCCGGTAGAGCACGATTTCGGCGCGCTGGTCGAAGTTGTTCGTCACTATGCTTCACTAAGAGAGGGAAGTCAGGCCGCAGAAGCGATCAATGCCGCTTGGCTTGCGGCTGGCGCTGGCTGGTCGATCTCGGATCGGGCACGACTGTTTGATCAAGCAACGCAAAGCCGCGTCTTGGTCGACGAGCTCGCCGCCGCCCCGTGGTTCTCAATCTGCGAAGCCGCCATTGTCTTGCAGCAATTCGCACTGGTCCGCACCATGCTTAGCGGCCGTAACTTTTCCACGCCTGTCGAAAAGGCGCGAAAACATGCGATGTTGTCGGAGTGTTTCAAGGCTGACGCCACGCAACCGCCAGCGCAACAAGCGATGCGCCGCGAGGCTGCGGCAGCGGTGGCCGAAGCCCAGGCGGCCGTCGACGCTGGTATCGCCGATGCCGCCGTCCAGTTGTCACAGTATCGCAACAACCTTGCCCGCATCAGCCAGTATTTTGATCATGACTATGATGGCGCGCTTGCGGTCTATGACACGATCCTCAAGGAGGTCGGGCCCTCAGCCTTCGCGAATCCAATCTTCGGGCACCTCTTTGCGGCGGCCAGCCGCAATGCTGCCGAATGCGTTCTCGATCCAGCCATGCGTCCGCTCGATCCGGTTATCCGCGACCGCGCCGAAGCACTTGTTCAGCAGGGCCTCGAGGTGGCCCGAGCGCTTCACCTTGCTGAAGTGGAAATGGAACTTCGCTACACTAGGGCACGCATCGCGGAGGCCGCCAATGACGATCAGACCGCTGCCCTTATTCTAGCCGGACTGTCCGATGGCGAGGCGCAACGCCGCTATCCGCTTCTCGCAGCCATCGCGGCGGACAGGTTGGCTTGGAACGAGATGCGCACCGGTCATCGCCGGTTCAGTTGGGACGATGCGCGCGCCAGGCTTCGGACATTGCGCTTGTTCGAGCATGCCTGGGCGCAACGGGTTGTCATAAGGAACCGCATAGATTGCGCGGATTGTCTGGCAGCAAGGGGCGCGCCGGATCGCGAGACCGCGATCGAGCTGCTCAAGGACAATGTGGCCGACATCAGACGCCTGCCAGGGCTGACAGGAGACGAAGACGCGCAGCGCGCGGCAAAAACCCATGCCGGCCTGGATGTCCTCACCGCGTCCGGGGGGACGGTTTGGGCCGCTTTTCTAGAATCCCCCCTGGCCGCCAAGGTGCCCGAGCCGTGGAAGCGGGGGACCGCCGAAGAAATCTGGCAAGGGAGGATCTGAATGGGAACGGGGGGATTTGGGGGCGGCAGCGGCTCGCTCGGCGGCGGAGGCGCCGGGTCGGCAGGATCGGGCGGTTCCCTGTTGCGGGCCATCACGTATCTGCGCGACATCGCACGAATGCTGACGGCCGACGGCGATCAGGCACGACTAACGCGCGAGATCAATGCATTGCTACGCGAACGAGGACGCGCGGGCTTCATGGCGGGGCTATTTCAAGACCCCTTTGCGACCACACTGCTCGACAGGTTGATAGAACTCAGCAGGGCAATGCAAGGGCAAAGATGGTCTGGCATCTTGGATCAGAGCGGCGTTGCCAAAGGTTCAGGATCGATCACCGCCTATTGCGACGTGGCGATTGACCAAGCTTTGCGCGAGCATGGCGACGCCGTCGATGAAAGGCATATCGACCGCGTCGGTCTGGCGTTTCGCTCGTTTCTTGCAACCGCCCTTGCGGGCGATAACCTGGCGGTGGCCGAACGAGGCGATGCGGCAGCGGTAGAAGTGGCCTTCGATCGGACCCGCTTCGCCGACCCGAATGACATTCGTCGCGGCTTTCTCGGGCAAATCATTGCCAAAAGCATTGTCGGTGAATCCTGCATAGACCTCGGGGCGTCGGAGTTGTCGGTCGAGCGCGCCGCCAATACGATCGCCGCCGCTATCCAGCAACGCTTTGAGGAGAAATTCGTCCGCACCCGCAAGGCTGCCAGCGGCGATCTGCTGGCGACCATAGGTGCCAACTATTCGAAACTGGTAATCGGATGATGAGCACGCCTCGGACCATTCCCGCCCATATCGAGATCGTCAAGGCGCCGCGGCGGGAGACACAGGTCATCGACCTCGACCTTGCAAGCATCCAGTGGCACAACGCGGCCGGCCTCGGTCCGCTTGGGCTCGATCCCCGAGCGCTTGATCTCCTGGAAGTGGCGCGCCTCGTCTGGGAAGTGGAGCGCTATATTCCCAAGCGTATTTCGAGCCAGCGCGTTCGATCGGTAAAGGTGGCTGTTTCGGTGCGCGAACCCTCAGCATGGACGACCGCAACCCATGCAGCCCTAACGGCGATCCTGCGCTTATTGGGCAACGCTGAATGGACGTTCGCGGTCTCCAAGCGAAAGACCTCGAACGCGCTCGATCGGCTTTCGTTGAATGGCTCACACACAGATCGCGTTCAGACCACCGCGTTGTTTTCGGCGGGCCTCGACAGCACCAGCGGGCTGGACTGGCTGCGCCGCAACGACACCGACGCTGCGCTCGCTTCCTTTTATGGCGCCAAGGCAAGGCAAACGGAGTTGGCCGATCAATTCGCTTTCAAACGCCATGTCCAGGTAGGATGCACGTGGTCCAATGGACGACGACGCATCGGCGGGCAGTTTCAATATCGCTCTTTCCTGTTCCTTGCGCTCGGCGCGTTGGTCGCGCGTTCCTATGGCGCCACGACGTTGCTCCAGTTCGAAAACGGCCCTTTGGCGATCGCGATGCCACCGGCGGCGACCTATCGGATGACCCGCCATGCACATCCCATGCTGCACACCTTGGCGAGCGGTCTGTTCTCAAACCTCTTCGGCGAACCGTTGTCGGTTCAGAACCCGTTTTTGACCACAACCAAACGCGAAGCCGCCGAGGCGATGAAGGCGCATCTTGGTGCCAAGCGGTTCGATAAGGCCATCCTCGAAACCGAGACCTGTTGGAACCTGGCGTCGCGCCAGGTGCTCGGCGCCATTACCAAGCGCATCGGTCAACCATGCGGACTTTGCATTCCCTGCGCGGTGCGCAGAACCGCTTTGCGCGGCCGAGATGTCCCGCACGCGGTCGATCTGACATCCAAAAAGGACCCGCACTTCACTGACGGCGATGCGCGTATCCATATCGACGCTTATCTGGCATGGGCACGAAAGCTCACCGCATCGTCCTATGGACCCGAGCGCTTCGCGTTCGAAGCGCCGCAGATCGTGCGAGAGGCGGTTACACATTCCCAGGGCAAGCTGACGATGGCAGAGATTTTTGACATCGAGCAACGCTTCGCCCGCGAGTTGATCGAGACGTTTCCGGTGCCTTGATGACCATTATCGGCCTACCGAATTTTCTTGTAGCACTCAGCATCAAGCAGCCCTGGGCGGAACTGATTTTGCTGGGCCGCAAAACCATCGAAGTGAGAAGCTGGCCGACCGACTTCCGGGGGCCGTTGATCTTGCACACCGGCAAGAAGCCGGAGCTGGAAGCCCTGTTTCGATATCCCGATATCGACGCAAGCTACTTGGGTGGGTTCGTCGGCGTGGCCGAGCTGGTGAACGTCGAACTGTTCACCCATGCCAGCTGGAGCCGTCTCAGGTCGGAGCATATGGTGCCTGGCCCTATGCCAGGCGAAGCCTTTGGCTGGCGTTTTCGGCATGTCCGCCGGTTGAAACGGCCAGTAGATGCCAGCGGCAGTCTCAAGTTGTTCCCAGTTTCGGAGAACGCAAGACAGGCCATGGAATTCTGACACGCGGACCGTCACGCCTGCTTTTGGCGCAGCGCAAACCCCGGTTCCGTCGTTTAATTCGCCTCGGACGCTGGCCACCGCAATGGCCGTTCCTGGTGCCTATCGAGAAGCCCGCGGCGTAGACCTATACAGGCGATGCGATGAAAGGGCTTGAGATCGAAAATCTCGGGCTCTGCAGGGCAGAAGTTGATCGCAAACGCTCATGGTCCCCTTACGCCCCAGCATTTACACGGGGCGCGAGCGCATGGCGTTCGTAGTCGAGGAGCAACCCGCATCTTCACTAGGCGTGCCTGCGATAAAGTCTTCAAGAAGCGCCCAAGAGAACAAACCTGGGAAGGAGTTGCGCGACCTCACCGGAGTGGTCGAGTCCGAATTTGTCCTCCCGCTCTACGCCGGTGACAACACGAACCGGGGCGCAGCAGATCGTCGTGGTCCTTGTGGCAAGAGCGGCTAGTCCCAGCAGCCCAAATCGGATTGCATCCAGGTTGAGCCATTGGTGGGATCGCGCCGAATCGTATTTTTCGATGGGACACCCCGGCCGGATGTCTCATGCCGTCTAAATCAATAGCATCCCGCATGATGGGCGTTTTGGCGGGTAAATTCCGGAAGTTTACTCTAAGTTTTTGATTTTATTGATAATATGGCGGAGAGAGCGGGGCCTGGCGATACAACTCCTCGGATAACTGATGTCAGCCTCCGAGGCTTCGTATCTAGCCTGAACCCGGGCGGCCGCCATTTTGGCCTCAAGGCGCGGCCTTCCCCAGCGTATCGGTATACGACACTACCGGACGGGGCCGAATACGTTTCGGCAGACGATCTGAATTTTCGTCCCCTGTCGGTGGTGATAGTGGGCATCAGCGCGGCGTGGCCGCGTTCAGTCTCCTGCGTTCCATCTTTCTGCCTAATCGTGCCGTGTCTGGTGTCGCCGGCCGTTTCCCCACGATGCTCATGTTCGGTGGTCACCGGATCAGTTGCCTCCTCTGATGCGTCGCTCCTCACCGATCGGGATGATCCAGCCGCCAGCGCGGTCAGGCCGAGAAAAATCATCGGGACCCCCTATCTGCGTCAGGCGGATGCGAACGGTTTGCAGCTCCGCGTCGATAGCGGCACGGATGAGATCGCGCTCGATGCCGACGAAGACCGGCCGGAGATTGAGGCGAGCGAGCGCCTCCTGATCGGCGGGCGCAACGTCGGTGTCAGCGACGGGTCCGGCACGGGTGACGATCCCTCCGATCAGTCCGCCCATGGTCGTGGCCTTTTCCAGCTCTCTCACCAACGTGGCATCCAGCAGCGCTCGGGCGCGTTGGAGATCCCCTTGGAGTCTTCGCGCGAACGGCTGGTGTGTGAGGCCGCGAAGCGCACTGGCTAGCTCAGCGTGCCCAAGCGACTTGATGAGATTGGCGATATGGAGGCGGAGAAGCCCGATGAAGAGCGCGTCTTTCTCCTCCGGCTTGATCGGCTCGCCTTCATCGATCGGATCGCGGACTGAGAGGTGGGCGTCCGTCGGATTTGGCGCCGCCATCCCCCAGCGGGTCGCGATGGCAATGCGCTTCACTGTGATCTTGCGGCCTCCAGCGGTGATATCTATCCGTCCGGCCTGAGCCCAGGCGCGGTTCAACGCTTTGGCCGGGCCGCCATTATCGTGGCAACCTTTCGCTTCGGCCACGGTCAAGGAGGACAGGTCGGATGCGCAGGCGATCCAGTCGGGCAGATCGCCGCGGGACAAGCGCGTGACTTTGACCTGCCGGCGGCGATCGAGGTCGATGATGCGGCTGCCGAGATGCGCGAAGATCGAAAGGTTGAAGTAGCGTTCCAGATAGGCGCGGGCAACGAAGCGGCCGAACAAGCCGGATAGCGCGACCTTCACCTCGCGGGCTTGCCCAAGCGGTTCCCGGAAGATGAAGGGCGTACCCGCGCCGGTTGGCGTCAACAGCGCGTCCAGGATAGACCACGCGCCATATGCAGCCCCTGGCGTCTGCAACACTTCGCGAATCCCGGCGTCCTCGATCTCCGAGACGTCGAGGTCGACGGTCGCGCCCGCGACAGGGCTGAATGTTGGCGGATCGAAATTGTGGAGGAAGGTCCTCGTCATAGCGCCAGCGCCAGCTTGGGATCGTCATGCTCGAAAGCGCTGGCCATTCGGCTGATTTCCGCCGATCGAGCGCCGACCGCCTTGGCTGTATCGCGCCAGGTCGCTGTCACGGTCGCGACCTCTTTGATAATCGCGCGGGCCTGCGGCAGGGTGAGCGCGAAAAATATCGACGCGTTCAAGCAGATCGAGCGAACAGGTGCCCTCATCGAGATCGATGTTCGTCGTCAGCACCCGGGCCTTGAGATCTGTCGGGACGGGATTGAGGTCGTATGCCGGCGAGAGAGACCACCCCGCCTTTCCCAGCCATAGGAAACCGTGATTGCGGAGGTGGTCGTCGACATTGGAAACCAGCACATTGAAGACGACCCGCCGATAGAGGGCATGCGCGTCCGTCTTCCCCTGGGCGCCGTGTTGAGCAAGGGCATCGACGATCTCCGGATAGCTGCCGCGCTCACCGTCCTTGGCGCCCATCATCGCCATCGCCGACAGGAACGGGATGCGGCTCGCACCGTCACGATCGAAGCGTCGCGACAACATGACTGGCTTGCCGGCGACCTCGATCAGCTCGTGTTGAGGCGTGGCAATACCTGCCTGGCCGGCCAGCCGCAGCGCGATCTGTTCCCAGGTCTCCATACTGTAGTCGTCGGTCTCCTTCGGGAATTTCGCTATGGAGAGGTGACCATGTTGGTCGATAACCGAGGCCTTCGGTCGGGCACCGCCCAGGGAGGAGCCTGGGGCAAAGATGAGCTGCAAGTCTTCATCCGTTTCCTCGTCTCGGAGGATCGTTCGGTGATCTGGAGCAAACGGCCAAGCTCGATTAAAGCAGGAACGCCCGTGCGGATCGGCGCTTGGAAAATCTCTTCGCCGACCCAGCGGAAGCGGAGGGCGCCAAGTCGCGTCTCGTCGGCGACGCTGAGCAGGTAGTCGCTTTCTACAAGCGTGCGAACCGCGCGGCCTTCTTGGTCGGCGAGGCGGCGTTCGGCGCGCTGCATGAGGCGCCGGCCCCAGGTATCCGGCGCTGAGTCGCCGATGGAGCCGAAAGTCACAAGACCTGCAGGGGGGGCGAAGGCTCCGCGGGTCAAAGCAAGAGCTGGCTCTAGCGAGAAGCGGTCCGGATCCTCAAGCCATGCTCCGTCATACTCGAAGAGGATGGTCTCGGTTCCCCGGACGCGATTGCTCCTCGCCAGTCCGATCGGGCGTGTGCGGCCGTCCAAATCGATATGGACCTCGAAGTCAGCCATCGCGCGACGATCCGGTTGGCCGCTGGAGGTGGACATGCTTGGGCAGGTCGGCACTGGCGAGCGCCTGACCGACGCTGTCGTTGCTGATGTCGGCGACCTGGCCCAGGCCCTCAAGGAGGCCGAGGGCCTGCAGGACGCCGGCATAGATGCCGACGCTGACGTTGGTGTCCCCGGCTTCGACCCTTTGCAGAGTCGAGCGAGAAGTGAAGGCGCGCTCGGCTACCACCGCCATCGGCAGCCGTCGGCGTCGACGGGCATCATGAATGTCAGCCCCAAGCTTGCGCAGCACGCGCCGCACCGCAGCCGGAGGGTTGTGTGGAGTGGGCATTATGTCACCTTCGCGCTACAGATTGGTCCGTTATGTAGCACGAAGACTACAATTCATCTAGCCCTTGAAGCCTCATCTCAATGGAGAACGAAGTTCTATTACCGCCGTCGTGACGGCATCGACGGGACCCCCCAGTCGTCGGCGATCGCGGCGAGCGTGGTCATCACGTCATCGAAGCTCGTTCGGACGACCTGAGTGAAAGGAGCGTCTGTCTCCGTCACTATGCGGTCGATCTGGGCAAGTGCAGGCGAGAGAGCGGCCGCGATGCGAACGGGTCATCTCGGCATGACGGAGAAATAGCATAGCATCGGCGCACATCGAGCCTCGCTTTTGCTTCGGGTGAACCAGTGAAGCACGACCGTGCCGCGATGCTGTGGGAGATACGACCGTGCCGCGATGCTGTGGGAGATATTGTTCGTGCAGGTGCGGCCGCTGCCCGCCTTAAAAACTGTCAAGAAAGGTGGCGAGCGCCCAGACCCGTATCAGGATCCACTAAGGCTCGGGTATTCAGGCTCCGCGCCTCCGACGCGACCATGCTCTGAAGCCGCACCTCCAAGATAATAGGTTTTCCTTCGCCGGATGGAGGCGGTCAGAAATCCAACGCTTTGGCCAGCATCGGTTCAAGAACCAGATCCGGCCGACCTCCCTTTTCGCGAAGCTCCATTGCCCTTATGATCTTCGTGCCTTCATGGCTGTGCTTCCAGTCCCGAGACGCTTCGGCCGCGACGACGAGGTAGTCGGTCTGGCCGCAGACGGTTTCCTTCCAATCACCGCCGCGTTCGCAAATCATCTCAGCGATTACCTTTCGCGGGCCAATGGCGAATTTTCCCGTGAGGACGAACATCCGACTCGGAATTACGAGCCGGCTTGCATCCTCCAAGGCGCCGTCAATGACACCCACATTGCCGAAGGTAGGCAGCCCCGTATCTGTCGCGCTGTCGCCGACAAGATGGGCAATCCACCCGCATATGTCTTCTGCCTCCTCGGCGGTTATGCGACGGTCAGAAATAGACCTTCTGGCAGTTTCTCCGAGAGACGCCACGCGGCTGTCTCTCTGCAGGACCACACTCGAGTCCAACCTGGACAGCAGTCTTTCGACCTCTGCGGGCGTGATGGAGTTGTCGCAGGCGATACCGGCACAGAACCCGTAGAACTCGTTGACTTCGTCCTTCTCGTCAGCGGCGATAAACTCCCGCGAGCGTATGCCGACTATTGTTTCAAGGATGGCGTAGATCTCTTCGGGCGCGTTACCCCACACATCCAGATCGCGAATGAGCTCGGCAGCATCGTCGTCGTGAAGAAGGGACAGGAACTGCTCAGCTTCGACCCTGAGTGGCGGCATCTCCGCGCTCTCGACCCGCTCGCTGGCCATCACGCCCTTCAAGAACCCGAGCCAGTACCCCAACGCCTTCCGGTGATTTGCCTGCGCATGGATTCTACCGAGCGCGGCCCCTTCGTGTTCGAGTTTACCGCCCCTTCCGCGGAACACTTCAACCATTGTCGCCCCCTCGACTCTTGGTTTCGATCTTAGCAGACATCAGAACACTCATCTATCCGCCGACCAGACAACGCGTGCCTAAACCGGAAGGCCTATCCCGTTAGCTCCCTGCTTTCGAGATGGTAGGGCCAGGTTGCCACCCCAGGAACGGCGTTTCGGCCGAGCGGTCGACCAAAGAAGACGCTCTGGACTCACCAAGGATCAGGCGCCTGAACCCGCTGCCTCCGACGCGCTCTGTCTCTCGCCCAGCCGTGCTCGTCCGCAAGGGACGCTCCGCTCAAGCCCTTGCGGACTGCGCGCGCCTGCGCATGGCGGGACGCGCGACGGCGGCTCCGGAGATCAGGCTTGGTTCCAGACCGCTTCGTGCGGGGAGCTAAAGCTCGAGATCGCCCTTTCGCCTACTGTGCCGACACCGTTCTGTCCCTGGCGCTGCCGTGCTCTTTGATTAAATCTGCCGAATTCTCGCGTATCCTGCGGCCGCGCATGTGAGCACAAGGTGGCGCCGGCGCTTCGACGAGCCACCCCACAAAAACCAGCGTCGGGATGGCGACCGAAATGCTGAGGCAAGAGACCGCCACTCCAGAATGAAAAGTTCGTCATGCATTCCCATGCCGTTATTGCGTCCCTGCCAGTCGCCGGGGCCGACCGTACTGTCCTTATCGAGGCCGCCAACACCGCGCTCGAAAGAGCCATAAGCGCATTGAGCCCGCCAACGAGAAGCTGACTCGCACCCTTTGGGATGCCGAGTCCTATATCCATAATGAAATCACCGCAGACATGTTGCCGATTTCACGGGACGACGCTGCGTACTTCGTGGACGTGTTCCTGATGCATCATGTCATTGGATTGGCTGTCGCAGCAGACGAAGAGGCCGCTGATATCCCGGCCGTGACCTCGCCGGAGGTGGCTGGACCTGCCTGCTGCAATCTCGCGGGCAGCGCAATCAATACAGCGGTCTATTGTAGCAGACGCTTTATGAAGGCGAACCTCGACGATCTCGTGCGGCGCTGCGCCGGCCCGACCCGCCGATTCAAGCGGAGTGGTGCTGAGGTTGCAGGAAAATGCCCCCCGCAGGACTCCTGGAGGGCAGGCACGGGCTGGGTGCCGTGCTCGTGGGCTGGAGGCGCGTCACAGCGGCGCAGGCCCCGCACCCGGAGGGCGTCATGACGATGACGGAGGCCGCCCCCCTTCCTTGGAGTCCATCACTACACCCTGAGATTCCTGGTGGATTCGGGATACGTCGAAACGACCTCGTGAGAGGGAAACTGGGCGCAAGAACACTCGGGCCGAATTCACTACGGCCGTGGCAGCACGGCCGCTCCAGAACGATTTCGTCCAAGCCAGGAACGGGCCAGGAGACTGGGACGCGGTTCGAGTCCTTGCCCCCGGCTCTCGGAAGCAGGATTTAACCCTGCGATCCGCACCTCGATGGGGAACAGTCGCAAAGTGCAACCGAAGCTTTTGAGCAAGTGCTCACGGCTGAAATCGGAATCCGCCGGGGACTATGGATGTATCTTCGGCACGGCGACTTCAAAGGAACCGCCTCGTTATGGGCCAAAACGTTTGTGATGACGTAAAGGTCAGGCCAGAGTTGCCACTCCCCGCACGCGGTGTCCCTCAGAGGCGCCTTTCGCGACCAGAATCGTCTGATCTTTTGTCGGAACCCTGACAAAGCCGTGTCGTTGCAAACAGACAGAAGCGGAGACTAAGAGCCAATATAGTGAACTAAACCGACTCTTTGAATTGGCTTGGCTCTTGCATTTTGAATCGGCGTTCATTCCGCAACGGAGCCGTTCGATGTCCGGAGCCCGACCAGAGCGACACCCTTCGACCATTTCCTGTTGCGGAACGAGCGGCGTTATTTCCGAGCCGATTGCATACGAAGTAATTGCTAAAATCTTTAAATCAATCTCACAGGAGGAGAAATGGCTGACGAATTCATCTACGACGAAAATTGGTCGGCAATGTATGAGCTACTTACATTGCTGCGAGGTAAGAATGATGAGGTCGGCGAGACTGTCGCCTTTCTTCAGCGATTTTCCAGCGGAGGGAGTGCTCTTGAACTCGGCATTGGCGACGGACGCGTGGCGGTGCCGTTGAGCGAGCGAGGCGTCAAGGTCGAAGGTATCGACAATTCGGACAGCATGTTGAACCTTCTCGCCAAGCGTACTGGCCTGATTAAGTTTTGGAAGGCAGATATTTCAAGATTTAGATCGGAGCACCGCTACAACTTGGTGTATTGCGTTTGGAATACATTCACGCAGGCCGTCACGCGCGAAGCGCAAATAGCTTGCCTCCGATCTGCCGTGGAGGCGTTAGATGATGGAGGGAATTTGGTGATAGATGTAGGCGTGCCGCCCTTGGATGGTTTCGTCAACGGCCAGAAAATTTCCACGCTCGTTGTGGATCATGAGAATACGATCATCGCTGCTGATGTGCACGATCCGCTAACCCAAAAATTGGTCTCAACCCTCCTCTGGTTTTCTGGTACGTCGGTCAAACGATTGCCCAATCGCGTTCGTTACGTCTATCATCAGGAACTCGATACCATGGCCGAATGCGTAGGGCTCAAGCTGGCGGAGCGTTGGGGAGATTGGGCAGGAGGTGCGTTCACCGAACAGTCCAAACGTCATATCTCTGTTTACCGCCGAGCGACGACCGGTCTATAAAATGAGTTATCTCCAACTAATGTAAGGCAACCCCCCCCCGGGCGGGTGATAAAGCCTGGCAGAGCCTCATTGAAACGACCGTGAGGTTGATGTGAGCGGAACAAGCGAGCTTGGCGGCATAAGAGTCTATGATCGGTTCTACCTATTCGCAATATGGTCTGTAGGAGTCAGCAGCGCGAAGCGCGAACGTGCATCAGCGAACAAGCGCGGCTCACGAACTCCGATGCCTTAACAACTCGATCGCGCGCCGAACGACCTCGCTGGCTTCCTGCAAGCACTTGACCACCTGACGCCGAAGGCCACTTCGATCGGAAAGTGCTGTCAGCATAATTCGGCCGTCGGCAATCGCCAATGCGCACGCATGGCTCGCACAGGTCTTCAAAGCGCATCGGCGATGGAAGGCCCAACAGCGATGTCCATGCCTTCAGTGAAATGACCAAATCTGAACGGCGTCAGCTTCGCGCTCACAGATCAACGGGAGGGTCCAATTACATCCTGTTCTGGCTGCTGAGCGCCAGCGAGCCAAATGGGGCGATCCTCCAATGCTGTTTCCTTTGCAAGCCGTTTGCACAACGTTTGCCAGAGGGGATCGCCGGCGAATGCTGGCAAGCTGCCCCATGCCTCCCTCAAAGGTATCTCGCCATAGCAGTCGATTAACCGCCCAAAATCGCAGCCAAGCTGGGTCATAAGACTGAACGGATCGATTCGACCCGGCGAGATCGTGCGATGCCCCCACAGACTCGGCTCTTGGTCAGACCCCAGCGAGACGGACAAGCTACTATTTGCAGGTGACGGAAACTCAGAGAGAGTAGACAGCAAGGCATAGCGCATAATCGGATAGTAAACGATCTGGCGACTGCCGCCGAGCACCCGCACTCCAGGGAGTATCGATGTTACAAAGAATGACAGGAGCATACTGGGTATGATTTCATGCTCGTTCAACGATTGGAGAAGCGCGTCAGGTGCGCACTGTACAGAGAAGGTCCCGCTTTCGTTCAAAAACAGGCCATCGCGCAGCCGCAGGGGAAATATGCGCCCCCCTAAAAAATGCCAAAAGAAGTCGGTTGTCGTCTTTGCCCAGCCGGCCCATTGGCCGCAATCAAACGACACGAAATGATTGAGCAGCCTCTTCGCAAAAGAGCTTGGTCCAAACAGCGTTGACGAAAGCCACGATGACGGGTCGCGAAGATGCTGGGCGACTAGGTCGCCCACGTCCAAATCATCGAACTGCAACAACTGTAGATCCGATGCGAAGAAACGGCGCCAGAGGCTCTGATTGGCTGTCTTGATAGCATCGGCGGCCGAGAGAAACTCATCATCGGGCAGGGCTCTTTTCAATTGCGCGGCCAGTTGGCTCGCGATCCTCGTCTGTTTGGCGCTCGTCAGAGCAAAGCGCTGCGGCGCATGACGTCCGCAAACACTGAGTCGACCCATTTTTCTGTTTGACAGCCCGAAGAGATTGAAGTGCTGACCTCCAAGCCGCAGCCAACCGGGGCCTTTCTTGTCGCTTTCTTGGAATTTTACAGTTGAACTCGAATGAGTCACATACCAGCTGTCTTTATGGGAGCGCAGCCCCATGGCACTAAAGATATGCGTGTAGAACGCATCGGGTTCAAAAGCCAGGTAACAGTGTGGGCCGGTCTGAATGACCGGTCGGCTTCGAAGCTGTGCACCGAGTTTTTCAATCTGCTGATGCCCATAGCCCAGACGAGAGGCACAATCTGCAAGTCGTAACTCCATCTGCTCTAGAGCATGCATACGGACAGGATCGGCGGCGGCGGGCTTAGCGTCATAAGCGGCATGCGCATACGCACGTGTCGGAAGCGTCGAGTAACGCGAGATGTGTGGCATAAGCCAAACCAATGCTTCAGCGACGGGTTTTGGAGATGGCGATTTCATAACACGTCATCCGGTGGGCTGTTGGGCTACCGTTTTGCTTGGTGGACAGATGAGAATACCGACTGTCCAAACCACGACGATGACAACTCCGAAATACGGGAGCCCGGCCGAGGGCAACAGCGTATCGCCGGCAAGTGCAGTCAAACCATACACAACCAATCCAAACCCCGTTGCAAGGGTTTGGATGCGCGCTGGCCGATCGACGGGAACCGCAATAAAGCCGACTGCGCCGCTGGTAACAATTGGATCATCCTTCCCGACAAAGTAATGAGGTGACTGTCTGTACGCTGTTGGTTTCAAGAAGCGCGAGCCATGTCGCGGACATGAAATACGAGTACCTGCCGATATTGGAGGCAAGCCACTGGCCAAGAATGTACTGGTCGTAACAATGGCATTTTAGGACGCGTTGGTCGTTGGCCGGCTTCGCTCAGCTTCCGGACGCTGCCAGGCGGCGGAACGGCGGGGGTTCGAAGGCCAATCCCGGCAGCGAAGCCGGGGTTTCTGTATAGACGTATTCATTTGGAATGCAGGGTGGGGCCATCGCCGAAATTACACGCCGAAGATTGTCCGCGTTGTTGCTAGCGGCAAGTGTGTAGAAATTGCCAGAATTCCATGTCACGCATCCGTATTTGAAGTGCGCGGCCACCGACTCTGACATTTCAGATAGCGTCGTCTCATTGAGGTTCATTTGCTTAAGAATGGATTCAGTTTTCTTTTTGATATCATCCTGAGTGAAGAAGCGCGCTTTATATCCGTAGTCTTTCTGGAGCTCCCGGCTCAAGTATGAGATGTCGTCGTCTTGCCGAAATTTTTCGAAGAAGAAGAATATCCCACCGTCTTTCAAGTGACGTTTCACAAAGCCAATCTGCGCCTTTCGATTGGGCGAATACATTTGAAATGTGGTGTCCTCCAAGATGATGTCGAATCCGTCGGCAAAGTGCCTGAGCGCCAACGTCCCAACCATTCGGCTCCGGGTCAAGTGATGAAATGGGCCGAGGAAGAATGTTGCATGCGCGGGCCGTCCGTGCAGAAAGAAGCTTTCCTCGTTTTCCTTATTGGGACTGCATGAAAGGGTCTGAATCTTGCCGTTACCCAGCTGGGCAAGCGTTCGAGCGAGTGTGCCTTCGGCGGCCCCCAGCAGATAGAACCGAGCCGGGAGGGTCTCATCCGCGATAGCGTCTGCATATCGCAAGAAGGCATCGCCAACTCGAACCTCCTCCTCAAGACGATAAGGAATGCTGGCATGATAGTGAGGGTCGAAGCGGCCCCAGATCTGGCGATGCGCGCCGGTGAAGCTTTGCAGCGACGCATCCCCTTGGAAAAGGCGCGCATCAACGCTCGGAACTTTGATCGGGGCTCCTGATCGCCCTGCTGCGGTCGCCGAAAAGAAATCGGCCATTTCATTCAATCGTGGTGCCTTATCGCAGTCCTTGAAAAAGTCTCCCACCCGCTGTTCCATTCCGCTCTTCCCAAGTGAATTGTTCGACGCACAGCTCCGGTACTTCGCGCATGGCTCCGTCACTAGACGCATCCGAGGCAGGCCGGCTTCGCCATAGTTATATCACATCACAATAAGTACTAATGTAAAAGTTAAGCTAAAATCAAATATAGGTCGCGACTTGGAAACAACACACTCTGGACATTAATTAACAATCTGCGCAAGGAGTGTTAGACTTAGTCCGCAGACCTCAAAATTGGATGTGCACATGAGTTACTCACGCGTTGACCGGTATCGCCTGGTCGAGCTTGCCGGTCCCGGGCAATGATCACGTTGTCGCCAACATGGGGTGATCGCTTTGATCTCCCGCGTCAGCATCCTCCGCGTTGAAGCACTGATTGAGCTCGACACCGGAGAAGCGACCGGCGCCTGCATCGCCGACAATCCCAGCATGTTGACCCGTTATCAGCATGCGACCCAAACAGGCGGAGCGGTAGCCGAGTCTGCCCGGTAAAAGGTCCGGTCAGAGGTCGTATATTCAATACTGGATCGTGATGGCCTGTGCTCACGGGGGATCAGGTAACGTTAGCATCACCAGCCCCCCTGCAGCCGCCCTGTCAGCAGAACCTTCACACATGAACCAAGAGCCGCTTGTCGCTTGCCCTGAACTTCATGTCGAAACCAAATCGATCGACCCAGATTTATCGCCTCTCAAATAATATCTCCGCCCAGATTCGACCGGCATAGGTACTCGTAGAGGGTGAAAAGCCGTTCGCCAATGACTCTTCCGCTCCCTAGAAGAGATGAGAAATTTCCCAAATTGGGCGACAAAATATGAGGTCATTCCATGGCAGAGGCCAGAACTGTGAACGGTAACTTGGTGTTCTACCGGGTCCAGAGCGCTTGGGTCTAGATAATCATAGCTCCTGAAAAGCACGGTTGGCGAGAGACATACCGGATCGTGTAGCGTCTGGATCACCGAGAAATATGAACGTTCAGCAAACAGGTTAAATCCCGAAAGATCAAATCCGCATTGGTTAAAGACGGAATTTTCCTCAAAGGCTTGCACGTCGGTGCAGAGGAACCCGAATTGCTGAATCCGATATGGCATCACTACTGTAGCAGGACTGGCGATTTGGCGGATGTCTTCCGCTATCGATTCATATCCCTCACCAACTACCCCAGAATCCAATGTTTCCGTAAAAATTATGTCAGGCGCCGAAGGAAGGTCGCCGTCCAGAATTGCTTGCCTTGAGGACTTTGCAATCACCGCGATGCGATCCTGCAAATCGTTGTTCCGGATAATCTCCCGCGCCGCCTCAGCAATTCGCTCATCCATCTCGCATGTGAATACCTTTCGGGCGCCATGCCTGGCGAAGAGCATCGCCGGAAGGCCAGCCCCGGTCCCGATTTCCACGACGGTCTTTCCTCTGAGATTACAGGATGCAATGGCCGCCTCTATTGCTGCATTTCGTGCGGAGTCGCGCATCATTCTGAAATGCCAGTTGGGAACCTGGGAATCTGCGTGAGCGCGGGATGGGATTTCGTGCATTTTTAATACCCTCTAAACCCCTATGGTGGGTGAATAAAAGCCAACGATCTCATCGCGAACAGCGATCGAGGGCGTCGCGCGCATTGTAGGGCTGCCTGTCAATCCTCTGAGACGAGCGAATGAGTGTTGCAGCTTGCGAAGGGGAAGCAGCAAGAATGGTGCCAAGGCACGCAAGCGCTAGAGACCCGGCCTGCCAATTCCGTCGCCTACAAAGAGTGCGTGAGTCTGCACCAGTTTTGGGAATGCGCCGGGTACCTGAACTCAGTGCCGATTTGTCGAATCCCCGACACGGTCATCTTTCGGCCTGAGTTCCTTAGCTGGTAGTCGCCCCGAGCCTCGAGCGTGTCGCCGAATACTCCGTCGCTTTACCCGGAGAGAAAGCGTGGCGGCGCGACAATCACGATCGAGGGGAAAGCACGAGTTCTGTTTGTCGTCTAGACGTCTGGGGTAACAAGGGGGGTTGAATGACCTACCTGCAATCCCGGTACCAGCGCAGCGACATACAGGAAAGCCCGGCATCGATCCTCTCGATCTCGGCGGTCTTCAGAGGCACGACCTTGTAACTCGCCTTTTCGAGCATCTCAATCGTGCGCGGGTAGCCCGCGCTGACCATGACGATGTCGTTGACGCGCAGCACGTTCGCCGCAGGCTCTTCGCCTTCCGGGACGATGAACTGGCGGAATTCCTTGAATACGGAAGCCTTCGCGAGGGCAGCGGTCGAAATCACGGTTTCATCGTCGAGCAGCGAGGAGGCCGTCTTGAAATGCAGAACGCCTTTCGGAGTCTCGGCAATCTGGGCCTTCCCGCCGAGTTGCTCGATACAGGAGACAAGGGCCTCTGCCCCGGCCTTGTCGGTGCGATCGGAAAGGCCTATCAGGACGCTATTTGGGGTGTACATGATATCCCCGCCGTCCGCTTGTCCCGGGGTAGGGAGTTCTAGCACGGTGTCGAACATATCGCGCAGGATCGGCGCGATCTCCGCGGTCTCGGCGACCCGGCTTGGCGTGCCGGGACGGAGCAGGATGGCGCCCCCGGTGAAAACGAGCGCCGGGTCTTCGACAAACAGGGAGTCTGGAAAGGCCTCAAGAGACGGCAGGACGCTCACTTCGACACCTGCATGCCGCAAGGCCGCAACGTATGCGTCGTGCTCGCCCTTGACGCCTTCATAGGTAGGACCGCCCCGATCATCGGCGCGTAGGCCGTTGACGACCGAGATCGAGGGTTCGCGAACGATTGCCGAGTTGAACTGATAGACCGATCTGGTTTGCGACATTTCCAATCCTATTTGTCAGTAGTGTTTCGCTGTGCGGCTTGCTTGGGCGGTGAATGACGTCTGTGCGGGCTGCGCCCTGCGCTTCGACAGGTGAATCCCTGCAAGCATGCACCGGACCGATCCACCCGCGAGTTCGATTGTCGAGACATCGAACGGCAATAGTCGCGCGGACTGCTCGATTGCCGATATCTGCTTCGCCTGCAGCGCCGCATGTGCTCGCCCGGAAATGGCAACAATGCGACCATCCGTGCCCTCCAGTTCAATGGCATTGCCGGCGAAGTCTTCGATCTGCTCGATCGAAAGCTCCACGATCTGACGACCGGTTTCCTCCAACCTCGCGACGACTTCCCGCCGCCGCCAGGGATCAGGGATCGACTGCGCCCCTAACAACGCGAAATCGGTGCCGACGCACATCAGGACATTGGTGTGATAGACCGCCTTGCCGCTGCGATCGACTGCGTCAAAGATCATTGGCTCGAAATTGAAGTGCGTGCAGAACCGTTCGAGCGCAACCTCGTTTGCCCTGTTGGAACGCACCACGTAGGCGACACGGGCAATGTGGTCGAGCACCATCGCACCGGTCCCTTCGAGGAAGACCCCGTCCTTCTCGAGGCCGGAATAATCGATGACATCCTGAACCCGGTACTCAGCCTTGAGCATCTCGATGATGTCGGTCCGGCGCTCTTGCCTTCGATTCTCCGAGTACATCGGATAGATCGCGACATGCCCGCCAGAATGGGTCGAAAACCAGTTGTTCGGAAAGACGGAGTCGGGTGTTGCGGCCGACTCATCCTCATAGAGGTGGACAGTGATCCCGGCCTCAGCGAGGCCGTCCGCCATACGCGTGGCTTCTTGATATGCCAGAGCGACCAGATCATCCGGCTTCCGCGTTTCATCGCGCACCTGGAACGTATTGTCTGCCGCAGTGACCGGATTCGGCGTGAAGTGATGAGGGCGGATCATCACGACGGCCCTCGGCGCCTGCATGGATACTTTGCTCATCCCAATGCACCGCTCAGCCGCACTGGAGCCGGTTGGGCGGCGCGCAGGATCATGCCGTACAAGTCGCGGGGTTCATCCGGGTCGGCGAGGAGATCGAGTTCTTCGTAGAGTCCGGTGTCCTTGAGGCGGTCGCGCACATAGCGCAGGGCCGAAAAATCCTCGATCGCGAAGCCCACGGAATCGAACAAAGTGATTTGGCGCTCGTCGCGGCGGCCGGGCTCGTTGCCGGCGATCACCTGCCAGAGCTCGACCACCAAGTGCTCGGGCGCGAGCTGTTGGATTTCGCCTTCGATGCGGGTCTGTGGGGCGTATTCCACGAAGATGTCGGAGCGCAGAAGAATGTCGCGGTGCAGTTCGGTCTTGCCTGGACAGTCGCCGCCGACCGCGTTGATGTGGACGCCGGGGCCAACCATGTTGTCTGTAAGGATGGTGGCACACTGCTTGTCGGCGGTGACGGTGGTAATGATATCGGCGCCTTCCACGGCCTCCTGCGAGGAGGCGCAGGCGGTGATGTCCAGGCCGATGCCGGCGAGGTTCTTCGCGCAGCGGCGCGTGGCAGCAGGATCGACGTCGTAGAGGCGCAGTCGATCGACGCCGACGATGGCCTTGAAGGCGATCGCCTGGAACTCGGACTGTGCGCCGTTGCCGATGATCGCCATGGTGCGAACGCCCTTCGGCGCGAGATGCTTCGCCGCGACCGCCGACATGGCCGCGGTGCGGAGCGCGGTGAGGATGGTCATCTCCGTGAGCAGCATTGGATAGCCGCTTCCGACATCGGCCAGAACGCCGAAGGCGGTGACGGTCTGGCGGCCGGAGCGCGTGTTCTTGGGATGGCCGTTGACATATTTGAAGCCGTAGGTTTCGCCGTCGCTCGTCGGCATCAGCTCGATGACGCCGTCCACGCTGTGGGACGCCACACGCGGCGTCTTGTCGAACAGCTCCCAGCGGCCGAAGTCTTCCTCGATATAGCCGGCGAGGTCGGTCAGGAAGCGCTCCACGCCGATCGTCAGAACCAGCTTCATCATATTGTCCACGCTCACGAAGGGAACGATGTTTAGCTTCTCGGGCATGGTTCAGTGGTTCCTTGTCGGGCGGTCCATGATGCGGCGGCCCATTAGACTGGCGGTGAGGTCGACCATCAGGATCGCGGTGCGGCCGCGCTCGTCGAGGAAGGGGTTGAGC
The DNA here is from genome assembly GCF_006440775.1 of Mesorhizobium sp. B2-7-2. Lineage (GTDB taxonomy): Bacteria > Pseudomonadota > Alphaproteobacteria > Rhizobiales > Rhizobiaceae > Mesorhizobium. Next base: position 76,868 of record NZ_VFTZ01000012.1, on the reverse strand, counting down.
TCGACGAGATCGAGGCTGGTGACGAGGCCGGAATCGTGCAGCATCTCCATCACCAGATGCGCCTCGCGGAAGGTCGCCCCGCCCGGCACGGTCGTGCCCACGGCCGGGGCGATTGACGGGTCTAGGAAATCGACGTCCAGGCTGACATGAAGCATGCCGTCCTCAGCCAGGATGCGCTGGAGAAAAGCGCGTAGCAGAGGAGCGATCCCGTGCTCGTCGATCATGCGCATGTCGTGGACTGTCACCCCGGCGAGTTTCAGCGCCTCACGCTCGGCCGGATCGACGCTGCGCACACCAAGCGTGCAGATGCGCGCCGGATCGACCGCAGCTGGCAGGTCTGGGAAATAGCCGTGAAAGCCTTTTTGCCCGCTGGCGTAGGCGAGCGGGACGCCGTGCAAGTTGCCGCTGACCGTAGTGTCGAGCGTGTGAAAGTCCGGGTGGGCATCCAGCCAAAGCACGAAGAGCGGCCGGCCCAACTCCTTGGCACGACGGGCAACTCCGGACAGCGTGCCGGCAGAGATACTGTGATCGCCGCCGAGAAAGATCGGCATTGCTTCTCGGCTCGCCGCATAGGCAGCTTCGGCGATCGCTCCGGTCCACGCCGAGACCTGCGGCAGCGCCTTCAGGCCGAGGTTCTCATGCGCCACGGGCGGAAGCGGTCCGGGCGCGACCGCCCCTGCGTCCTCCACTTCATGGCCGAGTTCCGTCAGCGCCTGCGCGAGTCCCGCGGCGCGCAACGCGCTCGGTCCCATATCACAGCCCATGCGTCCGGCCCCGTCCTGGACCGCCGCGCCAACGATCCTACACAGCATGTCGCCGCTCCCTATTGCTGCTGGCAGCGCGCTGGTTCGGCGCGTCACCCCACTCGAACCGGGATGCGAGCCTCGATACGGCTGAAAATCCATACGAGCAATCCCGTGAGAACCATGTATGTCAATGCAAGCAGAAGCAATGGCTCGTATATCACCAATGTATCCTGGCGAACGCGAGCTGAAACTGCATAAAGGTCGACAACCGTGATAGTAGCGACGAGCGGTGTCGATTTGAGTTGCATTACTGTTTCACCGGCCAACGTGGGCAACGCCTTGTGGATTGCCTGCGGCAACCAGACCCGGCGAAAAAGCTTCCAGCGGTTCATACCGAAAGCGCGTCCCGCCTCGAGCTGGCCGCTCGGCACGCCGGCAAAAGCACCGCGCATAACCTCGCCTACATAGCCTGCGAAGGACAGCGTTAGAGCCAGTACAGCGTATGGCCACGCCTGGCGAACGAGAGGCCAGATATCGGATTCGCGAATCCATGGATATTGCGGGAAGAGCGAGCCAAGCCCGTAATAGAGCAGCCAAATTTGCAGAAGCAACGGTGTGCCTCGAATGACGGTGCAGAAAGCTTTCGCTGGAAGACTGAGCCAACTAGGGCCCACTACTTGAGCGAGCCCAAGTGGCAATGCCAGAACGAAGCCGAAGACGCAGGTCACGATGAGGATCCAGATCGAACGCCATAAACCAGCAATCGCAAGCATGTAGTAGTCGGCCAACCAGTCCCAACGCATGAAGACGGCTGCTGCGGTGATCAAGACAAGGCCGATCACGATCAATACGACGCGGTGTGGCTCCAACCGTGCGAATGGGCGGCAGTTTGCCGCAACAGTCGTGAAATAGGCCATCAGCGGCTCTCCGCTATCGGCTGCCGGCCGCGCCTTGCCCAATGCTCGACCCGTCCGATGAGGACGTTGGAGATCAAAGTGAGCAGTAGATAAAGCACGCCAGCGGCCATGAAGAAGGTGAAATAGGCCTTTGTAGTGCCCGCAGCCTGCCGTGTTTCCAGAGTCAGTTCATTGAAGCCCACAACGGCCAGAAGTGCTGTGCCTTTGAACGCAACCAGCCAGAGATTTGCGAGACCCGGGATCGCGAAGGGCAGCATCGCCGGCAGAGTAATGCGTCGCATCAGCATCCTTGGGTTCATACCAAAGGCTCGCCCGGCCTCGATTTGGCCTTGCGGCACCGCGAGGATCGCGCCGCGCAGCACCTCCGTTGCGTACGCGCCCTGTACGAAGCCGAGCGCAACGATGCCTGCCATCGGCCCGCTGACGTCGATCCGTCCGTAACCGAGAGTTTCCAGGAGGCGGTTGATCAGGTCCGGAACCGCGAAATAGATAAGCAGAATTAGCACAAGTTCCGGTACCGCGCGGATGAGGGTGGTGTAGACTTGAAGCAAGTCGCGGCGCACAGGTCCGCCGTAAAGCTTGCCAAAAGCACCGCCAATGCCAATAACCAATCCCAAGGCGAATGCGCCGACACCGATCCCAATTGAATTAATGAATCCGCGAACCAGATTTCCGCCCCAGCCAGGCGGCGTAGGTGCAAGCAACTCGAACATGCTGGTCTGCGCCAGCGACAAAAAGACAGAATCGGTCAAGAACGCCTCCACCTTGAGGATTGACCCTCGCCAAGAGCCTGCCGTTCACTGGTGCGTGACGAAGGAGGCCGCCTGCCTCCGACTCAACAGGCAGAAGTATTTCGAGGGTCTACGTAACAGGAGAATTTCGTCTGTCATTCGCCGTAAATGTCGAATGAGAAGTACTTTTTCGTAATTTCATTGTACTTCCCGTTCGCGCGAATCCCCTTGATTGCGGCGTTTATCTTTTCCTTGAGCATGGTGTCTCCCTTGCGCAGACCCGCGCCCGCGCCCGGCGCGAAAATCTCGGGGTCATTGGCAACCTTGCCCTTTATCTCGCAGCAGGCCTTACCCTGGTCAGTCTTCATGAATTGATCAATGGTAAGCGGGCTAGCCAGAATGGCGTCGATCCTGCCGGCGACCAAGTCCTGGTTGGCCTCATCCTGTGTCTGGTACGTCTTCATCTCGGCCAAGCTGTCTTTGAAATGCTTGCTGGCATAGACCTCGGCATTGGTCGAGACCTGAATACCGAGGATCCTGCCCTTGAGGCCCTCAGGGGTAGGATCCACTGCAACGCCCTTGGGACCGGCAATCGTGTACCCGTTATCGCTATAGTACTTGTCGGAGAAATCGATCGTCTTCTTGCGCTTCTCTGTGATTGACATCGAACTCATGATGACATCGATTTTCTTTGACGTCAGGGAAGGAATGATCCCGTCCCAGGCGACCGGAGTGATGACACAATCGAGTTTTGCCTCGGCGCAGATCGCATCAATGATCTCAATTTCCCAGCCGACCCATTTTCCAGAGGCGTCCAGGGACGAGAATGGAGGGTAGGGCTCGGCCGCGATTCCGACCTTCACCTGTTCAGCTTGCGCCATCAAAGTAGATGCGCAGAAGATTGCCGCTGCGGCCGTCAATTTGGAAAGTATTCTCATTGTTTTCCCCTATAAGTCAGATGGTTTAGTCTGTTTTTCAGGCGCTAGCCCACTCTGCGGATGAATTGTTGAAGCCGCTCCGATTTCGGAGATCCGAAGATTGCGTCTGGTGGCCCTTCTTCCTCGACGCGGCCCTCGTGGAGAAATACCACGCGGGTCGCGACCTCGCGGGCAAATTTCATTTCATGCGTGACCAGGATCATGGTGCGACCTTCGCGGGCCAAATCGCCGATTACGCCCAGAACCTCACCGATGAGTTCGGGATCGAGTGATGAAGTCGGTTCGTCGAAGAGCATCACGCGTGGCTGGACCGCGAGAGCGCGCGCGATCGCGCCGCGCTGCTGCTGTCCGCCGGATAAAAATGCCGGGTATACGTGCCGTTTTTCCAGAAGCCCCACTCTCGCAAGCAGTTTCTCGGCTTCGATGATCGCCATTTCACGCTTGACGCCAAGCACATGGACCGGAACCTCGATCACATTTTCGATCAAGGTCATGTGGGTCCAGAGATTGAAGCTCTGAAAGACCATGCCGAGCCGGGAACGTACACGTTCAATCTGCTTTCGGTCCGCCGGGAGGGTGCTGCCATTTCCGTCAGGCTTGAGACGTATTTCCTCGCCGTTCACCCTGATAACGCCGCTGGTGGGGTTTTCCAGGCAGTTGATGCAGCGAAGTAAAGTGGATTTGCCGGAGCCGCTGCCCCCGATAATCGCCACCACATCGCCGTCGCGCGCAGATAGCGAGACCCCCTTCAACACATGAAGGGCGCCAAACTTCTTGTGCAAGTCCTCGACATGGATCGCCTCCGCGGCCGTGTCCGTCACCGCGTGGCGAGGAATTGCCATGATCGTGGCCGTCATTGCTGTGCGCCTGTATCGCCGAGCACAACATGAAAGGGCGAGACCAACAGCACTGTTCTGAGCGCCTTCATTTCGTTTCCTCTATTTCTGCGCCAATGTCTCAGACATAGACGCGCGGGATGTGGTCGCGGAGCTGGGCATAGAGACCGATGAGGTCCGTGCCCCATTGAGCGGCGACTTCCTCGTGAGTGATGGTCTGGTGCGCTTGCTGTCCGAGCAGGAGCACTTGGTCGCCAAATCTTGCATCAGGCACGTCCGTCAGATCGATGCGCAGGTGCTCGAGATGCGCGGGAGGGAGCAGGCGCGCGCGCTGCCCCCTCACCAGCGCCTCGGCCTGGGCTGGCACGTGACGCGGAAGGCCATCCCCCCACCCCATACCTAGGACGCCGATGGTCATTCCCGACCGAAAACCGGGTATGTCTGGTATAGGACCGAGAGAAGCGTCGATCCGCTTGACGGAAACGAGGCATGTCGAAATGGCCTTGAGCGCCGGCCGCAGGGTGACGGCCCGCATGGGTCGATCCGTCTCGGGAAGACCGATAAACAGGGCCCCGGGATCGACGGCATCGAGATCCATCGCGGGATGCCGAAGCACACCGGCAGTACTCGACATCATAATGATCGGGGGACGGGTGCCGGACGCCTCGGCATCCTGTAGAATCCGCTGCAGGCGGGAAAATTGCTCGCTAGCATCCGAAGTCACTGATGTGGGCAGCTCGCTGAGATGGGCGTAGAGCCCCTGTACTTCAACGTCGTTGCAGACGTGCGCGGCTGCGAGAAGCCGGCCTATCTCCTGCGGCGTGGCCCCAGCCCTGAAGAACCCGAGATCCGCCTTGACGAAAATACGGGTGACGCTCATGGCGGCGCGCCAGGACTCCAGCTCATTGAGGCTGGAAACGGTAACGGTGAGTCCGAGCGCTTCAATTGTTTTCGCCGATGTCGGTAGGGGACCGGGATAAAGCAAAACCGGGAGATCGATGCCCATTTCCCGGATGGCCATAGCATCGGGCAAGGTTGCGACAGCAAAGCCGTCAGCCCCCTCTGTTGCCAGTGTGCGGGCGACAGGTCCCGCTCCACAGCCATATCCATTGCGCTTTAAGCAGGCGAAAATCTTCACTGTCCGGGGAAGATGCCTACGCAGCTGACGGTAATTGTGCCTGATCGCGCCGAGGTCGATCTCGTAGCAGGCCTCCCGGGACGCCGCCTTTTTGCTCTGCACCGTCGCAATAGACGTTAACGCGCACATAGGTTCTGACGTTTTTCCCAACCGCTTTTTATTGCTTGTTTGCATGCGAAACGATGCGAGGAATCGCCAAAACCGTCAATTTATTAAGTTTTTGTGACACCCTATTAATTTTACTGATATGGCCACACACACGAGGCAGGCAAATGGCTGGATGACGCTCCGCGATGCAGGGCTGCTGCCTGGCAGGCCTGATCAGCAGCCTGCAAGCATCTTTGAGCGACGGCTTGCCGACACCTTGCTTGTTCCTCATTATGGACGCGGCGCTTCGGGCCCGCCTGGCCGGGTCATCCAGCCAGGCGGTGCTGTGGGCGATCAGAATGGACTGGGGGCTGCGCTAGGTGCTGGTGGTCGAGCTGGCTACGGGAGTGACAGCACCATTACAGGCGCGGGTTCACGACAGGGCTCAAGCAGCGCGGACTTGCCAATGTCGAGTTCGCGGTCTCCGACGGCCATCCGGCCCTCAGGGCGCGTTCAGGAAGTGCGGCCCCAACGGATAGCATGTGCACGACTTAGCCTAGCGCTGTGGTTCGCCAAGCGGAAAACCAAAAACTCGAAGCTTGGCGCAGAGCTGGGGTGAGAAATTCATGAGAGGTGGCCGAGGCGAACCGCTACTTCAATACGGACCATTTGCGCGAGCGCAGAGAAGGAAAGGCCTGGGGACATTCATCGCTTGAACGCGCTGCGGTTCCCTGTTCTGCTAACCCCCGGGGCGCAGCAGACAGTCGATGTCATTGCGACGCCATTCGCGGAACTTGATGAACCCAACTGTGACGGAGCGTTGTCCGCCAGATAATGAAACTCTGCAAGCGAGGCCGCCGAGCGTAAGGTCTTCTTGCACCTATGCAAAAGCCGCTGCCTTACCGCGCAAGTTGTCGACCGTGATCTCGGGCGGAATTGGGCAAATGTAGCGTCGCCCGCCAGTACGCTCCTTCAATTCCGCTTTTGCCCGGGCGATAAGATCGGGATTGCGCAGGCAATCTGCCGCGGTGGTCGCCATTGCTTTCGCCGCGAGCACCATTCCTTTATGGGCTGCTGGCAGATTCCCTTGCGTGACGAGCTGCCAAGTGTGGAACGGCGTACCTATAGCGAAGCAGGCAGTGCTGCACTGAACCGTGGGCACGATCCAGCTCACGTCGCCGACGTCAGTGCTGCCCATCATCATCCCTTCGCGCGCAGGAATGGGAAGTAGCCCGTCATGCAGCACCTGGCTCGCCAGCGAACGGTCGTAGAGCGCAACGCTCGCCACAATCTCCTCGTTCGTAAACGCGTTCTTCCGCAGTTGTTCGGCGAAGGCATAATCCGTATCGTCGAAGCCCGGGCCGCCGAGGCGACTCATGTTTTCGTACATAACCTCCTGCAGCACTTTGTTAGGCAGAACGTTCGAGTTTGCATCCATGATCTGCACCTCAACGGTGGTTTCCGTCATCAGCGCGGCGCCATCGGCGATCTTCTTGACGCGCTGGAACAGGTGCTCTGCATCCGGCAAATGCGGCGAACGCACCAGGTAGAGTGATTCCGCAAAAGCCTGTACCACGTTCGGCGCATCGCCACCCGTATTCGTAACGGCATAGTGGACGCGCGCATCCGAGGCCATGTGCTCGCGCATGTAATTTACGCCCACATTCATCAGCTCCACCGCGTCGAGCGCGCTGCGGCCAAGATGGGGAGAAACCGCCGCATGCGACGCCTGACCCGTGAAGCGGAAGCTAGCCTGAATGCACGCGAGAAACGAGGTGGACTGCACCTCGTTGACGACGTTTGGATGCCAGCAGAAGGCGGCATCGAGATCATCGAAGAGACCGGCCCGTGCCATGAAAGTCTTGCCCGATCCGCTCTCTTCCGCCGGGCAGCCGTAATAGCGCACCGTGCCCGCGATGGCGCCCGATGCAAGCGCATCCTTCAAGGCCACGGCTGCGAGCGCAGATCCGGAACCGAGAAGATTGTGCCCGCAACCATGCCCAGATGCGCCCTCCGTGGTAGGCATGCGCTCGGTAATGCCCGAAACTTGCCCGAGAGCCGGCAGCGCATCGAACTCCCCCAGAAAACCGACTGTTGGGCTACCGCTTCCATGTTCCGCCACGAAGGCAGTGGCCATGCCGCAGAGCTTTTTGGTAATGCGAAAGCCCTCGTGCTCCAGCAAGGCGATCTGCTCGGCGACCGCGCGATGCTCCTCGAAGGCGAGTTCCGGCATGGCCCAGATGCGGTCGCTGAGCGCACAGTAGTCGGCGCTCTTGGTGTCCACGCGCCGGGCGATTTCATAGACGCCCAGCCCATCGTTATGCATGTTCGGTTCTCCTCATTGTCCAAATGCGCATTTGGAACCGTTCGGCTGTAAGGGGGCGCCCCGTCATCAGTGCATTGGCACTATACGACACGATCATCAGGATGCGGGCCAGGTTGACGTGCATGGACGACGCTACCTGTTGGCGGCGACCTCGACGCTGCGGGAATTAGCTTTTGGCAGAAGAACGCGAGCATCTTCCAGCACTATTTCGGTTCCATACTTTTGCGAGCGTCGAGATAGGTCTTCGAGCATTGAACCAGCCAGCTCTTTTGATGCGGGCACGGGCACAAGACGCTCATGATACCTGTTGCTGCTCAGCCGCTGCTCCCCTCCAATCACGATTGGAGCGAGGTCGATTGACTCCAAGTGGTTGTTGCCATCGAAGCTGCACGTCGCGACGATACTTTTCCAGATATCTGGTGAACTCCATTCGTCCTCACCTTCGGGTAGATGAAACAGGAAATTTCCCAATCCGTAGAAGATCGGAGCCCCGCGGTAGATTTCGATCGGCTGCAGCACCGGTGCGCCGTGGCTGGCGAACGCATTCGCTCCCGCATCAATGCAGGATCGCGCGAAGAATTGAACCCATTCGGGAACCTCGCGCCAATCTGGTTCCCAATGATGATGATGAAGATAGGCGATGACAAAGGCACCGGCCAACGAGGCCTTCCGGATTGCGGCGAGCTGACCTCGTAAACTTTGCTCGTTGAAGATGATCCTTCGGCAGTTCTCGGAGGATCGGCGAAAAATGGTTCCGTAAAAGTCGATTTCATCGGACGATGTCAGTTCGCGAGGATCGTCCGGCTGCGTGTAGGTTCCGCGCTCCATAGAGTTGCTTAAAAACGTTTCCTGAATGGAACGCAGGTTCGCGAATTTCTCATCGTCAACCTCGAATACCCGCGAGACATCGAGTTTGTTCACCCCCGGTCGAGCGGGACGGGTACCTGCCGCATTGTCAGCGTACATTGTGGCTGGCCCTGGTCCGGCATCCATCGCGATGAGGGCGACCTTCCTCTTGCCGAGTTGCTTGATGCCGGCTTTGCTCGCGTCACTGGCGTCAACGCCAATTCCTGCACGCAGAAACTCACGCTCGTCTACTTCCTCAAGTGTCGAAAGCACTCCTGCGGGCCCAAGATCGAACGCATGATTATTGGAAAGAGCCAGTGCGCTAAAGCCAATATCCTTCAAATTATCCAACACGACAGGTGGAGAGCACTGGAAATAGGTGCCTTTCATCGGCCACCCACCATGCCGGCCGAGAATCGTGGTTTCTAAATTCGTGAATGAGGCATCGGCTTGCCGGATCAGTTCTTTGATCGTGGCGAAGCCGTCGTCCGATACATGCCGAATATCGTGGTAGATGAGGGACTGTCCGGTGAGGGCGAGGGTGAACGGCGAAGGCATGATTGAGTATCAACCCCTGTATGGGCAAATGTCATTAGCGGCCACTTTTTGTGGCAACCGATCGACTGCGGAGAAAGTGTTGGCTAGTTCCTTGATCCGGTAAGGATCGGCCGTGCGGATTTACGACAAGCGCGGGTAGTTGGTTGCGGGTGCGCAACGTCCGAGCTGGGGTCGGAACAGTTCCTGCCAGAGGCACGGAAATACGAATGCCGCATATGTGCTTTTCTAACGTTATAGTCCGCAATTTTTAGAGCTGTGTCCCCTGTGTTCGATTGTGAACTATCCGCTCTGCCAGGGGATGGGTGTTGCTGCATGCGTCATGTCAGCGTTCTCTCTGATGCGTCTGATCCACTGGTTTTGTTACGCCAGACGATGGGGAGAATCGGGAAAATGGTCAATTTATTAAGTTTTTGTGACACCCTATTAATTTTACTGATATAGCGGCCAAACGGAGCTCTGGCCCTGCGGCCACCAATTCGGACAAAGGCAATGGAAGAGATTTCCGGCCGAAACAGCAAGGCTGGGTTCAGGTCCGCTCAGATTTTTCGGGAGATCATGAGGACCGGTTCTACGAGGCGGGCCGCCCGAGAACTCGGGATTACCCAGTCGGCCGTAAGCCAGCATCTCAAGTTGTTTGAAGAAGCTGTTGGTGAGAAGCTTTTTGCGCGAGATCCCCGCGGCCTTGTTCCAACCACGCGCGCCATCGAAATTTACAACCGCATAGACAGATACTTTGAGACCCTCGGCCACATCGAGAGGGAAATCACCGATTCTTTCAGCGCCAAGCGAAACCTCCTGACGATTGCCGCACCGCATATATTCTCGTTGAGACTCATCCCCAAAATAATTCTTGCGCTAAATAATCTAGATTCGACTCTAGAATTTCATTATAGGGCCCAGCGATACGACGAGATAGCACAAAGCGTTGTGACGGGAGAGGCCGATATCGGGATTTCCCGACTGCCGTTAGATGAACGCTTCTTTGAGTGGAAGATAGTCGCCGAAAGCAAGAGTGTCTGCGTGTTGCAACCCGACCATCGCCTTGCTGAAAAGGACATCATAACTGTTGACGACCTCTCAGGGGAGCCCCTTATCGTTCTAGAGAGAGAATACACTTCTAACAAATTGGGCCTATTGACATACGGGCGGAGAGAACTTCCTTTATTGCCGAAGGTTCATTCGGACACAATAGGCTTGGATGCTTCCTTTGTCGCATATGGTATAGGTATTGCAATAGATAATGAATTTGTTGCACAGCAATATCAAATGTTTGATGTGAAAATCGTTCCTTTTGAGCCGTCAGCGAGATACGACTACGTGGTATTTTGGCGCCGCGGCAGCGATAATATTTCGCAAACGTCGCCAATTGTGGATACTTTCGTGGAGGTGATCCACCGTGAACAATCGTTCGGGCGTGAGGGGCCCAAAGCGGCTTTCCACCCCCATAGCATCTAATGCCGGAAAAATTGTACCTGAGTGGCTGTTTCGGTCGATTGCAGCGGTGACATCCCTACTTCGTGACATCCCTCCTTTTGGAGAGCTTCAGCACGCAATTCCGGGTGCCAACAACCGCCCTTTGTCTTGGTGCATTTGAAAAATTCACCTTGCCTGCTATGTTGTCTAGAATCCATTTTTGTTAAACGGACCTGAGGGAACCCCTATGACGAAGACAGCTGTACGGATGCGTCGCGGCCAAGGGCCAGTGGGCAAGCGGACGAGAACCCATCCCAAGCTGGCTGAGAAATTGCAGATGCGTCGATTGGCCAGGATTAACGCGGTCCTGCAGAGGGCGGAAGAATCTGGCCTGCGCGCTGAGAAGGACGGCAGGATTGCGGGGCGGGTGAGTGCTAATCTAATCAAGAAAGCCAAGGCTCGAACCGGATTGACGTCTGATACCGAGCTCGTCGAATTTGCATTGGCCAATGTGGCTCTGGAAGACAACTTCGCCGAGACCTTCAGGAAAACACGGGGGACTGTGGATCCGACGCTGAAGCTCGGATTCTGAATTGGCCGATTTCGACTTTGGTGCGGCCTTAAGGTGGTCGCGATTTGATCCTCAAAAAACCTTGAGCCGCCGCCCCGACACGGAGCTGCCGATCATCGGCAACCTCGGCGGGGCGGGGCAAGAACTGCTGCTGGACACCTGCGTCTATATCGACGGTTTGCAAGGCCGGGCGCCTGACGCAGTTGCCGACCTCCTCGATGTCAGGCAGGTCAACCATAGCACCGTAGCGATCCAGGAGCTGATGCACACTGTAGGCGTGCTTGATCCGAAACACTCGGGCACGAGTAAAGCTGTCAAGCAGATCGGGAGCATGATCAAGGACATGCCGTCCCATCGGGTTTTTGCACCAGATCCCGATGTCTTGGGCCGAGCCGCCCTTCTCTCAGGAATGCTGTGTCGCCTCCAGGGCTACAAGCATGATTCCAAGCTTCGGGCGCTTCAAGACTGCGTGCTGTTCCTGCATGCGCAGAAAATGGGATTTTCCGTTCTAACGGGCAACGTCAGTGATTTCGACTATTTGCTGCAGTTAATTCCGAAGGGTCGGGTTTTGATGTATCGGCCAATCTGAGTATAGCCGCCTTCCGCGCTTCTGGGCGAAGGCGGCAATGACTTGGCCACCTTCCGCAGTCGCCTGACCCGGGACTCCCATTCGCCCATGCAGGACGGCTCGAAGACCTGCGGCAGCCCTGGTCCGTTCCAAAAGCTCAATGCCAGACTTTCGTTATCGACAGGCAGGCCGCAGCATAATTTGGATGGGTCAAAGCGTCCAGATTGTCCATAGCCGATCTTAACTGTTCTTCCCAATCAATGTGACGAGAGACAATTCGGTCAGAAACTCCAATCCTCTCGCTGACAGGAGCTAGTGCCATCGAACGGGTCACACAGGCGGTTCAAGTGCGTACGAACTGAGCCAAGGAAGAGCTTTGCTCACTTCGAGGGAATTCGTTGACTCTGCAAACCGTGCGGCAGCCGATCAGGCGCTGCAAGTCGACCAGATGCGTGCCGCAGGCCAATCGAGGAACGCTTCATCGCCGGATTTCAGTCTGTACCAGGCCGGGCGTGCTCAGGATCACGTGACGGACCGCCTCATGGTAACGGACCTAACCAGTGCAACGACAACGGCGCAAGCGCCTGCTCGATCGTGCTTTCGACATCCGCCCTGTGGACCGGCTTCTCTTTGAGACGCTCAACCAGCACGGTTGCACCGGTGACAAAGCCCGGAGTGCAATAGCCGCACTGGAATGAAAAACGTTCGACGAAGGCCTTATCGCGGAGAGCCGGACGACATCGCCATTCGCGTCGCGTTCGGCATGCCCTTCTTATGTGCGGACGGACTTGCCATCGAAGAAATGCGCTGCGGTGATGCAGCTGCGGATCTGACGGTAACGTCCTTCCGGGTCCTCGAGAATGATCGCGCACGCGTGGCAGATGCCTTGGCCGCAGCCAAGCCGCGATCCCGTAAGGTTGAGATATTCGTGCAGGAAGTCGCACCTCCGATGTCTGTGTCCAGACCCCGACATCCCTGGCATGCGGCAGGCAATACCGGTTCCAGTTCCGGTCGGGTCCGTCCTCATAGAGCGGCAAAGCCTCGAGCAGGGCGTGGCCGACGCCCATGGCCAGGCTGCCTTGGAGCTGACACGAGACGAGTTCCGGCACGATTTGGTGCCGCCTTCGAGGATGGAATGATGCGAAAGGAGCTTCACGTCCCCCTGAGGCGGTGTCCACTGCGACTGCTGCGATCGTCGCCACGCCCGCGTAACAGGTGCCGGCGGCGTTCTGGCGCTGTACCGGCGGATAGAAGACTTGGCTGTTGGCGCCGCTTTCCGAACTGGTCAAAGCGCGCCAGCTGGTTTGAAGGCACTGATGACCTGCGGCGGCTTCCATTTTCTCGAGCGGCGCTCGCCTCACCTAGTACTCCCGACATTCCGGCATCGCTGACAAACGGCGCGGCCTTGCCCGGTCATGAAAGCGGCCTTGCCCGGTCATGAAAATCGCGGGCGTCTCTAACGCCGCAAGATTGAAGCGCATGACTTCTGCTTCGGATCCGCATGTCCTGACTGATCTGTCCTCTGTTGAGCCTTCAGAAGGAGATGGCCGAACTCCTCGCAGCCGAGCCGCGCCTGCTGGCTTGCGATTGTGTGTCGCCCCGCGTCCCGCCGAATTGACTTTGCGCGCTTTTCCCTTCCTGAAATCCGGCCACACTGACCGGGCGACTAATTTTCACAGCCAGGATAGCCTCCCATCTGCACAGCTCCCGCCAAACCCAGCAGCGCTAGGCGCTTTCCGAAACGTCCAGTCACGTTTTCAACGCGCGTGTTGGAAACGGTGAATCGTCGACACATTTCCGCCACGGTTTAGCCGCGCCGAAGCCACAATTTCCCACGACATAGCCGGCGTTGCCCTAGACGGTTCGGTCCGGCACCGGCTCAACAAGCCCCCCGCCCTAGGGTCAGTGCCGGATCGAACCACCCTCTTCTTGCGGGACACAGGTCCGAGCCTGAATGTGCTCAGCAGAAGTAAGCTGGTCCACTTCATGGCGAGGCGGTCTCCCAATCGCACAGGGCTGCAAACACCTGCACAGCAATAATGGTTTGCGGCGCGCATCGGCTTGAGGCGACTTAGGCCAGCTCTACGATGCTTTAGTGTGCGACTCATTCAAAGTAGCAAACTGACGCTAGTCAGAAAGCAAGCCTGCATACCGGTCGGCGCTGTCGATGCTCCTATAATAGTTGGTGTCTTCAACCGTGCCTGATTATCCTACGATCTCATCGACTTGCAGTGATCCTGTTAGATCTCGGTCGCTGCGCCTCGGCTCTGGCTGCAGATCGGCTCACTATTCCCATAGGCCGAAATAAGTTGGAACCGCGTCCCGGACTTCCCCACGTGAAAACACGCTGACCGTCGATGTTGCTCTCCACGTGCGGTCGCCCGCCCAGGATGTGAAATGCAGCTTTGCAGGATCGAAGGCGCGGGCCACGCAATGTATCCCTCTCATGTTCGTCCCTGCGATTGCTCTCCTTGTATCGCGGATCCATGCAGCGTTTGTGGATCATCTGCCGCACTAAGTGTGCCAAGAGAAAAAGCCTCTGACTAAACCGTTGTGGGCCGCCCATGCCATCCGAACCCGACATTGTTCCACAGCCGACACTGACGTCCTGGCTGGCCTAGGGCGTGGGACCTGAAGTTGCGACCACGAGCACAGAGCCGGCTCGGCGACGAGGCGAGGGCCATCGGCAAAAAGAGTAACAAACACCGTGTTGCACATGCACGCTGGAGAATACTTGATGGCGGTCGGATTCACTCCGTCAGGCGTGACAGTTAGCGTATCGTTTGCCTTCGCATCGCGCGGAAGTGTGCGTGCTCAGAGCGTAATAGCGCCGCGATCGCGACGGTAACCTGAAAACTCCTTGAGCCTTGATAAGGCGCTCAATTCGAGCTTGTGCCCAAGAACAGGCCTGTCGGCCAGGACGGCTGCGTGCGCGAGTCATGCCATCGCGTCTGCGCTTCGGCGCCACTTGAACCCTCCTTTATCCCCTTGCATCCGATCGAGGTGCAGCTGAAGAAACTGACCGTCTTTGCGTAACTGAAGTTTTCCTGAGTCCTGCATCGTCGTGGGGCGGGGAAGGAGAGGGGATGTTGCAGCCAAAGCAAGTAATGTCGATGGTGCGCCTGCATCAATGCGGTTGGAGCGCAAGGCTGCGTGGCCATTGCAGCTGGTCATGTTGCTGCGGAGCTGGCGCTGAATAGGCCGTCCGTTCCGGGGTGACTGCGCCAGGCGACCTCCCGTTGAGAAAACCCCGGGCACGAAGGCGTTGAACATGTCGCTGTCGCCCAGCTGACGGTTGACTCGCCAGCGGCTGGGGCTAACGCCGGGCACTCATAGGCGACAGGCGGCCGGGCCGAGAAGGGGCGGCATTGTGCGATGCCGCGCTGCCCGCCAGCGCGATTTTTCCCGCCCGTCCTTTGCACCTCGCCTGTCACCGGCCCCGTCGCGAGATTGCCATGAGCCTGCAGCAGGAAGGCCGGATGGTGGCAAAGCGCGGTGGTGCTATTGGCGGCCGCGCAAATTGCCGGGCCGCGGCTGATCAGCCGGAGCGGGCGGTGGTCGTTGTAGCAACGCTCGATCATCCACCCTGCGCTCAAAGGAGAAGCTGCCGCGAGGATATCACCCCGGGCTCTTGCAACGACCGGAAGGAGGAGGCGACAGAGCCGGGGCGTACCATTCATGCGCTTTGGCAGAAGTCACTCACGGCATTTGATGCCAGCCTCGTCATCTTGGCTGGGACGAGACTGGAACCTTCTGCCAGACTACAACTGTAACACCATATCGGTTCAGCAGGTCAGGCTTGGGTGATAACCTCATGCGTAGAATAACGACTTTGGAGACCGAGCAATGGATCGCGATAACAAACGGGCACGCGCAGCTGCAAGTTCATCCCAAGCCAGGGAACAAGCCAGGGAACCCTCTACCATCCTGTCCCTTACAGAGGGGCCATTAACGCAGGTAGCAGAACGGCTGGTAACCGCTAACCCGCGCGATACAGCGCGAAACCTTGCAGGCTTCAAAGGCCTCGGGAAGGAAGCGCGAACAGCCATTCGGGGTACTCAACCCGGGCAAGAAACTGAACTCGCAAAATTTGAAAGGCGGGGCAATCAGCTCGGACGATCAGCCGTCGAGCTGACTTGGAAGCTGACATCCGAATTGGGGTACCGGCCGGACAACGTTGCATTGGAGCAAGTCAGAGCGGTCAGCAATATAGCCAATTACCTAACGCCACACATGCAAGATGCTGTTGTCAATCGCATTGGCAACATGGATCCGGCCTCGCAAGCTCTCGGAGCTCTTAACGTTGCGCCCAACTTCGGCAAGTTCAATAACGAAAACCAATCTCGCATTCTTGATCAAGCCGTTGAATTGATGTCTGATCCGAACGGCAACATCAGGATGGTGGCACAGAATGCAATTATCCAGGCGTATCACCAGATGGATCCAAATCAGCAGGCCCAAGCTCACGCAGTTCCCGGCCTGGAACCCCTCTTGCGGCAAATGCCTCCGCCGCAGCATGCAGAGGAACGGCATGCGGATCTGGACGCCCACATAGCAGGCCTTGAGGCTGCGGTTCATGCGACAGGCACGCAAATCTCCTATGAACAGCTGCAGCGGGGTGGTCTAGTAGGGCAGGCCATAAACCGCAGCTACAGTCAGGCCCGAGCGGACCTGCAGGAGTCCACCAGGAACAGGGATCGCGGGGGCCGTTGAGATCTCGGCAACAGTAGACGCTTTCTCTCCCGAATTGCGTTCACGGCCTGGCTGTTTCCAAGTCGCTGGCCGTTGACGCACTAACTTGTGTAACTTTCAAAAAACCACGTCTGCCGGGTGGTGCGATGCAACCATTGCGCCACCCGCCTCGGCATCGATCTGTCGAGCGGCGACATCACGACGTCGGTTCGGTGTCTGAAGCCGCACCATGAGCTGCGGCAGGCAATGGAACAATGCCTTCAACCAAAACGACGACCCCCAACATAGCCGTTAGCATCGCCTGCTCGCTCGCCGTGGGGTTCTGTGCGGCAAGTCTGTACGCAACCTTCCTCCACGGCGGTGGCGGCGAGGCCTTGATGGCGTTTGATGTCCGTGCCTTTTGGTTTGAGACGCCCTTCTATCTGGGTTTCGCAACCCCCGTCTTCTATCGGGGCGCGGCTATCGTGCTCTCGACATCCGCGGTCGTCTTGCTGATTCAGCAGGTCGTA
The DNA here is from genome assembly GCF_006440775.1 of Mesorhizobium sp. B2-7-2. GTDB lineage: Bacteria > Pseudomonadota > Alphaproteobacteria > Rhizobiales > Rhizobiaceae > Mesorhizobium. Next base: position 59,992 of record NZ_VFTZ01000012.1, on the reverse strand, counting down.
TTGCGCCGCAAGCTCGAACACCACGGGACGGCTCGTTGGGCTCGAGTGGATGAAATGCGACGCACCGGATATCTGCGACGATACCGTGGCGTGAAAGGACCGGTATTTGGGAAGACGAGTGGCCCTTTCTGGCCTGGTTACTACCTGACCAATGGCGAGCAGCCTCACAGCCTCATCGTTGCACCGACCCGCGCTGGCAAGGGCGTCGGCGTAGTCATTCCAACGCTACTTACATTCAAAGGCTCAGTGATAGCTCTGGACGTCAAGGGGGAGCTCTTCGAGCTCACCTCGAGGGCGCGCAAAGCCGCAGGCGATGACGTGTTCAAATTCGCGCCGCTGGATTCGGAGCGGCGCACGAACTGCTACAATCCACTGTTGGACCTTATTGCGCTGCCTCCACAGCTCCAATTCACCGAAGCCCGCCGCTTGGCCGCAAACCTGATTACGGCCAAGGGGGAAGGCGCGGAAGGTTTCGTCAGCGGCGCGCGAGATATCTTTGTCGCGGGGATCCTTGCCTGCATCGAGCGGGGCACGCCGACAATCGGCGCCGTCTATGATCTCTTCGCCCAGCCGGGGGAAAAGTTTAAGCTCTTCGCGCAACTCGCCATGGAGACGCGAAACAAAGAGGCTCAACGCATCTTCGACGACATGGCCGGGAACGACACAAAAATCCTGACCTCCTACACTTCCGTGCTCGGCGATGGCGGGCTCAATCTCTGGGCGGATCCCGCTGTTAAGGCGGCCACAAGTCGCTCGGACTTTTCGGTCTATGATCTTCGCCGTCGCCGAACGTGCATCTATCTTTGTGTTGGTCCAAACGACCTTGAGGTGATCGCGCCTCTGATACGCTTGTTTTTTCAGCAAATCGTTTCAATTCTACAGCGGTCGCTGCCCCGCCCGGAGGAAAAGCACGAGGTTCTCTTCCTGCTCGATGAGTTCAAGCACTTGGGTAAGCTGGAGGCGATCGAGACCGCAATTACGACTATCGCGGGCTACAAGGGGCGTTTCATGCTCATCATCCAAAGCCTTTCGGCACTGACAGGGGCTTATGGAGAGGCTGGCAAGCAGAATTTTCTCAGCAATACCGGCCTGCAAGTGTTCATGGCAACGGCCGATGATGAGACCCCGAACTACATTTCCAAAGCCATCGGTGAATACACGTTTGAAGCCAAATCGATTTCCTACAGCCAGGCGCGAAGATTCGACTGGAACATTCAGAATTCGCATCAAGGTGCACCGCTGTTGCGTCCCGAACAGGTTCGGCTGCTCGACGACGACTACGAGATCGTTCTCATCAAAGGTCTGCCACCATTGCAATTGAGGAAGGTGCGATATTTTTCGGACCGCATTCTGAAACGCATCTTTGAAGGCCAGACAGGCGCCCTCCCGGAGCCGGCACCGTTGACGGAAGCAGAGGAGGAACTCTCCACAGACTTTCGACTCGATGAGCCGCCGCGTGGATTGGCGCAGGAATTTAACGATACCGTTTGATGTGAGGCTAGTGTGGACCCGCGAAAAAATCCATCCCGTGCAACAGCTTTGCCGCAGGACGCCGGCTTGGAAGGGCGGCAAGCGGGCGAGGCCCGGCGAGTGAGCGTGGCGCAGCAAGTGGCCGAGGCGTTCCGGCCGATGTTCGATGATCGAGCCGACGAGGCGCACAATGAAGGGGCCGTTCTGCGAGTGGAACAGGGGCTCCGCGACGTGCTTCACCAAGAGCAGGATGATCAAGCCGCTCAGCCAATCGTAACAGCCAGCCAACAGCAGATCCGACCCTTGTCGGATGCGCTTGACCAGGGCAACCACCGGCCACAGTTGGTCATCGTCAATGGTGAACATTTCACAGCGCTGTGGCCAGCGGAGAGGCTGGCGGCCCTGAATGCGCGGCAAGCCGTCGCCCTTCACCAGCAGCCGAGCCAAATCGGCCATTCGGGCGGCCGCGTGCCGATGCAGCCCCTCATGCAGCGGTTGGCTGAATTGCCATTGGCAGGGCTACCCGTTCAAGGCGCAAGGGCCGAACACATCAGAAGGATGCATGTGCAGGCCGCGCCCTCCGCAAAATTTGAAGCGCCCTCCGCTGCGATCGGGAGCTCCATAACCGTCTCGTTCGCCCTCCCCAAAGGCGTCTCCCATGGAACTCAACGCGTCCCACAGGCGATGCTCTCTTCCTCGGACCGCGATGGCCGCTTGCCTGATGCGGGTCCGGCCCGGCAAGTGGGCATTGAGCAGCACGTGGCCGCGCCGCGCCGCTCCAATCCGGCTCCTGTCGCGCCTCGAGTACGTCGTGACCCCAGCTATCGCCATGTGTCCGACGAACACTGGAACGTTATTGATAAGGCGATCGCCCAGGCTGCGGCTTCTCAGCAAGGCTATAGCAAGAGTAGGCTTCAAGCTCACGCTTATTCGCTTCGCCGATTAGCGAATCATTTCGGCGAGCGCGGCCAAGCGAATGATCTAACAAATCACCAATCCCTGGTCGACCACCTCGATACTTTCTTTCCGGACTACCCTGATATGAAGACGGCGTTGAACGTCCTGCGTGCGTATCATGAGCCGGACTATTCAGTTGCTGACCGGCCGGTGCCCGCAAAGGCGGACGCGCACCTCCTGGAAAAAGCGGCCGGTGACAGCGGGTTGGCTTCAAGCACCCGTGTTATCTATAGTCGTAGTCTTCGCAAATTTTCTGCGGCGCTTAACAAACAGGGTCAGACGATCACTGGGCTGGATCACAATGAGCGGGCGAAAATCGCCGAGAGCTTGTACCCAAACGATCGCTATCTCAGCCACGCGCTAGAGCGGATTCGCAAAGCGGACTCATACGCGCTTGCCAAGGCGAACCTATCGCTGTTCGATGATCGAGCCGACGTGGTGCCAACCAATACAGAGGCGCTTGTGCGAATCGAGCAGGGGTTGCACGGCGCGCTCCAGGAAGGGCAGAATGATCAAGCCGCCTCGTCTTTTTTCAACAACCCAAGCACGCCCGCTGGACGGGATAACCTCAACACAAGCATGTCGGACGCTTTCGCAAACTCTGGATGGGCCGGAGTTCAGGCCGCCGCTCCGCCAGTCCTAGCTGCCAGCCAACAGCAGATACAGCCCTTGCCGGATGCGCTTGATCAGGGCGCCCACCGGCCACCCCGGTGGGTCGCCACCAACAATGAACATTCCACAGCGCTGTGGCCAGCGGAGAGGCTGACGGCCCTGAATACGCCGCAAGTCGTCGCCTTTCAGCAGCAGCCGAGCCAAATCGGCAATTCAGGCGGCCGCGTGCCAATGCAGCCCCCCATGCAGCAGTTCGGTGAATTGCCCTTGGCTGGGATACCCGTTCCAGGCACAGGGGCCGAGCCCATCAGAAGGACGCAGCGGGCCGCGCCCTCCGCAAGGTCTGAGGCGCCCCCCGCGGCGATCGAGGACTTTATAGACCTTTCGTCCGCAGTCCCCGACGGCTTCTCCCATGGGACTCAACGCCTCCCAGAGGCGATGCTCCCTTTGCTGAATCACCATGGCCTCTTGCCGGATGCCGACAAGCCGGAATGGAACTTCGATATCAAAGGTCACGGCTACACCGCCCTGACGCCGGAGGGCGGCAACGCCGTTTGGCTCGTCCATCGCGGTGCGATGAGGGAAGCTGCAGCGGCAGCAGTACCGGCAAGGGCTCCAGAACCCGCCTTGCCAGCGACGCAGTCGGACACCTATCGCGGTGTTCCGTTGGTCGATCTGACCACCTCCTCCGAGGCACACATCGCAGCCCTTCCGTCAGGCTCGTTCAACCTCCCCGAAGGGGCGGTGCTCGGCCCCGACCTGCTGGGTGACGCCCATATCAGCAGGGATTACCAGTTGCTGGCGCAGAGCCTGCAGATGCACCACCCAGCACTCGCCGCCCGAACGCGGCTTGTGGATTCCTTGGTCTCCCAGCAACTGCGCCGTCACGACCGGGACCCGGACCCCATAGTGCTGTCCATCTATCATCAAAACGACGTCGCAGCCGACTTCGTGTTCCTGCCTGTGAACAGTGGCGATCCCATGGCTGCGGCGGGGAATGATGGACGCAACGAGCATTGGTCGCTGCTGCTCGTAGATCGCAGCGACCGGGATAAAGCGGTTGCCTATCACTACGACTCCATCCGTCGTCGCGATGGACTGCCATACAATGACGCGCCTGCACGAGAGCTCGCAGCCAGACTGGACGTGACCACCGTGGTGACACCCGCCATGGCCCTGCAGAACAACGGTGTTGATTGCGGCGTGTTCGTGGTGGACGGCACGCGCTCCCTGGTTGAGAGATTGGCGAACCAGGACTTGCCAGACCCGCAGCGGCCGCTGCACCTCGAGGCCCTCGTCCCCGATCGGCAGGCGCTGCAAAACCGACTGTGGCAGGGGCGCTTGCCCCACGAGGTTGCAAGCCCCGCGGAAGTGTTTGGAGCAGCCGGGTCGCAGGTGCGACACGCGGTGTTGCAAGCGCAGCAAGCCCGACAAGTCGCGCCAGCCTCGTTTGAACGGCACGTGAGCAGGACTCGCCACGTCCAGGCCGAGCTGACGAGTGCACTTGAAAGGAGCAACCGCGTGAACAGCGGGGGAGTCATCATAAACAATGAACACTACACAGCGCTGTTGACACCGGCGAAGAGGCAGAGGACTGAAAATCCGCAAATCCTCAGCACGGAGCGGCAAGCGCGTGCAGCAAACACGTCGTCCATCAGGCAAGACCCCGATCAAGCCCGAGCGGACCTCATGACTTCCTACAGAAGCAGAGAGCGCTCCGACGCGGGGCGTTGAGCTCGATGGCCGCGATGAAGCAGAACAGCTCTTTTGGCGACCACGTCCCAACAGCTGGCTGCGCAGGCCGGCTCGAGGTTCTGGACGGTCGGACGGGACGGCGGGTGCGCTCGGAGGCCGACAGAGCCCGGATTGCCGCCGAGAGCCTGATGCCGGAGGTGCAGGTGGCGGCGGTCGCCCGCAAGCATGGCGCGACCCACCGATTGGCGGCGTCGCCTTCGTCAGGGACAACTGGCACTGCCAGAAAGCATGGCGCCGATGTTCGCGCCGCTGATGGTGGATGAATCGTCGGCGCCTCAGCGGACGATGAGGCCACCGAAATCGGCGCAAGCGACCCTGGCCGAGCGCCAGGCTGCCTTGGCTAAATCCGAAGAGGCGCGGCGTCGCCTGGAGACCATCGTCGGTCAGCTCAATCACGAGAAGTTCGGCGCCAGGTCCGAGAAGCTGCATCCCGATCAATACCACCTGCCGCTCGAAGACGTGGAGATCGCGCAGGGCGTGCTCGACGCCGCGCAGGAAAGGGCGCAGCGGGTCATCCAGGGTCGTTCGGACGGCGCGTCCGGTTCACGCCCGCGCAACCGTGGTCACTTGCCGGCTCATCTGCCGCGAGTGGAACGGATCATCGAGCCCAGAGCACGCTGTGCCCCTGCGGCTGCGGCGAGATGGCTAAGGATCGGCGAGGATGTCAGCGAGCGGCTCGACGCGATCCCGGCGCAGTTGCGCGTGCTGGTCAGGCGCCGCCCGAAATACGCTTGCCGGCGCTGCTCGAGCGCGGTCGTGCAGGCGCATGCGCCCGAGCATATCGTGTCCGGCGGCCTGCCGACCGAGGCGCTAATCGCCCAGGTCATCGTCGCCAAGTTCGGTGGTCATTTGCCGTTCTACCGGCAGGCCGAAATCTACGCCCGCCAGGGGCATCCAACTGGATCGCGCCACACTGGGCAATTGGGCAGGCCGGGCCTGCTTCCATCTTAAGCCGAAGCCCAGGCATCTGTCTGACGCGGATCGCCTGTTCATTGACGCCTATGAGGGCTATGACCGGCTGAGATGCCTGGAACGGCCGCAACGACCGTGGCTGCTCGTCCATTGCTGGAGCCGCCTGCGCCGACGGTTTGTGAAGCTGGCGCGTAACACCAAGTCCCCGATCGCCGAAGCGGCGATACGCCAGATCGCGGCGCTCTACGCCATCGAGCCACCAGTGCGCGGCATCGCCTCAAGTCCGGCTTGCCGCTCGACAGGATTATTCCGCGCCGATCATCGCCGCCCTGAAACATGGTTCGAAAAGCAACTGTCGATGATCTCCTCCGGCTCCAGGTTGGCGGAAGACACCCGCTATGGGCTCGCTCACTGGGAGGGGCTCACCCGCTTCCTCGACGACGGCCGGCTCCAGCCCGACACCAACCCAGTCGAAAACGCCATCCGTCCAGTATGCGCGACCAGAAAAAATGCTCTGTTTGCTGGCCATGAAGTTGCGGCCGAAAACTGGGCACAGCTCTCATCCGTCGTGGCCACCTGCAGGCTCAACGACGTCAATCCCGTTGCCTACCTCGCCGAAACTCTCGACGCCATCATCAACGGCCATCCGCAGAGCCAGATCGAGGAACTCATGCCCTGGCGATTCCGGAAAACGTCAAGCCCAAATCCATAGGCGATCGGCGAGGCGCTTACGCTCGACAGGCGATACACACTTCTCAAATTGGGTCTCTCGCGCTTCGTTGGGAGGGTCGCATCGCGATCGACAGCAACACCGTCGAGCGCTCAATCCGTGCGATCGGGCTCAAACGACAAGAACGCGCGCTTCGCTGGCTCGAACTGCGGTGCCGAAATAAGGGGCGGTGATTGCATCGCTGAGACCCGCAAGCTCAATGGTGTCCAGCCACTCGGCTATCTCGCCGCCGTCCTCACCAGCATCGTCAACAGCCATCCCAACAGCCAGATCGACGACCTACGCCTTTGGCCTGTACCCCGGCGCCGAGCTAAAGGCCGTGGCCTGAGAACACCGCTTTGGCTTGATCAGCCTCCTTGTCAGCAATCGCCAGAATCGCCCCTGTCACGCGGCCAAGGTGCCTCCGTAGCTAACGTCCACGTCAGCGTTGAAGAAGTACCCCGCACCACGACTCGTCTTGACCAGGCGAGGATTGGCCGCATCAGCCTCGAGCTTCCGGCGCAAGCGCAAGATCAGGACATCGATACTTCGATCGTAGACCTCTTCACCACGCACACGGCTCGCGAGCAAAAGCCGTTCTCTGGATAGTACGCTGCGGGGGTTCTCCAGGAACGCGATCAGGAGATTGAACTCACATGCGGTAAGCTTGACCTCGCCACGCTCTGCACAGATCAGCCGCCGCTGTTTGACGCTGAGCTTCCAAGCTCCAAACCGGAATGAGCGATGATCTTTCGTTCGCGGACTGGAAATGCGCTGGCGTAGCGCTACGCGAATGCGGGCCAGGAACTCGCGCAGGCCGAAAGGCTTGGGAATGAAATCGGTTGCGCCGAGCTCCAGTGCAACGACTTTTTCGGCCTCATCGAGCCGGTCGCCGCTGATCACTATGATAGGCAAATCCGATTTTGTCGCCAGCTTGCGGACGATCGCAAGCCCATCCTCACGGCCCAGGTTGAGGTCAACGACCACAAGGTCGACCGGCTCATGAGATAGGACGTGGTTGAACTGCTTGCTATCGTTGACTGCAGTCACCTTCAAGGCATGCATCATGAGATACTCGGCGATGAGGCGTCGCATTGCGGCATCATCGTCAATGACAAGAACATGTTTCAACGGCTCACCTTCAATCTTGAATCCCCTTGATTCCAAAGCTGTTGCCCGGCAACCTTCTGGATCGACCCACCACAGCTGCCCCCGCTGCCACGCGCCGTTGCGTGCGGCCAATGTGAGGCCGTTGCTCGTCATGGTCTTTCATCCACAGCCAAATGACCGCATCAAGTCAGTCCGTGACCAGGAGACCAGGTCCAGTCGCCGGCATGACCCTGCCGTGGGATCCTTCAGCTCAAGCTCGAGCTCACCTGCAGGCCCGGCAACAGCACTCGACTTCGACGGCACGGACGCCCAGTTTCCTGACGTGTCCTTGAGTCGCCGCGGTTCTGGCGACGGCGGAGCTGCATCAACTCGAAATCCTGCCGCTCGTGCGTCCGGGCTCCGAAGCGGTGGCGGAGCGCGGCGTTTGATTGATCGCAGAGGCGGTGGCGCAAGAGCGGCCGTGTCGCTGCTGTAGCCTTGGGCCATGGTATGTCTCCTTCCAAGCGAGTTCTTCCGGGGGGAGGGGCCCGGCGTTCCAAACCCTGGTCCGCGCGACCGGCAGGTCGGTTGCGGTTACGGTTCCGAGCTAGCATTTATCAGTTGAACGCGACACCTCCCTTTGAGCTGGTCACTATTCTCGGCAGCGGCCTCGGACGCCGCCAAATGGGGTGCGGCTCGCCGAACAGCTGAATCAGGCTCGCACCAAGATGGGCTGCGCTGCTGCGTTTCCGCGCCCCGCGGACAGCCCCATCCAGCCAGCGCAGACGAGCTCGCGCGATGGACCTGCCCGTGCGGGGCCGCGCATGGCTGTCTCTTAAAGAGCTGGCAGCATACCGCAACGTGGGCACCGGCGCCTTCTTCGGTCCTCTCGCTGGACCGACCCACGGCATCCGCAGCCTGGACTAGCCTCCATTTTCTCCTTGATTCGACCTTGGCAGAAGATTCCATCACCATCCTGCCGCCGAAGCCGCGGATTACAGTCCAAAAGCAACAGGCGACCGGGACGGGCAATCCCGCACAGGACTCGTCGTACCAAGATCCTTTGCATGTCGCTGCTGGCTAATCGGATCCGCCAACCCGTGCTTGCGCAAGATGCTCACCCACACTGCCACGATCAAGGTCTTTGTTTCAGTTGAAGCCGAAAAGCTGAACTTGAACATCACACAGTAACAAACCGCCCCGATAAGCGTGTTCCGGACAGGGCCAGAACCCGTCGGGCGGCTTGGAAAGGTAGGTGATAGGAATGTTTATTGCAGTTTGGCCGCTGGCCATCGTTCTGTTGACATCCATGTCACTCCCAGCCGAGCCCGCGCCACTTTCGCCCCGTGAGTTCCACCGCCTGTCGCGCAAATGCGCTCCCTGGGTCGCGCCGTCCACCCTTGCCGCGATTGCCAAGATTGAAAGTGGCTTTGAAACGCTGGTGGCTCATGACAACACCACAGGTGAGCAGCTTCGCTGGATAGACCACCTGCAAGCCACGCGGGGCATCAAGGACCGACTCGAAGCACAACATTCCGTCGATGTTGGATTGATGCAAATAAACAGCAACAACTTTCCCACGCTCAATCTCACGCCGGAAAAGGCATTCGAGCCCTGCGCCTCGCTTTCGGCCGCCGCCCACTTGCTTGAAAGCCGGTATGCCGGCGGCACGACTGCCCCAGCGCAGCAACTGGCGCTTCGCCGTGCCATCTCGGCCTATAACACGGGTGACGTCACGCGTGGCTTTGCCAACGGTTATGTACGCAAGGTCGAGTTGGCCGCAAAGGACATGTCAGAGACAACGCAGGAGCCGACCGCCCAAGATGCGCCACACCTTGAGGCACCGGGTCGGAAAGCAGTGCCGCCTCTGCTCCAGCTGAACCAAAAGGCCAACCAAAAGCAGCCCCGCCAAAATTCCTGGGCCATCTGGGGCTCCTATCAGACAAACCGCTCCGGGGCCGATCCCTCCGGTCCGACAGACAGCCGGGCTGCCGATGAGCGGGAACCCTCGAACCCGAACAAACTCGTATTCGATTGAAACATGGAGATACAATGATCAAGCCACTCAAAATACTTCGTGCGCTTAAAACGCGTGTTCCTTCGCCTTTTTCCATGCTGCGAATGGCGGCTGAATACGCGCCGGCCGCTGCTGCGGGCGTGGCGTGGACGGTCTTCTCCAGCGGGCCGGCCGCGGCACAGGTGACCGGAGGGACGGATCCCGCCAAGATGGTCCAGAATATCTGCACCTTCATACTTGGTCCCTTCGGACAATCACTGGCCGTGCTCGGACTCGTGGCCATCGGGATCTCCTGGATGTTCGGTCGTGCTTCACTTGGCCTGGTTGCGGGTGTCGTTGGAGGAATCGTCATCATGTTTGGCGCCAGCTTCCTGGGCAAGGCGCTGATAGGCGCCGGCTGATGAGCGACCGGCTGGAAGTGAGCACCCTCTATGTGGCGGCGACACGCCCCGCACTGTTTTTGGGGGTGCCGCTGACGCTGGCCGGAGCGCTCATGATGTTGGCGGGACTCGTCATCATCATCCTTAAGAACCCGCTCTATGAAGTCGTGCTCGTGCCACTCTGGTTCGGAGCACGGCTGATTGTTGAGCGTGACTATAACGCCGCAAGCGTGGCGTTTCTCTATTTGCAGACCGCCGGCAGAAGCGTGGATGGGTCGGTCTGGGGCGGGGCGAGCGTCAGCGCGAATCCGATCAGAGTGCCGAAGCGCGGAAGAGGAATGGTGTGATGTTTGGCGCCAGTGGCAGGACCGAGAGATCTGGCGAGATCTATCTTCCGTATGTCGGTCATCTGAGCGACCAGGTTGTCCTTCTGGAAGACGGATCGATTATGGCCATGGCACATCTGAACGGGCTGCCATTTGATTTGGAAGACGCTGAGATGCGCAACTCGCGCTGCCGCGCGTTCAACACTCTCTTGCGCAACATCGCCGACGACAATGTCACGCTGTACGCCCATCTTGTGCGAAACAACGATGTGCCGGAGCCGGCATCGCGCCAGTTTCAAAGTGCATTCGCTGGCAGTCTGAGCGAGGCGTATGAGAGCCGTGTCCTGTCGGGCAAGCTCTTTCGCAACGACCATTTCCTCACTGTCGTCGTGTTCCCCCGCACCGCAATCGGCAAGATCGGCTGGCGTAGCGCAAAATCGTCCAGACGCAATGACAACGATCTGGCCACACAAATGCGAAGCCTGGAAGACCTCTGGCAGATCATTGCTGGCTCACTGGGCGGTTACGGTCTGCGCCGGTTGGGTGTTCGTGAGAAAGGCGACGTGCTCTTCACGGAAATCGGTGAGGCGCTTCGGTTGATAATGACGTGCCGGTTTCTTCCGGTTCCGATGGTTAGCGGCTCACTCGGCGCCTCGATCTACACTGACCAGGTCATCTGCGGGAAGCGGGCGCTTGAGATTCGACGGCCCGGGGGCAGCTCGGTGGGGTCATTGTTTTCGTTCCGTGAATATCCGGCGACGACGCGGCCCGGCATGCTAAATCCCTTGCTGTCGGCCAACTTCCCGCTTGTGCTCAGCCAGAGCTTTTCCTTCCTCACTCGGCCCCAAGCTCATGCGAAGCTTAGCCTTAAGTCCAGCCAGATGACGAGCGCCGGCGACAAGGCTCTCACCCAGATCAATGAACTTGCCGAAGCAGAGGACGCACTGGCAAGCAACGAGTTCGTCATGGGTTCGCATCATCTGAGCCTGTGCGTCTATGCCGAGAGCCTCAACAGCCTTGCAGATCGCGCAGCAAATGCCCGCGGAAGGCTGGCCGATGCGGGCGCCGTCATCGTCCAAGAGGGTATCGGTATGGAGGCCGCGTACTGGTCCCAACTTCCGGGGAACAACAGGTGGCGCACACGCCCCGGGGCCATCACCTCGCACAATTTTGCCGGGCTTGTGTCATTTGAGAACTTCCCAAACGGTTCCGCATCCGGCCACTGGGGCAAAGCTGTTGCGCGCTTCCGCACGAACGGTGGAACTTCTTTCGACTACATCCCCCATGAGAATGACGTGGGCATGACGGCGATATTCGGGCCAGTCGGCAAAGGCAAGACGACGCTGATGACCTTTATCCTCGCGATGCTTGAGCAAAGCGTGGTCGATCGCGATGGTGCCATCGTCTTTTTCGATAAGGACCGGGGTGGTGAACTGCTGGTGCGGGCCACGGGGGGGACATATCTAGCCTTGCGCAGAGGCGCTCCGAGCGGCTTGGCCCCTCTGCGTGGACTGGACAACACCTCCGCCTCGTTGGACTTTCTGCGCGAATGGTTGATGGCCCTTATCGAGAGTGACGGCCGCGGTCCGATCTCGCCGGAGGAAAGCCGTCGACTAGAACGTGGCATTGTTCGTCAACTTTCGTTCGAACCCGTGATGCGCTCAATTGCGGGCCTGCGCGAATTCCTGCTGCACGGCCCCTCCGAGGGCGCAGGAGCACGGCTGCAGCGGTGGTGTAGAGGGAATGCGCTTGGATGGGCCTTTGACGGCGATGTCGACGAAGTAAGGCTTGATGCCTCCATCACCGGCTTCGACATGACGCAGCTCCTGGAATATGAGGAGGTCTGTGCGCCGGCCGCCGCATATCTTCTGCACCGCGTGGGCGCCGTTGTCGATGGCCGTCGGTTCGTCATGAGCTGCGACGAATTTCGCTTCTATCTGCTCAACCCGCAGTTCTCGGCTGTTATCGACAAGTTCTTGCTCACCGTCCGCAAGAACAACGGGATGTTGATACTTGCAACGCAGCAGCCCGAACACGTGCTGGAATCGCCGCTGGGAGCCAGTCTCGTTGCGCAATGCATGACGAAGATTTTCTACCCGTCACCGACGGCGGACCGGGCTGCGTATGTCGATGGTTTGAAGTGCACCACGCAGGAGTTCGAGGCGATCCGCCACGGAATGGCAATTGGCAGCCGCAAGTTTTTGCTCAAGCGCGACAGCGGGAGTGTTGTTTGCGAATTCGACCTTGGCCAGATGCGCGAGTACGTAGCCGTACTCTCGGGGCGGGCCAACACCGTGCGCTTTGCCGACCAGCTTCGTGACCAGCACGGAGATGCCCCAAGCGGGTGGCTCGACGAGTTCATGGCTCGTTACCACGAAGTTCAAGACTGAAGGAGGAATATTCATGAGATTTGCCAAGCTTGCAGTGACGACGCTTGCTGTTTCCTTTCTGCTTAGCACACAGGCCAGGTCGCAATTTATCGTCAGCGACCCGGCATTGACAGTACAAGCGGGACTAACAGCGGGTTCCACTGCGGCGATGCTTATAAAATCGGCTCAGACGCTCGCTACCACGATCGAAATGGTAGAGATACTGAAGTCGTCATTTGCTGTCACGGGACTGCTGGGCGCACTGAACCAGGGAAACCACTACCCATCGAGCAATAAGCTGGACGGGCAGATGTTTGATGCTCGGGCGCCGGTTTCGACCATGGCGCGTACCATTGTGCAAGACCCAACCCGGAGAGTCACCGGCACCGATTCAGAAGCGAAACTGTTAGAGGAGCAAATCACTGGTGCCGCCAATGCGGCAGCTCTTGCAGCCGACACTCTGGACGTAATGGACAAGCGCCTTAAGGCTAACGACAACACGCCTGGTCAGCTTTCGCGCTCGCGAAATATTGTGCAGGCCACCGTGACCAACGGTCTGGTCCTCAAGCAGATTCACGATGCGGTCATCCAAAATGTCGAGGCCACGAGTCTGCTGACGATGACCACTGCACAAGGCAGCCTTCACGCCGTGGAGGAGGCCGCCACGCAGCGTCGCGAGCGCCAGGACACCGCCAAGATGTTTGGCACACTGCCGTGAACCACGCAAAGTTCGTCCGGCTCAACTGGGCTGATCAGGGACAAATCAGGCTCAGGCCATGAATTTCAAGATTGCCGCGCCATTCACGGCCATACACACGATCTTTGATCTGGCCTTTACCTCAGGGCTGCACAACGTGCTTGAAAAGATCCAAGAGGCGGTCAGCGCACCTCTGGTCGCGTGTGTAACGCTTTGGATAATAATACAAGGCTGTCTGGTCATGCGCGGTCAAGTCGATGCGCGCGGGAGTATCTCGCGCGTAATCATGGTGTCGATTGTCGTTGCCCTGATCTTGGACCAGTCCAACTACCAGCAGTACATTGAAACGTTCTTCGACGACACGATTCCAAGGTTTGCTCACCATATAAGTAGCAGCGACTTGCCATTCGTCGATATTCCTCGGAAGCTAGACTTTATGTTTGCTGCAAGTCAGTATGCTTTTCAGATGATTGCTTCCGAAATTGGGACAATGAATGGCCAGGACATACTTGCCTTCCAGGGAGCGCAATGGATTTTCTACGGCTCGCTGTGGACGGCGTTCGAGATCTACGATGCCGTTGGAATTCTGACGAAGCTGCTCTTGGCGATCGGACCCCTGGTCCTTGTCGGCTACCTTTTTGATCGCACGCGAGACATGGCCACCAGATGGATCGGCCAACTGCTCTCGTACGGGCTGCTGCTTCTCCTTCTCAACATCGTTGCGACGATAGTTATTGCGGCCGAAGCAGTCTCGCTGACAGCAATGCTTATCATAATCAAAATGTCGGGCACGACAGCAGCCAAGATCATCGGGCTTTACGAGCTCGACATGCTCTTCCTCGCTGGCGACGCTCTGATCATCGCGCTTCCGACGATCGCCAGCAGCATCGCCGGCGGCTCTTTGGCAGGCGAGAACCGACCTCTTAGCAACCTCAACCGCTACTTTGCCAAAACGGCGGGTGGTTAATCAATCAACCGGTGCCAAAAACATGAAACGCTATCTACTGTTGCTAATCCTCGCTTTGGCGGCCTGCAAGACAACCGATCGGCTTGCGACCTGCACGGGTACGCCATTCCAACTGAACGCGGGACAATGGGAAACCACTCCTGAGGATCTTCAGGTCGAGTGCGCGGAAGAGCCCAAGTGAAATTTCCTGAACATGCCCTTCTGGTGGAGAGAGAAACGCTAGCCGCTCACTACAAGAAGGTGGAAGCGTTTCAAACTTCACGAGCGAAGTCTGCGCGGCGCTTGTCAAAGGCGCTTATAGCCTTTGCCGCAGCGGCGGTCCTGGGAAATGTCGCCCAGGCATTTACCATCGCTGCCATGGTCCCGTTGGCCAAGCTCGTACCTGTGTTCCTCTGGGTGCGGCCGGACGGTACCGTTGACAGCGAAGTGTCAATCTCTCGACTGCCGGCAACCCAAGACCGAGCCGTCATAAACGCTTCGCTGTGGGAATATGTACGCCTGCGCGAGGGCTACACGGCAGATACAGCCCAATACGCCTATGACCTCGTCTCCAGTTTCAGCGCACCTTCTGTGCAACAGCAATATCAAGATTTCTTCAACTATCCCAACCCCACCTCGCCGCAGGTCACGGTTGGGAAGCGCGGCAAGCTCGAGGTCGGGCATATTTCATCAAATGACATCAGTCCCGACGTTCAGCAGATCCGATACAAACGTACGCTTGTTATCGATGGGCAGACGCCGATAGTGACCTCCTGGACTGCTACCATCCGCTACGAGCGCTTGACGGGTCTGCCTGGGCAATCGAGGCTCACCAATCCGGGAGGTCTACTCGTCACATCCTACCAAGCCTCGCAAGACACCGTATCGAACCTGGGCTTCGTGCAGCCATGACAAAAAGAGCATTTCTGGCGCTGGCCTGTTCACTCTTCCTAACGATGGAAGCGTGCGCCGAAGACACGCCACTTGCCGGCAAGCATGATGCGCGGATGCGCTACCTGGCTTACCGCCCCGACGAAGTGGTGCGCCTATCGACCGCAGTTGGGGCAACGCTGGTTGTCACATTCGCGGCAAACGAGACCGTCGCAGCCGTGGCTGTTTCCAATAGCAAAGACCTGGCTGCGCTCCCGCGCGCCAATTATCTCTTTTTCAAGGCTAGCCGGATGCTGTCGCCGCAGCCGGTCGTCGTGCTGGCCGAGAGCGAGTCCGGTACACGCAGATACGTCTTCAGTATTTCAACGAAAGCGATGCCCAAACTCGATGAGGAGCAACCAGACCTATACTACAGTGTGCAGTTCACCTATCCTGCTGATGAGGCTGCTGCTCAGAGAAAGGAAGCGGAAAGGCGCTCGATTCTTGGCCAGGCCCGGGCGAGAGTGCTGCAAGACGAGAGAGTTCGGGATTTGTTGAATCGGCCCGCCGCAGCTGCCAGTCCGGACGAAAGCAATTTTCACTACGTCGCAAAGGGCGATCGGTCGCTGGCGCCGCTGGAAGTCTTCGATAATGGCTTTACGACCGTATTTGGATTCGCAAGCAATTCCCGCATACCCTCCCTCTACGTTATCAATCCCGACGGCAAGGAAGCCGCTGCCAATTACACGGTCAAAGGCGACTATGTTGAAGTATCCGCCGTCGCCCGGGAATGGCGTCTGAGAGATGGCAACACGGTCTTGTCCATTTTCAACAGAGCTTATGACCCTGTGGGACGAGCGCCAGCGACCGGTACAGTGACACCCGACGTGTGGCGCGTTTTGAAAGGCTCGGGACGATGAATGAAACCGGCCCACAGGCGGGACATGATGTCCATGCATCCGGATCGATGGTCTCGGAGCCGGCCCGCCGGCATGTTTCGGGATCGCAGAAGTTGGCCGTCGCTGCTCTTGTTCTCATCTCGTCTCTATCGCTCATCTGGCTCGGAGGTCGTTCCAGCACACAAGACGAACCATCTCAGCCAAAGCCGCCAATTGTCGCCAACGTCGAGCCATTCCGTCCCGTGCCAATCGAGGTTGCTCCAGAACCTCCAGCACCCGCAGAGGCGGCCAAGGCGGCAGAGCCTGCGCCATCCACGCCGCCCCCACCAGCGGCAGATGATCCGCCGCCGGAGGAATCACCAATTTTCGCCTACAGCGGCAGCGGTCAAATGCCCAATGCCGATCAGCGGAGCGAAGACAAGCAAAATGATGCTCCGGGGACAGCGGATGAGATTTCAAACGGTGGCGATCTGTCAGGCCGATTGAAGCCAGATATACAGGAGCCGAGCCGGGCCACACTTTTGCCGCACCCTGATCTCGTGATTACTCAAGGAACGATCATTCCCTGCATTTTGCAAACTGCGGTCGACACAAATTTACCCGGCTATGTGAAGTGCGTCTTACCTAAAGCCGTCCGAGGCGCCACCAACAACGTCGTGCTCTTGGATCGCGGGACAACCGTGATTGGCGAGATCCAGCGCGGTCTCCAGCAGGGGGATGCGCGTGTATTCGTGCTGTGGACGCGCATCGAAACACCTGACCATGCCCTCGTTTCGATAGCATCGCCGGGCGCTGACGAGCTCGGCCGCTCCGGAATGCCTGGCACGGTGGACAATCACTTCCGGGAACGCTTTGGCGGAGCGATTCTCATGAGCGTCATCCAAGGCGCGTTTCAGGCGGCTGGTCAATATGCGGCCAGCTCTGGCGGAGGAAGCGGCACCAACAGCTTCCAGAGCAATGGTGGACAAGCCGTCGAGACGACATTGAGAGCGACGATCAACCTTCCCCCAACCCTGAAGAAAAACCAAGGAGACGCCGTATCCATCTTTGTGGCTCGGGACCTCGACTTCTCGGATGTATACGATCTTAGAGCGACTGCCGCAGCGCCATCCCCCCAACATCGCGAACGCCGGAGAAACAACAATGCAATCGGAGGCTGATCCTCAATTGCGTTTGCTTCTCGATCCCGTTCTGAAATGGCTTGAGGAGCCAAGAACCGAAGAGGTCGCTATCAACCGGCCTGGGGAAGCCTTTGTCCGACAGGCCGGCGTTTTCACGAAACATCCACTGCCGCTGTCTTATGACGATCTGGAGGACATCGCGATCCTCGCCGGAGCGCTGCGCAAGCAAGATGTCGGACCGCAAAGCCCCCTCTGTGCGACTGAGTTGCCGAACGGAGAGCGGCTGCAGATCTGTTTGCCCCCCGCAGTACCCTCAGGAACAATAAGCCTGACGATACGGCGTCCCTCAAGTCGTGTGACCGAACTCAAGGAAGTTTCTTCTCGCTACGAATATTCGCGTTGGAATCAATGGCGGTCACGAAAAGAGCGCCAAGAGCGGCAGGACGAAACGATTCTTCAGCACTACGACCATGGTGACTTGGAGCAATTTTTGCGAGCCTGCGTCTGCGGGCGGCTCACAATGCTGCTTTGCGGACCGACTGGAAGCGGCAAAACGACAATGAGCAAGACTTTGATCAACGCTATACCCCCGCATGAGAGGTTGATCAGCATCGAGGACACGCTCGAACTTGCAATCCCGCACGAGAACCATGTCCGCTTACTCTATCCAAAGGACCGAGCAGGCGCAGGTGCGGTGACGGCCGAGCAACTGTTGCAAGCCAGTTTGCGCATGCGGCCTGATCGAATATTGCTTGGCGAGATGCGCGATGACGCCGCTTGGGCCTACCTTAGTGAAGTCGTCTCCGGCCATGCGGGATCGATATCAACGATTCATGGGGCTGATCCGGTACAAGGTTTCAAAAAGCTCTTTTCACTCGTCAAGAGCAGCGCGCAAGGAGCCGCTGTCGAAGACCGCACGCTTCTTGACATGCTGTCGGCTGCCATTGACGTCATCATACCGTTCCGTACCCAAGGCGACGTGTATGAGGTAGGAGAGGTATGGCTCGCCGCCGATGCCCGGCGGCGGGGAGAGACAGTAGCCGACCTTCTCAACAAGCACTAAGGCTGGAACAACGTCTCGGGATCGGTAAGCCGGTGTCGACGCGTTATTCTGTTCTGCTTCGATATCTTTTTGACGGGCCTTCTCGCAGTGGTTGGATAGGCTGAGCGATTCGGCGGTATCATGCCATCATCATTGTACGAACCGCATGCGCCATTGTCCGGGATGAGACCGGCTTCGCTAGCCAAAGGACGAGGGCCTGATTAGCGGATATGACCGGCATGGAGTCGGTTTGGCCGACGACTATGACAGGCACCGTCATGAGGGTGGGGCATACGGATTCGGCCTGTCCTCGCTCCAGGAAAGGCGTTCTACCTAAAATCACCAGGTCTGCTGCCTTCCCGCTTTCGGTCCACTCGCAAAGACCTTCAAGGTTCGCGAAGCCGACCGGCTCATAACCCAGCGCGGCGATCTGGTCCCTGTAGATCTCCAACTCTGCTGGATCGGGCTCCACGACTGCAACGATTTCTCCGTTGCCAAGTGGTCCGTCGTACCGACCGAAAGCGATGTCAGCGGTGACTGGCTCCTCGTCGGAGGCCGGTAGGTAGATATCAAACCGCGTCCCTCGGCCAACAGCCGAGGTGACATCAAGGCATCCTGCGAGCGCGCTCACGTGCCTGTCAACCGCAGCAAGACCCAGCCCGGTCCCGCCGACGACAGAGCGCGTGGTAAAAAAGGGCTCAAAGACATGCGGAAGTATCGAACTTGCGATTCCCGGGCCATCGTCGCTGATGGAGAGGAGAACGTAATCTCCAGGTCTCAAGGTGCCCTGAGCCAGCGGCTTGGTTTGGCGCACCTGAGCGCGAGAAACGCTGACCTCGACACGGCCCTCGTTCAAGACAGCCTCCGACGCGTTCTTGCATAGATTCATGAGGATCTGCTGTATCTCGGTTGGGCTGCCCTCGACCACCGTTTGCCACTCGTTGATCTTGAAGTTCAACTGAACATCCGACCGAACTGTGACCCGCAGCAATGGCGCAAGATCCATGACAATTTCGGAGACGTTGAATGGCACTGCCACGCGCTGTCGGTTTCGGCTTAGTGACAGGATCTGGTCGACGATCAGCTTGGCTCGGTGTCCAGCTAAAATGATCTGGTCGATGTGATTACGGATTCTGGAGGGGCGACGCACAAGGCTTTGGGCAATCTCTGAATAGCCGATTATTGCCCCTAAAATGTTGTTGAACTCATGTGTAACGCCGCTTGCGATCGTGCCCACGGTCCTCAGCCTTTCCACATGCTCCCATCGACTCACCAGAAGGTCGCGTTCCGTATTTATACGTTGCAGTTCAAGATGGTTGCTCAAACGCACAATGGCGCTGGCAAGAACCCGCAGGTCGTCTGCCGAGGGGAGTGAGCGATCTCCTTCAAAAACAAGGATGCAAACCACAACCTGCTGATCGGAAGCCCTGCAGGCAACAATTTGACAAACACCGGAAAGCCCTAAGGCGGTCCGAACGACGCGAAACACTGGCCGTCCGGCGCGGACAAGTGAAACGACTTCATCAATAAGCGGCACGTTCCAGACGGGTGTGTACGTGTTCGCCACAAAGCACTCGGTATGCCTGCTGAGACTCGGATCCACTAGGGCGAGCGCGCATTGATCCGCATCGAAAACGCGTTGAACGACTCTGAGCGCTTCTTCGGTGGAAAAGCGCGCCGAGGCGTCCTTTGCTTTACTTTCGTTGAGGCGAGTTTCGATCTCACTCATTGCCTCTTCAAGCTCCAACCGCCTTTTCAGCCGGTTCGTCCGCAGAGGCTGCCTGGAGGGCGGAATCATCGCAAACAAGCAGAGGCATATGGACACCAAACCGAGGAAAAGTCGCATGCGCTGCGCGTGCGCGCTGGCCAAGCTGTAGCCCTCCAGATGCTCTCGCTCCAGTTCGGCGGCCTTGGAGAACGTGTCCGGAGATGCGATCTGATCGGCAGCTTCGTCCAACCTCCATGAAGAAGATAAGGCAGCTCCAGCCTTGCTCAGAACGAGCCTCGGTTCAGCCGAAAGCACGATCAGCATCGAAAGTTCAACCATGCCCGACGGTGCTCCCCCAAGGCGGCCAATCGAGCGAGCTAGCTGTGCAAGACAGCTTTGCATGAGCTGATTTTGTTCGACCAAGACTGAGACGGCAGCCTTTTTGCTTTCGATCGAATCTATGAGCTGCGCGAGCAATCTGGATTGCTCTGATCTCTCATCGGACGAAATCTCGAAAGAACGTTGCAAGTTTACACGAGTCTTTTGCAACGCTTGCCCGATAGAAGCAACCGAACGGTAGTCCAATGTCATATCCATCCCAGCGCGGGCGACGTCGCGCCGGAGCAATGCGTCATTGATCTGAATCGTTCGCAGCTGGCTTAGGATCGCGTGATCGATCTGCGGGGGCTGGCCCTGCGTCCCGACCAAGAGCGCAATCGAGGTGGCTAGGGCGATCATAATTGCTTTGTCGGAACTGAGCCAAGGAAACGGCGTTTGATCCGCGATGGACCCCTTGCGAAGGTCCGACATGAATTCCAGTTCATGGGCTCGGTATGCGGCCGGATGCTGCTGGAACAGGAAAGCCACGCCTACCTCTCCCCCTTATGAGAATGGCTTAACACCGTTACCGAACTTGGTCCTGGTGCGCTTCCAGCGCGAAATGAGCTCCCAAAGCGCCTACGCGACGCGGAGCACATCCTTACGATTCTGAAAGCAGATCAACATGACGCGCAGGCGGTTTTTACGCCGGGGCGTCAGCTTAGGCCCAGGATGAAGCGCCGATTGGGCGCGCGGATAGGGCGCGCGTTTTCGGGATATAGCGAGGTAAATCGCTCTATGTCTGCTGGGTCGACATCAACCGGTTCCGTCGCCACCATCCAGTCGACGTTTTCCGTGCATGGCGGCGTCGTCAAAGATCCTTCATATGTCCAGTAGCCAAGCGAAGCCGGCAGAAGCTCGTTCGGGTCGACTTCATCGACGGCTGCCTCTTCGCCTGACGTTGCAGGAAATGCGGCAGCAAGCCGGGCAAAGCTGGCATTTGTGGCGCCTGGCGTCAGAAACACGCTCAGAACACCCACAGTATCGCTGTTGCGGCCCTTATGGACAAAATGCGCTTCCATCGGGAAACTCTTACCTGCGACGTGGTGCTCGCTTGGTGCATGGAAATGGAACTGTAGCAGCTCATAGACACGATCCCCCCGAGTGAGCGTGCTGCCTTGCGGCAGGTTGATCTGAATGGTGTGGCCGTTGTTCACCATTCTGCCGCCGCCCCTGTGCCAACCTATGGCGATGTGCGGAATATCCGCTTTGACCGCGCCCCTGATATCGACCGGCGATTGCTGCATGCCCGCCGAGCAGACCAAATTCGTCTTGTCCAGATGCCCCCATTGTTCGGGGCCGACCGGCCCGGCATATCCCCATTCGGTGCTGGCCGCCCGCGCGGCTTCAGCGCAAATGGGACAAGCGCCGAGTGCAACGAAACCTTTGATCAGATTACGACGGTGCATGTTGCTGTGGCTCCTACTGAACACTTCAATTTGGCGTGGCATGGGAACTGCGGGCGCAGCTGTGATGTGGGCGACAGGGGCCGAACAGTTCGGCACGCCACCATCGCGGCCTCAGGGCGACCGACGGTCCCGCGCACGGCCGTGCTCGCCGGCCACATGCGGTTGTGACAGCTATTTTCCCCCGGTAGAGGATAGTCCCAGCTAGCCGGCTGTATCCATGCTCATTGTCTCCACGACCGCCGTTTGCCGTTCGGCTGCAGATCACATTGGCAACTCCACCGAAGATGGCGGCACCCGGGCCGCACTGGGTAAGCGATTCCACGCAACAACTCCGATGGCCCCACCAGGCCAACTGACGCTTCATATTCATCATCGGACAGCCGGAGAAATCGATTGCTTAGATAAAGAAGCATCCATGACGTGGATGCATACATTGCCATTGCCCAATTTGCGGTGCTGCTTGGGACGCCGGCTACGGATAGGAGGGTCGGCCATTTCCCGGCGACAACAACGCGGCTGAGAACTGGGCGAGGCGGCACGAAATTTGGCTAGACCTTATGCTGTCACGGCTTCCGGGACCAAAGGCTTGCGAGCCTGGGCAGTCGGCTGCGATTCAGATTGAGTTGCCCTGAAGACGGCCCAGCAGAACAAAATTCTCACTGATGTTGCGACGACGCCCGCCGAAACTCATCCTGAACCACTGAAGAAGGTTCAAGTGCCTGGACGAAGTGTCTAGGTGTTCTCAGCCCTTGCGTGCTCTCGATTCGGCAGCTTCATCGCCAGGTAGTAGCCCAACAGAGATGCAGATCGACCGGCGATGTCGCGGACCAGCTGTTGAGTTACCGAGCTTGGGAGTCTCGCTGAGCAGGTTCTGAAGCCCAGCAACGGAGTCCGGGCATGATCATGCGGGACGACATCTTGAAAGGCCAGACAGCGAGGCACCCGTCGGGCGCCGCCGTTCAAATTCATTCCGTTAGAACGAGCTTTGGAATCGCAGAACGCCGCCGAGCCTGTCCGCTTTGCCGACGTTAGCCGGGTTCGAGGCGACGGGAGTGAGCTTGGCGTAGTGGGCATAATCGACTTCGGCCCTGATTGTGAACCCTGGAATGGCCATATAGGCGAATTGCAGCCAGTCCGCAGTTGCTGAGCTGATCGCCTGAGACCTGGAGGTTCAACGACGTTTTCTCGTCGAAACCTGTAAGTGGCCCCTACCCACAAAGCCCAGTCGCCGCTCCATTCTTGTAGAAGCCGCGACCCTGAGCGGCGATCGCCCTGCTTGGGTCGTCGTTGGGATTGCCAAGGGAGCCGTAGCCGAACATACCGAATAACGACAATCATCTGTGACGTTGAGGTCGATGCGGACCTTGCCAGCCAAAGCGTTGTAGTTGCTGTCACGAGCGATGACGCCGGTGATCGCTCCGCCAGCCTGTGTCTGTCTCACGCCTAAGACGACGTGGGGAACATGGCCGTCAAGAGAACCGACCTCACCCGCCCCTTATTCAAGTGAAACCAGAGCTGAAAACCCATTGTCGGAATCCAGATAGTACTGAGCTACGTTGGTGTCGAAATCGCCAATACGCAACGAGTGCATTATTGAAGACGTTCCCGGAGTATCCGGCAAACGTGTCGAAGGCCGAGTCGTCCTTCCCGACACGCAGGCCACCAAGCTGGATCCAGGCGGAAGTCAACTTGGCGCCGCTGTTGAAGGCTGTTCGGCCAACCCTTCAGGTTCAGGCGAACGCCTTGGTATTTTCCTTCGCGCACGGGATCGACTGTCAGGGAGGCCGCATCGAAGACGATGCCTTCGTCGGGAGCTTCGACCTGGCAAATCCGGGTGAAGAGGTCGTGAATGGCGCCGGGGTCAGGGTCGCCTTGGCCGAGCAGGTCAAGATCGCCGGTTGGCCTGAAGACGTATTCGGGCCAGGTCACGAACAGCATTGCGCCCTTGAGTACATAGCGCTCGGACGCTTCGGTCATACTGAGGCGGAAAAGCAAGCGTTCGATCGCATACCGCGTCAGGATGCGCTGATAGTCGTCACCCTGTTGCCTAGAGTGCTGAAGAAGGCGGTCTCTTATTGAGGCGGCAGGATTCTTGAGAACCTTAGCCATCATTGTACGGCCTTGATATAGGGCTCGATCCGGGCGGTCACTCGATCAATGACCGCGTACTTCATCAGCTCACTCGCTATGGTCTTTCGTTGTTGCAGAGCGTCGCGGAGCGCCTCGACTGCGACGTCTTCGCCAACATGACGGCGATGCTTGAAGCAATCGGCAACCGTTTTTGCGACGCCATAGATCGCTACATCGACGCCTTCGACGCGGATGAACTCGACTCCGGATGCCAGGACTTCGCAGGTCGCCCGAACAATCTCCAGACGCAGGCCTGGAGTGTGCGGCGTCCTTGCCTTGTGTGGTATCGTCATCCACACCGCGTGCGGAAGCTGGGTCGTCAAACCGTGGTGACGAAGCGCGCTGATGAGGCTGACCACGCCGTTCGGCACAATACGTGCCGCTTCTGCCAGATCATGATCGGTGTCTTCGCCCATTCGCTCGGGATGCTGGTATAGACCGCGCCTGAGACGTACGATATCACCGGCCTCGGTAAGGCGCCTGAGATAGACCAGCGGGATGCCGGCCGCCGTAAAGTCGCGCGCACGCACGATGCCGCGATCTCGAACGAGATTCAGGGCGGTCTCACGGTGGGTCATACGATTTCGAGGCATTTGTTATCTATTGTCGGCAAAAATTTAGATTTGTCGACAGAAAAGAACAGTTGGGAAAACTCAACTGATGTCATATATTTCATATGACCATGGCGCAACAGGTTTCCCCGCTTGATCTTACCCCAAAGCACGTCCGGGCCGCCCGGGCTCTTTTGGCGTGGTCCCAGCACGACTTGGCCAAGCAAGCCGGCGTGGCGACCTCTACCGTTGCGGATTTCGAGCGGGGTCAACGTATCCCCGTCGCCAACAATGCCCAAGCAATTCGTACGGCGCTCGAAAATGCCGGCATCCGTTTCCTGCCGACGGGTGCGGTAATCGGACCAGCTATCCCGAATATCACCCCGTCCGAGCGAGCAGGCGCACCTATCCGCTGGGTGGATGCGGAAGATCTTTCGGTCTGGGCAAACCGAACAGAAGGCGTGCTGAGCATGCCAACCCTTGTTTCACATCTGATACGCGCTACCGCCGGCACCGCAGTTCACCTCCGCTTTCCAGCTGACGAAGGGGTCCAGCATCCGGGCTGGGACGGACAGACCTACACGGACACAGGAAACTCTTACGTGCCGAAAGGTGAGGCTGGTTGGGAGATCGGAAGCCAGCGTCGCGACATCGAAAGAAAGGTGACCGAGGATTACCGGAAGCGAACCGACGAGCCGGCGCCGTTCGATCCAGCCAATGCTAGCTTTGTGTTCGTCACTCCCCGCCACTGGCCCGGCAAGGATAAATGGGCAAAGGCCCGAGAGGCGGAAGGGCCTTGGGCAAACGTTCGTGTTTATGACGCCGACGACCTTGTCCACTGGATCGAACAAACACCGGTGGTTGGGCTGTGGTTGGCGGTTCGCCTGGGGAAGCGACCGGAGGACACTCGAGAGCTCGAGGAAGTCTGGGAAGAGTGGTCGCTCGCTGCGAAGTGGCCCCTGACCGAGGAGTTGGTCCTAAGTGATCGTGACGAGGAAGCAGCTGACCTTCTCCGCTGGCTTCGCAGCAAGCCATCCGTTTTCTCGCTCCAAGCTACGACCACAGATGAGGTCGTGTCGTTCTTTTACGCAACACTTGCGATGCTCCCGGACGAAGTGAAGGCCGCTTACAAGGCCCGATGCCTGGTGGCGACGACCGCTGCGGCGGCGCGAGCATTGGCAAACGCGCCAGGTCCTCTGATTGTCGTCATGACTGAACCAGACCCCGGCATCGCGCACGCGCTGGCGGGACGCGGCCACTATGTCCTGCAAGCCTATGACGAGCGGCCGATCTCCCGAGGTGACGTCCGTGCCCTACCGCGACCGTCGCGCGAGGGGATCGCTAGCGCTCTGGTTGCCGCTGGCATTGCGCAACCTCGTGCCGAGGCATACGCGCGCGACAGCGCACGCAATTTGGCTGTCCTGCGTCGCCTTATTCCCAGCGCGCCGGGGCGACGGCCACAGTGGGCGGAGGTTAGGCCGCCTCAAGCATTGTTGGCAGCACTTCTCGCGGGCGGCTGGGATGAGGACGCAGAGGCGGATAAGGCACGCCTTGCAGAGCTCGCTGACGAACCATATGACGCAATCGCCCGCGATCTGATGCCTTACGTCGGAAGATTTGACAGCCCACTGCAAAAGATCGGCTCGACCTGGCGTATCGCTTCGCCGCAAGATGCATGGTTCCTGCTTGCGCGGCATTTGACAGGGGTCGACATCAAGCGCTTCGAGGCTGCAGCCCATGCTGTCCTCGGCTCCGTAGATCCGCGGTTCGAGATGGACCCAGACGAGCGCTGGATGGCGAGTGTTCGCGGCGTCCAGCGCGACTATTCGGGAATGTTGCGCCATGGGATCGGACAAGTACTGATCCTGCTTGCTCTGTGGGGCGAGGAGATTAAGACGATACCGGACGCCGCACGCCGTGCTGATCATATTGTCGCGAAGCTGCTGGCGAATGCCACCAAACAGAGATGGTGGTCCCTATCTCGAGACTTCCGATTGTTGGCCGAGGCCTCACCGAGCGCCTTTCTTCGGGCCATCGAGGATAGCCTTGATCTGAACGACCCGCCAATCCGCGCCCTATTCGGCAGAGACGGGGAAGGTGTCTTTGGGGCAGAGCATTTGTCGGATCTTTTGTGGGCGCTCGAGTCCCTGGCCTGGTCGCCAGAGCTCATGCCGAAAGTGACCCATGTCCTGGCTCGGCTGGACGCCATCGACAACCCGCCCGGGCAATACGCGAACCGACCGGCCAACAGTCTCCGCGCGATTCATCTTCTCTGGCTGCCCCAAACCTATGCGACGCTCGACCTGCGGCTTCGGGCGCTCGACCTCATTCGCAAGCACGAGCGAGACGCCGCCTGGAAACTCATGTTGAGCCTGCTACCGCAGGGGCACGACACCTCCATCCCGTCGCCGATGCCGCTGTGGCGTGATTTTACCGTCGATGAAGTCGAGGTGGCTACATGGGCCACCATCGGGCGCGGAGCTGTGGCGATCACGGAGCGTGTGCTCGTCGACGTCGGCCTCGATGCCGCCAGGTGGACCGCGCTGCTCGACCGATTCGCTGACCTTTCACCGGACACGGAAGGTGGGTTCTCTACACTGGAGGCGGCTGAGCCGAGGATTACTAAGCAGATTGACCGCGCAGCAATATGGGCCGCCATGCGCCGTGTCCTCCATCACCATCGGCAATTTCCAGACGCCGAATGGTCCATGCCGAGTCAAGTGCTCGACCGACTTGAGGCGATTTACGAGCGCTTCGCACCCGCTGATCCAATAGAGCGCGTGGCATGGCTCTTTGAACAAGATGCGGGCTTGCCACGGCCTTCGGCCGAAGGTTGGAAGACGAATGAGCGTGAGGTCGATCTAGCGAGGAAAGATGCCGCACACGCCCTGTTCTCCAAAGACGGCATTCCAGCCATCCTCGCGCTCTCCCGCAAGGTTGGCACAGCGGGATACATCGGCAAGGCGCTCTTTGCTGGCGGTCTCTCCGAACCCGATCTCGAAGCGCTGTTGGAGTCGGCAATTCGAAGCGAAGATGCGCATGAGCGTGCTCTTGCCCACGGCCTGATCGTCTCTGCCTTTGCAGAGCGAAAGGAGCCATGGGCAGCTGAGTTGATCGCTAAGGCAACCAGTCGCTCTTGGGGCGACACCGCATTGCTTACGATCCTGCGCGCGCTTCCTGGGCGGCGTTGGACTTGGGACCAGGCTACCAGCGCTGGCGCTGAAATCGAAGAAACGTATTGGCGTCAGACGCCGGTGTTCTGGATGAGCGACGACCGTGACGAGGTCGGTTTCGCGATCCGCAAACTCATCTCCGTTGGTCGCGCGCGTCACGCTCTGCCGCTCGCGGCACGCGACAGCCGAACTGATCTGCTCTCAGATCTTCTCATCGAGGTGCTACTTGAGGCCGTCCGACAGCCGTTCGAGAGCGAGGGCGACAGGAACGAAGCGACGATGTTCCAGCACTACGTCGCCGAAATCCTCCAGGTGCTTGACAAACGTGATGACGTCGACAGCAATGCATTGGTCAAGGTCGAGTGGGCCTATCTACCGATTTTGACTCGCTCGCGCCGTCCGCCCAAGGTGCTTATGAAGGCGCTGTCGGAGCAGCCATCCTTCTTTGTCCAAATACTCAGCGCGGTATTCAAGGCGAGCGAGGAAAGCGGTGTCGTCGACGTTGAGCCGCAGGATCCCGAGCGAGCACGCGCCATCGCCACCCAGGCCTACCGACTTCTTGAGGAATGGGATCGGCTTCCCGGTACAAAAGATGATGGGACGATCGATAACGTTGCTCTTGAGGGGTGGATCAAGGAAGCTCGATCGCTCGCTAAGACCGCCGGCCGAGAAGATATCGCCGACAGTCGCATTGGCAACGTTTTGGCTGCCTCTCCTTTTGGAGCAGACGGCAACTGGCCGGCCGAAGCGGTCCGCGACGCAATCGATCTTTTCCGCAGCAAACCAATGATCAATGGCTTTTTGACCGGTAAGATGAACCGACGTGGCGTAACAATGCGATCGCCGCGCGACGGTGGGGAGCTGGAACGGAAGGAAGCCGCTAAATACCGCGGATGGTCGAATGCGATCTCTTTCGACCATCCGCATACGGCCAAGGCTCTCGACACGCTAGCGGACAATTATGAGGCTCAAGCACATCGCCACGATCAGAGTTCCGAGCGACTGGACTGGGAATGACTGCTGGGTTTCGGGCCTGGGATCGTGTGGCCAATGCTGTTTCACACGCGAACTGCTGTATGCCGAGCTTCTGGTTGGCCGCGCGGAATTCGGAGCTTTTGCAGCAAAGTAGGTCTCTCGGTCCGCCAGAAGCGCCAAAGGCCAGACCCCAATGCTCGACGCGTGGTCACGTCACCTCGGAGGGCGAGAAAAGAGTGTTGGGGAACGGGTACGCGCGGCCTCAGTCGTGCGTTCAATGGAAAGCACTGTGTGAGGAGGATCCTCCCCATCGTGCAGTGACAGGAGATGGTCACCGATTTCCTTATCCGCTGCCGTGAGCCGATGATTCAGGCGAAGAAAGTCCATCCAGGTCGGCGTGCGGAATGTCTCTGTCCAAATCGAAGGCGTTTGAAGATTTCGCTGCAGTGTCCAGTTTCGCGCACCGGCACGGCTCTGAACATGCCGCCTGGCGCGCATGTAGCCCAGAAAGGTCTCGATGTTCTCTTCGGGTATCCGATACTCCACCTTGACCACTATGGGTCCACTTCTGGGCTTCAAGTCGAGTGCCAGCTCCGGCGGGCGAAAATCCGAACTTTCCTGATCCGTTTCCTCCCATGGACCGACCGGTAACAGCATTCCCGCAGCCGCAACCAGCAACAGAGCGCCGGCGGCGCCCTCCAAAGCCCAGCCTAAGGAGTAGTTCTGTGCGACAGTACCCCAGATCCAGCTGCCAGCCGCCATCCCGCCTGCGCTCAAGGCGTAGTAGATCGACAGTGTCCGGCCGACCACCCATCTGGGGCTTGCCAGTTGCACCGACACGTCGATCCCAGTCCAGGTGATGAGCCAACCCGCGCCGCCGAGTGCCAGCGAAACGACCGCCACGGGGACCGATGATGTGAGTGCAAGCGAAAGGCAACATGCCGCACAAGCGACAGAGGCGAAGGACACCAGCCTGTTTTGAGACGTCATCCGCCTTAGAAAGCTATTGCTCATGCCCGCAATGAAAGCACCCATCCCGAAGCCGGCCAGCAAGATGCCGTAGATGATCGGGCCGCTCTTCAGCTGGTCCCGGACAAATAGAGGCAGCAATGCAAGGATGGAGATGCTTGCCAGGCCGAAAAGGGTTGCACGGGCAATCGCTGCCCTGATCTCCAGGGACATCACAGTGAAGCGCACTCCGTCATGAATTGCCATCGTCATGCGTTCACGAGGGAGAGGGGAAGTGCGAACCTTCCATCGTGTGCGCCATATCGCGGTTAGCGGCGCCAGATCACTCAGCGCTGCCAAGGCGAAAGCGGCAAGCGGTCCAAGAAATGCCAGGACCACGCCCCCCAAAGCCGGACCAACGCTGCGTACAATGTTGTATCCTACGGACATGAGGGTGACCGCGGCCGGGATGTCCCTTTTGTGAAGGATATCGCCAACAGATGCGTGCCAGGCCGGATCATTCAAGGCAAAGCCGCAGCCAGCCAGGAAACCCAATGCAAGAATTAGCCATGGACCGGCAAATCCCAGACCCACGGATATCATCAGCGTCGTTGAAGCCAATGCTATCAGGCAGTGCCCCGCAAACATCACCCATCGGCGGCTGAAGTTGTCGGCAATGGCTCCGGCAACGATTGAGAGGAGGAACACCGGCAAGGTGGATGCAGCCTGCACCAGCGCAACCATCAGGTCCGAAGCGGAAATCGTGGCCATCAGCCAGCTGATGGCCACCGTTTGCACGAGCCAACCGAGGCTGGATATTTGTGTGGCGGTCCAGATCGAGCGAAACACCGGGTTTCGAAAGGGAGCGAGCGTTGCTGAGGCAGGCAGATGGGTATTGTTTTCGGACTGCATGATCATTTGATGCCTTCGAGGGGCCGCTTGTTCAATTCTCGGCTGCCGGTGCTGCCGCTACAATATTGATCTATGGACCAGAAGGGCCGGACTTATCGACCAGGACGACTTCGTCGAGGTGAGGAGGGGTGATGAACTCTGTTGGCTCCGCTCTCCCATGCTGGCGCCGACAACCTTCGAAAGACAGCATTGCCGATCGTGCTGATCGACAGAATCATCTGCAACTTTGATCGCTCTGGCCTGACCACGCCAGCGCCCATGAAGCTTGTCGGCGACCATTTTTTCGTGCGCCCGTTCGTTCGTGTCATCGGTGACGGATCCTGTGCATGACCGCGTACGGCTAAATTCCTATGACGAGTGCGCCTCCGCTGAGACCGGCACCGGCCGCGGCAAGAAGAATCTTTTCGCCTGGCCGAAACGGCTGCGCCCGATGCGAAAGCGAGAGCGAGAGTGGGATCGTCGCGGCCGAAGAGTTGCCGTAATCGGCAATCGTCTTGACAATTGCTTCATCCGCTATGCCCAGATTCCTGCCGACCGCATCGAAGATCCGGGCATTGGCCTGGTGCGGCACGAAACGATCGATGTGTTGCGGCGGCATTCGGGCGGCCGTGAGCGCACCTCTCGAGCAGTCAGTCATCATCTCTACAGCCCTGGCGAACACTTCACGCCCGTCACTGATGGTCATACGGGTTTGCTCGAGGTCCAGCTCGCCATGAAACGGCGTGTTGCTGCCGCCGGCGGGAATCTGAATCAGCCCGTAGCGCGAGCCGTCCGAGGCCATCGCCGCGCCGAGAATGCCTCCGTCCGGCTCTTTGCACGGGGCAACCACCACCGCGCCGGCGGCATCCGCAAACAACACCGCGCTTGCGCGCTCGGCCGGATTGATGCGGCGGCTGAGGATATTGGCGGCAATCACCAGGCTCGCTTTGCCATGGAGGCGGGTGAACCCATCCGCCAACATCAAGGCATAGATGAAGCCGGCGCAGGCACCCGTCAGGTCAATCGCACCGGCGCGGTCGAGCCCGAGCCGGTGGGCCACCAGCGGCGCGCTCGGTGGCAGGAGATGGTCGGGCGTGGACGTGGCCAGCAACAGCAGGCCGATATCGTCACGGTCGACACCGGCATTCGCCAGCGCCATGTCGCCGGCGCGCGTGGCAAGGCCCGATAATGTGTCTTCGCCCGTTGCCCAGAAGCGCGACCGTATCCCGGTGCGCCGCTCGATCCAGCCGGGTTCGAGCCCGAGACGACCTTCGATTTCCGCGTTATTGACCTTGCGCGCCGGCGCGTGATGACCGAAACCGACGATGCGCGACGACCGGATCATGATCGCGAACCGAAGCGTTCGCCGGCCTCCTCTATGGCGTCATAGAGCCCGTCCAGTTCGTCGCCGGTGATGCAATAGGGCGGCAAAAGATAGAGGACATTTCCGAGCGGGCGCACCAGCATGCCACGTTCGAGGAAAAAAGCGCGCAGTTTCGGCCCGATCTCCGCCAGATATCCGGCCGAGCCGGTGCGCAGATCGAGGGCTAGGATCGTGCCGTTTGCTCGGCCCTCGGCGAAGAAGGGATTGTTTTGGAAGCGTTGCAGGCCATCGGCCTGTCTCGCACTTAAGGCCGCAATCCGCTTGGCGACCGGCTCGCACCGCCAGACCTCGACATTGGCAAGCGCGGCCGCGCAGGCGATCGGATTGGCGGTGTAGGAACTTGAGTGGAAAAAGGTCTTCTTTCGGTCCACGCAGTAGTGGGCCTCGAAGATGGCATCGCTGGCGAGCGTGGCTGCCAGCGGGACGGCGCCGCCAGTCAAGCCCTTCGAGGTGCACAATATGTCCGGTGAGATCGATGCCTGCTCGCAGGCGAACATGGTTCCGGTGCGCCCCCAGCCGGTCATCACTTCGTCGGCGATCAAGAGCGTGCCGGACGCTTCAGCGATCCGCTTCAATTCCGCCAGCACCCAGGCCGGATACATCAGCATGCCGCCGGCGCCAAGCACGAGCGGCTCGATGATCAGCGCGGCGGCGCGGCGGTCAAGAGACAGGGTCTCGAAACGATCCAGCGTTTCCTGCTCCCGCCCCGCGGCCGGAAAAGGAATGGTGTCGACCTCGAACAACAGCGGTTCGTAGGCGGCATTGAACACGCCCCGGGCGCCGACGCTCATCGTGCCGATCGTGTCGCCATGATAGCTGTGTTCCATGGCGACGATGCGCGAGCGCGGCGCGCCTGTGTTGCGGAAATAGCCGAGCGCCATCTTCAGTGCGACTTCAACGCTCGTGGAGCCGCTGTCGGAATAAAAGACCCAGTCGAGGCCTGGCGGCACCATTTCGATCAGCGCCGACGCCAATTGCTCTGCCGGCTCATGGGTGAGGCCGGCGAAGATCACCTGGTCAAGCATCTCGGTCGCAATCCGGATCGCTTCCATGATCCGTGGCTGGCGGTGCCCGTGAGTGACCACCCACCAGGAGGAGATTGCGTCGAGGATACGCCTTCCGTCATTCGTCTCCAGCCAAGCTCCGTCGGTGCGGACGACGGACAGCATGGGCGGCTCGATCGCGTGCTGGGTGAAGGGATGCCAGACGCGCGACCGCGGCATCACTCGCCTCCAGCCATCTGCGCAAGGTCGAAGCTTGCAAACATCGCCTTTCTCAGAGTTTCGCTCGTGAGCGGAGCGAGGTGTGGCAGTCTGCCGAGCTGACGCACCGCGCCCAACTCGGTGATTGTCTTTTGCGTATCGGCCGCCTCTTCACCGATGAAGACAACGCCGATCAGCGGGATCGAGCGAGCCCGCAGGGCTTCGATCGACAGCAGGCTGTGGTTGATCGTGCCGAGTTCAGTGCGGGCGCACAGGATCACCGGCAGCCGCCATTCAGCGAAGATGTCAATGAATCTTGTCTGTCGATTGATCGGCACCATCAGTCCGCCAGCGCCTTCGATGACGAGCGGTGTGGGCAGGACCGGAAATGAAAGATCGGCAGGCTCGATCGAGACACCGTCGATTTCGGCTGAACGGTGCGGCGACAAGGGGCTCCTCAAGCGGTGGGCCTCCGGCAGCACCCGCCCCGATGGCAGGCCAGCGAGCCGTTCGACCACCTCACTGTCGGTCTCACCTTCGAGACCCGATTGGACCGGCTTCCAGTAGAAGCCGTCGAGCAGACCTGCGAGCCCCGCGGCGAAAACGGTTTTGCCAATTCCCGTATCGGTTCCCGTGACGACGATGCGCTTGCTCATGCCGTGGTGGCCAATACTTCGGCAAGCGTCTCGACCATGACGCGAATGTCAGCCTTGCCCACGTTGAGCGTCAGCGAAATGCGCAGCCGCGAGGTACCCTCCGGCACCGCCGGCGGACGAATGCCGCGTAAGTCGAAGCCGCGAGCCTGCAGAGCCGCCGCGACAGCCATGGTGCGCGCCACGTCCCCAATGACAAATGGGTGGATCTGCGAACCGCTGGGCTTGGCTCCGCAATGCTCGGCCAGTTGCCGGCTTGCGAAGGCAACGTGCTCGTGCAAATCAACGCGGCGCATCGGCTCGTCGACCAGCATTGCGAGCGCTTCGCGCGCAGCCACTGCCATCAGCGGCGATGGTGCGGTGGCGTAGATAAACGGACGGCAGCGATTGACAATATAGTCGCACAGCACTCGCGGCCCGGTGACGAGCGCGCCCGATGCGCCGAGTGCCTTGCCGCATGTATGGAGAGCCACGATGTTGTCGCGGCCCTCGAACGCGGCGGCCAGCCCGCGGCCCCCCGGTCCCCAGACACCTGTGGCATGTGCCTCGTCGACCAGTATGAAGGCCTCGTGCCGATCGGCAAGCTCAACCAGGCTCTCCATCGGCGCGCAGTCGCCATCCATGCTGTAGAGGCTTTCAACGCCGATCCAGATGCGGCCAATGCCGCCTTCGGCGCGCCAGCGCCTGATCGCGTCCTCAAAA
Source organism: Mesorhizobium sp. B2-7-2 (assembly GCF_006440775.1). Classification (GTDB taxonomy): domain Bacteria; phylum Pseudomonadota; class Alphaproteobacteria; order Rhizobiales; family Rhizobiaceae; genus Mesorhizobium. The sequence goes on along the minus strand of NZ_VFTZ01000012.1, from coordinate 25,717 downwards.
GCATCAATGTCATTGTGTGCCACCAGCCTGAACTCGGCGCGTCCTGCCCGGGCCCCTTCATGCATGCTGGCATGGGCGAGTTCATCGAGGATCAACAGGTCGCCCTTCTTCACCAGGGTGCTCAGGAGGGCGAAGTTGGCCATGTAGCCGCTGCCGAAGAACAGCGCCCGTTCGGCCCCGAAGAACGCGGCAGCATCTGACTCCAGCGCCTCATGCTCCGGCGCGTTGCCGCGCAGAAGCCGCGATCCGGTAGCGCCCACAGGGGTGCCCCGCTCGATTGCCGCCGCGACTGCATCGCCAAGTCTCTTGAAGGCAGCAAGCCCGAGATAATCGTTGGACGAGAAGTCGAGCCCGACCCGCGGCGCCAGTGCGCGCAGCCGGTCCTTGCGTGCCAACCCCTGCAAGGTTGCTTCAAAGCGGGCGAGCGGTGGCTCGTTCATTTCGCCTCGCCTCGCATCGGTTCGATGCCCAGACGTCTAAATAGACGAGTATCCTTGTCCTCTCCGGGATTGTCCGCAGTCAGCAGCGTGTCGCCGACAAAAATGGAATTGGCGCCGGCAAAGAAGCACAGCGCCTGGGTCTCGTCGCTCATCGCCGTCCTGCCGGCGGAGAGCCTTACATCAGACTTCGGCATCATGATCCGGGCGAGCGCAATGGTGCGGATGAAATCGATCGGATCGATGGGTTCGGCATCGGCGAGCGGCGTCCCCCTGATGGGGATCAGCATGTTGATCGGCACGCTTTCGGGCGGCTCGGGCAGGTTCGCCAGCGTCACCAGCATGTCCATGCGATCGGCCTTTTCCTCTCCCATCCCGACAATGCCGCCGCAGCAGACCTTGATCCCAGCCTCGCGCACGCGCCCAAGCGTTTCCAGCCGGTCGGCAAAGGTCCTGGTCGAAACGACCTTGCCGTAATAGCGCGCAGAGGTGTCGATGTTGTGGTTGTAGTAGTCGAGACCGGCCGCCTTCAGGCGCTGCGCCTGGCTGAGGTCGAGCATGCCGAGAGTCATGCAGGTCTCCAGGCCGAGCGCCTTCACGCCTTCGATCATGGCGAGCACGGCGTCCATGTCGCGCTCCTTCGGACTGCGCCAGGCAGCGCCCATGCAATAGCGGGTTGCGCCAGCATCTCGTGCCTTGGTCGCCTCCTCGACGACATGTTTGACCTCCATCAGCTTCGAGGCCTTCAGGCCGGTTTGGTGATGCGCAGACTGGCTGCAATAGCCGCAATCCTCCGGGCATCCGCCGGTCTTGATGCTGAGAAGCCGCGACAGCTGCACCCGGTTGCGATCGAAGTTCTGGCGATGGACCGTCTGCGCCAAGAAGAGCAGATCGTTGAACGGCATTCCGTATATAGCCTCGGCCTCTTTGCGGCTCCATCGGGCTAGTGCTGCCTCCATCGACTGCGTGGCAAAGTCCGAGTCGCACTCCTCGTTCATTTCCGTTGTCATCGTCAAAGCCTCTATTGCCGATCAGCGAGCGCACTCACCAGTCCGTCGAGTGGGAGCCCCTTCCGATTGGCTCGTCGGTGGGCGCAATATTGGGATCCGGAAGTAATGAAGGGTGAGCCGCATGAAGCGTGCTCTTTCGCGCCTTTTGGTGCGCGCAGCCCGAGCACGTTGCTCCCCATTGTGTTTCCCGTTAGTTCAAATGAGTGCTGATGTTCCCGCGAGTTGGCATGTCCAGGCCGATGTCGAGAATGGGCGCGCTGTGTGTCAGCCATCCGACCGAGATGAGATCAACACCCGTCGCAGCAATCGCCGGTGCCATTTTCGGTGTCACCCGGCCGGAAGCCTCCGTGACGGCGCGGCCCCCAACCATTGCCACGGCGCGGGCAAGGTCCTCAACCGACATGTTGTCGAGCAACACCGCGTCGACCCCCAGCGTGAGCGCTGTATCGAGCTGCTCGAGGGTCTCGACCTCGACCTCGATCTTCACCATGTGCCCCGCGGCAGCGCGCGCCCGCTCTATTGTCGTGCGAATGTCGCCGGCGATCGCGATGTGGTTGTCCTTGATCAGGAAGGCGTCGTCGAGCCCGAAGCGGTGATTGGCGCCGCCGCCGACGCGTACCGCATATTTCTCCAGCGCGCGCAGGCCGGGCGTCGTCTTTCGCGTGCACACGATCCTCGCCTTGTGGCCACGCACGGCTTCGACCATCGCTGCCGTGGCAGTGGCAATGCCGCTTAGATGACACAGAAAATTGAGCGCCGTGCGCTCGGCGGTGAGCAGGCCCCGCGCCGGTCCGCACAGCATGGCGATGATTTCGCCCCCCGCGACATCGCTGCCGTCAACTCTCCAGATTTGCATGTCGATCGCAGGTTCGACGAGCATGAAGGCGAAGGCGGCCAGATCGAGCCCGGCAACGATCCCCGTTTGTCGCGACTTCAGCACCAACGTGGCGGTGCGATCGCGCGGGATCACGGCCTCGCTGGTCAGATCGCCGCATCTGCCCAGGTCTTCGAGAAGAGCACCGCGCACGATCGGTTCGATCAGGGTTGAGGGAAGCGGTGAGAATTTCATGTCAGGGTACTCCGCATCGGCGCTCGCCAGCTGAGTGCGACGGCGGTCTGTATTGCGCTGCGCAGTGTCAGTCGTGACTGGCGCGCATCTGCATCGCGTCCGGCGAAATCGGAACGATAGTGCGAGCCGCGGCTCTCTTCGCGCCGCAGAGCCGCAATGGCGATCATCAGCGCGACCATGGCGGGGTCAGACGCCGCGCTGTCGTGAGCTGCAACCGGCAACAGGGTAGCCACCCCGTCGCGTAGCGTCTCGCCGTCGCGGACGATGCCGAGCGCGGCGGAGACGATTGGACGGATGCCGGAGGCGTCCGGCCGTTGAGGCACGAATGCCGAACACACGCGTGGTCGCCGGGTGTGTGATGCGTCGGCGACGCTTTCAGCAACCCAGCTCGCCGTCACCACTGCTTCGATAAGCGAGTTGCTGGCGAGCCGGTTCGCGCCGTGCAGACCCGTGCAAGCGACCTCGCCGCATGCCCACAGTCCCTCGATGGAGCTGCGGCCCGCAGCGTCTACTGCAACACCGCCCATGTGATAATGTGCGGCCGGGCGCACCGGGATCAGGTCGGTCGCCGGATCGATGCCGGCCTGGCGGCACAAATCGGCGATCGCCGGAAAGCGCTTGTCAAATCTGGGACCCAGACATTGCCTGGCGTCAAGAAACACACGGCGTCCGAGAGCGAGTTGGCGCCAAACCGCGCGCGCAACCACGTCGCGAGGCGCAAGCTCGCCCCCTGGGGTATCACCCAGGAAACGCTCTCCCTGCTCGTCGACGAGCACAGCACCCTCGCCACGCACCGCCTCGCTCACCAGCGGCATCGGCCGCCGCGGGCCCTCGAGGGCGGTCGGGTGGAATTGCACGAATTCCAGGTCGGCGAACTCCGCCCCGGCACAAGCGGCGAGCGCGAGCCCCTGTCCACATGAGCCAGGCGGGTTTGTCGTCTCGCTGAACAAGGCGCCGATGCCGCCGGTCGCCAGCACCGCGCGGCGCGTTGGCAAGGCGATTGCGCCCGTGCACCCGGCCGCGACCACGGCGATGATCGCCCCGTCTTCCACGACAAGCCGGCGGGCCTCGACGTTTTCCAGGACAGTGATGGAGGCTGTGCGCCGTGCTGCCGCGACCAGCGCGCGCACCAGTTCGCGACCGGTGGCATCGCCCGCCGCATGCACGATCCGCCGCTGCGAGTGCGCCGCCTCGAGCCCCAGCCGCAAGGCGCCATCAGCGCGTCGGTCGAATGCGACTCCAAACCGCTCTAGAGTCCTGATCGCTTCAGGTGCAGCTCGGACCACTCGCCGCACCGTTGCCTCGTCGCAGAGGCCGTCGCCGGCCGCCAGGGTGTCACAAAGATGAAGTTCGGGACTGTCTTCGCCGCCGACACTTGCAGCAAGACCGCCTTGGGCGAGCTCGCTGCAGGCTCCGGTTCCCAGCCCCGCATTAGATAGAAGCACAACCGGTTCCGGCGCCAGATGGAGCGCGGTCATCAGGCCTGCCAAACCAGAGCCGATGATCACCGGTGCCCCGCCAATGTCATGAACGTCGAGGCTCATATGGAAAGCATTCGCTCGACTGAGTGGCGCGCGCGCTCTGCAATCCCGGCGGCGATCCGAACCTCATGCCGGTTCTCTTCGAGCGCGGCGCGGATGTTGGCCAAGGTGATGCGCTTCATGTGCGGGCAGAGATTGCAAGGGCGGATGAACTCGATTTCGGGATGCGCGACCGCGACATTGTCGCTCATCGAACATTCGGTCAGCAGGACGACGCGCGCTGGTTTCTCCCGCTCGACATAATCCAACATGGCCGCAGTCGAGCCGGAGAATTCCGCTTGTGTGACAATCTCGGGCGGGCATTCTGGATGGGCGAGCACGATGACCCCAGGATGTGCATCGCGCAATTCCCGGATGTCGGTCGACGTGAAGCGCTCATGCACTTCGCAGTGGCCCTTCCAGGCGATGATCTCGACATCCGTGTCCGCCGCAACGTTTATCGCCAGGTATTGATCGGGCACCATGATCACGCGCGGCACGCCGAGAGATTCCACCACCGCGCGGGCATTGCCCGAGGTGCAGCAGATGTCCGACTCCGCTTTTACCGCTGCCGAAGTGTTGACGTAGGTGACAACCGGGACCCCCGGATAGCGCTGCCGTAGCTGCCGCACGTCCTCTGCCGTGATGGATTCGGCCAGCGAGCAACCGGCGCGGAGGTCCGGAATGAGGACCATCTTGTTAGGATTGAGCAGCTTGGCCGTCTCGGCCATGAAATGCACGCCGGCAACCACGATGACCTGCGCCTCGACCGTGGCCGCCTTGCGGGCCAGTGCGAGGCTGTCGCCGACGATGTCGGCCACGCAATGGAAGATCTCCGGCGTTTGGTAGTTGTGCGCAAGGATGACCGCGTTTCGATCGCGCTTCAGCGCAAGGATGGCTTCAAGGTCGTCGGTAAACGCCGGCCATTCGACTGGCGGAATCACCCGCCGGACGCGCTCGTACAGGGACGCAGCCGTAGGTAACGCCCCAGTCATCAGCGCCTCCGCTTATATTCGATCTGACAATAAGGGGAATATGTCTACCTTGACTATAAGTATGTCAAGCCCGCGCGAGCGGCAATTTTGTCCCGGCCCCAGCCCTGTCGTCGAGGACGGCATGCCGGAACCGATAGAGCTTTGCCGGTCGCCCGCCCGTCTCGAGGGAGGTCTCGCCAGTTTCCTCGACCAACTCTTGCTGCTCAACAAGCCTGCGGAAATTCGGCTTGTTGATGAGCCTCCCGGCGAGGGCCTCCACGGTCCGCTGCAGCTGAAGCAGCGTGAAGGACGGCCTCATGAGCTCGAAAACCACCGGCCGGTATTTGATCTTGGAGCGTAGCCGCGCAATGCCCGTCGCCAGGATTCGTCGATGGTCAGCGACCATTGCCTTGCCAGATGTCACCGCAGGCGTTGCGTCCCGCCCGCGGCCAGCCTCTTCGATCAGGGCAGATTCATAGAGCAACTCATAACGCTGTAGGGTGAGTTCCTCATTCCAATTGCGGTGGTCGAAACCGAAGGCAATCGCGGCGCGCTGCAGGCGTTCGCGTCGCGTGGTGGCGTCGCTGGCGCCCTCAGCCCACTCACTCAGGCGTGGTCGTAAGATATCGAGCACCACCGGCGTGCCGGAGCGATGATCTTCCCAGGGCAAATACTCGTACCAACTGCGCCACCCACAACTAGCGGAGCCCGCTGCCTGTTCCTTGCGAGTGAGTGCGAGATAGCTGATTGAGATGGCGCGTTCCTGGGGCTCGGCACCTATGCGGTCCCGATCGGCGAAGGTGTAGAGCTGCTCGATATAGCCGAGCGGGTGGCCGGTCTGTTGCTCGACCCAACCCCTCAGACCTGATTGCAGCGATCGATGCTCCAGCGCATAGGGGCCGGACGGAAGGGTATCCGCGTTCCCGATGGTGAGAAGACAGGGATCACTGTCAGTTACGGCGACGACAACGGCGATCAGGTCCACTTTTGCTTCGTCGGCCTTGACCGCGGCTCTGCCTTTTCTGGTTCCTTTTGCCTGATGGTTCATGTTCGCGAAGGTGAGTTGTTCCCGAATTCGGGGTTATCAATCGATTGAATTTAAGCGTTGCTGCACGAACGTCAACACCGCACAGCTGGACGATCTTTTTTGCACTTCGCACTCGCACAAAAATATGCCAAACGCGACACCCGCGGGGGGTAACGCTAGGGAAGGATGCATCGTTGAGTGCAACGGGTGAGACAAAGGCGATCACACCGCCGGATATCAGCGCGCGGAAAGGCCAGGCTCCACTCGTCTGCCTGACGGCATACACCACGCCGATAGCCAGATTGGTTGATCCACACTGCGACGTCGTTCTCGTTGGCGACAGCGTTGGCATGGTATTGCACGGCCTCTCATCGACGCTGGGCGTCACTCTCGACATGATGATCATGCACGGCCAGGCGGTGCGCCGCGGTCTGGTGCGATCATTGATGGTCGTTGACCTGCCATTCGGCTCCTATGAAGAGAGCCCCGTGCAGGCCTTCGGCAACGCTGCGCGCCTGATGGCGCAGACCGGTTGTGCGGCTGTGAAGCTCGAAGGCGGTGAGAAAATGGCCGAGACCATCCGCTTCCTCTGCGCCCGCGGCATCCCTGTCATGGCGCATGTCGGTTTAACGCCTCAGGCGGTCAATACGCTCGGTGGCTACCGCGTCCAGGGGCGGGGAGAAGATGCCGAGCGCATCAGGCGCGATGCCAATGCGGTTACGGAGGCCGGCGCATTCTCCGTGGTGCTGGAGAAGGTGCCCGAACCCCTCGCAAAACGCATCACTGCGGAGATCGCCGTCCCCACCATCGGCATCGGCGCCTCACTCGCCTGCGACGGCCAGATTCTGGTGAGCGACGATATGCTCGGGCTTTTCAGCTCCTTCCGGCCGAAATTCGTCAAGCGCTACGCCGAACTTGGCGAACAGGCCGATGCAGCGATTGCGGCTTATGCCGCTGACGTCAGGAGACGGTGCTTTCCGGCGGCGGAACATCTCTACACACACGAGGCGAGGGCCGGAGACGTCACATGAGCGTGCCGATCGTTCGAAGCACTGCCGAGCTCCGCGCTGTTACCGCGCGATGGCGTCGCTCAGGCGCCAAGGTCGCCCTTGTACCGACCATGGGGGCCTTGCATGAAGGTCATCTCAGTCTCGTGCGTGCTGCGCTTCAGAAGGCCGATCGGGTAGTCGTGACGCTGTTCGTCAACCCCAAGCAATTCAACAGTGCCACCGATCTTGATGCCTATCCTCGCACGGAAAACCAAGATGCTGCAAGGCTTGCGCCGCTCGGCGTGCATTTGCTCTATCTGCCGGATGCAGAAGAGATGTATCCGCCAGGCTTCGCCACGAGCATTTCGGTGTCCGGCATCAGCGAGGGCCTGTGCGGCAGCTTTCGGCCGGGCCATTTCGACGGCGTGGCGACAGTCGTTTCCAAGCTCTTCCTGCAGACCGGCGCTGACTTGGCCTGTTTTGGCGAAAAGGACTTTCAGCAGCTTCAGCTGGTCAGGCGCATGGTCGGCGACCTGGACATTCCAATCACCATCCTGGCCTGTCCGACAATCCGCGAAGCCGACGGTCTTGCACTGTCCTCGCGCAATCTTCGGCTCTCGCCAGCACAGCGCGCCATTGCCCCAAAGTTGGCAGCGGTCTTGCTGGGGGTGGCCGATCGGCTTGCGCGCGGCGCTCCTGTCCTTCCCACTCTTGCGGAAGCGCGCGCAGCAATCCTGGCTGCCGGCTATCGCGAAGTCGAGTACCTGGAACTTCGCCGCGAGGCAGATCTGCAACCGCTGACGAGCCTTGACCAACCGGCACGCTTGCTTGTCGCGGCATGGCTAGGCGACATACGGCTTATCGACAACATAGGAATGTCACCAATTGGTGCAACAAATTAGAGGCTCGCGGCGCTGCATCGCCGCACAACAGGCTCATTGACCAGGAGCAGAGCAATGCCCGCGATTAAGCCGACCAGCTCGCAAACGTCGAATGGATCGCCAATCATTTAGACGAAGGTCTGCGCCGAGCAACGGCACGGAGGTTTATGCAAAGCGCAGATGCATCGCGTGTTTGAAAATTTCCTCGAGCAACTCTCCGAAAGCGTCGATGCTGTCGATCTGTGTGAGACAATGGCGTCTGCCGCAGCCGCGTTAGACTTTCCGCTCTTTGCCTATTTCAGTTGCCCGTCAGCTTCCGGCCGGAAGCCGCGCTTGATTTCGAATTATCCCCCATCCTGGACATCGCGCTATATGCAATTGCGCTACCACAGGCATGATCCGGTGATCCTGCGCGGGCTTCAAGGCTGGGACACCTTTGATTGGGGTGTGGATTTAGCTCGGCAACATCTCCCGGCTTCACAGCAACGGATTCTGGAAGAAGCAGCTCGATTTGGCATTCGTTCCGGGTTGACCATGTCGATACATGACCATCGCGGCCGCTTTGCTGCGCTGACCTTGGCTTCCGACCAGCCCCGTCCGCCTCTCTTGCGGTCACTGACACGGTACGAGCAAGCATTGCAGCTGGTCGCGATCAGCTTTCATATATTTGCCCGGCGCAGGCTCGCCGAAGATTGCGTGGTCAATGGCGTAATCCTGACCCCGCGAGAATTCGAATGCTTGAAATGGGCGGCGGACGGCAAGTCGGCCTGGGATATCAGCCAGATTCTCAGCGTCTCGAAACGAACCGTGACCTTCCATCTGGAAAACGCCAAGGCAAAACTTGGCGTGCGAACCATCAACCAAGCCGTAGCACGGCTGGCTTCTTCCCGACATTCGAGATCCTGATTCCTTTCTGCGGATACCTGTAAAGGTCTACAGGCTGCATGATTGTCGGCTTTGCTCTTCGATGGCGGGACCACATCCTGCACGGAGGCGACAAATGATGCAGCTAATCACACCTGAGCTCTACGATGAGTTTTCAAGCGAGCTCAAAGAAATGTACGGACTGAGGCATCGCGTTTTCAAGGAAAGGCTGGATTGGGATGTTCAGACCGAAGAGGAACTGGAAACAGACGCATATGACGGGCTGAGGCCCGTCTATCTCCTTCTCAAAGGATCCGACTGGCGCATTCGCGGTTGCGTCCGTTTTTTGCCGACGACGGGACCGACAATGTTGCGCGACACGTTTCCGATGCTGCTTGGCGAGACCGCGGCGCCAGCGAGTGCCCGCATTTGGGAGAGCAGTCGTTTCGCACTCGATCTCCCTGCATCAACGCCCAAGGCTGGAGGGCTGGCCCAAGCAACCTACGAGCTATTCGCGGGCATGATCGAATTCGGCTTGTCGAACGAACTCACTCGGATCGTGACAGTGACCGATACGCGCATGGAACGGATCCTGCGTCTTGCAACTTGGCCGTTGGCGCGCATCGGGCATCCCAAGGCGGTGGGCAACACGGAGGCGGTCGCCGGCTTTCTCGAGGTTTCGCACGCTAGCCTCATGCGCATCCGCTGGAGGGGACGTTTGAACGGACCTGTATTATGGCAGCCGGTTCTCGGCCTGTCGGCATACGCTTAAGATCTTCCCACGCTTGAAGGCGTCATCGCGCTGCCGTTGGCCAAAGGCGTTTCAGAAGCTCACATGAGGCCTCTATCGACGGTCCGGGGGGTCCATATTGCGGCGAAGGCTGGCGGCTCCAGCAAGGGAGCGGTGCGCAACAGGAAGCTGACCTCAATCACCGCCCGCGCGCTTTCCAACGGAGCTACTAAAGGAATCAGCCTTACGGCTTTGATACCTACGTGAAGCGATGCAGCGCGCCACTGCGCGATGACGAGGAGGGGGCATCGCCGGCCGGGCCGGTCAAGCGGCCCGTGAAGGTGGAAAATCTTCTGCCCAGTCCGCGAGCGGACCGAGAAGGTCCCCCACCTTCCGCACCACGCCACTTGACAGTCCCGCCCGCCGCAGTGGGGCGGGCTCTCGCCATCCCCCCGGAAAGACCGGGGAGGCTTCGCTCGAAAGGGCTTTCCCGTCGGGAAACACACACTCAGGACACAGACCATGACCGAACTCGCAAACTTCATCCCCCTCAACGAGGACGGCACCTATCTCGATGGCGTCGTGCGCTGGCGTCTGTGCTAATCGAAACCACGTTCTTCCACAGGTGCAATCTTGCTTCTGTGAAATAAAATCACCTCGTACGAGCTTCCATATTCCGTCTTCACTCCATCCAAGCCGTATCTCTGCGCCAAGGGAGCCCATGCGCCTAGTTCATCGGGGAACACTTGATTACCCTGCTCGTCCATGACCGCTAATTTCAGGGGCTCTTTCGCCTCGACAACAAAGTACTTTCCAGAACTACCTGCATAGCCGCGTGCCGTGTTTACATCGTTTTCTGAGGTCATCCAAATTGCGTCGCCCGTGTGCCCGCTTTGCCCGCGACCGCCCCACACCCCATCCCTGTTAGCGTGGTTGAACTTTGTTCCCGCCGGAAGTTCTTCCATCTTCTTCCTCTCCCAACCAACTGAGGCTGCCTGATCTATGTGGTGAACGGTTTGTCCCTTGCCCTTAGCCGAAACCTGACTACTCGGTACGAGGACGATCACGGTCGCAGCAAGGATCATCCCCTTCCAGAAAGACGGGGGATGCACTCGATGAATCGGGATGGCCGCGGTGGCGGTCTCTTTCGGTGAGGATCTCATGTAAGGATTTCCTTGTGCTCGTTTGTGAATTGTCCGCCATCGCATCCATTTCGCGATCGTCAAGTCGAATGGAGTTGCCGTCAGGTCTGATGACCCGGCGGCGGTCTTCGCTGGCGGGTATGCCATGAGCGCGGCGAAGATCAGGCCGCCGGCCAGTTGTATCCAGTCAATGCTGGCGCCTGAAATAGCGATAGCAGGTTCCTGCGGCACCGGGCTGGCGGCCGGCCAAGCCAGTCCATCCGTAAAGCTCTGAGTAGCGGCAAGTTCCTTATGCAGATCAACCCGCTTGGGCCATTCGGGGTCATGCAGGCAGGCGAAATTCACGATCGAAGAGGCCTCGGGCATTCGGAAGGCAAGTGCATGTGACAGATGACGTATCCCGAGATAATTCACGCGTGCGACAATGTCCCGATCCAGCGTGCCCGAGACGCCTGCGGCATTGACGAGGCCGTCGATGCGTTCGGGGAACTGGGTAAGCGCTGCATCAATTTCTTCGGGAGAATCCTGATCGATGCGAAAGAACGCGTCCAGCATCACGACGGGATCCTCCAGATCGACTCCAATAAGACGCACGCCTTCGCACCGGGCGAGACGGGCGACTTCGGCGCCGACCCCGGAGCAGACACCGGTTACGACAACGGTTTTACCGGCAAGCTTCAACGGCTTCTCCATCTTTTCGCAAAGGACGGCGCTCTCGAATGTCTGATCAGGTCGCGGCGTCCTTGACCGCCGACGCCGATTGGTTGAACTCCTCGATGCCGCCTCAGACTCCCGGGCGTGCCGTTGCCCGACTCGGACGTTTCGTGCCTCAGCGATTGAAGCAGCGATACGGGCCGATGCACCGCAGGTGCTGTCGCTTATGTCGGTTCGGGTACGATCGACAAAACTGATTCTATGCATGGTGTTCATCCATACCGTAGATGCAAAGCGCCCGTCGGCTTGGACGGTTCAAGCGCAAAAGCCATGCCAACTGACAGAGCGCTTCGGCCTGGCTTGCTAAGGTATGGTTTGGCGCAGCCGGTGCCACCGAGAGACCTTCGGCCCTCGATCGCGAATGCGATACCCTCCTTTGCGGATGTCAGAAGCTGGAGAATAGAGTCCCCGCCTAATGGCCGCTCATGCTGAAGCGGTGGCCAAGATTCTCCTGAATTGCCCCTGACCGATAGTGAGTCGATTCCCTTACCTGGGCTGACAATGGGTTACGCAATTCAGGCCAGGCAACCAATCAGGCATGTCGAACTCGCGCGTTAAGGCCGTAGAGCGCAGCCGCAAACGCCAATATTGCTCAAGCCCTGCTACAACTTTGCAGCCGCCCGTCTATTCCGGTCGTCCGAAGAACTCTTTCCTGTGGCGAGCTGACAACAGACGCAACCCGGCGAGATTTCTCGCGACACGGAAGGGGCGCTTCAGAGCGCTTCTGCTTACGAAATACATCTGCATGAGGCTCGGAGTCTTATTGTGCGACCCCTGGTGTGCAACACGGTACACAGCGGCCCGGAACGGGAGGCAATTCAAGGGAGTTCCGCGCTTGGCCAGAGCTGGTGCTATACGGACGTGGCTGCCAAGCGTATCTTTGATCCATTCGATGGGGGCATCTTCGATTTTTGCCGGCAGCCCGTACAGATCCGAACGAATGATCAGCGATGTTCCGCAATAGTGACTGAACTGGTCACGACAGAGCAGAACATTGCCGCCATCGTCCCAGCGATACCCCTTGTCAATCCTCCAGCCGTTTTCGTTCGGATGCTTAGAAGCATACTGCACGATACGAGAGCTTACCAAATCGTCGTCGTCAACGATCATGAAGAAGCGGCTGCCAGCGGCATTGAGCATGCCGGCAAGAACACGGCGGCCTTTGTCGGCGCGGAATGAATCCAGAAAGTCGTTCTCAGTTGCATCGCCTCGCTCATGAATGTCGTTCGGTGGAAAGCTCACCCGGACCACCGAGAACTTATCGGGCATGACAGGAAGATCGGCCCCGTCATTGGCAACCACTATGCCTCGCCAATCGGGGTTGGTTTGATTGGCAATGGATGTGACGGTTTGGGCGAGGTTCCTCTTCAGGAGGCCCCAATCACGCGCGTTATCCTGATGCCTGACAGGAACAATGAACGTTACGGCAGTCATGACAGTCTCCAGTCTTTGACTGTGCCAACCGCCTGTTCTCTTGCCCATCTAATGCCGTCGTCATTCGACATTGCCTTGTAGGATAGATCGGTACCCCCTGAAAAAGCGTTCATGAACCGGCGAATTTTTCCGTAGTTGTTGTCCAGCACCGCGTGGGGGCGCCCTATGAGAATCGAACAGATGTGCACATGCAGGCGATCCGTAAGGATGGCCTTGCCACGGGAAATCTGCCGGATGCCGCGTCGAAAGCGGTTGTTGGCCGCGGCATTCAGTTTGCGCAACCGCACTTCTGAGGGGCTGAGGTGCAGCAACGCAGATGCCGCACCGAGCGCTTTTGCAACGCCCACCCTCGAGTGGCGCTCGGTGATCCAGTCCTCCCTTGGGATATGGGGATAGACAGAGAAATCGACCGCTCCGACCTGCTCCTTGTCCTGGCGAAGCATCGCGAGCACCGGGAAGCGGGGCGCATCAGGCTGCACACTGCCGATGCAAAAAGCCATGTCGGGGCAGAGATGCACCTGGCAATCGAACTTTTCCCGGGCGAACAGAAGGGATTCCTCGTCGCGCACCAGCAGCACGAAGTTCTTATGTCGGCCAATGGCGCGTCTGCTTTGCTCAAGCCGTTCCGGAGAGCTGTAATGGATCGATTGCGGAAACTGGACGATCTGCCGGTCGGGAAACAACTCCAGTATATGTTCCCGGAAGTCCTGGTGAGATACCCATAAGTCGCCGAAATTGCCGCCCCCATGGATAAATATGGGCCCACTCGGAGCCGTCCCCTTGAGTTCATCATGGGAAAAATCGTCCGTCGTGCAGACATAGGAAGGCCGCTTTGCGTAACGATCCTTCAAATAGGCAATCCCAGCCATATTGCCGAGTCGCCACAGTTCTTGATGTCGGGAAAATCCAGTATCGCTATCGGCTCATCGGGCCTGACGAACATCTTTAGGCAATCATGCGTTATGTCCTGCAGCGCAGCAATCAGTTCTAGTTCCTGAGCACCTGGCATCGTACCTCTCTTTTGAATTGACGAGCTGGAGATCACGCGTGGCTGACTTTGGACAGCACCTTGAAAGCGAGCTTTCTCACTTCGGTTTCCGGCCCATCCGGACGGCCCATAACGATCCAGAGAAAGAGACTGAAACCGCAATAGAGAGTTCCGCCGAGGCAGATGAGGACGGCGAGTTGGAGAACCAAGCCGGTCTGCGTGGTCTGAGCGCCAATGCAATGATCGGCGAGCGTTACACCTGCGGCCAGAACGGCCGAGCTGGCGAGCGCCCTGAAATTCGCCAACAACTGCGCCCTGACCGAGACATTGATGAGCCGCTCCACCACCACCATGTTGACGACAGCGCTGAACAGACCGGTGAGCACCCGGCTGAATATCAGCCCCGGAAGCCCCCAGCACCCCAAACCGATCGAAATCACCGGTATGCGGACAAGAAGCATCTGTGTATCACGCACGAACAGGGTCCGGGTCTGCCCCAGGCTGCAGCCCCATTCTGTCGGTGTCCTCTATGCCCAACTGCTCGGCACCGCGCCTGTCTCGCCATGGATGCGATCAAAGCTTCCTCGCGCTAGAACGGCGTGACTTGCGTGGGACCCGCCAACGCACCTCTCGCCAAGTCTCAGCACCACGGAGTTCCGGAATTTCCGGCCCGAGTCGCTGCTCGCGGACTTTGTCATCGCGTGTCTTCAATCGCGCGACCTCGTCTGGCCGCGAGCAGCACGCCACGCTGATTTTCGACATTTGCTGGAGCGTCCCGTTGCTTAAAGATAATCTTTGCGGATTCCGTTCAGCACCTCACCAAAGCGACTTTTCAAGCCGTCGAGCGAGCCATCGGGACTAAGCTGCGGTTCCCCGCGGCTGCTTCCCACAACCAGCTTGTGCACACCGCGCGGAAGCAGGCCCGAATTCAGGACCGTGCCGACGCCCACGAGCATTGTTTGTTGGTGCACCTCCCGGAATCCAGGCAACAGAAAGTCCCATAGCCAGAGATTGAGGTCGTCACCAAATTGCCGTGGCTCGATTCCCAATGATATGGAGTCATTTCGCCTCCGCAAACTTAGCTGTCCCGAGTTCCCTCAGTGTCAGCAGCAACTCAGGGTCACGCCACGCCCAACGCGCGAGCAGGCCGACGTTTGGCACTTTGCCGCGACGAAGAAGTCCGGCCTGGCTCCAAAGCGCCTGGCGACGCGCTCTGCCCTTGGAGGGTGGCGATTGACTCAACTTCCTCTGGCCGTCAGGCAAAGCAAGCTTCGAGCGCGTCGAGCGCTGCCCAGGTGTTGAATTGCTGCTGCAGGAAGCGGCGCGATGTGCGGTCGATGCGGTGAAAGATATTGACGCCCAAGCCGCGCACGACGCCCGGATCACCGCAGAGCAGGCTGCGCCGAGAGGCGAGGATTGTATCGCAGAAGAAAAGCACGTCCTCTGCGGCGCGCCGAAGAGTGGCGTCGAAACGGATTTTTTTGAAGATGGTACGGCCGATCACCATTCCAGAAAGATGGAGAAAGCTCCAGTCCTTCAGCATTGCGCTTGCAAGGTCAGGAACTTCGATGACAAGCGGCTGCTCCCCCAATCGAATCACCCGTCCGCCCCTGCAAGTTCGGATATTGCGAGGTGGTAATAGAACTCTTCGCTCGCTTGAATTGAGGCCCAGTAACAGTCCCCTCCGAAGCACAACATGCTCTCAAAAGCGTTGTGCAGATGATGTGGCAGCCAGGTGTCGTCTGAATCGAGGAAAGCGACGAGACGCGTCGAAGGCGAAACGTTCTCAAGCCCGGTGTTGCGAGCGCCACCAGGGCCGGCGTTGGCCTGCCTTATGACCGTGATGCGCGACCTCTGATCGGCGTCAAGCGCTTCCAGCTCGACCTCAGCCGGAAGAGGGGACTCATCGTCGATAACCAGAACCTCAAAGCCCGTATAAGTCTGCTCAAATACGCTCTGTAGCGAACGGCGAAGAATCCCCGCTTTTTTCTGATAAAAAGGGATGACGATTGTGAAAGAGGCCAATTCTCATCCATGCCTTCGGGAGGTCTGTGCGAGGCCCGAGTAACGCATTCGGCAATGGTTGGCCAAAGTGATTGTATGGATGATGATCATCCATGGCGTGGATAGGCCGTCTGCGGCGAGCGTGGCGTCATCTATGGCACCAATCAGCTCGGGTCTCGGGCGCACTCTCGTTTGCCCGTTCCCGTTGGCCCGGGGCGGCTGCTTCGACATGGCTAGCAGGCCAGCAGGAACACCGAATCCAGGGTTGAGCAAGCCGAACTACTGCCCCGGAACGTCGGCGGTGATCAGCCCCACTGGGTGGCGCGGGCATGGTCGGCGCAGTCGATCAGACCATGTTGCGGCGGTCAGTTTGTTACGACTTGATCGGACCCGGTTGAGCCACCATATACCGCCTCCGGCCGCTGGTCTTAGGTGCCTCATGCACCAGACCTCCAGGCTGAATTGAGTCAATTCATTTGACTGTCCGGGTCCAGAGGAACTCTCCCGAGGTGCCGGGCATCTTTGCTCTTCTTCGAGGTGTTTATGAAAGATTCACGCATTCCCGAGCCGGTGTTGACGGCCATGTCGGCGGGGACCCACATCACCCGTGCTTATCGTGAGCACCTTGGATATTCCGTCGAGGACCTGGCAGTGGCGTGCGGGCTTGCCGCTGAGGAAATCCTGAACATTGAGTCCGGTCTGAGATACAACAAGGGTTATAGGGACCGGATCGCAAAATCGCTGTCCCTACCCGCCGGAATTCTTGAGACGGAGGCGGACATATTGGACGCTGCCTGATCGGTGGAAGGCCGGTTTCCCGTTGGTTGCCGGGAAACAGGTCTCTCGTTTTCGCATTGTTGGAACCCAGCGTTTGCGCCACAGGTCCGTTTGCCCAGGATATCACCAACGCGAGCAGCAGGTGCCATACGCGCCCGGAGAGCCTAGCTCGGGCGCCGCTCGCGGCGCGTTCGGGGGGAATGCAGGATCACACATGCATTCCAGTCACGCTAACTGCCAAGCAGATGACCGGCATTTCGTAGGGCGGCGAGGAAGGGGCCGGCATGGACGGTGATATCGATCTTTGCCTGCGTTGAGAGGGGCATGCTTGTCCAGTTCTCCAAAGGCGCCATCAGATCTGAGAACGTGTCATTCACCATGCAATAGTGGGTAAGAAGGCCCTGCCTGTCCAACGCGACCACGCCAGTTTGTTCGCCTCGATACCGGATTGCCGCGATTCGCTGCACCTGCGGGTCATCGTCGACCCGCACGTCGAAAACCAATGTACCCTGGCTCCTCGCGGCTATCTCCGCGGCTCTTTCGCTGAAACTTGATGAGAGAGAGCGGACGCTTTCGACCGCCATCTGGAAAATCGCCCAATCCAGTTCCTGCGAGGCCATGTCGGCAATTGCGCGTAGTAGAGGGGTGATTGCAACGACGCATGCGGCTTGTTCACAGATGTCGGCTGACGACCGATCCTAACCGGGGTTCTGCCGCCCATCGTGCTGTCCGATTCGGACTGATGCTGAAGCGAGGGGGCACGCCCACTGAACTACCTCTCGGCACCACGCTCACTCCCTTGCTCTTGTTAGGCAGCGCGTGGCCTCCGCAGCCTCCGCTCTCCCACGAGTACGGGAATTCTTCCCAAGCCATATCGCGAGGCTTCGCATTTGTGATTCTAAGCGTATGCCCGGGTTTGAACATTGACCTAAGGAGGCTGCGCGGTGTCGCGACCCAGCCGCACCCTCGGCGAGTCAGCGCCACAGGGTTCACAAAGTTGACTGGCTGGGCTAGGGGGAGCGCAGAGAAATCTCCGGTCGCAGCCTTACCCGGTCAAAACAAGGATACCACGATGAAGACTCTCGTCATCTGCTCCGGCGGATTGGACTCCGTTTCCCTTGCCCACAAAGTGGCAGCGGAGCACGAACTTGTCGGGCTGCTGTCCTTCGACTACGGCCAGCGGCACAGCAAAGAACTGAAATTCGCCGCGATGTGCGCGCAGCGATTGGACATTGCGCATCAGATCATCGACATCCGCCAAATCGGCCGCGGCCTTTGCGGCTCCGCGCTCACCGATGGTGTCGACGTGCCGGACGGCCACTACGCCGAAGACACCATGAAGATCACGGTGGTGCCGAACCGAAACGCCATCATGCTGGCCATCGCCTTCGGACTCGCCGCCGCGCAGCAGCTCGAAGCAGTGGGGATGGCCGCTCACGGCGGAGACCATTTCATCTATCCAGACTGCCGTCCGGCCTTCATCGAGGCTTTCCAGACGATGCAGAACCGAGCGCTCGACGGAGACGCGCAGATCCGTCTTTATACGCCTTATGTGAACCTCACCAAGGCGGACATCGTCGGCGATGGAGCAAGGCACGGGACCCCATTTGCGCAGACCTGGTCCTGCTACAAGGGCGGCGAACGTCACTGCGGACGGTGCGGGACCTGCGTCGAGCGGCGCGAAGCGTTTCATCTGGCGCAGCACGCCGACCCGACCGACTATGAGGACACCGATTTCTGGCTTGAGGCGCTGCGGAGGCGGAGCGCCTGATGTTCCGCATTACCAAGGAATTCCACTTCTCGGCCTCGCATCAGCTCACCTCCTTGCCACCCGAGCACCAGTGCGCGCGACTGCACGGGCATAACTACATCGTCGTAGTGGAGCTCTCGGCCAAGGAGCTGAACTCGCACGGCTTTGTGCGCGACTATCACGATCTGGCGCCGCTCAAACACTATATCGACGAGAGCTTGGACCACCGGCACCTCAACGACGCGCTCGCGCATGAGCAGGTCACAGCGGAATACCTGGCCAGGCATTTCTATGAATGGTGCAAGGCACGGCTGCCGGAAACCGCCGCCGTGAGGGTGAGCGAAACCCCTAAAACCTGGGCGGAGTACCGGCCGTGACCGACACGCGGCCCGCAATCCGGGTCAGCGAGATATTCGGGCCGACGATCCAGGGCGAGGGCGTGCTCATCGGTTTGCCGACCGTCTTCATCAGAACCGGCGGGTGTGACTACCGCTGTTCCTGGTGCGACAGCCTCCATGCGGTTGACAACCAATTCCGCGATGAATGGAAGATGATGCCAGTGGACGCGGTGTGGCAAAACGTGGTTGCGCTTTCCGGCGCCCGGCCAGTTATGGTGTCCCTGTCGGGCGGCAACCCCGCCATTCAGCCCTTCGGCGGCCTGATCGAGCGGGGCCATGCTGAAGGTTACCGCTTCGCGCTGGAAACCCAAGCTTCGGTGGCCAAGGACTGGTTTGCCGAGCTTGACGTACTGGTCCTCAGCCCAAAGCCGCCGTCGAGCGAAATGAGGACCGATTGGGTTGCATTCGAGGCTTGCATCGAAGCGGCGCGGGAGAAGCCGCAAGTCGTGCTCAAGCTCGTCGTTTTCGACGAGAGTGACTACGCCTTCGCCAAAGACGCCGCCGCCCGATTTCCACGTCTCCCGGTCTATCTGCAACCCGGCAATCACACGCCACCGCGCCGTGGCGAGGAAGACGCAGCTGTCGACCTTGCCGGAATCATGAGGCGCATGGAGTGGCTGATCGAAAAGGTGACGCGAGACAGATGGTTCGAAGCCCGCGTATTGCCGCAGCTGCATGTTCTGCTCTGGGGTAACAAGAGGGCCGTCTAGGTCTCGCTCGCCGGTGTGGGAACTGCACCAATCTTATCCTCGGCCAGAATCTGGCGCCGTCAGCGCCGGACGGAACTAGAGCCCGTGCGCCTGTCGCGCCGCTGCTATGGCTTGGGTAAGCCCCCTCACGCCGACGTCAGCACCTTCTGGACCGCAGAAGGTGAACACCGGGCCTCTTTGGCTGCCTCACAGACCGTCCCTCGGCCTTCAGGGCCTTGATCAGGTCATGGTCTAGCGTCACCGGCCTGCCGGTCTTCCACGGCTCGCTTCAGCTATTTGACCGGGCCGCCTTGTGAGGCTGACGCGGCGCCAATCTTTACGGGCCTCTACGATGCGGCAGGCAACAAGGTCTACCGCTTAGTTGAGCGTCGGCCAGTTGGCTTTGTTTGGCGCACCCAGAGGTTGACCACTTTGTGCTACGCAAGCTCTGACGCCGCAACTTAACCTTTGGTTTTTCGTGGGTCTGCACCGTAGGTGCGTTCCTCGCGAATTGTTCCCTTTGCCTTGTGCAAAACCGCTTGGGCGAGGCCGCCAGCCTTATGAACAGCGCGACCTGCGGCCGTTGCGGCGGCCTCAGATGCTTTCTGGGTCTTGTGATCGGATACGGTGTTTCCGCCTTGCGTCACCTTCCAACCGCTCTTTGACGGCGACGAGTGAAATACAGTTCGTTTTGCCATTCGCATACTCCCATAGATGAACCGGCAAGCGCCGGAGTTTCGCGTGCGTAAACGTACGCACGCCAGAGCCGACTGCGGTGGAGTTATTTGTGGAAGACTAGTGTAAGAGGTTACTTCTTAGGTGGCTTGGGCGGTGGCGGCGGCGCAGGCTTGGGTGGCGGTGGCGGAGAAGGTCTGGGGGCCTCGTGCCTAACACCTTTGCGTTCTCCCGGCGGTTTCTCAGGTTGAAATTCGAAAGATGGAATCATGGCTTCCTCACTTAGTTCTCGCCTCGAAAAGGCAGACAACGATACGCTAAAGGAAATCTTGCGGGAAGCTGAGAGCCGACTTGATGCACAACTAACAATGGCTTTGGCAGCAGATTTGAGGGCGATGACGTTGCTCGGTTTCATGGTTGCGGTTGTCGCCGTAGTCGTCGCTGGCACGCTTGCTATCTATAAGTCCGAACACGTCGACATCTTCTTTGGTGCCGTTGGACTATTTGCGACGTTTGGGATGTCGGTTTCATCCTTTTACGCTTTTGAGGCGGCCAAGCCGATAGACTTTGATGCTGTGGGCAATTATCCCTCCGGCTGGGCATCTGATGCAGAAAGTGGGAAGCCGCTCCACATCGCCCTAGCTGAAGTCTGCGCCCATTACGATGAGATGCTGAAATCCAACAAGGCTGCCATGAAGAGCAGTAGCGAACACTTGCTGTGGTCCTCGCAAGTCGCACTAGGAACGATGTTTGTGTCCGCCTTTTTGGTGGCATGTCGTATCTTGCACCTGTTTCCCTACTGAAGGAGGGGAGGGCTGGGTACGATCTTGATGAACTAGATGCGACGAGAAGCGCGCAAGACCTAATCCGAAAGTTATGTTTGGAAAGGTAGGATCTGGCCCACGGTGTAGGGTGGTCGGATATCTAGGGCCGATGGTCCTAAGGACCGGTGGTGGCTGCAAAAAGCGTTGAGCAATTGCGGCTTTCCGGGACGCTTGCCAAGAATCCGGATACGTCAATCACTTCGAGCCGCCCGACGATCGGCCGATCGGTGAGCCATACGAATGGC
The DNA here is from genome assembly GCF_006440775.1 of Mesorhizobium sp. B2-7-2. Taxonomy (GTDB): domain Bacteria; phylum Pseudomonadota; class Alphaproteobacteria; order Rhizobiales; family Rhizobiaceae; genus Mesorhizobium. The sequence goes on along the minus strand of NZ_VFTZ01000012.1, from coordinate 4,576 downwards.
TGTCGGCGCCAGGGCAAGCGGCCTGGAAAGAGATGGCGCCGACTTTGCTGCGGTATTGCCGCCGCGGGATTGTCGGTCTTACCGCGCTACTAGTTGGGAAAATGCGCAGCGGAGATCTGGGTGTTGCGGGCCTGAGAGCGCTCAACCAATGCCTGGGCTCACTTGGAGCCACGCCGGCGTCGTTCCCAAAGGTAGGTTGGGCGCCGCCTTCGGATGACCACGACGATTCTGCAGCCGAGTACTTTCGATAGGCGCGTTCAAGGGAGAATGTTCGGCGGCTCAACGTCAACGCAGCCATAGGCGCGGTCCGTCGCCAAGCCGCCTTCCTGCCTATATTCTGCCTTGAAGCAAAAGCGAAATGACTTCGGCTTCACGTCAGTTCTCCACCCACATCTAAAGGGTATGACCAGTTCATGCGGCACAGCGTTCATCCCGCATCCCTTCACACGGTGCGGGATTGCAAATTTCTTTGTTCGCCCGCCTTGTTTGACTGCCTCGATGATAGACCCAATCACACCGGTCAGGTCGTCATGATCGGTAAACACGATTACATCGTCCGGGTATTGAAACGACAACTCATGGACAAGCAACGCTCGTCTGTTGTGGTTCAGAATCTCGAATTTTAGGCTAGCCTGCCGTGAATACTCAACATACTCAGCCTGGTAGACGCCAAACGTAGGATTCACCTCACCAAGCACGGCGTCAGCTTGCCGTTTGGCTTGTGCGGCCGACAGCCATGCTAGCAGGGCGGAGATCAAAGAAACAGCGACCGCGACAGCGGCAATCCAATCAGAAGTCACCATGCCGAGGGCTTTCTCTATGCGGCTAACCGGGCGTTTTCTTAGGGTCGCGATCGCGGGGGAACGTTCTCTCCTCTTCATATCCGCCGCGCTTTTTCTCAATCCGGACAGAGCCGCCATCTTTCCCAATCGCGCTGGATAGAACGCCGCCAGCGGTGGCATCCGCTTTAGTTTCGAACCGCTTAGTAGCGCGGTCGGCACCATCTTTATGCAGTTTCCAGTCCTGTTTTTTCTTGTCAAACGACAGAGTGTATGTCGGCAGTTTGGTCATAGGATAATCTCCGAGAAGAAAGTGATGGCGGGCCGAAACCCGCCATCGTTAGAGCGTTACGGACACTCAGGAAGCGCCAGCAAATTATCGTTCCACTGGCCATCCGCGTGAGTGCGGACGTATTTCTCGTTGGGGCCATTGACCACAGCGACGTTGGCGCGCTTTCCGCCTACCGATGTGTAGAAAGTATGCGTGCCCGCTTCGATCCATTGGATCACTTGTGATCTCGACCATTTCCCGGTGGAGTTGCCGAGGTTTGTAATAGCCTCGTGCTTGTTCTCACGTGGGACTTTGTTGATGCAAGTTACCTGCACGTCTGCCATTGCAATTGCTCCTTTCGAGCGCTTTGCGGAGCAATTGGGAATGGCAGGGCTTGGGAGGATGTCTGACCATTACGTAGCTCCTGTGGCTTGTCAAAAACGCCTCAGGACGCTAGTTACCGACCTGCTATGGAGCGGACACGCGGTCTTGTTCGTCCACTCGGCACCACAAGACCGTGAGTACGCAACAGACAGAGGCAGACGGCGAATCACCGTCTGCCTCTTTTTTATGCAAAAATGGCATTCCAGTAAATGGCCAGTAACGTTTTGTTAACAATATAGTGACGCTGAGATAGTCAGCTTTGCTGTCGTATCGTCACTACCTCGTGGTCCGCCCAATCCTTTGAACGCGGCGCGCCATCATTTCCTTTTTACAGCAATCCGCAGATGTCAAAATACCCACCGCGCCCGGCGCGATCGACCGCCATGGAGTAAGCAATGGCTGCAAGTAGCGACGACCTGCTAATTAGCATTTCGACCGACCTCTCTACGCTGCAGGCGCGCATCAACGACATGGTCGGTATCGGTGCGAAGGGCCAGCAAGGAGCGGAACGGCGTCCTAGCGGACCAGGGGCGTGAGCTTGAGGCTCTGCGAACGAAATACAGCCCGCTGTTTGCCGCCCAGCAAACATACTTGGGAGTCTCAAAAACATTAAGATGGCGCAGGCGATCGGCGCAATTAGCGCGGATGAGTCCGCAGCTGCCATCGCGCGCGAGAAGGCTTCCTTTGCTGCGAACGTTGTTGCCATCAATACCGTGGCGAGCGCTCACCAAGCGCAATGCGCTCTCCCTTAACGCGTCCGCTGACAACTATCTCTTCTTGCATGCCGAGCTTGGCGTAGCGTTCGCCTTTAACGGTGGGACGGAACCATCGCTCCCGTGGATCGGCCCGTTCTCGGTCGCCAATGCCGTCGCAACCGGCGGCGTCAGCAGCATCGTGCAGGGGCGTTACGGTGCACAATACCAATCCGGCAATTCCGATCATCAAGCAACAGCCGTTCTTCTAGGCCTCCTTGGGCCATGCGCACATGATTTCGGTCCTCTCCCGCGTCCCACATCGGACTTGTATGCTGCACCGGCCGCCCAGTATTGTTGCGAAGGGGCGGGGCCACCGAAATGGAGCCTGAGGACGATCTGAAATCCCGTATCGAGGCTGCATTGGTTCGCGGCCACCTTAGCCAATGGCAGCGCCAGTTCCTCCTCGATATGCGTGACCGATTGGTGAAATACGGCCCGCGCACGCGGTTGAGCGCGAAGCAGTGGGCGAAGCTCTATGAGGCGATAGGACCCGCACATCCAGGCACCTACAAGCCCCCATCGCCGCGTTGGCGACCGCGCCGTTGGCGCAACCCACTCGTTCGGGAGGTTCGATACTTGGCAGGCAGGTTCGTCAGAACCTTTGGGATCGCTCTCGCATTGGTCGTCGGGTCCCTGATCTATTCGTTCGTTGTCAAGGGCGGCCAAATCACTTGGCCAAGCATGCCCTCCTTCGCGAGGTCAGACGCAGCAGGCTACAGGGTGCCACTTGCCAGAACCCAGTTCACCGTAACGGACGGAGATACCATTCGGCTCAACAGTTCCGCGAAGGGGACCCGGCTGGTTGGCTTCAACGCACCCGAAAGCATCGAGCCAAGGTGCGACTCTGAGGGAAACCTCGGGCGTCGAGCGAAGGCACGCCTCAAAGAGTTGGTTGCTGCGGCGAAGCTTGAGCTGAAGATGGTTCCATGTTCCTGCCCGGCAGGCACTGAGGGCACCGACAGGTGCAACTACGGGCGAAGTTGCGGCTCACTCTTTGCCGATGGCCAAGATGTGGGCGACATATTGGTGTCAGAGGGGCTGGCCGTCCCGTTCGCCTGCGGCTCTACAAGCTGTCCGCCAACGCCCCGCCCTTGGTGCGGATAGGATAAGACGCCTTCTCGCACAATGGTGTCCCAGCTCTGGCCCTTCCGCAGCATGTCCATGATCGCCTCGCTACGCTCGGCGTCTTCGGGACGGACCTTCATGTGACCCTCGGCCTTTGCCTTGGCGATCCCCTTGAGCCTGCCTGCGCGTCGGTCGTCATAGTACTTGCGGACAATGGCCGCGAGCATGTCGACCAGCATCCCGTTGATGGCGTCGAACATGGGTCCGGTGAAGGCGTCCTCGGTCTTCAGCATCATGTGCGAGGTCGGCAAGTCCAGCGCACCTTTGGAAACCCATCATTTGGCGTTGGCAATTTTTAGGAAACCCATGTGAATTACCCTGATCTTCCGTATCGTGGGCTCGGGGAGCGTATTTTTGGACAAGCTTCAAGTCATGCTATCGAAGGGCTACTTTCCAAAAGAGCTGCCGCCCCCTTTATAACCGAGGATTTCGGCGAGTATGCGCGGGAATTGTTGGCGATATGGGCCGCGAGCGGCCCGCTGAAGCCCAGCCATGCAAAGCATCAGAAATTTTGGGAGATAAGCGAGACTGAACCCGAACTCTACTCGACGCCAAAAGCGAAGAACGAGCGTCGACAACTGCACATTACAAACCCAGTGCCCCAGCTTCTGCTCGCTTCGGTTATGACAAGGAACTGGGCGACTATATCTCGCTGGCTGGACCGGCAGCGATTTAGCTTCTCCAGAACCATGATCTCATCCAAATCGTACAGGGCGATTGAGGAGCCCGACTTCAAGAGCAACGCGGTGCACAAACAACTCATTCGAGCTACCTACGATGTAGAGGTCAAATCAGACGTTCTTCGCTTCTATCCATCCATATACACCCACTCGGTGCTTTGGGCGGCCTATGGTAAGGAACGGGTCAAGAAAAACCGCAAGAAGTATAACGACAGCTTGGGTGATCGAATCGACGTACTTCTCCGTAAATGTAATCGAGGTCAGTCCGTGGGCATCCCGATAGGGCCCGATACATCCCGTATAGTCGCGGATATTCTCTCAGGCTACATCGACAGCAGACCGATGCTGAGGACCGGTCTTCAGCGCGGCGCAGCCGATCGCCTGCAGGATGATTGGGTAATAGGAACTGAAACTGTTGGTGATGCAGAACGACTGCTTTCTGCGTTACGGACGACCTACCTTGAGGTAGGTTTAGAAATTCACGGAGGAAAGACATCAGTTATCGGTAAGACCGTATGTCCGCTTCTGCCGGTGAGGTGGCTCACCCTACACTGCGCGTCCGAGGGTTGCTCGGGCGGTCCG
>NZ_VFTZ01000011.1 GCF_006440775.1 Mesorhizobium sp. B2-7-2 | reverse complement strand
GCGTGCTCGACTTCAAGGGCGAGATCTACACCCGCCAGGAGCGCAACGGCGTTCTGCTCGGCACCTACGAGAAGGCCTGCAAGCCGTGGTCGCCAGTCAACACGCCGTGGGATTTCGGCCATGAGCTGCTGCAGCCCGACATCGACCGCATCGCTCCGTCGCTGGAGATCGGCTTCAAGCATTTCCCCGGCATCGAGAAGGCCGGCATCAAGCAGATCATCAATGGCCCCTTCACCTTCGCGCTCGACGGCAATCCGCTGGTCGGCCCGGTGCAGGGCCTGACCAATTTCTGGTGCGCCTGCGCCGTCATGGCCGGGTTCAGCCAGGGCGGCGGCGTCGGCCTGGCGCTCTCCAACTGGATGGTGCATGGCGATCCGGGCTTCGACGTCTGGGGCATGGATGTCGCTCGCTTCGGCGAATGGGCGAGCTTGCGCTACACCAACGCCAAGGTGCGGGAAAACTATTCGCGTCGCTTCTCGATCCGCTTCCCGAACGAAGAACTGCCCGCCGCCCGTCCGGCGCAGACGACGCCACTTTACGACGCCATGCTCGCCAACAACGCCGTCATGGGCGATTCGTGGGGCCTGGAAACGCCGCTCTGGTTCGCGCCGAAGGGCACGGAGCCGAAGGACATCGTCTCCTTCCACCGCTCCAACGACTTCGGCCCGATCGGCGACGAAGTGCGCGCCACCCGCGACAGGGTCGGCGTGACCGAGATCGCCAACTTCGCCAAATACGAGGTCTCAGGCCCGGGTGCCGAGGATTTCCTCAACCGGTTGATGACCAACCGCATGCCGAAGGTCGGCCGCATCGTGCTGACCCCGATGGTCAACGAATTCGGCAAGCTGATCGGCGACTTCACCATCGCCAAGGCCGGCCCAAGAAATGGAGAAGACCGCTTCATGATCTGGGGCTCGTCCGCAGCGCAGAAATATCACATGCGCTGGTTCGAGAAGCACCTGCCGAAGGATGGGTCGGTGCGCATCCACCGCTTCGACCAGACGCTGGTCGGTCTCTCCATCGCCGGGCCGAAATCGCGCGACCTGCTGCAGAAGCTCGTCGATGTCGACGTCTCGACAAAGGCCTTCCGCTTCATGGACTTCCGCGAGATGGCGGTCGGCGGCGCGCCCTGCATGGTCAACCGCATCACCTATACCGGCGACCTTGGCTACGAGATCTGGATGGCGCCCGCCTACCAGCGCCTGGTCTACAAGGCGATCAAGGAAGCCGGCGCGGAATTCGGCATCGTCGATTTCGGCATGCGCGCGCTGCTCTCAATGCGCCTGGAAAAGAATTTTCCGACCTGGTTCCGTGAATTGCGTCCGATCTACGGACCGTTCGAAGGCTCGATGGACCGCTTCATCAAGCTGGAGAAGAACGACTTCATTGGCCGCGAGGCGTCCGCCAAGGAGCATGCCGAAGGGCCGAAGCTGCGCCGGGTCTCCTTCATCGTCGACGCTGCCGATGCCGACGTGATGGGCGACGAGCCGATCTGGGCCAAGGTCGGCAAGGACTACGGCACGGTCGAGAAGCCGCATGGCTACGGCGCGCCGCGCTTCGACACATCAGGCAAGGAAGTGCGTGGCTCGAGAGCCGCGGAAGGCGCTTCGGCCGTGCGCGGCATCGTCGACGGAGACTGGCGCGTCGTCGGCTGGGTGACGTCGGGCGGCTACGCGCATTACGTGCAGATGTCGATGGCGCAGGGCTATGTGCCGGCCGCTCTTGCCGAGGACGAAAGCGCCGGCCTGTTCGAGATCGAGATTCTCGGCCACCGCCGCCCGGCCCGCATCAATATCGAGCCGCCTTTCGACCCGAGCGGCGAGAAGATGCGGACCTGAAGCCCCGCGAATTGTTGGATTGCGTCGGTAGCTATGGCATGGTCCGAGCCCGCTACCGGCGCACCAGCAGGAGAAGACCGTCCCCTTGCGGCAACTAGAGAAATGGACCGATTGGCTCTGCGATGAACGGGTCGGTCCATTCAGCGCGGCGGTTGCGTCGGTCCTCCTCTACTGCCTGACCCAGATCGTCATGATGGCCCTGCTGTCCCATGTTGGGGGCACGGGCGTCGGTGTCGACGATGCAGAGCAATTGACGGAAATGCGGTTCCTGGCCGCCGGCTACGGCAGCTCGCAGCCGCCTCTATACACCTGGCTGGCGACGCTTGCGGCCTCGCTGGTCGGAACCAGCGTTCTTGCCCTCAAGATCGTCAAGTACGGCCTGCTGGCCGCGGGGCTGGTCGCCTATTTCACCGCCATACGCCGCCTCGGCTACTCGAACCGCGCCGCGGCGGCCGGTATGTTCGGATTGCTGCTGTTTCCCCAGATCTTCTGGGAGATGCAGCACGCCCTCACCCACTCGGTCGCCATATTCTGTTTCACCTCGCTGCTGTTTCTGGCGCTGGTCGAGGTGGAGAAGCGGCGATCGGCCATCGCCTATGCGTTTTTCGGCCTGGCGACGGCGGCCGCGATGCTGTCGAAGTACAACATCGTCATCTTCCTTGCCGCCCTGTTCCTGGCATCTCTGTCGGTTCGCGAAACGCGTGAGGCGATCTTCGACCGCCGTTTCGCAATCGGCGTGGCGGTGGCGGTCCTTGCCTGCCTGCCGACGCTTTATTGGAGCCTGACACATCTGGAAGATCTGCTCGCGCACCAGGGGGGCCTGGGCGTCGCCGAAGGCGGCAGCGTTGCGAAAACGGCGCTTCTCGGCATCCGCAGACTGGTCAACGCGATCGTCAATTTCGCTGGACTGCCGGTCGCGATTTTTGCCGTCGCCTACGTCCTGGCGACAAGAAAACGGACGGATACGCCTCACCCGGTACGGTGGCCGGAAAAGCTGTTGTGGCGGGCGATCGTACTCGGTCTTGTGGTCATGGTCACAGTCGTATTGGCGGCCGGCATCACCCAGTTTCGCGACCGCTGGATGCTACCGATCTTCATCCTCTTGCCCGCGGCGCTCGCCATGCGCTTCGACGCCATGGGCCAGAGAGGCCGAAAGACGCATGCCACCATTGTCTTCGTCGGCGCTCTGCTTGCCATATTGGTGCTGCCGCTGAGCTGGTACATGCATCTGCACGGCGGCGACAGCCGCGGCAGCATCGTGCGCATGGATTACCGCTCGCTTTACGACCAGATCAACGCCGACGGACCGGTCAAGACCGTGGTCTCGAGCTGGTTCTGGGTCGGCAATCTGCGCCTGGTCGATGCCGACCTCATCGCGCTCGATGACGAGACGCCGGACTTCGCCAGGTCGATCCGCGAGCCGGCGGTGCTCGTGCTTACCGATGACAGGGAATCGTCCTCGGATGTTTTCGAAGAGTTGGCGAAGGCCGGCTACTTGATGGACACCATCCACCGCACGATTGAAGTGCCGCAGGCACTCGGCTTTCCGCCCCGCAAGGTCACGATTACCAGACTGCACAAGAAGCCCGCGCAGTAAGCTTCAGGTGGGACGAATGGACAAGCTAGGCTTCGGCCGCCACCGCAAGATCATGCCCTTCGAACCCGGCTCGGTCGAAGCGTTGCGCGAGGCCTCGCGCGGAAAGGCGGGCGCGCTCAACCAGCATCTGCTGGGCTATGGCGCGACTGCCGAAGCCGAGTGGGCGACGGCGGGCATCGCCGCGCCCGATCTGCCCGCCATGCGCAGATACCGGCTGGAGCGCATTCGCGCCGAGCTGAAGCGTCGCGACTATGCCGGCGCCCTGCTCTACGACCCGGTCAACATCCGCTACGCGACGGATTCGACCAACATGCAGCTCTGGGTCGCGCACAATTCGACACGCCATTGTTTCGTCGCCACGGAAGGGCCGGTGGTGCTGTTCGACTATTTCTCCTGCGAGCACCTGTCCGACCATTCGGGCGTCGTCGACGAGGTACGCCCCGCCGTGTCGTGGATATATCTCTACAGCGGCGAGCTTACCGAGCAGAAAGTCCGGCGCTGGGGTGCCGGTATCGACGAGCTCGTTGCCGAGCATGGCGGCGGCAACCGCCGCATTGCCGTCGACCGCATCAACCCGGAAGGCGTTGAGGAACTCGCCCGCCGCGGCATCGCGATAGGCAATGGCGAGGCGGTGATGGAGAGTGCACGCCTCATCAAATCGCCGGACGAGATCCTCGCCATGCGCCGCGCCATCGTCGCCTGCGAGGCGGCGATTGGCGAGATGGAGACAGCGCTGAAGCCCGGCATCTCCGAAAACGAGCTCTGGACGGAACTGCATCGCGGCAACATTGCGCGCGGCGGCGAATGGATCGAAACGCGTCTCTTGTCATCAGGACCGCGCACCAATCCCTGGTTCCAGGAGTGCTCCTCGCGCGTCATCGAGGATGGCGACCTCGTCGCCTTCGACACGGACCTGATCGGTCCCTACGGGTTCTGCGCCGATCTTTCGCGCACATGGCTTTGCGGCGACCGACAGCCGTCGAACGAGCAGCGCGACCTCTTTCGCATCGCCGCCGATCAGATCGCTCATAACACCGATCTGATACGGCCGGGCATCTCCTTTCGCGATCTCGTCGAGCGCTCGGCGGTGCCGCCGGACGACTGCTATCCGACACGCTACGGCGTGCTCTATCACGGGGTCGGCCTGGCGGACGAATATCCGACGCTGCCGCATGCCGGCGACTGGACCGACGATACGCCGGACGGCGTGCTCGAACCCGGCATGGTGCTTTGCGTCGAAAGCTATATCGGCAGGCTTGGCGGGCGCGAAGGCGTCAAGATCGAGGAGCAGATCCTGATCACCGAGACCGGCAATGAGAAGCTTTCAGCCTACAAGCTGGATGAGCGGCTGCTCTGATCCGCTTTCGACAGCCGCGACGGCGTCGCGCATCGCGGCAATGATTTTTTCCGGCGTCGTTCTGGCGGTGATATAGGGCAGGCCTTTGCGCCGAGCCGTCCAGCCGACCACCTTCACGCCCCTCGCCGCCGGCTCGAAACGTTGCGCCAGCGCCCAGCTTCCGCAGTCGATGGCCGCGACCTCGGCCCTGCCTTCCGCCACGGCCACGATCGACGACCGGTGGCCGCCGCTTTCGCCGCGCGAGGCGAAGATGTCCAGGCTTTCGCCCATCGCCTCCAGATCGCGCTGCAGGCCGATCAGCCCGGACATCGAATCCGGATTGTTGAAGGTGAAGCGTTTGCCGCGCAGAAGGTCGATCGGGATGAGGGCCTTGCCGTCCGCCGGCGAGGCAATCCCCGGTCCGCCATCCGCCGGCATCACCAGCGCGCTGGAATAGAGCTCTCCCTGCCCGCCCTCGAACGCATCGTAGCTCGGCTGCGCAACCACCTGCACATGCCGCGCAAGGCCGAGTTCCATCGGCCCCCAGCAGGTTTGCCCGAAGAGCAGCGCCGGGCTTAGCCAGAGCTGGAGGAAGTCCAATTCTTCCGGGGACAGCGTCGCCGGGTCGGGCGCGATCGGCTTCCCGGCGCCGTCGAGTATGCCGCCGGGAACCGCTGGCAGCTCGCGATTGCTGCGCACGACCGCCTCCGGCGCATCGATGCCCCTTTGCCGGAAAGCGTCACGGAGCCGCGCCCATTGCGCGTCGACCTGGCCACGCGCTTCGGACCAATCATACATAGGCAGGGCCGCAACGAACTTGCTCATGTCGAATAGCTTTCAAAGACAAGCGGCCTTCGGCGCCTGCGTTCCGCCGCAAAAAAAGCGTCGCGGAAAGTCAAAATTACTCCTTCGGCGGCTCGGCCGGAACCGGCGCCGAGCCAAGTCCGCTGACATTGCGCGCCCTGACGCGCGGCTTGAAGGCGCGGCCCGGTTCCGGCGTGCGCCGCAGCACCGGATGGACGATCGGCTCCTTGGCCCTGAACGCATGGGCTTTCAGCATCGCAAAATAATTCGGATAGGCATATCCGTTGTTCATCCGCAGCCATTCCTCGCGGCGCTCGCGAAAGAGCTTCGGCAGCCGGTACCAGGCAATGGTCGGGCTCTTGTGATGAACGAAATGCAGATTGTTGTTCAGGAACAGGAAAGAGAGCGGCGAGCGTTCGACGATCACCGTTCGCCCCTCCGGATGCTCCGACCACTGGTGCTCGGCATAGGTGCGGATCGAGATCAGCGACTGGCCGAGCCACACCGGCACCAGGATATAGAGCCACAGCGGGATGCCGAAGCCGAACGTGACGATCGGCGCGACAGCCGCGAGACCGAAGGCATGCAGCAGCCAGGCCTTGCGGATCGCTTTGTCGCCGGCAAGGATCTGCTTGGCGTCGTCGATGAAGAAACCGACCGAGGACAACCACGGACCGAGGACGAGGCGGCCGATCATGGTGTTGTTGATCTTGAGCAGAAGCTTCATTGTGTGCGGCAGATCCTCATGCATCCAGAGCGCCTGGTAGTAGCTCTCCGGATCGTCGAGCGGATCGGTCAGGCGCTCGTCTGCATGATGGCGAAGGTGGATGGTCTTGAAGCGGCGGAACGGCCAGACCATGCCGATGGGCAGGAAGACGAAGGCTTCATTGATCCTGGCGTTGCGGGTCGGGTGGCCGTGCAGCACTTCGTGCATGATGGAGGATTGCAGAGCCAGGATAAAGGGCAGGACGGCAAGCGCCAGAAGCGGCTGGGATGGCCAGACAAGGAAGCCGGTTGCGAGCCATGCGCCGTAGCAGAAGAGTGTGAGGAAGACCGTCGGCCATTCGACAGCCGGTGTGCTGCTACGTCTCTTTTTCGTGCCGGTATTCACGCTTGCCATGCTCTCGACCACTGCCCCCCAGTCGCCGGAACCAACTCGATTCCTGACAACATTGTGTCAGGAGCCTGCCGTGACATCAACGCGACAATGCGCACAAACCGTTGCGAATGCGCATTTTTGGCGGCATATGTTATACATTGTAAACAGACATGGGGATTCATTTCCGCCTGAGCCACGTTCAGAACGGCCCCGGCGCAAATTTTTCCTCTCCAATGCTGGAGCAGCGTGATGGACAAGCGCGATCTGTCGACGACCTTTCGGGAGCGCCTGAAATTGCTCTTGACACGGTCCGACCTGAACCAGTCGGCCTTCGCGACGGCGGTCGGCATCGACCGTTCGGCGCTGTCGCAGTTGCTCTCCGGCGCCTCGACCCGCCTGCCCCGCGCCGAGACCCTCCTCAACATCGCCGCCGAGTTCAAGGTGTCGCTCGACTGGCTGCTGGGCCTGAGCCAGGACGAAGGTGTCACCGGCGAAATCAGAGAAAGCCTGGAGATCGAGGAGGCGCCCGACGGCTTCGACCGCACGCTTTTGGCCAAATGGCATGCCGAGGCGGCCGGCACGAAGATCCGCTATGTGCCCGCCGGCATTCCCGACCTTCTCAGGACCGAGGCACTGGTGGAATATGAGGCCGGCATTGCCAACAAGAGCCGTGAGGCGCAGGCCGGCGAAACGCAATACCGCATCGACTACAACCGTCGGCCGGAGACCGACATGGAAGTCTGCATGCCACGCCACACGCTGGAGATCTTCGCGCGCGGCCTCGGCGTCTGGGATCGTTTCCCCGAGGCCGAACGGCGCAAGCAATTGCTGCACATGGCGGCGCTGCTTGACGACCTTTATCCGACCTTTCGCCTGTTCCTCTATGACGGCCGCATTCGCTACTCGATCCCCTATACGATCTTCGGCCCCTATCGCGCCGCGATCTATGTCGGCGACATGTATATCGTGCTGAGCGCCACTCAGCCGATCCGCACGCTCACCAGCCATTTCGACAACCTGATCCGGGCCGCCGACATCAACGCGCACGAGGCCGCGAGCTTTGCGCAAAAGCTGGCCGCAATGTCCTTCCCATCAGGCTCTGCCTGAACGCGCGCATCGATATCATCTTGGCCGCCCCTCATCGTTCCAGGGAAACCCATTGGCCTTTCGCGGCCGCAAATTCGTTGACTGGACATAAAGACTTCTTTATATCGTTATTTGAATTTGAACGCGAAAGCCATTCCAGGCAGGAAATCCAGGGCCATGACCGCGACCAACCCGATTGATGCACTGCTTGCCGAAAAAGGCGTGCTTTTGGCCGATGGCGCTACCGGGACCAATCTGTTCGCGATGGGCCTGGAGGCCGGCGAAGCGCCTGAGCTGCTCAATGAGACAGCGCCCGAGACCATCGCCAGCCTGCATCGGAACTTCGTCGACGCCGGCGCCGATATCATTCTCACCAACTCCTTCGGCGGCACTCGCCACAGGCTGAAGCTGCATCACGCGCAGGATCGCGTCCACGAGCTGAACAAGCGCGCCGCCGAGATTGCCCGCTCCGTCGCCGACAAGGCCGGCCGCAAGGTGATCGTCGCCGGCTCCGTCGGCCCGACCGGCGAATTGCTGGTGCCGCTCGGCGCCATGACCTATGACGAGGCGGTCGAGGCCTTCGCCGAACAGATCGAGGGCTTGAAGGCCGGCGGCGCCGAAGTCGCCTGGATCGAGACCATGTCGGCGCCGGACGAGATCCGCGCCGCGGCTGAGGCCGCCATCCGTGTCGGCCTGCCCTATACCTACACCGGTTCTTTCGACACGGCCGGCCGCACCATGATGGGCCTGCTGCCGAAGGATATCCACGCCGTCGCCGATGGCCTGTCGCAGGCCCCTCTCGGTGTCGGCGCCAATTGCGGCGTCGGCGCTTCCGATATCCTGGCGTCGCTGCTCGACATGACCGAGGCGAAGCCCGATGCGACCGTGATCGTCAAGGGCAATTGCGGTATTCCGGAATTCCGCGGCGCGGAGATCCACTATTCCGGCACGCCGGAGCTGATGTCCGATTATGTGCGGCTGGCGGTCGATGCCGGCGCCAAGATTGTCGGTGGCTGCTGCGGCACCTCGTTCGCGCACCTTGCCGCCATGCGCAAGGCGCTGGACGCGCACACCAAGTCGACCCGCCCGACCGTCGAGACGATCGTCGAGCGCATCGGCCCGATGCGCAACAAGGCGGCGACGGCAAACACCGCCGAGACCAGCGAAGCCCGCCGCGAGCGCCGGCGCAGCCGCGCCTGATACGTTTTCTACTTGCTGTTTTCGGCGTAGCGCGACAGCGCGGTATTGAGATCGGTGCCGGCATTGCCCTGGCTGTCGGCGCCCATCGTCATCAGGGCGCCCGATGCGCCGGGGTCGCTGATCTGCTCGAGCATCGAACGAAAACGGTCGTTGTTGAGGGCCGAAAGCGCTGTGTTGCGCGCCGCGTCGACATCGTTCCTGATGTGCGCGGATTCCGCCGAAGCAGCGGACGGTCCGCGCACCGGGGCATTGGCCGCCGTCGAGTTCACGTTCCCGATTGTCGTGATATGCACTGCTGATCCCTCAAACCCTTATCAGCAACACTGACAGAAGCTCGTTGCGGCCAGGTTCCGGAAAAGCCGTGCAATTTAACGATCGAAAAAAGAGCCGGCAGGATTGTCCCGCCGGCTCTTCAGTCAATCGCAATGGCCTACTTGTTGCCGTCCAGCGACGAGGCCAGCCGCACTAGCGACAGGAACTCCGCCCGATAGCCGAATGGATCGGCGCCGCGCGCGGCATTGGCGATCTCCGCGATGCGATCGTAGCTGAAATTCGCGGTCTGATCCTCGTCGCGCAGCTTCTGCCCGAAAGCCGCGACGGCGACCGAGAAACGCTGGTCGGCGCCGGCCGCATCGAAGGACGAGACCTCATTGGCGGCGGTTACCGGCGTGGTGATGAGCTTCGAGGTGTTCTCGTCCGGCAGCTTGTAGCGGATCTTGACGAAGGCATATTCGCTCGCATTGGCGACGCCGCCATTGTCGACCTTCGCCTGCCCGTAGCGCAGCGGATCGACCTGCTCGCCGCCGCTGCCTTTCGGCGTGATCTCATAGACCGCCGTCACCGAATGGCCCGAGCCGATATCGCCGGCATCGACGCGGTCATTGTTGAAATCCTCGCGCTTCAGGGCGCGGGTCTCATAACCGACGAGACGGTATTCCGAGACCGTGGCCGGGTTGAACTCGACCTGGATCTTGACGTCCTTGGCGATGGTGAACAGGGTCGAGGAGGCATCCTCGACCAGCACCTTCTGGGCTTCGGCCAGCGTGTCGATATAGGCCGCCGTGCCATTGCCGTTCTGGGCGATGGTCTGCATCATCTGGTCGTTCAGATTGCCGCGGCCGAAGCCGAACACCGAGAGAAACACGCCCGTCTTGCGCTCCCTCTCGATCAGCCGCTTGAGGTCGTCGTCGTCGGTCTGGCCGACATTGAAGTCGCCGTCGGTGGCAAGCATCACGCGGTTGACGCCGTCCTTGACGAAGGATTGCTGTGCAAGCTTGTAGGCCTCGCGGATGCCTTCCTCGCCGGCCGTCGAGCCGCCGGGCGCCAGATGGTCGATGGCCGCAAGGATCTTCTGCTTTTCCGCCGCCTTGGTCGGCATCAGCACCGTGCCGGCATTGCCGGCATAGGTGACGATCGAGACGGTATCGTCGGGCTTCAGCCTGCTCACCAGCAGGCGGAAGGCGGATTTGAGCAGCGGCAGCTTGTCCGGCTCGTCCATCGACCCCGAGACGTCGATCAGGAAGACCAGATTGGCCTTCGGCTGCTCGGCCGGCTTGACGTCGAAACCCTTGATCGCGACATGCATGAGCTTGGTGTGCTCGTCCCACGGCGTCGGCATGACGGTGACGGTCGAGTTGAACGGCGTCTTGGCCGAATCCGGTCCCGTCCAGTCATAGGGGAAGTAGTTGATCATCTCCTCGACGCGCACCGTGTCCGCATCAGGCAGACTGCCTTCCTTCAGCGAGCGCCGCACGAAGGAATAGGAGGCGGTATCGACATCGATCGAGAAGGTCGAGACCGGATCCTGCGCCGTCTCATGCACCGGATTGGTCTTGAAAGTCTCGACGCGGTCGCGGTTTTCCTCCCGCGGCTGCATTTGGTCGGCGGGCATGGGCGCGGGCTGCACCATCAGCTTGGAATCGGCGACCGGCGGCGGAGACGCCGGTGTCGCGGCAGCTGCTCCTGCCGGCGCCTTGTCGGCCCGCTCCAACTGGTCGGCTCTCCGCTTCGGGGAATAGCCCGCAATTACCCCGACCCCGGCTTTGCCGCCGGCCGCGAGCTGGCCACTCTCCGCCGGCGCAGACTGCAGGGCGCGCTCGGCCTCGGGCGCCGCCTCCTGCTTGAGCAGGCTGTCGACCTCGGCCGCCGGCTTGGGCGGCGTTGCCGGCACCATTTGTGAATTGGCCTGGGTCTCGGCGTCCGCGTCGGTCTTCTTCTCCTTGGCGGGCGCCGCTGCCAGCGGCTCGTTGACCGCGGGCTGTTCCGGCGCCGGCTTCTGCGCCGCCGGTTTGTCGGCCAAGGTCTCGGTGACCGTGCCGTTGCCGCCCACGACGGGCGGCTGGTCCTTCAGCATCTCGAAAGCAGCATAGCCGGCGATAGGCAGCGCGACCAGCGCGGTGATGGCCGGCGTGGCGATGAGTTTCCGTTGCATGATGTCTCTCCAGAGCATTCTTGCTCGCTCCGTGAGACGAAGGCCTGCGGACGTTCCTTGGCGAACAGGCGAAATTTTTTCGTCGAGGTCGAAAGCCTGCATCGCGGCGGCGAACGCGCGCGCCTTCGCCTCGCCGCCCGGCGCCGGTACCGCGATGTCGCGTAGCCTTTCGAGTTCGTTGTCGTCGACCATGGTCACACTTCCCCGGCTGAGCGCATCAGCAGCTTCAGCCGTTTCTTCGCTTCATGGATGTGCCAGGACACCGTCGTCTCGGAGATCGCCATCACCTCGGCCGCCGCCGCGTGGTTGAGACCTTCGCCATAGACCAGCAGCACAGCGTCACGTTGCTTGTCGGGCAGCATCCGCACCGCCGCCCACAGCGCCTCGGCCGGATCGTCGACCTCCGCCGACGCTTCGGCCGCGATCAGCGCATAGGCGCCGTAGGCATCGGTCTTGGCGGTGTCGCGGGCGCGCTTGCGCATCATGTCGCGCGAAGCGTTCAGCGTCATGGCATAGAGCCATGTCGTAAAGGCGCCGCTGCCCTGATAGTCGCGGATCGCGCGGCCGAGCCGCACGCAGACGTCCTGGGCGATGTCCTCGGCGTCGGCTTTGCGGCCGCACCAGCGATAGGCGGCGCGATAGACGAAACCGTAGTGCCTCTCGAGCAATCTGCCGAAAGCACCCCTGTCTCCGCCCCTCGCCCGCCCGATCAGTTCGGCATCGGAGGCTTCGCCGTCGTCCAGCATAATCGCCATCATTGCCTGTTGGACGAAGGCTAATGGCCAATCCTTGGGACGATGGAAAGATTTTTTTGAGAAGGCAATTAGGCGCGATGGACGAGGTGTGTCGAGATTCGGGTCAGGCCGAGCCGAAAATGGTGGTTTCCGAGAACCGGAGCGGAGCGTACTTAAAGTACGTGAGCACCGGAAGCGCAGGAAGCCGCCATTTGTAGGCCGGCCTCACCCGAATATCGGCACACCTTATCCCAGCGTCTCTTTGAAAAACGTCGTCAGCCGCTTCCAATGCCTCTCGGCGCCCGCCTCGTCATAGACGCTGTGGTCCTTGACGCACCAGCCGTGGCCGACGCCGACATAATTCTCGATCACGTGGTCGACCTCTGCTGCCCTGAGCGCCTCCGCCAGCCGCGCCGACTGCTCTGGCGGAAAGCTGCGGTCGACGCCGGCGACGCCGACATAGACGCGCGCTTTGATCGAGGCCGCCTTGCGATGCGGGCTGTCGGCCGCGTCGCTGGCGAGATTGCCGCCATGGAAGCTTGCCGCGGCGGCGATACGGTCGGGATAGCTCGCCGCCGCGTTTAGCGCCCGCGCGCCGCCCATGCAGTAGCCGACGACGCCAATCGGTCCGGCGATCCCCTCGGCGGCCAGAGCATCGAGGAAGGCGCTGCCGTCGCGGATGGTCATGCCCTGCGTCGTGCCGCCGCTCAGCATCAACAGCAGGGCCTTGGTCTTTTCCTCGGCAAAGGCGGTTTTGGGATCGAACGGCCCATAGGGCGCATAGCGGTAGAAGAGATCGGGCACCAGCACGGCATAGCCATGCTCCGCGAGGCGCTCGGCCATCTGGTCGAGCGCCGGGCGCGGACCGAAAACATCCGTATAGAGGATGACGCCAGCCTTGGCCGGCGCGGCTGGACGAAACAGCCGTGCCTTCGCCGTGCCGTCCTGGGTCTTGATCTTGATGTCCTGCTTCGTCATTGCGCGCTCCGCCGGTTGTTAGGCGCTAGATATCCGCACTGCCCGCCAGGGCAAGCCGCAACCTCTCGATCGCGGTCAAGTTTCCGTGCGGTTCGGAAGAATGCCTACAGTCCGGCGAACGCCGTCATATGGAAAGCCTGGACATCGGCCGGATAGCGATACTCAGCGCCATAGGGACAGGCGTTGCGGTCGAGGCAGCCGCCGGCGCGGCAGGGCGCACCATCCGTGCCACGCACATGCAGCAGGCACGCCTCGTGCGCAAAGCCAGCCACCGAATATGCGCCGACCGGACAGGATTTCATGCAGGGTTTTGCGACGCATGCGTCGCAAAGATGATTCATCTCATGAGCTTCGGGAAGAGAAATCTCGTCCTCGAACAGCAATGCGCCGCGATAGGCATGCCAAAGTCCATAGGTCGGATGCATGAGGATGCCGAGCGGCGACGGCTTCAGCCCTTCGGCCCGCATCGCCCATTGCTGGAACGGCAGGTAGGGCCGGTCGGAGGGCGAAACCGCGCGGGCGCCGCAGCCTTGCGCGACCGCGCCGATCACCGCGCGCGACCAGGTGTCGAGCGGATTGGCGATGTCCCTCGCCTGCTGTCCCAGCCAGCGTTCAAAATGCGGCCATGGCGCCGCGCCCGCCTGCCCGACGAGCAGCGCAGATTTGGCTGGTGCGCCTGATGGACCGACAGGAGCGTCTTCGCCATCAGTGAAACGGAAACCGCCACGGAGGATCAAGCCGTTGGCCGCGAGCGCGGCCGCGATCTCCTCGACCGTGCCGCGCGCAAAAATCATCCCTTCCGGTCCGGATCGGAGAACGCGCTCCGCCAGACTTCCTTGTGAATGATATTGGCGACTTTAGCCCCGCCTGACTCGGGCTCCTTTCACGTGAAGGCGTCGGCCATCGAGCCCTTCTTCCTGGCGATGAAATCCTTCAGCGCCTCGTCAATGGCCGGATCGAGATGCGGCGCCTCGTAGCTTTCCAGCCAGCGGCGGGCGAGCTCGTTGGCGCGCTGCGGGGCGGTCTTCTCGCCTTCGGCCAGCCACTGCTCATAGGAATTGTTGTCGGCGATGTTGGAGCGGTAGAAGGCGGTCTGGAAATTCGCCTGCGTGTGGTCGCAGCCGAGATAGTGGCTGCCAGGACCGACCTGGCGGATCGCGTCCATCGCCTGGCCGTTTTCCGACAGGTCGACGCCTTCGGCAAACTTCTGCTG
This sequence comes from Mesorhizobium sp. B2-7-2, assembly GCF_006440775.1. GTDB lineage: Bacteria > Pseudomonadota > Alphaproteobacteria > Rhizobiales > Rhizobiaceae > Mesorhizobium. The sequence continues at coordinate 175,097 of NZ_VFTZ01000011.1, read as the reverse complement.
CATGCCGAGCTGGTCGATATCCATCATGAATTTTTCGTAGCAGGAGGCGAGGCCGCCCTCGAGCCAGCCAGCCGAATGCAGGACGAAATTAGTGCCGGCAAGGATCGTCGAGTTGAGCGTGTTGGCGCTCTCATAGGCTGCCTGCGCGTCCGGGACCTTCGAGGCGCAGAGCGAGCCGCCGGTGCGGAACGGCAGGCCGAGCCGCCGCGCCAGCTGTGCCGCACCATAAGAGACCAGCGACGGCTCGGGCGTGCCGAAGGTCGGCGCGCCGGACTGCATCGAGATCGACGAGGCGAAGGTGCCGAACAGCACCGGCGCCCCGGGCCTGATCAGCTGGGTGAACGATGCGCCGGCGAGCACTTCGGCCAGCACCTGCGTCAGCGTGCCGGCAACGGTCACCGGGCTCATCGCGCCGGCCAGGATGAAGGGCGTGACGATGCAGGCCTGGTTGTGGCGTGAATAGACTTTCAGCGCGCCAAGCATGGTCTCGTCGAACACCATCGGCGAGTTGGCGTTGATCAGGCTGGTCAGCACCGTGTTGTTCTCGACGAAGTCGTCGCCGAACACGAGCTTGGCCATCGCCACCGTGTCCTCGGCCCGTTCCGGCGCCGTAACCGAGCCCATGAACGGCTTATCCGAATACCGGATATGCGAGTAGATCATGTCGAGGTGGCGCTTGTTGACCGGCACGTCCACCGGCTCGCACACCGTGCCGCCCGAATGGTGGATCGACGGCGCCATATAGGCGAGCTTCACGAAATTCTGGAAATCCTCGATCGTCGCGTAGCGGCGGTTGCCGTCGAGGTCGCGCACGAAGGGCGGGCCGTAGACCGGCGCGAACACGGTCGCGTTGCCGCCGATCTGCACCGAGCGCTCCGGGTTGCGCGCATGCTGGGTGTAGATCGAAGGCGCCGTCTTCAACAGCGAGCGGCAAAGGCCTTTCGGAAAATGCACGCGCTCGCCCTTGACGTCGGCGCCCGCTTCCTTCCAAAGCGCCAGCGCCTCGGCGTCGTCGCGGAAGATGATGCCGATCTCTTCCAGCACCGTGTCGGTATTCTTCTCGATCAGCGCCAGGCCTTCCTCGTTGAGGACCTCGTAAACGTTGATCTTGCGCTTGATATAGGTGAGCTGCGTGCCCGGACCGCCGCCCGAGCGCGCCGCGCGCCGGGCCGCCGCGCCGCCGCTGGCACCGCGCCCACGCCGTGCGTTTGACGCTTCCTGGTCGACTGCCGCGTTCTCGCTCATGATCGTGCTTCCTATAAAAACCTGGTCTGGATTGGCTCGCGGCCCGTAACCGCCGCTTCTCGCCGGATCGTAACCATGCACCCTATTGGAAACGGCCCGCCAGCGCCAACGCCTGTCGCAAAATCGACAAGAAAAGCGCCAACTTTCCAGTCGCTTTCCTTTTGCGGGAAGTCGCAAATCAGCTATGGCTAGCTTGCCCTCGCGGGTTAGGTATTGGCGCATCGATTTTTAGGCTGCCGCAGTCATTCCGAGCAGCAAGGAGCCCGAGAAAATGTCCGACGACGAGATCATCCTTTCCGAGCTTTCCGACGACGAGCTCGTGCAGCAGATGCACGACGACCTGTATGACGGCCTGAAGGAAGAGATCGAGGAAGGCACGCGCATCCTGCTCGAGCGCGGCTGGGCGCCTTACAAGGTGCTGACCGAGGCTCTGGTCGAAGGCATGCGCATCGTCGGCGAGGATTTTCGCGACGGCATCCTGTTCGTCCCGGAAGTGCTGTTGTCGGCCAACGCGATGAAGGCCGGCATGTTCATCCTGCGTCCGCTGCTCGCCGCCACCGGCGCGCCCAAGCAGGGCAAGATGGTGATCGGCACCGTCAAGGGCGACATCCACGACATCGGCAAGAACCTCGTCGGCATGATGATGGAAGGCGCCGGCTTCGACGTCATCGACCTCGGCATCAACAACGCCGTCGAGAAATATCTGGACGCCATCGAGCAGCACCAGCCTGACATCATCGGCATGTCGGCGCTGCTCACCACCACCATGCCCTACATGAAGGTCGTGATCGACACGATGAAGGAAAAGGGCATCCGCGACGATTATGTCGTGCTGGTCGGCGGCGCGCCGCTCAATGAGGAATTCGGCAAGGCCGTCGGCGCCGATGCCTATTGCCGCGATGCGGCGGTGGCGGTCGAGACCGCCAAGGACTACATGAAGCGCAAGCACAACGTTCGCGCTTCCGCCTGACCCAAGGCATCAGGATGGATCGACAAGAAAAGCCGCGCCTTGCAGCGCGGCTTTTTTGTACCCAGATTATGGACGAGGCTGCAGATCAGTTGACGGTGTCTTTGACCGCCCTTGCCGTCGATTTGACGTCCTTGCCGACGCCCCGGATGGTGTTGGCGCAGGCCGTGAGTGCAAGCGCGCAGGCCAGGATGGCGATCGGCGCGATGCGTAGCAGTTTCATGGACGGTGTCTCCCTCGACAGATATTAAGCCCCGCAGCGAAAGCCGGCCCGACTTGGTCAAGACGCAAAAAACGGAACCGAATCAAACAGACAGGCTGCTCGTCATCGCCTGCGGGATGATTGCGCGCGAAGTTTTGGCCGTCAAGCAACAGCTAAAGCTCGACCATCTCGATCTGACCTGCCTGCCGGCCGAGTTTCATTTCTACCCGGACCGCATCGCGCCGGCGATGGACAAGGCGATCGAGAAAGCCAAGACGGAAGGCTACCGGCACATCTTCGTCGGCTATGCCGATTGCGGCACCGGCGGCCTGCTCGATCGCGTCATCGAGAAGCACGGCGTCGAGCGCATGGCCGGGCCGCACTGCTTTGCCTTCTACCAGGGCATGGACGCCTACGCGAAGGTCGCCGACGACGACATGATGTCGTTCTACATGACCGACTTCCTCTGCCGCCAGTTCGAGGCTTTCTTCATCAAGCCGCTCGGCCTCGACCGGCATCCCGAGCTGATCAAGGATTATTTCGGCAACTACGAGAAGCTGATCTATCTCGCCCAGACCGAGGATCCGGAGCTCGACAAGGTCGCCGAGAAAGCCGCCGCCATGCTCGACCTCGCCTATGAGCGCCGCTCGACCGGCTATGGCGACCTGACCGGCGAGCTGGCGCGGACGGCACAGGGCGCTGCCCGAGACGCCTAGCCGTCACGCCTCTTCCAACGCGGCAAGCACATCGGCGAAGCTGGTCTTGCAGACGAAGCCGAGCCGCTCTCGCGCCCGCGAGGGATCGTAGACGCGGTCGATCGAGGAAAACATCGTCCAACCCTTCCTCGCATAGAGCCTCGAATAACCCGGGAAATAGCGCGCGACGACGAATGGCGCGTCGGCGATCAGCTCGGCGCAATCCTGCGGCCGTAACGGAGTCGGCGCTGAGATGATGAAGGTGTCGAAGCCAAGGCTCGGCGCCTTCTCCAGGGCGGCCACATGGGCTTCCGCCGCATCCTCCACCGTCAGTCGCCGGAACAGCAACTCGTTGGCCTTGGTGTTGGCATCGGACTGTTCGATGGCATGCGCCATGTCGTCCGCCTCGGGAAAGAAGCGCGCCGTGCGCAGCACCACCACCGGCAGTCCATGCTCGATATGGTAGAGGCGACAGAGATGCTCGGCCGAGAGTTTGGTTACGCCATAGATGTTGCGCGGTTCCGGCGACATCTCTTCCGTCAGCCAGACGGCCTTGCGCGCGCCGCCCAGGAAGCCGGCGCGGATCGCCTGCGAGATCATGAGCGATGTCGTCGAGGTGAAGACGAAGCTTGCACGCCGCAGGCTACCGCCGCGTCGAGCAGGTTCAGCGTCCCCTGGATGTTGGTCGCTACGAAATCCGTACTCTCGAAGAGCTCGATGTTCGGCTTGTGCAGCGCGCCGCTGTGAATGATGGCCTCGATCCGGTTGTCGCGGACAGTTCCGAAGACCAGCTCGCGATCCGCGATCGAGCCGACGACCTGCGTGCGCGCCGAGGCAACCGGATCGAGACCGACCACCTCATGGCCGAGCGCTTGGAGCCTCGGCTTGAGCGCGCCGCCCAGCCAGCCGGACGACCCCGTGAGCAGGATCCGCATTCGATCGAACCACCATTTTTCCGAACTGCTGTTGTTAAGCACGGATGACAGACGATCGCGAACCGGTAAGTTGTGCGCCAGCGATAGGAAGAACTTTGTCCAGCCATTGATTTGAGGAAACACGTTCATGATGCCTCGCCTGCTCCTTGCCGCCCTCGGTCTCGTCGCCCTCACTTTGCCGTCCCTTGCCGACGGCGAGGTGCAGAAGCTGATCACGGCTGCCGACAAGGCGCGATTGGACAAATACGGCGAGACGCGCAAGGCGGCTCTCGAGGAGGCAAAAGCTGGCGATCCGTCCGAGGTCAAGCAGTTGGACGAACTGCTCGCCAGACCTCTCGTCGCCTTCTCCGACAAGGATCTCACCGGCAACTGGAAGTGCCGCACCATCAAGGCGGGCGGCCTGAGCCCGCTCATCATCTACGGCTGGTTCAAGTGCAAGGTGACCGACGACGGCTCCGGTTGGCGCCTCGCCAAGATCAGCGGCTCGCAGCGCACCGCCGGCCGCTTCTTCGACGACGGCGAGAAACGCTCCATCTATCTCGGCTCGTTCTCGGTCAATGATGACAAGGCCAAGCCCTATGGCAGCGGTCCCGAAAGCGACCAGGTCGGCTACGCTTTCCGCAATAGCGCCACCGAGTGGCGGATCGAATTCCCGGCGCCCTATTACGAATCGAAACTCGACATCATGGAATTCAAGCGCTGAGCCCGTCCTCTGCTGCCTCGTTGAAACGGCGCCGGCACACCAAGGATTAACCTGCTCCGCATAGCATGCGCGCGATTTCAAGCGGGTGGGTGCCGTGGCAGCGTCGGACTCGAATAAGCGACCGATCGTGGTCGTCACCGAAGGTGGCCCGCATATCTGGGCCATCGTCAATGCGCTTGCCGACCGTGTCGGTCCCGTCAGCGTCATCCTCGAATCCGCCGAATCCAAAAAGCGCCTGCTCATCCGCCGCGCGCGGCGCCAGGGCTGGATCTCGGCCATCGGCCAGCTCGGCACCATGGTGTTGACGAGACTCGGCAAGCGCTTTCTGGCTGCCCATGCCGAGAGGCTGATCGCCGAGGAGAAGCTCGACACCGAACCGCGGCAAGGTCAGGTGATCATCCATGTGCCATCCGCCAACGGGCCGGAATGCCTCGAGGCGGTCGCCAGGATCAATCCGGGCGTGGTGCTGCTTGCCGGATGCAGGCTGTTGTCGAAGCAAACGCTGGCAAGAATGCCCTGCCCGGTGCTCAACTACCATGCCGGCATCGCGCCGAAATATCGCGGCATGAATGGCGGCTACTGGGCACTGGCCTGCGGCGATCAAGGGAATTTCGGCACCACCGTGCATCTGGTCGATGCCGGCGTCGACACCGGCGGCGTGCTGAAGCAGGCGCGCGGCAGGCCCAGGACCGGCGACACGATCGCCAGCTACGCGCTGCGGCAGGCAGCCTTTTCGCGCGATATCTGCGTCGAGGCGGTCGGCAATGCGCTGGCCGGCAGACTGGAAACGATCGATCCGGGCCTACCGTCGAAGCAGTGGTATCACCCGACGATCTGGTTCTACGTCTGGACCGGCCTGACCAAGCGCGTCTGGTAGACCGGTCAATTGGTCGCCCTGTATGCTATTGTCTGCAGGAGAGTGAGTTCTGCCGATGTCCAACATGGCCCTTATCGATATTCGCGTCACCTCTGACGAACGTGAGCTTCTTGAAGCTGCTGCCCGTCAAGCACACACCAGTCTCAGCGATTTCATCCGGCATAAGGCCGTTGAAGCAGCCGAAATGCAGGTGCTGGATGGGCTTGTGGTGACGATCCCGGCTGCCGACTGGGAAAAGTTTGAGGCTTGGGCGAAGTCGCCGGCGCGAGGGCGCGCCGGTTTGCAAAGGCTCGCTGCGTCGCGGCCTGTATGGCAGGTCTGACACCTCCTCGGCCCATTGCAAGCGACGTCGGAAACCCGGTCTCTCAATCCGCGCTCATGACCTTTCTTTTTGCGACCTCCGGCAGCGTCGCTTTTGAAGGCGCGCGCGTCGTCCCATAACAAGCGGCTCAACCACGCATGCGGCAATGCTCCAAGACTTCGAGGAGTTGAGAATTCATGGCCGATCTGATCGTCGTCTACTGGCGCGACATCCCTGCCCAGGTCATCGTCAAGAAGGGCCGGCAGAACGCCAAGCGGGAATTGCCGCTGCGCTTCACCGAGGCGATCGACATGTGCGCCATGCGCACCGGCGCCGGCGGCACCGACGACTATCTGGCGGAGTGGCGCAAGGCCGATCCGATCCCGGTCGGCGACGACATCGAAGCCGAGGTCGAGAAAGCCTATCAGGAACTCGACGCGAAATATGACCGCGAGCGGCTGGTCGCTCTGGTCAAGGCTGGCGGGAAAGAAAATGTCTGAGCAACAGCCGGCGGTCACCCAGGCCACCTTGGTCAAGAAGGCAGCGCCGAAATCCGACTACAAGCCCGCCGACGTGTCGCCGCAGCGCCGCGTCCAGCGCACTTTTGCCGTGCGGCTTTGGTCGATCCGGCACTCGCGCTTGCTGGAATGGTTCTACAGCAGGTTCGCCGACGTCTTCCTGCTCTTGCACCCTCTTTGGAAAGGCATCGGCTACGGCCGCGTCGAAGCCCCGGTGAAATTCGTCGAGAAGCGGGTCAAGGGCTTCATGTTCGACTGCCGCATGTGCGGCCAGTGCGTGCTCTCGTCCACCGGCATGTCGTGCCCGATGAACTGCCCCAAGCAGTTGCGCAACGGCCCTTGCGGCGGCGTGCGCGCCAACGGCAATTGCGAGGTCGAGCCGGACATGCCCTGTGTCTGGGTCAAGGCCTGGGAAGGCTCGCGCAACATGGTCCATGGCGACAATATCCTCACTGTGCAGAAGCCGGTCGATCAGTCGCTGCGCGAAACCTCTGCCTGGCTCCGCGTGACGGCGCAGGCCGCCGCCGCGCGCGAAGCAGCCAAGAATCCCGGAGCTTCGGCATGACCATCCGCCAGATCGACGAGAACCCGGCCGGCATCCACCTGCCGCTCGAGCCCCTGCCCGGCCACACGTCGCGCGGCCGGCTGGAGCGCGTGCTGCGCCGCGGCGAGTTTGCTGTGACGACCGAGCTCAATCCGCCCGACAGCGCCGATCCGGAAGATGTCTACAACCGCGCCAAGATCTTCGACGGCTGGGTCGACGCCATCAATGCGGTCGACGCCTCGGGCGCCAACTGTCACATGTCGTCGGTCGGCATCTGCGCGCTGCTCACCCGCATGGGCTATGCGCCGATCATGCAGATCGCCTGCCGCGACAAGAACCGCATCGCTATCCAGGGCGACGTGCTGGGCGGCGCCGCCATGGGCGTCGCCAATATGCTGTGCCTCACCGGCGACGGCGTGCAGGCCGGCGACCAGCCGGGTGCCAAGCCGGTATTCGACCTCGATTCCATGTCGCTGCTCGAAACCATCCGCATCATGCGCGACAACGGCAAATTCCTGTCCGGCCGCAAGCTGACGACGCCGCCGCAGGTCTTCCTGGGTGCTGCCGTCAACCCCTTCGCGCCGCCTTACGACTTCCGCCCGATCCATCTCGGCAAGAAGATCGCCGCCGGCGCGCAGTTCGCGCAGACTCAGTATTGCTTCGACGTGCCGATGTTCAGAACCTTCATGCAGAAGGCGCGCGACCTCGGCCACACCGAAAAGCTCTTCCTGCTCTGCGGCGTCGGCCCGCTCGCTTCCGCCAAGACCGCGAAATGGATCCGCTCCAACGTGCCGGGCATTCACATCCCCGATGCGGTTATCAAGCGGCTGGAGGGCGCGCAGGATCAGAAGAAGGAAGGCAAGCAGCTCTGCATCGACATCATCAACGAGGTGAAGGAAATTCCAGGCGTCGCCGGCATCCATGTGATGGCCTATCGCCAGGAAGAATATGTCGCCGAGATCGTCGATGAATCCGGCGTGCTGAAAGGCCGCCAGCCTTGGAAGCGGGAGATCCGCCGCGACGACCAGCTGGTCGCCGACCGGCTCGACCACCTGCTGCATGACGAGATAACCGAAACCCAGGTGGATATGGTGAAGACCGCGCACTGATGTATGTCGCCCCGAAATGGGAACCGGTTTTGGGGCAACGACACACATGAACCTAGAGCCTAAGAGCGCGGACGGCACGCATTCACTTGAACCAAATCAGATAACGATATAAAGAAGTCTTTATATCCCGACGGAGAGATCGCATGACCCGCACCATCGTCGCCTCGGCGACCCGAGAAATCGTCATTGGGTTCGATCAGCCTTTCTGCGTGATCGGCGAACGCATCAACCCGACCGGCCGCAAGAAGCTCGCCGCCGAGATGGTGGCCGGCAATTTCGAGACCGTCATCAAGGATGCGCTGGAGCAGGCCGCCTGCGGCGCCACCATGCTTGACGTCAATGCCGGCGTCACCGCCGTCGACCCCAATGCGACCGAGCCGGCGCTTCTGGTGCAGACGCTGGAGATCGTGCAGGGCCTGGTCGACCTGCCGCTGTCGATCGATAGCTCGGTCACCGCCGCGATCGAGGCCGCGCTGAAGGTCGCCAAGGGCCGCCCGCTGGTCAACTCCGTCACCGGCGAGGAAGAAAAGCTCGAGGCCATCCTGCCGCTGATCAAGAAATACAATGTCCCGGTCGTCGCCATCTCCAACGACGAGACCGGCATCTCGATGGACCCGGACGTCCGCTTCGCCGTCGCCAAGAAGATCGTCGAGCGCTGCGCCGATTTCGGCATCCCGGCGCATGACGTCGTCGTCGACCCGCTGGTGATGCCGATCGGCGCGCTGGGCGATGCCGGCCGCCAGGTGTTCGCACTGCTGCGCCGATTGCGCGAGGAGCTCAAGGTCAACACCACTTGCGGCCTCTCCAACATCTCCTTCGGCTTGCCGCACCGCCACGGCATCAACGCCGCCTTCATCCCGATGGTGATCGGCGCCGGCATGACCTCCGCAATCATGAACCCGGTCCGTCCGCAGGAAATGGAAGCCGTTCGCGGCGCCAATGTGCTGAACGGCACCGACGAGAACTGCACCAACTGGATCCGCACCTACAAGGACTATAAGCCGGCCGAAGGCGGTCAAGCGGTTGCGGCTCCAACAGCCGTCAATGCGCCGGGCGAAGGCAACGGCAATGGCGGCCGTCGCCGCGGCGGCCGCGAAGCCCGCATGGCCAGAGGATAAGCGCGCAATCGTGAGCCGCACCGCAAACAAGGCTGGTCCGATCGCATCGTGGATGCGGCCGGACAACTCTGCTTTGCGTTCAGGCCACGCCCAATATGGCGTCGAACAACGCCATTCCCGCCCACGATCCGAAGATGCCTGTTATGCCGCCGACGATGAAATCATCGTCATAGGCGGGCCAGAACGCGTGCAGCAGCAGCGCGCCGACGATCGCGCCGAGGATCCCGGTGGCGAGATATTGCGGATTGCGCAGCCACGAGCCCTTAATCACGCGCACCATGGTGAACGCGGTGAAGATGGCGGAGAGCAGCAGATCCGACATGGTTGGCCCCTGGACCAACGGACTCTCCGCCCAATAGTAAAACGATCCGTTAAACGGCATCGGCGATTGCCATCGAGACACGTGCCAGCATGAATCCTCCCCCCAACATCACCGATCCGCTCGTGCTGTTCATGCCGTCCGGCAAGCGCGGCCGGTTCCCGATCGGCACGCCAGTGCTCGATGCCGCGCGCCAGCTCGGCGTCTATGTCGAAAGCGTTTGCGGCGGCCGCGCCACCTGCGGCCGCTGCCAGATCGAAGTGCAGGAAGGCAATTTCGCCAAGCACAAGATCGTCTCGTCCAACGACCACATCTCGCCCAAGGGCGCCAAGGAAGAGCGCTATGAGCGCGTGCGCGGCCTGCCCGAGCGGCGCCGCCTCTCCTGCTCGACGCAGATCCTCGGCGACCTCGTCATCGATGTGCCGCAGGACACGGTCATCAACGCCCAGACCATCCGCAAGGACGCCGATACCAGGGTGATCGCCCGCGATACGGCGATCCGCATGTGCTATGTCGAGATCGAAGAGCCCGATATGCACAAGCCGCTCGGCGACCTCGACCGGCTCAAGATCGCCCTGATGAAGGACTGGGGTTTCAAGAACCTCGAATTCGACTTTTATCTCATGCCGCAGGTGCAGAGCATTCTGCGCAAGGGCAACTGGACCGCCACCGCCGCCATCCACAAGGATGCCGACAGCGACATCGCGCGCGTCATCGCGCTGTGGCCCGGCCTCAAGAACGAGGCATACGGCCTCGCCTGCGACATCGGCTCGACCACCATTGCCATGCATTTGGTGTCGCTGCTGTCGGGCCGCGTTGCTGCGTCCTCCGGCACGTCCAATCCGCAGATCCGCTTCGGCGAGGATCTGATGAGCCGCGTCTCCTACGTGATGATGAACCCGGACGGCCGCGAAGGCATGACGGTCGCCGTGCGCGAGGCGATCTCCGGCCTCGTCGACAAGGTCTGCGCGGAAGGCAATGTCCAGCGCAACGACATCCTGGATTCCGTCTTCGTCGGCAATCCGATCATGCATCATCTGTTCCTCGGCATCGATCCGACCGAGCTCGGCGGCGCGCCTTTCGCGCTTGCCGTCTCCGGCGCGGTGCGCATCAAGGCCTCCGACATCGGCCTGAAGCTCAACCAGGGCGCGCGACTTTATATGCTGCCCTGCATTGCCGGCCATGTCGGCGCCGACGCGGCCGCCGTCACCCTGTCGGAAGGCCCGCATCGCCAGGACGAGATGATGCTGATCGTCGACGTCGGCACCAACGCCGAGATCGTGCTCGGCAACTCCACGCGCGTCGTGGCGGCCTCCTCCCCGACCGGCCCGGCCTTCGAAGGCGCGGAAATCTCCGGCGGCCAGCGCGCGGCGCCTGGTGCCATCGAGCGCGTTCGCATCGACCCCGAAACGCTGGAACCGAAATATCGGGTCATCGGCTCAGAGCTATGGTCCGATCAGCCGGGCTTCACGGACAGCGTGCAGGCGACCGGCGTCACCGGCATCTGCGGCTCCGGCATCATCGAAGTGGTGGCGGAGATGTATCTCGCCGGCATCATCTCGGAGGACGGCGTCGTCGACGGATCGCTCGGCATGCGCTCGCCGCGCATCGTGCCCAACGGCCGCACCTTCTCCTACGTGCTGAAGGAGGGCGAGCCCAAGATCACCATCACCCAGAACGACGTGCGCGCCATCCAGCTTGCCAAGGCGGCGCTCTATGCCGGCACCAAGCTTCTGATGGAAAAGCAGCACACCGACCATGTCGACCGCATCCATTTCGCCGGTGCGTTCGGCTCCTTCATCGATCCGAAATACGCCATGGTGCTCGGCCTGATCCCGGATTGCGACTTGGACAAGGTCCAGGCCGTCGGCAACGCCGCCGGCGCCGGCGCGCGCATGGCGCTGCTCAATCGCGGCTACCGGCGCGAGATCGAGGAGACGGTGAGCAGGATCGAGAAGATCGAGACGGCGCTGGAACCGAAATTCCAGGAGCACTTCGTCTACGCCATGGCGCTGCCGAACAAGGTCGACCCCTTTCCCAAGCTGGCGGCCGCGGTGAAGCTGCCGCCGCGCAAGGCGATGAGCGAGGACGGCACCGCCGGCGACGCTACCCCACGCCGGCGTTCACGCGAGGAGCGCGCTGCACGGCGCGGTCGGGACTAACGCTTCAGCTCATTCCGCGGCCCCTGCGGCCGCGGCATTGGCTGCCTTCACGGCGCCCTTGGGACGGTGCGGATGCAGCAGCCCGATCAATGGTTTTTCGACGATCAGATAAAGCATCGCCGAGAGCGCAAGCGTGGCGACCAGGATCGTCGCCGGCTGCAACGCTGCCGGCAGGCCGGTCCTCAGGATGACGCCCGTCGCCAGGACGCCGACCACGACATGCCACAGATAGATCGAATAGGACGCATCGCCGAGAAATGTGGGCAACGCAGCCGGCTTGAACGGCCTCGCCCGCTCGGCAAAAACCGCGCCCGCCACGATCAGCGCGGCCGGAAGCCCCCAGCGCAAGGCGCGAGCCATGCCGGCGTCGAACAGCGGACTTGCCGCAAGCAGAAGGAATCCTGCGCCGGCCATGGCCAACCCCACCGCAAGCGGGAGCCGATAGCCCTGGAGCCAGAAGCGCCCAACCACGACGCCGGCGGCGAACTCGAGCACGATTGGATCGGTGAAGGCGCGCGCATATCCAGCGGCAAAAACAAAATGCAGCGCGACGATGGCAACAAGGGCGCCCACGAGGACGCCGAACCGCCAGCGCTCCCCGAGGAACAGCACCAGCGTGAAAACGAGATAGAACATCATTTCATAGCAGAGCGTCCAACCTTGCATGACGATGGGATGCAGCGCGTTCTCCTGCAGAATCGGCAGGAAGAACAGTGACCCAACGAAATTCGGGACGCTGAAGAAATGGCCGTAGAAGAACTGCGGCTTGATCAGGATGCCGGCCGCGGTCAGCAGCGTGACGATCCAATAGAGAGGCACGATGCGGGTGATCCGGCGCCCCATGAAGCGCCAAGGATCAGCCGGCCTGCCGGCCGTCGTCACCCACATGATGAAGCCGCTGATGACGAAGAAGATGTCGACGCCGGCTGCCCCGACGTCGAACGGACCGCCGAACTGCTCGCTGACGTGAAAGCATACCACCGCGCACGCGGCGAGGCCGCGCAGATATTGAACACTATGGATGCTCGTCACGATGCCTCGATCCGATCGCATCATGTTGCGATGCACACGCCCCACGCCGCATTGCACAATAACAATGCAGTCGCTTGCTGCTGTCAACCGCTGATGGCAGCTATCCAGATAGAAACCGGCATAGCAGCCCCTCTAAATTCGTTTGCATGCAAATGTTTCCGGATTCGCGCGATCCGGAAACCGAAACGCTGTTTTCGCGAAATCGATCCGATACATGCGTGACGCATTTAGCGCGCATCGAACGGCGGCCGACCATGCATGTCGCCCAAAAGTGTCTTTTGGGAAACGACATGCGTGAAAGTAGATCCTCGGCTGCCGCTGGTCTTCAAGGGAGATGAAAATGTCGATGTACGATAATCTCAGCCGCTTCGGTGTGACCATCAGGCAGGCTCATGCCAGGAACAAGGCGATCCGCGCGCTCAACGATCTGCCGGCGCATGTCCAGAAGGATATCGGCTGGCCGGCCTCGCCGCCGAGCGACCCGCAGGCAGCCCTTCATGCGCTGCTTCTGGGCACGCCGCGCTGATGACCTTCGCCGACAAATGCAAGTTGCTCGGCAAGCGCCTGGGCCGCGACGCGGCCTCGGCGAACGTCGACAACAAATTGCGCGCGGCGCTACTGCCGAAGCGGCGCTAGAGCAATTCCAGGAAAGTGCGCGGCGGTTGGGCTCGGCAATTCGCCGTAGCCTTCCGCCCGAAATCGCGCAAACAAAGAACCGGCACCATCCGATCACGCCGATGTGCCAGCGTGATCCTTGACATTTTTAACTGAGGTACAATCTTCGCAGAGCGGGGGGAATTCTCTTAGTCGGCTCTGCCGAAGTGCGTGTATCTGCATGCCCAGTTTGAAAAGCCATCTCGTTTCGTTCGTTCTCAGGCACAGCCGCAAGAAGGCGTTTTCCAGTCCCGAGAACCTGCAGCGCTGGATCGCCTACGCCCGCAAGACCGAGGACTATCATCCGCCGGCCGTGCTCAGGGCGCGGCTGGACATCACCGAGACCGAGATCGACGGCTTTCCCGTCTATGAGATCGCGCCGAAGGCGGGCGAAAGCCGGCGCATCCTCTACATGCACGGCGGCGCCTATGTCTTTCAGATCACGTCCTACCATTGGGGGCTGATCGCCGAGATGGCCGAGCGTCTCGGCTTCGGCATCACCGTGCCGGTCTACCCCATCGCGCCGGAGCACGACTTCCATGACATGTTCGGCATGGTCGGCAACGTCTACCGGCGCATGCTCGAAGAGACCGACGCCGAGGACATCGTCTTCATGGGCGATTCCGCCGGCGGCAACATGGCGGTCGTGCTGACCATGATGGCGGCCGAGGAAAGCTTGCCGGCACCGTCGCGGCATGTGCTGATCTCGCCCGGTCTCGACGTCTCGCTTGCAAATCCCGAAGTCTTCGAGGCCGAGCGGCAGGATCCGTGGCTGGGTATTGCGGGTGGGCTGGAAGCGGTGCGGCTCTACAGCGCCGGTTTCGATCGCACCGACTGGCACATCAGCCCGCTTTACGGCAACCTGTCCGTGCTGCCCAAGACGCTGCTGCTGACCGGTTCACGCGACATGCTGACACCGGATAATCTCATCTTCGCCGACCGCGCACGCGCTGCCGGCGTCGAGGTCGACCTGGTCTACGAGGAAGGCATGTTCCACGCCTGGCCGCTGATCGAGATGCCCGAGGCGCGCCGCGCACGCGATTCCATCGTCGATTTCCTCAGCGTTCCGGCACCAGCCCGAGCCCGCGCTCGACGCAGGACGAAAGCTGCTTTCGCAGCCCGCTCCGCGCCCGCGGCCGAATAGCTCAGAACTTGCCGGTTTCCCGGAACAGTTCGAACGTCGCCCGGATATGGTCGGCCACGGCCTTCACCGGCGCGCTCGCATCGGGCGCCACCACCATGGCAAGATTGTAAGTGCCGATCTCGGGCATGCCGTCCTTGGCGCCCAGCGAGACCATATCGTCGCCGAGGAAGGACTTCGGCAGCGGCGCTACCGCGAGATCGGCCATGATCGCGGCGCGCTGGCCGGCCGTGTGTGCGCTCATATAGGCGATGCGGTAGTTGCGACCCTCGCGTCCAAGCGCTTCGAGAGCGCCGGCCCGCCAGGCGCAGCCTTCTTCCCACAGCGACACCGGCAACGGTTCACGCAGATGCGCGCAGCCGCCCTTGGCGCCCGCCCACACGATCGGCTCGGTCAAAAGCACCTCCGCGCCGATCGCGCTGGTCTTGTAGGAATTGGTGAGCAGCGTGATGTCGAGCGCGCGGTCGTCCATGCGGCGCCGCAGATTGATGCTCTGGTCGATGGTGACGTCGACGGCGATCGAGGGATGCGACTGGGCAAAACGCTTCAGCACATGCGGCAGCACGCGCTCGCCATAGTCGTCCGGGGAACCGAGCCGCACCACGCCGACAATGTCGGGGATGATGAATTTCGACACCACCTCGCGGTTGATCGACAAAAGCCGGCGCGCATAGCCGAGCAGCATCTCGCCATCCGTTGTCAGCGTCACCGAACGCGCGTCGCGCGCAAAGACGGAACGACCCAGGATGTCCTCGAGCTTCTTGATCTGCATGGAGACGGCCGACGGCGTGCGGAACACCGCATTGGCGGCGGTGGTGAAGCTGCCAGTCTCGGCAATCGCCACGAAGGTGCGCAGCACATCGAGGTCAAGCAGCGGCAAGGGATGATTGAGCGGGGCGTTCATGGCAGCTTGCCTTCAATTTTTCTGATGCAATCCATCATTCCATTTCGTTTGATTGAACATCACTCCAGGCGCATAGTCAACTCGATCGATACAGGATGCTGCCAAAAGCAGCCATCAAACGACCCTGACACAGTCCTGCAATCGACGTGAAATGAAGCTGAAACAGACCTGACTTAACGCAGTGACGGGCGCCTCCCTGCCCGCATAGAGGAGAAAGAAATGTCTATCCTGTCATCCATCGGTCGGCTTGCGACCGAATTCAGCGCGGCCCGCGCCCGCTACCAGACCGAACGCGCCATCCATGCCCTGCCGATCGAACTGCAGAAGGATATCGGCTGGCCGGAAGCCGCCGACGCCAAGACCGGCATGCGCTTCGGCGTCGGAAGCTGGGCCGGAGCGAAGTAATCAAGTGTGTGTGGAGTTCTGAAGGCCTGCCGGATCAGCTCGGCAGGCCTTTCGTTTGTTTTGAGCCTTTTATTTGCATTCAAATGACTTTTCCAGCCATGCGGCCGCTGCATGACGCATATGAACAAGTCGCATAGCGGGTTAATTTACGAATTAAGCCGCTGTAAATAATCGGGAATTTTGAGCACACCGCCTAAAAACGTAGCAAATGATGTCGCTTTTCATAACAAGCGCTTCGCTTTTGCGATTTAGTTTTTGCTGAAGCGAGCCTATATCCACGCCAGCAAACGAGCTGCCCCACTCCATCAAGCGAAGGCGACCCGTCTGAGCAACCGAATGGAGATGATGATGAAGCTTTTTGCCCGCCTGTTCGCCCGCCGCGAAATGAACCTGACGACCGCTCTCGAGCGTCAGCGTCTCGCCAAGACCATGCCCGGCCAGACCGGCGCCATGAATGCCGCCCGTCTCGGCTTCGTCGCCTGAGGCAATCGGCATCCAAAGCTGAATTCAACGCCGCCCGGTTTAGCCGAGGCGGCGTTTTCATGTGCATTGATGTCGCATTGCCCGGGCGACGGTGCTTTATGCCTCGCTGAATTGCCCATTTGCGACCCATGTCGCAAATTTAATCTTCACTTAGCCGCCTACCCGATTGACAGGAATGATTTTTCCTGCTGTCGCTATGCTGTTCGCGACATCCTGTTCGCGTCATGGCTGCGTGAGGTTTCCCCGTGAATGCCGTAAAGCATCCGATCAAGAGATCGTTTGTATTCTTCCTTATTCCCGATTTCACCATGATCGCCTTTGCGACGGCGCTCGATCCGCTGCGCTCGGCCAACCGGATGCTCGGCTACGAAGCCTATCGCTGGCGGCTGGCCAGCATCGACGGCAAACCGGTGCGCGCTTCGAATGGCGTCGAATGCGCCGTCAACACCTCGCTCGAGGAAGAGCGCAAGAAGATGGCCGGGCCCGATCGGCCGAACATGGCGATCGTTTGCAGCGGCATCAATGTCGAGCGCTACCACAACAAGTCGGCCTTCGCCTGGCTGCGCGAGGAATATAACCGCGGCGTCGCCGTCGGCGGCCTGTGCACCGGCGCGCATATCCTGGCCGCCGCCGGCCTCTTGTCCAACAAGCGTTGCGCCATTCATTGGGAAAACCTGCCGGGCTTTTCCGAGGCATTCCCGAAGGCCAATGTCTTTGCCGACCTCTTCGAGGTCGACCAGAACGTCTACACCTGCGCCGGCGGCACCGCCGCGCTCGACATGATGCTGAAGCTGATCGGCGACGATTTCGACGAAAGCCTCGTCAACCGCGTCTGCGAGCAGGTGTTGACCGACCGCGTGCGCAGCCCGACCGACCGCCAGCGCCTGCCGCTGCGCGCCCGCCTTGGCGTGCAGAACTCCAAGGTGCTGACCATCATCGAGCTGATGGAGGCCAACCTTTCCGAGCCGCTGTCGCTGATCGAGATCGCCGACCATGTCGATCTCTCTCGCCGGCAGATCGAGCGCCTGTTCCGCACCGAAATGGGCCGCTCGCCTGCCCGCTACTATCTGGAGATCCGGCTCGACCGCGCCAGGCACCTGCTCATCCAGTCCTCCATGCCGGTGGTGGAAGTGGCGGTGGCCTGCGGCTTCGTCTCCGCCTCGCATTTCTCCAAATGCTACCGCGAGCTCTACGCCCGCTCGCCGCAGCAGGAGCGCGTCGACCGCAAGCAGTTGCTGGCGGCTTAAGCGGGCGGAGGCGCAGTCGTCTAGGCGGACTGCTCCTGCGCGGTCCGCATTGCTTCGATGCGGATGTCTTCGGTAAGCTGCGCCTTGAGCGCGGAAAATTCCGGGCTGGTCTTCAGCGTATAGTGGCGCGGATGCGGCAGGTCGACCGGCACGTCCGATTTGATGCGGCCGGGCCGGGCGCTCATCACGATCACCCGCGACGCCATGAAGATCGCCTCCTCGATGTCGTGGGTGACGAACAGCACCGTCTTCTTGCGCCGCTCCCAGATACCGAGCAGCAGTTCCTGCATCAGCCCGCGCGTCTGGTTGTCCAGCGCGCCGAACGGCTCGTCGAGCAACAGGATCGCGGGATCGTTGGCCAAGGCGCGCGCGATCGCCGTGCGCTGCTGCATGCCGCCCGACAGCTGCTTCGGCCAATGGTTCTCGAAACCCCTCAGCCCGACGAGATCGACATAGGAAGCGACGATCTCGTTGCGCTCGCGCTCGGGCCTGCCTTGCTCGCGCAGGCCGAAACCGATGTTCTCGGCAACCGTCAGCCAGGGAAACAGCGTGTAGGACTGGAACACCATGCCTCGGTCCGGTCCCGGCCTTGTGACCGCCTTGCCGTCGAGTAGCACGCGGCCCGTGCTCGGCGCCTCCAGCCCGGCGACGATCCTCAGCAGCGTCGACTTCCCGCAGCCGGACGGTCCCAGGATGGTGATGAAATCATTCGCCGAGACGGACAGCTCGACCGGCCGCAGCGCTCGCACCGGCTCCCCGCCCCTGACCCCGGCAAAGGTCCGCGAGACGCCCTCGATCAGAAGCTTGCTCACGCCAGGCTCCATGGATAGAGCCAGCGGTTGAGCGCCTTAAAGGCGAAATCGGACAGAAGCCCGATCAGCCCGATGACGATGATGCCGAAGATGATCTGACCCGTCGCCAGCCGCGACTGGCTGTTGATGATCATGTAGCCGATGCCCGACGAGGAGCCGATCAGCTCGGCGACGATGACATAGGTCCAGGCCCAGCCGAGCACCAGCCGCAGCGTCTCGGCGATCTCCGGCGCGTTGGCCGGCATGATGACGCGCTTGACGATGCCATTGTCGGTCGCCCCCAGCGTGTAGGCGGCTTCGACAAGGTCCCGCCTCGTGGCGCCGACCTTGACCGCGATGATCAGGATGATCTGGAATACCGAGCCGACGAAGATCACCAGCAGCTTTTCGAGCTCGCCGATGCCGGCCCACAGGATCAGCAGCGGAATAAAGGCCGATGCCGGCAGGTAGCGCGCAAAGGACACGAACGGTTCGAGGAAGGCTTCGACCGGCTTCCAGGCGCCCATGGCGATACCGATCGGCACCGCGACGATCGAAGCCAGCACGAAGCCGCCGAAGACGCGCCAGATCGTGATCAGTATATCCAGCCAGAAACGATCCTCCGTAAGCAGCCGCCAGCCATCCTTCAGCATCGACAGCGGATCGGCGAGAAAGATCCGGTTCACATGGCCGCCGAGCGTGATCCACGCCCAGAACGCCACGAACAGAACAAAGAAGGCGATGCCGAGCACGGTTCGCGTGCCCGGTGCAACGGGGTGCAAGGGGCGCAGCATCAGGAAGTCCTTGAGAGGAGGGATCGGCGGCGTGGCACCGCCGATCGGGCGATACGCGATCAGTCGGCGATCGCGCTGGTGTCTGCAAGCGTCGACACATCCGGCGCTTCCTTGATCAGCCCCATCTGCAGCAGCAGCTCTGCCGCGGTCTTGGAGAAGTCCTGAAAATCCTTGGTAAAGAACTGCTTGTTCTCAGCCTTGTCGGCCCATTTCAGGTACTTGGCCGAGTCCTCGAACTCCTTGGCCGACTGCTTCACGTCGGCTCCCATGATCTCGTAGGATTTCTGCGGATCCTTCTTGATCATGTCGAGCGCGTCGAAATAGCTGTCGGCGAGCGCCTTGGCGGCATCGGGATTGGCCTTGAGGAAATCCGGCGTGCAGCCGACCGTGTCCAGCACCATCGGATAGTCGAGCGTGGTCGCCAGGATATGGCCTTGGTCGGCCTTGTCGCGCACGGCTGAGATGAAGGGCTCATAGGTGACGGCGGCATCGTTCTGGCCGGCGAGGAAGGCTTGCGCCGCCGCGTCCGGCTCCAGGTTGACGACGGTGACGTCCTTGGTCGACATGCCGTTCTTGTTGAGCACCCAGGCGAGCAGGAAATAGGGCGAGGTTCCGGGCGCGGACGAGGCGACATTCTTGCCCTTGAGATCGGCGACGGTCTTGATGTCGTTGCGCACGACGATGCCGTCGGCGCCATAGGATTTGTCGAGCTGGAAGATCTGCTTGGTGGTGACGCCGCTGGCGTTCCACACCATCCAGGTCTCGACCGTGGTTGCCGCGCATTGCAGGTCGCCGCTGGCAATGGCCAGCGGGCGGCTCGCCTGCGGCACTTTCTTGAGGGTGACGTCCAGCCCGTGCTTTTCGAAAAGCCCGGCCTGCTTGGCCAAGGTCAGAGGCGCGAAGCCGGTCCAGCCGCTGATGCCGATGGTGAGCGACGTCGCGGCCATCGCCGGCGCGCTAAGCACCGCGGCCGCCGTCAGCGCCGCCGCGAAGATGGAGGTTCTTTTCATTGTGGTTCCCCTTTTTGTGGTGAGCTCGAATTGTCTCACAGACCCCAAAAGGCTTGTCAATGAAGCAGAAGCCGCACTGGACGATGGTCCAATCCGGCGCACGCCGGCGGACCTTGAGGGGCTTCTCGATTGCTCACGGCGTGCCCCAGCCGCGGTTGCGCCACATCTTCTCGCCCGCCAGGCAGTCCGCCGCCGGCCCGTCGTCGGCGAGCACGACCGGCGGATGCGCGGCCTCTTGCGCCGCCCATTGCAGCGAAGCGGGACCGGCAAGCTCGAGCACCAGCTTGCGGCGGATCGCTTCGGGAAACTGCGTCCAGTCATTGACCGGGATCATGAAGGCGCCCGGTCCGCCGATGACGCAGTCGCTGTAATAGCGGTCGAGATTCTCAACGTCGAAGGCGCCGCTGAAACCGCCGCGCGTCATCAACGGCAGCCCGTTGATGGTGATGCCTTGCTTGACCACCTCGTCGCGCGTGAGGTCGACCGGCGCGCCCTGATTGTTGGGCCCGTCGCCGGAGATGTCGATGACGCGCTTGGTTCCCTGGAATCCGCTCTCGGCGAAGAGGTCGCTGCCGAAGCTCAGCGCGCCGGAGATCGAGGTCCGCCGGGCGCTGTCCGGCGGGCTGGCATTGAGTTGCGCCACCACCTTCTCGGCATCGTCGCGGTTGGCGATCACCGTCCACGGCACGATGACGCGCTGCCAGGTCGTGCCCGCCCACTCGACATAAGTTACCGCGATCTTGCCGTAGGCGCCGTCGGCGATGGTCTTCAGCACATTGTCATGCGTCAGCGCCGCGGCATAACCGTGGCGCTGGATCTCAAGCTCGGCCGGCGACATCGAGAGCGAGACATCGACCGCCAGTACCAGCTCGACATCGACGGGTTCGGCGGGAGAAGCTGCCGGCGTCAACCAGAGCGCCAGCGCCAGCGCGGCACTGCCTAAAAAAATATGCCTTGCACGGGCATAAGCAGACATGGAGCAAGGTTAGGCGAAAATCGCCGCGCGCAGAAGCTGGGAATCCGGGCATCGGATTCCGCCGCCACGGAATTGCTCAAAAATACCGCGCGAGATTCGAACGGATGCGTTCCAGCACGCTGTCACCGGAAAGGTCGGGCACGAATTTCGCGCCCGTGATCGCCTCGTAGGCCTGGATATAGACCGCCGAGGCCTGGTTGACGATCTCGTCCGGGATTCTGGGGATAGGATCCTTGTAGGGATCGCAGCGCGCCGACACCCACGACCGGATGAAGTCCTTGTCGAAACTCTGCGGCCGTCCGCCGCTTTCGAACGCCTCGTCGTAGCTCGCCGCGATCCAGTAGCGGCTGCTGTCGGGCGTGTGGATTTCGTCAGCCAGCACGATGGCGCCGTCCGGCGCGGTGCCGAACTCATATTTGGTGTCGGCCAGGATCAGGCCGCGTTCGGCGGCGCGCTGCTGGCCGCGGGCGAACAGTTGCAGCGCATAACGCGATACGGTGTCCCACTGCGCCTGCGTGAGCAGCCGCTGTTCGATGATCTCGGCTTTCGACAGCGGCTCGTCATGGCCGCCGCTGGCGGCCTTGCTGGTCGGCGTGATGATCGCTTGCGGCAGCTTTTCATTGTCGCGCAGCCCATCGGGAAAGATGTGACCGTAGAAGCTCCGTTCGCCCTTCCTGTATTTGGTCAGGATCGAGGTGCTGGTGGTCCCCGCCAGATAGCCGCGCACCACGATCTCGACCGGCAGCATGTCGAGCCGCCTGCCGACGACGACGTTGGGATCGGGATATTCCAGCACGTGGTTGGGGCAGATGTCGGCGGTCTCCTCGAACCAGTAGCGCGCCGTCTGGGTGAGAACCTGCCCCTTGAAAGGTATCGAGGCCAGGATCGTGTCGAACGCGCTTAGACGATCGGTGGCGATGATGATGCGGCGCCCGTCCGGCAGATCGTAGTTCTCGCGCACCTTGCCGTTGTAGCGGTTGGGCAGTTCGGGAATGAAGGCGTCGGAAAGGATGCGCATGGTGCGTGTGGCTTTCGCGGGCTGCTGATGGGCCACATAAGCCGTTGGCCCCCAGCACATCAAGCCAAGCCTGAAGGCCTTCCGAGGAAGGCCAAAGCTTTTCCGACCAGTTGCCGCTATTGCGCCGGTTGTCAGCTCCGCGGCTTGAGGTTCTCCGGGTCGTAGAGCGGCTTGTAGCCGACGCCGGCCACCTCGACCGGATAGGTCTCGCTAAAATACTCGACCTGCAGCTTGCGCCCTTCCTGACAATAGGCCCAGGGCAGATAGGCAAGCGCGATGTTCTTGCCGATGGTCGGACCGTAGGCGACCGAAGTGGTGAAGGAGCGGCGGCCGAGCTCGTCGACCAGCGTCTCGCCCGTCGCGGGATCCTGCACCGGCATGGTGCCGACCGGATAGCGCGCGACGCCCTTGGCGTCCTTGTTGTCGGTCATTACCAGCGTGCACAGGATCGCCGGCTGATGCTCGCGGGCGCGATACTCTAGATGCTTGGCCTTGCCGCAGAAGTCGTTCTCCTTGACCTTCGGACGGGCAAGGTCGGCCTCGAGCAGATTGTATTCGGTCAAGAGATCGGCGTTTTGCAGCCTGAGGCTCTTTTCCATGCGGCGCGTGTTGGCATAGGTCTCGACGCCGAACGGCATGACGCCGGTCGAGCGCAGCGCGTCCCAGACGGCCAGACCGTCCTCGTAGCGCATATGCAGTTCCCAGCCCTGCTCGCCGACATAGGAGATGCGGAAGGCGGTGACGTCCTTGCCGCCGATGCGGATCGGCTTGATTGCCGCGAACGGGAAATTCTCCGGCGTCAGCCCGTTCGGATCCTCGACCACCTTCTGCAGGGTCGTGCGCGCATTCGGCCCCCAGATGCCGATGGTGACGTATTTCTCCGTCACGTCGGTGATGGTGACGTCAAAGCCTTTGTCCTGTGCGGTGCGCTGCATGTAGCGGAAGTCGCGCGGGCCGGCGTCTGCGCCGTCGATCAGCCGGCACCGATCGGCCATGCGGATGACGGTGAAGTCGGCGCGCACCATGCCTTCCTCGTCGAGGAAGTGGGTGTAGATGCCCTTGCCGATATTGTTGTCGCCGCCGATCTTGGCCGCGCACAGCCATTCCAGCAGCGCGACATGGTCGGGCCCTTCGATGTCATACATCGAGAAATGCGACAGGTTGACGATGCCGCAATCCTCGCTCATCGCCAGGTGCTCGGCGTTCGAGACGCGCCAGAAATGGCGATTGTCCCACTCGTTCTCGCGCACCGGCACGCGGTTGCCGTACTTCTCGAGGAGATGCTCGTTGGCCGCGTAGCCATGGGCGCGCTCCCAGCCGCCCAACTCCATGAAATAGCCGCCGAGTTCCTTCTCGCGCTCATAGAACGGCGAGCGGCGGATGTTGCGGCCCTTGGAGAAGGGCTCGCGCGGATGCACCGCCGGATTGTAGACCTTCATCGCCGTTTCGGTGCAGCGATCCCAGATGAACTGTTCCTTGGTCTGGTGCGGGTAGAAACGCGAATAGTCGATCGCGTGATGGTCGATTGACGTACGGCCGTCGGTCATCCAGTCAGCGATCAGCTTGCCCATGCCCGGGCCGTCCTTCACCCAGATGGCGACGGCATACCACAGCCCCCTCACCTTCTGGCTTTCGCCCATCGACGGGCCGCCATCGGTGGTCACCTGCAGCAGGCCGTTGAAGGAATGGCCTTCGTTATATCCGAGCTCACCGAGGATCGGCGTCAGCTCCATGGCGCGCTCCAGCGGCGCCATGATCTGCTCCATATCGAGGTCGCGCTGCGACGGCGAGAGCCGCGCCTGGTCTTTTTCAAGGAGATCGCGCGGGTGGCACAGACGCGGATTGGTCTCCTCGTAGTAGCCCCATTCGATCTGCCCGCCCTCGGCGGTCTTCGGGTCGCCGGTGTCGCGCATATAGGCAGAGTTGCCCTGGTCGCGCAGCAGCGGCCAGCCGATCTCCTTGCCGGTTCCGGCAAACTCGTTGTAGGGGCCGAAGAATGTCAGCGGATGGTCGATCGGCATGACCGGCAGGTCCTCCCCGACCAGCGCGGCGGTGAGCCGGCCCCAAATGCCGGTGCAGACCACGACATAATCGGCCTCGATCGTGCCGCGCTCGGTCACCACACCCTTGATGCGGCCGTTCTCGACGATCAGCTCCTTGGCCGAGGTGTTCGCGAAAGCCTGGAGCTTGCCGGCGGCAACTCCTTGATCGACCAGCTTGCCGGCAACCGTCTGCGAGCGCGGGATGACGAGGCCGGCATCCGGATCCCACAGGCCGCCTTGCACCAGATGCTCCTCGATCAGCGGGAATTTTTCCTTGATCTCGGCCGGCTCGATCAGCCGCGCGCGGGTGCCGAAGGATTTTGCCGAGGCGATCTTGCGCTTGATCTCATCCATGCGGGCGTCGTCGCCGACGCGGGCGACCTCAAGGCCGCCGACGCGGGCGTAGTGGCCCATCTTCTCGTAGAAATCGATCGAGTAGAGCGTCGTCCAGCAGGACAGGAAGTCGTGGCTGGTCGTGTAGCAGAAGTCCGAGGCGTGCGCCGTCGAGCCGATATCGGTCGGGATGCCCGACTTGTCGATGCCGACGATATCGTCCCAGCCGCGCTCGATCAGGTGATGCGCGACCGAAGCGCCGACGATACCGCCCAGGCCGACGATGACGACCTTCGCCTTTTTCGGAAACTCTGCCATTGCCCGCGACTCCGGAATGATGGACGGACGCGTTTGCGCGCCCTTCGAATGGCGCACAATATGCAGAGGTCGCGGATTGAGCTACCGCCTGTTTGCGACACGCCGCAGGTACGGCGCGACCCCGCGCGCAAGCGTGGTACTGGATGCGGTTAAGCTCAGGCGAATGCCCAGACGTCCTCGGCTTGGAAGCCGACCTGATAGCCGGCGGTCTTGAGCTTGACCACGACCTGGCCGATCTCGGCGGCCGGCAGCGCGCCGACCTCGATCTTGATCATGCCCGGGCGATAGCGCTCAAGGTCGAGCTGTTCGAACACCATCCAGTCGGCGCCTTCGCAGTCGACCAGGAAAGCGTCTATGTGGGTGATGCCGTTGCGGTCGAGCAGCGTCTGCAAAATCTCCGACGGCACTTCGATGTCCTTCAGGTGCGGCGCGAACCTGTTGAAGTTGGCGTCCGCCTCGCCCCAGGCGTTCTTGCCCGACATCAGATTGGTGTCGGTGACCGACGAGCAGCCGATGAACTCGATCGGCAGCGTGCCGGCTTCAAGCGCCGCGG
Organism: Mesorhizobium sp. B2-7-2; assembly: GCF_006440775.1. Lineage (GTDB taxonomy): Bacteria > Pseudomonadota > Alphaproteobacteria > Rhizobiales > Rhizobiaceae > Mesorhizobium. Next base: position 149,701 of record NZ_VFTZ01000011.1, on the reverse strand, counting down.
CATCGAATGTATGGACCGTGATCGTGCCCTTGGTCCTGGTCACCGCCACCGGCTCTATGACAAAGCGGCTGGTATCCGGATAGTTGGCGCGCAGCCGCTTCTGATTGTACGGGATCGGCTCGACCAGCATCGCGTGCGCCCCCGCAATGCGATGCAGCCAGGGCGTCACGTCGTCGAAAAGCGCGCCGTCGCAGGCGCCGACATTGACCATCTGGAACGGCCGGCCATTGCCGAAACGTGCCTTGAGCGCGGCCTTTGCCAGGAATTTCGTGCCGTGCAGGGAGGGGCCGCGATCGAGCAGGCCGACCGGAAGGCCGAGCGACAGAAGGATGCGCGCGAGACTGGAAAGCGAGCTCATGACTTGTCTCAGGGAATGACCTGCAGCGCGGCGCGGTGCCTGCCTTGGCTTGCCGATGCCCACAGTGCCATCAGCGGGGTGGCCAGGAGCAGCAAGGGCGGCAGAAGATTGGGGAAGTAGATGCGGGTGTCGTGAATCGGGAAAACGGTGAACTTCGCCAGCACGCCGAGCACAAGCGCCGCCAGCAGGATGCCGGCGCGGCGGTCGAGCCGGAAGCCGGCGCGGCTCAAGCTGTACCATCCGGCCAGTGCCAGGACCGATACGCCGACCCAGCTGTTGACACTGATGGCGCGGATCACCGAGGCGGCGAAGGCCTTCAGGTAGGCGGCCACGGAGAACGGCGGCTCGAACCCGTCCATGTTGTAGTGCTGCTCGATACTGGAAAACCAAAGATGCGGCCACCAGCCGGGATGCTGGGCCCAATGCGAAATGGCGAAATAGGCGACGAAAGAGGCCGCGAAGCCTGCCAGCGCGCCCCATGCCTTCTCACGGAAAGCGACGAGCAGCGTCGCGAAAATGGCGAGGAAGACGATGTTGTCGGGCCTAGCCATGAAAGCCAGGAACAGCAGGACCGCCGTCGCCGCCTCGCGCTTGCGCACATAGGCAAAGGTGCCGCCTAGGAACAGCGCCGAGCATAGAAGGTCCGGTGTCGAGGCGCGCGCGGCATCGCCGAGATCGGCCATGATCAGCACCGCGCCGACGACAGGCGCCAGCGCCAGCGCGCCTTCCGCGCGCAGCCAGGCGAGCGTTATGGCGCCGAACAGAAGCACGGAAAACACCTGCACCAGCCGCATCGCCTCGACCGGCGAGACGACATCGCTGAGGCCGGACAGGATCTCAGCATAAAGGAACTTGATCCGGTACATGCCGAGCAGCGAATGGAAGTCGGCAGCGTTCTGCGCCATATGGCTGCGGAAACCGCCGCCGTCGTCGGTCAGCGCCTTGTAATCGCCGGCCGACACGCCCGCCTTGACCATGCCATAGGCATAGTCATGCAGCGCCTGGGGATCGGGATAGGCGCTTTCCTCTGCGATCGCCAGATAAGGCAGCATGTCCCAGTTGGCGTCGGGCATGAACCAGGCGGTCGCGGCGGTCAGCAGGATATAGAGCGAGAAGGCGACCGCGCCGATCGACGCGGCCCATTTCGCGTAAGCTCCCTCGCCCCACGCCAGGCCGGCGCCGGTCAGCCGTTCCAGCGGATTGCTCGGAGCGGACGGCCTGGTCAGCATACTCGGCGGCCTCTATTTACCGACCTGGCTTTTCACGAAATCCTTCACGATCGCCACGATGCCGCGCGACAACAGGCTGTCGAAGGCGTCGACGAAACGATCGACATGCTCGGGCCGGCAGATCAGCGGCGGCTCGAGTCGGATGACGTTGCGGTTGTATTCGGTGAAGGCGACGAGCACGTCGTAGTCGCGCAGCAGCAGCGCGCCGACGAAGCCCGACAGCGAGCCCTTAAGCTTGTCGTCGAGCACGCTCACCACCGGTCTGAGCACCATCGGCAGGGTCTGCGAGAAATCGTGGAACTCGAGCCCGATCATGAGACCCTTGCCGCGCACGTCCTTGATGATTTTCGGATATTTTTCCTTGAGCGCCTGCAGCCGCTGCAGAAGGTAGTCGCCCGTCGAGGCGGCGTTGTCGATCAGCCCCTCATCATAGAGCACGTTGATGCCCTCGATCGCGGTGACGCAGGCCTCGCCCATGCCGCCGAAAGTGGCCATGGCATGGATCATCGCCGTCTTCGGCGTGCCATAGGCCTTCATGTAGACGTCGCGCCTCGCGATCATCGCGCCGACCGCCGCCTTGCCGGCGCCGAGCGATTTCGCCAGCGCCGTCACATCCGGCACCACGCCATAATGCTCGAAGGCATAGAAACGGCCCGAGCGGCCATAGCCGCACTGCACCTCGTCGGCGACCCACAGCACGCCATAGCGGTCGCAAAGCGCGCGCAGCTTCTGCCAGTATTCCATGGGCGCCTGGATGATGCCGCCGCCGCCCTGGATGGTTTCCAGCACGATGACGCCGATCTCCGGATCGGTCTTGAAAAGGCGCTCGACGGCGTCGATGTCGGCGAAGGGAACGCGCACGACATTGTCTGCCACCTTGAAATCGGCTCGGTAGAGCTGGCCGTCGGTGATCGCCAATACGCCCTTGGTCTTGCCGTGGAAGGAATTCTCGGCATAGACGATTTTCGGCCGCTTCGGGCCGGCGGCGCGCTCGGCAAGCTTCACCGCCGCTTCCATGGCCTCAGAACCCGACGAGCCCAGGAACACCATGTCGAGATCGCCGGGCGAGCATTTGGCGATGTTGTGCGCGAGAGCTGCCGCATATTGCGACATGAAGGCGATGGCGATCTCCTGGCGCTTCTCCTCCTGGAATTTCTTCCGGGCTTCCAAAATGCGCGGGTGGTTGTGGCCGAAGGCCAGCGAGCCGAAGCCGCCGAAGAAGTCGAGGATCTTGCGGCCGTTCTGGTCGATATAGAACATGCCCTCGGCGCGCTCGATCTTGACCTTGTGAAAGCCGAGCAGCTTCATGAAATGCAACTGTCCAGGGTTGAGATGCGCCTTGAACAGGTCGGTGATGCGGGCGATGTCCATCGCCTTGGCCTGCTCGACGCTGATCAGGTCGGGCTTGGCGATTGCTGTGGGCGAAAGCGCTGGCGCGTCGACCAGCGTGCGCGTTCCGGTATGTTCCGGCTTGGCCATGACGGTCATCTGAAAAATCTCCCCTTCGCGCTCTATTCGGCGGGAACCTGTCTGGTGGCAACGGCGTGGGCGTCCATCTTGGCGCGATATTCGTTGTAGGCGGCGATCAGCATGTCCTCGTCGCGATATTGCGGCACCCAGCCGAGCTGGCGCTCGGCCTTGGACACGTCGAGCAGGCATTCCTCGTCGGCGATCAGATACTGTTCGGGATCCATGATCGGCATGTTCAACCAATCGAGCAGGTCGAGCGTGCGCTTGACCGCCCAGCCGGGCGTCGGCACCAGGATCGACTTGGAGCCGGCATGCTTGATCAGGTCGCCGAGCAGTTCTTTGACCGGCGGCGGATTGAGGGAGCCCAGATTGTAGACCTCGTTCGGCACGCCGGCTTTCCAGGCCGCGCGGGCGGCTTCGGCGCAGTCGAACACCGAGATGAACTGGTAAGGGTTCCTGCCCGAGCCGATCATCGGCACCGGAAAATTCCAGTCGATCAGCTTGAACAGCTTTTCCAGGATGCCGAGGCGGCCGGGACCGATGATCAGGCGCGGCCTAAACAGCGAGATCGACATGCCGCGCTTGCGCCATTCGGCGGCAAGCTCCTCGGTCTTGAGCTTCGACAGCCCGTACTCGCCGAGCGGCGCGACCGGATGATCCTCTGTCATCGGCAGCACGACCGTGTGGCCGTAGATCATGTCGGTCGTATAGTGGATAAGCTTCGAGGCGCCGGCCTTGTCCATCGCCTTGATGATGTTCTCGGTGCCGTGGAAATTCACCGGGAAGAAGAAATCGTGCCGCTTGGCGCGCACCTGGATCGGCGACAGCATCTTGGCCGAAAGATTGTAGACCATGTCGCCGGCCTTGAGACCGACCGCCGCGATCGAGGCCGGATCGGTGACGTCGCAGGTGACGAAACGCATGGAGCGGTAATGCGACAGGTCGCTCTTGACGATATCGGCGACGACGACATCCTCGCCGTCGGCGGCGAGCTTGGGGGCAAGATGGCGGCCGACGAAGCCGTCGCCGCCGAAGATCACATGTCTCATCGAACGATCTCGCTTATGCCGATCTTGTCGGGATTGATGGATGCTGTCTGATCCTCATGCCCCTGCTCGCCCATTCCCCGGCCACTCTGCGCGATCAGCACCGTGCCGACGCAGATGCAGGCGATGCCGGCGATGCGCCAGCCATTGAGGTCCTCGCGGAAGACGAAATAGGCAAAGATCGCCACGGCGACATAAGCGAGGCTGAGGAACGGATAGGCGAAGCTGAGCTCGACCTTGGACAGCACGTAGAGATGCGATGCCATCGAGATGACGAAGGTGCACAGGCCGAGGAACACCCAGGGGCTGAACACGATCTGCAAGAGCTTGACGAGCGGATTGACGCCTTCGAAGGAGACCGGCCCAATCGACATCATGCCCTGCTTCAGCATCAGCTGCGCTGCGGCATTGGTCATGACCGTAAAGAGAATGAAGATTATGTATTTCATTGTTGCCACCCCGCCCTTGGGCGATCCTATTACAAACCCACAAATATTTCGTGAAGCCTCGACGATGCTTTGAGTAAACCACGGTATAACCTTTCATTTACCACGATTTATTCGACTTTTATCCATTCTGCGGCTTCAAAAACGCCTCTCGTTGCATCCAGTCTTTTTGCCGTCCGTATCCAGAAGCTCGACAGGAAAGCCGGGTCGCGAAGCGCCTCCAGCCGCTGCCATTGCGGGAACGACGCGGCGAATGCCTCAGGTCCCATCCGGGCGTCCTTGTAGGGGTTCACCGCGCCGCCAGCCTCGACCGCGATGCGGTCGAGTTCGGCGAGCAGCCGCAACGTCCTTTCGCCCCGGTTGGGGAAATCGAGCGTCAGCGTATAGCCGGGCCGCGGGAACGACAGCAGCGCCGGCGAGCGGACGTCGCCGAAGCGCTTGAGCACGGTCAGGAACGATCCCTGCCCTGCCCGCCGTGCGGCGTCGAGCAGCACAGGCACGATGCGGCGCGCATTCGCCTCTGGCACCACGCTTTGGTGCTGGAAAAGCCCGCGCGGCCCGTAGAGCCGGTTCCAGTCGCGGACCCCGTCGAGCGGAAAGAAGAAGCCCTGATAGCCTGCCTGGCGCGGAGCCTGGGACTTGCCCTTCTTCCAGCGGTAGGCCGCGTTGAAGACGGTGAGGAAGGGCCGATTGAGGACATTGAATGGTGGCTGCACCGGCACGGAGAACCGGCTGCCGGCGCGCGCCGCGGCGTGCGAGCCGTTTTCGGCATGGTTGCCGGTGAACAACAGGCCGCGTCCGCGTCCGTGGCCGCTGGCAAGCTGATCGATCCAGGCGACGGCATATTCGTTGGCTTGGTCGGCAGCCTCGGCAAGATCGAAGAATTCGCCGAGATCGCGAAACCGCGTCACGCTTTCCATGATGTCGAGCGAGGGAACCCGCATCAGCTTGACCGATGCCGAAAGGATAAGCCCGGTCAGCCCCATGCCGCCGATCGTCGCCCCGAACAGACGGGCGTTGTCAGTCGCCGAACAGCGATGGGTCCGGCCGTCGGACCGAAGCAGCGTCAAAGCCTCGACATGGCAGCCGAAGGTGCCGCGCCGATGATGGTTCTTGCCGTGGACGTCGTTGGCGATCGCGCCGCCCAGTGTCACGAATTGGGTGCCTGGAACCACGGCCGGAAAGAACCCGTAGGGCGCGGCATAAGCGATGATATCGCAAAGCAGCGTGCCGGCATCGGCCTCGAGCACGCCGGTCTCGGCATTGAAGGAACGGATGCGGTCGAGCGGCCGCATGTCGACCACCATGCCCGCATCGTTCTGGCAACTGTCGCCATAGGAGCGGCCATTGCCGTATCCGAGCAGCGAACCGGTCTTCGCCTCGCCGCGTTTAAGCAAGGCGATCGCCTCGTCCGCCGGGATCGCCTTGCGCGCCGGCGGGGTCGCCAGTCCGAAGCTGCCGAAGCGCTCGTGCCCCATCACCAGCCTCCGGCGACGAGGAAGACCGCGCCGATGGCGACGACGATCTGGCTGCGCCAGTCGCGGATGATGAAGACGACCGGGTCGTCATGCATCTCGTCGCGGCGGGCGAGGATCCAGACGCGCATCGTGAGATAAAGCACGATCGGCGCCAGCGGCCATATCAGCCAGGGATGCGGATAGAGCTCGCGCACCGCCGGGCTGTCCATATAGAGCGCCAGGACCAGTGCCGAGGAGAAGGCCGATGCCATGCCGGCCTGGGCGACGATCTCCTGGTCCTCGGTGCGATAGCCGCGGCCGGCGATGCGCTCGCCGGGCGGGATGGCCGTGGTGCGCAACTCGACGAAGCGCTTCACCAGCGCCAGCGACAGGAAGAAGAAGATCGAGAAGGCAAGCAGCCAGAAGGAGACGTCGACGCCGGTGGCGGCCGCGCCCGCCAGCACGCGGATCGTGTAGAGGCCCGCAAGCGTCAGCACATCGATCAGAAGCATGCGCTTGAACGACAGCGAATAGGCGGTGGTGACGGCCAAATAGCCGGCAAGCACGCCAAGGAATTCGATCGGAAGGAAGAGGCTTGCGGCGATGCCGATCGCAAGCAGCGCGACGATCGCGCCGAGACCGAATGGGATCGACAATGCGCCGCTGGCGAAAGGCCGGTTGCGCTTGGTCGGATGCTTGCGGTCGAGCGCGAGGTCGAAGAAATCGTTGAGGATATAGATGGCGGACGCCACGGCGCTGAAGGAAACGAACGCCAGCAGGCACTCCCAGATCATGTTCGGGTTGAAATATTCGTGCGACAGCACCATCGGCACGGCGATCAGCGCGTTCTTCAGCCACTGATGCATGCGCAGCATCTTGACGTAGGTCCTCAGCGCCGGCCTCGGTGAGGGCATGGCATCGGCTTGATGCGCCGCCTGCCAGCGCCGGGCGCTGCGGTCGGGCGCCACCACGAGCGCGTTGCGCGCTGCATCGAACACTTTGAGGTCGTGCCGGCTGTTGCCGGCATAGTCGAAGCCTGCATCGCCATAGGCGGCGACAAGTGCTGCGCATTTCCTGTCGGAGGTCATGTTGTGCGGACCGTCGGTCGCCAGCACATGATCGAAAATGCCGAGATGCGCCGCGATCGCCTCCGCGAATTTGCGCGGCGTTCCCGTCGCCAGCACGATCTTGCGACCCTCCCGGTGCTCGGCGCGCAGCCGGTCAAGCAGATCCTGGCGGTAAGGCAGCGAGGCTGGGTCAATGTCGACGCGGCCGGCGATTTCCTGCTTCAGGCGGGCCGGCCCGCCGATCAGCCAGAGTGGCAGGAGAAAAAAATAGAGCGGGTTCTTCTTGAGCAGGATGAACAGGCCTTCCCACAGAAGGTCCGTTGCAATCAGCGTACCGTCGAGATCGACCGCAAGCGGAATTGCGTTCCTGTCCGACCTCGCGTCCATGGTCCTGCCCCGATAGAGCGCAGGATCCCGAAACTCCGATCACGGAAAGATCACGCGCCAACTCAACCCACGCCGTATGCCGGCGTCCTCGGGTCGGATATAGCGGGTCATGACGCAGCGAACGTTAAAACGTCCGGTTGCAGAGCATTGTCCTACCGGGTTTTCGCCGTCATCGTTAAGTGTCGGCTACCGGAAACGATAAAAGGCCGGACATCGGTCCGGCCTTTGCCAATCTGGCCCCGCAATCTTGCGGGAGCGGTTACTTGATGCGGGCCGCGCCACCCGAGATTTCGACCGTTTCCGAGCCGGTCAGGGCTTCGAGGTCACCATTGGGCAGGGTGACGAAGCAGCCGTTCGAGCAGAACTCCACCGTCTCGCCGGCGGCAAGCGTCAGCTCGCTCTTGGCGCCGCCTTCGGTCACGACCAGGGTCCGCGTCTGAGCGTCCCTGTTGATCGCGCTGGCGGCGAAAGCCGAACCGCCCAGGGCCAGCAAAGCGATGGCGGCAACGACAGACTTCCACATTGCAATTCCGGTGTTTCGCACACCGCCTCTGTTCAAATTTGCAAGGCATTCTCGCCCTTTGCATCGAAGCTTATATGAGTTGTTACCTGAACCGCAACTGAATGCCGCATTCATGCCACAATCGGTTTCGGCGCCGGATGAGCGTAGCGTGTGGCCATTTGCAGGCCGGCCTCATCCGAATGTCGATACCACCTCAGCCCGGGTCGGGCTTGCGGCCCCTGCGCTTCATCTTGGCCAGGCGTTCCCGCTCGGCCGCGGCTTCCGCCTCCAGCCTCTCGCGCTCTGCGAATTCGGCTTCGATCTTGTCGTCGTCGATCGGCCAAGCCTCGTGCTTCTTCGTTTCGACCACGGCGCGCGGCGTCGAGGGTATCTCGATCCTCTCCCCCTCGAAGATATCGAAGATGGCGAAGCGGATGTCGTTCTGAACGACGCTGCCGTTCATGATGTCGGCGACGAACACGCGGATCTCGAATTCGAGCGCGGCCGCCCCGAAATTGGCGAAGAGAACGAACGGCTCGGGATTCTTCAGCACCATCGGATGGGCGCGTGCAATATCCATCAGGACGGCGTGGACGCGCTTGACGTCGCTGCCATAGGCGACGCCGACCTTGATGTCGATGCGCCCGAGCTTGTTGCGATGCGTCCAGTTGCCGACCGCATTGTTGATGAGGTTCGAGTTGGGCAGGATCACCGCCTGCCGCTGGAAGGTCTCTATCTCGGTGGCGCGCACGCTGATCTTCCGCACCGTGCCGCTGACGTCGCCCGCCACGATCCAGTCGCCGACCTTGAACGGCCGCTCGGCAAGCAGGATCAGGCCCGAAACGAAATTCGAGACGACGTTCTGCAGGCCGAAGCCGATACCCAGCGAAAGCGCGCCGGCAACCAGCGCCAGATTGGAAAGATCGATGCCCGCCGCCGAGATGCCGACCAGGCCGGCGACCGCCACGCCGGCATAGCCGACGCCGAGCCGGATCGAGTTGCGCACGCCGGCATCGACCTTGCCGCGCGCCATCACCGATCCGTCCAGCCAACCCTGGAACCAGCGCGTCAGGAAATAGCCGATAGCAAAGACGACGATGCCGCTGAGGATGCCGAGGAAGGAGATGGTCACCGAACCGATCGTGACGCCGGTCGCCAGCTTGTAGGCCCAGGCCTCGATATCGCCGGGCTGGAAGCCCCACATCAACAAGATCAGCGGCAGGAACACCGCCACGATCATCAGGTTGATAGCGATGCTGACGACCAGCCCGAGTTGGTCGAGGGCGGTATCCTCGTAGCTGGACTTTTCCGAAAGCCATCGCCCGACCGACGTGTCGGCGAAGCCGCCCTCCTCCCCGATCGCGCGTGCCGACAGAAAGCCGATATAGGCCGTCACCAGCACCGTGCCGGTCACCACGACCTGGAACGAGACGAAAAGCGCCAGGCCGATATAGCCGAGCAGCGCCGCCGCAATGGTGAACAGGCCGAGGGCGATGGCCATGAAGCGAAGCCATGCCGGCCAGGGCCGCCATGAGCCGTCAGCCGTCCTGAAAGGCCGCAACAGTCCCATCAGGATCAGGATGACGCCGACGATGATAGCGGCGACAAAGCCTCTAGCGATCGTCAGCGAAAGCGGCGATCCCATCTTCTCGTTGACGACCGACAGGAAGTAGTTGAACCCGAGCACCAGCGCCATGGCGGTCGCCAGGCCAACCAGCCAACGCGCCCGGCCGGTCGCGACCGGGATCAGGCGCCAGTTGGGCAGGCGCGGTTCGAGCGCCGCGTTGGTCAGCCGGTTGACGCAGAACACCATGGCGATCACCGTCAGCAAGGCATTGAGGAATGTGCCGATATCGCCACGCAGCACATTGTAATAATTGAAGAAGAACACGGCCGAGGCGAAGAAGACGCCGAGCGCGAGGGTCGGCAGCAGCGTCGACCAGAAGGCCACCGACAGCCGGCTGAGATAGGACGGATCCTCGACGGTCGGGTCGGCCTCGAAGATGCGGCCGAACAGGCGTCTGCCGCCGATCAACAGCACGGCCGCCAGCGCCAGCGCCATAAGCGTCGCCGCAAGGATCGCCTGGAACTTGAACCTGACGGCGAAGCTCGCCCAGGACGACACCGCCTTGTAGAGGCCCGTGAACTGGTCATGCGCGTCGGAAAAGGCCTGCGGGCTCAACGCGTCGGTCAGGTCATAGTGCTTGGTGATGACGCTGCGGAAAAGCTCGCTGCGCATGACGGCGATCTTGTCGATCAAGCCGTTGACGCGAATCGACAGGTTTTGCGCGCTGGCGACGACCGCGTTGATCTGAGCCTTTTCCGTGGCGAGCGCGCCGCGCTCGCTGCTGACGATCACCGGCTCGGCAGGTTGCCCCTGCGCCGGCGGCGGGCCGAGAACCTCCGCGCGATTGTTGATGTCGGTGAGGCGCTGCCGGAATGCCAGCGCGCTGTTCAGCGCCGCGCGCGAAATATCCTCGAGCTGCAACCGGATGTCGACGAGCCCCGGATCGTCCTGGTCGGGGTCGCTCAGTTTCTTTTCCAGGCCGTCGGTCCTGGCCGTCAGGTCCTGGATGGCCTTGGTCTGGTCGGCGATGAGTTGTGACGAGCCATGGCCGATCGCCTGCGCCGACGCGTCCAGCGCCGGCTGCGCGAAGACAGCGACGATGACGACCAGAACCAGGCGTAGCAGGTGGAGGAACATGGCGTTGTTGGCGACTCGCGGCCGAAAATTCTCGAAATTTCCGCTCTTGATAAAGACCGGCATATCGGGCGGCAAGCCGTCCCGATCGTGTCGGCGATAGTCGGCCTGTCGAAAAGCGATGGCGCAATCTTGGCTTTGCGCTTCCCGCCTGCTCTATAGTCTGCCGCCTCGCATCATAAGGACGATAGGAAGAATGGCGGAATATTCAGCCTTCTCGCTGCTCAAGAACGCGCTGACCGGCAACAAGGATTGGAAGCCCGCCTGGCGTAAGCCGGACCCCAAGGCTTCCTATGACGTGATCGTCATCGGCGGCGGTGGCCACGGTCTTTCGACCGCCTATTATCTCGCCAAGGAACACGGCATCACCAATGTCGCGGTGCTGGAAAAGGGCTGGCTCGGCTCCGGCAATGTCGGCCGCAACACCACGGCGGTGCGCTCCAACTATCTCTTGCCGCAGAACACCCGCTTCTACGAACACTCGATGAAGCTGTGGGAGAATCTCTCGCACGACCTCAACTACAACGTCATGTTCTCGCAGCGCGGCTGCCTGAACCTCGCGCACACGCCCGCCCAGCTCGACGATTATGCCAAGCGCGGCAACGCCATGCGCCATCTCGGCGTCGACGCCGAGCTGATGAGCGTCGACCGCATCAAGCGGCTTGTCCCGGCGCTGGATGTCTCAGGGTCGGCACGCTTTCCCGTCCTTGGCGGGCTGATGCAGCCGCGCGCCGGCACGGCCCGGCACGACGCGGTCGCCTGGGGCTATGCGCGCGGCGCCGACCGGCGCGGCGTCGATATTATCGAGAATTGCGAGGTCACCGGCTTCCTGCGCGACGGCGACCGCATCACCGGCGTTTCGACGACGCGCGGCGAGATCCGCGCCAAGAAGGTCGCGCTTGCGGTTGCCGGCAGCACCGGCCGCGTCATGCAGCTTGCCGGCATCTCGCACATGCCGATCGAAAGCCACGTGCTGCAGGCCTTCGTCTCGGAATCGCTGAAGCCTGTCGTCGACACCGTTCTCACCTTCGGCATGGGCCATTTCTACATCTCGCAGTCCGACAAGGGCGGCCTGGTCTATGGCGGCGACCTCGACGGCTACAACAGCTACGCCCAGCGCGGCAGCCTGCCGATCGTCGATGAGGTGATGAGCGAGATGGTGGCGCTGTTTCCCGGCCTGGCGCGCGTGCGCATGCTGCGCTCCTGGGGCGGTCTGTGCGACATGACGATGGACGGCTCGCCGATCATCGCCGCCGGTCCGCTGCCGGGCATGTATCTCAATTGCGGCTGGTGCTATGGCGGCTTCAAGGCGACGCCGGCCTCCGGCTGGTGCTTTGCCTACACCATTGCCAAGGACGAGCCGCACGAATTCAACGCGCCCTTCACGCTCGACCGTTTCTACCGCGGCCTCGTCATCGACGACAAAGGCCAGGGCGCGACGCCCAGATTGCACTAGGGTTTGGATTGAAAATGCTGATCACCTGTCCCTATTGCGGCCCGCGCGACGTCATCGAATTCACTTACCAGGGCGACGGTAACCGCGAGCGGCCGCAGCCCGCCTCGCAGGACCTCGACGCCTGGAACGCCTATGTCTACGACCGGCTCAATCCGGCCGGCGATCACAATGAGATCTGGCAGCATTCCGGCGGTTGCCGCGCGCATCTCAGGGTCGTGCGCAACACGATCTCGCACGAAATCCTGAGCACCGCATTCGCCCGTGGCGGCCACAAGACGGAGAGCCGCTCGTGAGCCCCCGCCGCACAGAGACCGGCGGCCGGATCGACCGGCTGCGCACCATCCGCTTCACCTTCGACGGCGCGCCTTACACCGGTCATGCCGGCGACACGCTGGCCTCGGCGCTGCTCGCCAATGGCGTGACGCTGTTCGGTCGCTCGTTCAAATACCATCGCCCGCGCGGCCTGCTCGCCGCCGGCGTCGAGGAGCCGAACGCGCTGGTGACTGTGCTGCGCGGCGAGGTGCGCGAGCCCAACATCGCGGCGACCATGGTCGAAATCTACGACGGGCTCGTCGCCGTCAGCCAGAACCGTACCCCCTCGCTCGCCTGGGATATCGGCGCCCTCAACCAGCTCGGCGGCAAGCTCCTGTCGGCCGGCTTCTACTACAAGACCTTCATGGGGCCGGTGATCGGCCCGCTGAAGGGCACGCGCTTCTGGATGTTCTGCGAGCATTTCATCCGTCGCGCCGCCGGCCTTGGCAAGGCTGGCACCGCTCCCGATCCGTCTCGCTACGAGCGCATGAACGCCTTTTGCGACGTGCTGGTCGTCGGCTCCGGCCCCGCCGGCCTGATGGCGGCGAAAGCCGCCGCCGACCAGGGCGTCCGCGTCATCCTCGCAGATCTCGAAGCCCATTTTGGCGGCTCCGCCAACTGGTCGGGCGAAATCATCGACGGCATGCCTGCCGCCGAATGGGCCCAGCGCACGGTCGCGCAGCTCGGAGGCAACGACAATGTGCGGCTTTTGCCGCGCACGACGGTGTGGGGCTATTACGACGGCAACACGCTGGCCGCCCTCGAACGGGTGACCGATCATAAGGAAACGCCAGCCAAGGGCGAGCCGCGCCAGCGCTACTGGGCGATCCGCGCCAGCACGGTGGTCCTCGCCACCGGTTCCTTCGAGCGGCCGCTGGTGTTTCCGGGCAACGACCGTCCCGGCGTCATGCTGGCGCATGCGGCGGAACGTTACGTCAATGAATATGGCGTGCTGCCGGGACAGCGCGTCGCGCTCTTCACCAATAACGACAGCGCCTACCGCTCGGCCGTTGCCTTGAAGAAGGCCGGCGCGGCCATCGTTGCCATCGTCGATGTCCGCGCCGACGTCTCGAACGACATGCGCCGGCTCGCCGGCGAGGCCGAGGCCGAGCTTCTGGACGGCCATGCCGTGGTTGCGACCGAAGGCGGCAAGGCCCTCACCGGTCTCAAGGTGCAGCGCTTCGATGCCACGGGCGGCACGCTGAGTGGCGACGAGCGCAGCATCCATGCCGACAGCCTTCTGATGTCGGGCGGCTGGTCGCCGACCATTCATCTCGCCAGCCAGGCGGGCGCCAAGGCTGAATGGGACCCGGCCAGGCAGGCCTTCCTGCCGCCCAGGCCAACGCAGCGCTGGATCGGTGCCGGCGCCTTCACCGGCAGCTTCTCCACCGCCGAAGCCATCGCCGAGGGCCGCGCGGCCGGCGTTTCGGCTGCCGGCGGAACGGCGGCGCCCGCAGCCCTGCCGATCGTCGAGGCCGCACCGGGCGATCCAGATCCGGCACCGGTCTTCGAGATCAAGGCCAAGGGCAAGAGCTTTGTCGACTTCCAGCACGATGTCACCGCCGAGGACGTGCGGCTGGCGCATCGCGAAGGTTTCGTATCGGTGGAGCACCTGAAGCGCTACACCACGCTCGGCATGGCGACCGACCAGGGCAAGAACTCCAATGTGCCTGGCCTTGCGATCATGGCCGAGGCGCTCGGCAAGCCGATCCCCGAGGTCGGCACGACGCGCTTTCGCCCGCCTTACACGGCGGTCTCGATCGGCTCCCTTGCTGCCGAGCGTTTCGGCGACCTCAAGCCCCAGCGGCTGACGCCGATGCATGACTGGCACATCGCCAACGGCGCGACCATGTATTCGGCCGGCCTCTGGTACCGGCCGATGATCTACGGCCTTCCCGGCGAGACGGTCGAGCAGGCCTATGTCCGCGAGGCCAGGGCGACGCGCGAAAGCGCCGGCATCGTCGATGTCTCGACGCTGGGCAAGATCGCGGTGCAGGGACCGCACGCGGCCGAGTTCCTCGACCGCGTCTACACCAACATGTTCTCCAATTTGGCCGTCGGCAAGGCCCGCTACGGCTTGATGCTGCGCGAGGACGGGCTTGCCTTCGACGATGGCACCACCTGGCGGCTTGGCGAGCAGGAATTCCTGATGACCACCACCACCGCCAATGCCGGCAAGGTGATGCAGCATCTGGAATATTTCCTCGACGTCATCTGGCCGGAGCTGAAGGTCACCGTGACCTCCGTCACCGACGAATGGGCGGGTGCGGCGATCGGCGGACCGAACGCGCGGGCCATCCTCGCTTCCTGCGTGACCGGCACCGCCGTCAACAACGCCACCCTGCCCTTCATGGGCATCGTCCATGGCCGGATCGCCGGCGTGCCGGTGATGATCTGCCGGCTGTCCTTCTCCGGCGAAATGGCGTTCGAAGTCTATTCCGGCGCCGGCTACGGCACCCGTGTCTGGGAAGCCCTGATCGAGGCCGGCAAGCCTCTCGGCCTTGTCACCTACGGGCTCGAGGCGCTGGGCACGATGCGGATCGAGAAAGGCCATGTCACCGGCGCCGAGATCGACGGCCGCACCACGGCGCGCGACCTGCATCTCGACTGGATGCTGTCGAAGAAGAAGCCGTTCATCGGCTCGGCCATGATGGACCGCGAAGGCCTGATCGCGCCTGACCGGCTCGAGCTGGTCGGGCTGATCGCGCTCGACAACCGGCCGCTCAACGGCGGCGGCCATATCGTCGAGGAACTGGACGAGGACAATCCGCACGACTCGCTAGGCCACATCACCGCCTGCTGCTATTCGCCGGCGCTCGGCAAATATATCGCGCTGGCCTTGGTCAAGGGCGGCAAGGCAAGGCATGGGACCCGCGCCTTCGTCTCCGACCCGCTGCGCAACCGGTTCGGACCGATCGAGATCGTCTCAAACCATTTCTACGATCCGGACGGGAGCCGCATGCATGGCTGAGCACGAGTTGCCCGAACGCCAATCGCCGCTCGAGCCGGAGTACCATCCGGGTTCACACGGCAATTTCGAACATGGCGTCGACGTCATCCTGTCCGAGACGCGGCCGGGCTCGATCCTGCAGCTCGCCGCCTGGCCGGGTGAAGAGAAGCAGCTGATCGAAATTATCGGCAAGGTCACCGGTCTCGCTCTGCCCGACGGCGCCGGCGGGGGTGTGAGCAACGGTGCGCGTGCCGCCTTCGGCTTCGCGCCGGGAAAATTCACCGTGGTGGACGAGGCCGAAGGTCTGGCCGCGGCCTTCGCCGGCGCCATCACGCCGACCATCGGCACGCTGACGGACCTTTCGCATGGCCGCACCGCGATCCGCATCGCTGGTCCGAAGGCTGAATGGGTGATGGCGAAGTTCTTCGCTATCGACTTCGCCTTGCCGGCGTTCCCGCTCGGCGCCGGACGTTCGACCAACCATCACGACATCTTCGCCCAGATCCAGCGCAGCGGGCCAGACCAGTTCGACATCTACGTCTTCCGCTCCTTCGCGCGCTCCTTCTGGAAGGCCTTGTGCCATGCCTCCGAGGAGGTCGGTTACGAAGTGCAATAGCCCGCTCGGCGTTGTTGGCTTAACATTGGTCCAGACGGCATCTGGCATTATCGACGGCTACAACTGCTGCTTGAGCGCTGGGCCAGCAGGCGCGATAGGTAAGGAATCACGGGCGTTTGCCAGGGCAAACGTCCGCACCGGCAACCAGTTCGACCATGCTCTTCCATGACTGTTGAGATTTCGGCGACGGCCACGACCCGCTTTGCTCCGGCGGAGGGTCCGTCGATGCTGTTGCCGGCAACCGTCGCTTGCGGCGTGTTCATGACCAGTCTCGACCAGAACGTCGTGGTCACCGCGCTGCCCGGCATCGGCGAGAGCCTCGACCGGCCGCCAAGCCAGCTCGGCCTTTTGATCACCGTCTATGTCGCCAGCCTCATCGTCACCATGCCGCTCGGCGGCTGGCTGGCCGACCGCTTCGGCCTGCGCAACGTCTATTGCTTCGCGCTGCTCGTCTTCGCCGGCGCCTCGGCCTTGTGCGGCCTTTCGGAAAACATCTGGATGCTGGTCGGCTCGCGCGCCCTGCAAGGCTGCGGCGGCGCGCTGATGGGCACGCTTGGTCAGGTCGTGATCCTGTCGAGCTTCCCGCGCGACCGCACGCTGAAGATCAACATGTATATTTCGCTCGCCGGCCAATCCGGGCCGCTGGTCGGGCCGCTCGTCGGCGGCGCCCTCACCACTTACGTCTCCTGGCGCTGGATCTTCTACATCAATATCCCGATCGCGCTGACCGCGGCGCTGCTGGCCGCCTCCCTGTTTCCGACGACGACCAAGCCGGTGCGCACGCCGTTCGATTTGCCGGGCTTCCTGCTCGTCGGCTGCGGCATGACGCTGCTGGTCTTCGGCATGGATTCGGTCGCTGCGAAAGATGCGGCCGCCAGCGGCATGGCGCTGGAACTTGGCTTGGCGATCGTTATCCTGACGGTTGCCGCCTTCTACTGCCTGCGCGCGCGCAATCCGCTGCTCGACCTCAATCTCTTGCGCATCCGCACCTTCCGCATCTCCTTCCTGACGGGCGGCGGCCTCGACACGATCGGCCTGAGCTCGGTGGTCTTCCTCTTGCCGCTGATGTTCCAGCTTGGCTTCGGCATGAGCGCCGTGCAGGCAGGATCGCTGACCTTCGTCGCCGCGATCGGGTCGTTGATCATGCGCTTCTTCATGCCGCGCCTTTTGAACCGTTTCGGCTTCAAGCGCGTGCTGGTCACCAATACGCCGATCGTCGCTTTGCTGGTCGCGGGCTTCGCCCTGATGCAGGAGGCCCTCCCGGCCTGGATCGTGCTTGCCTATATTTTCGCCTTCGGCGTCTTCCGCTCGGTGCAATGGGCTTCGACCGGCAATCTCTCCTATTCGGACATCGCACCGGAGCAGCTCGCGCGCTTCAGCGCGCTCTATTACATCCTGTGGCAGCTGGCGGTGGCGATCAGCGTCGGCCTCGCGGCAGCATTGCTGTCGCTGCTTGCCGGCGGCGGCAAGGCCAGCATCTACGACTACCGCATCCTGTTCGTCATCGAAGGGTTGATCACGCTTTGCGCGCTGTCGGCCTACCTGAGGCTGACCCCGAAGGACGGCGCCCATGTCAGCGGCCATGGCGCGCATATGAGCACCGACTGACGCCTCCGCCGACGCTACTTCGCGAACGTCACCCAGTCCTCGAGCGGCGCGCGGTCGGTGCGGAACTCGTTCTCCGGCTTGGACGTGTCTTCATAGCCCAGCGCCATGCCGCAGACGACGATCTCTTCGTCGGGAATATCGAGCACAGGCCTGATCTGACGGTGATAGGGCGCAAAGGCCGCCTGCGGACAGGTATGCAGTCCCCTGCCCCGCGCCGCGACCATGATGTTCTGCAGGAACATGCCGTAGTCGATCCACGACCCTTGGTTCAGCCTCCGGTCGATCGTGAAGATCATGCCGACCGGAGCGTCGAAGAAGATGAAATTGCGGTCGTGCTGGGCGCGCATTCTGTCGACCTCGCGGCGTCCGATGCCCAGCACGCCATAGAGCCCGAAGCCGTTGGCGCGGCGGCGGGTGAGATATGGTTCGAAGAACTGGTCGGGATAGTAGCGGTACTCGTCCCACTCCGCCTTTTCGGCACGGATGCCGGAATTGAGGATGGCGTCACTTATGCGCTGCTTGACCTCGCCCTTGGTCACATAGACGCGCCAGGGCTGCATGTTGGTGCCCGACGGCGCGCGCGCGGCGACCGCCAGGATCGCACGGATCGTGTCGTCATCGACCATATCGGGCAGAAACGCGCGCACCGACCGGCGCGACAGGATCGCATCGTCGACGATCGCCGCGTCCATGGCGATTCGGCTATTCTTCTCCAGCATGGGCCGTCCCTTCGCGCATGGCCGGAACTGCAACCGGTTCCATGGCGACCATCCGCAGACACTAAAACTGTATTGGTCCCCGACCGGACGTCCCCACTCGCCGTTCGTGATCGTGGCTTTGCCTCAACCTCAAAAATCGCGCAAGTAAATCTTGCGGGTTGTGAAAATCCCCTTGATTTTTTCATGACTTTGCCGCTTCATGAAATTTATACGGATTTTTTCACGAGATACGCTTGAGCTCGACTACAGCCAGATCGGAGCAGGATAATGGCGACCGGCTGCTGGCCGGCGACATCCGTGCGCTTCGCAAGGCGCGCGGCCTCACGCTGGCCGAGATTGCCCTCAAGCTCGGCCGGTCGGTCGGCTGGGTCAGCCAGGTCGAGCGCGGCCTCTCGATTCCCTCGCTCGGTGACTTGCGGGCATTCGCCAGCCTCTTCGATGTTCCGATCAGCCTGTTCTTCAGCCATGACGTGCCTGTCGAGCAGGAACGCGGCGTGGTCGTGCGTGCCGGCAGCCGGCGTTCGCTTGGCACAAGTGAATCCGGCCTGGTGGAGGAGCTTCTGTCGCCCGATCTCGGCGGTAGTTTCGAGATGCTGCGCTCGGTGTTCGCGCCGGGCGCGGAGCTGAAGACCGAAGCGCGCCGCCCGACGGAAGAAGCGGGCTATATCGCGTCGGGCACTTTCGAGATCGAGATCGACGGCGTCTGGCATCGTCTCGGCGAAGGCGATTCGTTCCGCTTTGAGGGCAAGCCGTTCCGCTGGCGCAATCCCGGCGCCGAGCCGGCAGTAGTCATCTGGGTGGTTTCGCCACCGGTATACTGACAATGCATGTCATCCAAAAGTGCGCAGCGGTTTGGGATAACGACATGCATCAAAAACAAAACCGAAGCGCGAAGCGCTGAGACTCTGGAGGAAGAAATGGCCGGTTTGCCAACCGCGGCACGCGTGGTGATCATCGGAGGCGGCGTCGTCGGCACCTCCTCGCTCTATCACCTCTGCAAGGCGGGCTGGACCGACTGCGTGCTTCTGGAAAAGAACGAGCTGACTTCCGGCTCGACCTGGCATGCCGCCGGCAACGTGCCGACCTTCTCCTCGTCCTGGTCGCTGATGAACATGCAGCGCTATTCGACCGAGCTTTACCGGGGTCTGGCCGAAGCGGTCGACTATCCGATGAACTACCATGTAACCGGCTCGCTCCGGCTCGCCCATACCAAGGAGCGCATGCAGGAATTCCAGCGCGCCAAGGGCATGGGCCGCTACCAGGGAATGGATATCGACGTCGTCGGACTGGACGAGATCAAGCGCCGCTACCCCTTCATCGAGACGCATGAGTTGAAGGGCGCGCTCTATGACCCGAGCGACGGCGACATCGACCCGGCTCAGCTGACCCAGGCGCTGGCCAAAGGCGCGCGTGACATGGGCGCCAAGATCATCCGCTTCTGCCCGGTCACCGGCGTGCGCCGCGAGAACGGCGAATGGGTGATCGCCACCCCGCAAGGCGAGATCCGCTGCGAGATCGTCATCAATGCGGCCGGCTACCGCGCCGCCGAAGTCGGCAAGATGTTCGGGCGCGACGTGCCGATGATGGTGATGAGCCATCAGTACATCCTGTTTGAGGAAATCCCCGAGCTTGCCGCCTGGACGAAGGAACAGGGCCACAAGCTACCGCTGCTGCGCGACGTCGACACGTCCTATTATCTGCGGCAGGAAAAGAGCGGCATGAATCTCGGCCCCTATGAGCGCAATTGCCGCGCGCATTGGGCGACCCACAACGATCCGATGCCGGAGGATTTTTCCTTCCAGCTTTTCCCCGACGATCTCGACCGGCTGGAGCATTATCTCGCCGACGCCGTCGCCCGCGTGCCGATCCTCGGCACCGCCGGCCTCTCCAAGGTGATCAACGGCCCGATCCCTTACGCGCCGGACGGCAATCCGCTGATCGGGCCGATGCCCGGCGTGCCGAACGCCTTCGAGGCCTGCGTCTTCACCTTCGGCATCGCGCAAGGGGGCGGCGCCGGCAAGGTGCTGGCCGAATGGGTCACCGAGGGCCAGACCGAATGGGACATGTGGTCCTGCGATCCGCGCCGTTTCACCAGCTTCGCCTCGGCGCCCGACTATTGCGTCGCCAAGGGCATGGAAATCTACGGCAACGAATACGCCATCCAGTTCCCGCGCCATGCCTGGCCGGAGGGGCGCAACCGCAAACTGTCGCCGCTGCATGATCGCATCAAGGCGCTGGGCGGCCAGTTCGACGCCTATAATGGCTGGGAGCGCGCGACTTGGTACGCACAACCCGGCGATGATACTTCCGAAGAGTCTACCCTCACCTTCCGCCGCGACGGGCCCTGGCAGCAGCGTGTGCGCGAGGAATGCCTTGCCGTGCGCGACGCCGCCGGCATCCTCGACTTGCCCGGCTTCTCGCGCTTCAACCTCGAAGGTCCGGGCGCGGCCGATTGGCTGGCCTTGCAGGTCACCGGCCTTGTGCCGAAGCCCGGCCGCATCGGCCTCGTCTATTACGCCGACGACAAGGGCCGCATCGTCACCGAAATGTCGGCGGTGCGCCATGGCGAGGACCAGATGACGCTGATCACTGCCGCGGTGGCGCAGTGGCACGATTTCGAATGGCTGAAGTCGCGCCTGCCCGCCGATGCGGCCTTCACGCTCACCGACCGGACGGAGGAATATTCCACCCAGATCCTCGCCGGCCCGAACTCGCGAAAAATCCTGGCCGAAGTCTGCGACGCCGACCTGACGCTGCCCTGGCTGACGCATCAGGAAACAACCATTGCCGGGCGCCGGGCGAAGCTGGTGCGCGTCTCCTTCGCCGGCGAGCTCGGCTGGGAAATCCACACCAAGGTCGCGGACACGGCGACCGTCTTCGACGCCGTCTGGGCCGCTGGCCGGAAGCACGGTTTGAAACCCTTCGGCATGTATGCGCTGGATTCGCTGCGGCTGGAAAAAGGCTACCGCACCTGGAAGGGCGACCTCTCGACCGACTATTCGATCCTGCAGGGCGGCCTGGAGCGCTTCGTCAAATGGGACAAGCCGGACTTCCGCGGCAAGGCGGCTTTGCTCAATGAGAAGCAGCAGGGCGTGAAGAAGCGCTTCGTCACGCTGGTCGTCGAGAACCCCGGCGACTGCGACGCGCCCTATATGTCGACGCTCTGGCATGACGGCACGATCGTCGGCGAGACGACGTCGGGCGGCTGGGGCCACCGGGTCGACAGGTCGATTGCGCTCGGCATGCTGCGCGCCGATCTCACGCAACCGGGCACCGCGATCGAGGTCGAGATTTTCGGCGACCGCTTCAAGGCCATCGTCCAGAACGACGAGCCGCTGTGGGATCCGAAGAATGAGAGGTTGCGGGCATGACCTCCGTCATCCTCACCGACGGCGGCATGGGACAGGAACTGGTCCGGCGCAGCAGGTCCGAGCCGACGCCGCTGTGGTCGGCCAGGGTGCTGATCGACGAGCCGGAACTTGTGCGCGACCTGCATGCGGAATTCATCCGTGCCGGCGCCCGCGTCATCACCATCAACACCTATTCGGCAACGCCGGAGCGCCTGGCGCGCGAGGGCGCCGAAGATTTGTTCAAGCCGTTGCAGAAGCGCGGCATCGAGCTGGCGCGCCAGGCTCGCGACGAGGCGGGCGATGCTGCTATTGCCGGTTGCCTGTCGCCTCTCTTCGGCAGCTACGCGCCGGCGCTGACCATCTCCTTTGAGGACACGCTCGATATCTATCGCCGTATCGTCGCCGAGCAGGCGGATGGCGTCGATTTGTTCCTGTGCGAGACGATGGCCTCCGCCGAGGAGGCGCGCGCGGCGGTCACCGCGGCCTCGGAAAGCGGCAAGCCCGTATGGGTGTCCTGGACGCTCGCCGATCATGGCACGCCGCGCCTGCGCAGCGGCGAAACCATTGCTGCCGCCGTCAGTGCCCTCGACGGCCTGCCGGTCGCGGCCCGGCTGCTCAACTGCTGCGGGCCCGAAGCCATCGCCGCCGCCTTGCCCGAACTCGTTGCCCTGGGTGGACCGGTGGGTGCCTATGCCAACGGCTTCACTTCGGTCGAGGCATTGAAGCATGGCGGGACGGTGGACGTGCTGCACGCCCGCCATGATCTCGATCCGCAAGCCTATTCGGACCAGGCCATCGGCTGGGTCGATGCCGGCGCCGGCATCGTCGGCGGCTGTTGCGAAGTCGGCCCTGCTCATATCGCCGCCCTGCGCGACAAGCTCACGCGGGCCGGTCACCAGATTTCGGGAGTCTCCTGATGCCAAAACCGTCAAAGCGCATTACCGGTATCGTGCCTTCGGGCAAG
This sequence comes from Mesorhizobium sp. B2-7-2, assembly GCF_006440775.1. GTDB lineage: Bacteria > Pseudomonadota > Alphaproteobacteria > Rhizobiales > Rhizobiaceae > Mesorhizobium. The sequence goes on along the minus strand of NZ_VFTZ01000011.1, from coordinate 127,063 downwards.
GATGGCTGGGAAGTCCACTTCGCCGCCTGGACCCGCAAGCAGGCGGGCGAAAACATCATCGTGCTCTCGGTCGGCGACCATGATTTCGACACGCCGTCTGAAACGATTGAGGCTTGCGTGACCGCCGTGCGCGGCAGCAACCATCATTACACGCCGCTGCCCGGCCTGCCGCGCCTGCGCAAGGCGATGGCCGCCGCCGCGACCGCTTGCGCCGGCATCCTCACCGAAGCCGACGAGGTCATCGCCACGCCTGGCGGCCAGGCAGCGCTTTACGCCGCCGTGCAGGGCGTGCTCGACCCGGGCGACCACGCCATCGTCGTCGCGCCCTATTACGCCACCTATCCCAACACATTCAGCGCCGCGGGCGCCAGCTTCACCGTGGTCGAGACGCCCGCGGAAGATGGGTTTCAACCTCGCGCGGAGATGATCCGCGCTGCGCTCAAGCCAAACACCCGCGCCATACTGATCAACACGCCGAACAACCCGACCGGCGCCGTCTACTCGCGCGAACGGCTCGAGCAGCTGGCCGAAATCTGCAAGGAACACGATCTCTGGCTGCTGTCGGATGAGGTCTACTGGACGCTTGGCGGCGGCGAGCACATCTCGCCGCGCTCGTTGCCCGGCATGGCCGAGCGCACGCTGGTCATCAACTCCATGTCGAAGAGCCACGGCATGACCGGCTGGCGCATGGGCTGGCTGACCGGGCCGAAAGCGATGATCGCGCTGATGACCGACCTCAATCTGGTCACGACCTACGGCCTGCCGGCCTTCATCTCCATCGCCTGCGCCGAGGCGCTCGAAAATCACTATGGCGTGAAGGATATCGCCGAGCGTTACGCCGCGCGGCGCACGATCTTCCTCGATGCCATACGCGGCGCCAATGAAGTCACCGTGCGCGGCTCCGACGGCGGCATGTACATCATGCTCGATGTCTCCGCGGTCGAACCCGACGACGAGAAATTCGCCTGGGCGCTGCTCGACAAGGAAAAGGTCGGCGTCATGCCCGGATCGAGCTTCGGCGAGGCCGCCGCCGGGCATATCCGCATCAGCCTCTGCCAGCCCGAACCCGTCCTCAAGGAGGCAGCACTTCGCGTTTGCCGCTTCGCTTCGAACTATCGCCGCGAGGCCGCATGACCAAGACCATCCTGGCCAAGGCGATCCCCGACAAGGCGAGGGCCGTGATCATCGGCGGCGGCGTCTCCGGCTGCTCGGTCGCCTACCACCTGGCCAAGCTCGGCTGGACCGACATCGTGCTCCTGGAGCGCAAGCAGCTCACCTCAGGCACCACCTGGCATGCGGCCGGGCTGATCGGCCAGTTACGCGGCTCGCAGAACATGACGCGGCTGGCGAAATATTCGGCCGATCTCTACGTCAAGCTGGAAGCCGAGACCGATGTCGGCACCGGCATGCGCCAGGTCGGCTCGATCACCGTGGCGTTGACGGAAGAGCGCAAGCACGAGATCTACCGGCAGGCTTCGCTCGCCCGCGCCTTCGATGTCGACGTGCGCGAGATTTCGCCGCGCGAGGTCAAGGAGATGTACCCGCATCTCAACGTCTCGGATGTGGTCGGCGCGGTACATCTGCCGCTCGACGGCCAGTGCGATCCCGCCAACATCGCCATGGCGCTGGCCAAGGGCGCGCGCCAGCGGGGAGCTTCCATCGTCGAGAATGTGAAGGTCACGAAAGTCCATACCAAGGACGGTAGAGTCTGCGGCGTCTCCTGGACGCAGGGCGAGGAGCAAGGCACGATCGAGACAGACATCGTCGTCAACTGCGCCGGCATGTGGGCGCGCGAGCTTGGCCGGCAGAACGGCGTCACCATCCCGCTGCATGCCTGCGAGCATTTCTATCTGGTCACCGAGCCGATCCCCGGCCTCTCCCGCCTGCCGGTGCTGCGCGTGCCGGACGAGTGCGCCTACTACAAGGAGGACGCCGGCAAGATGATGCTTGGCGCCTTCGAGCCGGTGGCGAAGCCCTGGGGCATGGACGGCATCCGTGAGGATTTCTGCTTCGACCAGTTGCCCGAGGACATGGACCATTTCGAGCCGATCCTGGAAATGGGAGTCAACCGCATGCCGATGCTGGGCACCGCCGGCATCCACACCTTCTTCAACGGCCCCGAGAGTTTCACGCCCGACGACCGCTACTATCTCGGCGAGGCGCCCGAGCTTTCCGGTTACTGGATGGCGACCGGCTATAACTCGATCGGCATCGTCTCCTCCGGCGGCGCCGGCATGGCGCTGGCTCAGTGGATCAACGACGGCGAGGCCCCCTTCGACCTGTGGGAAGTCGACATTCGCCGCGCCCAGCCCTTCCAGAAGAACCGCCGCTACCTCAAGGAGCGCGTCTCCGAAACGCTCGGCCTGCTCTATGCCGACCATTTCCCCTATCGCCAGATGGCGACCTCGCGCGGCGTGCGCCGCTCGCCCTTGCACGAGCACCTGAAGGCGCGCGGTGCGGTCTTCGGCGAGGTGGCGGGCTGGGAGCGCGCCAACTGGTTCGCGCGCGAAGGCCAGGAGCGCGAATACCGCTATTCCTGGAAGCGGCAGAACTGGTTCGACAACCAGCGCGACGAGCATCTCGCCGTGCGCAACGGCGTCGGCCTGTTCGACATGACCTCCTTCGGCAAGGTCCGCGTCGAAGGCCGCGATGCCTGCGCCTTCCTGCAGCGGCTCTGCGCCAACGACATGGACGTCGCGCCGGGCAAGATCGTCTACACGCAGATGCTCAACCAGCGCGGCGGCATCGAGAGCGACCTCACCGTGACGCGGCTGTCGGAGACGGCCTATTTCCTGGTCGTGCCTGGCGCCACGCTGCAGCGTGATCTCGCCTGGCTGAGAAAGCACGTCGCCGACGAGTTCGTCGTCATCACCGACGTGACCGCCGCCGAAGCCGTGATCTGCGTCATGGGTCCGGAGGCGCGAAAACTGATCCGGAAGGTCAGCCCGAACGATTTCTCCAATGAGGCCCATCTGTTCGGCACTTTCCAGGAGATCGAGATCGGCATGGGTCTCGCCCGCGCCCACCGCGTCACCTATGTCGGCGAGCTCGGCTGGGAACTCTACGTCTCGACCGAACAGGCGGCCCATGTCTTCGAGGCGATCACCGAAGCCGGCGCAGATGTCGACCTGAAACTCTGCGGCCTGCATACGCTTGATTCCTGCCGCATCGAAAAGGCCTTCCGCCATTTCGGCCACGACATCACCGACGAGGACAATGTGCTGGAGGCGGGCCTCGGCTTTGCCGTCAAGACGAGCAAAGCCGGCTTCATCGGCCGCGACGCTGTGCTCAGGAAGAAGGAAGCCGGCCTGTCACGCCGGCTGGTGCAGTTCCGCCTGAAGGACCCGCAGCCGCTGCTCTTCCACAACGAGGCCATCCTGCGCGACGGCAAGATCGTCGGTCCGATCACATCAGGCAATTACGGCCACCATCTCGGCGGCGCGATCGGGCTTGGCTATGTGCCTTGCCAGGGCGAGAGCGAGACGGATGTGCTGGGCTCATCCTACGAGGTGGAAATCGCCGGCGAGCGCTTCGCCGCGGAGGCCTCGCTGAAGCCGATGTATGATCCCAAGGCGGAACGGGTGAGAATGTAGTTTTCCTCTCGCGGCTTCGGGCAGGATTGCCCGCAGGCGTGAGCAAGAGTCGCTATTACTTGTCCGGCATGGTTGACGGATCGCGAGCACCATTTCGAATACCGACAATCACAATTTCGGCGGCGGATGGCTCATAGTAGATCAGGTAGGGATAAGGCCGCACGACGATCCGGCGCATCGGCCTTTCGTCTGTAGCAAATGCCGGCCAGGGGATGTTCGAGCAATGGATTGATGACTGCGTGGAGTCTGGCTTGGATCCGCTTCGTCCCTTTGGGTGACTGCAACGCGATATTGCCGAGAACCTCTCTAACTCTGCTAACGCCGCCGGCGTGTAACGAAGCTTCACAGGCCGTGCTTCGCCCAAACAGCACGGACTTCTTCGTCGGTTGCAAATTCACCACGCGCAGCCTGCGCTCGGGGCATTGCGAGCGAGGCTTTTTCCTCTCGGCTCAGTTGGTGAACAGGTTCGTCCCCCACATCACCCGCGAGGCGCAAGAGGACACGTGCGTACTCGTCCTGCAATTCAGGAGGCAAGGTGCGAACACGTTGGACTGCATGCTCGAAAAGCTTGGTCATGCCTCTATTATGCACTTCATTTCCGCATAAAAAAGGCGTTCGCCACAATCCCGCAGGATAGCTGAAGTCCCCTAAAACCGCTCGAGCATCCTGCGGACTTTGACCAGAAACCCCGCCCTGCTCTTCGGTGTCGACGAATCCATCAAATAGTGCGCCAGGAAAAAAGTCTTGCAGCGCGTGGCGCATAGCGCCCGCATGCCGCGTAAAATCGTCTTGCGTCCCGGCTGGCCGACGACGACGCTCCACCAGGTCGGCGCGCCGCAGGCGGTGATGACGCCGACCTTGGTTACATGCCGCATCAGCGACGTGATCCGCCCCTTGCCGGCCGGCAGCTTGAAGGCGATGTCGGTCGCCCACACGCGGTCGAACCAACCCTTCAGCATCGCCGGCAACCCGTACCACCAGGTCGGATAGATGAAGAGGATCGCCTGTGCCCATTGCAGATGTTCGAAATGCGGCGCCAGTGCCGGGTCTTGCGGCGCCCGGTCGTTGTAGAAGCGCCGCTCCTCGCAGCTCATCACAGGGTCGAAACTCTCGGCATAGAGGTCGAGCAGCCGCACCTCCCAGCCTCGCCCCCTCAGCACCTCGAGCGCGGTGTCGCGGATCGCCGCGCAATAGCTTTCCGGCACCGGATGGCAATAGACCACCAGCACGCGCATCAGAAGGCGTCCATCGTGGCCGCGACCTTCGCCATGAAGGCGTTGCGCGTCTCGTCGGTCGAAAGGTTCATGGAATAATGCGCGAGATAGGAGACGGGAGCGCCGGGCTTGATGGTCGCCCGCAGCATGCGCTTGACGACCTTGCGCGGCGGATCGCCCATCAGCATGGCGCGAAGGCGGCTGCCGCCATAGGTGGTGATGGCTGCGAGCTTGCGGATGTTGTGCAGCGTCGGCCGCACTTTGCCGTCGACCAGCTTGAACGACACGCCGGGCAGAAAGACGCGGTCGAAAAAGCCTTTCAGGATCGCCGGATAGCCATAGTTCCAGACCGGAAACGACAGCACCAGCGCTTCGGCATTTTGCAGCCTTTCGACATAGCCGGCGACCGCATCGTCCGGCCCGCGCGGGTCGTGGTAGCCGAGCCGCTCGGCGCGCGTCAGCCGCGGATCGAAATCCTCGGCGTAGAGATCGCAATCATCGACCGCATGCCCGGCTGCGGCGAGCCGTTCGGCGATCGTCTTGTGCAGGCCGGCGTTGAAGCTGGTCTCCACCGGATGAGCGTAAAGCACGAGGATTTTCATCAACCCGCCTTCTGCAATCCCTTGAACAGGAACGTGCGGCCGGAGCGATAATCATAGTCAGGGTTTTCCCAGGCGATCATCTTGCCGGGATTGAGCAGGCCTTGCGGATCGGTCTGGCGCTTGAAGGCAAGCTGGATCTCGTCGGTCTGCTTCATGCCGCCCTCTTCCAGCGTGTAGCGGTGCGGGTTGAAGATCGGGCAGCCATTCTCCTCATGGATGCGGATGATTTCGTTGAGCCGCGCCTCGGTGGTGAACTTGACCAGCGGCAGGCCGAAGCAGGTGATGTTGCCGTCGAGCCGCACGAATTCCAGATGCGAGAACACCTCGCCCGGGAACATCGCGTCCATCTTCTCGACCAGCGCCAGTTGGTTGGGGAACGGATAGAGCGACTGCAGATAGGTGATCGACGGGTCGACGCGCAGTGCCCGCAGGGTCGTGTGGTTCCAGGCAAGCTCATAGGCTGGCGGCAGGCCCTTCTTGTCCTCGTCCGTCGCGGTCGCCGCATTGAAGATGACCTCGCCTCCGGCGCGGCGGGTGAAGGCCAGGAAGGCGTCGAGCCCATGCTTCGCGACCATGACGACGCAGATGCTTTGCCCCTCGCGCAGGAATTTCTGGTGCCGCTTGAAATAGAGCTGCGGCACGGGTGCAGCGATCGGCGTGATCAGCTTGGTCAGGATGCCGTCCTGGCAGGCAAGCGCGTTGCCGTAGCGGGCAGCGCCCATGAAATTGTCGAAGCCGACGATGACGTCGATCCAGTCATAGGCGGCGGTCAGCGGCATCTCGACCTCGGTGATGACGCCGTTGGTGCCGTACGCATGGGTCACCTTGTGCAGGTCCTCGCCGGTGAGCTCGAGCGCCTTGGGCTCGGCCTCCATGGTGACGACGCGCAGCCGCAGCACATTGCCGAAATCGCGCAGGCCGCCGAAATTGATCGAGCCGACGCCGCCGGAGCCGCCAGCGATGAAGCCGCCGATCGAAGCAGTGTTATAGGTCGAGGGCGAGAGCCTCAGCTCCTGCCCGGAATGCGCCCGCGTCGCCCTGTCGATCTCTGCCAGCACCGCGCCCGGCCCGGTCACCACGCGCCCCGGCGCGATCGTCTTGATCTCGTTCATCTCGGCAAGGTTGAGCACCACGCCGCCCGACAGCGGCATCGCCTGCCCATAATTGCCGGTGCCGCTGCCGCGCGGCGTCACCGGAACGCCGTGCCTGTGGCATGCGGCAAGCACGCGGATGACCTCGTCCTCGTTCTTCGGCGTGACGATCAGGTCGCCCTTGATGTGGTCGAGCTGCGCCTTCAGCACCGGGCTGTACCAGTAGAAGTCGCGGCTCTTCTGCTGGACGATGGCCGGATGGTCGTCGAGCTTGATCCCCTCGAGATCGCGCTTCAGCGCTGCGATATCCATCATCACACCATCAATTCGTCGAGTTCGGCATAGTCGGGCAATTGGCGTTCGATCGCCCTGCCGTCGCGCACCACGATGCGATCCGATTCGGGCCGCGACAGCAATTCGGTCCAGCTGCGTCCCTTGAAGATGACGAAGTCGGCGCTGCTGCCGACCGCAAGCGTGCCGGCGCCTTCGAGCCGCATCACTTCGGCCGGCGTCGCCGCCACCGCCCTGGGCCAGTCGCCTACGGGGTGGTCGAAATGCAGGATGCGCGTCGCCATTCGGTAGACCTCAAGCATATCGAGATCGCCATAGGCGTAGAAAGGGTCGCGCGTGTTGTCGGAAGCGACCGCCACCTTGATGCCGCGCGCCTTCATCTCGTGCAGGAGCGTCACGCCGCGCCAGCGCGGGGTGGTACCGTTGCTGCGGCGGTCCTGAAGATAGAGATTGCACATCGGCAGCGACACCACGGCAAGCCGCGCCTTCGCCACCTTGTCCAACGTATCGAGCACCTCGAGGTCCGGCTGGCGTGCCAGCGAGCAGCAATGGCCGACCAGGATGTTGCCCTCGAAGCCATTCCACAGCGAAGCCTCGGCGATCTTCTTCAGCGACATGGCCGCGACATCGTCGGTCTCGTCGGCATGGAAATCGAGATCGAGCCCATGCTTGATCGCCTGGGCGAACACCTGGTCGAGCAGTTCCTCGAGGTCGGGCACCATATAGGTGACGACGCCGAGCACACCCTTGGCCGCGGCGACGCGTTTCGCCAACCGTTCGAACCAGGCCTTGTCGCGCACGCCTTCGATGCCGAGCAGGCAGGCTGCCTGCAGGTCGATGCGCCCACGCCATTTTTCCCGCATCGCCTCGAACACCGGCCAGGAGATCTCCTCCTGCGGCGGCACGCTGTCGAGATGCGTGCGCATAGCCTTGGTGCCGTGCGCATAGGCTGAGCGCAGCGAGAAATCCATGCGGCGCGCTACATCCTCGGCGCTCCAGCGCGTGGTACGGTCGGCGCCGGTGGCATTGAGCGCGCCCATGAAGGTGCCGTCCGGATTGGGCTTTCGCGGCCAGATATGGCCCTTGTCGATATGGGTGTGGCAATCGACGAAGCACGGCAGCACGATGCGGCCGGCAAGGTCGATCGCGTCGGCTTCTGCCTTCGACTTGGCATGGGCGACAATGCTCGCGATCTTACCGTCGGCGACGGCGAGCTCAGTCAGCGCGAAACCGTCGGCGTCGAACGGTGCCGCAAGGCCGGGCGTCAGCGAGCGATGAACGCGGGCGTTGATAAGCCGGTAGGATCCAGAGGCAGGTATCAAGGCCTACCCTCCGCTGTCCTATGCAACACCGTTCGGTTGGGTCGGAGACCCGGCGAACGGCTGTGCGGAGACATCGCGAACAGTTTTGCCTTCCTGTCCTTCGTCATCCACGGGCGGAGCGGGAGCGAAGTGGGCGCGTAAACCCGAGGATCCATTCCGTTACGGTCGTCGAAGAATGCGGCGGCACAAAACTGTTCGCGATGTCTCCGCACGCCTGTTCGCTGTGTCTCTGGCCCAAGCAGGCCGTCACCGTTCTTAACCACGCCAATCACCCTAGCGCTCCTGTTTCAGCGCGCTCTCGTGCCAGCGGCGCAAGATGAGATGCGACACCAGCGACAGCACCAGGAAGATCAGGATGCCGGTGAGCGAGATCAGGATCAGCGCCGCGAACAGGCGCGGCGCGTTGAGCCGGTAGCCGGCCTCGATGATGCGGGACGCAAGCCCCGACGACTGCCCTTGCGCGCCGGCGACGAATTCCGCCACCACCGCGCCGATCAGCGACAGGCCGCCGGCGATCTTCAGCCCGCCGAGGAAATAAGGCATCGCCGCCGGCAGGCGCAGATAGCGCAATTGCTGCCAGCGCGTCGCGCCGTTGAGCTTGAACAGGTCCCGCAGATTGCGGTCGACCGAGTTCAGGCCGAGCGTGGTGTTGGAGAGGATCGGAAAGAAGGCGACGATCCAGGCGCAGAGCAGCAGTTTGACGGTCTGGTTGTCCACATAGATGTTGATCAATGGGAAGATGGCGACGATCGGCGTCACCTGCAGCACGATGGCGAAGGGGAAGAACGACATCTCCACCCATTTCGACTGGGCGAACAGCACCGCCAGTCCGACGCCGCCGATCACGGCGAGCAACAGGCTGAAAAAGGTGATCCTGAGCGTCACCAGCAGTGACGAGAACAAGAGCCCCGCATCGTTGTGCAGCGTCTGCAGCACCACGCCCGGCCGCGGCAGGATATATTGCGGGATCTCGTTCCAGACGCAGATGCGGTCCCACAGCACGATCGCCAGCACCATGATCGCCAGCGGCAGCACCCATTTGCCGATGCGCTCCAGCCGCTCCTGGCGGGCGCGGCGCGCCTCTTCCGGATCGAGCGTCAGGACATTGTCGTCAATGGCCGTCATTTTGCGATCCGGCGGTTGAGTTGATGGCGTCGACCAGCACGCCCGAGGCCTGCCGGCAAAGCGCAGCATAGCCCGGCGAGGTGCGGAACGCCTCGTCGCGCGGATAGGGCGCGTTGATGGGGAGTTCGCCATGGACGCGGCCCGGGCGCGCGGCCATGACGACGACGCGGCTGGACAGGAACACGCTCTCGAAGACGCTGTGGGTGACGAAGATGACGGTGAAGCGCTCGTCCTGCCAAAGTTCCAGAAGGTCGTTGTTGAGCTTGAAGCGGGTGATCTCGTCGAGCGCCGCGAAAGGCTCGTCCATCAGAAGGATGCGCGGCTTCGTCACCATGGCCCGCGCGATCGAGACACGCATCTTCATGCCGCCGGAAAGCTCGCGCGGCACGGCGTTCTCGAAGCCGCTGAGGTGGACGCGCGACAGCATTTCCATCACCGCCGGCTCCGCCTTGGCGCGCGACACGCTCTTCAGCCTCAGCGGCAGCCAGACATTGTCGAACACGCTTGCCCAAGGCAGCAGCGTCGGCTCCTGAAAGACGAAGCCAATGTTCGAGCGGTCGATCGCGCCGCGCCAGTCGAGCTGGCCGGAGGTCGGCGTCGACAGGCCGGCTATCAGCCGAAGCGCCGTCGACTTACCGCAGCCGGAGGGGCCGAGCAGGCTCAGGAAATCGCCCTCGCGGATCGCCAGGTCGACCTTACTCAGCGCCGTCACGCCGTTGGAAAAGACCTTGCCTACACTGCGCAATGCCAGCAGCATCGGGGCCTCCCCCGATGCCGCCGGCGTCTCAGCCACTTTCTCCTGGATCATCTCAGGCCGGCCGCCCTACTTCTTCAGCTCCAGCCCGACACCCTTGTTGATGAAGGCCAGCGTATAGGCTTTCTTGATATCGAGGCCCGGCTGCGCGACCTTGGCCTTGACCATCTTGTCGTAAAAACTCTGGATGCGGGCTTCGGTCATCGCGCCGATGCCGAGCTTTTCCGAATCGCCCGAATCGACAACGCCGAATTTCTTCATCTGCTCGATCGAGAAGGCGATCTGCTCATCCGTCATGTCCGGATTGTCCTTCTTGATCATCTCGTTGGCGGCCTTGTTGTCGCCATAGAGGTATTTGTACCAGCCCTTGGCCGAGCCATCGACGAAGCATTGCACCACCTCCGGCCGCTTGTCGATCGTGTCCTGCATCACCTCGATGGTGGTCGCATAGGTATCCCAGCCATAGTCGGCGAGCAGGAACTGGTTCGGCGTGAAGCCGCCCTGCTTCTGCACGGCAAACGGCTCGGACGTCACATAGCCCTGCTGGATCGACTTCTTGTTGGCGATGAAGGGTGCCGGATTGAACGTGTAGGGCACGCGCTTGGCGGCGTCGAAGCCAAGATCGGTGACCATCCATTGGAAGAAGGTCTGAGCGCCTTCGTCGCCCATGATGTACTGGTCGGCGTTCTTGAGGTCCTCCCACTTGTCCAGCCCCACTCCCGGATGGGACATGATGACCTGCGGATCCTTCTGGAAGTCGGACGCGACGACACGCATCGGAATGCCCTGCTGCACGGCATCGAAGGCCGACAGCAGATTGCCGCCCATATAGAAATCGATCTTGCCGGCAAGCAGCATCGGCCGGCCGCTGACCTGCGGGCCGCCCTGCATGATGGTGACATCGAGGCCGCAGGCGGCATAGGTGCCGTCGGCGACGGCCTGGTAGTAGCCGCCATGTTCCGGCTCGGCCAGCCAATTGGTGCCGAACGTCACCTTCTCGTTCGCGGCCGCACCCAGCGTGCCCGTAGCCAGCAGGACGACGGCGCCCGCCAGCATCTTTCCTTGTCCGATCATAAACTCACCCTCTCTTGGCTCCGGCGCGCAACGCGCTGGGCTCGACACCATTGATTCAAGAAGCAAGACACATGCCACCGCCAGGGCCGCCTGCTCGTGCGGCAGTCGTTGCCGAGACCGGACGGGTCATGCCGTACGCGAGGCATCGTGCCTATTTTTTGGACGCCTGTCCATAATCGCTCCTGGCGGCGTCCACGGCATCTTGAATGTTTCATGAATCCGCCACTAGGCTGTTGGCCGACAGGAGAATGCCATGCTCAAATACCTCGCCCCCAAGTCGATCAAACCGCCTTTCGCCCGCTACAGCCACGGCGTCGAAATACCGGCCGGAAAGCGCCTAGTGCTGTGCTCGGGTCAATTGGGCATCGGCCCCGACGATGCCGTGCCTGAGGACGCCGGCGCGCAGACCGAGCTCTGCTTCAAGAACATCGCCGCGATCCTCAGCGAAACCGGGCTGACCTTGAACGACATCGTGCGCATCAACGCCTTCGTCATCGGCCGCGAGCACCTGCAGGCCTATATGGATGTCCGCAACCGGCTCTTTTCCGATCCGGCGCCGGCCTCCACGCTGATGATCGTCTCCGGCTTCGCCCGCCCGGAGTTCAACGTTGAGGTCGAAGTTCTGGCAGCGGGCTAGCTGTTTCCGGGGATAGTCTCTAGACCTCAGGCCGGACAGCAGACCAATCGGGAGACGAAAAGTGACGACAAGACGCGTGTGGTGGGGCGATTACCGGACGACCGAATACGCCTCGATCGACGCCGAAGCGACCATCGCCGTGCTGCCGGTGGCGGCGATCGAGCAGCACGGCCCGCACCTTCCGGTCTCGACCGACACCTCGATCATGGCGGGCATGCTGGAGACGGTGATCGCGCGTCTGCCCGACGATCTCGACATCCGCATCCTGCCGGTGCAAGCGGTCGGCAAATCGAACGAGCACCTGCATGCGCCGGGAACGCTCACCTTGCCCGCCACCACCTTGGTCGACGCCTGGACCGAGCTTGGCCTGTCGGTCGCCCGGGCCGGGGTGAGGAAGCTGATCGTCGTCAATTCGCATGGCGGCAATGAAGAGATCATGGGCATCATTTCGCGCGAATTGCGCGTGCGCGCCAAAATGCTGTCGGTGAAGACGAGCTGGCAGCGTTTCGGCCGTCCGGCCGGCATGTACACCGAGCTCGAGGACCGTCACGGCATCCATGGCGGCGATGTCGAGACATCACTGATGCTGCACTTCCGGCCCGACCTCGTCGACATGAGCAAGGCGGAGAATTTCGTCTCCAATGTCGGGCGCGCCGAAAAGGAATTCGCCCTGCTGCGCCACACCGGCACGCATGCCTTCGCCTGGATCGCCAGCGACCTCAATCCGAACGGCGTGGTCGGCGACGCCTCCATCGCCACGGCCGAGAAGGGCCGGCTGACGGCGGAAATGCAGGCCGACGGTTTTATCAACCTGGTCCGGGATGTGCGCAAGGCGAGGCTTGCCGAGTGGCTGGCGTAGCGGCGGGTCTGCTTTGACTTAAGCTTCGATCCCCAATTCGAAGGGGATCCCCTCAAACGCGTCGGCACCGCGTCCGATGGCTTCGATCGCCGCGATCATGCGGCCGTCACGCTCAAGCAGCATATCGGCGACGGCGATCAGCCGCGGATTGGGCGTGGCCGTCGGCGAGAGGAAGCGCAGCGTCCGGGCGAGTTCCATCTCGTCGCGCTTCGGCGCCAGCGCCGCCGCGATGATGTAGGCCGATGCCGTCGAGCGGCTGACGCCGGCATAGCAATGCACCACCAAAGGCTTTGCCCGATCCCAACGATAGGCGAAATCGAGCAAGGCCCGCACATGCTCCTCGCCAGGCATCGTCATGCCTTCCTGCGCGACAGCGATGTCGTGCATGACGAGATGCAGGTGGTTTTCCGCCAGGATCGAGGCCGGGCGGACCACTTCGGTGCCTGCGGCGAGCAGCGACAACAACCGCTGCGCACCGGTCCTTGCCACGGCCTCGTCGACCTTCGACAGCGAACAAACGTGGATCATTGCCCGAACTCCTTTGGCGCATCCTTGCGCCGCGCGGCCCACGTGGCAAGGGTGCCTTCGAGGCGTTGCCATTCCGCTTCATTGCCCGGCAAACCGACACGCAGCACGTGAGGCCGCTCGGCAAAATGGCGGACCAGCACGCCGCTCGAGCCAAGTGCCGAAAAAAGGCCTGCGGCCTCGGGAAACGACAGATAGCGGAACAGGCTGGTGCCGCCGGCGACCGGAACGTCGAATCGGCCAAGCAGCGTGTCGAGCCGCCCGGCATCCTGCGCCAGGCGTTGCCGCATATCGGCCTGCCACGCCGCATCCGACAAGGCGCGGATGCCATATTCGAGCGCCGGGCCGGCGACCGCCCAGGGCCCGAGCTGCGCATCCAGCCGCTTGGCCGTCAGCGGATCCGCCAATGCGAAGCCGAGTCTCACACCCGCAAGGCCGAAGAACTTGCCGAAGGAGCGCAGCACGATGATGCCGCCCTGCCCGACATCGCCGGCGAGGCTTTGCTCGATCGGGCCGACATCCATGAAGGCCTCGTCGACGACCAGCAGCCCGCCCTTGGCGCGAAGCCGCGCCGCAAGGTCGAGCAGACGGGCCTTTTCGATCAGCCGCCCATCCGGATTGTTGGGATTGACCAGCACCGCAAGGTCCGCCTCGGCCAGCGCGCCGAAATCGCTGACTTCCGCCACGGCATGGGCGGCGATAGCGGCGGCCCGGGCATGTTCGGCATAGGTTGGGCCAAGCACCAGCGCCTTGCCGGGCCGCAGCAGCGAAGCGATGCGCGGCAGGAGAATCTGCGTGCCGGGCGCCGCCGCCACATGCGCCGCCGACGGCGCGCCATAGGCCCTGGCCGCAATTTCGGCCAATTCGCGCAGTTGTCCTGCCTCCGGCAATCGGGACAGCGCTGTGGCGGGCAGATCGAAAAGCGGATAGGAGTGCGGATTGATACCTGTCGAGAGGTCCACGAAAGGTTTTGGCGCATGAGGAAAAAGTGCGTTTGCCCGGCCAAGGCTGCCGCCATGATCAACCGCTGCAATCGCTCCGCTTAGAAGTTTCATGTCCGTCCTGATCGCTTTCCTGTCACTCGCCGTCGAACGGGCCCTTGGCTACCCGGACTGGCTGTTCGGCGCCATCGGCCATCCGGTCACCTGGATCGGCAGGCTGATATCCTTTCTCGATCGCCGGCTCAACCACGCTACGGATTCCGACGAATTGCGTCGCCGACGCGGCGTCCAGGCCTTGCTCGTCATTCTGCTGGTGCCCGGCCTGATCGGCCTGGCGCTGCATGTCCTGCTCTGGATGATGTTCCCTACGGGCCTCGTCATCGCCGCCATCCTCGGTTCCTCGCTGCTGTCGCAGAAAAGCCTCGCAGAGCATGTCGAGGAGGTCGCCGACGCGCTGGAGACCGGCGGCCTGACGCTCGGCCGCATCGCCGTATCGCGCATTGTCGGCCGCGATCCGGAAAAGCTCGACAAGGCCGGTGTCGCGCGTGCCGCGATCGAAAGCCTAGCCGAGAATTTTTCGGACGGCATTGTCGCGCCCGCGTTCTGGACCGGCATCGGCGGCCTTGGCGGAGGTGCTGCCTATAAGGCCGCCAACACCGCCGATTCGATGATCGGCCACCGCACGCCGAAATACGAAGCCTTCGGCCGTGCGGCCGCCCGTTTCGACGATCTGGTCAACCTGCCCGCATCGCGACTCACCGGGCTGCTCATCGTGCTGGCGGCCTTTCTTGTGCCCGGCGCCGATCCGCACTCCGCCTGGCATGTCATGCGACGCGACGCGAGGAAGCACCGCTCGCCCAATGCCGGCTGGCCGGAAGCCGCTATGGCCGGCGCGCTGGGGCTTTCGCTCGCCGGACCACGCAGCTATGGCGGCGAAGTCGTCGAGGACGCCTTCATGGGTGAAGGCGGCCGCCGCGAGGCCGAAAGCACCGACATCCGCCAGGCGCTCAAGCTCTATCGCGTAGCCGACTGGCTGCTGCTTGGCCTGTTCGCGGTCGTCTCGGCGATCGTGATCTACCTGACCATCTTGATCGGCGGCTAAAACTCAATTCCCTGCTGCGCCTTCACGCCGGCGGCGAAATGGTGCTTGGTCAGCCCCATCTCGGTGACGAGATCGGCCGCCTCGACGAGGAGCGGCTTGGCGTTGCGGCCGGTGACGATGACATGCAGATCGCCCCGGCGCGCCTTCAGCGCCGCGACCACCTTTTCCAGATCGAGATAATCGTAGCGCAGCGCGATGTTGAGTTCGTCGAGCACCACGAGGCTCATCGACGGATCGACGATCAGCTCCAACGCCTTGGCCCAGGCGGCTTCGGCGGCGGCGATGTCGCGCTTCAGGTCCTGCGTCTCCCAGGTAAAACCCTCGCCCATCGCATGCCAGACGACACGGTCGCCGAAGGCCGCGAAAGCATCCTTCTCGCCGGTATGCCATTTGCCTTTGATGAACTGCACGACGCCGACGCGCTTGCCATAGCCCAGCATTCTCAGCGCCAGGCCGAAGGCAGCCGTGGTCTTGCCCTTGCCCGGCCCGGTGTTGACGATCAGCAGCCCCTTTTCGACCGTCTTGCCGGCCACTTCGGCATCCTGCACCGCCTTGCGCTTGGCCATCTTGGCGCGGTGGCGCTCGGCGTCCTTGTCATCAACGGTCTTGTCTTCGATTTCGGCCATGTCACTTCACCTTGAGTGGCAATCCCGCCACCATCATGAGAACGCTGTCGGCAGCGGTCGCCACCTGTTGGTTGAGCCGGCCGGCGGCGTCGCGGAACCGGCGCGCCAGCGCATTGTCGGGCACGATGCCCAGGCCGACTTCGTTTGAGACCACGAACCATGGCCCGCGCGGCCGCGACAGCGCATCCTTGAGCCGCCGGCATTCGGCCTCGACATCATGTTCGGCCAGCATGTGGTTGGTGAGCCACAATGTCAGGCAATCGATCAGCACAGGTTGGTAGGTCGGCAAAGCCTCGATTGTGCCCGCCAGATCGAGCGGCGCATCGACGGTGACCCAGCCTTCGCCGCGCCGCGACCGATGCAGCGCGATGCGCTCGCGCATCTCGTCGTCATAGGCCTGCGCCGTGGCGATATAGGTCCAGGGCGATGGGTTAACGATCGTCAGGCTCTCGGCATAAGAGCTCTTGCCCGAACGGGCACCCCCCAGGATGAAGGTCAGCTTCCCATCGGAAGCTCTATTGCCGCTCGCGGCTGTCGTGCCGGTCATTCTTGCCTTCCAGGTTGGAATCGTGTCGCGGCCCAGAGGCCGACGGTGCGCGAACCTTAGGCAGAAGCGCGACCACCGGCAAACCCAATTCCGCCACCGCCCGGCGCGATTGCGGCACGACTTGCGATGCTACGAGCCGGCAATCCGCGCCGCGACCAGCTGCTGCAACCGCCACAAATGTGTATCGTGGATGCCGCGCTGCTCGAGATTCTTCACCGTGTTGTAGAGATAGTCGGCGCCCGAGCCCCAATGGCCGCAGGAGGTCGCCAGCCGCTCGACAACCGCTTCCTCGCTTAATGGACCGGCATACGTGGTGCCCTGGCGGTTGATGACGAAGGCCAGCGCCCGCAGCGGGCCGCCATCGCTCGTCATATTGAGCAGGCGCGGATGGTAGCTGGTCGGCTTCAGTGTCACCTCTCGCCGCAGGATCTTGTCGAGTTGCTCGCGCCTGTCACCGTCGCCGAGCCGAAAGGCGACGCCCTTGCACTGTCCGCCACGGTCCAGCGCCATCATCAGGCCCGGGCTTTCCTTGGTGCCGCGCCAGCGCGTCATCTTCATGCAGAAGGATCTGTGCCAACCTCGCAGCAGGGCCACGCGCTCCTCGACATGCTCGATCTCGGGCTTCCAGATCAGAGAGCCGTAGCCAAACAGCCAGAGCGGTTCGTTGGCCAGGAGTTGAACCTCCAGCTCACGCGTCATCGCCGCATAGTCGCTGTCATCCAGATGTGCCGCATCGGGATCCGGTCCTGCATCCTCGACCGCGCGGAAGCAGCGGGCGACCAGTTCCTCGGTTAGCGACATGGTTCTTGGCAGCATGCGCGCGACCTTAAGGTTCCTGCGCGACCGAAACAATGCGGGCGCCGCGCGATTGACAACTCCTTGGCCCGGGTGTCGGCTGTCGGCAGCCACGGAGAAGCCGATGCAGCCCGATCCGAACGAACGCGACCCATACAACGGCCTGACCAGCCTCCAGCCGACCTTGCCGTCGGCCGCCTATTGGGACGCCGACGCCTACCGGCGCGATCTGGACGCCATCTGGTATCGAAACTGGTTGATGGTCTGCCGCGAGGCCGATATCGCCGAGCCCCTCGCCTTCCGCACGGTGCGCATCGGCAGCCAGGAGGTCGTCGTGCTGCGCGACGAGACCGGCGCCTTGCGCGCCTTCCACAACACCTGCAGGCATCGCGGCTCGCAGCTTTGCCAGGAGAGCGCCGGGCGGCTGAAAGCCAGGCTGCTGACCTGCCCCTATCACGCCTGGTCCTATTCGCTGCGCGGCGATCTCGTGCGCGTGCCGTCGAAATCGCTGCCCGAGAGCTTCGACAAGGCCGACTATCCGCTCTACCGCGTGGCGCTATCGGTGTGGCGCGGTTTCGTCTTCGTCAACCTCGCCGAGCATCCCGACGGCTCGGCGGAAAGCTCCTTCGATCGCGCCTCCGGAGATCTTTCCAGCTGGCCTCTGGAAAGCCTAGTCACCGGCCACCGGCTCACCAAAGTGATGAACTGCAATTGGAAGATTTTCTGGGAGAACTTCAACGAATGCCTGCACTGCCCCGGCGTGCATAAGGATTTGTCGCGACTGGTGCCGATCTATGGCCGCGGCCTGATGGCCAGGCATGACGATCCCGAATGGGCGCGCCACGCCGACAATGACGCCCCGGAATTCTCCGGCCGGCTGCGCCCCGGCGCCGAAACCTGGTCCAGGGACGGCCATGTCCATGGCCCTGTCTTTTCCGGCTTGACGCCGGCCGAGCGCGCTGCCGGCCAGACCTACACCACCTCGCTGCCCTCGATGTTCATCGTCGGCCATGTCGACTATATGCGCACCGTGCGGCTCGCCCCGCTCGGCCCGGAGCAGACCGAGCTGACCGCCGAATGGCTGTTCGCTCCGGAAGCGTTGGCTGAGACCGATGTCGAAAACATCGTCGCCTTCGGCACCCAGGTGCTCGAAGAAGACGCCGCGATCTGCGAGGTCAACCAGAAGGGGCTTCGCTCGCTGCGCCACAAAGCCGGCGTGCTGATGCCGGAGGAATACGATCTGCACCGCTTCCACGATTGGGTGCGCGGTCGTCACACAGCGTTCAAAACGCCTTCGGCAGGTAGCGCCAGGTGACGAAGCCGCAGAAGGCGGCCAGGATGCCGAGCGTGACGAACACCGATCCGAGGCCGAAGAAGGCCAGCACCACCGAATAGACGAGCGGCGGCGTCAGCTCGGAGAAATCGAGATAGGTGCGGTAGACCGCTGCCATCTGCGCCTTCTCGTAAGCGCGCACCGAGCGCATGAAGGCGGTCGAGCCGAGCGCGTCGAGGGCGATGGTGAACAAGGCGCCGCAAAGCAGCAGCGCGCCGGTGAGCAACGGCGCCGCCTCGCCGATTCCGCCCGCGGCAAACAACATGGCCGACATGGCGAAATAGGCGAAAGTCATGACCTTGCGCCCGCCGAAGCGCTTGCCGGCCCTGCCCCAGAAGATCGCCACGAACAGAAGCGCATTGCCGGCCGAAACCAGCAAGCCGCCGGCGAGCTCGCCCTGGCCGGTGATCACCATGAACAGCGGGCCGTAGACGAAGAACGTCGTCCAGAAGCAGGAGCGGCCGAAGGCGATCAGCCAGGCAAGCCTGAGCCTTGGCTGCTTCACGAAGCGGCCGATATTGGCAAGTGGATTGGCGGGCCGCGACTTGCCGGGCCGGATCGACTGGTTGTCGCTCAGCCGGTAGAACCAGAACAGGCAAAGCAGGGCGAACGCAAACACGACGACCGCGCCATGCGCGGCATAGATGCCGAAATGGGTGTAGAGGAAGATGCCGAGCGTCGGCCCGCCGGTCCAGGCGAACATCGACCACGCCATGCGCAGCGATTCTGCCTGCATGAAGTCGGTCTTGCGGATGTGATCCATGATGTAGAGGTTGAGCGTGATCGACAGCGCGCTCGCCCCCATGACGCGGCACAGCATGCCGGCAATCTGGCCGGGCAGCGAGTGGGTGACGAAGAAGGCGGAGCCGAGCGCCAGCAGCACGCAGCCGGCCGTGTAGACCCAGCGCCGCGCGAAGCGACGGATGAGCATCGGCATGAACAGCGTGACCGAAAGGCCCATGAGGGACACGATCGTGTAGAGGATCGAGACGATCCGCTCATTGTGCAGGATCTCGTAGGCCTGGATCGGGATCACGCTGGAGATCGTGGCGCGGGCGAAGGATTCAACCGCATAGAGCGAGGCGAAGGTGCGCGCGTCCGCCGGCCGCAGGGCCGGAAGCCAGATCGGATGGCGCACATGGGTGGACATCGGCCCTCCGAGACGTGAATCGTCCGTCAAATCTGGCCGGGCCAGCTGCCGGCCAGTAGCAGGAAACCGACTCCGAGAGGCCGAAAAAGCGAAGCCTGCCAAAGGCTTTCCAGCTCTGGCCTAAAGCGAAATTTCATGGCTGCCATGAACCGCATTGATGGCCGCCTGCTTCTGTCGTCCACTTGAACCGTGATAGTCGTTTGGCACGACTGAATCGGATCGAGATGATGAGCCTTCAAACGACGAGCGGCCCTGTTCAGGACGCGCCAAAGCACGGCCGCATCCAGGCCATCGACATCCTGCGCGGCATCGCGCTGATCGCGATGGCGAGCTACCACTTCACCTGGGACCTTGAAAACTTCGGCTACACCGCGCCCGCCCTCACCGCCTTCGGCTGGTGGAAATTCTACGCGCGCTGCATTGCCTCGACCTTCCTGTTGCTCGTCGGCGTCAGCCTTTTCCTTGCCCACGGCCGTCATATCCGCTGGCCAGGCTTCTGGAAGCGCTTCGCCATGGTGGCCATCGCAGCGGCCGCCATCTCGGCAGTCACCTACATCGTCACCCCGGACGGGTTCATCTTCTTCGGCATTCTGCATGAGATCGCGCTGGCGAGCCTGCTCGGCCTCGCCTTTCTCAGGCTGTCCTGGTTGGTGACGGCGATCATCGCCGCAGCGGTCATTGCCGCCCCTTACTATCTGCGGTCGGAGTTCTTCGACCATCCGGCGCTGTGGTGGGTGGGCCTTTCCGCCACCAACCCGCGTTCCAACGATTACGTGCCGCTTTTCCCCTGGTTCGGCCCTGTTCTGCTGGGGATCGCCACGGTGAAGCTTGCTTCCGCCACTGGCTTTCTCGCCCGGCTGGGAACATGGCTGCCCGGCCGCTGGTCTAAGCCGCTGACCTTCATCGGCCGGCACAGCCTCGCCTTCTACCTCATTCACCAGCCGCTTCTGTTCGGCTCGGTGTGGCTGTTCTCGCAGGTCTTGCCCGCCGCCCCTCAGGATAGGCAAGCCGGCTTCCTGCCGGCTTGCCAGGCGCAGTGCGAACAACAGCGGGACAGCAAGTTCTGTACGGGCTATTGTGGCTGCATGCTGGACACGCTGAAGGGCGAAGGGTCTCTCGACAAGCTCTACGCCAACGATCAGTCCAGCGTCTGGAAATCGCATCTGGCCGACATGGCGGAGACCTGCACCGCCGCGACGCAGGACCAGATGGAGGGAGGGCAGCAATGACGGGCATCGTAAAGCCCAGACACGGGATCATTCCCTGGCCGCCGGTGATCTATGTCGTGGCGATTGCGGCGAGCGTCGTCCTCGGCATACTCTACCCGCTGCCCTGGATCGGCGACATCTTCGGCGATCTCCTGTTCGGCGTCGGCTGGGTGGCGCTGTTCGGCGTCGCCATGCTCTGGATCACGGCCATCCGCGTCATGATGCGGGCCAAAACGACATTCGACCCCAACGCCGAACCTGATCATCTGGTGACGTCGGGCCCCTTCGGCATCACCCGCAACCCGATGTATCTCGCCAACACGCTGCTGCTGATCGGCGTCGCCTTCATCACCGGCATCGCCTGGTTCCTGCTCTTTGCCTTCCTCGCCGCCTTCGCGACGCAGAAGCTAGCGATCGAGAAGGAAGAAAAGATCCTGGCGACGAAGTTCGGCAAGAAATACCGCGATTATGCCAAGCGGGTGCGGCGCTGGATTTGAAGTTGCTTCGCTTGGATCGGTCGCGGGCCAGGCGTCCTTAGCGGGTGGGCTAGCGTGTTTCGCCTTTAGCTAGCCGCAGCGCCTCTCCCGTCATCATTCTATGGCGAAGCAAGGAGCGAAGCGACGCGCGCAGACCATAGAATCCATTCCGTGACATCAAGGCGTTGCAACGGTGCAGACTTCTGCTCCGCCGCGCCCTTCGATCGAGGTCACGGAATGGATCCTCGGGTCTCCGCGTCCGCTTCGCCCGTGGATGACGAAGCTGAGAGGGACCGGCTAATCTCGAACGTTTGCGGTAGTTGGTCTTCGCCTGTCAGCGGGCTACGTATTCACACCCAGCTCGGCCAGCCGCTCCACGCAGGACTCTTCCGCCTGGTCCAATTCAGCCAGCGTCTCTTCCAGGTCGCGCCGCTTCTGGCGCAGGTCCTCGCGTTTTTCCTCGATGCGCTTGATCATCAGCTTGAGTTGGCCGACCTCGCCGGGCGGCTCCTTGTACATCTGGATGATCTCGCGGATCTCGTTGATCGAGAAGCCGAGCCTTTTTCCCCGCATGATCTGGCGGATGAGATGCCGGTCCGACGGCCGAAACAGCCGCGTGCGGCCGCGCCTTACCGGCTGCACCAGCCCCTCGTCCTCGTAAAAACGCAATGTCCGCGTCGACACGTCGAATTCGCGCGTCAGCTCGGTGATCGTGTAATATTCCCGCATTCCCGCTCCCAAGCCAGGGCATCGCCGCTTGAAGCGTCGCCCTTCCCTCCGGTGATACCCATCCAGCGCCGGAATCGGCACGTGACCCCGCGGCAACCTCGCACGGCATTTACGTAAAAGTCAATTAACGGCGCCTTGTTGCTTTAGCGAATGCTGAACCACCAGGTAGCCAACCCAAGGAAAGCAAAGAAGCCGACGACGTCGGTGACGGTGGTGACGAAGACGGCGGAGGCCACGGCCGGATCGATCTTGAAACGGTCAAGGAGCAGCGGGATGAGAATCCCGGCCAAGGCAGCCGCGAACATGTTGATGATCATCGCCGCCGCGATGATGCCGCCCAGATTGGGATCGCGGAACCAGACTGCGGCCACGATGCCTATCAGCGTAGCGAAGACGATGCCGTTGATGAAGCCCACACCGACCTCGCGACGGATGATGCGGGCGGCGTTGTAGATATCGAGGTCCCTGGTCGCCAGTGCGCGCACGGTGACGGTCATGGTCTGCGAGCCGGCGTTGCCGCCCATGCCGGCGACGATCGGCATCAGCACCGCCAGCGCCACGATATGCTCGATCGTGCGGTCGAACAGGCCGATGACCGAGGCAGCAAGGAAGGCGGTCACAAGGTTGACCAGCAGCCAGGGCACGCGCGAGCGCGAGGTGGCGAGCACCGTGTCGGACAGTTCTTCGTCGCCGACGCCGCCCATGCGCAAAAGGTCCTCTTCCGCCTCTTCCTGGATGACGTCGACCACGTCGTCGATGGTCAGCACGCCGACCAGCCGCCCGTTCTCGTCGACCACGGCGGCGGAGAGCAAATTGTACTGCTCGAACTCGCGCGCCGCCTCTTCCTGGTCCATCGTGGCCGAGATCGCATGCAGGGTCTCATGCATGACGTCCTCGACCTTGACCGCGCGCTTGTTGCGCAGGATCTGGTCGAGATCGATGGCGCCGAGCAGCTTGAAGCTAGGGTCGATGACGAAGATCTGGCTGAAGCGCTCGGGCAGGTTTCTGTCCTCGCGCATGTAGTCGATGGTCTGACCGATGGTCCAGAACGGCGGCACGGCGACAAACTCCGTCTGCATGCGCCGGCCGGCGGTCTCTTCCGGATAGTCGAGCGCGCGCCTGAGCCTGATGCGCTCGGTGAAAGGCAGTTGCGACAGGATCTCGTCCTGGTCTTCCTTCTCGAGGTCCTCGAGGATGTAGACGGCGTCGTCGGAATCGAGCTCCTGCACCGCCTGCGCGATCTGTGCGTTGGGCAGATTGTCGACGATGTCGAGGCGGATCGCCTCGTCGACTTCGGTCAGCGCGGAGAAGTCGAAATCGGAGCCGAGCAGTTCGACCAAAGCCCGGCGCTGTTCGGGATGAAGCGCTTCCAGCACGTCGCCGAGCTCCGACTGGTGCAGGTCGTCGACCTCGCGCTTGAGGGTGATCGTGTCGCGGTCGGCGATCGCCGCGCCGATCTGGGCAAGGAAGGAGGCGCGCACTGCGCCGTCCTCGCCATAGATGTCGGCGTGGCGCTCCTCGGCGGGCGCGGCGCCGGTCGTCTGTCTGTCCTGGCCTTCCACCAGCGCCTCCCGCAACGAGGAATCCCCAAACGAGGTCTAGTGCATGATCCCGAAAAGGGGAAACCGCTTTTCGGGAAATCCAAACCCTGTTCGGCAGATAGCGCGGCAATAGGATTCGTCTTGGAAAGATGTCGCTCTAGCGCGCGGAATAGCCAAGGAAATGTGACGGCCGCCTTCGCCCCGCACTTCTCGGAAGCAGCGTGCGACTACCGCGTCGCAGGTGTGATAACGCTTCAGCGGGCGCGACAGCGCATGTCGCTGGGGAAAGAGCACCCCTTCCCTATTGAGGCAGAATTGTCATGATGCATGATCCAGAGATCAGCGCATCGCCAAATGCTCCGAGGACAAACGCTGCCCTTGAACATCAAGTCCGGAAAGACGAGCGAAGGAAATGCCGAGCGGCGCGTTCGCGTGGTCGTCGCCGAACGCAATCCGTTCGTCGTTTCGGCTTTACGCGAGATGCTGGAATGCGACGGCCGCTTCGATTTGCTCGGTGTCGTGCACAGCGGCGCGCAATTCCTGGAACTGGCCGCCGCCACGCAATTCGATGTCGCCGTCGTCGGCTGGAAGCTGGCCGACATGGACGGCGCCGATGTGCTTGCGGAAGTCCAGAGCCGCGAGCTTGGCGTGCGCATCGCGATCTTCTCCAACGACCACGACATCGGCATCCTGAAGCAATGCGTGCGCCTCGGCGCTCAAGGGTACTGCTTCCAGTTCGACGATCCGCCCGTCATCTTCGAGACGATCCTGGCGGTCGCCCACGGGCGCATCTGCATTCCCTACATCGACATCAACAAGGTCAACGACACGCCGCTGTCCCGGCTCACCGTGCGCGAGCGCGAATTGCTGGCGGTGCTTTCCGACGGCTGGACCAATCTGCAGATCGCAACGCGGACCGGGATTTCCGAGAACACAGTGAAGTATCACCTGAAGAACCTCTACGACAAGCTGGACGTCCGCAACCGCGCCATGGCCGTCGCGCTCTATTCGAGCGAGAAACGCCGCACCTCCAAATCACCTATAGGGTAGGCCAACCGGGTAGGATCATCCCACCCGCAAGGGCCAACAACTTACCCGGCAAGGTGTTGTTGCAAGGCCTCATCGAAACGAAACTGCCTCCACTATCCCAACGATCGGAGGAGTTTCGCGCATGGCTGGGTTTACCCATCTCTTTATCCCAGGACCCACCAACATTCCGGAACAGGTCCGGCAAGCCATGAACCTCCCAATGGAGGATATGCGCGCCTCCTCCTTCTCCAACCTGACGCTACCGCTGTTCGAGGACATCAAGAAGGTCTTCAAGAACGAGACCGGCCGCGTCTTCATCTACCCCTCCTCCGGCACCGGTGCCTGGGAAGCGGCGATGACCAATGTCCTCAGCCCCGGCGACAAGGTGCTGATGTCGCGCTTCGGCCAATTCTCGCATCTGTGGGTCGACATGGCCGAGCGCCTCGGCTTCGATGTCGACGTCATCGACTGCGAGTGGGGCACCGGCGTTCCGCTCGAGCTCTATGCCGAGAAGCTTCGGGCCGACAAGGCGCACCGCATCAAGGCTGTCTTCTGCACCCAGAACGAGACCGCGACCGGCGTCACCAGCGACGTCGCCGGCTGCCGCGCCGCGCTCGATGCGGCGCACCATCCTGCCCTTCTCTTCGTCGACGGCGTTTCCTCGATCGGCTCGATCGACTTCCGCCAGGAGGAATGGGGCGTCGACTGCGCCGTCAGCGGCTCACAGAAAGGCTTCATGCTGCCGGCCGGCCTCGGCTTCCTGTCGGTCAGCAAGAAGGCGCTTGCCGCTTCGCGGGTGGCGACACACCGGCACTGCTACTTTTCCTTCGAGGACATGATCCGCGCCAATGACGCCGGCTACTTCCCTTACACGCCGGCGACCCAATTGCTGCGCGGCCTGCGCGCCTCGCTCGACCTGATTGCCGAGGAAGGGTTGGAGAACATCTTCGTCCGCCACCATCGCCTTGCCGAGGGCGTGCGCAAGGCCGTCGACGCCTGGGGCCTGAAGCTGTGCGCCAAGACAGCGCAATGGCACTCCGACACGGTCAGCGCCATCCTGGTGCCGGAAGGCATCGACAGCGCGAATGTCGTCAAGCGCGCCTACCAGCAATACAATACCTCGCTCGGTGGCGGCCTCAACAAGGTGGCCGGCAAGGTCTTCCGCATCGGCCATCTCGGCTGGCTGAACGAGGTGATGGTGCTGGCCTCGCTGTCGGCCGCCGAAATGGCGCTGCTCGATTGCGGCGTGCGCCTGGCCCCCGGCTCGGGCGTGGCGGCGGCGATCGAGCATTTCCGCCGCACGGCCGACGTGCCGGTCGCCAGAGCGGCGTGAGGAGCGCACCATGAGCCACACCATCAACCATCTGAAGAAGCTGAGGCTGCAGCGCAGCGAGCTTGCCGTTCCGGGCTCCAGCCCGGAGATGATCGACAAGGCGGCCAACAGCGCCGCCGACTTCGTCTTCCTCGACATCGAGGACGCGGTGGCGCCGCCCGACAAGGAGCGTGCCCGCAAGAACATCATCCAGGCGCTGAACGACATCGACTGGCGCGCAAAGGGCAAGACCGTCTCGGTGCGCATCAACGGGCTCGACACGCATTACATGTACCGCGACGTCGTCGACGTCATGGAGCAGGCCGGCGACCGGCTGGACACGATCCTGGTGCCAAAGGTCGGCGTGCCGGCCGACCTCTATATGGTCGAGGCCATGGTCAACCAGATCGAGATGGCCAAGGGTTTCAAGACCCGTGTCGGCCTCGAGGCGTTGATCGAGACGGCGCTGGGCATGGCCAATGTCGAGGCGATCGCCGCCACGCCGGGCCGGCTGGAGGCGATGCATTTCGGCGTCGCCGACTATGCCGCCAGCAACAAGGCGCGCACCGTCAACATCGGCGGCCTCAATCCCGACTATCCGGGCGACCAGTGGCATTTCGCCCTGTCGCGCATGACGGTCGCCTGCCGCGCCTACGGCCTGCGCGCGATTGACGGTCCATTCGGCGATTTCTCCGATCCGGAGGGCTACAAGGCGGCCGCGAGGCGTGCCGCCGCGCTCGGTATCGAAGGCAAATGGGCGATCCACCCTTCGCAGATCGCCTTGGCCAACGATGTGTTCTCGCCGCCGGAGAAAGAAGTCACGCGGGCCAGGCGTATCCTCGAAGTGCTGAAGGAAGCCGAGGCGCTCGGCAAGGGCGCGGCGGCGCTCGACGGCAAGATGATCGACGCGGCGTCGGAGCGCATGGCGCGCAACGTGCTGGTGGTGAACGAGGCGATCGAACGCGCAGGCCATCTTGCCAGCGAACAAAAGCCGCAAGCCGCGCAATAGACATACCCGGAGGACATGATGGACATCCACGAATACCAGGCCAAGGAACTGCTTGCTCGCCACGGCGTGCACGTGCCGCGCGGCGGCCTCGCCTACAGCCCCGAGCAGGCGACCTATCGTGCCCGGGAGATCGGCGGCGCCAAATGGGTGCTGAAGGCGCAGGTCCATTCCGGCGCGCGCGGCAAGGCCGGCGGGATAAAACTCTGCTCGAACGACGAGGAGATTTCCAACGCGGCAGAAGCCATGCTTGGGCGCAAGCTGGTGACGCAGCAGACCGGCCCGCGCGGCAAGCTGATCTCGCGCCTCTATCTCGAGGAAGCCGTCGATATAGCGCAGGAGCTCTATCTCGGCTTCGTGCTCGACCGCAAGGAAGAGCGCGTCATGATCGTGGCATCGGCCGCCGGCGGCATGGAGATCGAGGACATCTCCGAAAAGAAGCCGGACTCCATCATCCGCGCCACCGTCGATCCGGGCGTCGGGATGCAAGGCTTCCAGGCGCGCGAAATCGCCTTCGGCCTCGGGCTTGAGAGCAACCTGATCGGCAAGGCGACCGAAACCATCCTCGGCTGCTACCAGGTGTTCCGCGACTACGACGCCTCAATGCTGGAGATCAACCCGCTGGTGGTGACGCGCGACGGCAGCCTCGTCGCACTCGACGCCAAAATGTCGTTCGACGAGAACGCGCTGTTCCGCCGGCCGGAGATTTCCGAGCTGCGCGACAAGAGCCAGGAAGATCCGCGCGAAACCTTCGCCAGCGACCGCGGCCTCTCCTATGTCGGGCTCGACGGCAATATCGGCTGCATCATCAACGGCGCAGGCCTCGCCATGGCAACGATGGACATGATCAAGATCGCCGGCGGCGAGCCGGCCAATTTCCTCGACATCGGCGGCGGCGCCTCGCCGGAGCGGGTAGCAAAGTCCTTCCGCGCCGTGCTCGGCGACAAGAATGTCGAGGCAATCCTGGTCAACATCTTCGCCGGTATCAACCGCTGCGACTGGGTGGCTGAAGGCGTCATCAAGGCGATCCGCGAGGTCGGCGTCGACGTCCCTCTGGTGGTGCGCCTATCCGGCACCAAGGTCGAGGAAGGACGCAAGATCCTGGCCGATTCCGGCGAGAAGGTGATCGTCGCCGACACGCTGGCCGAAGCCGCCGAAAAAGCCGTCGCCGCCTGGCGCGCAGCCGCCAAGAACAAAAAAGCAGCCTGAGGGAGGTCGAGAAATGGCAATCCTGCTCAACCGCAGCACGCGCGTCATCGTGCAAGGTTTCACCGGCAAGATCGGCAGCTTCCACGCCGACGACATGAAGCGCTACGGCACCAAGCTGGTCGGCGGCGTCACCCCCGGCAAGGGCGGCCAGACGCATCTCGGCCTGCCCATCTTCAACACCGTCAAGGGCGCCGTGCGCGAGACCCGCGCCGAGGCCAGCATCGTCTTCGTGCCGCCGCCCTTCGCCGCCGATTCGATCATGGAAGCGGCCGACGCCGGCATCAAGATTTGCGTCTGCATCACGGACGGCATCCCCTCGCAGGACATGATGCAGGTCAAGCGCTACATGCGCCGCTACCGCTTCGAGGATCGCATGCGGCTGGTCGGACCGAATTGCGCCGGCGTCATCACCCCCGGACAGGCGCTGATGGGCATCATGCCGGGCAGCATCTATCTGCCCGGACGCGTCGGCATCGTCGGCCGTTCCGGCACGCTGGGTTACGAGGCCGCATCGCAGATGAAAGCGCTGGGCATCGGCGTCTCGACCAGCGTCGGCATCGGCGGCGATCCGATCAACGGCTCGTCCTTCAAGGACATCCTGCAGCTCTTCGAACGCGACGACGACACCGACGCCGTGGTGATGATCGGCGAGATCGGCGGCCCGCAGGAGGCCGAAGCCGCGATCTGGGCGCGCGACAATATGAGGAAGCCGCTGATCGCCTATATCGCCGGCCTTTCCGCGCCGAAAGGCCGCCGCATGGGCCATGCCGGCGCGATCATCTCCGCCTTCGGCGAGTCGGCGCAGGAAAAGGTCGAAATCCTCAAGGAAGCCGGCGTCGTTATCGTGCCGACCCCCGCCTCCTTCGGCGAGGTCGTGGCCGATACGCTGGCGCGGACGAAGAAGGCGGCTTGACGGCCGACCAGGCGAGAATCGCGACAGGATGTGAAGCCTGTTCCGGGCCGGCCTCCTCGATGGTCGTCGGCCCGTGCGCTCGGCGCTGCCCGTATGAAGAGCAATTCCGGGAAACGTGCGCTGCGGCCGTCCGGGATTGCCTGAAGACAACTGCTTAGCAGCGCAGCGGCAAATCGGCTGACGATCGGGAAAGCGGCTTTGGAACAGAGCAAACCCATCAAGTTTCGTGAGGACGAGCGCAGCCTGCTGTTACGTCTGCTGCTTCAGGTCGCAAGCGCGCGCGAGCCCGAGATCGCCGCGGTCCTGAGCGGCCGCAGGTCACTTGTCTCGCTGGCCCCGGAGCAGCGCATCCCGGCGCTTCAGGCGAGCGGCGTGTGGTTCCAGTTGCTGGCGATTGCCGACGAGTTGCTGGCGATGCGGGCGCGGCGCGAGCTCGAGCAAGGCGCGGGCGCCGACGAAGTGCCTGGCTCCTTCGCCAGCGTGATTGCCGAGATGGCGGCGAGCGGCCACTCGGCGGCGGAAGCCCAGGCGGCGCTCGACGAACTTTGCGTCGGCCCGACCATGACCGCGCATCCGACGGAGGCCAAACGCGTCACGGTGCTGGAAATCCACCGCCGCATCTATCGCAAGCTGACCGAGCTCGACCAGCCGCGCTGGGCGCCGCGCGAACGCGATCTCTTGATCGCCGACCTGGAAAGCGAGATCGAGCTTTTGTGGATGACGGGCGAGCTGCGGCTGGAGCGACCGACGGTCGAGCGCGAGATCGCCTGGGGACTTCATTTCTTCCGCGAAGTTATCTTCGAGGCAACGCCGCAGCTCTATGGCAAGCTTCAGAGCTCCTGCGAGCGCCACTATCCGGGCGAGCCGATCCGAATTCCCTCCTTCATGCGCTATGCCTCGTGGATCGGCGGCGACCGTGACGGCAATCCGAATGTCACGGCCGAAGTCACCGCCTACGCCATGGCCGAATACCGCAACACCGCTATAGGCTGGTACCTGGCTCAGGCGCAGCGGCTGGTGACGGTGCTCAGCGCCAGTTCGAACGTCATCGAGCTGCCGGCCGGCTTCAGGCCGGTGCTGCAAACAGCGCTTGATAAGAGTGGAGAGGCGCAAGAGATAGCCGCCCGCAATCCTGACGAACCGCTGCGCCAGTTCGCTTCGGCCCTGCTGGCCCGGCTGGTCGCCACCCGTGACGGCGGCAAGGCGGCCTACCCGTCGGCGGAGGCGTTTCGCGCCGATCTCAACGCCCTCTCGTCAGTCCTCGAAGCGATCGGCGGCCGCGCGGTCGCCAGGCGTTTCATCCAGCCGCTCGTTTGGCAGGTCGGAAGCTTTGGCTTCCGCACGGTCTCGCTCGACATCCGGCAGAACTCCACAGTCGTCAATCGAGTGCTGGCCGAGCTGTTTGCGCTGATAGACGCCACCGATCCGATCGCCGCCGGCACGCCGCAATGGTCGGCGCGCATCCGCGGGGCGCTCAGCCAGGGCGAGCGGCTGCAGATCGACGCAAGCCAACTCTCGCCGGAGGCAGGTGAACTGCTGTCGACATTCGCTGTCATCCGCGAACAAATATCCAGCGCGGATGCCGACGCCGTCGGCTCTTTCGTGCTCAGCATGACCCGCTCGGCCGACGACCTGCTCGCGGTCTACCTGCTGGCGCAATATTGCGGGCTCTCCACCGCGCCCGGCGGCGACGCCACGATCAGGCTGCGGATCGTGCCGTTGTTCGAGACCATCGCCGACCTGCAGGCTGCACCCGGCGTCCTGAACGCATTGCTCGACGTTTCCCTTGTGCGGCGCACGGTGCGGGATTTCGGCGCGCGCCAGGAAATCATGCTTGGCTATTCGGACTCCAACAAGGACGGCGGATTCCTCGCTTCGAATTGGGAACTGGCAAAGGCGCAGAAGCGCCTCGCCGCCATCGGTCGCAAGCATAAGGTCAGGATCGGCTTCTTTCACGGCCGCGGCGGCTCCGTCAGCCGCGGCGGCGCGCCGACCGGCCGGGCGATCGCGGCGCAACCGCAGGGCACCGTCGCCGGAACCATGCGGGTGACCGAGCAGGGCGAGGTCGTTTCGTCGAAATTCGCCAATCGCGGCACCGGCCTCAACCAGCTCGAGGTTCTCGCCGCTGCCGTGCTGGCGCACGGGATCGGATCGCCCGGCGATGCCGGGCCGAAGGAATCGCCGGAGTTCGACGAAGCGCTGGAAGCGCTGGCGGGCATGTCGCAAGCATCCTACGCCGGATTGATGGCCGAGCCGGGCTTCCTCGACTATTTCAACCAGGCGAGCCCGGTCGCCGAACTGGCGCTCTTGAAAATGGGATCACGGCCGGATCGCCGTTTCGGCGCCAGCGGCATTGCCGACCTGCGCGCCATTCCGTGGGTGTTCGCGTGGAGCCAGAACCGACATCTGTTGACCGGCTGGTACGGCATAGGCAGCGCGCTGAGCGCGTTCGTCACGGTGCGCGGCGAGGCCGGGCGCGAGCTTCTGACCCGCATGTTCGAGCATTCGCGCTTCTTCCGCCTGATCGTCGACGAGGCCGAAAAGACGCTCTACCAGTCCGACATGGAGATCGCACGGCTCTATGCCGACCTGGTGTCCGACAGCGATGCGGCGGCAAGAATCCACGCCCGCATCGCGGCCGAATACGAGCTGACGCGGCGCCTGATCGGCGACCTTACGGGAGGCGACCTTTCCGCGCGCTTCCCGATGTTCAAAAGGCGTTTCGACAATCTGCGCCGGCAGATGGACGACATCCACCGGCTGCAGGTCAATCTGCTGCGCGAAGCTCGGGCAGGCACAAGCACAGATCAAAGGCGGGCGACCGACGCCCTGCTCGTCTCGATCAACTGCATCTCGGCCGGTCTGGGGTGGACGGGATAGGCTCGGTTTGCCGGTTGCCGGAATCGCCTCGCGTCAAGCATCAGCGGCGGTGTGGTCTCATGGCCCGCCGCCGCTTCACTTTGGTCTAGGAAACCGCCGGCAGCGACGATCGCTCGCCGAAGCCAAATTCAACAGGCTTTTGGGGAGAATGGTGCGGTCGAGAAGACTCGAACTTCCACGGGTTGCCCCACAGCGACCTCAACGCTGCGCGTCTACCAATTCCGCCACGACCGCACGTGGTAGGAGCCGGAACCGACCGGCCCGGGGCCTGTAGCAAATCGTTTCCGGCGAAACAAGTGCGCCGAGCGGAATATTCGCGAATGCGTATCGCCCACAACTGCGCAGAGGTTTTGGGAGGACGACGTGCATCAGGCAAAGCGGCTGGCACAAGCCGCCGCGGCTCGGCTTCACACTGGCGAAACTGGACGTTTTGGCCGATTGCCGCCATATGAGAGGAGCATCGAGAAAGTTCCATGACCGAACGCAGCCAGATCGCCACGTCGTTCCTTCCCCTGCCTGGTTCGTCGCCGGTGGAATGGATGATCGAACCTGGCTTCACCTCTTATCCGGACGCGCTGGCCTTCATGGAAGCGCGCGCCGAGGCGATCCGCAGCGGTGCTGCCGGCGAGATGGTCTGGCTGGTCGAGCATCCGCCGCTCTACACCGCCGGAACCAGCGCGCGAATTGAAGACCTGATCGATGCCGACCGCTTTCCGGTCTTTGCCGCCGGGCGCGGCGGCGAATATACCTATCACGGTCCCGGCCAGCGCGTGGCCTATGTGATGCTCGACCTGAAGCGCCGGCGCGAGGATGTGCGCGCCTTCGTCGCGGCGCTCGAGCAATGGATCATCGCCACGCTCGCCGCCTTCAACGTGCGCGGCGAGCGGCGCGAGGACCGCGTCGGCGTCTGGGTGGTACGACCGAACCGGCCCGCCCTGCCGGACGGCACGCCCGCCGAAGACAAGATCGCGGCCATCGGCATCCGGCTGCGGCGCTGGGTGAGCTTCCACGGCATCGCCATCAATGTCGAACCGGACCTCGGCCATTTCAGCGGCATCGTGCCCTGCGGCGTCTCGGATCATGGCGTGACCAGCCTCGTCGATCTTGGGCTGCCGGTCACCATGGCCGACCTCGACCTCGCGCTGAAAGCTGCGTTCGAGGATGTGTTCGGACCTGCCGCAGTTTCTGCCGCCGAGCCCGCTCGCAAGGCTAGCTAAGCCGCTCCGCCTACATGAGCTGCGCGGACGCCCACAGCATCCCGTAGCCATGGATGGCAAAAACGGCGAGCAGCGCGCCGGCCATGGCCAGCCTGTCGAAGGGCCGGATCGGCTTCAGCTCGTGGCGCGGCTTCACGCCGCTGCCCACGGTGATCAAGCTGAGGATCGCGAATACCGCGCCGGCGATCAGCAGGAATTTCGGCGAGAAACCAGCCCGCCAGCCGAGCGACAGAAGCGCCAAGAGCAGCAGGAAGGACGCCAGCGCAAGTGCGGCCGGGCCCGGGCAGATCTGGCGCAGCACCTGACCGCCGTCGAATTTCCACACCGGCACCAGATTGGCGATGTTGAACAGCGACGCGCAGCCGGCAAGCGTGGCCAAAAGCATTGCGGCCAGCCGATGTCCTTCGCTATTGGCGAAGCCGCTGGCGGCGATCAGCACCGGCACCAGGAAGGCGGAGAAGCCGGCGCCCATAAGCGCCACGAAGGCGACCTCGAAGCGGCTGTCATAGGGCCTGCCGCCGATGGCGATGCCGCCAAGCAGCGGAATGAAGATCATCCGCGCCCGGCGATGCCCCGTCAGGCGGAAGGCGGCCATATGGCCAAGCTCGTGCAGGGCGACCACCGAGGTGAGGATCGCCGCCAGCGCCAGGCCGCCAAGATTGAGCCCGAAGAACGGCCACAGGATCAGGGCCGAAAGCACGGCGAAGCCGATTTGGCTCAGCGGATGCTCGAACCAGCCGCCCCTGCGATACGTGCCCGTCGCCGCCCAGACGTCGAGCTTGCGCAATTCGCGGCGCATGGCGAAGAAACGGAAGATCAGGAACGCGACACCCCGATAGCGATCTGTCTGGCTGAGCGTCACCCGCGTGGCGTCACCGTCCGGTACGAGTTCGACGGTCTCGCGATAGTTCGCCCAGAACGAGGGATCGAGCGCCGTATCCTCAAGGACCGTCATCGAGAAGCAGCTTCCCTCCCTCACATCCTCGAACCGCGCCTTGCGGTCGATCGGCCGCCCGTCCCGTCCTTCCCAGGAGAGCCGGATCTGCGCCGCCCCTTCGCTATCCAGCGGCTGGGCGGCAAGGATTTCGCCCGACCAGCCGGCGTCGCTGCCGAACGGCCACAGCGCCTGCCAAAGGCGATTGCGATCGGCCTTGATCACGCGGCTGACCGTCACCGTGCGCAGTCCAAGCGGCACGGTCATCAAAAGAAAGATCAGTCCGAGATTGCCGGCCACGAGCGTGACCGTGACGATGACCGACACTTGTGTTGGCTCCCTGTCTTGAAGGAGCAGCCTAGCGGCGACGCGGCCAAGAAAGACTTAACAGCAATGGGTGGGCTCTTGCCCGTCCCAGGCGGGCTTTGCTTATCCCACAGGCGGGCCTTGTTGCCCGCCCGAACAACGGACGGGCCATTGCCCGTCCCGGTAGCGGCGAAGCCGCCCGATCACATGGCGCCGATCCAGATCGCCATGGAAACGAGAAAGGTGCTCATGCAAACCAGCGAGACAACATCCTGAACCAGATCAGACATAACTCTCTCCGTTGTTGGAATGTTCGTAATTTGTTCTAATTTTGTTCGAATGTCAACGACCGTCGACGGCGCGCCGGGGAAATTCGAGCGGTCCGTTTGGGCAGGGTTAAGGAAAGGTTAGCGGCTTTGCTCCGCGGGCACATCGCAGCCGTTTGCGATTGGCCAACACGCCGATGGCTTCGTCATTCTAGGGCGGAGCAAGGAGCGAAGCGACGCGCGCAGACCCTAGAATCCATTCCGTGAGATTGATGTTTCGTTACGGTGCGGAACAAGGCTTCTAAGAGCCGCCCGCTGCCCCCTCTGCGGCGTCGCATTCTTCGGCAGAGGTCAACACACAGGATCCTAGGGTCTTCGCTCCGCTTCGCGGAGCTTCGCCCTACGATGATGACATTGGGACCTATAGCGGCACGACCTTCCCCTCGGCCAACGTCACCCGCCGGTCCATGCGGCCGGCGAGCTCGTGGTTGTGGGTGGCGATCAGCGCCGCAAGGCCCGACTGCCTGACCAGCGCCTCCAGCGCATCGAACACGTAGGACGCGGTGACCGGATCGAGATTGCCGGTCGGCTCGTCGGCCAGGAGCACCAGCGGCGCGTTGGCGACCGCGCGGGCAATGGCGACGCGCTGCTGCTCGCCGCCGGAAAGCTCGGCCGGCCGGTGCTGCGCGCGCTTGCCGATCTGCATATAGTCGAGGAGCTGTGCCGCCCGCTCGGATGCTTCCTTGCGGCCGAGCCCCTTGATCAGTTGCGGCATCATGATGTTCTCGAGCGCGGAGAACTCCGGTAGCAAATGATGGAACTGATAGACGAAGCCGACATCGTTGCGGCGGATCGCGGTGCGCTCCTCGTCCGAGAGCCGGCCGCACGCACGGCCGGCGAGGATCACGTCGCCGGCGTCGGGCCGCTCCAGCAGACCCGCCGTGTGCAAAAGCGTCGACTTGCCGGTGCCGGACGGCGCCACCAGCGCCACCATCTCGCCGCGCCTGAGCGAAAAGTCGGCGCCGTTCAGAATGGTGAGCTTGCGCGGCCCCTGGACGTAGTGCCGCTCGACGCCCTTCAACTCGATAATGGCCTCGGCCATCATTCGTACCTCAAGGCTTCGACGGGATCGAGCCGGGCGGCCCGCCAGGCCGGGAACACCGTCGCGAGGAACGACAGGGCCAGCGCCATGATGACGACATAGGTCGTCTCGCGCGGATCCATCTTGGCAGGCAGCTGGCTGAGGAAATAGAGCTCGGGGTTGAACAGGATCCTGCCGGTCATCCAGGAGAAGAACTGGCGGATCGATTCGATATTGATGCAGATGACGACGCCGAGCAGCACGCCGGCGATGGTGCCGGTGACGCCGATCGCCGCGCCGGTCATCAGGAAGATGCGCAGGATCGCGCCGCGCGAGGCGCCCATCGTGCGCAGGATGGCGATGTCGTGGCCCTTGTCCTTCACCAGCATGATGAGGCCGGAAATGATGTTGAGCGCCGCCACCAGCACGATCAGCGTCAGGATCATGAACATGACGTTGCGCTCGACCTGCAGCGCCGAGAAGAAGGTCTCGTTGCGCTGGCGCCAGTCGACGAGGTCGACCGGCCGCTGCGCCGCCTGCTCGACCAGCGGCTTCAACGCGTCGACATTGTCGGGATTGTCGACATAGATCTCGATGGTCTGGGCTCGCCCATCCATGTTGAAATAGAGCTGCGCTTCCGAGAACGGCATATAGACGATCGAGCTGTCATATTCCGACATGCCGACCTCGAAGATCGCCGTCACCTTGTAGCCCTTCATGCGCGGCGTGGTGCCGAGCGGCGTCACGTCGCCGTCCGGCGAGATCAGCGTGATCGTGTCGCCGAGCACCAGCCCGAGGCTTTCGGCCATGCGCTTGCCGATCGCCACGCCGTCGCCGGTATCGAAGCCGTCGAGCGTGCCCTGCTTGATGTTGCTGGCGACGATCGAAATCTTGCCGAGGTCCTCGCCGCGGATGCCGCGCACCAGGGCGCCCGTGCCGCCGCCGACATTGCCTTGCGCCAGGACCTGGCCGTCGATCAGCGGGATGGCGTATTTGACGCCCGAAACACCGTTGATGCGGCTCGCCACCTGGGCGTAGTCCTCCAGCGGCGAATCGAGCGGCTGCACGATGAGATGGCCGTTGACGCCGAGGATGCGGGTCAGCAATTCGGCGCGGAAACCGTTCATCACGGCCATGACGACGATCAACGTCGCGACTCCGAGCATGATGCCGAGGAAGGAGATCGAGGCGATGACCGAGATCACCGTCTCCTTGCGGCGCGAGCGCAGATAGCGCCACGCCACCATGCGCTCGAAGCCGGAGAAAGCGCCCGCCGCTGACCTGGCCGC
The DNA here is from genome assembly GCF_006440775.1 of Mesorhizobium sp. B2-7-2. Lineage (GTDB taxonomy): Bacteria > Pseudomonadota > Alphaproteobacteria > Rhizobiales > Rhizobiaceae > Mesorhizobium. Next base: position 90,086 of record NZ_VFTZ01000011.1, on the reverse strand, counting down.
TGCCGCCGCCTCGTTCATGCGGCGATACCCAGGCGTTTCTTGGCCTCGGCGATCGGCAGCGTCGCGCGCTCGCCCGATTTGCGGCTCTTGATCTCGACCTCGCCGGCGGCCACGCCGCGCGGGCCGACGATCACCTGCCACGGCAGCCCGATCAGGTCGGCGGTGGCGAATTTGCCGCCGGGACGCTGGTCGGTGTCGTCATAAAGCACGTCCTTGCCCGCCGAAGTCAGAGCCGCATAGAGCTCGTCGCAGACGCGGTCGCATTCGCCGTCGCCGACCTTCATGTTGATCAGCCCGATATCGAAGGGCGCCACCGCTTCCGGCCAGATGATGCCGTTCTCGTCATGGCTGGCCTCGATGATCGCCGCGACCAGGCGCGATGGACCGATGCCGTAGGAGCCGCCAGAGGCGAAGTGATCCTTGCCGTCGGGTCCGGTCACCTTGGCGCCCATGGGCTTGGAGTATTTCTCGCCGAAGTGGAAGATGTGGCCGACCTCGATGCCGCGCGCCGAGACCTGCTCGTTGGGCGGAACGTTCGCCCAGGCCGCCTCGTCATGCATCTCGTCGGTGGCGGCATAAGGCGTCGTCCACTTCTTCACGATATCGCCGATCTCGGCGTCGTTGGAGAAGTCCGTGCCGGCGCCCGGCACGTCGAGCGTCAGATAGGCGCGGTCGCAGAACACCTGGCTCTCGCCGGTTTCGGCCAGGATGATGAACTCATGGCTGAGATCGCCGCCGATCGGACCGGTGTCGGCGCGCATTGGAATGGCCTGCAGGCCCATGCGTGTGAACGTCCTGAGATATGAGACGAACATACGGTTGTAGGCGGCCTTGGCGCCCTCGAAATCGAGGTCGAACGAATAGGCGTCCTTCATCAGGAATTCTCTGCTGCGCATGACGCCGAAGCGCGGGCGCACCTCGTCGCGGAACTTCCACTGGATATGGTAGAGGTTGAGCGGCAGGTCCTTGTAGGACTTCACGTAGGCGCGAAAAATCTCGGTGACCATCTCTTCGTTGGTCGGCCCGTAGAGCATGTCGCGGTCCTGGCGGTCCTTGATGCGCAGCATCTCCTTGCCGTAGTCGTTGTAACGGCCGCTTTCGCGCCACAGATCCGCCGACTGGATGGTCGGCATCAGGATTTCCAGCGCGCCGGCGCGGTTCTGTTCCTCGCGGATGATCTGGCAGACCTTGTCCAGCACGCGCTTGCCCAATGGCAGCCACGAAAAGCTGCCCTGCCCCTGCTGGCGGATCATGCCGGCGCGCAGCATCAGCCGATGCGAGACGATCTCGGCCTCGCGGGGATTTTCTTTGAGAATGGGCAGGAAATAGCGCGACAAACGCATGGACTTGTCCGTGAGTGAAATGGCGGCGCGGGAATCGGCGCAACCGAGGCTGCTTGCCCGGGCTTCATAGCCATTTCATGGCCGAATGGAAACCCGAGTGCCCCAAAGTATCGGGCCTTCTGCACCTTACCAAAAAGGCGATTTTGGCTGCAAAGTGCCGCAAATGGCTTTTTGATCGATTCACAAGCAAGCCCTGCCGCACTATTGTGCAGTGCAGCACGATATTGCCTGTTTCGAGGCAAAATTCTTCGTGACATTTTCACCTGCCTTGGTCTAGTGTGCGCCGATAACCGAGAGGGCGGAGAAAAATCTGCTCTCCTACGCGGTCAAAGTCTTGGGAGGATGCGATCTAGGCGCGGTAACTCGCTGCCGCCGGACACCGGAAACGGATCGGACGCGTTTAAATTGCAAGGCCTTGTGCCTTGCATTTTTTTTGTGCAATCATCTGCTTAGCGCGATCATCTGCCAAACGGCATCAGCCACAGTTGGTCGCCGAATTCGGAAGCCGGCTTCCGAATTCAACCTTGGCGCGCGTATGCTGCTTAATACTTGGGGAGACTGTATCTTCAGCCTCAGTGATGGGCATTCGGACTAAAGTCCGGCATGATCCGCATGATATCGTCGAAGCTGAATCCCAGGCCCATCGTCAGGCCGTAGAGAATGCCCATCACGACCACCGTCACGATCGTCGCGCGGGCGAAGGCACGCAGCATATGCGGGCCGCGCGGTGCGCTGGAAACGGTGCCAAGCGTGACATCCTGGTCGTCGTCCTGGGTGCGCAGGCTGAACGGAAGGACGACGAACAGCACCAGCCACCAGGTGACGAAGAACAGCGCCGCGAACAGGATCCAGTTCATGCCTGCTCCAGTTCGACCAGCGTGCCGAAGAAATCCTTGGGATGCAGGAACAGCACCGGCTTGCCATGCGCGCCGATCTTCGGATTGCCATCGCCAAGCACGCGCGCGCCGCTTTGCTTCAAATGATCGCGAGCGGCCAGGATATCGTCGACCTCATAGCAGACGTGATGCATGCCGCCCGAAGGGTTCTTCTCGAGGAACGCGGCGATGGGCGATGCCTCGCCCAGCGGCTCCAGCAACTCGATCTTGGTGTTGCCGACATCGACGAACGCCACGCTCACACCATGCTCCGGAAGCGCTTGCGGCTCGCTCAGCCGCGCGCCCAGCGTATCGCGATAGGCGGCCATTGCCGCGGCCAGATCCGGCACGGCAAGCGCGACATGGTTCAGGCGTCCAAGCATTGGCGGTTTCCTCAGGCAGTAGGCAGTAGGCAGTAGGCAGTAGGCAGTAGAGAAGAAGCAAATTTGGCGAGCTAAAAAGCAATTGCCTTTCCTATTGCCTACTGCCTAATCCCTACTGCCTACTCCCTCATCTCGTAACAAACACCGTCACCAGCGGCTTCTTGCCCCAGGCTTCGTTGGCGGCGCCGCGCACTGCGCGGCGCACCGCCTCCTGCACCAGGTCGAGGTCTTTTCGGCGCTGACGCGGAATGGAGTCCACCGCGCCGATTGCCGCATCGAGCATCAGATCCTCCAGCGTCTCGCCGCGGGCATCCGCTTCGGCGACGCCGATCGCCACCAGGTCGGGGTCGCCGGCAAGCTCATATTTGTCGTCGAGCACGACATTGACCGCGACATGCCCGGCGAAGGAAAGCTTGCGACGGTCGCGTATGCCCATCGCCTGGTCGGTGCCGATCAGCGAGCCGTCCTTGTAGAGCCGGCCGAACGGCACCTGGTCGATGATCGTGGCAGGACCAGGCCAGAGCCTCAGCATGTCGCCGTCGCGCACCTGCGCCACCTGGCCGATGCCCGACATCGACATCAGCGAGCCCTGCGCCACCAGATGCGCCGCCTCGCCATGCACGGGAACGCCGATCTGCGGCCGCACCCATTCATACATTTTGCGCAATTCGCTGCGGCGCGGGTGGCCGGAGACATGCACCAGCGCGTCGCCGTCCTCGATGATCTTCATGCCGAGATCGATCAGCCGGTTCTTGATCTCGAGGATTCCCTTCTCGTTGCCGGGAATGGTGCGCGAGGAAAACACCACCGTATCGCCGGCCGTCAGCGCCACCGACTTCATCTCGTCGCGCGAAAGCTTGGCAAGGGCAGCCAGCGGCTCGCCCTGGCTGCCGGTGCAGATGATCACCAGGTTCTCGCGCGGGATATAACCATAGTCCTCCTCGGCGATGAACTCCGGCAGCCCGTCCATGTAGCCGAGCTCGCCCGCCACATCGATAACGCGCTTCAGCGATCGGCCGAGCACGAGGCATTGCCGGCCGGCATCGCGTGCCGCCTTGGCGATCGAGACGATGCGCCCGACATTGGAGGAGAAGGTCGTGACCGCAACGCGCCCCTTCGCGCTCTCGATGACTCCCTTGAGGCCTTCCCCGACAGCGACTTCCGACGGCGACTCCCCTTCCCTCAGCGCGTTGGTGGAATCGCAGATCAGCGCCAGCACGCCCTTGTCGCCATAGGCGCGGAAGCGTGCCTCGTCGGTCTTCGGGCCGATCGTCGGCGCCGGGTCTATCTTCCAGTCGCCGGTGTGGATGACGGCGCCGGCTGGCGTGGTGATCGCCAGCGACATCGGCTCGGGAATCGAATGCGCCACCGGAATGGCCTCGATCTCGAAAGGTCCGATGGTGAATTTCTCGCCGCCCCGGTAGATCGACGCAGGGATCTTCGGCGCGCCCTGCTCGCCCTGCCGCTTGGCTTCGAGCAGGCCGGCGGTGAACGGCGTCATCCAGACCGGGACTTTAAGCTTCGGCCAAATGTCGAGCAGCGCGCCGTAATGATCCTCATGCGCGTGGGTGATGACGATGCCGCGCAGGCCGTCGATATTCTCCTCGATGAAGCGCGTATCGGGAAGGATGAGATCAACGCCGGGATGTGCCGAGTCCGGAAAGGTGACGCCGACATCGACGATGATCCATTCGCGCGCGTCGGCGGGCCCATAGCCGTAAAGGGCGAAGTTCATGCCGATCTCGCCGACGCCGCCCAGCGGCGCGAAAACGAGCTCGGCGTTTTGTCTATTCGCCATCAATTCTTTCCTTCCTGGCCGCTTTGGCCAAGCCGTTGGCGCAATTCCGGGAAAAGCGTGTCACGGCTTTCCGCCCGGAATTGCGCAAGAACAAAATTATACGCGGGCCGAAGCGACCGCGCCGAAATGCACGTCGCCGGCCGCGATCGTCAAAACCGATCCCTCATCGTCGCGGATCACGAAACGGCAGTCCTCGTCAATGGTCTCGAAGATGCCGCGCACCACATTGCCGTCAATTCTGACGGCAACCTCGCCGCCGAGGCCGGCTGCGCGGGCAAGCCAGCGCCTTCTGATGGCATCGAGCCCGCGCCCGTCATCCCACATCCGGGCATTCTCGCTCCAGGCATCCGAAAGCGCCAGGAACAGGGTTTCGGCATCGCAAGTGGCGCCCAGCGCCTGCAGCGACGTCGCTGGATAAGGCAAATCCTCAGGGTAAGCCACGACGTTGACGCCGATGCCGATGGCGACGGCAAAGCGGCCGCCATCGAGCATCGCCGACTCCAACAGGATGCCGGCAAGCTTGGCGCCCGAAGCCAGCACATCGTTCGGCCATTTCAATTCGAAGCGGTTGCGACCCTGGCTTGCGCCATCCAAGGCGACGGCGATCCGGCCCTTCGGCACGACGGCGTCTAGCGCGTCGGCCAGTGCAAGCCCCGCGACAAAGCCGAGCGTCGCGGCAAGGCGGAGCTCGCCGCCCGGAACCAGAAGCAGCGTCGCTGCGAGATTGCCTTCGGGCGTTGCCCAGACACGGCCACGGCGGCCGCGGCCGCTTTCCTGCTTCTTCGAAACGACCCAGAGCTTGCCGGGATCGCCGGCGCGCGCGTGTTCCAGCGCCAGCCCGTTGGTCGAGCCGACGCTGTCATGCGCCTCGAGCCGGAACCCCTCCGACGCCGCGGTTGGAGCCAGCCGAAATGCCATCCCGTCAGAAGAAGGTCTTCGCAGCGGCTTCGGCATAGCTGCCGATCGGCCCGCCGATCAGCACATAGAACAGCACGAAGGCGCCGCTGACGCCGAGCACGAGGCGCAGCTCGCTGGCCATCGGCACAAAACCGCCGACCGGCTCGTCGAACCACATGATCTTGATGATGCGCAGATAATAGTAGGCGCCCACCACCGAGGCCAGCACGCCGATGATCGCCAGCGCGTAGAGATGCGCGTTGATGGCGGCAAGGAACACGTACCACTTCCCCCAGAAGCCTGCGAGCGGCGGAATGCCGGCCAGCGAGAACATCAGGATGGTGAGGATGGTGGCCATGAACGGATTGGTCGAGGCGAGACCGGAAAGATCGCTGATCTGCTCGACATTGCCTTCCTTGCGCCGCATGGCGAGAATGAAGGCGAAGGTGCCCAGCGTCATCACCAGATAGATCAGCATGTAGATGGCGACGCCGCGCACGCCGGCCTGGCTGTTGGCGGCAAGGCCGACCAGCGCATAGCCCATATGGCCGATCGAGGAATAGGCCATCAGGCGCTTGATGTTGGTCTGGCCGATGGCTGCGAAAGCGCCGAGCGCCATCGAGGCGATCGAGATGAAGACGACGATCTGCTGCCAGTCCGATGCGATCGGCTTGAAGGCGCCCATGGTGACGCGCACGATCAGCGCCATCGCCGCCATCTTCGGTGCGGCTGCCAGGAAGGCGGTGATCGGCGTCGGCGCCCCCTCGTAGACATCCGGCGTCCACATATGGAATGGCACGGCCGAGATCTTGAAGGCGAGGCCTGCCAGCACGAACACCAGGCCGAAGACGAGGCCGAGCTGACGCTCGCCGCTGCCAAGCGCAGTCGCGATTTCCTGGAAGCCGGTATTGCCGGTGTAGCCGTAAACGAGGCTGATGCCGTAGAGCAGCATGCCCGACGACAGCGCGCCGAGGACGAAGTATTTCAGGCCGGCTTCGGTCGAGCGCAGATTGTCGCGGTTGATCGCCGCCAGCACGTAGATCGCCAGCGACTGCAGCTCGAGCCCGAGATAGAGCCCGATCATGCCGTTGGCCGAGATCATCAACAGCATGCCCAGCGTGCAGAGCAGGATAAGAACCGGGAATTCGAACTTGTCGAAATGTTCCTGGCGCGCGAATCGCATCGACATGATCAGCGTCACCGCCGAGCCGATCAGCGCCAGCATCTTCATGAAGGCGCTGAAGGGATCCTGCACGAAGGCGCCGCCATAGGCGGAGCCCTGCGTGCCGGAGAAGGCAAGCCACAGTCCGGCCGCCGCCAGCACGACGACGGCCAGCCCGGTCACGGTCATGGTGTTGTTGGAGCGCGAATAGGCCCCGATCATCAGGAGCGCCAGCGCGCCGATGGCGAGAATCAGTTCCGGCGTCGAGAGCGAAAGGCTGGAGAGAAGGTCCGGCGTCATGGTCTATTCCCCAGTCAGTTCGCCGCCGCGGTCTGCGCGGAATTGATGGATGCGGTGACGTTGGTGACGAGCGTCTTGACCGACTGGGCCGTCGCGTCGAACACCGGCGCCGGGTAGACGCCGAAGAAGATGACCAGCACCACCAGCGGGTAGACAATCGCCTTCTCGCGCGGCGAGAGGTCGAGCAGGTTCTTCAGGCTGTCCTTGCTCAGCGCGCCGAAGATCAACCGGCGATAGAGCCACAGCGCGTAGGCCGCCGACAGGATGACGCCGGTGGCGGCGAAGAACGCCACCCAGGTGTTGACCTTGAACACCCCGAGCATGGTCAGGAATTCGCCGACGAACCCGCTGGTGCCGGGAAGGCCGACATTGGCCATGGTAAAAATCATGAACACGGTGGCGTATTTCGGCATGTTGTTGACCAGACCGCCATAGGCGTCGATCTCGCGCGTATGCATGCGGTCGTAGATGACGCCGACGCACAGGAACAGCGCGCCCGAGACGAGGCCGTGGCTGAGCATCTGGAAGATCGCGCCCTGCACGCCTTCCTGGTTCATCGCGAAGATGCCCATGGTGACGAAGCCCATATGCGCGACCGACGAATAGGCGATCAGCTTCTTCATGTCCTCCTGCATCAGCGCCACCAGCGAAGTGTAGATGATGGCAACAACCGAGAGCGTGAACACCAGCGGCGCGAACATCGCCGACGCCTCCGGGAACATCGGCAGCGAGAAGCGCAGGAAGCCGTACCCGCCCATCTTCAGCAGGATGCCGGCCAGGATGACGGAGCCCGCGGTCGGCGCCTCGACATGCGCGTCGGGCAGCCAGGTATGCACCGGCCACATCGGCATCTTCACCGCGAAGGAGGCGAAGAAGGCGAGCCACAGCCAGGTCTGCATGTTGGCCGGGAAATCATGCGTCAAAAGCGTCGGAATGTCGGTCGTGCCCGACTGGAAGAACATGGCCATGATGGCGAGCAGCATCAGCACCGAGCCGGCGAGCGTGTAGAGGAAGAACTTGAACGAGGCATAGACGCGCCGCTTGCCGCCCCAGACGCCGATGATGATGAACATCGGGATCAGGCCGGCCTCGAAGAAGACGTAGAACAGCACGATGTCGAGCGCGCAGAACACGCCGATCATCAACGTCTCGAGGATCAGGAAGGCAATCATATAGGCCTTGACCCGCTTCTCGATCGCATCCCAGGAGGCCAGTATGCAGAGCGGCATCAGGAAGGTGGTCAGGATGACGAACAGCATCGAGATGCCGTCGACGCCCATGTGGTAGGAAATGCCCGAATCCAGCCAGGCGTGCTTCTCGACGAACTGGAAGCCGGCCTGCGAATTGTCGAAGCCCGTCCAGATGAACAGCGAGACGACGAAGGTGAACGCCGTCGTGATGAATGCGATCGCGCGGATGTTGCGGCGCGCGTTTTCGCTGTCGTCGCTGATGAACAGGATGAGCAGAACACCAACCAGCGGCAGGAAGGTGACCAGCGAGAGGATTGGCCAGTCGGTCATCAGAGCATCATCCAGGTGACGAGAGCGGCCACGCCGATCAGCATGGCGAAGGCATAGTGGTAGAGATAGCCGGTCTGCAGCTTGACGACCCTGTTGGTGACGTCGACGACGCGCGCCGAGATGCCGTCGGGGCCGAGGCCGTCAATGACGGCGCCGTCGCCGGTCTTCCACAGGAACCTGCCGAGGCGCTTCGCCGGCCGCACGAACAAGAAGTCGTAGAGCTCGTCGAAATACCACTTGTTGAGCAGGAACGCATAAAGCAGGCGATGATTGGCGGCGACGCTTCGGGGAAGTTCCGGCGACCGGATATAAAATTTCCAGGCCACCGCAAGGCCGATCAGCATGGCGACGAACGGGGCGAGCTCGACCCAGAGCGGCAATTCGTGGATCTCACGCAGGATGTGGTTTTCCGGCAGCGTGAACAGCGAAGCCTTCCAGAATTCGGCGTAACCCTCGCCGATGAAGGCGCCGTGAAAGATGATACCGGCAAACAGCGCGCCGGCGGCCAGCACATAGAGCGGCACCAGCATCACCGGCGGCGATTCGTGGACATGGTGCATGACCTCGTGGCTGGCGCGCGGCTCGCCGTGGAAGGTCATGAAGATCAGCCGCCAGGAATAGAAGCTGGTGAAGCAGGCGGCGACCACCAGCAGGATAAAGGCGAAGCCGGCGACCGCATTGTGGCTGGCGAAGGAGGTCGCGATGATGGCGTCCTTGGAGAAGAAGCCGGCAGTGCCGATCACCGTTGCCGGAATGCCGACGCCGGTCAGCGCCAGCGTGCCGACGACCATCATCCAGTAGGTCGCCGGGATCAGCTTGCGCAGGCCGCCCATCTTGCGCATGTCCTGCTCGTCGGACACGGCATGGATGACAGAGCCGGAGCCGAGGAACAGCAGCGCCTTGAAGAAGGCATGCGTGAAAAGATGGAAGATCGCCGCGCCATAGGCGCCGACGCCGAGCGCCACGAACATGTAGCCGAGCTGCGAGCAGGTCGAATAGGCGATGACGCGCTTGATGTCGTTCTGGACGAGGCCGACGGTCGCCGCAAAGAAGGCGGTGAATGCGCCGATGAAAGTGACGACGGTCAGCGCCGAATGCGACAGCTCGAACAGCGGCGAAAGCCTCGCCAGCATGAACACGCCGGCGGTCACCATGGTCGCGGCGTGGATCAGCGCGGAGACCGGCGTCGGGCCTTCCATCGCGTCCGGCAGCCAGGTGTGCAGCGGCACCTGCGCCGACTTGCCCATGGCGCCCATGAAGAGCAGCAGGCAGACCACCGTCAGCGCCGTCTGCTTGTCGAGCGCTTGGCCGAGGAAGGTGAGCACGGCGGCACCCGCCGGCGCACCTTCGGCCGGCAGGAAGGATGCGGCATTGGCGAACACGGTACTCAGATTGACCGAGCCGAACAGTACGAACACGCCGAAGATGCCGAGCGCGAAGCCGAAGTCGCCGACGCGGTTGACGACGAAAGCCTTGATCGCCGCCGCATTGGCCGACGGCTTCTTGTACCAGAAGCCGATCAAGAGATATGAGGCGAGACCGACGCCTTCCCAGCCGAAGAACATCTGGATGAGGTTGTCGGCCGTCACCAGCATCAGCATCGCGAAGGTGAACAGCGACAGATAGGCGAAGAAACGCGGCCGGTTCGGATCGTAGTGCATGTAGCCGATCGAGTAGATGTGGACCAGCGCCGACACGGTGTTGACGACGACCAGCATCACCACCGTCAGCGTGTCGATCCTGAGCGCCCAGGAGGCGTCGATGCCGCCCGACTGGATCCAGCGCAGCACCGGCACGGTGAACACCTCGCCATGGCCGAAGCCGACGGTGAAGAAGGCAACCCACGACAGCACCGCCGCGATCACCAGGAAACCGGAGGTGATGTATTCGGAAGCCTTGGCGCCGAGCGAATTGCCGAACAGGCCGACAATCAGGAAGCCAAGCAGCGGAAGGAAGACGATAGCCTGATACATGGTGGTTTCCGTCAACCCTTCATCGCGCTCACGTCTTCGACCGCGATCGAGCCGCGGTTGCGGAAGAAGACGACAAGAATGGCAAGACCGATCGCCGCTTCAGCGGCTGCGACTGTCAGCACGAACAGGGCGAAGACCTGTCCGACGAGGTCGTGCAGCGCCGCCGAGAAAGCGACGAAGTTGATGTTGACCGCAAGCAGGATGAGCTCGATCGACATCAGGATGACGATGATGTTGCGGCGGTTCAGGAAGATGCCGAACACGCCGAGCGTGAACAGGATCGCCGATACGGTCAGATAATGTGCAATGCCGACGACCATCTCAGATGCCCTCGCCCGATTTGACCTTGCGGATTTCCATGCCCGTCGCCGGCGTGCGGGCGACCTGCGCGGCGATCGACTGCCGCTTGACGCCTTCCTTGTGGCGCAACGTCAAGACGATGGCGCCGATCATGGCGACCAGCAGCACCAGGCCGGAAATCTGGAAATAATAGAGGTAGTCCGTGTAGAGGATGTCGCCGAGCGCCGCCGTGTTGGAGCGCGTGGCGAGATCCGGCGTTGCCTTGGCTACCGTCGAGGCGAGCTGCGGCGCGAATGTGTAGCCGCCGAGCACGATGATCAGCTCCGCCGCCAGGATCAGCCCGACCAGCGCGCCGATCGGCGCGTATTGCAGCGCGCCCTCTTTCATCTCGGCGAAGTCGACGTCGAGCATCATGACGACGAACAGGAAAAGCACCATCACCGCGCCGACATAGACGACCAGCAGGATCATCGCCAGGAACTCGGCGCCGGTCAGCATGAACAGCCCCGCGGCGTTGAAGAAGGTGAGGATCAGGAACAGCACGGAATGCACGGGGTTGCGCGACGAAATGACCATGAAGGCCGACGCCACGGCGATAAAGGCGAAGAGGTAGAAAAAGGCCGCCTCTAGTCCACTCAGCATGGGGTTCCCCCGGGTTCCAAATTCCGACTCCGACCCGCCTCCGGTTCGAAACCGCGTGTTCCTTAGACGGACGACGTTGCGCCGTCCACTTTCTTGTTCCTTCTCCCCGTTTACGGGGAGAAGGTGGCCCGAAGGGCCGGATGAGGGTACGCCAAGTTTCCAGAAGCTGGCGCCGCCCCTCATCTGCCTGCCGGCATCTTCTCCCCGTAAACGGGGGAGAAGCCCGCTAATCACCTATACGGTGCATCCAGCGCGATGTTGCGCGCCAGCTCCCGCTCCCAGCGATCGCCGTTCGCGAGCAGCTTTTCCTTGTTGTAGTAGAGCTCCTCGCGCGTCTCGGTCGCGAATTCGAAATTCGGCCCTTCGACGATGGCGTCGACCGGGCAGGCTTCCTGGCAGAAGCCGCAATAGATGCACTTCACCATGTCGATGTCGTAGCGCACGGTGCGGCGCGTGCCGTCATTGCGGCGCGGGCCAGCCTCGATGGTGATGGCCTGCGCCGGACAGATCGCCTCGCAGAGCTTGCAGGCGATGCAGCGTTCCTCGCCGTTCGGATAGCGGCGCAGCGCATGCTCGCCGCGGAAACGCGGGCTGATCGGCCCCTTCTCATGCGGATAGTTGATCGTTTCCTTCGGCGCGAAGAATTGGCGCATCGACAGGAAGAAGGCGCTGACGAAATCCTTCAGCAGCAGCGATTTTGCGGCCTGGGCCAGAGCGGACATCACGCAAACCCCGTGATCTTGAGGAAGGCCGCGGTGGCGACAACCATGAACAGCGAGATCGGCAGGAACACCTTCCAGCCCAGCCGCATCAGCTGGTCGTAGCGGTAGCGCGGCACGAAAGCCTTCACCATGGAGAACATGAAGAACATCAGGCAGATCTTCAGCACGAACCAGATTACCCCCGGCACCCAGGTGAAGGGCGCGAAGTTGAACGGCGGCAGCCAGCCGCCGAGAAACAGGATGGTCGCCAGCGCGCACATCAGGACGACGGCGACATATTCGCCGAGGAAGAAGAGCAGGAACGGCGTCGACGAATATTCGACCATGTGGCCGGCGACGAGCTCCGATTCCGCTTCCACCAGGTCGAAAGGCGGGCGGTTCGTCTCGGCAAGCGCGGAGATGAAGAACACCACGAACATCGGCAACAGCGACAGCCAATGCCAGTCGAGGAAGGTGTTGGGCAGGCCGAGCCGCGTGCCGAGACCGTCCTGCTGCGACATGACGATGTCGGAGAGGTTGAGCGAGCCGACGGTGAGCAGCACGGTGACGATGACGAAGCCGATCGAGACTTCGTAGGAGACCATCTGCGCGGCCGAGCGCAGCGCGCCGAGGAACGGATATTTCGAGTTCGATGCCCAGCCGCCCATGATCACGCCATAGACCTCGAGCGAGGAGATGGCGAAGACATAGAGGATGCCGACATTGATGTTGGCGATCGCCCATCCCTCATTGACCGGAATGACAGCCCAGGCCGAAATCGCCAGCACCGCCGACACCAGCGGCGCCAGAAGGAACACGCCCTTGTTGGCGCCCGACGGGATCACCGGCTCCTTGAAGACGAATTTCAGAAGGTCGGCAAAGGCCTGCAGCGTTCCCCACGGACCGACGACGTTCGGCCCACGCCGCAATTGCACCGCCGCCCAGATCTTGCGGTCGGCATAAAGCAGATAGGCGACGCCGATCAGAAGCACGACGATCAGCACGATCGACTTCAACAGGATCAGCAGCGTCGGCAGCACATAGAAGGAGAAGAAGGTGTCCATGCTTATTCCGCCGCCTGCTTGAAGCCGCTCTTGGCCAGCGCCGAGCATTCGGCCATTACGGCCGACGCCCGCGCGATCGGGTTGGTCAGATAGAAGTCCTTCACCGGCGAGGTGAAGGTGCCCTTGTTAAGCCGGCCGCCGAGCTTCGCCACCTTGGCGATGTCGTCGCCGCTGCCCGCCTGCACTTGGTCGATGCGGGCGAGATGCGGGAATTCGCCATAGAGCTTGGCACGCAGCTGCGCCAGCGAATCGAAGGGCAGCTTCTTGCCGAGCACGTCGGAGAGCGCCCGCAGGATCGCCCAGTCCTCGCGCGCCTCGCCAGGGGCGAAGCCGGCGCGGTTGGTCTGCTGCACGCGGCCTTCCGTGTTGACATAGGTGCCCGACTTCTCGGTGTAGGCCGCGGCCGGCAGGATGACATTGGCGCGGTGCGCGCCGGCATCGCCATGCGTGCCGATATAGACGACGAAGGCGCCGCCGGTCTTGGCCATGTCGATCTCGTCCGCGCCGAGCAGGAAGAGCACATCGGTGTCGCCCAGCATGCCGGCGACGTTCTTGCCGCCCTCGCCCGGCACGAAGCCGACATCGAGGCCGCCTACTCTTGCCGCTGCGTTGTGCAGCACCGCAAATCCGTTCCACTCGGCTGTGACCGCGTTGACGGCAGCCGCGAGCCTGGCTGCCTGGCCGAGCACCGCTGCGCCGTCGGTGCGCGCCAGCGCGCCCTGGCCCACGATGATCAGCGGATGCGTGGCCTTGCTCAGCACCTCAAAGAACTTGCCGTTGCCGTCGGCAAGATCCTTGAGCGATTCCGGGCCGGCGCCGATCAGCTCATAGTCGTAGCGTGTGTCGCCGATCTCGCCGATGACGCCGACCGGCAGATTGCCGACGCGCCAGCGCTTGCGGATGCGAGCGTTGAGCACCGAGGCCTCGAAGCGCGGATTGGCGCCGATGATCAGCACCGCATCGGCCTGCTCGATGCCTTCGATGGTCGGGTTGAAGATGTAGCTGGCGCGGCCGAGCGACGGATCGAGCGCGGCACCGTCCTGGCGGCAGTCGACGTTCTTCGAGCCGAGCGCCGCCATCAGCAGCTTAAGCGCGTAGATTTCCTCGACCGCGGCGAGATCGCCGGCGATGGCGCCGATCCGCTCGGGCGCGGTCTTTGCAACCTCGTCCTTGATCGCTGCGAAGGCTTCCGCCCAGCTTGCCGAAACGAGCCTGCCGTTCTTGCGCACGTAAGGGCGGTCTAGGCGCTGCGTGCGCAGGCCGTCCCAGATGAAGCGGGTCTTGTCGGAGATCCACTCCTCGTTCACCGCCTCGTTGACGCGCGGCAGGATGCGCATCACTTCGCGACCGCGGCTGTCGACGCGGATCGCCGAGCCGACGGCGTCCATGACGTCGATCGATTCCGTCTTCGTCAGCTCCCACGGCCGCGCCTGGAAGGCGAACGGCTTGGAGGTCAGCGCGCCGACCGGGCACAGATCGATGACATTGCCCTGCAGCTCCGACGTCATCGCCTGTTCGAGATAGGTGGTGATCTCGGCATCCTCGCCGCGGCCGATCAGGCCGAGCTCGGAAATGCCGGCGACCTCGGTGGTGAAGCGGACGCAGCGCGTGCAATGGATGCAGCGGTTCATCACCGTCTTGACCAGCGGGCCTATATACTTGTCCTCGACCGCACGCTTGTTCTCGTGATAGCGCGAGGAATCGACGCCGAAGGCCATCGCCTGGTCCTGCAGGTCACATTCGCCGCCCTGGTCGCAGATCGGACAATCGAGCGGATGGTTGATCAGCAGGAATTCCATCACGCCTTCGCGGGCCTTCTTGACCATCGGCGTGTTGGTGAAGATTTCCGGCGGCTCGCCATTCGGGCCCGGGCGCAGGTCGCGCACGCCCATGGCGCAGGAGGCCTGCGGCTTGGGCGGACCGCCCTTTACCTCGATCAGGCACATGCGGCAATTGCCGGCGATCGACAGCCGCTCGTGGAAGCAGAAGCGCGGCACTTCCGCGCCGGCGTCCTCGGCCGCCTGCAGCAGCGTGTAATGGTCGGGTACCGTGATCTCTTTCCCGTCGACCTTTAGCTTTGCCATTCGCCTCAAACCTCTGCGGATGTCCCGCAATCTATCCTTCCGGGCGCGACTGAAGCCGCGCCCGGCATTTCAATTCACTTCTTCGCGGCAAGCGCCGCGGCCTGGGCAGTCCAGTTGTCGCGGCCGATACGGCCGGCGAGCGACAGGTAATCTTCCACCCAGGCGATCTCTTCCGACGTCCAGGCGGCGATCTGGCCATAGGTCCAGATGCCGAGACCGTTGAGCACCTTTTCCAGCTTCGGTCCGATACCCGAAATCGCCTTCAGGTCCGACGGCTTCGCCGGCTTGTCGACGGCCTTAGGCTGCCTGAAATCCTCGGGCATCAGCCCCGTTGCAGCCGGTTGGGCGACAATATCGGCCCCGGTCGCGTCGAGCGCTTTCTCGGTCGCGTTCGCCGCTATGTCGGTCACATCCTGGGCGAAGGTCTGAGCCCTGGCGATCAACGTCTCGGTCGCCTTGCGCGCCTTGGAGGCGTTGGCGGCCGCTTCGTGCTGCGCCTCGAGATCGTCGAGGAAAGGCTGGAACATGCGCTGCGAAGCCTCCAGCGCGCCGGTGAACGCGCCCATCCACATGCCGACGGCGTGGTTGGCCAGACCGATGCTGAGCGCCGACATCGCGGCGGCACCCGCGACTGGATGCGCCAGAAGGTTGACGGCGCTGGCCATCTCCTTCGGCATCATCTTGGTCAGGTCCTGGTTCATCTTCTCGAGTTGGTCCAAATCAGGCACGAACGGATAGGGTATCGAATACGGCGCCATAGAGATCTCCTGGTCGTTTCTTCGTATGCCCGCCCCAGTTTTTTAGTCTTCGGGCCAAGCCCGTATTTCGTAGTCTTATTCCGCCGCCACCATCACCGGCTCGACCCGGTGCGCGTTGCGCGAAAACTCGTCGATGCGGCGTTCCACCTCGCCGCGGAAATGCCGCATCAGGCCCTGGATCGGCCAGGCAGCCGCGTCGCCCAGCGCGCAGATCGTGTGGCCCTCGACCTGCTTGGTGACGTCGAGCAGCATGTCGATCTCGCGCTTCTGCGCCTCTCCGCGCACCAGCCGTTCCATCACCCGCCACATCCAGCCGGTGCCTTCGCGGCACGGCGTGCACTGGCCGCAGCTCTCATGCTTGTAGAAGTAGGACAGCCTGGCGATCGCCTTCACGATATCCGTCGACTTGTCCATGACGATGACGGCGGCCGTGCCGAGGCCGGATTTCAGGTCGCGCAGCGCGTCGAAATCCATCGGCGCGTCCATGATCTGCTCGGCCGGCACCAGCGGCACCGAAGCGCCGCCCGGAATGACCGCGAGCAGATTGTCCCAGCCGCCGCGGATGCCGCCGCAATGTGTCTCGATCAGCTCGCGGAACGGGATCGACATCGCTTCTTCGAAGGTGCACGGATTGTTGACGTGGCCGGACACGCAGAACAGCTTGGTGCCGGCATTGTTCGGGCGGCCGAAGGACGAGAACCAGGCGGCGCCCCGGCGCAGGATGGTCGGCGCCACCGCGATCGATTCGACGTTGTTGACGGTGGTCGGGCAGCCATAGAGGCCGACATTGGCCGGGAATGGCGGCTTCAGCCGCGGCTGGCCCTTCTTGCCTTCCAGGCTTTCGAGCAGCGCCGTCTCCTCGCCGCAGATATAGGCGCCGGCGCCATGATGCATGTAGATGTCGAAGTCGTAGCCGGACGTGTTGTTCTTGCCGATCAGCTTGGCCGCGTAAGCCTCGTCGATGGCGCGCTGCAGCGCCTCGCGCTCGCGGATGAACTCGCCGCGCACGTAGATGTAGGCTGCGATCGCACCCATGGCGAAGCCGGCGACCAGTGCGCCCTCGACCAGCGTGTGCGGATCGTTGCGCAGGATATCGCGGTCCTTGCAGGTGCCGGGCTCGGATTCGTCGGCATTGATGACGAGATAGCTCGGCCGTCCATCGCTCTGCTTGGGCATGAACGACCATTTCAACCCGGTCGGGAAGCCGGCGCCGCCACGGCCGCGCAGGCCGGACGCCTTCATTTCATTGATGATCCAGTCGCGCCCCTTGGCGACGAGGCCTGGCGTGTCGTCCCAGATGCCGCGCGACTGCGCGCCGGCCAGCGACTTGTCGAACAGGCCGTAGATGTTGGTGAAGATGCGGTCTTTGTCCTGAAGCATTTTTCGTCCCTCAGACCGGCTTCTTGCCGAAGACGCGGATGTATTCGGCGACGCCGCCCTTGGCGAGCGCCTTGGCCTGCTTCACCCAGTCGTCGCGCTCGATGCGGCCGCGGAAATTGAGATAGCCGTCGACCCATTCGCGCTCGGCCTTCTTCCAGGCGGCGACCTGCGCGAAGGTGTAGATGCCCAGCGAATGCAGGGTGCCTTCGATCTTCGGGCCGACGCCTGAGATCAGCTTGAGATCGTCGACCGTTGCCGGGCGCTCGATGCCGGCCGGCCGGTTCTTGTCGTCGAGCGAAGGTTTCGCCGTCTTGGCGACAGGCTGCTTGGTTTCCGGCGCCTTGAAAGCGGTGGCCGGCTCGGCCTTGGTCTTCGGCCCGCTGCGCGGCTTTGAAACCGCCTCGACTTCCGGAGCGGCCTGGTTGGCGTTGGCGGCCGAATGACGCGGCGCCCTGACGCTGGCGCCGTTCTCGGTGGCCGGGGCGACCTTGACCGGCGACGGCGTGTTGAGCGCCGGGCTGGTTTCAGCCGCATGGGTCTTCGGCTTGCTGGATTTTGACGGTCCAACCGGGCCAGAGGCGGCCGGAGCTGGCGCCGAGCTTGCCGGCGCAGCGGGTGCCGGGGCTGCGGCGGAAGCTACAGGCGGCGCCGACGCGAGAGCTTCCTTGGCGGCTTTCGCCGCCGCCCTGGCTTCCTTGTCGCGCGTCGACTTCAGGATCGCCTTTTCGCTGGTCAGCGTCGTCAGCCCGGTAGCCGGCTCGGACCCGTGGCGGCCGTTCTGCGGACCAGGCTTCACCTCGGCGCCCTTGCCGGCGTCGTAGAGATCGATGATCTCGGTCAGCCGCTCAGGCGTCAGGTCCTCGAAAGTGTCCTTGAAGATCATGACCATCGGCGCGTTGACGCAGGCGCCGAGGCATTCGACCTCCTCCCACGACAGCGTGCCCTTATCGTTGGTGTGGAACTGGTCGTGATGGATTTTCGAACGGCACACATCCATCAGCGCTTCCGAGCCGCGCAGCATGCAGGGCGTGGTGCCGCAGACCTGGATATGGGCGCGCGTGCCGACCGGATTGAGCTGGTACTGCGTGTAGAAGGTCGCGACCTCGAGGCCGCGGATGCGCGGCATGCCGAGCATGTCCGAGATCGTCTCGATCGCCGCTTTGGTGACCCAGCCTTCCTGCTCCTGCGCAATCATCAGCAGCGGGATGATCGCCGACTGCTCGCGCCCTTTCGGATATTTGGCGATCCACTGCTGTGCGGCTGCCGCGTTCGCCTCGTTGAAGGCGAAGGTGGCTGGCTGGAGGCTGGCTTCTGCAAGACGGCGGACTGACATTAGCGATCGACCTCACCAAACACGATGTCGAGGGAGCCAAGCACGGCGGTGACGTCGGCCAGCATGTGGCCGCGGCACAGGAAATCCATGGCTTGCAGATGCGCGAAACCGGGGGCGCGCAGCTTGCAGCGATAGGGCTTGTTGGTGCCGTCGGAGACCAGGTAGACGCCGAATTCGCCCTTCGGCGCCTCGACGGCCGCATAGACCTCGCCGGCCGGCACGCGGTAGCCCTCGGTATAGAGCTTGAAGTGATGGATCAGCGCTTCCATCGAGCGCTTCATTGCAGCGCGCTTCGGCGGCACGACCTTGCCGTCGAGGTTCGACACCGGGCCGGCGCTTTCCTTGCCCAACAAGAGATCGACGCATTGGCGCATGATCCTGGCCGACTGGCGCATCTCTTCCATACGCACCAGGTAACGGTCGTAGCAGTCGCCGTTCTTGCCGATCGGAATGTCGAAATCCATCTCGGAATAGCATTCATAGGGCTGCGATTTGCGCAGGTCCCAGGCAGCGCCCGAGCCGCGCACCATCACGCCCGAAAAGCCCCAGGCCCAGGCGTCGGCCAGCGACACGATGCCGATATCGACATTGCGCTGCTTGAAGATGCGGTTGCCGGTCAAGAGCGCGTCGAGATCGTCGATCGACTTCAGGAACGGGTCGATCCACTTGCCGATGTCCTCGACCAGCTTCTGCGGCAGGTCCTGGTGCACGCCGCCCGGCCGGAAATAGGCCGCATGCATGCGCGAACCGCTAGCGCGCTCATAGAACACCATCAGCTTTTCGCGCTCGACGAAGCCCCACAGCGGCGGCGTCAGCGCGCCGACGTCCATGGCCTGCGTCGTCACATTCAAGATGTGCGACATGATGCGGCCCATCTCGGAATAGAGCACGCGGATCAGCTGACCGCGCTTCGGCACCTCGATGCCGAGCAGGCGCTCGGCCGCGAGCGCAAAGGCATGCTCCTGGTTCATCGGCGCGCAATAATCCAGCCGGTCGAGATAGGGCACTGCCTGCAGATAGGTCTTGGCCTCGATCAGCTTCTCGGTGCCGCGATGCAGCAGACCGATATGCGGATCGACGCGGTCGACCACTTCGCCGTCCAGCTCCAGCACCAGGCGCAAAACGCCATGCGCCGCAGGATGCTGCGGACCGAAGTTGATGTTGAAGTTGCGGACGGAGGTTTCAGCCATGGGTCGCCCTACTGCTTCGCCTTCTCATCCCCCGGCAGGACGTAGTCCGTCCCTTCCCAGGGAGAAAGAAAATCGAAATTGCGGAATTCCTGCTTGAGCTCGACCGGCTCGTAGATCACCCGCTTGGCCTCGTCGTCGTAGCGAACCTCGACGAAACCGGTCAGCGGGAAATCCTTGCGCAGCGGATGGCCCTCGAAACCATAATCGGTGAGAATGCGGCGCAGGTCCGGATGGCCCGAGAACAGCACGCCGTAAAGGTCGTAGGTCTCGCGCTCGAACCAGTCGGCGCCCGGATAGACGCCGGTCAGCGACGGCACCAGCGTCTCCTCGTCGGCCTGGACCTTGAGGCGGACGCGCGCATTCTGCTTCGGCGACAGGAGGTGATAGACGACGTCGAAGCGCCTGGCGCGCGACGGGTAGTCCGCTCCGCAGACATCGATGATCGAGATGAACTGGCAGCGCGGATCGTCGCGCAGGAAGGTCGCCACCTCGATCAGATTGCCCGGTTCCACCGAAACCGTCAGCTCGCCATACGCAATCACGGCTTCGCCGATGCGGCCGGAGAGCTTCTCGCCGAGATAGGTGGAGAGTTCATTCAACGCCAGGGTCATCGGCTCACCGTTCGATCGTGCCGGTGCGGCGGATCTTCTTCTGCAGAAGGAGAATGCCGTAGAGCAGTGCTTCCGCGCTCGGCGGGCAGCCGGGCACATAAATGTCGACCGGCACGACGCGGTCGCAGCCGCGCACCACCGAATAGGAATAGTGGTAGTAGCCGCCGCCATTGGCGCAGGAGCCCATCGAGATGACGTAGCGCGGCTCCGGCATCTGGTCGTAGACCTTGCGCAGCGCCGGCGCCATCTTGTTGGTCAGCGTGCCGGCGACGATCATAATGTCGGACTGGCGCGGCGACGCGCGCGGGGCGACGCCGAAGCGCTCCGAGTCATAGCGCGGCATTGAGGTGTGGATCATCTCGACCGCGCAGCAGGCGAGGCCGAAAGTCATGAACATCAGCGAGCCGCTGCGCGCCCAGGTGATCAGCGCCTCGGTCGACGTGACGAGGAAACCCTTGTCGGCCAGCTCATTGTTGATTTCGAGGAAGAAGGGATCGTCCTCCCCCACCGGCCTGCCGGTGTTGGGGTCGATGATGCCCTTGGGCTTCGGCGCGACGAGGGTGCCTGAACTGTCGTTCAATCCCATTCCAGCGCTCCTTTTTTCCATTCATAGGCAAAACCGATGGTCAGCACCGCCAGGAACACCATCATCGACCAGAAGCCGAGCATGCCGAGCTTCGAGAAGGACACCGCCCACGGGAACAGGAAGGCGACCTCGAGATCGAAGATGATGAACAGGATCGACACCAGGTAGAAGCGGATGTCGAACTTCATGCGGGCGTCGTCGAACGAGTTGAACCCGCATTCATAGGCGGAAAGCTTTTCCGGGTCGGGATTGCGGTAGGCCACAAGGAACGGAGCGACGATGAGCGCCAGACCGACGATCATCGCCACGGCGATGAACAGCACGATAGGCAGGTACGAACTTAGGAGTGCGCTCATGCGGCGACTTTCCTTCGGCGGGGGCAGTTCACTTTGATTACAGCAACGGACTCTAATGCGGAAGCGTGACAGTTTAACCGCTGAACCGTTTTAACGGGCCCATGCTGCAACGCGGCGAGGGTTAGCGCAGCGGTTTCGGTGACGCAAGTCAAACGTTGTTCAAATCGCGGCGCTGGACGCCTTATCGGAAGAAACTGGTCCGATCCGCTCCTGTTTGATTTCCTTCAGCTTTTACTCCACTTTTCTCTCCTGACATATCTCCCGCCATTTGCCTGCTAGCATGACAGGAATCACCGGCTAAAAATCCAGCAGATGATCGGGCAAGGACACCTGATGAAGGACAAGATTTCGCTGGCCATGGCGAGGCGCATTTCGCTCGGCGCGCAAGGGTTCAACGACCCTAGGCCCAGTGGTATTCCGGATCGCCGCCACCTTGCACGGGTACTTTCGCGAACCGGCCTCTTGCAGATCGATTCCGTGAGCGCGGTGGTGCGCGCGCATTACATGCCGCTCTATTCGCGCCTCGGCCCCTACCCGCTTACGCTGCTCGACAATGCCGCGGTCACCCGCAAGCGCGCCGTGTTCGAATACTGGGCGCATGAGGCGTCGTTCCTGCCCGTCGAGACCTACCCTTTGATGCGCTGGCGCATGCAGCGCGCCGAGCAGGGCGACGAGATGTATCTCGGCCTGGCGAAATGGGGCCGTGAACGCAAGGAAATGATCGACGAGATATATAGAGAGGTCGCCGATCGCGGTCCGATCGCCGCCTCCGATATCGAAGGCCACAAGGGCAATGGCGGCTGGTGGGGCTGGAGCGAGGCCAAGCACGCTTTCGAATGGCTGTTCTGGGCCGGGCGCATCACCACCGCCTACCGCCGCGGCTTCGAACGCTATTACGACCTGCCCGAGCGCGTTTTGCCGCAGGCGGTCCTCGACCTGCCCGTACCCTCCGTCGAGGACGCGCATCGCGAGTTGCTACGCATCTCGGCCCGCGCCCATGGCATCGCCACCTATGGCGACCTTCGCGACTATTTTCGTCTCGCGCCGGGCGACACGAAGGATCGCATCGAGGAACTGGTCGATGCCGGCGAATTGCTGCCGGTGAAGGTCGAAGGTTGGGACAAGACCGCCTATCTCCACAAGGACGCCCGTTTTCCGCGCCGGATAGAAGCGCGTGCCCTGCTCGCCCCCTTCGATCCCGTCGTCTTCGAACGCACCAGGACCGAGAAACTCTTCGATTTCCGCTACCGCATAGAGATCTACACGCCGGCCGAGAAACGCCAATATGGCTACTACGTGCTGCCCTTCCTGCTCGGCGACCGGATCGTCGCCCGCGTCGATCTGAGGGCCGATCGCCCGGCCAGCGTGTTGCGTGTCCACGCTGCCTATGCCGAGGCCGGCGCCCCGCCCGAAACGGCCGCCCAGCTCTTCGACGAGTTGAAGCAGATGCAGGGCTGGCTCGGCCTGGAGTCAATCGAAGTGACGCCGGCCGGCGACGTCGGACCGGCGCTGGCCGACATCGCGGTGTCGTAGCTGCGCGTTGACAGGGACCTAGCCGTAAGCCTAAATCCTGACCCAGACGGTCTTCTCCCGGCAAAGGGAGGAGCCAAGAGGGAATGCGGTGCGGGCCAAAACCCAAATCCGCGGCTGTCCCCGCAACTGTAAGCGACGAGCCTCTGCCGAAAACCACTGGGATGTTCCCGGGAAGGCGGCATTCAGGGCGACGACCCGCGAGCCAGGAGACCTGCCGTCTGAGACTTTAAGTATCCGAATGCCCGGCGGGTTTTCCGGGCAAGGAGCATGGTTTTGGATCGCAACGGCAGTTTCCCGGCAAACAGTGCGGATGTTCCGTCCGAGCCCGATGCTTTGGCCGGCGTCGCCGTCATCGTCTGCTCATCCTGCCGCGACGAGACCGGGTCGGATGCGCATCCGCGCGCCGGCGCGCTGCTTGCCGAAGACACGCGTCGGGCGGCTTGCGGCGAAAAGATCGACATCCGTACCGTCGAATGCCTCGGCAACTGCAAGCGCCGGCTAAGCGCGGCGCTGCTGCGCGACGGCTGCTGGAGCTACGTCTTCGGCGATCTGAACACGACCAGCGGCGCCGATCTCGTCACCGGCGCGAAACTCTTCGCCACCTCGACCGACGGCCTGATCCCCTGGCGCGGCCGGCCCGATTCTCTCAAGCGCGGCCTGGTTGCCCGCATCCCTCCCCTCGACATGCTGAAGGACCGACCATGAACGCATCCGTTTCCCGTGTGCCCTGCACCGTCGTCACCGGCTTCCTCGGCGCCGGCAAGACGACGCTGATCCGCAACCTGCTCGAGAACGCCAAGGGCAAGCGGCTGGCGATCATCGTCAACGAGTTCGGCGATGTCGGCATAGACGGCGAGATTCTCAAAGGCTGCGGCGTCGACTCCTGTCCGGAGGAGAACATCGTCGAGCTCGCCAATGGCTGCATCTGCTGCACCGTTGCCGACGATTTCGTGCCGGCGCTCGACCGAATCCTGTCGCTCAACCCCAAGGTCGATCACATCCTGATCGAAACCTCGGGCCTCGCTCTGCCGAAGCCGCTGGTGCAGGCATTCCAGTGGCCGAGCGTGAAGAGCCGCGTGACGGTCGATGGCGTCATCGCCGTGGTCGACGGCCCGGCGCTCGCCGACGGCCGTGTCGCTTCCGATATGGATGCGCTGCAGGCGCAGCGTGCGGCGGACGATTCCCTCGACCATGACGATCCGGTCGAGGAGGTGTTCGAGGACCAGATCGCCTGCGCCGACCTGATCATCCTGTCGAAGAGCGACCTGATGGATGCGGCAGGCTCCGCCCGTGCCAACGCCGTCATCGGCGAGCATGTCGCGCGTGCCGTCAAGATCGTGCCGACAGCGCAGGGCAAGGTCGATCCGTCCGTGCTGCTCGGCCTTGGCCTTGCGGTGGAGGACGACATCGAGAACCGCAAGACCCATCACGACGACGAGCTCGACCATGAGCACGACGATTTCGATTCCTTCGTCCTCGATATCCCCTCGATCACCAATCCCGACGAGCTGGCCGAGCGCGTCGCCCTTGCCGCCGAGCAGGAAAACGTATTGCGCGTCAAAGGTTTCGTCGAGGTCGGCGGCAAGCCGATGCGGCTCCTGCTCCAGGCGGTCGGCCCACGCGTCAATCATTACTACGACCGCGCCTGGACGTCCGAGGACGATCGCCGCTCGCGGCTCGTCGTCATCGGCCTCAAGGGGCTGAACCGCCCGGCGATCGAGCGTATCCTCGCCGGCTGAGGCTAATACCAAAAAGCGATGCACATCCTCGCCACCACATCCGCTTCGCTCGACGACCTCGCCGAGCCGATCGACCTCAGGCAGGCGCCTGCGGATGTCGTGGCACTGTCTTTTACCGACAGCGATCTCGCCGGCCTGGCCACCGCCTGGACGGCGGATGCGGGGCGGCTACCATCGATGCGGTTGGCGGCGCTGCGCGACCTTCGGCACCCGATGTCGGTGGACCTGTGGATCGACAGCGTCGCCCGCCACGCCAGGGTGGTGCTGGTGCGCATCCTCGGCGGCTATGACTGGTGGCGCTATGGCTGCGACCAGCTCGCCGCGGTCGCGCGCGAGCGCGGCATCAAGCTGGCATTGCTGCCCGGCGAAAGCCATGACGAGGACCAGCGGCTGATCGAAGCCTCGACCCTGCCGCGTGCCGAGTTGGACGCTCTGCTCGGCTATTTCCGCGAAGGCGGCCCGGCGAATATGAGCGCGCTGGTGCAAAGGCTGGCAAGGCTTGCGGGGTCGGATGCGGCCGTGGCCGAACCGGTCAGCGTGCCGAAGGCGGGGTATTATGAGCCGGGTCTGGGAGTTGTCGAAAAGCCAGTCCTGTCGAGCGTCGGCGATCCTTCGCCCCCCCCTCTGTCCTGCCGGACATCTCCCCCTCAAGGGGGGAGATCAGCTGTCACCCAAGCCGGCTCTATCTCTGCTTCGTCAAATATCGAGCTACTTGAAACATCTACAGTTGGCGAAACCGTCGACCACAGAACAATCTCCCCCCTTGAGGGGGAGATGTCCGGCAGGACAGAGGGGGGGGCGACGGAACTCGACGCTGGCAACCTCAGCGCCCCGGCTATCCCCATCCTCTTCTACCGCTCGATGCTGTTGGCGGCAGACGTAGCGCCGATCAACGTTCTCGTGGAAGCGTTGAAGCTGCAAGGGCTCACCCCCGTGCCGATCTTCGTCTCCAGCCTCAAAGATCCGGCATCCCTGGCCTTCGTAGAGAATGCCATCGCAACATCGAACCCCTCAGCCATTGTCACCGCCACTGCTTTCGCCTCCGGCGCGGAACCCGGCGCCGAGACCCTCTTCGACCGCGCGGGCGTGCCCGTCTTCCAGGTCATCGTCGCCACCACCAGGCGCGAGGTCTGGGAAAAGAACCAGCGCGGCCTGGCGCCCGCCGACCTTGCCATGCATGTCGTCCTGCCCGAGCTCGACGGCCGCATCCTGGCCGGCGCCATCTCCTTCAAGGGCGAGGTCGAGACCGATCCGGCGCTCGCCTTCCGCGCCTTCGCCAACCGGCCGGAGGCGGACCGCGTGGCGCAGGTCGCCAAGCGCGTCGCCGCCTTTATCCGCCTGCAGCGGACGGCGCGGGCCAAACGCAAGCTCGCGATCCTGATCCCTGACTATCCGAGCGCGCCCGGACGTACAGGTTATGCCGTCGGGCTCGATGTGCCCTCCAGTGTGCTTGCGATGCTGCATGACCTGAAGGAACAGGGCTATGCGGTTGAGGGGATTCCGCAATCGCCGCGGGGATTGCTGGATGCGCTGGAGGTGGGTGGGCACGGCCTTGCCTTGATGGATTATCTCGCCCTTTCGGCAGATCTGCCCGAGGGAGCGCGCGATGCCGTAAAGGCCGCATGGGGTGACGAGATAGGGCTGCGCGAGGCCCCCCTCTCTGTCCTGCCGGACATCTCCCCCTCAGGGGGGGAGATTGGCAGTTCCATCGATGGTGCCCTTCCTGCAACCCAAGTGGGTGGCGAAAGCCGAGGTGAAGGAATAATCTCCCCCCTTGAGGGGGAGATGTCCGGCAGGACAGAGAGGGGGGCGACAGAACGCCTACCTTCGCAGGCCAGTTCCTACAACCACTTCCCCTTCCGCGCCGCGACCTTCGGCAACGTCACCGTGGCGCTGGCCCCCGACCGCGGCCGCTCCGCCGATCGCCGCGCCGACTATCACGACCCGACGCTGCCCCCACGCCACGAGCTGATCGCTTTCGGCCTCTGGCTGCAGAAATCGCTCGGCGTGCATGCCATCATCCATGTCGGCGCGCATGGCACGCTGGAATGGCTGCCGGGCAAGACGGTGGCCCTCTCCGGAACCTGCTTCCCCGAGATCGTCACCGGATCGCTGCCCGTCATCTATCCCTTCATCGTCTCCAATCCGGGCGAGGCGGCGCAGGCCAAGCGCCGCATCTCGGCGGTCACCCTCGGCCATCTACCGCCGCCGCTGACCGGCGCCGGCCTAGACGAGGCGCAACAGAAGCTGGAGCGCTTGGTA
This sequence comes from Mesorhizobium sp. B2-7-2, assembly GCF_006440775.1. Classification (GTDB taxonomy): domain Bacteria; phylum Pseudomonadota; class Alphaproteobacteria; order Rhizobiales; family Rhizobiaceae; genus Mesorhizobium. Next base: position 63,296 of record NZ_VFTZ01000011.1, on the reverse strand, counting down.
GACGAATATGCCCAGGCCGACGGCCTCGACCGCCGCCGCCGCGACCGTCTGGCCAAATTGATCGTCGAGACGGCGCAAAAGACCGGCCTTGCGTCCGAAGCCGGCGTTGCCGGCACAGACGCTCCGGACGAAGCGCTGCGCCGCATCGACGCCTGGCTCTGCGACCTCAAGGATTTCGCCGTCAAGGACGGGCTGCATATCTATGGCCGCGCGCCGCAGGACGAAGCCGATCCGCTGCGCCGGCAAAGCGCGGACGCGGAAAAAGCAGCCCTGCTTGCCGCGCTCGACGGCCGTCACGTCAAGGCAGGACCTGCCGGTGCGCCGGCGCGCGGCCGCTCCGACGTGCTGCCCACCGGCCGCAACCTCTTCACCTCCGATCCGCGCACCATGCCGACACCGACTGCCTATGACCTCGGCCAGGCGGCAGCGGAGGAAGTGGTGCGCAGCTATATGCAAAGCCATGGCGACTGGCCGCGCTCGTTGGTCATCGACCTCTGGGGCTCCGCCTCCTTGCGCACCGGCGGCGAAGAGATCGCGCAAGGCCTGGCGCTGATGGGCTGCCGGCCGCAATGGGATGCCGCGACGGGCCGCGTCACCGGTATCGAGGTGCTGCCGCCGGCCACGCTCGGCCGCCCGCGCGTCGACGTCACCTGGCGCATCTCCGGCCTGTTCCGCGACATGTTTCCGACCCAGATCGCGTTGATCGACGCCGCTGCCAACGCGGTCGCCAGCCGCGACGAGGACGACACGGAAAACCCGCTCGCCGCGGCGACGCGCGCTCAGGGGAAGATCAGCCCGCGCATTTTCGGCACCTCGCCGGGATCTTATGGCGCCGGCGTCGAGGACTTGCTGTCGCGCGGCGAATGGGGCGCGCGCGAAGAGATCGGCCGCGCCTATCTCGACGCCACCTCGCACGCCTATGGCGGCGCCGAGGGCCAGGCGATTTCCGCGCCCGGCGCTTTCGAAGGCCGGATCGCCGAAGCCGATCTCCTCGTCCACACCGGCGACGATCCGGGCCGCGACATCCTCGAAGGCTCGGCCGACGTCGCCTTCATCGGCGGCTTTTCGGCTGCCCTTGCAGCACTTGGCCGGAATGCCGACGTCATCGTGCTCGACACGACAGACCCGAAGAAGCCAAAGCCGCGTTCGGTCGGAGAAGCGGTATCGCGCGTGGTCCGCGCCCGCGCCGTCAACCCGCGCTTCATCGCCGGTCAGATGCGCCACGGCCCGCGCGGCGCCTCCGAATTCGCCGAAACGGTCGACCGTCTGGTCGGCTTCGCCGAAACCACCCATGCGATTCCCGGCGCGCTGATCGAGGCAGTGCACGACGCCTATGTTGGCGACCCGGACGTGCGCGCCTTCCTGCTGCGCGAGAATCCGGCGGCGGCGAAGGTCATCGCCGAGCGGCTTCTCTCCGCGCGTCGGCGCGGTCTCTGGCATCCGCTCAGGAATTCCATCGACGACGACCTCGCGGCCCTGATCGCCGAGGCCCAGGCAAGCGAGGTGGCGGCATGAACGCCTTCTCGCGCCGCGGCGCCTGCCCGGCCCTCAGCGCCCCGATGCACACCGGCGACGGGCTGCTCGTGCGGCTCAACCCGGTGGCTGGAGGAATTTCGCCCAAGCCGCTGATCGGGCTCGGCGAATCCGCCTTGCGCCACGGCAACGGCATCATGGAGGTGACAGCGCGCGGCAGCCTGCAGATTCGTGGTTTGACGGCGGAAAGCGCCCGGCTGCTGGCGGACGAAGTAGATGCGCTGGGGATCGAAGTGCGGACGGGGGTGCCGGTCGAGACGGGGCCGTTGGCTGGGATCGATCCGGAAGAGATCGCCGATCCGCGTCCGCTGGCTGAGCGGATAAGCGCGGCGATTGAAGCGGCCGGCCTGACGACAAGGGTGGGACCGAAGGTGTCGGTGGTAGTCGATGGAGGTGGGCAGCTGACGATGAATGCGCTGACAGCCGATTTAAGGCTGAAGGCGGTGCGGGCTGCGGCGGGCGTTCAATGGAGCATATCGGTTGCCGGCGACGGGCGGAGTGCGAAGCCGCTCGCGACGGTCGATGCGGATGGCGCGCGCGACATTGCAGTCGCGGCTCTTCGGATGGTCGCCGAAAAAGGTCGCGAGGCGCACACCCGGGATCTTTCGGAGAGACAGTTGGCTTCTCTCGCAGGCTGGCATTCCGTCGCGCCCCCCTCTGTCCTGCCGGACATCTCCCCCTCTAGGGGGGAGATTGGCAGTTCCCGCGCCGGCTCTGCACTTTCAGCGTTGGAAATTGGCGAAAGCCGCGGTGACAAGGCAATCTCCCCCCTAGAGGGGGAGATGTCCGGCAGGACAGAGGGGGGCGCCGTAGAGCAGCAACCTACAAGAAGCCCCATTGGCACCTTCACTCTCACCCACACCCACGCCCTAGGCATCGCCCTGCCCTACGGCAGCATGCCGGCGCAGTCCCTCATCGACCTCGCCACCCAAGCCTCAAACCTCGGCGCCACCGAAATCCGCCTCGCCCCAGGTCGCGCCTTGCTCTTCCTCGGCCTCTCCGCCCCCTCCTCTCTCCAATCCTCCGCCGCCGCTCTCGGCTTCGTCACCGACCCTGCCGATCCGCGCACCCGCATCGCCGCCTGCCCCGGCACGCCGGCTTGCGCGTCCGGCCGCATCGCCACCCGCGCCGTCGCCGAAACCATCGCAAAGGAAAGCGCGGACCTTCTCGACGCCTCGCTGACCCTGCATATCTCAGGCTGCGCCAAGGGCTGCGCGCATCCCGGCACCACCGCGCTCACCCTGGTCGGCGACGAAAACGGAGCCGGACTTGTCGTGGACGGGACGGCAAAGACCCTTCCTGCCGCGTACAGGCCGGGCTATGACGCCGCGCGCGGGGTCGCCAGTATTGCGGTGGCGCTCCAAAACGCACGACATCCCGGCGAAACCGCCGCCGCCTGCCTGGCAAGGTTTGGCGCTGCCGGCATCGCCGAACTCTATCGACGGAACCAGTGAATGGCCGCCTACGACTATATCCATGACGGGACGGCGATCTACGAGCGCTCTTTCGCCATCATCCGCGCCGAGGCGGACCTGTCTCGCTTCTCGGAAGCGGAGGCCGATGTCGCGATCCGCATGATCCATGCCTGCGGCCAGGTCGAAGCCGCCAGCCATTTCGTCTTCTCGAACAATTTCGTTGCCGCCGCCCGGACCGCGCTCGCCGCTGGCGCGCCGATCTTCTGCGATGCCGAGATGGTGGCGCACGGCGTCACCCGCGCCCGGCTGCCGGCCGACAACGAAGTGATATGCACGCTGCGCGACCCGCGCACGCACGACATCGCCAAGCAAATCGGCAACACGCGTTCGGCTGCCGCGATCGACCTCTGGGGCGAGCGCATGGCCGGCTCTGTCGTCGCCATCGGCAATGCGCCGACCGCGCTCTTCTATCTCTTGGAGAAGCTGCGCGACGGCGCGCCGAAGCCGGCCGCGATCATCGGCATGCCGGTCGGCTTCGTCGGCGCTGCCGAATCCAAGGATGCGCTGGCCGAAAATTCCTATGGCGTGCCCTACGCCATCGTGCGCGGCAGGCTCGGCGGCAGCGCCATGACCGCCGCCGCGCTCAATTCGTTGGCGAGGCCGGGCCTGTGAACGCGATCATGAAAGGCCGTCTCGTCGGCGTCGGCACCGGCCCTGGCGATCCGGAGCTTCTGACACTGAAGGCAGCGCGCGCGCTGGCCGAGGCCGACGTCGTCGCCTATTTCGCCAAGCGCGGCAACAACAGCAATGCGCGTGCCATCGTCCAGGCGCGCTTCCGGCCGGACATGATCGAGCTGCCGCTGCTCTATCCGGTGACGACCGAGATCGACAAGGACCACGACGACTACCGCGCGCAGATCGCCGATTTTTACGAGCAATCGGCCGAACAGGTCGCCCGGCATCTCGGCGCCGGCAGGATGGTGGCGGTGCTGTCGGAAGGCGATCCGCTGTTCTACGGCTCCTACATGCATCTGCATGTGCGCCTGGTGCACCGCTTCCCGACCGAGGTCATCCCGGGCATCACCGCCATGTCGGGCTGCTGGTCGAGCACCGGCCTGCCGATCGTCCAAGGCGACGACGTGCTGAGTGTGCTGCCGGGCACGATGAGCGAGTTCGAGCTGACCCGTCGCCTCGCCGACACCGATGCCGCCGTCATCATGAAGGTCGGTCGCAACCTGCCAAAAATCCGCCGCGCGCTAGAAGCGACCGGCAAGCTGGCGAAGGCCGTCTATGTCGAGCGCGGCACCATGCCGGGCAGCGTCTCGATGCGGCTCGCCGAGAAACCGGACGACAAGGCGCCCTATTTCGCCATCGTGCTGGTTGCCGGCTGGTCGGCTCGCCCGGGTGCCAAGCCATGAGCGGCCGCCTTACCGTCATCGGTCTCGGACCCGGCAATGCCGACCAGGTCACGCCGCAGGCTGCCAATGCCGTCGCCGAGGCTTCCTTCTTCTATGGCTACAAGCCCTATCTCGACCGGCTGAAGCTGCGGCAGGACCAGACCCGCATCGCTTCGGACAATCGCGAGGAACTCGCCCGCTCCAACGAAGCGCTGGCCAAGGCCGCAGAAGGCCACAACGTCGCCGTCGTTTCCGGCGGCGATCCCGGCGTCTTCGCCATGGCGGCGGCGGTTTGCGAGGCGATCGAAGCAGGCCCGGCCGAATGGCGCGCCATCGACCTGTCGGTCGTTCCCGGCGTCACCGCCATGCTTGCTGTTGCCGCCCGCATCGGCGCGCCGCTCGGCCATGATTTCTGCGCCATCTCGCTCTCCGACAATCTGAAGCCTTGGGAGCTGATCGAGCTGCGCCTGTTGGCGGCGGCCGGGGCCGGCTTCGTCATCGCGCTCTACAATCCCATCAGCAAGGCTCGCCCCTGGCAGCTTGGCCGCGCCTTCGAATGCCTGAAGGCGATCCTGCCCGGCACCACGCCGGTGATCTTCGGCCGCGCCGCCGGCCGGCCCGACGAGCGCATCGAGGTTTTCCTGCTGGCGGATGCCGATGCGGCAAAGGCTGACATGGCGACCTGCATCATCATCGGCTCGCCCGAGACCCGCATCATCAAGCGCGGCAAAAAACCCGCGCTGGTCTACACGCCGCGTTCGGCAACGGGGTCGAAAAGATGATCGACTTTTGCCGCCAGCGCATCGACGGTTTCGGCCGAAGGAACGTCCGGCAAAGGCGGTCGGCGGATCATGACCACGTCGATGCCGAGCGCCCGCGCAGCGGCGATCTTGCCATAGGTCGCCTGGCCGCCGCTGTTCTTGGAAACGACGGCGTCGATGCCATATTCTTCGAGCAACGCCCGTTCGTCCGCTTCCGGGAACGGCCCGCGCGCCAACAGGTAGAGCGCATCGGGCACGGCAAGCTTCGGCTCGACCGGGTCGACGCTGCGGATCAGGTAGTGGTGCTGCGGAGCGGCCTGGAACGCGCCCGCCTCCTGCCGGCCGATCGCCAGGAAGACACGACGCGGCGCCGTGCCGAGCGCTCGTGCCGCCTCGGTGACATTGTCAACCAGCGTCCAGCGATCACCCGTCACGGGTTCCCAGCCGGGACGGCGCAGCGCCAGGATCGGCACGTCCGTCTGCCTTGCCGCTTCGGCGGCGTTGGCCGAAATACGCGCGGCGTATGGATGCGTGGCGTCGATCAGCAGATCGACGTGTTCTTCGCGAAGATAGGCGGCCAGCCCGTCGGCGCCACCAAAGCCGCCGACACGCACCGGCACGCTTTGCGCGACCGGGCTTTCGGTGCGGCCGGCAAGCGACAGTGTGACCGACAGTTCCTCGCGACGGACGAGCGTCCCGGTCAGCTGCCGGGCTTCCGTCGTTCCGCCGAGGATCAGGATACGGTGGGTCATCATGCCTGCTAAGGGTCCGCGCGCCGCCAAGCCCGCCTCCAAATGGCTCACCATCGTCGGCATCGGCGAGGACGGTGTAGCGGGTCTCGGCGACGAGGCCAAGCAGCGCATTGCGCAGGCGGACGTCGTCTTCGGCGGCAAGCGGCATCTCAGCCTTGTCGCCTTGCTGGCCAAGGGCGAAACCCGCTCATGGCCGACGCCATTCGATGCCGAAATGCGCGACGTGCTGGCGCTCAAGGGTAAAAAAATCTGCGTGCTCGCGTCCGGCGACCCGTTTTTCCATGGTGTCGGCGTCACGCTGGCCCGCAAGGTCAAGCCGGAGCAAATGCTCGTCCTGCCGGCGCCCTCGTCTCTGTCGCTGGCCGCCTCCCGCCTCGGCTGGGCCTTGCAGGACGTGGAGACCATCTCGCTGCACGGCCATTCGATCGACCTGATCCGGCCCCTGCTCCATCCCTGCGCGCGCATCCTGGCGCTCACCTCCGACGCCGATGCGCCGGCGGCTATCGCCGCACTGCTCGACGAGCTCGGTTTCGGCTCTTCGCGGTTGACGGTCCTCGAAGCGCTCGGCGGTATGGATGAGGCGCTTCGGACCTCCCGCGCCGATGCCTTCGACCTCAAAAACATCAACCCGCTCAATGTGCTGGCGCTCGAAATTGAATCGACACCGGATGCGCGCATCCTGCCTCTGACCGTCGGGCTTGCCGATCATCTGTTCGAGCATGACGGCCAGATCACCAAGCGCGAGATCCGCGCCATCACGCTATCGGCGCTGGCGCCACGGCGCGGCGAGCTGCTGTGGGACATCGGCGCCGGTTCCGGCTCGATCGGCATCGAGTGGATGCTGGCTCATTCCTCCCTGCGCGCCATCGCCATCGAAGCCAATAGCGAGCGCGCCGCCCGCATCCACCGCAACGCCGCGCATTGCGGCGTGCCCGGCCTCGTCGTGATCGAAGGAGCCGCGCCGAAGGCGCTGGCAAAATTGGAGATGCCCGATGCCATCTTCATCGGCGGCGGCGGCAGCGATGCCGGCGTGCTGGAGAAGGCGATCAAGGCGCTGCGTCCCGGCGGCCGGCTGGTCGCAAATGCGGTAACGCTGGAGATGGAGGCGCTGCTGCTCGACCTGCACAACAGGCGTGGCGGCGACCTCACCCGAATTGCGCTCTCGCGCGCGGCGCCTGTCGGCTCGATGCAGGCATGGCGACCGGCCATGCCGGTCACGCAGTGGAGCTGGATCAAGCTATGATGGTCGCGGGCATCGGCAGCCGGAAGGGCGTGAGTGTCGAAGACGTGCTGGCGGCGATCGAGACCGCGCTCGAAGCGCATGGCCTGACCATAACGGCATTGTCCGCCTTGGCGACAACCGAATTCAAACGCAACGAAGAAGCCATTTTTGCCGCCGGTCGTAAGCTCAGCCTCCCGGTGATAGTGGTGGATGCCGCTGGCTCCGAACCACCGCTCCCCCTCACCCAGCCTCCGCTTCGCTCGGCTGACCTCTCCCCGAGGGGAGAGGAGGCTACCAGCGCTGGCGCCAGTCTCTTCTCCCCACCGGGGAGAAGGTGGCCCGAAGGGCCGGATGAGGGGGCCGCCTCACGCAACCTTTCGCAAGAACTCGCCGGCACACCGTCGGTTTCGGAGGCGTCGGCCCTCGCGGTTGCCGGGGCCGGCGCGAGACTGCTCGGGCCCCGCACAGTTCTTGGCCCGGTCACCTGCGCCATCGCCATCAGCGGAGATGCGCCATGACCGTCCATTTCATCGGCGCCGGTCCAGGTGCGGCCGATCTCATCACGCTGCGCGGCGCGCGGCTCCTGGCCAGTTGTCCGGTCTGCCTCTATGCCGGCTCGATCGTCGCGCCGGAGCTGCTCGAGCATTGCGCGCCAGGCACCAAATTGATCGACACCGCGCCGATGTCGCTCGACGAGATCGAGGCCGAATATGTCGCCGCGCACAAGGCCGGCCAGGATGTCTCGCGCCTGCATTCCGGCGACCTTTCGGTGTGGAGCGCGGTGGCCGAACAGATCAGGCGCCTGGAAAAGCACGGCATCCCCTACACGCTGACCCCAGGCGTGCCCTCTTTCGCGGCGGCGGCGGCCGCACTTCGCCGCGAGCTCACCATTCCCGAGCTCGCGCAAAGCCTAGTGCTGACCCGCGTCTCCGGCCGCGCCTCAAAAATGCCACCGGGCGAGACGCTGGCCGGCTTCGGCCGCACCGGCGCCACGCTTGCCATTCATCTTGCCATCCATGCCATCGACCGCGTCGTCGCGGATCTGACGCCGCTCTACGGCGCCGAGTGTCCGGTCGCGGTCGTTTTTCGCGCCTCCTGGCCGGACGAGCGCATTCTGACCGGCACGCTCGGCACTATCGAAGCACAGCTGGCGGAAAACCCGATGGAGCGCACGGCGATCATTTTCGTCGGCAGCGCGCTCGCGGCGCAGGATTTCGGCGAAAGCTCATTGTACGACGCCCACTACCAGCGGCGTTTTCGCGGACGGGACGGATTGTGAACGGCAGCGCCAATACGAACGGACGGGCAAATGTGGAGCAGGCGCTGGCGCGGCTGAACTTCAAGCCGCGCGTGCTGGAACCCGGCCATGTCTGGCTGGCCGGCGCCGGCCCCGGCGACCCCGGCTGCCTGACGCTGGAGGTGCTGGCCGCACTCGGGCAATGCGACGCGCTGGTCTATGACGCGCTGGTCTCGCCCGACGTCGTGGCGGTCGCTCAAGGTGCCGAGCTTTTCTACGCCGGAAAACGCGGCGGCCAGCCCTCGATGAAGCAGGACGACATTAACGCCCTTCTCCTGCGCCTGGCGCGCGAAGGCCGCCGCGTCGTGCGCTTGAAGGGCGGCGACCCCTACATCTTCGGCCGCGGCGGCGAAGAGGCTCTGGCGCTCGCCGGCGAAAGAATTCCATTCCGGGTGCTCTCCGGCCTCACCTCCGGTCTCAGCGCGCTGGCCGCCACCGGCATTCCGGCCACCATGCGCGGCATCAACAAGGCGGTCATCCTCGCCACCGGCCACGCGGCGGGCACTGATGACGACATAGACTGGGCCGCGCTCGCCCGCACCGGACAGCCGGTCGTCATCTATATGGGCATGGCCAATCTGCCGGTCATCGCGGCAAAGCTGCTCAGTGGCGGCCTAGCGCCGTCGACCCCGGCCGCCGTGATCATCGCGGCGACCACGCCGCAGGAGCGCATCGTCGTCGCCACGCTCACCACCATCGCTGAGGAGGCCGCGGCCGCCGGGCTCGCTTCGCCGGCGCTGATCGTGGTCGGCGGCATCGTCGCCATGCGCGCGGCACTGGCGGGCGAGGCATGACGGCGCGCGCGATCATCGTCGGCGCGCCGCGCTCCGGCTCGGGCAAGACCAGCGTCACGATCGGCCTGCTGCGCGCGCTTGCCCGGCGAGGGTTGAAGGTGCGCGGCGCGAAGTCCGGACCGGATTATATCGACCCGGGCTTCCACGCCGCCGCGACCGGCCTGTCCGGCGTCAATCTCGACAGCTGGGCGATGTCGCCTTCCTTGCTCAACGCGCTGGCGGCCCAGGCCGCGGGCGACGCCGAATACATCATTCTCGAAAGCGCGATGGGCCTGTTCGACGGCATCCCCGCGCCGGAAGGCCGCTCCGGCTCGGCCGCCGATCTCGCCCGGCTCTACGGCCTGCCTGTGCTCCTGGTGCTCGACGTTTCCGGCCAATCGACCACGGCGGCGGCGGTGGCCAAGGGTTTCGCGACCTACGATCCCGATGTCCGCATGGCAGGCGTCGTGCTCAACCGGCTCGGCAGCGAACGCCATCGCCGCCTGTCCGGCGACGCTATCGAGGCGATCGGCCTGCCCGTGGTCGGCGCCATCCTGCGCGATCCGACACTCAACCTGCCGGAGCGGCATCTCGGCCTCGTCCAGGCCGGCGAATACGAGAACCTGATGGCGCATCTCGACCGGCTGGCCGACATGGTCGAGAAGTCGCTCGACATCGACGCCATCCTGGCGCTGGCATCCCCGCTAGAGCCGAACGCCGGCGACTTCGGCGATGCCTTGCGGCCGCCCGGGCAGCGCATTGCGCTGGCCGAGGACGCCGCCTTCACCTTCCTCTATCCGCATGTCGCCTCGCATTGGCGCAAGGCCGGCGCCGAGATCGTGCCCTTCTCGCCGCTTACCGACGAGGCGCCCTCGCCGGACTGCGATGTCTGCTGGCTGCCGGGCGGCTATCCCGAGCTGCATGCCGGCAAGCTTGCGGCCGCGACGAACTTCCAGGCCGGAATGGCGCGCTTTGCGGCGACCAAGTCGGTTCACGGCGAGTGCGGCGGCTTCATGGTGCTGGGTGAGGTGCTGGAAGACGCGGACGGCGAGAGCCACAAGATGCTCGGCCTGCTTGGCCATTCGACCAGCTTCGCCAAACGCAAGATGAACCTCGGCTATCGCGAAGCGCGGCTGCGTGCCGCCTGTCCGCTGGGACCGGAGGGCACGCTGATCCGCGGTCACGAATTCCACTACGCGCAGATGCTTGCTGCCGGCAATGACGAGCCTTTGGCCGACCTTGCCGATGGCCAGGGCAACCCGCTCGGCGCCTCCGGCTACCGGCGCGGCCATGTCAGCGGCACCTTCTTCCATGCCATTGCGAGGGGCGCATGAGCGGCCCTTCCGCACCCCGGCAAGTGCTTGACGATATCGGCCTCAGCCTCGTCTTCTTCACCAGATTGAGGTTACCCTCGAGCGACTTCGGCGGCCGCAGCCTGGCGGATGCGATCTGGGCAGCGCCCTTCGCCGGTCTTGCGGTGGCGATCATCGGCGCGCTTGTCTATGCGATCGCCGCCGTCTTCGGCCTCGCCACAGCACCGGCCGCGGCGCTCACGCTCGCCGCGACGATGCTCGTCACCGGCTGCCTGCACGAGGACGGGCTTTCCGATATCGCCGATGGTTTTTGGGGCGGCAGGACGCGCGACAGGAAGCTGGAGATCATGCGCGACAGCCGCATCGGCGCCTATGGCGCCGCCGCGCTTGGGCTGTCGCTGCTCATCCGCTGGAGCGCGCTTTCCGAACTCGCCGGTCCGGGCCACGTGTTCCTGGCGCTGCTTGCTGCGCATGCGGGCTCGCGTGGCCTGTTCGGCGCCTTCATGCATCTTCTGCCGCCGGCCCGCAGCGATGGCCTGTCGGCGGGCGCAGGCACCGTCACCACCGAAACCGCAGTCATCGGTGCTGCGCTCGGCGCGGTGGCGCTGCTGGCGCTCGGCCTTGGCGGCGCGATAGCGGCGCTCATCCTGCTCGGCCTGGTCTTCATGGCGTTCCGCGCGCTTTGCCTCAGCCAGATCGGCGGCCAGACCGGCGACACGATCGGCGCGCTGCAGCAGCTCGGCGAGATCGCCGTGCTGCTCGTCGCATCCGTCTGCCTTTCCTGATTCACTTTCGGAGACCTTGCCCCCATGAGCTTCAAATCCCTCGAAGACCTTCGCGCCGCCTGCCTTGAACTCCCCACCGGCAGCGATGCGGCCGCCAGCGCCGTCGCGAGGCGCCAGGACACGCTGACCAAACCGCAGGGCAGTCTCGGCCGGCTGGAAGCGATCGCCGCCTGGCTCGGCCGCTGGCAGGCCCGCGACATGCCGAAGCTCGACCAAGTGAAGGTCGTCGTCTTCGCCGGCAATCACGGCGTCACCGCGCAGGGCGTGTCGGCCTATCCTTCGGAAGTCACGGTACAGATGGTGGCGAACTTTGCCGGCGGCGGCGCGGCCATCAACCAGCTTGCCCGCATGGCCGGCGCCAAGCTCGACGTCATCCCGCTTGATCTCGATCATCCAACCGGCGATTTCACGATAGTGCCGGCGATGGACGAAAAGGCATTCCTCGCCGCCGTCTCGGCCGGCTATGACACGGTGACCAAGGATCTCGATCTCGTCTGCTTCGGCGAGATGGGCATCGGCAACACGACGCCGGCAGCAGCGATCTCGACGGCGCTTTTCGGCGGCGGCGCGGAAAAATGGACCGGCCGCGGCACCGGCGTCGACGATGCCGGGTTGCTGCGCAAGATCGTGGCCATCGAGGCCGGCCTCAAGCGCCATGCCGATGCGCTCTCCGATCCGCTGAAGATCGCGGCCGCCCTTGGCGGGCGCGAGCTGGCGGCAATCCTCGGCGCTACGCTCGCCGCGCGCAAGAACAACGTGCCGGTGCTGCTTGACGGCTTCGTCTGCACCGCGGCCGCAGCACCGCTGGCGAGGCTGCATCCGACCGGGCTGGCCCACACCATAGCCGCCCATGTCTCGGCCGAAGCCGGCCACCGCCGCCTGCTCGAGGCGCTCGGCCTGCCGCCGCTGCTCGATCTCGGCATGCGGCTCGGCGAAGGCTCCGGCGCCTGTCTTGCCGTCAACATCGTGCGTTCGGCACTGGAATGCCACGCGAAGATGGCGAGCTTTGCCGAGGCCGGCGTTTCTGAAAAATAAAATCGGTCGAAATTTCAACACTGTTGAAACATCGAAATAACGTCATCTTGATTATTCCATGAGACGTAGAAGTCTCACGGGAGATCACTCGATGTATTTGAAGTATCTAATATCTGCTGCGATTCTTGTTGCCTCAGCTTCGTCGGCCGTATCTCAGGACCAATATGTTCGGCCGCTCCGTCCGGGCGAAGACGGGTCGGCCAGGATCCAATCGTCCATCTCGATGACCTTTCCGGTCAAGGATGACGACGACGCTGCCGCTCAGCAGCAAGTCGCGCTTCGCTCCTTCTACAAAGTGGCGGCCGGCAGTTGCGCGATGGTGCTCGAGACCGTCGCCGACACATGCGAACTTGCCGGCATGAGCACCAATCCCAACGCCAGGGACCGCAACATCGGCGGTTACGGCGGATCACAGCTCACGGTGAGCGGTCAGATCACAATGAAGGTCAGGTTCAAGGCGAGCCTCAGCAAGACGGCGCAGTAGGCGCCGCTGCGGCCGACTTCGTTGTTTTCATGAGAAGATTTGGTGGGTGTGCACAGGATCGAACTGTGGACCCGCTGATTAAGAGTCAGCTGCTCTACCAACTGAGCTACACACCCACACCGCCGGAAAACTCAGCGTCGGCGGCGCATATAGCCGCCGCTTTCGGCTATGTCTAGGCCCTGCCGGATCATTTCCCGACAAATCGACACGGCATGATCCCGAAAAGTGGATTCCGGTTTTCGGAAAAAGATCATGCCTGCCCAAGAAGCCCGCAGGTGTCACACGAATAGCTTGCCTTCAGCCACCTTGACCGCGTGGCCGCCAATGCGCGCGGCGGCCAGTTTCCCGCCATCGACATTGAGCTCGAGCCGGATGCGCGACGGCCGGCCCATTTCCAGCCCCTGCTCGATCCAGAGTTGCGATATGCCGTCGGTCGGGGCGTCGAAATGCATGATGGCGCCGGCAAAGGCGGCCGCGGCCGAACCGGTCGCCGGATCCTCATAGGACGGCGTGCCGGGCACGATCATGCGGACATGGAAGGCGCTGTCGTGATGGACCCGCTCGCGGCAATAGACATAGGGGCTGGCGAAGGCCCATTCGCTCTTGCGCGGCGCCAATTCCGACCACGCCTGGTTGTCGAGTCGGATCTTGGCGGCCTCCTCCAGCCCGGCAACGGGAATCGTCACATAAGGCACGCCGGCCGACCAGAAGGCGACGCGGTGATTCTCGAAGCCGATCTCGTGCGGGGCAAGGCCGAGCGCGGCGCCGATCGCGTCCGGGTCAGCCTTGAGCTCCAGCGGTTCCGGCAATTTCGCCAGGTCGAACTCGGCGAAGGTCGAGCCGTCATGCTTGCTCACCGCGCAACGCACCGGCCCGATATTCTCCTCCAGCACGAAGATGCCGGTCGCCTCGCCGGCGAGTTCGGCCAGCGCGATCGCCGAGCCGACCGTCGGATGGCCTGCGAAAGGCATTTCATAGTCGGGCGTGAAGATGCGTATGCGGTTGCGGTGCTTCGGATTGTCGGGAGGCAGCACGAACACCGTCTCGGACAGATTGAATTCGCGCGCGATCGCCTGCATGCCGCCAGTGTCGAGCCCATCGCTGTCGAGCACCACCGCAAGCGGATTTCCGGCCAGCCCTTCGGTGGTAAACACATCGTAAAGCAAGTAATTGCGCGCCATGGAGAAAACCTTTCGCCTCGCCCCGAATTTCTGCCTCAATCCCAACATGAGGGAAATTTAATTTGAAATTCGAACCTTAAGGCCTGATTTGTGGACGGATAGGGACATCCATTTTCAGCATAGGGGTCCGGCGTGGACCAGCTTGTCAATCCGCCAAACGCGGAATCCGGTACTTCCATAGAGGCAGCGCTCGGGCTCGACCGCAAGGGCGTAAGCCGCAAGCGTCGTCGCTTCTGGTTCTACGCGCTGCTGACGATAGCGATCATCGCGGCCGGCATTGCCGTCTATCGGTCGTATGCCGCAGCACCTCCCAGGATCGAATACAGCACCGTGCCCGCGGCGATCGCCGACCTCACCGTCGCGGTATCGGCCACCGGCACGCTGCAGCCGCTGACCCAGGTCGATATCTCCAGCGAGCTTTCCGGCATCGTCCGATCGGTCGCGGTCAACGAGAATCAGCAGGTCAAGAGGGGCGACGTGCTGGCGAGGCTCGACACCGCCAAGCTCGAAGTCCAGATCGAGCGCGCCACCGCCTCCGCCAAGGCGGCGGCAGCCGCCGTCGAGAACGCCAAGGTTACCTTGCAGGAGAACGAGAACGCGGTTGTGCGCGCAAGCGCGCTGACCAAGCGCGGCATGGCGACGGACCAGTCGCTCGAAGCGGCGACCGCAACGCGCGATCGCTCGAAGGCGGCGCTCGACAGCGCCGAAGCCAATCTCGCCATTGCTCAGGCCGATCTCAAGGCGCAGCAGACCGATCTCGCCAAGAGCACCATCTATGCGCCGATCGACGGCATCGTGCTAACGCGCTCGGTCGATCCCGGCCAGACGGTCGCGTCCTCGCTGCAGGCGCCCGTACTCTTCGTCATCGCCGCCGACCTTCGCAACATGGAATTGCAGGCTGCGGTCGACGAGGCCGATATCGGCGAGGTCAAGTCCGGCCAGCATGCCCGCTTCACGGTCGACGCTTTCCCGGACCGCCCGTTCGACGCTGAGATCCGCGACATCTCCTACGCCTCGGTCACCACCGACGGCGTTGTCACCTATAAAGCGCGGCTCGAAGTCGACAATGGCGAGCTGCTCTTGCGGCCCGGCATGACGGCGACTGTCTCGGTCGTCACCCGGCAGGCCAAAGGCGTGCTTACCGTCCCGTCGACCGCCTTCCGCTACCGTCCGATGCAACAGCAGGCACGCGGCTGGAGCCTGCGCGACCTCTTCACCGGCCGAATGGGCCGCCCCAACCGGCAAGCCGAGGCAACGAAGGCGCCGACCGACGGCTCGCGCACGCTTTATGTGCTGGAGAACGGCCGGCCGCATCCGGTCAATGTCAGAATCGGCTCGACCGACGGCGAGTTGACCGAGATCACATCCGGCCTCGATGAGGGCGCTGAGATCGTCACCGGCGCGCAGCAGCGGAGCTGACGAAATGTCGGCTCCTCTTCTCATCAGTTTCGACAAGGTCTGGAAGAGCTACGGCGAGGGCGAGGCCCGCGTGCACGCGCTGGCCGGCGTCGATCTCGCCATCCGCAGAAGTGAATTCGTCGCCATCATGGGTCCTTCCGGCTCGGGCAAGTCGACGGCGATGAACATCATCGGCTGCCTCGACACGCCGACGGCCGGAACCTACTGTTTCATGGGCATCGATGCGGGCCGCCTCGACCGCAACCGCCGCGCGCTTTTGCGCAACCTCTATGTCGGCTTCGTCTTCCAGGGCTACAATCTGCTGCCGCGCACCACCGCGGCGGAAAATGTCGAGCTGCCGCTGATCTATCGCGGCGTTGCCGCGCGCGAGCGCCGCGATCTCGCCATGCAGGCGCTGGCCGAGGTCGGACTTGTCGGGCGCGAGCACCACACGCCGGCCGAGCTTTCCGGCGGCCAGCAGCAGCGCGTGGCGATCGCCCGCGCCATCGTCACCAGGCCGACGCTGCTCGTTGCCGACGAGCCAACCGGCAATCTCGACACGGCGCGCACGCACGAGATCATGGAGCTGTTGACCAGGCTCAACGCCGAGCTCGGGCTCTCCATCGTCATGGTCACGCATGAGGCCGACGTCGCGAACTATGCCGGCCGCACCATCCGTTTCCTCGACGGCCATGTCGCCTGCGACACCTTAGCGGAGCAAGCGGCATGATCTGGGAGACCGTGCGCCTCTCGCTGCGCTCAATCCGCCGCAACGTATTGCGCTCGTTCCTGACGCTGCTTGGCATCGTCATCGGCGTCGCGGCCGTCATCGCCATGCTCACCATCGGCTCCGGCACGACGGAGAAGGTCAAGGCCGATATTTCCAAGCTCGGCAGCAACCTGCTCGTCGTCCGCGCCGGCCGGCCGGCGGGACCCGGCGGACCGGGAGGGCTCGACCAGGCGGTGCGGCCGCTGGCCGAAAAGGATGTCGCCGCGCTCGTCGCGCATCTGAGCGGCGCGCGCGCGATTTCGCCGGCCTCGCAAAAGCAGGTCCGCGTCATCTTCGGCACCGAAAGCCTGACCTCGGGCGTGACCGGCACCGACAGCGCCTATCTCGACGCCCGCGACTGGAAACTGGTGTCCGGACGATCCTTCAGCGATTCCGAAACGCGCGCCGGCGCGGGTGTGTGCCTGATCGGCGAAACCGTGCGCCAGCAATTCTTCGGCGCCGGCGATCCGGAAGGCGAGATCATCCGCGTCAACCGCACCTCCTGCAAGATCATCGGCCTGCTCGAGCCCAAGGGCTATACCGGCTTCGGCCAGGACCAGGACAATGTCGTGCTGACGCCGCTGCACGCCTTTCAACGGCGCATCGCCGGCAACCGCGACATCGACAACATCTATATCGCCGCCGACGACCGCACCCCGACCTCCGAGCTGCAGCCGCGCGTCGAGGACATTTTGCGCGACACACGCCGTATCACGCCCGACCGCGATCCCGATTTCGCCATCCGCGACATGACCCAGATCGCCGATGCGATGACCAGCGCCACCACCACCATGACCGGCATGCTGGGCGCCGTCGCCGGCGTCAGCCTGCTGGTCGGCGGCATCGGCATCATGAACATCATGCTGGTCTCGGTCACCGAACGCACGCGCGAGATCGGCATCAGGCTGGCCATCGGCGCGCATGAAAAACATATCCTCATCCAGTTCCTCGTCGAGGCGACGGTGCTGTCGCTCTTTGGCGGTATCATCGGCATCCTGACCGGGCTTTCGCTGGCCGGCCTTGCCTCGATGACGCTGACGATACCGTTCGCGCCAAGCCCCGCCGTCATCATGCTCGCCGTCGGCTTCTCGGCGCTGATCGGCATGGTGTTCGGCTTCTTCCCGGCGCTGCGCGGCGCAAGGCTCGACCCGATCGACGCGCTGCGGCACGAATAGGCCCGGCGGCGCCTCCACCCCGTTGCCGCAAATCCTGCGGTGATACAGCAGCCTCTTCGGAAAGCTTGAAGGTGGACGAATGAGCAAAAAGGCGCGTGTGATCCTCGCGGCGGTTGTCGTCGAGGCGTTCCTGGCCGGCACCTGGTGGTATCTGGCCCGTTTCGGCCTGGCCAATCCCGACCGCGTTACGGCCGATTTCCAGCAGGTCGTCGGCCAGACCATGGGAATGGCGATGGGCGGCTTGCTCGGCCTCAGTGTCATTTTGTTTTTCGTCGCGGCTCGCAACGATCGCAAAACCTCAAAGTCATAGCGGCTGCCGAAACCTGGCCCGGCTATTCCCGGCCGGCGAAATGCCACTCGACCAGCGGCTTCATGTGCGGCATCAGGCCGTCGGGCAGATCGGCGGCATTGCGGATGATGACCGGCCCTTCGATCTCCGGCTCGGTCTCGGCGGCGACGAAGGCACTGACGCGGCGCGCCAGCTCGTCGGCCGGCTCGGCCACCCGGTAGCGGCGGAAGATCACCGTGCCACTTGCCATCGATAGCGCGTGATAGCGCTGTCCGCGCTCGGCCGCAGTAAGATCGAGCCCGGTCTCCTCTCTCACCTCGCGGATCATGTTGAAGTCGACATCGGCCAGCCCGTCGCGGAAATCGATCGGCTCGAACGAGCCGGCCGCGAAATAGACGCGGCCGGCATTGACCGTATGCGGCCCCATGCGGATCGCGACCAGCGCATTGTCGCCGGCGACCAGCACGGCATGCGCGTAGGCGTGCTCGGCGCCGGAATTCTCGCGCCGCTTGCGCCACAGCATGAAGGTCGAATAGTTGACCGCGTGGCAGCGGCCGACGAGGCGGCCGTCGCGGTAGGCAAGCTCGGAAAGCAGCACCACGGCGCCGTCGAACAATGCCGGATTGGCGGCGATCTCCCGCCGCCAGTTCTCGGCGATGGCTGCCGCATTGCTCAGCGCGAAGGGATGCGGGCCGGGATCGAGGCGGACAGCGACCGCATCGACCGGAAGGATGACGTTGCGCGGCAGGTCGAACCTCAACAGCGTCATGCCATGTCCAGTGTGATCGCCACCGGGCAATGGTCCGACGCTTTCGGCCTGTCCCAGCCCGCGCGCGGGAAACGTTCGACCTCCTGTCCGGGCGGAAATATGGTGCGCCAGGGCTGGCCGTTGCGGATGATGTCGGGAACGGCGGTGGCGTTCTTCGCGGCCAGCGCCTTCGACAGCAGGATATAGTCGAGCTGGCAAAGGTGCCGCTCCTCCGGGCCGCGCGTATGGTAGAAGCTCCAGCGGTCCATCTCCGGACGCCGCTCGACAACATTCTCGCAAAAGCCGCCGGCGGTGAGCACATCGATCGAGGACCGGGCTTCGTCGATGACCTCGAAATGGTAGCCGTCAATGGCGTCGCCATCGATCTTCACGCGTTGCCGGTAATCGTTCATGTCGCCGCAGATCGCCCAGCGTTTGTCGGCGGCATGGTCCTTGCCGAAACGCTCTTCGACGATGCGGCGCACCGCTTGCGCTTCGGCAATGCGCAGCGGCATCGACGCCTGGCGGCCATCCAGCCCGTTGCGCGGCGGCCCCATCGATTTGAAATGCACCAGATAGAGCGTCAACGGCACGCCGCCGACCCTCAGGTCGATCTCCAGGCAGTCGCGGCGAAAGACACGCTCATTGGCGAGATAGCCGAGCGCGGCGAGCTCCGGCGTGAACAGGCCGAACTGTTCGAAGGTGACATAGGCATGGCTGGTCATGCGCACGAAGTCGATCGGCTGCCCTTGCGCGGTTTCGTTGCGCATCATCACCGCGACATCGATGCCGCGCGTATCGTTGCCGGCGGTGGTGTATTTCTGCCGGTAGCCCTGGCCGATCATCTTGAACAGATAGCCATATTCGAAAGCCTTCAGCGCCTCGATATTGTCGACCTCCTGCATGCAGATGATATCGGCGCGGGTGGCTGCTATGGCGAGCGCCGTCAGCTGGCGCGTGTCGTCGGACTGGGCGATGGCACGGGCCTGCTCGAGAAACCGGTATTCGGCCTCGCTCTGAATATCGAACAGCGCCAGCGTGCGGTCTTCGTTGAGCTGGTTGCGATAGCCCGAGAAATCGAACCTGCTCATCAGGTTCTCGACATTGAAGGTGGCAAGCCGCAGCGACATGGTCGTGACCTTTGCCCGCAAGCGGGGACGAAAACAAGAGCCATGCCCGATACTCGTTATGGTTGATGGAACCTTTCCGTTCATCCTCCGTTCAGACGGAAAGTTCCAACAATGGGCCTCTTCCCGAGTTGTGCTGGGCGTGGGGCCTTTGCTCCTTGGAGAGTGAGATGAAACCGCTTTTTTCTTCCATGAGATCCGGCCTCCTGGTCCTGGGCCTCGTTACCGGCGTGACGGCGCCATCGGTCGCTGGACCGATCCTGCAACCCGATCTGTCGACCGCAACCAGCACGGCGGCAACCATCATACCCATCCGCGACAGCTGGGCCGGCGGCAACGACCGGCGGGGGATGTATGATTGGCGCTGGCGGCGCGGTGGCGACTGGCGCGGCCGGGATTTCAGATGGCGCGGCGACGACTTCCGCTCTCGTCATTTCTCCCGCAACTGGGACGGTGGCGGCGACTGGCGCTGGCGGCATCATCGCCATCACCGGGGTTTCGACAATGGTGACGCCGCCCTTCTGGGGCTGGGCCTAGGCCTGGGCCTGGGTAGCCTCGCCTACAACAACTACTACGATCCATACTATTACGACCCTTACCCGCGCTACGTTCAGCCGCGGCGCATCTACCGGACCGAGCGGCTTTCCAGGGCCCATGTCCAATGGTGCTACGACCGCTACCGGTCCTATCGGGCCTGGGACAACACGTTCCAGCCCAACTACGGCCCGCGCCGGCAGTGCATCTCGCCCTATATCTGAGCCCTTCGGCATGAAGGATGAAACGGCGCCCTTCGCGGGCGCCGTTTTTGTTTTTGCCGCAACCTGTGCCCGCCATCGGCCGATAACCCTAAATTCATCGGCGGCGGCTATTCATCCACGCCGTTGTCCCCCAATATGACGATTCGCGCGAACGGGGTGCGAGACGTGCACGCCATGGCCGAAAACGAACACAGAAACCAACACAGGCAACGCGTGCTCAAAGGCGCGGCGATCCTGACCGGCATCAACAATTCCGAGGTCAGATGCACGGTGCGCAACATGCATGCTAACGGCGCAGAGTTGAAAGTGCCGATCGATGCACGCGTGCCGGACGAATTCCTTCTCTATGTGCCGATCGACGGCATCGGCTACAGGGCGGTGGTGCGTTGGCGCCGCGAGGACCGCATCGGCGTCGAGTTCACCGGCACCGAGCCCAAGCCGCACTGGCATTACGGCTAAATTCCCGGACCCGACCAGCTTGCTTGGCAAAGAAAGGCCGGCGGATCGCTCCGCCGGCCTATGGAATGCAACGGTGAAATCGAAGATCAGTTCTTCGCCTTGTCGACGAGCTTGTTCTTGGCGATCATCCGCGCGACCGCAGGGCGAAGCCCGAGGACGCGCAGGCAAAAAGATGTGGATCGCCTTAGTTCTTCGCCTTGTCGACGAGCTTGTTCTTGGCGATCCACGGCATCATCGCGCGGAGCTTGGCGCCGACTTCCTCGATCTGGTGGCTGTCGTTGCCGCGGCGGATGCCCTTGAAGCGCGACAGGCCGGCGCGATATTCCTGCATCCATTCCGAGGTGAACTTGCCGGTCTGGATGTCCTTCAGGATACGCTTCATCTCGGCCTTGGTCTCGGCGGTGATGATGCGCGGACCCGAGACATATTCGCCCCATTCGGCGGTGTTCGAGATCGAGTAGTTCATGTTGGCGATGCCGCCTTCATAGATCAGGTCGACGATCAGCTTCACCTCGTGCAGGCACTCGAAATAGGCCATTTCAGGCGCGTAGCCGGCTTCCACCAACGTCTCGAAACCAGCGCGGATCAGCTCGACCAGACCGCCGCACAGCACCACCTGCTCGCCGAACAGGTCGGTCTCGCATTCCTCGCGGAAATTGGTCTCGATGATGCCCGAACGGCCGCCGCCGACGCCGCAGGCGTAGGAGAGCGCGAGGTCGAGCGCGTTGCCCGAAGCATCCTGGTTGACGGCGACCAGGCACGGCACGCCGCCGCCCTTCTGGTATTCCCCGCGCACCGTGTGGCCCGGGCCCTTCGGCGCGATCATGACGACGTCGACCGAGGCCTTCGGCTCGATCAGGCCGAAATGCACGTTGAGGCCGTGCGCGAAGGCGATCGCGGCGCCGTCGCGTATGTTCGGCGCGATCTCGTTTTTGTAGATGTCGGCCTGCAATTCGTCGGGCGTCGCCATCATCATCAGGTCGGCCCATTTGGCGGCGTCCGCCACGCTCATCACCTTGAGCCCGTCGGCCTCGACCTTCTTGGCGGTCGCCGAGCCGGCCTTCAGGCCGATAGCGATCTCCTTGACGCCGGAATCCTTGAGGTTGAGCGCGTGCGCCCGGCCCTGGCTGCCATAGCCGATGATGGCGACCTTCTTGCCCTTGATCAGATTGAGATCGGCGTCACGATCGTAATAGACACGCATTGTGGTCTTCCTTCCCGTTTGAAGATCAGAGGGCCTGCGGCCCGGTTTTTGCTCCGAAAAGAGCGAGAAACTGTTGCGTCGCGCGGCGGGCATCGCCGCCGATCGTCGCCCCAGTCAATTCCACCCGATCGCCGAGCAGCAGACGTATCTGCACGTCGCGGCCGACCAGGCCGAAAAAGGTCCGGAACGCCGTCTCGGCGTTCTCGAAATCGAGCAGTCCTGCCTGGCGCCCGGCTTCGAGCACAGGCTTCAGGCGCTTCGCCAAGGCAAAGCGGCCGTTCTGCAGCACGACGGCGCCGAGATCGTCCTTGCCCGAGCCGGCATGGCTGACCGCGACACGGTTGAGCGCGATCGAGGTGTCGCTGGAAATCACCTTGAGCCAGTCGGATGCGAAGCGTTCGAGGCTCGCGGTCAGCGAAGCAAGGTCGAGCCCTTTGCGATCGACCGGCGCCACGCGCACTTTGGACGCCTGCCACTGCACTGTCGCCGTCAGCAGCCCGTCGCGGTCGCCAAACCATCTGTAGAGCGTTTCCTTGGAGCAGCTTGCCCGCCGCGCCACCGCGGTCATGGTCAGGTTGTCGCCCTCCTCGACCAGCAGGCGAAGCGCCGCATCCAGAACGGCCTGCTGGCGCTCGGTGAGCGTTTCGCTGTTGTCGATGTCCTGCACGCTATGCAACACGTTTGCCCTCGGCTACGTCAACAAGACCGGTGCGTACCGTACGTTACGGTTCGGCTCTATGCCGTATTGCCGGACGTCATGCAAGCCCTATTTTCCATTTCCTTGCCGGAGGGATACGATGCTGGTCGGTCTGCTCGCCCTGGCTGTGGCCGCCGCTTTCACCGGTGCCGCTGTCTATGTCAGCGTCGCGGAGCAGCCTGCGCGGCTTGGCCTCGACGACCAGGCGTTGCTGCGCGAATGGCAGCCCTCCTATAAGCGCGGCGCCGCCATGCAGGCCTCGATTGCCATGGTCGCCTGCGTTCTCGGCTTGATCGCCTGGTGGCTGACCGGCGCGTCGGCCTATCTGGCCGGTGCGCTGTTCATCATTCTGCCTTGGCCATGGACGCTGCTGGTGATGATGCCGACGAACCGGAAGCTGGAGGCGATGGATGCCGAGGCCGCCAATTCTCAGGCGAGGTCATTGATCGTCAGGTGGGGCGAGTTGCATCTGGTCCGTGTCGCGCTGGGCGGGCTGGCGACGATCGCATTTCTATGGGCCTTGCGCCTGCCCTGAACGCTCGTCGGCTGATGGATTTCAGTCCGTGACAGGCGGATCGCGCAGCCGCCCGAGCAACCCGGCAAGCATCTCCAGCTCTTTGGCTGACAGCCTGTCGCCCATCAATTCCGCGATCGAAGCGCCGTAGACGGCCCAGATGCGGCGGCGCATGTCCCGACCGCTTGGCGTGATGCGCACGGTCTGGCCCCGGCCGTCATCCGAAACGGGGAGCTTTTCGACCAGGCCATCCGCTTCCAGCCGGGCCAGCAGCCTTGAAACGCCGTACTGCGCCAACAGAACGCGATCGATCAGCTCGAATGGCCTGAGTCCTCCCTCGCCCGCTTCCGCCAGCTCGTGCAGCACATCATACCAGCCTAGCGGCGGCAGCCCGCTGGCTTTCAGCGCGTCCTCGGTCTTTTCGACCAGTTGGCGCGAGACGCGCATGAGGCGCGCCCAGGCGGTGACGGCTTCGGGCGATGGGGATCTCTTCGTCATCGGCGCAGCCTAGCGGATAGATGCAAATGCATCAAGCTTGACGATCGATGCAAACGCATCCATATAGATGCAAACGCATCGACATGGAGTTCTCCGATGAAACATGAAATCTGCAAAGATCGCCGATATCCCGCAAACCGGCAGCCTGATCGCGCCGTTCTTCGGCCGCGAGGTCCATGTCTGGCGCAGCGGCGAGCGGATCCGCGCCGCGGCCAATGCCTGCCTGCATTTCGGCGGGCCGCTGGAATGCAAGGACGGCTCATTTGTCTGCCGATGGCATGGCGCGAAATTCGACATTGCAAGCGGCGAGCGCCTGGAAGGCCCGACGCCGAAGGGCTCCCGCCTGATGCTCCTGTCGACCCGCGTCGAAGACGGCGCGCTGAACTATGTCTGGGGGGAATGAGATGACCGCCAGGCTCACCCTCGTCAGCCATCACCTCTGCCCCTACGTCCAGCGCGCCGCGATCTCGCTTGCCGAGAAAGGCGTGCCGTTCGAACGGGTCGATGTCGACCTTGCCAACAAGCCCGACTGGTTCAAGGCGGTCTCGCCGCTCGGCAAGGTGCCGCTGCTGCGCGTCCGGCATGGCAACGCGCAGGAAGTCATTTTCGAATCCGCCGTCATCCTCGAATTTCTCGAGGAGACGGAGGCCAATCCCTTGCACCCTGCCGATCCGCTGCTCCGAGCCAGGCATCGCGCCTGGATCGAATTCGGCTCGGCAATCCTCAATGCCATCGGCCGCTTCTATTCCGCTGCCGACGAAGCCGCTTTCCTCCATGAAAGCGCAGGCTTGTCCGGGATGTTCGCGCGTGTGGAAGTAGAACTCGCGGCAAGGCAAGGCGGTCCGTGGTTTGCCGGAGATCGTTTCTCGCTGGTCGACGCCGTCTACGGACCGGTCTTCCGCTATGTCGACACGTTCGACAGCATCTCCGATTTCGGCATTCTGGACGGCAAGCCGCTCGTCCAGGCATGGCGCGCGGCCTTGAGCAAACGCCGGTCGGTGAAGGAAGCCGTCAGCCTTGACTATCCGCAGCGGCTGCATGCCTTCCTACGGGCAAAAAGATCTTATCTGTCCGAGATCATCCGGGAGCAGGCCATTGCAACTCCGCAAGCCCGATCCGCCTGAACGGATCGATTACCGTACCAGCGACCATGGCCGCAAGGAGTTGCGGCCCTGGCGGAACTCTTGCCAGCGCCGCGACCACACGGTCGCGGACAAAGGGCAAGGCCGCGGAGTCCGACTGGTAGAATGGCGTCAGCGACCGCGACAGCGCCTGGAACACGCGCACGTGCCAGCGCCTTGCCTTCGCGTAGGTGTCGAGCGCGTCGTCGACACCTTTCGCGTGCGCCAGCGCATGGCTGAGCGCCGCCGCGTCGAGCAGCGCCATGTTCGCGCCTTGCCCGAGCTGCGGGCTGGTCGAATGCGCCGCGTCGCCGATGACGGCAAGCCGCCGGCCGGCCGGCAATGTCATCGTGTGGTGGCCATAACGGGCGAGCGAGAGCTGCTCGAAACTGTCGATCTGGCTGGTGAAAGCCTCGCACTCTGGCCACACAGAGACCACCCTCGCTTTCCAGGCATCGAGGCCCTTCGCCTTTATCTGTTCGGCATCGGCCGGCTTGAGGCTCCAGAAAAAGGCCGCCATCTCTTGCGCGCCGGGCTCCGGCCGGCCGATCGGCAGCACGCCGACCATGACGCTCGCCTTGTCATAGCGCTGCAGCAGCGCGCTTCTGTCAAAGCCGTCCCGCCAGCCAAGCGACGCCCAGAATGCGCCATAGGCGAGCGGCCGTGGCATGGCGTTATCGCCGAGATATGACCGCAGTTTCGAGCGCGCGCCGCTGGCATCGACAATGAGGTCGAAGGTGCCGAGCCGCCTGCCGTTGCCGCAGACCAGCGTCGCCCGTTCGCCGACTTCCAGCGTTTCGACCTCGACATTGGTTTCGATGGCGATCGCA
Organism: Mesorhizobium sp. B2-7-2; assembly: GCF_006440775.1. Classification (GTDB taxonomy): domain Bacteria; phylum Pseudomonadota; class Alphaproteobacteria; order Rhizobiales; family Rhizobiaceae; genus Mesorhizobium. Next base: position 37,761 of record NZ_VFTZ01000011.1, on the reverse strand, counting down.
TCGCGCAAGGCGGCGCGGTAGAGCACCCCGAACAGCGCCGCCCGATGCACCGCGAGGCCGAAGCGGCTGCCGCGCCGCGCGTCATAGCGGACTTCGAGCACCGTGCGCCCGCTGCCGGAGTCGGTGCCGTGCAGCCGCTCGATACGGCTGCCAAGCGAAAGGATCTCGTCGAGCAGGCCGAGATCGGCGAGCACGGTCAACCCGGTCGGCTGCAGGATGAGGCCGGAACCGACAGGCTTCGGCGCGTTGAAGCGCTCGAAAATGGTGACCTTGTGCCCTGCCCGCTTGAGGTAAAGCGCTGCTGCCAGTCCGGCCGGACCAGCGCCAGCAATCGCGATCTCGTAAGACTTGCCCATCGTCCCCCAACCCGACCCTGCGGGGACAATCCCGCTTGGAACGCGCCGGATCAATCGGGCGCTTTGACGCTTGTGTCGAGAGATCAGCCCTAGGCAGCGTCGAAGGCGGCGCGGGCGGCGCGCACCGCGTCATGATTGAGTTCGGCCCATTGAACGAGCTGTTGCAGAGGCAGGAACATCGAGCGTCCAAGATCGGTCAGGCTATATTCGACACTCGGCGGCTTGGTCGGGAATACTTCGCGGTGCACATATCCGTCCCGCTGCAGATCATGGAGCGTCTGCGTCAGCATGCGCTGCGAAATGTCGGGAACCAACCGGCGCAGCTCGCCAAAGCGATAGGGCTTCTCGGCCAGCGCCATCACCAGCAGCGAGCTCCATTTGCCGCTGATGCCCTGGATCACGTCGCGGACCGGACAATCGGCGAAATTGGCGCCGTTCGTCATGGCCTTGTAGACCTCGAGCTTGGCTTTCAGATTGAAGATCTTGCTGTCCATCGCGACATCCGCTGATCGAAACTAAAGCATGTCTCCCGAAAGCGGGAACCGGTTTCAGGATAAAGACATGCGTAAAAATCAAAAACCTAAAGCGCATGGAGCGAATCTGAAAGATCGCGACGCGCTTTAGGCCGGCCGGGGTGGTTCCCTCGCAGTGCCTACCTCCCGAAAAACTGCCTTCTTTACGGCCTGCGGTCAATTCCTATTTTAGCGCTGGTCTCTTTTTGAGACCATCAATCAGACCCGCCATTGGCATTTTCAAGGGATACCCGATGACCGAAACCCTTCTCGTAACCGGTGCTTCCGGCCATCTTGGCCGCGCCGTCATCAATCATCTGCTTGGCGAACGGAAAGTCGCGCCAGCCAATATCATCGCCACCACGCGCAACCCGGAGAATCTCGCCGATCTGGCTGCGCGGGGCGTCGCTGTGAGAGTCGCCGACTTCGACGATAGGGCTTCGCTGGAAGAAGCGTTCACGGGCGCCGACCGGGTGCTTGTCATCTCGACCGGCGAGCTCGACCTGAAAAGCGACCGGCGCCTGAAGCAGCACCAGGCAGCGGTGGCGGCGGCCAAGGCGGCCAAGGTCTCGCACCTGCTCTACACCTCGATGCCCAATCCGGAGCCCGGCTCGCCGGTGCTGTTTGCCGGCGACCATTACGGCACCGAAGAGGCGATCAAGGCGAGCGGCATCCCCTACACCATCTTCCGCAACGGCTGGTACCAGGAGAACCTGTTCATGTCGCTGCCGCACGCCATTGCGTCGGGCAAGTGGTACAGCTCTGCCGCCGACGGCCGCGTCGCTCACGGCGCGCGCGACGACATGGCGGCGGCCATTGCTGCCGGCCTCGCTTCCGGCTCGAAGCAGAGCGAAATCCATACGCTGACCGGCCCGGAGGCCTACACGACAAGCGAGATCGCCGCGCTGGTGAGCGAAGTCATCGGCAAGCCGCTGGAGGTCATCCAGTTGCCGGACGAGGCGCTGACCGAAGGGGTGAAAGCGGCGGGCGTTCCCGAGGACTTCGCCCGCATCATCGTCTCCTTCGATGCCAACACCCGCGCCGGCCGCATAGGCGAGGTGACCGATGCCGTCGAGAAGCTCTCAGGCCGCAAGCCGCGGACGCTGAGGCAGTTCCTCGAAGCGAATAAGACTGCCCTGCTCGGTTGAAGTCTGGCGCGCCTGGGGAAGTCGTCCCGCGGGCGCGCTTCACTTCGACTTCTTGAGCAATCCAAGCCGGATCAGGCTCTCAGCGGTCGCGACGAGCGCGTCTTCGCGCGATCGCGGCGCCCAGCCGAGCAGGCGCACGGCCTTGGCGCTCGTGGCGTTCCTCGGTTTGCCCAGTTCTGTCACGATCTGGGCCGCTTGCCCGTCGAACAGGCCGACGATCCGGACCAGCCAGTCCGGCAACACCCTGGTCGTGATGCGCGAGCCTGCGTCGCCCAGTCGCGCTTTCAGCGTCCGCGCGATCTCGAGCATCGTCATGAAGTCGCCGCTGATGGCCAGGAACCGCTCGCCCCTGGCGGCGGGATTGGTCATGGCGCGCAGATGCAGGTCCGCGACGTCGCGCACGTCGACCACGCCGAACACCATGCGCGGCAGGCCGGGCATCTCGCCATCCATCAGGCGCCTGATGAAATCCGTCGACGTCGAATGATCCGGTCCCAGAACCGGCCCGAAAATGCCGACCGGATTGACGACCGCCAACTCCAGCGACCCGCCCTGCGCGGCGATGAAATCCCACGCCGCCCGCTCGGCCAGCGTCTTCGATTTCACATAGGCGCTCACCTTCTGCGACAGGTCGGTCCAGTTCTCTTCCGTGAACGGATGGCCGGCGATCGGTAGCTGGCCATAGCCGATGGCGGCAAAGGACGAGGTGAGCACGACGCGTTCGACGCCGGCATCGCGCGCGGCCCGCAGCACGCGCAACGCCCCCTCCCTGGCCGGGACGATCAGGTCGTCCTCGTGCTTCGGCACGCCGGGCGGAAAAGGCGAAGCGACGTGAAGGACGTAGCGGCATCCGCCGACCGCTTCCGCCCAGCCTTTGTCGCCCGTGAGATCGGCATGGGCAAAGGAAAGCGCATCGCCCGGATCGGCGCCGCCGGCCTTCAACATGGCGAGAACATCGGCTTCGCGCTTGGCCGAGCGAACGCTCGTGCGCACGCGGTAGCCCGCGTTCAAAAGCCCAAGGATGCAATGGGCGCCGAGGAAACCGGAGCCGCCGGTCACAAGCACCAATTCGCCGCTCATGCCCGCCTCCCCTCAAGAGTAATTCCAGCAGCTTTCCATCGGAATTGCGTGACGCTGAGCTACCCCGTGCGGCGCAGTTTCTCAGATCGCGACCTGCGTGCCAATCTCCACCACGCGTCCGGTGGGAATCTGGAAATACTCGGTCGCGTCCGACGCCGTCTTCGCCAGGCCGATAAACAGCCGATCCTGCCAGATCGGCATGCCGGAATTGGGCGAGGCCTTAAGCGAGCGACGCGACAGGAAGAAAGACGTCGTCATGATGTCGAACTTCCAGCCCTGCTTGCGGCAGATGGCCAGGGCGCGCGGAATGTTCGGCTGCTCCATGTAGCCGAAAGTCAGCGTCACCCGCATGAACAGCTCGTTGACCGTCTCCAGCTTCACGCGCTCGCTGTCGGGCACGACCGGCTGCGGCGCCGTCACCACTGAAAGGATGACGTTCTTTTCGTGCAGCACCTTGTAGTGCTTCAGGCTGTGCATCAGCGCCGTCGGCGCGCTCAACGGATCGCTGGTCAGGAACACGGCTGTACCGGATACCAGCTGCGGTTTTTTCTTCAGAAGATTGGCCGCCAGGAAATCGAGCGGGATCTCGTTGCGGCGCGTCTTGTCGAACAGATAGCGGCTGCCGCGCACCCAGGTCCACATGCCGAGGATGATGGCGAAGGCGACCGCGAGCGAGGCCCAGCCGCCCTCGAACACCTTGACGACGTTGGAAGCGAAGAAGCCAATGTCGATCAGGGCGAACACCGCCGTCAGGCCGATCGCCGGCCAGATGTTCCATTTCCAGATGCGCGTCATGATGATGAACAGCAGCGTCGTCGTCACCAGCATGTTGCCGGTGACGGAAATGCCGTAGGCCGAGGCGAGCCTGCTGGATTCGCCGAAGCCAACCACCAGCAGCATCACCACCAGCGCCAGGAGCATATTGACGCGCGGCATATAAACCTGGCCGGACTGCTTCTCCGACGTATGCAGGATTTCAAGCCGCGGCAGCATGTTGAGCTGCACCGCCTGTCTGGTCAGCGAATAGGCGCCGGAGATGACGGCCTGGCTGGCAATCACGGTCGCCGCGGTTGCAAGGACCACCATGGGGATGAGCGCCCAGCCCTCATTCATCTCGAAAAACGGGTGGCCGACCGTACCCCCCTTGGCAAGCACATAGGCGCCCTGCCCGGCATAGTTCAAAAGCAGGCAGGGAAACACGATCGCAAGCCAGGCCAGCACGATCGGTTTGCGGCCGAAATGGCCGAGGTCGGCATAGAGCGCCTCGGCGCCGGTGACGGCCAGGAAGACGGCGCCGACCGTGACGAAAGACACGTCGGGCGAATTGATGAAGAAGGCCACGATGTAATGCGGGCTTATGGCCCACAGGATTTCCGGGTCCGAGATGATGTGCTTCAGCCCGGATATGCCGATGGCAAGGAACCATATGGCGGTGACCGGCCCGAACACCAGGCCGACACCGCCCGTGCCGAAACGCTGCACGGCAAACACGGCGGCGAGAATGAGCAATGTCAGCGGCACCACATAGGGCTGGAAGGCGGGGGTGACGACGTTCATGCCCTCGACCGCCGACAGCACCGAGATGGCCGGCGTGATGACGGCATCGCCGAAGAACAGCGACGCGCCGACGATGCCGATGCCGAGCACGATCGCCGAGCGTGTCGGGAAAGTGCCGCGCGCCAGCGCCATCAGCGACAGCACGCCGCCCTCGCCGCGGTTGTCGGCGCGCAGCACGAACATGATGTATTTTACCGTGACCGTGATGGTGAGCGACCAGATGATCAGCGACAGCACGCCGAGAATGTCGGCGCGGTTGGCCACGTCGCCGCCCGACGAGGCGTGCAGCGCCTCGCGGAAGGCGTAGATCGGGCTCGTACCGATATCGCCATAGACGACACCGAGCGCCCCCAGCATCAGCACCTTGGTGCTGTGCTGTTCGATCTCTGGATGGCTCGATTGGTCGACGGGTTCTGCCTCAGCACCATTGGCAAGGGCCATGGACGACACTCCGATAAAATGCGCGGTGCTCTACGCTTGCTGCAGTGCAATATCAAGTGCCCTAGCGTGAGGGCTCCCATGCCGCCGACGCACGACTTCACTGCGTACGGAGCGCGTTGGCACCGTCATCCGACAGAAACGGGCCTCGTCAGATAGCGACCTGCGTGCCGATCTCGACCACGCGTCCGGTCGGAATCTGGAAATACTCCGTTGCATCCGCTGCCGTCCGCGCAAGGCCGATGAATAGGCGGTCCTGCCAGACCGGCATGCCGGAATTGGGCGAGGCCTTAAGCGAGCGACGCGACAGGAAGAACGACGTCGTCATGATGTCGAACTTCCAGCCCTGCTTGCGGCAGATGGCCAGCGCGCGCGGAATGTTGGGCTGCTCCATGTAGCCGAAGGTCAGCGTCACCCGCATGAACAGCTCGTTGACCGTCTCCAGCTTCACGCGTTCGCTGTCCGGCACGACCGGCTGCGGCGCCGTCACCACCGACAGGATGACGTTCTTTTCATGCAGCACCTTGTAGTGCTTCAGGCTGTGCATCAAAGCTGTGGGGGCGCTCAGCGGATCGCTGGTCAGGAACACGGCGGTGCCCGAGACGAGCTGCGGCTTCTTCTTCAACAGGTTCCCCGCCAGGAAATCGAGCGGGATCTCGTTGCGGCGCGTCTTGTCGAAGAGGTAGCGGGTTCCGCGGATCCAGGTCCACATGATCAGGCCCATGAGGCAGGCGACGGTGATCGACACCCAGCCCCCTTCGACGATCTTGACGACGTTGGCCGAGAAGAAGCCGAGATCGATGACGCCGAACAGCAATGCCAGCGCTAGTGCGGCCGCAACCTGCCATTTCCAGAGCCAGCGCATGACGACGAACAAAAGGATCGTCGTCATCAGCATCTCGCCGGTCACCGAAATGCCATAGGCCGAGGCGAGCGCGCTCGAGCTGCCGAAACCGACGACCAGAAGCATGACGCCGAGCGCCACCAGGAGGTTCACCCTCGGCATATAGATCTGGCCGCTCTGCATCTCGGAAGTATGCTGCACCTCGATACGGGGCAGAAGGTTGAGCTGCACCGCCTGCCTTGTCAGCGAGAAGGCACCGGAAATGACGGCCTGGCTGGCGATGACGGTGGCCGCGGTCGCCAGGCCCACCATCGGCATCAGCGCCCATTCGGGCAGCATCTGGAAGAACGGGTTGGTGGGCTTGCCGCCATGCGAAAGCACGAAGGCGCCCTGCCCGAAATAATTCAGGAGCAGGCAAGGGAAAACGATTGCGAACCAAGCCATCACGATCGGCTTGCGGCCGAAATGGCCGAGGTCGACATAGAGCGCCTCGGCGCCGGTGACCGCCAGGAACACGGCGCCCACGGTGACGAAGGCGCCTGTCGGCGTGGTGGCGAGATAATAGATCGCGTAATAGGGATTGATCGCCAGGAAGACGGACGGGTCGTCGATGATATGATAGACGCCAGCCGCTCCGATCGCCACGAACCATGTCGCCGTCACGGGTCCGAACACCGCCGCCACCTTGCCGGTGCCGAAGCGTTGCACGGCGAAAAGCACGGCCAGGATGACCAGCGTGATCGGGACCACATAGGCATCGAGCGCCGGGGTGATGACTTTCAGGCCCTCAACCGCCGAAAGCACCGAGATCGCCGGCGTGATGATCGAATCGCCGAAGAACAATGCCGCGCCGCAAAGGCCGATCACCAGGATGAAACGCGAGCCCGGGGGATAGGCGCTGCGCGCCAGCGACATCAGCGACAGCGTGCCGCCTTCGCCCTTGTTGTCGGCCCTGAGCACGAAGGCGACATATTTTATCGTGACGATGATGGTGAGCGCCCAGACGATCAGCGACAGCACGCCGAGCACGTCATAGCGGGCGACCGAGCTCGACGAGGCATGCAGCGCCTCGCGGAAGGCGTAGATCGGGCTCGTGCCGATATCGCCGTAGACGACGCCCAGCGCGCCAAGCATGAGAACCTTGGTGCTGTGCTGCCGCTCGGTTTCGGCATGGCCCGAGCGTTCGAGGGATTCCGTCTCGCTGGCGTTGGCTAGCACCATGAACCCCATTTCATCAGATTCGCCACGCTTCGACGTCGCCGCAACGCGCGGGACGCACCGAAACTGCCGGAGTTACGCAAGGCGCCCTACCATCCGCAGGCTTTCAAGAACCGCCCGACAGTGCCGGCCATGCCATACTCCAGCGCATCCGCTGTCAACCCATGTCCGATCGATACTTCGGCTAATGCCGGAATGCGTTTGGCCAGCGGCGGCAGGTTCTTCACGGTCAGATCGTGGCCGGCATTGACACCGAGCCCGGCCGCGAACGCCGCATCAGCGGTTTTTCCCAACCTTTCCAGTTCTTTCGCCGCCTTTGCGGAATCAGAATGGTAACCTCCATATGGCCCGGTATAGAGCTCGATGCGGTCGGCGCCGGTATCGCGCGCCGCGTTCACCCCATCAGGATCGGCGTCGGAGAACAAAGACACGCGAAACCCGCCCTTCTTCAACCGCTTGACGATCGGAGTGAGGAACGCCGCCTGGGCGACGAAGTTCCAGCCATGGTCAGAAGTCGCCTGCGCAGGGTCGTCCGGCACCAGCGTCACTTGCTCGGGCTGGTTCTTTTCGACAAGCGCCAGGAAATCCTCGGTCGGATAGCCCTCGATGTTGAACTCCGCGCCCGGAAACTCGTCATCGATCAGCGCCCTGATCTCCGGCAGGTCGGAATGCCTGGTGTGCCGCTCGTCAGGGCGCGGATGCACCGTCAGCCCGTGCGCGCCGGCAGCAAGCGCTATGCGGCCAAGTCCGGTCAAGCTCGGCCATGGCAGGTCGCGACGGTTGCGCAGCATGGCGACGGCGTTGAGATTGACCGAAAGCTTGGCGGGCATGAGCTGAGGTCCAGTGGATCGGCGGGCATCTATAGCGCCTTTGACGGGAACAGATAGAGGGTTTCGCGTGTTCCAGGGGATAGATGGAGGCTAAGATAAGGATTTGCCAGTGAATTTCCTCGAAGCCGTGCCGGCGATCCGCCGCATCGAGACCAACCGCGATGCGCTTTTCGCCATCGACGTCGTCGGCGATGTCTCGCCGGCCGATGCGGAAAACCTGTTCGGACTGCTGGAGGCCGCCTACGCGCTGCATCCCAGGATCGACGTGCTGGTCAGGTTGACCGACGAGGAAAGCGTCGACTGGGCCAATATCAAGCAAGACACGCTCAAGCAGGGCGTGGCCGACGCGATGCAACATGTCGTGCGCTGCGCGGCCATCGGCGAGCCGAGTTGGGCCCCCCTCGTCGCCGGCCTTTTCCCCAAGACGCTGCCTTTCGAATTCAGGCGCTTTGGCGTCGACGACGAGGAAGCCGCCTGGCAATGGCTTGGCGCAAGGCCGACATGACATTCGCTGGGGCAATTCCAGGGAAAGTGCGCAGCGGTTTTCCGTCCGGAATTGCGCCAAAACAAGGAGATGGAGCGGTTCGCCGTTTCCGTGAAACGGTGAACCGCTTTAGTCGTCAGCGCACCACCGTCAGCCGCTCGGCGGCCCGGGTGATGGCGGTATAAAGCCAGCGCTGCCTGGTTTCCTTGAACGCCCAGCTCTCGTCGAACAGCACCACGTCGTTCCATTGTGAGCCCTGCGCCTTGTGCACGGTCAGCGCATAGCCGTAATCGAAATCGTCGAAGCGCTTCTTCTGCTGCCAGGGGATCTCGGCATCCGGATCCTCGAACGCCGCCTTGAGCAGCTTGATCTTGGCGACGCCGCGGTCGGGGTCGTCGTCTTCCGGCGAGACCAGAAGATTGATGCCAGGTTTCACCGTTTCGCGCGACGAGGTCATCACCTTCCACAGCGAACCGTTGAGCAGCCCCTTGGCCGGATCGTTGCGCAGGCAGACCAGCTTGTCGCCGGCTTGCGGGAAGTCGGCATTGAACCCTTTCAGCTCGCGCAGCCTTTGATTGTAGCGCCGGCGCGTGCGGTTGGTGCCGACCAGCACCTGGTCGGCCTTGAGAACCAGCTCCTGGTTGACTGCTTCCCTGCCGATCACCTGCGCCGTGCCGTAGTCGCCATGCATGAATTCGCGGCCCTCGCGCACGTCGAGCGCCAGCCGGATGATCGGATTGTCGCGCGCCTGGCGGTGGATTTCCGTCAACAGAACATCCGGCTCATGCTCGGTAAAGAAGCCGCCGCCCGAGATCGGCGGCAGCTGCGCCGGGTCGCCAAGCACCAGGATCGGCGTGCCGAAACTCTGCAGGTCGCGGCCGAGCTGCTCGTCGACCATCGAGCATTCGTCGATGACGACAAGCTTGGCGCGCGAAATCGGGCTTTGCCGGTTGAGCGAAAAGGTCGGCGACATCGATGTCTTGCCGGTCACCTCGTCCTCGACCGATTCCTCGCCCTTGGGCCTATAGATCAGCGAATGGATGGTGCGGGCGTTGGTCGCGCCCTTCGAGCGCAGCACCTGCGCCGCCTTGCCGGTGAAGGCGGCGAACTGCACCTGGCCGTCGACATGCTCGGCGAAATAGCGCGCCAGCGTCGTCTTGCCGGTGCCGGCATAGCCGAACAGCCGAAAGACCTGCGGCCGGCCCTCCTTGAGCCAGCGCCCGACCGCCTTCAGAGCCTCGTCCTGTTGGGGAGAAAATTCCATCAGTGCGACAGACCGGATTCGCTGACGAAAGACAAGATTGGCCCGCCATGTCGACCGTTGTCGGCTGCGGGCGCGAGCCTCGTCAACTCAGGCTATCAGTCGCCAACCGGAACGTAAAGAGAACAAAAACGATCTATCGGCCTGCGCCCGGATCATTCTCCAGCAGGATCGGCTTGCCGTGCGGGGTCGCATGCGCGGCGCGTTCCCAGGCGGCGGCAAGCTGGTCCACCTCGACCTTGCCGGCGACCCCTTTTCGCGACAGCAGCTTCTCCAGCGCCGCCAGCCAATGCTCGTAGTAGTCGTGGCCGTCCGTTGCCGCGCCTGGCCGCTTCACCTCGGCCGAAAGCGCCTCCGCCCACTCGCTCCACGAAAACAGGCCCTCGCCGTGCAGCGCCACCGTCATGGCGAAGGCTTCGGCCTGCCACGGCTCGGGCAAAGACCGGCTCGTCGAAACCGGCCGGCAAAGCACCTTCATGCCGGCTCAAGATAGCTCTCCCAGGCGTCGATCGAGACGCTGAGCGTCGGATCGGCGCCTTCGCCCCAGATTTCGCCCCCGTCGAACACCACGGTGTAGACCCATTGCGGGTTCTCCCCCTTGCCGTGCGCATTGCTGTCGGGGAAGACGAAGCCGTCGCGCACCGCCTCAATCCTGCCGTTCTTGCCGCGCGCATAACGCGGCAGGTGCGTATGCCCAGTCGGGTTGAAATTCTTCGTCCGCACCCGGTCGCCCGCCTGGAACCGCGCCGGCGTGGTGACCGGCCGGTCGCACGGGCCGCCCTTGGCGAGCACGGCCGGCACATCCCTGGCGACCGGTGTAGCCCAGCGAGGCGATCGCCGCCGTCGCGTCGCGCTTGAGCCATTCGGCATAGGCTGGATCATTCCAGGCCTTCGCCACCACCCGCGCCCCGTTGCGCGGGCCGATCTTCGTCTCATAGGTGTCGATGATGACTTCGATGGCCGCAGGGTCGATCAGGCCCTTTTGGGTCAGGATCGTCTCCAGCGCGCGCACGCGCGCCGCGAACGGATCGAGCTCGTTGTCGTGGTCATGATCATGGGACATGGCCACAGACTAGGATCGGCTGCGGCCGGCGGCAAGCGCCACGGCTTGGGCCAGTCGGCGCGATCTACTCGGCTGCCGTCTTCTGCGGCTCGGGTTCGCCGTCGAACAGCGAGCGTTGCTCGCCGCTTTCCACCACATGCAGCGCCGGCCGGCTCTTCTTCGACGAGAAGCCGAGAAGCCAGCCCGAGAAATTCTCGAAATAGACGTAGATCACCGGCGTGACGAACAGCGTCAGCGCCTGCGAGGCGAGCAGGCCGCCGACCACGGCTACGCCGAGCGGCTGGCGCAATTCGGCGCTGGCACCGGTGCCGAGCGCGATCGGGAACGTGCCCATCAGCGCCGCAAGCGTCGTCATCATGATCGGCCGGAAGCGCATCAGGCAGGCTTTGTGGATGGAGTCCCTCGCCGACATGCCGTGCCGCCTGAGCTCCAGCGCGACGTCGACCATCATGATGCCGTTCTTCTTGACGATGCCGATCAGCATCAGGATGCCGATCACCGCGATCACAGAGAGATCCATGCCGGCGAAGCGCAGCGCCACCACGGCGCCCAGCACCGCCGACGGCAGGCCGGTGAGGATGGTGAGCGGGTGAATGAAGCTCTCATAGAGCATGCCGAGCACGATATAGATCGTCAGGATCGCGCCGCCGATCAGCAAGCCTTGGTTGGCAAGCGAATCCTGGAAGGTCTTGGCCGTGCCGGCAAAGCTCGTCGAGATCTCCTTCGGCATGCCGATCTGTTCTTTGAGCTGGTCGATGCGGGTCACCGTGTCGCCGAGCGAGACGCCCTGCGGCAGGTTGTAGGAGATCGTCACCGCCGGAAGCTGGCCGAGCTGATTGATCGTCAGCGCGCCGGCCGTGCGATCGACATGGGCGAAGGCGCCGAGAGGCACCAGGCTGCCGCTCGCCGTGCGCATCTGGATGGCGAGCATCCGTTCGGGCGACCACTCGATCTTGGGATCGAGCTCGGTGATGACCTCGTAGCTGTCGGCCGAGCCGAAGATCGTCGAAACCTGGTCGGTGCCGAAGCCGCCATAGAGGGCGGAACGCAGCGTGTTGGTGTCGATGCCGAGCTGGGCGGCCTTGTCGCGGTCGATCACCAGCGAGGCCTGCGATGCGTTGTTCTGCAGGTCGCTGGTGACATCGGTGAATTTCGTATGGTCCGCGGCCATCGCGTCGTTCAGCTTCTGCGCCCAGATATCCGTCTGGCCGGTGTCGAGCCCCTGCACCACGAGCTGATAGGCGCTGGCCGACGACCGCGAGCCGAGCCGCAGGTTCTGCACGGGCTGCATATAGGTCTCGATGCCCGCCACGCCGGCCAGCTGGCGTCTGAGGTCCGAAAGCACCTTCTCGATGTTGGGCCGCTGGTCCTTGCCCTTGAGCTGGACGAAGAGCTGGCCCTGGTTGAGCGCGTTGTTGCCGCTACCCGCCGACCAGGCCACATGGTCGACATAGGGCGACTTCGAAAACACGCTGGCCACCTGCCCTTGCAGCTTCGCCATGGCGTCGAACGAGATGTCCTGGCGCGCGATCGTGCTCACCGATATCTGGCCGATATCCTCCTGCGGAAAGAAGCCCTTCGGGGAGACCTGGATCACCCACACCGACGCCGCGGCGGTCGCGATGAAGACGAGGAACACCAGGAAAGTGTTTCGCAGGCAGAAGCCCAGGATCCGGTCGTAGCCGCGCGTGACGAGGTCCGGCTTATGACCGGGGGCATGCTTTTCGCGATCGGCCTTGGTCACCGACAACAGACGCGAGCAGAGCATCGGCGTCAGCGTTAGTGACACGAACATCGAGGCCAGGATGGCGACGGTCACCACGACGGCGAATTCGTTGAAGATGCGGCCGATGACGCCGCCCATCAGAAGCACAGGAATGAACACCGCCACCAGCGAGATCGAGATCGAGATGATGGTGAAGCCGATTTCGCGCGCCCCCTTCAGCGAAGCGTCGAAGGCGGACAGCCCGTCCTCTTCCATATGGCGGAAGATGTTTTCCAGCATGACGATGGCGTCGTCGACGACAAGGCCGACGGCCAAAGTCAATCCCATCAGCGAGATGTTGTCGATCGAGAAGCCGAACAGGAACATCGCGCCAAGCGTGGCAATCAGCGAGATCGGCACCGCCACCGCCGGGATGATCGTCGCCGTCACCCTGCGCAGGAACACGAAGATCACCAGCACCACCAGGGCGATGGTCAGGAGCAGCGTGAACTGGACGTCATCGACGGCCTGGCGGATTGATGTCGAGCGGTCGTTGAGCAGCTTGATCTGGGCGGCGGCCGGCATCTGCTCCTGGAAGGACGGCAGCATCGCCTTGACCTTGTCGACGACGTCGACGGTGTTGGCGTCGGGCTGGCGCTGCACAGCCATGATGATCGCGCGCGTGCCGTCATACCAGCTCGCCGTCGTCGTGGTCTGCACGGAATCGACGACGCGCGTCACGTCGCCCAGCCGCACCGGGCGGCCGTTCTTGGTGGCGATGATGAGGTTGGAGAAGCCTGCGGCGTCGGTAAGCTGCGTGTTGGCGGTAATCGTCAGCTGCTGCTTGTTGTTCTGCAAAACACCGAGCGGGGTGTTGCTGTTGGCCGAGGTTATCGCGGCCTGCAGCTGATCGATCGAGATGCCGCGAGCGGCGAGCGCGGTCGGATCGATCTGGATGCGCACGGCATATTTCTGCTGGCCGAAGATCGAGACCTGGGCCACGCCGTCGATGGTCGACAGCGAGGGCGAGATGACATTTTCGGCGAAGGCGTCGAGGTCGGTCAGCGGGATCGTGTCGCTGACCAGCGACATCAGGAGGATCGGCGCGTCGGCCGGATTGACCTTGCGATAGCTTGGCGGCGAGGTCATTTCCGGCGGCAGCGATCTTTGCGTGCGCGCGATCGCCGCCTGGACGTCCGCGGCCGCGGCATCGATGTCACGGTTGAGCACGAACTGGATGGCGATCGAGGTCTGGCCGAGCGAATTGGTGGTCGAGATCGAATCGATGCCGGCGATCGTCGCGAATTGCTTGATCAGCGGCGTCGCCACCGATGTCGCCATCGTCTCCGGCGAAGCGCCGGGCAGGCTGGCCGAAACATTGACCACCGGGAATTCGGCGCTGGGCAGCGCCGCCACCGGCAGGAACTTGTAGGCAAAAATACCGCCCAGGATGAGGGCGAACGACATCAGAAGGGTGGCGACAGGCTTGCGGATGCAGAATTCGGAGATCATCGGCTCGCCCCGCCGGCCTTGTCGGCCTCCGCGACCTTGGGCGATGCCTGATCACCGGATCCCGCGGCGGGTTTGCCTTCATGCACCGCCGCGCCGTTTTTCAACCGTGTCTGGCCTTCGACGACGACCTTCTCGCCGCTCTTGAGACCGTCGCTGATGGCGCTGTTTTGGCCCTCCGTCAGCGCCACCTGCACCGGCCGCATCTCGACGGTGTTGTCCGGCTTGACGACATAGACGAACGGCCCCTTCTGGCTGGACTGCACCGCGACCGTCGGAACCGAGGTCATCTGCGGCATCATGCCGGCCTCGAGCACCACGTTCACATATTGCCCAGGCCATAGCGAAAGATCCGAATTCGGTATGCTCGCCCGCGTGGCGATGGTGCCGGAGGCCGTATCGACGCTGGAATCGACGAAATCGAGTGTGCCCTTGCCGATCGGCGTGGGATCGCCGCTTTTGGTCAGCGTCACGTCGCCTTGCTGTGGATCGGAGAGCGCCTTGTGCAACAGGGCAAGGTTGCTCTCGGGCAGCGTGAAGTTCACCTGCAGCGGATCCATCTGCGTGATGGTGACCAGCGGCGTCGAGCTGCTCGAGTTGCCGTTGCTGGTGGTGACGAGATCGCCGACCGAGACGTTGACCGCGCCGAGCCGGCCCGAGATTGGCGCCGTAATCGCTGCATAGCTCAATTGCACGGTGTCGGCATCGATGGTCGCCTTGTCGGCGTCGATGGTGGCGGCAGCGGCTTTCTGCGCCGCCAGCGCCTGATCGTAGGTCTGCTGCGTGCCGGCCTGCTTGGCGACGAGGTCCTTGGCGCGCTGCAGATCGGCCTGGGCGCTCACCAGCATCGCCTGGTCCTTGGCGAGCTGCGCCTGATCCTTGGCGAGCTGCGCCTTCAGCGCGCGGTCATCGAGCGAAATGAGCAGATCGCCGGCCTTGACCATCTGCCCGTCCTTGACCGCGATCGACACGATCTGGCTGGAGACACGGGCGTTGATATTGACCACCTCCGGTGACGAGACGAAGCCGATGGCATAGCGGCGGATCGGAAAATCGGCTGTCGTCGCGGTGGCGGAGACGATCGAGGCCGAACGCGGACCACTGCCTTTCGCATTGTCCGAGGCACCGGCCGACTTATCGCCGCTCGCCGTCTTGTTCGTGGCGCCCGCGCTTTCCTGCTTGCCCGAAATCAGCTGCTGGACCTTGGCCAACATCGTGGGCGAAAGATAGAGCCCGGCGCCCGCCAGGCAGGCGACCGCAACAACTGCAAAGGCAATTTTTCCGCGCATCGACAAATAAGCCTTCTACCCGACACGCCGATCCCGGTGGTCCATTCTAGCTCGCTTCACGACCTCGTGCCGCGATTTTCGTGGAGTAGATAGGACAAGGCTTTGGCCGAAAAGGGCCAAAGCGGGGCATTACGAAGATTTAATGTGCAGTGCACAATGGCTAAGCAGCCGGCAAACGAACCAACGAACGCCTCTGCGACCAGTCCGAAAACTGTCAGATGTGTTGAGATTCAGGTCAGGCCGAGTCGAAAACGATGGTTTTCGAGAACCGGCCTACGCCAGCCGTAGCCTTCATAGGGCGGAGACACTTATGAGGGCTTCGGCCGGCGAAGGCCGGAGCGGAGCGTACTTTTCGTACGTGAGCACCGGAAGCGCAGAAAGCCAGCGTTTGCAGGCCGGCCTCACCTGAATATCGGCACATCTAACGGAGCATTGGCCACAGAGTCGCCGCCAAGAGCACACCCATGGCGATATTGAACCATTTCAGCCGCACCGGATCCGACAGGAAGCCGCGCAGCGCCGTGCCGAAGCCGGCCCATACCGAAACGCTGGGCAGGTTGACGATGGTGAAGGCGATCGAGATCAGCGCCACCGAGACGAACGGGTGATCGGCATTGGTGTAGACAGCCATCGCGGTGATCGCCATCACCCATGCCTTGGGGTTCACCCACTGGAATGCGGCGGCGTCGATGAAGCGCATCGGCCGCCCCTCCGCTCCTTTTCCGTCGCTTATCGAGCGCGACATGGCGATCTTCCAGGCGAGGTAGAGCAGGTAGGCGGCGCCGGCGATCTTCAGCGCCGTATGCAGCGCCGGCACCGCGGTCAGCACCGCGCCGAGCCCGAAGCCGACGGCCAGCAGCAGGACCAGGAAGCCGATGC
The DNA here is from genome assembly GCF_006440775.1 of Mesorhizobium sp. B2-7-2. Lineage (GTDB taxonomy): Bacteria > Pseudomonadota > Alphaproteobacteria > Rhizobiales > Rhizobiaceae > Mesorhizobium. Next base: position 21,588 of record NZ_VFTZ01000011.1, on the reverse strand, counting down.
TGATGCCCAGCATGTGCGGAACCGTCCTGGCGATACCGAAATTGACGCCGGAAGCCAGCAGCATGAGGTTGTTCGGCCCCGGCGTGATCGAAGTCACGAAGGCATAGACCAACAGGGCAAGGAATGTGTCGAGCGACATGTTATCCTCCCGGATATGTCAGCCTTACTGTCCTTTAGCGAATGCGCAAAAGCCAGAACCGGGCAACCGCCGGGCCAAAGCTTGAAAACAGGATGGTCGTCCTGTTTCACATTCCCTGCGAACCGCGGTTCATCGCTGCGACGCCGGTGCGGCAGATCTCGACAAGGCCAAGCGGCTTCATGATGGCGATGAACTGGTCGAGCTTGGAGCCCTTGCCGGTGATCTCGAAGATGAAATGCTCGGTGTTGGCGTCGATCACGCTGGCGCGGAACGCGTCGGCGAGCCTCAGCGCCTCGACCCGGGCGTCGCCGGTGCCGGCGACCTTGACCAGCGCCAATTCCCGTTCCAGCGGCCGCTCCTGGCCTAGCTCATGCGAGCGCACGGTCAGGTCGACCACCCTGTGCACCGGCACGATGCGCTCGAGCTGGTGCTTGATCTGCTCCATCACATGCGGCGTGCCGCGCGTCACGATGGTGATGCGCGACAGATGCTTCTCATGCTCGGTCTCGGAAACGGTAAGGCTCTCGATGTTGTAGCCACGACCGGAAAACAGGCCGATGACGCGTGCAAGCACGCCCGGCTCGTTGTCGACCAGCACTGAAAGCGTGTGCGTTTCCGGCTTCTCGGTTTCCTTGGCGATAAAATAGGCGGAGCCGGTCGGTTGAAGGTGCTGTGCGTTCATAAGGTGAATCTCGATTTCAGACTTTTGAGCTAATTCTCTGTTTGCGCACGGCTTTCTCGCGACAGCCCCGCCTTGATGGCTGGTGTTATGGATGGAGCATGATGTTGCCCGAAAACCGCTTCTCACTTTTCGGCATCATGCTCTAAACTAGTTCCCTGCCCTTGGCGTCGATGGCGTTGGCCACCGCCTCGTCGGTCGCCTCGTCGGGCAGAAGCATCTCGTTATGTGCCTTGCCCGATGGGATCATCGGGAAGCAGTTGGCCAAGGTCGCCACGCGGCAGTCGAACAACACCGGCTTCTTGACCGAGATCATCTCCTTGATCGCGTCGTCGAGCTCGTCCGGCTTGTCGCAGCGAATGCCGTGGCCGCCATAGGCTTCCGCCAGCTTGACGAAGTCCGGCATCGCCTCGGTGTAGGAATGCGACAGCCGGTTGCCGTGCAGCAGCTGCTGCCATTGGCGCACCATGCCCATATACTGATTGTTGAGGATGAAGATCTTGATCGGCGCCTCATACTGCACCGCCGAGCTCATTTCCTGCATGGTCATCTGCACCGAAGCGTCGCCGGCAATGTCGATGACCAGCGCGTCGGGATGCGCGATCTGCACGCCGAGCGCGGCCGGCAGGCCGTAGCCCATCGTGCCGAGACCGCCGGACGTCATCCAACGATTCGGCTTGTCGAAATGATAGTGCTGCGCCGCCCACATCTGGTGCTGGCCGACTTCGGTGGTGATGTAGGTGTCCTTATCTTTGGTCAGTTCGTAGAGCCGCTGGATCGCGTATTGCGGCATGATCACGTCGTTGTTCATCTTGTAGGCGAGCGAATCCCGCGCCCGCCATTTCGCGATCTGCTCCCACCACGGATAGAGCGCCTTCTTGTCGACCTTGGCGGTCGCCCGCCACAGCCGCACCATATCTTCGAGCACCCGGCCGACATCGCCGATAATCGGCACCTCTGTGTGAACGTTTTTGTTGATCGACGACGGGTCGATATCGACGTGGATCTTCTTCGAGTTCGGCGAGAATGCGTTGAGCCGGCCGGTGATGCGATCGTCGAAGCGCGCGCCGATGCAGACTATCACGTCGCAGTCATGCATGGCCATATTGGCTTCGTAGGTGCCGTGCATGCCGAGCATCCCGACCCAGTTCTTGCCGGATGCCGGATAGGCGCCGAGGCCCATCAGCGTCGAGGTGATCGGAAAACCGGTGAGATCGACCAGCTCGCGCAGCAGATGGCTGGCTTCCGGACCGGAATTGATGACGCCGCCGCCCGAATAGATGATCGGCCTCTTCGCGCCGGCCATCAGCTCGACGGCGGCCTTCACCTTTTCCAGGTCGCCCTGGACCTTCGGCTGATAGCTGGTGCGCGGCGCCGTCTGCGGCGGCACGTAGATGCCCTTGGCGAACTGCACGTCCTTCGGAATATCGACCACGACCGGGCCGGGTCGGCCGGTCGTCGCGACATGGAACGCCTCATGGATGGTGGCGGCGAGCTCGTTGACGTCCTTCACCAGCCAGTTGTGCTTGGTGCAGGGCCGCGTGATGCCGACCGTGTCGCATTCCTGGAAGGCGTCGGAGCCGATCAGCGAGGTCGGCACCTGGCCGGTCAGGCAGACCAGCGGGATCGAATCCATCAGCGCGTCCTGCAACGGCGTCACCGCGTTGGTGGCGCCCGGGCCCGACGTCACCAGCATGACGCCGGCCTTGCCGGTCGAGCGCGCATAGCCTTCGGCCGCGTGGCCGGCGCCCTGCTCGTGCCGCACCAGAATGTGCTCGACGTCGTCCTGCTGGAAAATCTCGTCGTAGATCGGAAGCACGGCGCCGCCCGGATAGCCGAACACATGCTTGACGCCGTTGTCCTTCAGCGCCTGCACCACCATTTCGGCGCCCGTCATCTCGCGCCGCTCGTTCTGTCCGTTGCTCATCGGTCTGGTCCCGTAATGTTCGCCGCCTGGCGATTTGCTGGTCGTTTAGTCGTGTTCAAGGCAATAAAAAAGGCCCCCGAGGGAGCCTGTGTGATGCGCATGGGAGGTTTTCGCCCGGCGGTTACACCGCCTTGCCCACGCGCCAGCCTACGAGAATGAGTGCCGTTTTCATGGGCGCGGACAATAAGGGCCAAAACGCGGGCTCGTCAATGGGGTCCAGCGCGAATTCACTCGCCTGTGAGAGACGGCGCCTGCGCGCTACCGCCCCACAGCTACCATAGTACAGTTGAGCGTCGCTCTCCGACGCACCACTATACGCTGGCAAAAGACGTGCGAGGAGGACGCATGGCTGGCGAGCACATACGCGAGATCGAGCAGGTCGTGTCCGGCGTGCGATCGTCTCGCGACGATGTCATAGTTCAATCCTGGCCGCGCTGCATCGATACCCATCGACTCGACCCGGCACGGCCGATCGAAGCCCATATCGTCCTAACAGATTGATTTCATTGCAATCGCTCATGAGCGTCGCGGTTGGCAGGCTGCTTGCTGCTCATGCCGGACTCTAGCAAAGTGGAGGAGAACAAATGCTCGAGAGAACACCCACCACCAAGGCGCAGGCGCTGCTCGACAAATTCGGCAAGGCGCTGGAAGCCGGCGACATCGACAGCGCCGTCAACTGCTTCCAGGCCGATTGCTACTGGCGCGACCTCGTCACCTTCACCTGGAACCTGAAGACGATGGAGGGCCAGGACCAGATCCGCGACATGCTGCAGGCGACGCTGGCCAGCACCAGGCCGACCGGATGGGCGGTGGCCAAGGACGAGGAAGCGAACGAGGACGGCGGCATCATCACCGCCTGGATCACCTTCGAGACGAGCGTTGCGCGCGGCTTTGGCCTCGTGCGGTTCAAGGGCGACCTGATCTGGACCCTGCTCACCACCATGGCGGAGCTGAGAGGCCACGAGGAGAAGGCCGGCTTCACCCGCCCGCTCGGCGCCAAGCACGGCCACGGCAAGGGCCGCAAGACGTGGCGTGAGGAGCGCGACGACGAGATCGCCGAGCTCGGCCACACCAGGCAACCCTATGTCGTTATCATCGGCGGCGGCCAGGGCGGTATCGCGCTCGGCGCCCGGCTGAAGCAGCTCGGCGTGCCGGCCATCATCGTCGAGAAGAACGAGCGCCCGGGCGATTCCTGGCGCAAGCGCTACAAGTCGCTCTGCCTGCACGACCCGGTCTGGTACGATCACCTGCCCTATATCGACTTCCCGAAGAACTGGCCGGTCTTCGCGCCCAAGGACAAGATCGGCGACTGGCTGGAAATGTACACCAAGGTGATGGAGCTGAACTATTGGTCTTCCACCACCGCCAAATCCGCCAAATACGACGAGAAGGCCAAGGAATGGACGATCGTCGTCGAGCGCGGCGGCAAGGAGATCGTGCTGAAGCCGAAGCAACTGGTGCTGGCGACCGGCATGTCGGGCAAGGCGAACTGGCCGAAATACAAAGGCCAGGACATCTTCAAGGGCGAGCAGCAGCACTCCTCGACCCATCCCGGACCGGACAAATACCGCGGCAAGAAGGTGGTGGTCATCGGCTCCAACAACTCGGCCCACGACATCTGCGCGGCGCTGTGGGAAGGCGGCGCCGATGTGACCATGGTGCAGCGCTCGTCGACCCACATCGTCAAGTCGGACACGCTGATGGATATCGGGCTTGGTGCGCTCTACTCCGAGCAGGCGGTGGAGAACGGCATGACGACGGGCAAGGCCGACATGATCTTCGCTTCGTTGCCCTACCGCATCCTGCATGAGTTCCAGATCCCGCTTTACCGGCAGATGAGGGAGCGCGACGCGAAATTCTACGACGACCTGGAAAAGGCCGGCTTCATGCTCGACTGGGGCGACGATGGGTCGGGCCTGTTCATGAAATATCTGCGCCGCGGCTCCGGCTACTACATCGATGTCGGCGCCTGCGACCTCGTCATCGACGGCTCGATCAAGCTGAAGAGCGGACCGGGTGCCGCGGTTCAGGAACTCACCGAAACCGGCGTCAAATTCGTCGACGGCACCGAACTGTCGGCCGACCTGGTCATCTATGCGACCGGCTACGGCTCGATGAACGGCTGGGCCGCCGACCTCATCTCGCAAGAGGTGGCCGACAAGGTCGGCAAGGTCTGGGGCCTCGGCTCCGCCACCACCAAGGATCCGGGTCCCTGGGAGGGCGAGCAGCGCAACATGTGGAAGCCGACGCAGCAGGAAGCGTTGTGGTTTCACGGCGGCAACCTGCACCAGTCGCGCCACTATTCGCAGTATCTGTCGCTGCAGCTGAAGGCGCGCCAAGTTGGCCTGCCGACGCCCGTCTACGGACTGCAGGAGGTCTACCACAAGAGCTGACGCACGGCGCGCTCGCGGATGGCAGAAAGCCGGCCGACCGGCCGGGCTTCTGCCGTCTATGCCGCCTTTTCAGCCGCGAACTTCTTCACCACTCGATCGAGCAACGGCACGTAGTCGCGAAAGGCCCGCGTCTTCATGTCGGCGACCTTGCCGCCCTCGTCCCAGATCCGCACGCGCACCGCTTCGTCGTGGAAGGGATTGCTGCGGAACTCAGCCACCTCCTCCGCGCTCATCGGCCCGCCCTGCAGCGACAGCGTATGCACCGAAGCCGGCGACAGCTTGCCGAAATAGGTCGGATCGGTGGCGCACAGATAACGCTTGGCCGAGACATGCAGCCTGACGCATTCGACGATGACCGGCGGGAAGAACGGCGCCAGCACCTCACCGCCCGCCTCGTCATGGTGCTTGTCCTCGACGTCGTCGGGCGAATAGGTGCCGAACTCGCTGGTGTAGTGGCCTATGTCGTGCAGCAGCGCCGCCGCCACAAGCTCCTCCGGCGCGCCGTCCTGCTCGGCCAGCCACGCGCCCTGCAGCATATGCTCTGACATGGTGACCGGCTCGCCGAGATAGGATTCGGCGCCGCGGCGCTCGAAAATATCGGCGATGAACTCGACGATGTTGCCTGCGTTCAATTCGTTCGGCTTCATTCCGCCGCCTCCTGGAAACCATGCTCGATCGCGGCAAGCGTCGACAGCAGGCCGTCCTTGTCGGCGTAGCAGCCCTGCAGCCAGCGCTTGCCGCTGCCGGAAAACGCCTTGCGCGCATGCATGACGCGGGTGTTGTCGACGATGAAGCATTGCCCCGCCTCGAGCTTGAACGTGACCTCGAAGGCAGGATCCTCGATCAGCTCGGCGAACCGGCGATAGGCCGCATAATATTTGTCCATCTCAGCGAAGGGCACATCGACGGTCGGGGCCAGCGAGCGGTTGTTGAAGCGGATGCAGATGAGCTCGCCATCGGGCCCGAGTTCGATCATCGGCCGCTTGGACTGGAGCCGCACACCCGACGAGCCGGCATATTCGAAACGCGCCGGATAGGAAGAGAGCAGCCGGAAGCCGTCCGGGTTTTCCGCCTGGAGTGCCGCCGCCACCGCAAACCCGTCGACGACGCTGGACTCGCCGCCTTCCACCGTGTTCTCGATGCAGGCGAGGATCTGCAGCGTCGGCACCGGATCGCGATAGGGATTGTCGGTATGCGCCTGCAGGCCGAGATTGGTGTAGGCGAGATTGTTCGGATTGACCTCTGCGCGCACCTCAAACCAGCGCCCGTAATTGGTCTCCCTTATATAGCCGAACAGGTCCGCCACCTTGCACAGCGCGCCGGATTCGGCAGGCAGGCCGTCCATGATAGCGAAGCCGAAGCTGCGGACCGCGGCCAGCCATTGCCGCAGCACATTGCTGTCGCGGCTGGCCTCGGCATAGGCCGCGCGCGGCACGGAATTCTGCATCGTGGCTTTCGTCCAGCGCTCTATGTCGCTTGCCGTCCAGCCAGGCTCGCGCACCTCCTTGCGATCATAGGCATGGCCGCGCAGCCAGCCGGCGGGAAAGCCGACGATCTTGCCATCGGGAACGAACGTGACTTCGAGCAGCTCGCCCTTGATCGTTGCCGCGCCGATCCGCGTCTCAGCCGGAATATCGAGGATGGTGATCAGCCGCTGTCCGTTGCCGGCGCTGCGCGTCTTGTCGTCCAGCGCGTTGTCGCGCAGCCATATGGCATGGAAGCGGCTCACCGTTCCGTCCTTCCAGCAAAGCTCGATCACTCGTCCGTCGTCGGCTAGCGTTGCCGTCCTCAACATGTCCCGAAAGCTCCCATCCTTTCCCCGCCACTAGGGGCACGGATTGCATGGTGGCTTCATCAAAGGCATAATTCAAATTATCGTTTTTCGGGTATTGGCGCCAAATTTCTGATGGCTGGAAGAACTTTCGACACGATGCCTCCGCTCGACTGGCTGCGCAGTTTCGAGGCTGCCGCCCGCCTGTCGAACTTCACCGCCGCGGCCGCCGAGCTCGGGCTTACGCAAGCCGCCGTCAGCCAGCACATCCGTTTTCTGGAGGAGCGGCTCAAGACGCGATTGTTTGCGCGCCTGGCGCGCGGCGTGGCATTGTCGCCGGAAGGCGCAGCCTATCTCCCGCACATCCAGTCGGCATTCGCGACCATCGGCAACAGCACGAACGAGCTGTTCGAGCCGCGTGCCGTGCAGATCGTCAGCATCCGCGTCCCCATCTCCTTCGCGATGCTGGTGCTGGTCCCGGCTCTTCCGGACCTGGCAAAGGTGCTGCCGCAGATCCGGCTCGATTTGGTGACCATCCATCGGCCGACCGACTACGACCAGCCGGGCTCGGCGCTTGACATACGCTTCGGCAACGGATCCTTTCCCGGGCGTGAGGCCGACAGGCTGACCGTCGAGCGGCTTGTCCCGGTCGCGGCTCCGCCGCTCGCCCAAGGTGGCGAGTGGACGTCATTGCCGCTTCTCCTGGTGGCGGGCGCGCGCGAGATGTGGGCGGAATGGTTCGCCGCCGCGGGCGTTTCCGGCCATCCCCGCCGCTCGCACCGCTTCGACAGTTTCGTCGCCGCCATGGAAGCCGCGAAGGTCGGCGCCGGGGCGCTGCTCGGCTCGCGGCCACTGATCGACGCGGCCCTCAAGGACAAGGTTCTCATCAGGCTTTCGGATTTCGAGCTTTCGAGCCCGTCGGGCCATTTCCTGACGAGACCGTCATCGTCGCGGCTCTCCGGCGCCGAGCAGGATTTTAGCCGCTGGCTTCTGTCGCGCATCGCCAGGATTTCAGGATAGCCTGTCGGCCGCTGCCCCGATCCGTTTCCAGTAGATAAGGGTGCCGGTGAGCCCGCCATGTGGCTTAAGCGCGAAATCGGGGATCTCACCGGCCAAGGTGAAACCAAGTTTCTCATAAAGCCCGGCCGCGCCCTCTTCGCTGGCCGTGTCCAGCACCAGCAGCGTACGGCCTTTGTCGACGGCCAGGTTCTCCGCTGCCCGCATCAGGGCGGTCGCGATGCCTTTGCCGCGATGGTTCCGGCCGGTCATCAGCTTGGCGATCTCGGCGCGGTGCGGTTGGTTGGGCGGGAAGTCGAGCAACAGCGTGACGGTGCCGGCAAGCGCCTCGCCATGCCATGCGCCCAGCACCGCCCTTTCGCCGCGCGCGGCCGCCGCAAGCGACTTGCGCCAGAAATCCCGCGCCGCCTCCGCCGACAATGGATGCATGAAGCTCACCGATCCGCCGGCGGCGACCGTCTCGATCAGCAGGTCGGTGAGCATCGCGATGGTCGCCGCATCGTCGCGCAACGCCCGGATTTCAAGGGAATTCATGCTGGTGCTCTCCAGGTGACGAAACATCGGGGACAGGTCATTCGAAATGGCCGATGCGTTTGCGTCGTCGCGCCCGCCGGATTTCGGCAATACGGTCGGCGTCGTCCTCGCTGAGATGGCGGCCACGCTCCAGGATCTCGAGCGTATATTCCTCATAGGTCAGACCGAGCCGCTCGGCCCGTTCCAGCCGCATCAGCATGACGGCGTCGCTTGGCGCCCTCCACGCCTCGTCGTGGGCGGCGCGCCAGGCGAGGAAAATGTAGGCATCGCCCTTGCCCCAGGGCGGGCCGTCATAGTCGTCGAGCGGCGGCCCGCCATTGTGCGAGCGTTTTGGCCGGCGAGACATCGGAGTCAGTCCCTGACCAGCGCCACGAGATACTCCGCCGCATCCGGTCCGGGAGCATGAAAGACGCAATCCGAGGGCGCGCCCAGCGCCAGGCAGTCGCCAGGCTCGAGCCGGTGCACCACATCGCCCTCGGTGAAATCGAGCCGTCCTTCGATCAGCCATATCTGCTGTTTGATAAAGGCGTAGGACGCCGCCGGCAAACTGACTTTGGCACCTGCCGGAAGGCTGACCCTGACCAGTTCCAGCGGCATCTGCGATGCCGGCGATAGATGCCGCCTGATGTACCCGGTTGCCGGATCCTGCCAGATCGGCTGCTCGTCCCGGCGCGAAATACCGCCGCCTTGCATCTCGGCCCGTGCAATCAGCGTCGACAGCGTCATGCCGAAGGCCGCCGCGATGCGCACCAGAAGCGCTGCGGTCGGACTGGTCGTACCGCGTTCGATGGCGCTCAGCATCGCCTTCGAAACGTCCGAGCGCTCGGCCAATTCGGCGAGCGACCAAACCCTCACCGTTCTTTCGGAGCGTATCCGCCTGCCGATCGTGGCGGTAATGCTATCCGATATATCATCCATTCGTCCAATATATCGGATTTTTTCAGCCTGGAAAGAGGCCAGTCGATCGAATTGTCGCGCCGGGCTTAACGCTGCCTACACCATCCAACCTCACCTGACTTTAACCCCGATTGGGTAGGGTCGAAGCTCTAGGGGAATGGGATCAGGCCAGCCATGTTTGTCGAACGCGAAGCCTCCGTTGGCGAACCGACTTCGCAGGAGCGCCGCAACATCCAGCAGAACGACAAGCGTATTCTGGGCAATGTCGTGCAATGCGACGGCGCGCGCGCCACCATCAGTGCCCATGCCGAAGATACCGAAGGCGCGATCAGCGGCCTTTGGACCGTCGGTAAGATGATCTCCATCAATCTCGGTTCGACACGAACGGTCGGCCTTGTCTATGCCATCGGCAAATCGGATCGCGCCTGGAACCACGAAGGGCAGAATCCGATTGAGGTCAGCGTCGAACTGGTCGGCGAAGTGCGCGACGGCGTCGACCCCGGCGCCAAGCCGGTGTTCGACCGTGGCATCACCACCTATCCGCATATCGGCGCCATCGCTCACCGCATCCGAACCCGCGACCTGCAGGCGGTCTACGATCTGGCCGGGCGCCATTCGGTGACCATCGGCACGCTGTCGCAGGATGAATCGATCGATGCCAACATCGCCATCGACGACACGCTGGCGCGTCATTTCGCCATCGTCGGCACCACCGGTGTCGGCAAGTCGACAGCTGTCTCGCTGCTGTTGCGCAAGACGATCGAAGCGCGTCCGGATCTGCGCGTGCTCATCCTCGACCCGCATAACGAGTTCGCCGCCTCGCTGCCGGAATATTGCGTGAAGGTCGATTCCAAGACGCTCGACCTGCCGTTCTGGATGTTCAGGCTGGAGGAGTTCGCCGAAGTGCTGTTTCGCGGCCGCGAGACGGTGCCCGAGGAAGTGGATGTCCTGCGCGACCTGATCCCGGCCGCCAAGAACCTTTACCGCAACCCGAATTCCGGCACCTATGTCAGGCGCGGCAGCGACGCGCTGACGGCGGACACGCCGGTGCCTTATCGCATTGCCGATCTCATCAAGCAGATCGACGAGCGCATGGGCATGCTCGAAAGCAAGAACGACCGCCCGACCTTGAAATCGCTGAAGACGCGCATCGAATCGGCGGCGGCCGATCCGCGCTACCGCTTCATGTTCAATTCGCGGCTGATCGAGGACACCATCCACGAAACGATCGGCAACATCTTCCGCGTCCCCAACCATGGACGCCCGGTGACCTGCTTCGAGATGGCGGGCATGCCTTCGGAAGTCGTCAACTCGGTCTGCTCGGTGCTGGCACGCCTGGCCTTCGACCTGGCGCTGTGGAGCGAGGGCCGGCTGAAGCTGCTGCTGCTTTGCGAGGAAGCCCATCGCTACATGCCGGCCGATCCGCGTCTCGGCTTCGCGCCGACAAGGCACGCGCTGTCGCGCATCGCCAAGGAAGGCCGCAAATACGGCTGCTATCTCGGCGTCGTCACCCAGCGTCCGGGCGAGCTCGACCCGACCATCCTGTCGCAGTGCTCGACCTTCTTCGCCATGCGGCTTGCCAACGAGCAGGACCAGGCCATCATCCGCTCGGCGATCGCCGATTCCTCGGCCTCGACCCTGGCGTTCCTCTCCTCGATGGGGCAGCGCGAAGCCATCGCCTTCGGCGAAGGCGTGGCGACCACCATGCGGCTGAAGTTCGAGAAGCTGCCGCAGGAGTTCATCCCGGGCACCGCGAAGGGCGAGAAGATCGATCCCTCCGTGGATGGCAACGACGTCGATCTCGCCATGATCGTCGAGCGGCTGCGCAACGTGCCGAAGCCGCAGCAGGCCATGGCCTTCGCCGAGGCTGTGGATTCTTCCCGCCAGGCCGGCGACCCAGACTACAAGAAGCCGGCCACCGCCGCGCGCGTGCAGCCGGACGACGACTTCGACACGCGCTACGGCCTGAAGCCCTCGACCTTCGGCATGCGCCAGCTCAACGACTGATCTGGCGGCGCTGCAAGACACGCAAATTCCGATAGGGAATTCGTCAGGCTGAGTCGGATGGTGCCGTTTGCGAGAACCGGAGCGGAGCGGACATAAAAGTCCGTGAGCACCGGAAGCGCAGCAAATGGCGGCATACGGCCAGCCTCACGAATTCATCTTCGGAATTTTAGGCGCAGACGCGGTTGCGGCCTTGCTTCTTCGCCTCATAGAGCTGGCGGTCGGCGCGGCGGTAGAAATCCTCCGCGCTCTCCTTGTGGTCCCAGACGGCAAGGCCGACGCTGGTGGTGACCTTCAGCCGCACGTTGCCCGACATGATCGACATGTTGGCGACCGCCTTGCGGATGCGCTCGGCGAACCTGGCGAGCAATTCGACATCCATGTTGGGGGTGACGACGGCAAACTCCTCGCCGCCCAGCCGCGCCACCACGTCGTGATAGCGTGTCATGCCCCGCAGGCAGGTAGCGACGGCCCTCAGCACCTCGTCGCCGACGTCATGGCCATGCGTATCGTTGACCTGCTTGAAATGGTCGAGATCGAGGATCATCAGCCCGACTGGCCTGTCGATGCGGCGAAACTCGTGCAGATATTCGCGCAGCGCATCGTCGAAATAGCGGCGGTTCTGCATTCCGGTGAGACTGTCGGTGAGCGCCGCCTGCTCAAGCGTCTGCGAGCGAGCGCTGAGCGAAACCGTCATGGCCCTGAGCTTGCCCTCTTCCCGCACCTGGCCGCGGATCAGCGGGTAGATGAAGAAGGTGCCGAAGAACAGCGCGGTTGCCAGAAGCGCCCCGGTGACGAACAGCAGTTTGTTGAGATAGACAATTTTGTCGACGCGCGATGCGGTGTCGAGGTCGGCGGCGATGTCCTGCAATTGGCCATAGGCGTGGTAGGTCACCAGGCCCGCGGCCAGGATCACGAAAATAAAGACGAAAAATGCGGATTCCGCCTTATGGAAACGCATCTACTCCCCGCGCACTCTAGCCCCGAGGTTATGGCATGGCCGACCTTACGGACAGTTAACCCGAGCAACCTTGGCGAGAATTAGAGCCGGGGATTTTAAGGCGCTGATTGAAAAAGCTTTTAGTCAGTCCTGAACAGCCGGTTCGTCGCCCGGCCGCAGCCTGCGCCACTCCGCTCCCAGCTGATGCCTGAACCAGGTCGACTGACGCTTGGCATATTGCCGGGTCGCGATCTTGGCGCGCTCAATGGCTGCTGGAAAATCCGATTGTCCGGCCATCGCCGCCTGCAGCTCCCGCACGCCGATCGCTTTCATCGCCGGCAGGTCCGGGTCGAGACCGAGAGCGGTGAGTCGACGCACTTCGTCGAGAGCGCCCTTGTCGAGCATCTGGTCGAAACGCGCCTCGATGCGCCGGACCAGTTGCTCGCGGTCCGGCTCGATGACCAGGAAGCGCGCGCTGTCGCGATCGATCAGCGGCCGACCGCGCACCGCCTGCCATTCGAGGATCGAGCGCCCGGAAGCGTCGAGCACTTCGAGCGCCCGAACGATACGCTGGCCGTCGGTCGGCCTGAGTTGCATGGCCACAGCCGAATCCTCGTGCATCAGCAGGCGGTGCAGCCTTTCGGCCCCTTGCTCCTTGAGCTCGTAGCGCCAGCGCTCGCGGACGGACGCCGGAATGTCCGGCATATCCGAGATGCCTTCGGCCAGCGCGCGGAAGTAGAGCCCGGTGCCGCCGACGAAAGCGACCGGACGGCCCGACAGCACGCCGTCGTCAATCAGCTTTGTCACGTCGCGCAGCCAGGCGCCGGTGGAATAGGCGGTGGCGGGATGGACATGGCCGTAAAGGAAATGCGGAACGCGTGCCATTTCGGCGGCGCTCGGCCGCGCCGTCAGGACATCGAGCACCGAATAGCCCTGCATGGAATCGGTGTTGACGATGACGCCGCCATTGCATTCGGCGAGATCAAGCGCTAGCGCCGACTTGCCGCTGGCTGTCGGCCCGGCTATCAGGATCGCGTTCTTGATGCGGCCTTCGCCCGCCTGCCTGCCGGAATTCTCGATGCCGCTGATCGCCACTTTAGTGTCCCGTCCAGAAGCCCGCGCCATGCCGGCCTCGCTTGCGAATATGGCCTTGCGGGCCGCCGGCGCAAGCGCCGTTCATTGGCTGGCCGAGGACGTCGCCTGCGATCTCGTTTTGCCGCAGACGCCGGATATCGGCGAAATGACCGCCAATCTGCGCGCGGCGCTGGCTTCCGAGCCGGTCGACGTCATCGTCCAACCGGCCGAAGGCAGGCGCAAGAAGATCCTGCTCGCCGATATGGATTCGACCATGATCGACCAGGAATGCATCGACGAGCTTGCCGACGAGATCTGCGTCAAGGATCATGTGGCGGCGATCACCGCGCGCTCGATGAATGGCGAGATCGCCTTCGAGCCCGCCTTGCGGGAGCGCGTCGCCTTGCTGAAAGGCCTCGACACAGCCGTGGTCGACCGCATCATCGCCAATCGGCTGACGCTCGCCTCCGGCGGCCGCGCCTTGGTGCAAACGATGCGCGCCCATGGCGCCTGGACGGCGCTGGTCTCTGGCGGCTTCGACGTCTTCACCAGCCGCATCGCCGATATGCTGGGCTTCCAGGAAAACCGCGCCAACCGCCTGATCGAAAAAGACGGCACGTTCACCGGCATGGTGGCCGAGCCGATCCTCGGCCGCGCCGCCAAGGCCGAAGCATTGCTCGACATCGCGGCACGGCTCGGGCTGACGACCGAGGATGCCATCGCGGTCGGCGACGGCGCCAACGATCTCGACATGATCCGTCTTGCCGGCACCGGCATCGCGCTTCACGCCAAGCCGACGGTGGCCGAGCAGGCCCGCATCCGCATCGATCACGGCGATCTGACCGCGCTGCTCTATCTCCAAGGCTACCGCCGGGATGAGTTCGTCGAATGAAGCCGATCCGCACCGAGCGCCTGATCCTGCGCAACTGGGAGGAGCGCGACCGCGAGCTTTTCCACCGCGTCAACTCCGACGAGCGCGTGATGGAGTTCTTCCCGTTCCGCCGCGACCGTGCGACCGCGGATGCCAAGATGGACGAATTCCGCGCCTGGATCGATGAGGATGGCTACGGCTTCGCCGCCGCCGAGATCGCGGCCACCGGCGAATGCATCGGCTTCGTCGGTCTCCTGGATACGAATGATGTGCCATCGCTACCGGACGGCACGATCGAGATCGGCTGGCGGCTGGCGCCGGAATTCTGGGGCAAGGGCTATGTCACCGAAGCGGCTGAAGCCTGGCTCGCCTTCGGCTTCGAAACGCTGAGGCTGGAGGAGATCGTCTCCTTCGCCGTCGCCGAAAACCATCGCTCCATCGCCGTCATGAAGCGACTCGGCATGCAAGCCGATGCGGGCGCCGATTTCGATCATCCGAGCGTTCCCGACAGCCATCCGCACCTCAAGCGGCATGTCCTCTACAGGCTGTCGCGCCAGGATTGGCAGGCACGAAAAAGGGCGGCTCGCTAGCCGCCCTATTCATTGAAACATCAATCGGTTACCGGACGTTCCGGACTCAATCCATCCGGATCGTCACGAAGCGCAGTTCGCCGGTCTTCGACGCCAGCATCAAGAGCGCGTTCTTGCGGCCCTGCTCCTTCAGCGCGCCGATCCGGTCCATGACGTCCTTCGGCGTGCCGACCGATTCCTGCGCGATCTCGGTGATCACCTCGCCGGGCTGGATGCCGCGCTCGGCCGCCGCCGAATTCTTGGCGACGTCGGTGATGACCACGCCGGACACATCGGCCGCGATGCCGAACTTCTGCCGTGTCTGGTCGTTGAGCTCGCCGACGGTCATGCCGAGCACCGAGGCCGTCGATACCGGAGGCGTCGCCTTGTCGCCCTTGTCCTGGTCGGTGTTGCCGTTCTCGCCGCTGGCGAGCTTTTCGCCGTCCTCCAGCCGTCCGAGCGTCACCTTGACGGTCTGCTCGACCCCCTTGCGCACGATGACGACGTCGACCGCCTTGCCGACCGGGCTTTCGGCGACGACACGCGGCAGGTCGCGCATTTCATGGATATCCTTGCCGTCGAACTTGATGATGACGTCGCCGGCCTGCACCGAACCGTTGTCGACCGGCCCGCCCTTGATGACGCCGGCCACCAGCGCGCCCTTGGCGGTCGCCATTCCAAGGCTTTCGGCGATGTCCGCCGTCACCGGCTGGATGCGCACGCCAAGCCAGCCGCGCCGCGTCTCGCCATACTGGCGAAGCTGGTCGACGACGCCGGCGGCAAGCTGCGAGGGGATGGAAAAACCGATGCCGATCGAGCCACCCGACGGCGAGATGATCGCGGTGTTGATGCCGATGACCTCGCCCTCGGCATTGAACAGCGGGCCGCCGGAATTGCCGCGGTTGATGGCGGCGTCGGTCTGAATGAAGTCGTCATAGGGGCCGGAATTGATGTCGCGGTTGCGCGCCGAGACGATGCCGACCGTCACCGTGCCGCCCAGGCCGAACGGATTGCCGATCGCCATCACCCAGTCGCCGACGCGCATCTTGGTGGAATCGCCGAATTTCACCGCCGTCAGCTTGTGACCCTTGGGGTCGACCTTCAGCACCGCGACATCGGTCTTGGTGTCGGTGCCGACGAGCGTCGCCTTCAGCGTGATGCCGTCGGAGAAATTGACCTCGATATCGTCGGCATCGGCGATGACGTGGTTGTTGGTCACCACGATACCCTGCTCGGCATCGACGACGAAGCCGGAGCCGAGCGACTGCACCTTCTGCCCGGCGCCGCCCTTGTCGCCGCCGCGATTCTTGAAGAAATCGTCGAAGAAGTCCTGGAACGGCGAGCCCTCGGGCAGCTGCGGCATCGGCACCGCGCCCGGCCCTTCCGTGCCTTTCACCGTCTGCGAGGTCGAGATGTTGACCACCGCGCCAAGCAGGCGCTCGGCGAGATCGGCGACCGAGGGCGGCCCGTCGGAGGCGATCGTCGGTGTGACGAAGGACGGGACGGCAACAATGCCGACCGCGAATGCGGTGGCGCCGGCGAAGACCATGCGCCGCGCCGCGCGCAACAGGGTGTCGGATATCATCGTGGCCTCCCGGTGTGTCTGAAAAGGACAGGCGTTTTCCGCAAAGACGCCCTGTCCGGTTCATGTTGGCAAGAAATACGGCACGTTTGCGGCTATGCCCGTCTTCTCAGGATAAATCGTCCGTCGCCGCGGCACCAATGAATTTCATCAGCCGCGAACCAGCCACACAATGGCGACGCCAACCGCGATTGCCGCCAATCCTCCGAACCGCAGCGCGTTCTCGGGCATCGACTGCATTTCCGTCGCCAGTTTCCGGGCTAGGCCCGGAAACCCGCCATAGACCAGGCCCTCTATCACCAGGACCAGCCCGATCGCCGCGACAAAGTCCTGCACCGCCGCTACTGGGCGGTGCCGGGTTGCGCGGCCGGTGCGGCAGGCGGCGTCGCAGGCGCGGCCGGCTGCCCGGGCTGAGGCTTGCTGTCCGGATCACGGAAGTAGCGGAAGAACTCGGATTCGGGCGAGAGCACCATCGTCGTTCCGGTGCTGTCCAGCGCCGTGCCGTAGGCATTCATCGAGCGATAGAAATCGAAGAAGGCCGGATCGCGCTTATAGGCGTCCGCGAAGGTCGCGCTGCGCTGCGCCTCGCCCTCGCCGCGCAGGATTTCCGATTCCTTCTGCGCCTCGGCGACGATCTCGACGACCTCGCGGTCGGCCCGCGCCCTGATGCGCTGCGCCGCCTCGTTGCCGCGCGCCCTCAGACGCTCGGCTTCCGCCAGGCGCTCGGCCTTCATGCGGTCATAGGTCTGCTGCGAGACTTCCGCCGTCAGGTCGGTCCGGCGGATGCGCACATCCTCGATGTCGAGGCCGAGCGAGGTCGCGTCGGGGCGAAGCTGATCGCGCACCTCGCGCATCATGACGCCGCGTTCCTCGGAAAGCGCGGCCTCGAAGTCGCGCAGGCCGTAGACACGGCGAAGCGCCGCATCGAGACGCGTCCGCAGCCGTGCCTCGGCCAATTCCACCTGACCGGACACCGCCGCGCGGAACGTGCGCGGATCCGAGATGCGATAGGCGATGAAGGCGTCGACCTCGTAGAACTTGCCGCCCGAGACCTGGACGCGGATGTTGTCGAGATCGAAGCGCATCACCCGCTTCTCGACCATCTGCACGCTGTCGGCATCGAAGAAGGCGAATGGCGCCTTGAAGTAGATGCCGGGCTCGCTCTTGACGTCGATGATCTCGCCGAACCTGAGCACGATCGCCTGCTGGCCGGCATTGACCACGAACACCGAGGAGTAGAGCAGGAACAGAAGGACAGCCGCAATGACGGCGACGATGGGAAGACGGTTGGCCATCACTGGTTGCCTCCCGTCGTGACGCCGCCCAGCGGGGCCGGCGCCGGCTGCGCTTTCGGCTGCAATGCCGGCAGCGGCAGGTAAGGCAGCACGCCCTGACCGTTGCCCTGCTCGACGACGACCTTGTTGGAGTCCTTCAGGATCCTCTCCATGGTTTCGAGGTAGAGGCGCTTGCGCGTGACGTCGGGCGCCTTGGCATATTCGTTGTAGACGGAGATGAAGCGCTGCGCCTCGCCTTCCGCCTCCTGCACGACGCGGTTCTTGTAGGCGGCGGCGTCCTCGCGGACCTGCGCCGCCTGGCCGCGCGCCTGGCCGAGCTTCTGGTTGGAATACTGGTTGGCCTGCTCGACGAACTTGTCCTCGTCCTGCTCGGCGCGCTGCACCTCGTCGAACGCGTCGGCCACCTCGCGCGGTGGTGCCGCGTCCTCGATCGAGACTGCGTTGACCTGGAGACCGGTCTTGTAGCCATCGAGCGTGCCCTGGATGATCTCGCGCACCCCGGTTGCGATACCCTGGCGGTCGTCGCGGAAGATGTCCTGCGCCGGCCGCCGGCCGACGACTTCGCGCATGGCGCTCTCGGCGACCTGGGTCAGCATGCCGTCGGGATCTGAAACATCGAACAGATAGGCTCTGGGATCGGAGACCTGGTAGGCCACCGAGAACTGCACGTTGACGATGTTCTGGTCGCCGGAGAGCATCAGCCCGGAGCCGCTGCTCGACCCGCCGCCGATGCTGACGAGCTGCTCGGAGATCTTGGCAGTCTCGACCGTTTCGATCGGCCACCAGTGGAAATGCAGGCCCGGCTGCGAAAGCTCGGTCTTCGGCTGGCCGAAGCGCAGTTCGACGGCAACCTCGTCGGGCTGCACGGTATAGATCGCCTTGAAGGCCCATAGCACGATGAGGGCCAGCGCGATCAGCCCGAGCACCGCCGGGCTGGCGCCACCGCCGCCCGGAAGCGCGCGCCGCAGCCTGTCCTGGCCGCGGCGGATGATGTCCTCGAGATCGGGGGGCGAACCCTGCGGGCCGCTTGGCCCTTTCGGTCCCTGCCCCCAGGGCCCCTGATTGCCGCCGCCGCCCCATGGGCCGCCGCCACCGCTCTTGTCGTTCCAGGGCATGAATGTCCTTTCGCTTCGGTTCCCTCAGGCCTTGCGGCGCAATCCTAGCGCATGACCACGAAAACCCATATCGGTTTTCGAAAAGGAATCATGCCCCAAAATCAAAGTATTACGGCGGCCTCTTGCGCGTCCGGTTGGACGCGCGCCGCTGCAACACCGTTCTTCTATAGGGACGCCTTGACCCGCTTTCAACGCGATGTGCCATCGTCCCCGTGCGATTTGGACGGGTAGCGACCCTTTGTCGTCGTCAACGATCGTCGCGTCGGCGCTCGTAAACCGTGTAACGCGTGGCGTGGCTGTCTTTCTCGCCGGCAGGAAAATCCTCGGCGCTGACCACTTGCCAGGCGCCCGGATCGATCGGCGGAAAATGGGCGTCGCCATCGACGCTGGCCAGCACATGGGTCACGTGCAGCCGGTCGGCAAGCGGCAAGGCCTGGGCATAGATCTCGCCGCCGCCGACCACGCAGATCTCCTCCGCTCCCGCCATGCAGCGGCCGCGCACCTTGGCCAGAGCGATCGCGTCCTCCAGCGAGTGGGCCACCTCGATGCCCTCGGCGCGCCAGGTCTTGTCGCGCGTCACCACGATGTTGAGCCGGCCGGGCAGCGGCCGGCCGATGCCTTCATAGGTCTTGCGGCCCATTATGATCGGCTTGCCCATCGTGTCGGCCTTGAAGCGCTTGAGATCGGTGGAAAGCCGCCACGGCAGGCCGCCTTCGCGGCCGATCACGCCGTTTTCGGCGATGGCGACATAGATCGCGATATCCATCAGCCGCCGTTCCCGCCATTGTCCGACGGCTCGAGCAGAAGGATGTCGATATCGTGCTCGGGATAAAAATCCTTCGCGGTGACCTCGAACGTCGTCGGTCCGACCTTTTTGACATTGTCGCCGCAGAAGGAGACGAGGCTTTTGGGGCTGCCCTTGTCGATGGTGAGCTTGAAATTGCCGATGGTGCCGGATGCCCAGTTGCCCCCCGTCGTCAGGATGTAGGCGATCCGGCTCTCGTAATATTTCGGATAACCGTCCGGATTTGCCTTGGCCGCCTTGCGCACCGCGTTCTCGAACGTCTGATCCATGCAATAGCGGGTCTTGTAGGCCGCATACTGGCCCTGGAACTGCCCATCATAGAAGAAGCTGACCGAGGACGTGCCACCGACGCTGGGCTTGTAGCGGTGCGAGACATGGACCTCCTTGTTGGCCGGGAAGGTCGAGCGCCACCAATAGGTCGAGCGTAGCTGCCAGAACGGCGCAAAGGCGGTTTGCGTGCCCGAGCCGCTATCGGCCGTATCCTCGATGATGATGCCGCGGTCTTCCCAGTCCTTGGCGACATCCTTGGGCAGCTTCGCCAGCGCCGTCTTTGCGGCGTCGCCGAACGGATAGAGCGGCACGTTCTGCGCCTTGAGATCGGCGGTGATATCGATGCCGAGCGCCAGCGCCTTTTGCTCCAGCTGCGGCTTCGCATCGACGCCGTCGATCGTCACCTCGAAGCCGAGGAAATTATCGCTCTGCGCTTCCGGGATGGCCGGCATCTCGTTGGGATCGCCTTCGATGTCGGGCATCGGAAACGCGACGATGGAGCTGACATCCTTGTCGGTGTTGTTGCGGAACACATAGTCGACCGTCACCTTCTCCGGCGAGATGAAAAGGTCCTCGCTTTGCATGGCGACGGCGTCGCTGCGCGACAGGATCAGCCCGCCGGTGCCGAGTTCGGCGACGGAATCATTGGCGAAGGCCGGGGCAGCCACGAGCGCCAGCGCTGCGGTCAGTACGGTGCGTAACATGGACCCTCCTCTCTGCGGCAATACCGGGATCAGCCGAATGCGCAGTTCCATCTAGCCGTTTCAGGACGGCGTTTCAAAGCCCTTCGTCGGCCGATACGGGTACTTCTGGACACCGCGCCGCCGATCGGGCAGGAGATCGCCATGCGCAAGCTTCTCGTCATCGGCATCGGCGCCGGCAATCCCGACCACATGACGGTCCAGGCCATCGACGGCCTGAACCGCGCCGACGTGCTGTTCATTCCCGACAAGGGGGCGAAGAAGAACGATCTTGCCGACTTGCGCCGGCAGATCTGCGACCGCTTCGTCACCAATCCGAAGTCGCGCCGGGTCGAGTTCGATGTGCCGGTTCGGGCCGAGCCGACATCGTCCTATCGTGTGACAGTCGACGACTGGCACGAAGCGATAGCGGAGATCTACGAAACCCTGATCCGCGACGAGCTTGCCGACGATGGCTGCGGCGCGTTCCTGATCTGGGGCGATCCGTCGCTCTATGACAGCGCGCTGCGTATTCTCGAGCGCGTGCGCCTGAGAGGCAATGTCGGTTTCGAGCTCGAAATCATCCCCGGCATCACCGCGATCCAGGCGCTGGCCGCCGCCCACGCGACTGCGCTCAACCGCATCGGCGATTCGATCCTGGTGACGACCGGTCGCCGGCTAACCGAAGAAGGGCTGCCAGCCAACGCCGGCTCCACCGTCGTCATGCTCGACGGCAAATGCGCCTTCAACACGCTTGCCGACAAGGACGTCCTCATCCAGTGGGGCGCCTATCTCGGCACGCCCGACGAGATCGTCATCTCCGGACGCTTAGGCGACGTCGGTGCCGAAATCGAAAGGGTTCGTGAAGACGCCAGACGAAAGAAGGGCTGGATCATGGACATTTATCTGCTGAGAAAATCAGGGGAGTAAGGGAGTAGGGGAGTAAGGTAATAGGGGGCGCACATCGCATGCGCAGGCGGCCAGGACATCACATCCTACTCCCCTACTCCCCTACTCCCCTACTCC
>NZ_VFTZ01000010.1 GCF_006440775.1 Mesorhizobium sp. B2-7-2 | reverse complement strand
CTGGAAGACGTCGTGAACCGGCTCGTCAAAACCGGTCGCTACAATTCGAAAAGCGAGGTGTTGCGCGAGGGTGTCCGCCTCGTTGAAGAAAGGGAGAAACGACTCGCCACGCTCGATGCAGCCCTCGCTCGAGGCATCGCTGACGCAGACGCAGGACGCGTGAAACCTGGCGCGGACGTGTTCGATCGCCTGGAGAGCAAATATAAGGCGATGGCCGAGAAGCGTAGGTGAAACTACTGGTATTTACCGACCAGGCCGAGGGTGACCTTGAGGCTATCGGCGATCACATCGCCAGCGACAACCCATTCCGGGCGATGACCTTCGTTCGCGAATTGCGCAATGCCTGCATTGAACTATGCACAATGCCGGAACGTTGTCAGTTGGTCCCACGCCATCAGTCCTCCGGTATCCGCCGTCGGGTGTACGGCAATTACCTGATTTTCTTCCGCATCCATATGGATGCCGTCGAAGTGCTGCATATCCTTCACGGCGCGACGGATTATGAGCGGATTCTGTTCCCTGAGACGTGACGGTCGGCTGCGAAATTGACCTTGCCTTGACCGCGCCAAAACCCTGCCGCATGGTCCGCGCCCAATCGTGACCGTCATCGGGGACCCGTTTTGAGCGAATATTTCCTGCTGCCGCTGGCCTCCCTGCCCTTCCCCAACATCGATCCGGTCATCGTCCATATCGGGCCGCTGGCAGTGCATTGGTATGGTGTCGGCTATATCGTCGGCATCCTCTTTGCCTGGTGGTACGCCAAGCGCCTGGTCACCAACCCGCGCCTGTGGCCCGACGGCAATCTGCCGATGAAGCCCGGGGACCTCGACGATTTCATCGTCTGGGCGGCGATCGGCGTCGTGCTCGGCGGGCGCACCGGCTACGTGCTCTTCTACGACCTGCCGCGCTACATCGCGCATCCGCTCGACATCTTAGCGGTCTGGCAGGGCGGCATGTCGTTCCATGGCGGCCTGCTCGGCGTCATCCTCGCCATGACGCTGTTTTCGCTCAAGCGCCGCATTCCCACCTGGACATTGTTCGATGTGGTGTCGGCCGGCGTACCGGTCGGGCTCGGCCTGGTCCGTGTCGCCAACTTCATCAATTCGGAGCTTTGGGGCCGGCCGTCGGACGTGCCCTGGGCGATCGAATTCCCCAATGGCGGCCCGTTCACCCGCCACCCCAGCCAGCTCTACGAGGCGCTGCTCGAAGGCCTGGTGCTGTTCCTGGTGCTGCGCTTCCTCACCCATTCGCGCCTGAAGCTGAAGACGCCGCGCTTCGTCGGCGGCGCCTTCATCTGCGGCTACGGCCTGTCGCGCATCTTCGTCGAGTTCTTCCGCGAGCCCGACCAGCAGCTCGGCTATCTGCTCGGCACCGGCTGGCTGACCATGGGCATGATCCTGTCCACGCCGATGGTGCTGGCCGGCATCTGGGCTATGGTCACCGCAAGGCCGGCGGCCGAGCCGCGGGCGGCATGACCCGGCTGAAGGAGCGCATCATAGGCCTGATCGGCGCGGCGGGGCCGATCCCGGTCAGCGAATATATGGCGCTCTGCCTGTTCGATCCCGACGAGGGCTATTACACGACGCACGAGCCCTTCGGCGCCGCCGGCGACTTCATCACCGCGCCCGAGATCAGCCAGATGTTCGGCGAGCTCGTCGCCGTCTGGCTCTACCAGGCCTGGCAAGGTGCCGGCCGGCCGTTGCCTGCGACCTTCGCCGAAATCGGTCCCGGCCGCGGCACCTTGATGAAGGACTTGCTGCGTACCTGGTCGCGGCTCGACCCGGCGCTCGTGGCCGGCGCCTCCTTTGCCATGATCGAGACCAGCCCGCGGCTGGCTGAGATCCAGAAGCAGACGCTTGCCGGCGAGAGCGCGCCGCTTGCCTGGCACCAGACCATCGGCACGCTGCCGGGGCAGCCGCTCTTTATCGTCGGCAACGAGCTGTTCGACGCGGTGCCGATCCGGCAGTTCGTCCTTGTCGGCGAAAGCTGGCGCGAGCGCGTGGTCGGCCTCGATGGCGCCGATGAACTGCGCTTCTTCGCCGGCGCGGGGTCTGTCGATCCGGCACTGCTGCCGGCCGCCGCGGCCGATGCGCCGCAAGGCGCCGTCGTCGAAGTGGCGCCTGCCCGTTCGGCGCTGATGGCGGTGATCGCCGAACGCATCGCCGGTCGGGGCGGCGCCGGCCTCTTCATCGACTACGGCCACCTCCGGCCCGGGATCGGCGACACCTTCCAGGCGCTGCGCCGGCATCGGCGCGAAGACGTGCTGGCCAATCCAGGTGAAGCCGATCTCACCGCCCATGTCGATTTCACGCCACTTGCCGATATGGCGCGCGCTCACGGTCTCGATGTGCAATTGTCGACCCAGGGCGAATTCCTGCTCGGCATGGGGCTGCTCGAACGTGCCGGCACGCTCGGCGCCGATGCCGATGCCAAGACACGTCAAGCCATTTCGGACGCGGTCGAACGCCTGGCCGGCCGCGACGCGATGGGCGAGCTGTTCAAGGTGATGAAGATCCTGCCGGCCGCGAGAACAGGCTGAGGTCGACGGGTGGGTCATGCCGCATGGTCCCGTCGTCGTCCGAACTTCGCCTTGACGAGACGGCCCCACACGGACGACAAACCCAACCATGCTGAATCAGACCAGACCCGATCCAGTGCGCTCGCCGCTGCTTGAAAAGGCGCAAGGCATGCGCCACGGCTATTTCACGCGCATCGGCGGCGTCTCCGACGGCATCTATCGGGGGCTCAACATTGGTACCGGTTCCAGCGACGACCAAACGCTGGTCGCCGAGAACCGGCGGCGCGTTGCCGCCTGGATGGGCGTGCCGGCGGATCATCTGTTGACGGCGCACCAGATCCATTCGTCGGATGTCGTCGTCGCCAGGCAACCCTTCGCCGGCCCTCGCCCGAAAGCCGACGCCATCGTCACCGACCGTCCGGGCATCGCCATCGGCGCCTCGACCGCCGATTGCGGGCCGGTGCTGTTCGCCGACGCCGAGGCGCGCGTCATCGGTGCCGCCCATGCGGGCTGGAAGGGTGCCTTCACCGGCGTGCTGGAAAATACCGTCGCCGCGATGGAGAGCCTCGGCGCCAGCCGCGAGCGCATCGTCGCCGTGCTCGGTCCTTCCATCGGCCCCGACAATTACGAGGTCGGGCCGGAATTCGTCGCCCGCTTCGTCGAGGCCGACGCCGGCAATCATCGCTATTTCAGGCCATCGAGGACCGCCGGCCACTCGATGTTCGATCTCAACCGATATACGGTCGACCGGCTGCGCAAGGCCGGCGTGACCGCCGAGGGGCTTGGCCGCTGCACCTATGCGGAAGAAGACCTGTTCTATTCCTACCGGCGTACCACACACCGCAAGGAAGCAGATTACGGGCGCCAGGTTTCGGCAATCGTTCTGGAGAAAGAATAATGGCGCTGCATTTCGAACGTTCGGAATTCGACGCGCGGCGCGACCGGCTGCTGATCGAGATGGCCGAGAAGAAGCTCGACGCCGTGCTCCTGTTCGCGCAGGAGAGCATGTATTGGCTGACCGGCTACGACACGTTCGGCTTCTGCTTCTTCCAGTGCCTGGTGGTGAAGGCCGACGGCTCGATGGTGCTGCTCACCCGTTCGGCCGATCTGAGGCAGGCGCGCCACACCTCGACCATCGACAACATCGTGCTGTGGACCGATCGTCAGGGGGCCAATCCGGCGATCGACCTGCGCAACCTGCTTAACGACCTCGATCTGCTCGGCGCCCGCATCGGCGTCGAATACGACACCCATGGCTTGACCGCCTACAATGGTCGCCGCCTGGACGAGCAGTTGCAGACCTTCGGCCAGATCGCCGATGCTTCCGGCATCGTCGGCCGGCTACGCCTGTTCAAGAGCCCGGCCGAGATCGCCAAGGCGGAAAAGGCCGCCAATCTTTCCGACGACGCGCTGGATGCCGCCCTGCCCCTGATCAAGCAAGGCGGCGACGAAGGGCTGATCCTTGCCGCCATGCAGGGCGCGGTCTTTGCCGGCGGCGGCGACTATCCCGCCAATGAGTATATCATTGGCTCCGGGGCCGATGCCTTGCTTTGCCGCTATAAGGCCGGCCGCCGCAAGCTCACCAAGAACGACCAGCTGACGCTCGAATGGGCCGGCGTCTTCCACCACTATCATGCCCCCATGATGCGCACCGTTTTGACCGGCAAGGCGTCGAAACGTCATCAGGAATTGTTCGACGCATCCCGCGCCGCCCTGCTCGCGGTCGAAAAGGCAATGACGCCGGGCAACACTTTCGGCGACGTCTTCGACGCGCATGCCCGCACGCTCGAAGCGCACAATCTGACCAAGCACCGGCTGAACGCCTGCGGCTATTCGGTCGGCGCGCGCTTCACGCCGTCCTGGATGGACATGCCGATGTTCTACCAGGGCAACATGGAACCGATCGCGCCCAACATGACGCTGTTCGCGCATATGATCATCATGGACTCCGAGACCGAGACCGCGATGACGCTTGGCCGCACCTACCTCACCACGGAATCGGCGCCGAAGCCGCTGTCGCGCCATGATCTCGACTTGATCGTGCAGTGAATCCATAATCGTTCGTTCACGCGGGGGCGTTCGCCAGCAGGGGAGTTTTCAGGCAAATGAGACGATCGCAGGTGACGACCGTGTCATTGCTTGCGGCGCTGGCGCTTGGCGCCTGCACCAATGCCAAGGACGTCCTGGAGCCTTCGGCGATCACCCCGCCGGCGGGCTCGGCCCAGTCTTCGACCTCTTCGCAGGGCACATCGACGACGGCCACAACGCCGACCACGACCGCGCCCGCTCCTTCGCCCGCGCCTTCCGCCACAGCGTCGCCCGCGACATCCAGGACACCGGCCCAGACCGCGGCTGTCGCCAAGACGCGGCTGCAGGTGGCGCCGATCGTCGGCGCGTCCGTGGAGGCTGCGGCGCCCTTGACGGCGGAACTGCAGGCCCGTGCCCGGCAACGCGGTCTGACGCTTGTCGGCAGCACCGACCAGACGGCCACGCATGTGCTGAAGGGCTATTTTTCGACGATGTCCGAGGGCAAGGACACGACCGTCATCTATGTCTGGGACATCTACGACCCCTCCGGCAATCGCCTGCACCGCATCAATGGCCAGCAGAAGGCGCCCGCGGCCGGCAGCGGCGAAGGCTGGCCCGCGGTAGCGCCCGCGACCATGCAGGCCATTGCCGACCAGACGATCGACCAGTTCGCCGCCTGGCTCGGCAGCGGCGGCGCCGGTTGACCGGACCGGCGCGGGCCGAACTGTTGCCGGCCAAACTGTTGCCGGCTTGCGATGTTTTCCGTGTTTGTTGCGGCCACCGGAAGGATTCCCGACGACGAGGCTTGCAATACCGGCCCGGCCCGCTAAAAGCCCGCTTAAAAGGCGCATGAGAGTCTCTCCGGCCTCTCCATCCTTCACCAGGAACGGTGCATGAAGCTTTTCGCGGGCAATTCCAATCGGGTGCTGGCCGAGGCGGTCGCTCGCTATCTCAACGTCCCGCTGGGCAAGGCCAGCGTCAGGCGCTTCGCTGACCAGGAGATCTTCGTCGAGATCCAGGAAAACGTGCGCGGCGAGGATGTTTTCATCCTGCAGTCGACCTCTTATCCGACCAACGACCATCTGATGGAACTGCTCATCATGATGGATGCCTTCATGCGCTCCTCGGCGCGGCGCATCACGGCGGTCATCCCCTATTTCGGCTATGCAAGGCAGGACCGCCGCGCCTCGGGCCGCACGCCGATCTCGGCCAAGCTGGTCGCCAACATGATCACCCGCGCCGGCGCCGACCGCGTGCTGACGCTTGATCTCCATGCCGGCCAGATCCAGGGTTTCTTCGACATCCCGACCGACAATCTGTTCTCGGTGCCGGTGATGGCCCGCGATGTGAAGGCCAAGTACAAGCAGCTCGGCAATGTCGTCGTCGTGTCGCCCGACATTGGCGGCGTGGTGCGGGCGCGCGCGCTGGCCAAGCGCTTCGACGCGCAACTCGCCATCGTCGACAAGCGCCGCGAGCGTCCCGGCGAATCGGAAGTCATGAACATCATCGGCGCCGTCGCCGGCAAGGACTGCCTCCTGATCGACGACATCGTCGATTCCGGCGGCACGCTTTGCAACGCGGCCGACGCGCTGCTGGCCAATGGCGCGACCTCCGTCACCGCCTACATCACCCATGGCGTGCTCTCCGGCGGCGCCGTTGCCCGTATCGCCGGCTCGAAGCTGCAGGAACTGGTGATCACCGATTCCATTCAGCCGACGCAGGGCGTGCTCGACGCCCCGAACATCCGTGTCATTTCGATCGCCGACCTGTTGGGCGAAGCGATCTCGCGCACCGCGACCGAGGAATCGGTATCGAGCCTTTTCGATTAGGCGAAGGCGGCCCGAGCGGACGTCGACCGAAGGCTCCTGCGCTTATCAAGGCGATCAGCAGGCTCGCCAACCAGCTAGCTCTTTCCATCTGTGTCTCGTTGACGTTGACGCAGCCGCTTGACGTATGTCGAATCAACAAGCTTCTCTGGAGAAAGGCCCAAAGCGCAATTCGCCAGCGAAGCGTAGGTGCCATCGGTTAGCTTTAGGTTGTTCGGTATCGCGCCGTGGTTCTGACGACTATTCTCTTGGATCGCGGCGAAAAATGCTTTGAAGAAATCAGAGAGCGAAGGGCGAGAGGCTTTAGTTCCGGCTTCTGTCAGGGGATCGGTAGCTAGGGCGCTCGCATTCTCCGCATCAACTGCCAGCTCTCGTGCAAAATCCCCAAGAGTTGGCCAGTATTTCAGGTCGAATCGGCCGCTTAAATTAGCAAACTCTGCGCGCACCCAAGATTGAAAGAGGTGATTTTCCCTTGCCGCAGCCTCTATCACGCCACACACATCGTAATGCGTATCGGTATAAAATTGAGAGTGATTGTGAAGCGTGCTTCTCTCATCAAGGAGGTTGGCCAAATCTGTGGCCTTGATTGCAATTTCTCGGTTTATTGCCTCAAGTCGCCCCTTCTTTTTCCGTGTTGCAACTAGTTTTTCTGGGCTCCAAAAAGCAGCCGCACTCAAAAGCGCGCCAAAGAACGAATCTAGTGCATGAGATCGATTGTGCAGTTTATCATATAACTCATCGTAGGCATCGATCAGTTCCTCCCGCCGCGAAAGAAGACGCCCCGCAACCGCATTTTCACTGGGCAAAATTTGGCGCTCTGTATTATATTTCAATCCTGCGCGAAGGATTTCCTCACATATTTCGACCGGCTTTGTAGCACGCATCGCGTTCCTCATGATTGGCTGAATATCAATTGAGGATACCTTGCACCGATAGCCGTCGCGGCACCTCAGCGAAAAATTGTTTCTGTTTTTGAGGTACCCAATGCAGAACCGTCGAGCCTGTTTCGACTAGTTGTGGCCAATCGCCGCGGGCGCATAGCGCAGCAGCGTGACCCCTTGCGCGAGGCGCTCCGTACCGAGCGGCCTCAACGCCAGCGACAGGCCGGACCGGAAATAGGGCTTGCCGCCGCCTAGCACGACCGGATGCATGTAAAGCCGGTATTCGTCGATCAGGCCAGCACGCGCAAGGTGCCCGGCAAGGTCGGCGCCGGAGACCGAGATCTCGCCATCTGTATCCGCCTTGAGGGTCCTTGCCACCGCCTCCGCATCGGCCTTCACCAGGCGGGCATTCGGCCCGACCTCCTGAAGCGTGGTCGAAAACACGACCTTCGGCGTCTCCCGCCACGCGCGGGCAAAATCCCGCTCGACGTCCTCAGCCGCGATATCGCGTTCCGGGCTGTCCCAGAAACGCATGGTTTCATACATCCTGCGCCCGCACAGCGCGATCGACGTCCGCCTCATCTCGTCGTTGAAATGCCGATGCAAGTCTTCCTCGGGAACCGGCAGGTCGGTGTCTCCGCTCGGCCCGGCTATGTAGCCGTCCAGCGACGTCAGCATGGCATAGACGATCGTCGCCACCAGCGTTCCTCCGATTTTGTCTCCTTACAAAGGGAAACATAACCAATTGCAATTTGCAACCAGTATTCGGCAAACGGCACCAGACTGAGAACCGACGCATCAACTCAATGCTGACGACGCTGTTTCACGCGGCGATCGGACCGCCCGTGCGGCGCGGGTTTTCACCGGCATCGCGCGCCCCGCGCATATAGCCGCGCGGCGACGCGCCGAGCATGCGCTTGAACATGGTGATGAAGGCCGGCACGCTGTCATAGCCGAGATCGAGCGCCACCCTGGTGATCGGCTCGCCGTCGGCGAGCCTTGGCAACGCCGCGAAAAGGCAGGCCTGCTGGCGCCAGGTCGACAGCGACAGCCCGGTCTGGCGATGGAAGGCGCGGGTGAACGAGCGCCGGCTCATGCCCGCGGCATCCGACCATTCGTCGATCGTCGCATGCGGCGAAGGGGCCGCCACGAAGCGCCGGCAAAGCGCCGCGAGCTTCGGATCGGACGGGAAAGGCAAGCCGAGCGGCCGTTCCGGCAGGTTCGGGATCTCGTGCAGCAGCAGTCCCATGACGAGCGCCGCCCGCCCTTCGAGCTCGCCGCCCTGCGGCAGCTTCTCCGATTCGACGATCAGGCTGTGCATCAGCTCGGTGATGCCGACGACGCGCAAGCTGTCCGGCAGGCCGGCAATGGCGCCCGGCATCACATAGACCGAGCGCATCGAGACGTCGCCCAACATCTCGACGGAATGCTCGATGCCGGCCGGTATCCACATCGCATGGTCGGGCGGCACCATCCAGCGCCCGCGCCTGGTCGTCACCAGGACCACGCCGACCAGCGCGTGCAGCAGTTGGCTGCGGCTGTGGCGGTGCTGCGGCACGTGATAGCCGTCCGGATATTCGGTCGGCAGCGCGACCGCCGGCCCGACGGCCTGTTCCAGCCATTGCCAGCGGCTTTCATGCAGCCGGCCGAGCTCGGCGGCGTCGCCCTTGAATATCTCCTTGCCATGCGGCATCGATGTGGCCCACTTGCGAAACTATTGGACCAAACCACGAAAGAAGTCGCTTGGCAACGGGCCTATAAGGCCGGCTGCGGTTCGCCGCCTAGAGCATGATCCCGAAAAGTGGGAACCGGTTTTCGGACAAGATCATGCTCCAACAAGACTACGGAGCATTGCCTTGACTGATACGACCGCCACCTCCGTCGCCGCACCGGCGCCGGCAAGCAACATCTCGGCGCAAGCGACGGCCTTCACCGTCATTCTTGCGGTGAGCTTCTGCCACTGCGTCAACGACATCATGCAGTCGCTGCTTTCGGCGATCTATCCGCTGCTCAAGGACAATTACGGTCTCGATTTCTGGCAGATCGGCCTTTTGACCTTCACCTTCCAGGTGACGGCCTCGCTGCTGCAGCCGGTGATCGGCATGATCACCGACAAGAAGCCGATGCCCTACTCCTTGCCTTGGGGCATGGCCTCGTCGCTGGTCGGCCTGGTTGTCCTCGCCCATGCCGGCCATTACTGGCTGCTGCTGATCGGCGCCTCTCTGATCGGCATCGGCTCGGCGATCTTCCATCCGGAATCCTCGCGTATCGCCCGTTTCGCCTCGGGCGGCCGGTTCGGCCTGGCGCAATCGCTGTTCCAGGTGGGCGGCAATTTCGGCCAGGCAATGGGCCCGTTGCTCGCCGCCTTCATCGTCGTGCCGTTCGGCCAGACCAGCATTTCCTGGTTCGCCGTCGGCTCGCTGATCGGCATCGTCGTTTTGTGGCGGGTCGGCGGCTGGTACAGCCGGCTGCGCGCCTCGCTGGCCACCCGCAAGCAGGCTGCCCATGTCTCGCCCTTCGCGCGCAAGAAGGTCATGTGGGCGCTGGCCGTGCTGACGTTGCTGGTGCTGACCAAGAACGCCTATATCGCCTCGCTCTCCAGCTACTACACCTTCTACGCCATGCATAAATTCGGCGTTTCGGTGCAGATGAGCCAGGTGATGCTGTTCCTCTTCCTCGGCGCCTCGGCGCTGGGCATCCTGCTCGGTGGCCCCTTCGGCGACCGCTACGGCCAGAAGGCGATGATCTGGTTCTCGATCGTCGGCGTGCTGCCCTTCACGCTGGCGCTGCCCTACGCCAATCTGGAATGGACGATGGTGCTCACCGTGCTGATCGGCCTGATCCTGTCGTCGGCCTTCTCCAACATCGTCGTCTTCGCGCAGGAGCTGGTCCCGGGCCGCGTCGGCATGATCGCCGGCATCTTCTTCGGCTTCGCCTTCGGCATGGGCGGCATCGCCGCCGCTGTGCTCGGCGTCGTCGCCGACATGAAGGGCATCGACTTCGTCTACCAGATCTGCTCGTACCTGCCCTTGCTTGGCCTGCTGACTGTCTTCCTGCCCAACATGAAGCAAGCGAAGGCCTGAGCCGATCGGGTCAGCGGCCAACCTGCCGATCAACAAAAGATCGCCGCCGGGTTCGGAACCCTGAAGGTTCCGGAGCCGGCGGCGGCATCCCATGGCGCGACGCTTGCTTTGCCCAACAAGCAGCTTCTTCCCTCGTCGCCCTCGCGACGAGATCAGCTCCTTCGCCTCAAACCCAGGCGTTGCAAAAGGGCGTGAAGAAAGCGACCCCGGCCATCGGCCGGGTTCGCCGCCGGCTGGCGTTGCCGCCTCGGCAGCGCTGCGAACAGCTCGGGAAGCTTTCGGAGCGTCGAACTCCAAAGCAGCGTGTCGAGCTGTGCGATGTCCGCCGAATTCAGCGCTTCAGGTTCGCTTCTGAGCGCCTGGGCAAGCACATCCCGGAAGTCTTCCGGCCTGTCCGCCAGCCGGACATTCCGCCAATGCTTGAATTGCTCGTAGCCGCGCAACGCGAAGGTTGTCGCCACGACCGGCTTGCGGTTGTACAGCGCTTCCGCGGTCTTGATGTTCGTGCCGCCGCCTTCGACGATCGGAAGCATCACGACGTCGGCAAGCTCGATCAGCGCGCTAAGGGTCGCGCCGTCCTGCGTGCCAAGCAACTCGACCCGGGCATTGTCCGCGCCACGGTGCCGCAGGAATCCGGGACCGTTGCGGATCTGATCGGCAACGCCGCCGACCACCACAATCCGCTCCGAGGCTGAGAGGAAACCAAGGTCCGGACCCGTCATCTGGAGAAAACCGCGGGCGTTGGGCGGATTGGCCCGATCCGACGAACAGTGCCGTGCGCAGGCCGGCGAACCGCGATGCCCAGCGATCGAGGCCGACGGGCGTTTCCCGCGGCCATACGCCGTTGGCGGCGACCACCACGCTTGGATTGAGCGTGCGAAAATAGGCTGCATCCTGCTCGCTGACCGCGACCACCAGGTCCGCATTTGCGGCAAGATCGGACTCGATGTCCGCCGCGCGTCGAGCGCTCCAGAGGTCGGTTCCCGCGCCCGCTATCGCGGCCTCTTGCGCCAGCAATTGCTGTTCGACGTTGTGCGAGCTGTAGACGATTGAAAAACGCGCCTCGGGCGAGCACGTTTCAACATACTCTCGCAAAGCCGGCCAGAGCCAGCATTGCTCCACCGCGATGACATCCGGCCTGAAATCGTCGAGAAACCTCGCGATTTCAAGACGATGGGACCTGCTCCGCGCGACGAATTCGGCGGTGGCAACATCGGAACGCCATTTGCGCCTGGCCATCTGCTTGCGAAACCGGCGCGGCATCTCGATGAAAAGATCGCCGGCCTCCATTTCCCGCCTGGCGCCGCGGTTGGGAGTAACGAGGACATGGCGTGTTTCCCACCCACAATCCCGCAGGACCTTGTGGATGGCGTTCGCCCGCAGTTGGCCGCCCTGGACCGGCTGCCGGATCGGATACGTTCCCAGCGAAACATATCTCATCGGATCGGCGTGATGCTGCAACCGCCGGCATCAAGCAGCGATCCTACGACGGCGCTCATTTTCTTGCCCCCTTCTCCAGAGGCGACAGTACCATTTTTCGATGCCAAGTCTGGAGATGATATCGGCGGCCGGGTGCTGGCTTCTCGTCGAAAGGAACGTCATCCTTGCAGCACCCGCCCGAGGCGGGTGCTTTCGCGTTTTGGCAGGCAGCCTCAGGCCTTGAAGAAGGCCAGCAGGTCGGCGTTGATGACATCCGCATGGGTCGTTGCCATGCCGTGCGGGAAACCCTTGTAGACCTTGAGCTCGCCCTTCTTGAGCAGCTTGATCGAGATGAGCGCGGAGTCGGCGATCGGGACGATCTGGTCGTCGTCGCCATGCATGACCAGCACCGGCACGTCGATTTTCTTCAGGTCCTCGGTGAAGTCTGTCTCGGAGAAGGCCTTGATGCAGTCGTAATGCGCCTTGGCGCCGCCCATCATGCCCTGGCGCCACCAATTGTCGATGACACCTTCGGAAGCCTGGGCGCCGGGACGGTTGAAGCCGTAGAACGGGCCGGCCGGCACGTCGTGGAAGAACTGGGCCCGGTTGGCCGCCAGCGCCGCGCGGAAACCGTCGAACACCTCGATCGGCAGGCCGCCGGGATTGGCCGGCGTCTTCAACATGATCGGCGGCACCGCACCGATCAGCACGGCCTTGGCGACACGGCCTCCGCCGCCATATTGCGCGACATAGCGCGCGACCTCGCCGCCGCCTGTCGAATGACCGACGTGGATGGCATCCTTGAGGTTGAGATGCTCCGCGAGCGCAGCCACATCCGCGGCATAGGTGTCCATCTCGTTGCCGGTATCGGTCTGGCTAGACCTGCCATGGCCGCGCCGGTCATGGGCGATGACGCGGTAGTCCTGTGCCAGGAAGAACAGCATCTGGGCGTCCCAGTCGTCGCTGCTCAGCGGCCAGCCATGGTGGAAGACGACCGGCTGGCCAGTCCCCCAGTCCTTGTAGAAGATCTGCGTTCCGTCCTTCGTGGTGATCGTGCCGCTGCCCGAACCCGACTTGGTCTGCGAGGTCATCTCAATCTCCTTATATTAGCGCGATAAACAATATCGCGATAACTATCTCGTAATGGAGATCGGGAGCCTTGTCCACGAAAATATGTATCGCGATACCATTTCCCGTGGTACATAAAGGATGCTCAGTCGGCAAAGGAATGCGCCGTGCCTCTCCCGTTGGACAATCAGCTCTGCTTTACCCTCTACGCCACCAGCATGGCGATCAACCGCACCTACAAGCCAATGCTGGACGAGATGGGGATCACCTATCCGCAATATCTCGTGCTTAATGCGCTGGGAGAGACGGACGGCATGTCGGTGGGCAGCATCGCGCATCGGCTGGCCCTCGAATCGAGCACCATCACGCCGCTGGTGAAACGCATGGAACAGGCTGGCCTTGTCACCCGCCAGCGCAGCCAGAACGACGAGCGCCAGGTGCAGGTCGATCTCACCGCCGCCGGACGTACGCTGCTCGTCCGGTGCAATTGCCTGAACGAGACCCTGATCGAGCGCTCAGGCATGAAGCTGGCTGAACTCGATGCCCTGAACCGGCAAATCCAATCGCTGCGCAATGCTTTAAGCCGCGGCCCGACGGTGGACACCGCCTAAGGCTAATTGAGATTCAAGGTCGGGCCGGCATCACCTGAATATCACCTTAGTGTCGCGCCGCGCCGCCTTTCTCCCTGGGCAGTATCAGCACCCTGTCGGCAAGATAGATCGCCTCTTCAAGGTCATGGGTCACCATAACCATGGTGACATTCTCCTCGCTCCAGATGCGCGCCAGCTCCTCCTGCATGGAGATCTTGGTCATGGCGTCGAGCGCCCCGAGCGGCTCGTCGAGCAGCAGGATTTCTGGCTGCACCGTCAGTGCCCTGGCGATGCCGACGCGCTGCGCCATGCCGCCGGAGAGCTGCCTGGGATATGCATCGCTGAATTCGGCAAGGCCCATGCGGGCGGCGGCTGACGGCGAGGCTCGACTGCCGACAAGCGGATCGCAACGGGAACTGTCCTTGGATGGCGCCGGCACGTTCGGCCAATGCTGGGAAACCCTCAGGGAGCCACCGCCAACTCGATCAGGCCGGCGGCAAGTTCCGCGGCCTCGCTGTCGCCCAGGGGACTGAGCGCGCGCCAGATATGGAAACTGATGGCAGCTTGCACGGCGGCATCCACGCGCATTCGCCGCTCACTATCGGGCCGTGCCGCCTCCATCAGGACCCGGCGAACGGCATCAAGGTACTGGCCCAGACCTTTCTCTATGATTTGCTTGAGAGCTGGTCGCAATTCTGCGTCACGCATCACGTTGGCGGTCATCGGTTCCGTCTCGCGATACCAGCCGTAAAGATCCGACAGAACCCGACGGATTCGCCTGGACGGACTTTCGATCGAGAGCCAGGCAGCCGGATCCGGCACTGGATGAAGCTCCCGCCAGTGGGATGAGCATGCGGCAAGCAGCGACTGCTCGTCGGGAAAGTGGTCGTAGACTGTCACTCGCTGCACGCCGGCGCGGCTGGCGATTTCACTGATTTGCGTCGCTGCCGGCCCGACAGTGCGGTGGAGTTCGATGGTCGCATCCAAAATCGATTGCCGCGTCTCCGCTGCCCGCTTCGCACGCTTCTTCTGCTCATATTTTCGCGTGGTCACAAATTTCGCCTTACATCGCGTTAGATGAAACTTGACAGCTCCCATGTAGTCATACATTATCAGCTTACAATGTGTAAGCCGAAATGGAAACGCGTCATGGAAACCGCCCGCAACGTGCTAGGTCCCGACGAGGGCCAACTCGTATATCTCTTTGCTCTTAGCGCCCGCTACATGATCGACGGCAATACGACCAACCGGGCATTCAGCCTCATCGAACATCGATTGCCTGCACGTGCGCTCGGCGCTCCATTGCACACCCACCGCAACGAAGACGAATATTCCTACATCCTCCAAGGGAGCATCGGATTGCAGCTTGGTGAGCAGATCCTGGTGGCCGGACCGGGAGACCTGGTTATGAAGCCGCGTGGCGTGCCGCATGCGTTCTGGAACGCCGGTGACGACGAGGCGCGTCTGCTCGAGCTGATATCCCCGGCCGGATTTGAAGGTTATTTTCGCGAATTGGCGCCGCTGCTGGCTGCCCAGCCCGTGGACGAGGCCGCAATCGGTGAGATCGTCGCCCGCTATGAACTCGATATCGACTTCTCCAGCATTCCGGCACTGGCCGAGCGGCACGGCTTGCGTCTGGGATAAGCCATCGCCGCGACGCATACCATTCAGTCGACCGGCGGCAGCTGCGGCGCTTCCAGCCCCTGGAACGGGTCGCGCCAGGCATCGATCGCCTCGAGCCGGCCATACCAGCGGCGAATAGAGGGGTAGTCGCCGAGCGGCAATCGGGCGGCATCGTTGAAAGGCAGGAATGTCGCCATGCGGAAATCGGCATAGGAGACGGAATTGCCGACCAGCCAATCGCGTCCGGCAAGCTCGGGCTCGAGGATCGCGGCGGCTGTGTGGAACTGTCTCAATCCCTCCTCGACCAGCGCTTGATCGATCGGACCGAGCCCATAGCGCTGCTTGGTCCCACGCTCGAAATGCACCATGTCGCAAGCGAAAGCGAACCGTCCCTTGCCCCAGCTGATCCAGCGGATCATGTCCGGCTCGTCCTCCCCGCTGCGCCAGAAATCCGAATGCGTCTCGCGCGAAAGCCGGCAGGCGATGGCGTCGGCCTCCCAAAGGCTCCATCCCGGCCCGATCAGGATCGGCAAGGTCAGAGTGGGGTTGAGCGCACGATAGCGTTCGGCCTGCCCCGGCGCCATGGGCGATGCGAACTCGAACGCGATCTCCGCCTTCAGATGGCGCGCCGTCGCGACCGCGAGGCGAGGATTGGGATTGCGGCTGAACAGAAGTCTCATATCGGTCCCCATGGGCCTGGCCACATGCCGCAGGACGGCTGAGAACTGCGCGTTCCTACATTTGCCGCAAATCGGATTTCCGGTTTATCCTTTCGGCACCGGAAAACCGCCTGCAAGCCTTCCGGCCCAACCGCTTGCACCCTTGGCCGCCTTCCGCTATAGAGCCGCCACCCGCGTAGACACCCTTGGAGGCAACGCGGAGGAAGGCCGGCCAGGCCTGCATGATCCCCAAGACGCTTTTGGATCGCCAAACGCATCGACAGATCGTGCAAGGCCGCGACGGCTTTCGACGTTTACGGACGGGTTTGCCGGCCGCGAACGCTCCACAACACGCGAAAGGAAATGCCATGAGCCACGATACTTATGAGCTGAAAGCCGAAGCGCGCGAACAGGTCGGTAAGGGGTCCGCCCGTGCAGTTCGTCGCGACGGTAAAGTGCCTGCAGTTATCTACGGCGACAAGCAGCCTCCCCTGGCGATTGCGCTCAACTATAAGGACATCTTCTACAAGATCCATGGCGGCGGGTTCCTGACCACGATCGCCACGATCGATGTCGACGGCAAGAAGATCCAGGTCCTGCCGAAGGATTTCCAGCTCGACCCGGTCAAGGATTTTCCTGTCCATGTCGACTTCCTGCGCATCGGCAAGGACACCGAAGTCAATGTCGACGTGCCTGTCCACTTCATCAATGAGGACAAGTCGCCAGGCATCAAGCGCGGCGGCGTGCTCAACATCGTTCGTCACGAAGTCGAGTTCCACTGCCCGGCCAACGCGATCCCGGAGTTCATCACCGTCGATCTCACCGGCACCGACATCGGTGATTCGATCCACATCTCGGCGGTCAAGCTGCCGGCCGGCGTCAAGCCGGTCATCTCCGATCGCGATTTCACCATCGCGACCGTTGCCGGCTCGTCGGCGATGAAGCCGGAGACGGAAGCGACCACGGAAGCTGTGGAAGAGACGGCGGCCCCGGAGGCCGAAGAGAAGTAATTCTCCGAGCCGGATGATTTCATCCGGCTCTAAACCAAAGAAATAGAGCATGATGTTTTCCGAAAGCCGCGTCACACTTTTCGGCATCGTGCTCTAAGTCTGGAGGCGGCGATGCTTGTCTTTGCAGGCCTCGGCAATCCGGGCGCGAAATACGAAAACAACCGGCACAATGTCGGCTTCATGGCGGCGGACGCGATTGCCCGCCGCCATTCCTTTTCGCCCTGGTCGAGAAAATTCCAGGGCCTGGTCTCAGAAGGCACGCTCGGCGGCGAAAAAATCCTGCTGATCAAGCCGCAGACCTTCATGAACCTCTCCGGACAGTCGGTCGGCGAAGCGCTCCGCTTCTACAAGCTCGAACCATCCGCCCTCACCGTCTTCTACGACGAGATCGACCTTGCCGCCGGCAAGCTCCGGGTCAAGGTGGGCGGCGGCTCCGGCGGCCATAACGGCATCCGCTCGCTCGACCAGCATATCGGGAACGCCTATCGCCGGGTGCGCATCGGCGTCGGCCATCCCGGCGTCAAGGAGATGGTGCACGGCCATGTGCTTGGCGATTTCGCCAAGGCCGACCGCGAGTGGCTCGATGTCCTGCTGGACGCAATCGCCGACGCTGCCGGCTTGCTCGCCAAGGGCGACGACAGCTCGTTCATGAACCGCGTCACGCTCACCTTGCGCGACAAGCTTGTGCCGACTGGCGACGACGACCGCCCGCCGCCCAAGGCGCCGAAGCAGCAAAGCCATGTCCGCCAGGCGCGGCCGCAGCAGCCGGCGGCAAAGCTTCCGGAAAGCGGCCCGATGGCTGCCATGCTGAAGAAGCTCTTTGGCAAGGACTAAAGCATGTCTCCCGAAAGTGGGAACCGGTTTCGGGGTAAAGACATGCGCAAAATCAAAAGCCTAAAGCGCAGGGAGCGAATCTAAAAGATCGCGACGCGCTTTAGGCCCTGTCACGATAAAGGCGTGGGGCTTGACGTTCGTCACCCCTATCGCCCATAGCCCTCACCAAAATCGAATTTCCGACAGGATTGGACGAACATGGGTTTCAAATGTGGCATCGTTGGCTTGCCCAACGTCGGCAAGTCGACGCTGTTCAACGCGCTGACCAGGACGGCCGCCGCGCAGGCCGCCAACTATCCTTTCTGCACCATCGAGCCGAACACCGGCGAGGTGGCGGTGCCCGATCCGCGCCTGCAGAAGATCGCGGCGATCGGCAAGTCGAAGGAGATCATCCCGACCCGCATCTCCTTCGTCGATATCGCCGGCCTGGTGCGCGGCGCCTCCAAGGGCGAAGGGCTGGGCAACCAGTTCCTCGCCAACATCCGCGAGGTTGACGCCATCGTGCATGTGCTGCGCTGCTTCGAGGATGACGACATCACCCATGTCGAAGGCCGCATCGACCCTGTCGCCGACGCCGAGACGGTCGAGACCGAGCTGATGCTCGCCGACCTCGAAAGCCTCGAGCGCCGCATCGCCCAGATCCGCAAGCGCGCCGCCGGCAAGGACAAGGAAGCCATGGCCGTCCTGCCCATGATGGAGGCCGCGCTCGAGCTGCTGCAGGCCGGCAAGCCGACGCGCTTCCTGCTCAACGGCATCGCGGCGGAGGACCTGCGCATCCTGCAGGGGCTGAACCTGCTCACCTCGCATCCCGTTCTCTATGTCTGCAACGTCGCCGAGGCGGACGCCGCCACCGGCAATGGGCACACCAGGGCGGTGGAGAAGATGGCGGCCGCGCAGGGCGCCGGCACGGTGGTGATCTCGGCGGCGATCGAGGCGGAAGTCGCCCAGCTTTCCGACGAGGAGGAAATGGAGTTCCTTGCCTCGATCGGCCTTGACGAGCCGGGCCTCAACAAGGTGATCCGCGCCGGCTACGAGCTCCTGCATCTGATCACCTATTTCACCGTCGGGCCGAAGGAGACGCGCGCCTGGACGATCCACAAGGGCGACAAGGCGCCGCAGGCGGCCGGCGTCATCCACACCGATTTCGAGCGCGGCTTCATCCGCGCCCAGACGATCGCCTACAACGACTTCGTCACGCTGGGCGGCGAGGCGGCCGCCAAGGAAGCCGGCAAGGCGCGCGACGAAGGCAAGGAATACGTCGTCCAGGACGGCGACATCATGCTGTTCAAGTTCAACACCTGATCTCCAGGAGACCCGGCGATGATAAAAACCTTCGTCGTGGACAATGATCGCCTGCGCCTCACGGAGGACCTTGCGGCGGACGGCGACAGGGTCGTCTGGGCCGATCTTTTCAACCCGACCAAGGAGGAAGAGGCGCGCATCGAGAGCTGGCTGGGCATTGCCATCCCGACCCGCGAGGAGATGGAAGAGATCGAGATTTCGAGCCGGCTCTATATCGAGGACGGCGGCTACTTCATGACCGCCGTGCTGCCGGCGCAGACCGAGGCCGACGATCCCTTGATGTCGCCGGTGACCTTCGCGCTCGCCGGCAAGAGGCTGATCACCATCCGCTATCACGAGCCCAAGGCCTTCAAGACCTTCCCGCAGCGCGCCGAGAAGGTGGCGACCGGCTGCACCAGCGGCGACACCATCC
The DNA here is from genome assembly GCF_006440775.1 of Mesorhizobium sp. B2-7-2. Taxonomy (GTDB): domain Bacteria; phylum Pseudomonadota; class Alphaproteobacteria; order Rhizobiales; family Rhizobiaceae; genus Mesorhizobium. The sequence continues at coordinate 211,176 of NZ_VFTZ01000010.1, read as the reverse complement.
TGATCGGCCTCCTCGAGGCGATCGTCGATCGCCTGGCCGACATCCTCGAGCGCGCCGGCCGCGAGGTCGAAACGATCTCGCGCGACATTTTCGAAGCGCGCTCGACCAAGGCCTCGAAGCGCAACCGCGATTTCCAGGAGCTCCTGAAAGGTATCGGCCGCAAGGAGGACATCGCTTCCTCGGTCCGCGACAGCCTGATCTCGTTGCAGCGCCTGGCCGGCTTTCTCGCCCATGTCGCTGACCAGACCAAGATGAGCAAGGATGTGCGCGCCCGCATCAAGACGCTGTCGCGCGACGTGCTCTCGCTTGCCGACCATGCCACCTTCCTGTCGCAGAAGATCTCCTTCCTGCTCGATGCCACGCTCGGCATGATCTCGATCGAGCAGAACGCCATCATCAAGATCTTCTCGGTCGCCGCCGTCATCTTTCTGCCGCCGACGCTGGTCGCCTCGATCTACGGCATGAACTTCGACATCATCCCCGAGCTCAAATGGGAGTTCGGCTACCCCTTCGCCATCGCCCTGATGGTGGTCTCGGCGATACTGCCCTTCTGGTATTTCCGCCGCCGCGGCTGGCTCTGACGGACTTGGCCGGCGGCGGCTGGCTTACCAGAAATCACTTGACCAAATCGACTTGGGCCGGCATCCGGGTTTTCCGATCCTCGGGATCGCGTTCGTCAACCGGATTGCCGACATGACCGGAAAAACCTGGGCTTACGAGGATTTCGCCGAAGGCGCCTCGCTCGACCTCGGCAGCAAGGACGTAAGCGCCGCCGAGATCATCGAATTCGCCTCGGAGTTCGATCCGCAGCCGATGCATCTCGACGAGGAAGCCGGCAAGGCGAGCATCCTCGGCGGGCTTTCGGCTTCGGGCTGGCATACCTGCGCGATGTTCATGCGAATGCTGTGCGATGCCTTCCTGCTCGATTCGACCTCGCAGGGCTCGCCCGGCATCGAGCATGTGAAATGGAAGAAGCCGGTGCTGGCCGGCGACAGGCTTACCGGCACGCTCACCATACTTTCCAAGCGCCAGTCGAAATCGAGGCCGCAGCTCGGCTTGGTCACCATGCGCAGCGAGCTCGTCAATCAGCGCGGCGAAAGCGTCTTCGAACTCGAAAACACCGGCATGTTCCTAGCGCGTGATACCACAAGGGACCTGTCATGACCCTGGACGAGTATTTCCTGATCGGCGAGACCGTCACGCTCGGCTCGCATAAATTCGAAGCCGACGAGATCAAGGCGTTCGCCAACAAATACGATCCGCAGGTCTTCCACGTCGATGAAGAGGCTGCGAGGAAGAGCGTGCTTGGCGGGCTCTGCGCCTCAGGCTGGCACACTGCCGCCACCTGGATGAAATACAACCTCGAGAAGCGCATGGAGACCGAAGGCGTGCGCTGGACCGGCCCCGGCCCGCAGCCCGAATTCGGCCCCTCGCCCGGCTTCCGAAATTTGAAGTGGCTGAAGCCGGTCTACGCCGGCGAGACCGTGACTTTCACGCGCACCGCGCAGACGCACCGCCCGCTCGCCGGACGCCCAGGCTGGAACCTGCTGACGCTGCGTTCGGAAGGTTTCGATTCGACCGGCGACAAGGTGATCGAGTTCGACAGCGCCGTTTTGGTGAAGGTGGGATAGCGCCTCTCCTTCTCCACCCTTGTGGGAGAAGGTGTCGCCGAAGGCGACGGATGAGGGGTGCTCCAGGGAAAGCCAGCGCCTCACTCCGCTGGAACACCCCTCATCCGTCTCGGCGCTGCGCGCCGATCCACCTTCTCCCACAAGGGGAGAAGGGGAAGATCAATTCCCCTCGAACCCGATCAGCGTCCTCACCGGCACGCCTAGCGCTTCGAGCTTCTGGCGGCCGCCGAGGTCCGGCAGGTCGATGACGAAGCATGCCGCGACGATGTCGGCGCCGATCTGCCTGAGCAGCTTCACCGCCGCTTCCGCCGTGCCGCCGGTGGCGATCAGGTCGTCGACCACGATCACCTTCTCGCCCGGCGAGACGCCGTCCTTGTGCATCTCCATCTCGTCCAGGCCGTATTCGAGGCTGTAGGCGACGCGCACCGTCTCGTAGGGCAGCTTGCCCTTCTTGCGGATCGGCACGAAGCCGGCCGAAAGCTGGTGCGCCACGGCGCCGCCGAGGATGAAGCCCCGCGCCTCGATGCCGGCGATCTTGTCGATCTTCAATCCGGCATAGGGATGGACCAGCTCGTCAATGGCGCGGCGGAAGGCGCGCGCGTCGCCAAGCAGCGTGGTGATGTCGCGAAACAGGATGCCGGGCCTGGGGTAATCCGGAATGGTGCGGATGGCCGCAAGCAGCGTGTCTTCGAGGGAGGATTTCATGGGCGGTTGATCCGTTGCCGCACAGTTTTGCCGGCAAGCGGCCGAAAAGAAAAGGGCGCCATTCGGCGCCCTGGCATTTTTCTGGAAGCAAGCCGCCTCAGTGCGCGACGTCGGCCCACACCCTGCGCTTGGTCATGTAGACCAATGCGCCGAAGACCAGCAGGAAGATCATGACGCGGAAGCCTGTCTTCTTGCGATCCTCGAGATGCGGCTCGGCCGCGAACATCAGGAAGGCCGAGACGTCGCGCGCATACTGGTCGATGGTCTGCGGCGAGCCGTCGTCATAAGTCACCTGGCCGTCCGAGAGCGGCTTGGGCATCTTCAGCGACACGCCGGACAGGAAGTACGGGTTGTAGTGCGTGCCTTCAGGGATCACCATGCCGGCCGGCGGTGTCTGGTCGTAGCCGGTGAGCAGCGAGTGGATGTAGTCCGGACCGCCCTGCGCATACTGGGTGAAGATGTCGAAGATGAAGCGCGGGAAGCCACGCTCGACGCCGCGCGCCTTGGCAAGCAGCGACATGTCGGGCGGCGCGGCGCCGCCATTGGCGGCAGCGGCGGCCTCTGTGTTCGGGAACGGCGCCGGGAAGTGATCCGACGGCTTGCCGGGGCGATCGAACATGTCGCCGGCATCGTTCGGGCCGTCATGGATGGTGTATTCGGCGGCCAAGGTCTTGATCTGCGCCTCCGAATAGCCGAGCCCTTCCAGCGTGCGGAAGGCCACCAGGTTCATCGAATGGCAGGCCGAGCAGACTTCCTTGTAGACCTTCAGGCCGCGCTGCAGCTGCGCCTTGTCATAGGTGCCGAACGGACCGGCGAAGCTCCAGCTCATTTCCTTCGGTTCGTTGATCGGGAAATGCGTCGGAGCGGCCGCGTTGTGTTCCTCTTCGGCGGCGATGGCAGCGGTGCCCGCGACCACCAGGCCAAGCAGCGCCAGCGAGGTGAGAATCTTCTTCATACCCAAAATCCCCTCAGATTCTCAGCCCGTGGTTTCCGGCGCGGCGGCAGCGCGTGCCGGATGTCCGCTGCCGCCCTTTTTCTTTTCAAGCACGGCCTCGGTGATCGAGTTCGGCAGCCTGCGCGGCGTCTCGATCAGGCCGAGCACCGGCATGATGACCAGGAAGAAGGCGAAGTAGAACAGCGTCGCCATCTGCGCCATGAACACATAGCTGCCTTCCGCCGGCTGCGAGCCCAGCCACCCGAGCAGGATGGCGTCGGCTACGAACAGCCAGAAGAACAGCTTGTACCATGGACGATAGACCGCCGAGCGCACCTTGGAGGTGTCGAGCCACGGCACCAGGAACAGCATGGCGATGGCGCCGAACATGCACAGCACGCCGCCGAGCTTGGAGTTGATCGGGCCGATGTTGAAGGTGATGGCGCGCAGGATCGCGTAGAACGGCAGGAAGTACCATTCCGGAACGATGTGGGCCGGCGTCTTCAGCGGGTTGGCGACCGTGTAGTTGTCCGGGTGGCCAAGGAAGTTCGGCAGGTAGAAGACGAAATAGGCGAAGACGAACAGGAACACGATCATGCCGAACGCGTCCTTGATGGTGGCGTATGGCGTGAAGGCGACGGTGTCGGTCTTCGACTTGACCTCGATACCGGTCGGGTTCGACTGGCCCACGACATGCAGCGCCCAGATGTGCAGCACGACGACGCCGGCGATCATGAACGGCAACAGGTAATGCAGCGCAAAGAAGCGGTTCAGCGTCGGATTGTCGACGGCGAAGCCGCCGAGCAGCAGTTCCTGGATCCAGTTCCCCACCAGCGGAATGGCGCTGAAGAAGCCGGTGATGACGGTAGCGCCCCAGAAGCTCATCTGGCCCCAAGGCAGCACGTAGCCCATGAAGCCGGTTGCCATCATCAGAAGGTAGATGATGCAGCCGAGGATCCACAGGAGCTCGCGCGGCGCCTTATACGAGCCGTAGAACAGGCCGCGAAAGATATGGATGTAGACGGCGACGAAGAAGAACGAGGCGCCGTTGGAATGGAGATAGCGCAAGAGCCATCCCGAATTCACGTCGCGCATGATCTTCTCGACCGAATCGAAGGCGAGATTGGTGTCGGAGGTGTAGTGCATCGCCAGCACGATGCCGGTCAGGATCTGCGCGGCCAGCATGATCGACAGGATACCGCCGAACGTCCACATGTAGTTGAGGTTGCGCGGCACCGGATAGGCGACGAAGCTGTCATGGACCAGCCGCGGCAGCGGCATGCGGGCGTCGAACCAGCGCTCGATACCGGTCTTGGGCGTATAGGTCGAGTGTCCCTCGCTCATCGAAATGTCCCCTGCCTCAACCGATAAGAATCTTGGTATCGGAAATGAACTTGAATACCGGGATCGCCATGTTCTCCGGCGCCGGGCCTTTGCGGATGCGGCCGGCGGTGTCGTATTGCGAACCGTGGCACGGGCAGAACCAGCCGCCGAAATCGCCTTCCTGGCCGAGCGGGATGCAGCCGAGATGCGTGCAGACCTGCACCATCACCATCCAGGCTTCCTTGCCGGGCGTGGTGCGGTTGGCGTCGGTCGCCGGCGCGTCGGACGGCAGGTTGGCGTTGCGCGCGATCGGATCCTTGAGATCGGCGAGATTGACGGCCGCGCCGTCCTTCATTTCCTTTTCGGTGCGATTGCGCACCACCACGGGCTTGCCGCGCCACTTGACGACCAGCGAGCTGCCGGGCTGCAGCGACGAGACATCGACCTCCACCGAGGCCAGCGCCAGCGTCGAGGCGTCGGGGCGCATCTGGTCGATGAACGGCCACGCGACGGCCCCAGCGCCGACAACGGCGGCCATGCCGGTGGCTACGTAGAGAAAATCGCGACGGTTGGGATCGTGGATGTCGGTTGCGCTCACGGGTGCCTGATCCTTTCGCCTCTTCCTAACCGGAGGCCGAGCCTTGTCCCCGCTCAATCGCACCTGCCCGACAGCGCATGGCGAACAGGCTAGCGAATTCCTCCGGCATTTGGAGTTCGGTTTATGCGTGCGGCCCGTTTTTGTCCAGCGGGGTGAGACCACAAGGGCAGATTGTCGCGGGTGTCCATCACGGGGAGAAATTTGACCGGACAAGCCGGATGTAGCAATATATCTACATCTGCCGGACGGAGGTGCTGAAATGAGCGTTCCGACAAAGACGACGACCACCATGTCGAGCCGTGAATTCAACCAGGATACGGCGCGCGCCAAAAGAGCAGCCAGGAACGGGCCGGTCGTCATCACTGACCGCGGCAAGCCCTCGCATGTGCTGATGTCGATGGAAGAATATCGCCGCCTGGAAAGGAAGCCGAGAAGTCTTGCGGACGCGATCGCGGACGACCGCCCCGAAGCGGATTTCGACTGGGAACCGCCTCGCCTGGAAGGGCCGTTTTTCAAGGTTCCAGACCTCGACTGATGTTCCTTCTCGATACCAATATCGTTTCGAATCTGCGTCGTCGCGACAAAGCCGATCGCAACGTTCTGGCCTGGTCGGAGACCCACGACGTCGCCAGCTTTTTCATGTCGGTCATTTCGATCCTTGAGCTCGAAATCGGCACATTGCTCTTGTCGAGGAAGGATACTCGCCAAGCCGCCATGTACCGCGATTGGCTGGACCGGACTCTGATTCCACAGTTTGACGATCGGATATTGAGCATAGACACGGCCGTTGTCGTGCGTTGCGCGAACCTCCACGTTCCCGATCCGAAGCCGGAACGGGATGCCCTTATCGCCGCTACCGCGCTCGTCAAGAACTTGACGGTCGTGACCCGCAATACCAAGGATTTTGAAGGCACGGGCGTGAAGTTGTTCAATCCCTGGATACCGGCGAAGGAGTAGGGCCATGGCGCATGTCATTGAACGCTACAGCTGGGCCGACGCCCCCGACCTCTGGATGGGCGAGCTGCAATGCGGCCAGTTCGGCGCCAATTCCTGCCTGATCTTCAACTATCAGCCGACGGCCGGCGGCGGCCCACGCCTGCACAAGCATCCCTATGCGGAAATCTTCGTCATCCGCTCCGGCACCGGCCTGTTCACGATCGGCGACCAGGAGATCAGGGCCACGGCCGGCCAGATCCTGATCGTGCCGCCCGACACGCCGCACAAGTTCACCAATCTCGGACCCGGCCCGCTCGAAAGCACCGACATACACGAGAACGGCCATTTCATCACCGAATGGCTGGAATAGCTGGCTAGCCGGCGCCGAGCCTGACCAGCACCGCGCGCGGGATGTCGTATTCGCGGATCACGGCGTCATGCTTGCGCAAACCGCAAAGCTCGCGCTGGATGAAATAGGCGTGGACGGCCGCCGCCGCTTCCTTGAGCAGCCTGTTGCGATGCTCGCCCTCGCCGCTCTCGCGCAATCTGGCAAGGCTTTCCTCGACACGCCGGCCGGCGCGGCCGAGGGCTGCCGCCTTCTCGGCGAGGATTTCGTGGCCGAGCAGATCGAGCGCGCTTTCCTGCGCGCCTGACCGTCCGAAATTCATGGGCATGCGTACAGACATGATGCCGTTCTACTGCGCCGGCCGCGTCTCTTCCAGCGCGCTTTCCTCGTTGAAGAGGAAGCCGCCGGACTGGCGTTTCCAGAGCCGCGCATAGAGCCCGTCCAGCGCCACCAGCTCGTCATGCGTGCCCTGTTCGACGATGCGGCCGCCGTCCAGCACCACGAGCCGGTCGAGCGCCGCGATCGTCGACAGCCGGTGCGCGATGGCGATCACCGTCTTTTCCTCCATCAGTCTGGTCAGGTTCTCCTGGATCGCCGCCTCTATGTCGGAATCGAGCGCGGAGGTCGCCTCGTCGAGGATCAGGATCGGCGCATCCTTGAGGAAGACGCGCGCGATGGCGACGCGCTGCCGCTGGCCGCCGGACAGCTTCACGCCGCGCTCGCCGACAAAGGCCTCGTAGCCGGAGCGCTCGCGGTTGTCGCGCAAACCCAGGATGAAGTCATGCGCCTCGGCTTTCCTGGCCGCGGCGATCACCTGCGCATCGGTCGCGTCCGGCATGCCGAGCTTGATGTTGTCGCGCAGCGAGCGGTGGAAAAGTGCGGTATCCTGGCTGACCACGCCGATATTGCCGCGCAGCGAGTTCTGCGTCACATGCGCGATGTCCTGGCCGTCGATCAGGATGTGGCCGCCCTCCAGGTCATAGAGGCGCAGGATCAGGTTGGCCAAGGTCGTCTTGCCGGCGCCCGACGGGCCGACCAGCCCGACCTTCTCGCCCGGATGCACGACGAGGTCGATGCCGTCGAGCACGCCGGCCCCCTTGCCATAATGGAAGGTGACGTTCCTGACGTCGATGCGGCCGCCGGCGACGACCAACTCCTTGGCATCCGGCGCGTCGGTCAGGCCGAGCGGCTGCGAGATCAGCGCCTTGGAATTCTCCAGCACGCCGAGATTCCTCAGGATGCCGTTGAGCTGCATCATCAGCCTTCCAAGCAGCATGTTGAGCCTGAGCACCAGCGACAGCGTGAAGGCAACGGCGCCGACCGTGATCGAACCTTCGACCCACAGATAGATGGCGAATGCGGCGATCGCCGTGATCATGATGCCGGAGAGCATGGTCAGCGCCATGCGCACGCCGGTCAGCCGGCGCGTGAACGGCCGCAGCGCGTCGAGATAGATGCCGAAGCCGCTGCGGATATAGCGATCGTCGCCGTCGGCCGAAAACAGCTTCAACGTCTGCACGTTCGAGTAGGAATCGACGATGCGGCCGGTGATCATCGAACCGGCCTCGGCCGTCGCCTCGGCATGCTTGCGGATAGCCGGCAGATAGAGTTTCGCCAGCCAGCCGAACGCGGCGATCCAGATCACCACCAGCACCGCGAGCCGCAGATCCAGACCGGCGACCAACGCCAGCGTCGTCACAGTATAGACGATCATGAACCACACGACCTCGATGAAGCTTTCCATCAGGTCGCCGGTCGCCTGCCCCGCCTGCCAGACTTTTGTCGCGATGCGGCCGGCGAAATCGTTCTGGAAGAAGGCGTAGGACTGGCGCGAGACGTGCCGGTGCGCCTGCCAGCGCACCAGATTGTAGAATCCGGGCGTGATCGTCTGCTCGTCGACCAGCGCCGACAGGCCGACCACCAGAGTGCGGATGACCAGAACCACGCCGCCCATGAACAGGAGCTCCGGACCGGCGGCCGCCCACAGCGCGTGCCAGCTGCGCTCGCCGGGCAGCTGGTCGAGGATATCGACCAGCCTCCCGACGAAATAGAACAGGCCTGCCTCGACCAGCGGCGCGATACCGCCGATGATGAGCATGGCGAAGAAGGCGAGCTTTGCCTGCCCGACATAGTGCCAGAGGAAGCCGCCGACGCTGGCGGGCGGTCGCAGATTCGCGGGCTCGCGGAACGGATAGACCCAGCGCTCGAACCAGCGATAGACGCCCTTCATCATTCCGCGGCTTCACCTTTCGTCGCCAGATCGTCGGCGGCCTGCTTTTCCTCGAGCAGGAAACCGCCCGACTGGCGCCGCCAGAGCTGGGCGTAGAGCCCACCCTTGGCAATCAAGGTCTCATGCGAGCCGTCCTCGACGATGCGCCCCTTGTCCATCACCACCAGCCTGTCCATCGCCGCGATGGTCGACAGGCGGTGGGCGATGGCGATGACGGTCTTGCCCTGCATGAGCTTGTAGAGGTTCTCCTGAATGGCGGCTTCCACTTCCGAATCGAGCGCGGACGTAGCCTCGTCGAGAATGAGGATCGGAGCGTCCTTCAGCATAACGCGGGCAATTGCGATGCGTTGCCGCTGGCCGCCGGACAGCTTCACGCCGCGTTCGCCGACAAGCGCCTCATAGCCGCTCTGCCCATACGGATCGGTCAGTGCCGCGATCACATCGTCGATCTGAGCGGCTTTGGCGGCGCTGAACATGGCCTCGTCGCTGGCCGACTGACGCCCATATTTGAGGTTCTCGCGAACGGACCGATGCAAGAGCGACGTGTCCTGATTGACGAAGCCGATCGCCGCGCGAACGCTCTCTTGCGAGACGTTGCGGATGTCCTGTCCGTCGATCAGCACCTTGCCGTCCTGGACGTCGAACAGCCGCAGCACGAGATTGACCAGCGTCGACTTGCCGGCCCCGGAGCGACCGATCAGGCCGACCCGCTCGCCCGGCGCGATCTTCAGCGACAGATTGTCGATGACGCCGCCTTTGCCGTCCTTGCGCCAGTAGTTGAAATTCACCTGGTCGAACTCGATGCCGCCGGCGATCATGACGAGAGCCGGTGCGTCAGGCTGGTCCTGCATGGTGATGGGACGCGCGATCGTCGTCATCGAGTTGCTGGCGACGCCGATCTGCCGGAAGACGTTGGCGCCGACATCGAGAATCCTGCCGGAGATGTTGGCGATCTGCAGCGCGAACGGGATCGCCGTCGCCACGGCCGCGGTGGTCATCGTCCCGGCGTTCCAGCCGGCCAGCGCCAGCCAGCTTATGGCGATGAGCAGCGCCGCGTTGAGGACGAACAGGGCCGACCACATCAGCGTGAAAACGCGCATCAGCTGGTAAAACGTGCCGGCATGCTCGACCACCGCCTGCGAGACATATTTGTCTTCGTGCTCGCCGGTCGAGAACGTCTTGAGCGTCAGGATGTTGGTGTAGCTGTCGACCATGCGGCCGCTCACCTGCGACCACCGCTCCGACAGTTGGGACGAGCGCTGGGTGATCTTCGGCATCGCGGACCAGAAGATGAGGCAGTAGAACACCAGCCACACCGCCACCACAGCCAGCAGCAGCGTGTCGAGCCGCGCCAGCACGACGATGGCGACCGCGACGAAGACCAGCGCGTACCAGACGGCATCGACCGTTAGGTTGACGCTCATCTCCACCGAATCGCCGCTCTGCATGACCTTGGTTCCGATGCGGCCGGCGAAGTCGTTCTGGAAGAAAGACCAGTCCTGGCGCACGACATGCCAATGGCTCTGCCAGCGGATGAGGTCGATGAGGTTCGGCGCGATGGCGTGGTTGCGGATGAGGCCATCGACGACCATCGACAATGGACGCAGCAGCACGATGATCGCCATCATGACGAGCACTGGCGTATGCGCGGCGAAGAAGTCGCCTGGCTTGGTGCTGGAGAGCAGGCCGACGATCAGGCCGACGAAAATCGGCAGCATCGCGTCCACTATCGCCGCGACGGCAACGATGATCATGCGCAGCCGATAGGCGGCGCGAAACTGTCTTATGAAATACCAGTAGAACCGCCAAAGCCCCATTGGCGGCTGCCTGTCGTCGGCCAGCGCCACCGGCGAATACCGGCTTTCGAACCAGGTGAAGATGCGGTCGAACATTTTTCTCTCATCGCGCCGGAAATCAGTCGACAACCGATCTGGTCGCCAGCAGGCCTCTGGCCAGGTCGTGGTTACGCCCGGGATCGATTCCCCGCAATCGCCGTAACCTTGATGCCGGAGCGGCTTGACGGCTCACAAAACCGCCGGGCCGCTCCAAGTCTTTGTTTTGCGCAATCCCGGACGGAAGGCTACGCGAAGCCGCCGAGCCCGACCGCTACGCACTTTTCCTGGAATTGCTGCAATCGCGATCGCGTTACTCCGCTGCCATCTCGGATCGAAGCGACTTGGCATCGGGCTCAGCCGGCGCGTCATCGAGCAGGAAGCCGCCCGACTGCCGTTGCCAGAGCTGGGCGTAGAGCCCACCCCTGGCGACGAGCTCCTCATGCGAGCCTTCCTCGATGATGTGCCCCTTGTCCATCACGACGAGCCGGTCCATCGCCGCGATCGTCGACAGGCGGTGCGCGATGGCGATGACGGTCTTGCCCTGCATCAGCTTGTAGAGGTTCTCCTGGATGGCCGCCTCGGCTTCCGAATCGAGCGCCGACGTCGCCTCGTCGAGGATGAGGATCGGCGCGTCCTTCAGCATGACCCGGGCAATCGCGATGCGCTGCCGCTGGCCGCCGGACAGTTTGACGCCGCGGTCGCCGACATGGGCATCGAATCCCTTGCGGCCGTTGTGGTCCGAAAGCCCGCCGATGAAATCGAGCGCCTCCGCCCGCCGCGCCGCCTCGGTGAGCATCTCTTCGGTCGCGTCGGGCCGGCCATAGAGGATGTTCTCCTTCACCGAGCGATGCAGCAGCGAAGTATCCTGCGTCACCATGCCGATCTGCGCGCGCAGCGAATCCTGCGTTACCGCGGCGATCTCCTGGCCGTCGACGAGGATCCTGCCGCTCTCCAGGTCGTAGAAGCGCAACAAAAGGTTGACCAGCGTCGACTTGCCGGCGCCGGAGCGGCCGACAATGCCGACTTTCTCGCCGGGCTTTACCGTCAGCGTCAAGTTCTCGATGACGCCCTTCTGCTTGCCGTAGTGGAAGCGGATGTCGTCAAAGCGGATTTCACCCTGGCTGACGGCGATGTCCTTCGCGCCGGGCCGGTCTTCGACGAGACGCGGCAGTGAGATCGACTGGATGCCGTCCTGCACCGTGCCGATATTCTCGAACAGCCCGGACATCTCCCACATGATCCATTGCGACATGCCCCACATCCGCAGCACCAGGCCGATGACCACGGCGACCGCGCCGATCGTCACCGCCTGACCGAGCCAAAGCCACAGTGAGATCGCCGTCACCGAGAACAGCAACAGCGAATTCAGAATGTAGAGCAGGCCATAGAGCACCGTCACCAGCCGCATCGAGCGGTAGACGGTGCCGAGGAAGCTCGCCATGCCTTCCCTGGCGAAGGTCGCCTCGCGCCGCGCATGCGAAAACAGCTTCACCGTCTGGATGTTGGTGTAGCTGTCGACGACGCGGCCGGTCATGGTCGAACGCGCATTGGCCTGCTCCTCGCCGACCTTGCCGAGCCGCGGAATGAAAAAGCGCAGCAGACCGATATAGCCGGCCAGCCATACGGCGAGCGGCGCCGCCAGCCGCCAGTCGGCCGAACCGACGATGAACAGCATGCCAAGGAAGTAGACGACGACGTAGTTCAGCACGTCGATCAGCTTGATCACGCATTCGCGCACGGCGAGCGCGGTCTGCATCAGCTTGGTGGCGATGCGGCCGGCGAACTCGTCCTGATAGAAGGCCATCGACTGCTTGAGCAAATAGCGGTGCACCTGCCAGCGGATGCGCATGGGATAGTTGCCCATCAGCGTCTGCTGGTTGAGGAGCGAATGCAGCCAGACCGTTCCAGGCAGCGCGAACAGCACGACGAAAGCCATGCCGGCGAGCTTCCAGCTCTCGGTCTGCAGGAAGGTTTCGCGGTTTTGAGCCGACAGCCAGTCGACGATGCGGCCGAGGAACCCGAACATCCAGACTTCGGTAAAGGCGATCGCCGTCACCAGCACCGCGTCGAGGATGATGTAGGGCCAGGCGCCTCGCGTGTAATGCACGCAGAAGGCGACCAGCATCTTCGGCGGCTCGACCGGCTCCGCGGCGGGAAACGGATCGAGCCTGTTTTCAAACCAGCGGAACATTCCAGGCACTCGACTTATCTATGCGCTCACGCGGCGCGGGATTGATGGGCAAGGCTTTGCGGCCGCGCGGCATTGCGGGCCGGCGATACGGAATCATCCGCGTCGCCGGCCCTATCCCGCGCAATATAGGGTTTCGCCGGCATTTCGCCGACAGGCTCGTTTGACGTCCCTGACGGCCCGGAACTTCCGGACGAAAGGGCGGAACCTGCCCGGCTCCTGTCGCCCGGCCGGATCAAACGGATGATCCGGCGCACCAGCGTGGGCCGGCTGTGATCGGGCACCGCGCGCGAGAAATCGACGTCCGGCAGCATGCCGCGATGCGGCCTGCGCCGTTCCTCGGCATGCACCGCCGACGAATAGGTCTCGCCGATCAGCAGCGCCCAGGTCGCCGCCTTGCGTTCATGCAGGCTTCTTGACCCCGGTATCCTGTAGGGATCGAACATTGGTCCGTCCTCCATATGCAAATGCGTTAAAAAGGGTGATGCGTCCTCGACCATCGGCATTCGGCCGAAGGCGCGGATCGAATCGGCCGGGACACGACAAGCGTCGGTCCTGACACGACAAGCATCGGTCCCGACACGCTCAGCTGGGGCACGGCGCCCCTTTGGCAGTTTGAAAAACATCGCAAGATTCCTTCGAAGGCCGAAAACAGGGGTCGGCGGGAATCGGTGCGATGAGGACTTAAAGTGTCAGAAGAATCGTCGTACCGAAACCGCCGGTGGGCATACGGGTGCCCCGGAGAGGAGCTGGAAGTGCATGGTCATCATGTGGTTCCCCTCCTTCGGTTCGGGTTGACGATGGTCAGCATATACTCGACTTCGCAGAAAATGGCCACCCGCCAGTCCAGAAATCGCCGAAAGCCGCAGGCGCCTGTGGCCGATCTGCCACTTATTAGCAGGATACGGAAATGAACGATCGTCTCCGCATCGCGCTCTACCAGCCGGATATCGCCGGCAACACCGGGACAATCCTGCGCTTCGCCGCCTGCCTCGGTATCGGCGTCGATGTCATCGAGCCGGCTGGTTTCTCGCTCTCCGACCGGGCGCTGAAACGCGCCGGCATGGACTATCTCGAAATGGCGGCGCTTTCCCGCCATGCCGACTGGCACGCCTTCGAGGAGTGGCGAAAGACCGGCGCGCGCCGCCTCGTGCTGCTCACCACCAAAGCCACGGCCGCCTACACCGACTTTGCTTTCGCTGCCGGCGACATCCTTCTGTTCGGCCGCGAATCCGCCGGCGTGCCGGATCAGGTCCACCACGCGGCGGACGCGCGACTGACCATTCCGATGCGGCCCGGCGCGCGCAGCATCAATGTCGCGTTGTCCGTCGCCATGGTCGCGGGCGAAGCGCTGCGACAGCTCGGCTAGAACCCCGAACCCCTCTTCGTTGCCGCGCGCAGGCTCCACTCGCGGCGTCATTCTCACCCAGGCGCACATCGCCTTCTCCTGCAATTGCCCTATCGACGTTTCTTGGCTACAAGCTCAACTTAACTTGAGGTCAAGCGGAAAAGTTCGAGATGGCTCCGGTAAAGGAATTGACGGTCGGCCAGGTGGCCGTTCGCAGCGGCGTTGCGGTATCGGCGCTGCATTTCTACGAAGCGCGCGGCCTGATCCGCAGCCACCGCACCTCGGGCAACCAGCGGCGTTACAGCCGCGACGTGCTTCGGCGCGTGGCGATCATCCGCGTCGCCCAGGAGGTCGGCATCTCGCTCGCCGACATCGCCCGGGCGTTCCAATCGCTGCCGGAAGAGCGCACACCGAACCGCGAGGACTGGAACCTGCTTTCGACAGCCTGGCGCGACGAGCTCGACCAGAAGATCGCCCAGCTCAAGAAATTGCGCGACGGCCTGACCGATTGCATCGGCTGCGGCTGCATGTCGATCGACAAATGCCCGCTGAGGAACAGGGACGACCGTCTGGCCAGGGAAGGTACCGGCGCGAGGCGGCTAATTGCACCCTGAATAGGAGCAACGCGCTTATCGCGAACAGAGAGAGGAAGCAGCTATGCTAGGACACCTGATCCAAGCAGAGGAGGAGACCAAGGTCATCACTATCTACCGGATCGATTCTGGCGGCGTGCCAACCCTCTATACCTCCGTGAGCTTCGATGAGGCGCGGAAAATGGGGCTGGAAAAATTCGGCAAACTACTTGGCGAGAACCTAATTCTAGATTCTCCAAAATTGCGCGACCTATTTTTGCCGTGAAATTCCTCAATCCGCCGCCGGCAGCCGCCGCATGGTGAACTCAATCACGTCGCCCGGGCGTTCGAACCAGCTTTCGATCTCGGTCCAGTAGGCCTGTTTCGGAAAACGCTCGAACCACTCCTTGGCCTTGAGGCGCGCATCCGGGCGCGGCAGCACGAAGGTTTCGCGCAGGAAACCGTCGCGCGGCTGGTTTTCGCGCTCAGCCCGTGAGCGCTCCAGCCTCTTGCGTAAGCCATCCAGCGGCGGTCTTGCCGGGGTGCGCACGAAGGAACTCCCTTGCACCTTGGTCAGACAGGACTTGACCCTTCCTCTCAAGAGATTAGGGATCGCGCCCTGAAAAGACGAGTCATTTGTCAGGCAAGCGCGCCTGCGACTGGAGACCGAATTGGAAAGACCTGACCTTCCCGTGGGCCTGCCGGTCGACATCGAGCAGAAGAAGATGAAGGCACGTCTGTGGTTCGAGGCCTTGCGCGAGCGCATCTGCGCCACTTTCGAGCAGATCGAGCAGGAACTCACCGGCCCGCAAGCGTCATGGTCGCCCGGCCATTTCGAGAAGACCCCCTGGGAGCGCGACGAGGGCCGCGGCGGCGGCGGCACCATGTCGATGATGCGCGGCCGCGTCTTCGAGAAGGTCGGCGTCCACACCTCGACCGTCCATGGCGAATTCTCGCCCGAGTTCAGGAAGCAGATTCCCGGCGCCGAGGAAGACCCGCGCTTCTGGGCGAGCGGCATCTCGCTGATAGCACATCCCTGGAACCCCAACGTGCCGGCCGTGCACATGAATACCCGCATGGTCGTCACCACGCGCCAGTGGTTCGGTGGCGGCGCCGATCTGACGCCGGTGCTCGACCGCCGCCGCACCCAGGACGATCCCGACACGATCGCCTTCCATCGCGCCATGCAGTTCGCCTGCGAGAAGAACGCCGCCGTCGCCGACTATCCCAAATTCAAATCCTGGTGCGACGAGTATTTCTTCCTGCCGCACCGCAACGAGCCGCGCGGCATCGGCGGCATCTTCTTCGACTGGCTGCATTCTGACGAGGACAGGGGCGGCTGGGACGCCGATCTCAATTTCGTCCAGGACGTCGGCCGCTCCTTCCTCGTCGTCTATGCCCATCTGGTGCGGGGCAATTTCAACCAGAACTGGACTGACGGCGAGCGCGACGAACAGCTCATCCGGCGCGGCCGCTACGTCGAATTCAACTTGCTTCACGATCGCGGCACCATCTTCGGCCTCAAGACCGGCGGCAATGTCGCCTCGATCCTGTCCAGCCTGCCGCCCGAGGTAAAATGGCCGTAGCTATCTGGATGTTTGGATTTCCTATTAATATTTATTTACTTTGGTATTGAAGTCCAATATGCCATCTAAATTCAATCCAGATTTATAGTCAACTATTGGTGGCTTTGTTAGATCATACTTTTTATAGATTTTGTTTTCGAGAACAAAATTGTCCAGAGCAGGCACTTGCCCTTTGTCCCAGACTGCGAGTGAGTCAAATTTTCCGTTTTCGGAAGAGGTAAATCCCGTTATCTTTCCTATATCTGCATAACCTTCTTTGAAATCGTGCTTCGCCGCCTCCGATAGATATTCAATATGAGCTTCAGCTTCCTTTGTATCGGAAAATATCAAACTGCCATCGTTACGAATATCAAGAACTTTACCATCGGACGATTTTATCGTCCTTGCGATTGAATAAAGCTTGGCTTCAGCAATCTTTTTACCCGCTTCATCTAGCTGCGAATACACCGAGGCTCCCGATGGGTTTGAAGAACCAGGCAACCCACGGCAGGGCTCGGGAGGAACGGCTTTTGGGTCGACGTTCCAAAAAGGCGGACCAAAAAAACGCACACCAACCCACATAAGATATGCCTTTTCAGGAGATACTCCGGCGGCGATCATGCCGCGACGGAATACCTCATGCGTATCGTAGTAATTTCTGATCTTCGAGCAGCAATAATAGTCGTGTATGATAGATGCATCCAGATAGGTTCCCGTGAATGGGTCTCCCACGATGGTCCACAGCTCCCATGGTATGCTGGCACCGTCGACCAATTCTCCCCTTGGGACACGCCACTTGAGGTTGTTTGGATCGGTAAAAACAAAATCTTGATCCAATAGGAAATTCATCACCTTTTCCCCCCCAACCTCGACTTGCACAAACCTTCCTACGGGATCACCCTCGAATTTGCCGTTGTATTCATCGGCGTAAGCCTCGCTTAAAAGCATCGTAGTTACAAAAAGAATGGAAAGCCGACGCATGTATCCCTCCCCAAGAAGCCCAATTTTACAGTTGAAACGTACTCCTCTGCTGGTGGGCACGTCCACCGGATTATGGTACTAACGAACACTTCACCGCACATAACAATCGGGTGAACAGGAGACAGGCCGCATTGTCGTCCCATTCGCCGAATCTTGGCGCGCAATGTGGCGGGCCGCGTTTCTTTTTCGTCTAATATCATTTTGAAAAAATTGAGCTATTTAAGGTCGTCGGGTCGGGAAGCGCCGGCGGCCGAAATGGAGATCACTTGTCTCCCGTCGGCCGCGACCCGACGCGACTTGACGGCCCTGAACGAGACGGGTGCCTCCCAAACGGTGCCCGCATTTCCAGGAGAGCCTGCCATGCGCAAGCTTATCGTGACGGCGGCGACCGCTGCCTTTCTCGCCTCCGGTGGCGCCGCGTTCGCCGCGGTCAAGCACACCACCGGTACGGTCAAGAGCTTTGACGGAACGGCCATGAGCCTTGTTCTGGACGACGGATCGACCTTCACCTTGTCCAAGGCCTTCAAGGATCCCGGCATCCAGGCCGGCGAGAAGGTTCGCGTCTCCTGGGACATGAGCGGCAAGAACAAGATTGCCGAGGCCGTCAAGATCATGAAGTGACGGCCTGCCAAGGCAGATCGAGTTCTCAGGCGGCAAGGAAGGCGGGGCAGCACTGCTCCGCCTTCCTTTTTGAAGAGAAAAGCAGTTGCCCGCGGGCTTCGATGCAACCGAAACCGGTCGCATGTGTTATGGTTTTCCAGCAGAACGAGGAAAGGAAAGTCCCATGAAGGAATTCCAATGCGGGTCGCTTGTCCCCGGCTGTGACTGGCATACGCGCGCCGAAGAAGAAGCCGAGGTGATGCGCCGTGCCGTCGAGCACATGCGCGAGACGCATGGCGAAACCGTCATCCGCGAGACGATGATCGAGGCGATACGCTCCCGCATCCAGAAGGTTCGCGACGCAGCCTGAGGGACTCCTCACCTTCGAACAGTCGACCGGCAGCGAAATCAGGATTGCTCAGGGCCTGAGCATGTTCCATCGCGAGTTGCGAACCAATTTGCCTGAGTCGATCCGGAAGGTCCGGACCGGCCTGGCATTTCAAACAGATACTTATATTCGAGTCGTCTCATTTAAGTTTGCGGTAACGGAATTCGTGCCACCGTCGGACAAATGATCCGGCTGCAGGGGCTGGCCGAGAAACTCGCCGCCACCCAAGGCGCTGACCGGATCCGTGGGGCGAGGTGTTTCGCGCATGCGCGAACGATCCGGCAAGAGGGGCACATCACGCGAGGCGGCGCTGCTGCTATGCGCATGTCTCGGCGCGACCCCCGCGACCGCCCAGGAAATGATGACCACCTCGCTGATCGGCATGCATCAGGGGTCGCCGCTGAGCGACCGTGCCAGAGGGCTCGGCGCCGGCGGTTATGAGCTGCAAAATGGAAGCTGGGTCTCGTTCAACCAATGGTACCACACGAACTGGGTGGACATGCATGTCGACCTGCTCACCCAGGTTACCGAAAACACCGGCATCCTTTGGGGGTTCGGGACCGGCGAACAAGGCAACAAATACAGTATCGGGCCCAGCCTGAAGCTCGGTTTCCTCACCCAGGCGCATCCGAATCCGAACAGCACCCTGTCCCTGTCCGTAACGTCGGTCATCGGCGGAAACCTCACCGAGAAATCTTGCTTGGCCGACTACGGGGATCTGGGCTCCTACAGCGTCAATTGCCGGCTCGCGGCCGGTGAGATGGCGCCGCAGGAAACCCTGAAATACCTGGTTAGCGCCAAGCCCGAGAGCATGCATCTGTGGCTGAATTATCGTCTCACTTTCTGATCGCCGGGAGGCCGCGAATGAAAAATCCATCTCGACCCGAAACGCGCGATCGCCCGTCCTGGTTCTTGTTTGGCTGGAGTTGGAACATGTCTGCTGGTCACCTGAAATTCGGCCTCGTTGCCGCCATCGCCATCCTTTCGGCGCCCGTTGCCTCGGCGCAGGAGGGCCTCGGCGCGGACGAGACGGCGGCGCTCTGCCATGGCGGCGGCTCCATCTGCGTGAGCGCAAGGATACCGGCCGTAAGGGCGACGACCCAAACGGTACAGAACTGGATGAGCCGCGACGTCGGCGCCGCATGGGCCGCCGGCTACAAGGGCGCGGGCGTCACCATCACGATGGTCGACGACTTCAGCAGCACCTCGCGCTTTTCCGGCAATTTCGGGATCGGCGTGCAGACCCAGCGACACGGCGAATGGACGCGCGAGGAGGCAAGCATGATTGCTCCCGCCGCGACCATCCGCTCCAAGGATTTCTCGACGGGCACGGCCGTTTCGCTGGCGAGCGGCCGTAACGTGCTGAACCTGAGCTACGGCATGTACACAACCGCGGGCTACAGCGCGAACCAGATCTGGTGGGCTCCAGAGGAGTCCTCGATCATCTCCTACGCCACCAAGGGTTCGGCCATCGTCTCGAAGGCGGCCGGCAACGACGCGGTCGCTGTCGGCGGGGTCACTGGTGGCCAGCAGGATTATCTCGACCTTGCTTTGATCGGCAAACCGACCGCGATCTTCGTCGGCGCGCTGTCGACGAACGGAACCACAGCCAACAAGGCCCAGCTCGCCTGGTATTCCGACTATGCCGGCTCCAACCAGGCTGTGCAGAGCCACTTCCTGGTGGTCGGCGTCGAGGGCGACAAGACCGGGCTCTACGGAACGTCTTTTGCCGCGCCGATCATCTCCGGATATGCTGCGATCATCGGCAGCAAGTTCACCAAGGCGACGCCGGTGCAGATCACGAACGACCTGCTCAACACGGCCCGCACCGACACCTTGGTGAACTACGACCCGTCCGTCTACGGCAAGGGCGAGGCAAGCCTTTCCCGCGCTCTCGCTCCTGTGGCCATACATTGACAGGCACCGGCCGTTCCGGCCCGCCTAGGTCTCCAGAGCCTGCGCGGCGCGTTCCAGCAGCGCGCCGCGTTCCAGGGTGAAGCCCGACTCGACCCATTCCTTCTCGAGGTTCTTCAGCGTGGCGCCGAGCTTCGGTCCCGGCGACGCGCCAAGCACGGTCAGGTCGGCGCCTTTGATCGGAAACACCGGCTTTTCCCATCTCAGCGTGAAATTGAGCAGGCGTGAAAACCCGCCGGCTTCCATCATTGCCTGATTGTCCTCGACTGCGCGCGTCCGCGCGGCGGCAAGCGCCAGCCGAATGCGGTCGATATAGCCGTTGCGATCGCCGTAATAGAGTTTCTTGGCCAGCTCGGTCTCCGTCGCCTTGGCATCCGGCGCAATAGTCAGCGCCCAATGCCGCAGGCGGCCGGCCTCGTCGTTCGACAATCGCAGCCACTCGCCAAGCGTCTTCATGCGCACGGCATCGGGCGGGACGATCGCTTCCAACCTCAGCACAGGATCGGCGGCCCAGCCAAGATCCTTTCCAGCCCTGACCAGGCCATGGATCGCGTCGATGCCCCATTTCTCGCTTTCCGGCAGCACGGCGGTGAGCACGCCTGCCTGGCGCATCCACAAGAGCGCGCGCGAGGGATCGGGGGCCGACAACAGCTTCTTCAGCTCGGACCAGACGCGTTCGGCCGAAAGCCGGGCAAGCCCGTCCTTCAGCCTGGCACAGGCCTTCAGCCCTTCAGCGTCAGGCCGTCCGTCGCCATACCAGGCAAAGAAACGGAAAAAGCGCAGGATGCGCAGATAATCCTCGCGGATGCGCGCCTCCGCGTCGCCGATGAAACGCAGCCGCCGCGCCTCTATATCGGCGACACCGCCGACGAGATCGACGACCGTGCCGTCGGCTTCGGCGTAGAGCGCGTTGATGGTGAAATCGCGCCGTTCGGCGTCCGCTTTCCAGTCGCGCCCGAAGATCACCTTTGCCCGCCGGCCGTCGGTCTCGATATCGGCCCTGAGCGTCGTCACCTCATAAGGCTTGCCGCCGGCGATCACCGTGATCGTGCCATGCTCGATGCCTGTCGGCACCGTCTTGAAACCGGCCGCCTCGGCGCGCCGGATCGTTTCCTCGGGCACGGTGGTCGCGGCGATGTCGATGTCGGCGACCGGCTGGCCGATCAGCGAATTGCGCACCGCGCCGCCGGCGACACGCGCTTCCTCGCCGCCCTGCTTGAGCGCGGCAAGAAGCCTCTGCAGATGCCTGTCGGCCAGCCAATCGGCCCTGCCCGAGAGTGACGCCTCAGCGGTCAACCATAAAGCCTTTCATAGAGCGTGCGGATTATGCCGGCGGTGACGCCCCAGATACGCTGGCCGCCATAGGGCATCTCGTAGAAGAACCATTCGAGCTCGTTCCACATGCGGCTGTCGCGCGCGTGGTTGGCCGGATCCATCAGGAAACTCAGGGGCACCTCGAAAGCCGCGTCGACCTCATCGGCATTGAGCGTCAGCGAAAAACCCTGGCCCACGATGGCAAGCACCGGCACGATGCGGTAGCCGCTGCCGGCGACGTAGTCGGGCATGCGGCCGATGATCTCGACGAAATCCCGTTCGAGGCCGATCTCCTCGAAGGTCTCGCGCAAAGCGGTTGCCTCGGGGCTTGCATCGGTCGCATCGATGGTGCCGCCTGGAAAGGCCACCTGGCCCGAATGGCTGCGCAGCCTCTCGGCGCGCTTGGTGAGCAGCACCATGGCGCCCTCGGCGCGGTCGACCACGGGAATCAGCACCGCCGCGTCGCGCAGCGGCTTGACGTGTTTGAGCCTGGGATGGCCGGGATTGAAGCGATGGTCGCCGAATTCATCGCCGGGGACGATCGCTGCTTGCGCCGCGACGCGCGTCCGAAAATCCGCGACCGAAAACGCCGCCGGCGTCACCTGGTCCATCACGCGCTCAGCCGCTTCAGATTCTCGACCGGCATGATCGGATAGACCTCGCCGCCCGAGCGGATGGCGAACATCGCCTTGCCGCCGATGTCGATCTCCTCGCCATGTTCGACCAGTTCATACATCACCGGACGCGCCACCAGCGCTTCCAGTCGTCCGCGCACCAGCACATAGGGTTTCAGTCCGCCGGTTTCGTCCTCGTCGACGAAGCGCAGCGCATGGCCGGGGCCGGCGGCGACGACATCGCCGACATTGGTGCGGAAGGTGACGACCTGATCTTTCCCGCTCCCGGACACGTTCATTTCGACGGCGATGAAGGGCGCGTCGACGACGCGGATCCCGACCCGCTCGACCGGCGTCACCAGATAGGTCTTGCCGTCGGCATCCTTGCGCAACACGCTGGAAAAGAGCTGCACCAACGGCATGCGGCCGATCGGCGTGCCGAGATAGAACCAGGTCCCGTCGGCCTTGATCTCCATGTCGAGGTCGCCGCAGAACTCCGGATTCCAGCGCTCGACCGGCGCCGGCCCCTTGCCGGCCCGGGCCGCGCGGGAGATCAGCGCCTCCAGGCCGCGCGCCTCTGTGGCGCCGATCAGGCTCTGTTTGCTCAAGCTGTGCTCGCCAGCGCTCTGTTCGTCCGGCGTTTGTTCACGATGTTCGCTGCGTTCGGCCATGGTCACGAAATAGTCACTGTTGTCCCGATTGTCAGCCTTGTCCGCCCGAGTCTGTGATTTAAGTTCAATTACAGGCGCCAGGTGAGGCCGAATCGCGGCATTCTGCGGCATCGAGAGTGCAGGCCGGCATTTCCAACCACAAGGATCGAACGGCATGAGCGTGATGATCAAGGAAAGCCCGATCAGCGAAAAAGCGATGATCGAGGAAGCCGAAAAGGCGCTGGCCGATATCTCCAGGATCCGCGACGCGGTCGGCAGGGTGATCTTCGGCCAGGAGGCGGTCGTCGAGCGCACGCTGGTGGCGCTGCTGGCCGGCGGTCATGCGCTGCTGGTCGGCGTGCCGGGCCTCGCCAAGACCAAGCTGGTCGAGACACTGGGCATCGTGCTCGGCCTCGATTCGCGCCGCGTCCAGTTCACGCCCGACCTGATGCCGTCGGACATCCTCGGTTCCGAGGTGATGGAGCAGGACGAGTTCGGCAAGCGCTCCTTCCGCTTCATTTCCGGGCCGATCTTCACGCAATTGCTGATGGCCGACGAGATCAACCGCGCTTCGCCGCGCACGCAATCGGCGCTGCTGCAGGCGATGCAGGAATATCACGTCACCATCGCCGGCGCCCGCCACGACCTGCCCGCGCCCTTCCACGTGCTGGCGACGCAGAACCCGCTGGAACAGGAAGGTACCTATCCGCTCCCCGAGGCTCAGCTCGACCGCTTCCTGATGCAGGTCGACATCCTTTATCCCGAGATCGAGGCGGAACGCCGCATCCTGCTGGAAACTACCGGCGTCGACGAAGCCAAGGCCGACAATGTGCTGCAGTCGGCACGGCTGAGGGAAATCCAGACGCTGATCCGCCGCATGCCGGTGCCGGAAAGCGTCGTCGAGGCGATCCTCAAGCTGGTGCGCTCGGCCCGGCCCGGCCAGGGCAATGCCGAGACCGACAAGCATGTCGCCTGGGGGCCCGGCCCCCGCGCCAGCCAGGCGCTGACCCTGTGCGCCCGCGCACGCGCCCTATATGATGGCAGGTTGGCGCCTTCGGTCGACGACGTTCGCGCCTTGGCCGAACCGGTGCTGCAGCATCGCATGGCGCTGACTTTCGCCGCCCGCGCCGAAGGCACTTCCGTGCGCGACGTGGTGGCGAAGCTGGCAAAAGGCGTCTGATGGGTCGAATAGGCGAGGTCCAGGCACCGGTTGCGAC
Source organism: Mesorhizobium sp. B2-7-2 (assembly GCF_006440775.1). Taxonomy (GTDB): domain Bacteria; phylum Pseudomonadota; class Alphaproteobacteria; order Rhizobiales; family Rhizobiaceae; genus Mesorhizobium. The sequence continues at coordinate 187,287 of NZ_VFTZ01000010.1, read as the reverse complement.
GCGCGACGCGCTCGCCCGCGGCCGGTTGCGGGCTTCATTGGTGCCGGACCTGCTGGTCGAGGCGCGCCGTATCGTCAACACGGTGATCGCCGGCTGGCATGGCCGCCGCAAGCGCGGCATCGGCGAGAATTTCTGGCAGTTCCGGCCCTATGTGGAAGGCGATTCCTCGCGCATCGACTGGCGTCGCTCTGCCAGGGACGACCACACCTATGTGCGCGACCGCGAATGGGAAGCCGCGCACACCGTCTGGCTCTGGGCCGACCCCTCGCCTTCCATGCTCTACAAATCCGCCGCGGCAAGCGTTTCCAAGCAATCGCGCGCGCTGGTGCTGGCGCTCGCCCTGGCCGAGCTCTTGTCGCGCAGCGGCGAGCGCATCGCCTGGCCGGGCCTGACGGACCCGTTCACCGCCCGCAACGGCGCCGAGCGCATCGCCGCCCAGCTCAGCCATGCCGCCGCGCTTCCGGCCAAGCCCGATCTGTCGGCCATCCGCCGCTTCTGCGACATCGTGCTGGTCAGCGATTTCCTCGATCCGGTCGAGGAAACCATGGCATGGCTCGACATGCTCGCCCGCCACGGCGTGCGCGCGCATCTGATCGAGGTGGCCGACCCGGCCGAAGAAACCTTCCCCTATGCCGGCCGCACCGAGTTCACCGACCCCGAGACCGGCGACAAGCTGACCGCCGGCCGCGCCGAGATGCTGGCCGAAGAATACCGCCTGCTTTACCGGGCCCGCCGCGAGGAACTGGCCGCCTGGTGCAAGCGTCTCGGCTGGAGCTACACCGTCAACCACACCGACCGCCTCGCCTCCGAGGCGCTGGTACGCATCCACCTGGCGATGACCGCTGACGGCACCAATTTCGGAAGGGCGGTCGCATGAGCTGGCTGCCGCTTTCTTTCGGGGCGCCCATGGTGCTGTGGGGCCTTCTGGCCCTGCCGGTGATCTGGTGGCTGCTGCGCCTCACCCCGCCCCGGCCGCAGACGGAGGTTTTCCCGCCGCTGAGAATCCTCGCCCGGGTCCTGAGGCGCGAAGAAACCCCGCAGCAAAGCCCGTGGTGGCTGACGCTGCTTCGCTTGCTGATGGCGGCGCTCATCGTGATGGCGCTGGCCGAGCCGGTCTTCAACCCGCGCGAAAAACTGCCGGCGGAGGGCGCCGCCCTGGCGCTTGTCGTCGACAATGGCTGGGCGAGCGCCGCCGACTGGAACAAGCGCGTCGCCACCGCCGAGCGGCTGATCGCCGATGCCGGCTCGAACGGCGTGCCGGTCGTCATCGCCTTCACCGCCGAGAAGCCCAATGCCGAGATCGGCCCTTTCGACGCTTCGGCCGCGCTCGATCACCTGCGCGCCGCCAAGCCGCGGCCGATTCCTACCGACAGGCCCGCCGTCTACGCCCGCGTCGCCGCCGCGTTGGAGCGACTGCCGGGCGCCAGCGTTGCCGTGCTCGCCGATGGGCTTGCCGCCAAAGGCGACGAGGCCGCTTTCAGGACGCTGCTCGAAAAGAATGCGACACGGCTGGTCTGGGCTACGTCCGACCGGCCTTCTGTGACCGGCCTGATCGGCGCCGACAACCAGGTCGATGGTTTCGCTTTGAGCGCCATTCGCGCGCCGGGCAATCCGGCGCCGGCGCAGGTCACCGCTGGCGCCTTCGACGACAAGGGCCGCCGCATCGCCGATGCGACGCTGACCTTCGCGCCGGGCGAAGCCGCCGCCACGGGAACAATGGCGGTCCCCTTCGAGCTGCGCAATGATTTCGCTTCGATCGCGCTGGACGGCGAGCATCAGGCCGGCGCCGTGCGCGTGCTGGACGAGAGCTCGAAACGCCGCCGCGTCGGCCTTCTGTCGCAGGCCGAGGCCGACCAGGCGCAGCCGCTTCTGTCGCCGCTCTATTACATCCGCCGCGCCCTGCAGCCCTTCGCCGACCTTGTCGAGCCGTCGAGCGCCGATCTCGCCGACGCCATTCCGCAGCTTCTCGACCAGAAGCCGGCGATGATCATCATGGCCGACGTCGGCACCATCCCGGCGCAGGTCAAGCAGCGGCTGGTCGACTGGGTCGACAAGGGCGGCACGCTGGTCCGCTTTGCCGGTCCCCGCCTTGCCGCGGCCGGCAATGACGACGACCTTTTGCCGGTCAGGCTGCGCAGCGGCGAGCGCGCGCTGGGCGGCGCGCTGTCGTGGACGACGCCGCAGGCGGTGACCGAATTCCCGAAGAACGGTCCTTTCGCCGATCTTTCCCCGCCCTCCGAGGTGACGGTCAGCCGGCAGGTTCTGGCCGAGCCGACGCCCGACATCGTCGAGCGTACTTGGGCCACGCTTGCCGACGGCACGCCATTGGTGACGGGCATGAAGAAGGACAAGGGCACGCTGGTGCTCTTCCATGTCACGCCCGAGGCGACCTGGTCGAACCTGCCGATCTCCGGCAGCTTCGTCGAGATGCTGCGGCGTGTCGTGCAATTGTCGCGCAACCAAGGCGCCGCGATCGCCAATGCCGAGGCCACCGCCGCGTCGCTCGCCCCCTATCGCATGATCGGCGCCGACGGCACGCTGACGCCGCCCTCGCCGGATGCGCGGCCGCTGGTGCCCGGCGCCGGTCCGCTGCCGGTGACGCTGGAAAACCCGCCGGGCCTTTACGGCTCGGAGACCGGCGTGTTCGCTCATAATCTTCTCGATGCTTCGAGCACATTCGCGCCGCTGGCGCGCCCGCAGGTTTCGCTGCCGGTGACTGCTATCCCCTACGCCTTCGACGAATCGGAGAATCTCAAGGGGCCATTGGTCGCCATCGCGCTCCTGTTGATGGTGCTCGACACCTTGGCCGTGTTCTGGATGGGCGGCCTGCTGACGCGCCGGCCGCGCCGCGCAGGCACGGCGGCGACCGCCGCGGCGGTCCTAGTCGTGCTGGGCGGCCTCTTCGGCCATGCCGATCTTGCCCGCGCCGACGATTCCAAGCCCGGCGACACCCAGGCGATCGAGGATATTTCGAAAACCCGCATCGCCTATGTGATCACCGGCGAGCCCGGCGTCGATTCGATCAGCCGCGCCGGCCTCGAGGGCCTCACCCGTTTCCTGATCGAGAAGACCGCGCTTGAGCCCGGCCCGCCGGCCGGCGTCGACATCGCCAAGGACGAGCTGTCCTTCTTCCCGCTGATCTATTGGCCGATCGATGCGACGGCACCTATGCCCAGCCAGGCGGCGATCGCCCGCATCGACGCCTATATGCAGCAGGGCGGCACGGTTCTGTTCGATACGCGCGACCAGTTTTCGAACGGCATCGGCGCCGGCTCGGCAAGCCCGGCGACCGAGCGGCTGCGCGACATCCTGGGTAATCTCAACGTGCCGCCGCTGGAGCCGGTGCCGTCGGACCACGTGCTGACCAAATCCTTCTTCATCCTTCCGGAATTCCCCGGCCGCTTCAACGGCAGCCCGCTCTGGGTCGAGGCCTCGCTCGACGCCAGCAACACCGAGAACCGCCCGGTGCGCACCGGCGACGGCGTCTCGCCGATCATGATCACCGCCAATGATTTCGCCGGCGCCTGGGCCATCGACGAGAACGGCGATCCGATGCTGCCGACCGTGCCGCCGGATCCGATGCAGCGCATCTACGCGCTGCGCGCCGGCGTCAACATCATGATGTATATGCTGACCGGCAACTACAAGTCCGATCAGGTGCATGTGCCCGTGCTGCTCGAACGTCTGGGGCAGTAGCGCATGAACTGGTCGCTCTCCTTCGAACCGCTTCTCTCCTGGCCGCTCTTCGGCCTGCTCTTCGTCCCGCTGCTTTTGCTGGCGCTTGTCGGCCTGTGGTTCCGCCAGCGCGGCTCGGCATTGCGCTTCATCGCGCTGCTCGCGCTTGCCGCTTCATTGCTCAATCCCGTTTTCCTCGCCGAGGAGCGCGAGGCGCTGAAGAGCGTCGTCGCCCTCGTCGTCGACCGCAGCCAGAGCCAGGATATCGGCGACCGCACCGAGCAGACCGACGAAGCGCTGGCCGGCCTGCAGCAGCGTCTTGCCCGCTTCAAGCAGTTCGATGTCCGCGTCGTCGAGGCCGGCAAGTCCGAAGCCGCCGACGAGCGCACCGAGACCAGGCTGTTCAGCGCGCTGGAGGGCGCCTTCCGCGACGTGCCGCCGTCGCGCATCGGCGGCGCGATCATGATCACCGATGGCGAGGTGCATGATGCGCCGGCCGGCGCGCCGGAGTTCAACGCGCCGCTGCATGCGCTGATCACCGGCAACGAGCATGAGAAGGACCGCCGCATCCGCTTCGAGAACGCGCCGCGCTTCGGTCTCGTCGGCAAGCCGCTCGACATGACCTACCGCGTCATTTCGACGGAAGGTGATGGTGCTCCGGTGGACGTGCGCGTCTCGGTCAATGGCGAGCAGGTCTCGGTCGAGCACGCGACCGTCGGCCAGCCGATGAAGCTCTCGGTCACCATACCCAATGCCGGCCGCAACATCGTCCAGCTCGGCATCGACCGGGAGCCCGGCGAACTGACCGACGCCAACAACCGGGCGATTGCCCTGGTCGACGGCATTCGCGAAAACCTGCGCGTGCTCCTGGTTTCCGGCGAGCCGCATGCCGGCGAGCGCACATGGCGCAACCTTTTGAAGTCGGACGCATCGGTCGATCTCGTCCACTTCACCATTCTGCGCCCGCCGGAAAAACAGGACGGCACGCCGATCAATGAGCTATCACTGATCGCTTTCCCGACGCGCGAGCTGTTCGTCGAGAAGATCAAGGATTTCGATCTGATCATCTTCGACCGCTACCAGCACCGCGACGTGCTGCCGATCCTCTATTACGACTACATCTCCGAATATGTCGAAAAGGGCGGCGCGCTGCTGATTGCCGCCGGCCCCGAATATGCCGGCGAGAACTCCATTGCCCGCACGCCGCTCAATGCCGCGCTGCCGGCTATGCCGACCGGCGAGGTGGTGGACAAGGCCTTCTATCCGCGCCTGACCGATCTCGGCCAGCGCCATCCGGTGACGCGCGGGCTCGACGGCTCGGCAAGCGAGCCGCCGCATTGGAGCCGCTGGTTCCGCACCATCGGCGTCAAGAACCCGGAAGGCGAAGTGGTGATGAAAGGCGCCGACGATCGGCCCCTGCTCCTGCTCGATCGCAAGGGCGAAGGCCGTGTCGGCATGCTCCTGTCCGATCAGGGCTGGCTGTGGGCGCGCGGCTTCGAGGGCGGCGGGCCGCATGTCCAGCTTTATCGCCGCATCGCCCACTGGCTGATGAAGGAGCCGGAACTGGAAGAGGAACGGCTAACCGCCGACGGCCGCGGCATGATGCTTGAAATCCGCCGCCAGACGATGAGCGACGACCCCGGTCCCGCCCAGGTCATCACGCCGTCCGGCAAGGCGGTGACGGTGAAGCTCGAGAAGGCCGAACCCGGCATTTTCACCGGCAGCCTGCAGACCAGCGAGATCGGCCTTTACCAGATCGGCAATGGCGACCTTACCGCGCTTGCCCATGTCGGCCCGATCAACGCGCCGGAATTTTCCGACGTGATCTCGACCGAGGACCGGCTGAAGGCGCCCGCCGAGGCGACCGGCGGCAGCGTGCGGCGGCTGGCACCGTCGTCGACGCTCGGCAATCTCGCCGGCGGCTTGACATTGCCGTCGATCGTGCCGGTCCGCTCTTCCGCGGCCGCGTCGGGCGACGACTGGGTAGGCCTGCGCACCACCGACGACAGCACACTCAAGGCTGTGTCGCGCGTGCCGCTGTTCGGCGGCTTCCTCGGCCTCGGCCTGCTGCTGCTCGCCATCGGCTCGATGTGGTATCGCGAAGGGCGGTGAATTCTTACCTCTCCCCTTGTGGGAGAGGTCGGATTGCCCCGATTTGTCCTTCACAAATCGGCTGGCAATCCGGGTGAGGGGTAGGCTTGGCGCCAAGCTGGAGCACCCCTCATCCGTCTCGGCGCTGCGCGCCGATCCACCTTCTCCCACAAGGGGAGAAGGGAAGCGCTCCGCCCCTACTCTTCCGGTTCGGTGGTGAACAGCAGCGGATAGCCCTTGGCCTTGCCGGCGTCGGTCGCTCGCGTTGCCTTGGTCTCGGCGATATCGCGCGTAAACACCGCGACGACGCACACGCCGCGCGTATGCGCGGTGATCATGACGCGATGCGCCTGATCCTCACTGAGCTTGAATTCGCCCTTGAGCACCGTCACCACGAACTCGCGCGGCGTGAAATCGTCATTGACAAGGATGACTTTGTAGAGCTTCGGCCGCTCGGTTTTCGGCTGTGTCTTAGTGCGGGGTTTGAGGACGGTTTCGGGCATCGGATCCACCAGCGAGAACTGGGCTCTCTCGCTCTCATTCTGTCACGCAGCAAATATACGTCCAATTCCACGCGCGGGTAATGCCGGCCTGGACCATCAGTCCTATGTGGGGAATCACTGCCGAAGGGTCAACGGCCCTGGCGCCCGACCTGGCGGCGCAACGCGGTGCCCGATCTGCCGGAGCCTGCACTGCCATCCATGTCGGAGCCGCGTTCGACGAAGGCGAAGAACATCCAGCCGACAAGGCCGATCGCGGTCGCGCCGGTCAGCAGGATCAGGACCCAGGACTGCGCCGGCGTGATGTAGTCGAAGCTTGAAGAGATCAGCGGAGCGAACAGCTCGGGCTCGGTCCTGCCGCTGGCGGGATCCGGCACGGGGCTTGCGGTAAAGATGATCAACGATCGTGCCGCCGCGGTGGCGATCAGGCCGCCGAGGGTCAGCGAACGCATCAGGGACGAAAACCGCTTCTTCATGCGGATTGTCCTACAGCACCGGCATTGCAATCAGGTTAAGGATAGACTGGACGCGGTGGAAACCTGCCGGTTTCGGGCTCCCGCCGAAGCCGCCCCTGCCGAAATCGACTGGAGCGGCTTCATCTAGTGGCGCCGAGCGCTGGATCAGGGCTTCTTGGCAGCCGGCTTCGCAGCAGCGGGCTTCGCAGCCGACGCCTTCTTCTTGACCGGGCACTTGTGCGTCTTGGTCACTTTGCAGGCCTTCTTGGCAGCGGCTTTCTTCATCGGCTTCGCAGCCATGCTATCCGCCGGAGCAGGCGTGGTGGTCGCGGTCGAAGCAGCCGGAGCAGCGGTCGTCGTAGCGGCCGCGTTGCCGAGCGCCGGCATCGCGAAGGCGAGAGCAACACCGAGGCCGAGGGCGGAGAGGATGGACTTCTTCATGGCTTCATTTCCTTTTCTTGCGGGTCTGGATGAGTGTCACTGAACGGGATCGATCGGTGCCACTCCAAGCAGCTTCAAAGCATTTGCGAGCATCCGGATCCCCTGTGCCTGTTTCTTGTTGGCGCAGAACCGGTTTCCCTTTCTTTGCAGTGCCTTCGCCGCGGTGACCTGCGTTGCCGCGGCATGCGTTTCGAGAGCTTCGTCAACCTGACGGCTCAGATTGGTGCAGCGCTCGGTCCGGGTGAGCGGGGCGGCGACCTTTGCAGTGGAGGCGCCGTCTGCGGCTGTGATGAGCGATATGCTGAGCAAAGCACCCATCACGCTGATCCAGAACCTCTGCATTGGTCTTGTCCGTTACTCCGGAAACTTGCGTCGCAGCCGATGATCTGACCGCCACGGCATCGGTTATGCCCTTGAAATTTTTCACCAGTTTTTCTCGATTGTAGAATTTTGTTTCTGGATTGTTTCTGGGAACCCAGCCGGCACGGCAATCGCGGCCACTGGCCAAGATGTGGCCCGAATTCTATCGTGTGGGTTGCCTCGAACGGATATCCAGCAAGAGCCGGCAAAAAGAATGATAGGTTTCGAGTGAAATCCGATGCGCACATACTGATCGTCGACGACGACAAGGGCATACGCGACCTGCTGCAGGAGTTCTTCCAGAAGCGAGGGCTGCACACGACGGTGGCCGGCGACGGTACCGAGATGGAAGCGGTCCTGCGCCGCACGCCGGTCGACCTGATCGTTCTCGACGTGATGTTGCCCGGCAAAAGCGGACTTGAGCTTTGCCGCGAGATCCGCGCCAACTATACTACGCCGATCATCATGCTGACCGCGGTCACCGAAACGACCGACCGCGTGGTGGGCCTGGAAATGGGCGCCGACGACTACGTGCCCAAGCCCTTCGATCCGCGCGAGCTGTTGGCCCGCATCCGCGCCGTGCTGAGACGCAACGGCAGCGCCGAGCCGCGTCGGCCCGCCGCCAGGCAGGTCTACCGCTTTGCCGGCTGGACCATGGATTGCGCGCGCCGCCGCCTGACGGCGCCCGACGACGTCCGGGTTGAGCTGACGATGGCGGAGTTCAACCTGCTGCAGACCTTCGTCAGGAGCGCGCAGCGCGTGCTTACCCGTGAGCAGCTGATCGAGCTGTCCGGCGGCGACACCGGCTATAGCTTCGACCGCAGCGTCGACATTCTGGTGAGCCGCCTCCGCCGCAAGATGGAAGACGATCCGAAAACGCCGAAACTGATCCTGACCGTGCGCAGCGGCGGCTATCAGTTCCTGCCCGAGACGACATCCGAATGAGACGCTTCCTGCCGCAGACCCTGCCAGTCTGGGTGCTGCTCATCGTCATTGCCGGTCTCATGCTCAGCCAGGTGACGACGCTTTACATCGTCGCGCGCGATCGGGCCGCCGCCAATAGCGTCGTCGATCTCTACCGGTTGAACGACCGCGCCTATTCACTGGTGCAGCTGATGCATGACGCCACGCCCGAAGAACGCAAGGCGACCGCCTCCGGCCTGTTCAACTCGACCTATGCGCTGACGGTTTCGGACACGCCCGCCGTCACCTCTTCGATCGCCGGCGACGACCAACTTGCCGAGTTGGAGGACATCCTGGTCGGCCGCCTGTCGAAGTTCGGCATCACCGATGCGCGCGTGCGCCGCGATCCGGCCACCCAGGAGGCCGATGTCCCGGACGGGCAGGCGGTGAACAAGGATGTCGGCCAGGTCGAGCGCGACCTGCTGGTCCTGGCCGCGGATTTCGCGCAAAGCGACAAGCTGACCGCCTCGCTGCGCTTTTCCGACGGACAGTGGCTGAATTTCACCGAACCGATCACGCCGGCGGGACCGATTCTGAGCCTCGACAGCCTGCCGCTTTACTCATTGATCGCCGGTTTGATTGTCATCATGTCGATCTGGTCGCTGCGCCGGCTGACCGCGCCCTACCGGATGATGGAAACGGCGGTGACGCGCATCGGCAACGACCTGAAAAGCCCGCCGATCGCCGAGAGCGGCAGCCGCGAGATCCGTGCAGCCGCGAAGGCGATAAACGCCATGCAGATGCGGCTGCGCGATTATGTCGAGGATCGCGAGCACCTCGCGGCGGCGTTGGCGCATGATCTGCGCACGCCGCTGACCCGGATGCGCCTGCGCCTCGAACTGTTGCGCAGGTCGCCCGCGCGCGAGGCGCTGGCGCACGACCTCGCCGACATCGAAAGCATCGCGAGCTCGGTCATCGACTTCGCCAAATTCGAGGTGACCGAGGAAAAGGCCGAGCGGATCGATTTCTGGTCGCTGGTGGAATCGGTCGCGGACTCCTTCGACGGCGCGTCCTTCGACGAAGACGTGGTCCCGTCGCGCGGCCTGATCTGCGTCGCGCGGCCGGTGGCGCTGCGCCGCTGCATCACCAATCTCATCCAGAACGCGGTGACCTACGGCAAAAAGGCGCATCTCGGCGTGCGGCGATCGGGCGACACGATCACGCTTTCAATCCGCGACGAGGGTCCCGGCATTCCGCAGGCGAAGCTGGACGCGGTGTTCGGCTCCTTCGTGCGGCTGGAGGAATCGCGCAACCGCACGACCGGCGGCCTCGGCCTCGGCCTCACCATCGCCCGCAACATCGCGCGCGGCGCCGGCGGCGAGGTCGATCTCTCCAACTACCCCGGTGGCGGGCTGCTGACGGAGCTGCGGCTGCCGGTGGCAGCTTGAGTCAGGAGTGGGCTTTGTCCGCCACCGGCGCCACTGGATCAGCCGAACCATCCTTGTGATAGTGCGGCCCGCCTGGTCACGAGGGAAATCCACCCATGTTCTACGCCGTCCTTGCGTATCACGTCGAAGACACCGTGCAGTCCTGGTCGCCCGATGAGGATGCGGCATTGATGAAAGACCTGCTCGAGGTCAACGACAGGCTGACGCGCGAGGGCAAGCTCGGGCCTGCGGCCAGGCTCGGCGCGACGGCCAAGGCCGTGACGCTGCGCGGTCCGGGCGACGGCATGGTGATCGATGGTCCCTTTGCCGAGACCAAGGAGCAGTTGCTCGGCCTCTATGTCCTCGACTGCGCGACCCAGGACGAGGCGATAGCGGTGGCGCGCGACCTCAAGCGCGTCAACCCCACCGCCGTCTACGAGATCCGGCCGATCATGCTCTATCTACCGGGCGCCACTCTGACGGTAAGCTGAGACAGCTTCCCGAGCGTGCTTCAGACCGGTATCGCGGCCTCGAGTTCCTGTCCCAGCCTGAGCATCTCCGCGACCAGCAGGTCGAGATCGCCGCGGCGCGTGCGGTGATTGGCGATCGCCACCCTCAGGCAATGCCGGCCCTGCACCGTTGTATCGGACAAGGCCGCGATTCCCTCCTCCTGGAGTCTCAGCATGATCTCGGTGTTGAACGCCTTGAGGCTTTCCTCCGACGCGCCATCCAGGCGATGGCGGAAGCAGACGATGTTGATGGTGGTCGGCGCCATCAGTTCGAGCGCCGGCTCCGCCTCGATCAGCCGGGTGAGGTGGCGGGCCTGGGCGATGTTCTGGTCGATCAGGCGGCCGAACTTCTCGACGCCATGCTCCTTCAGCGCCATCCAGATCTTGAGCGCACGGAAGCCGCGCGACGTTTGAAGCCCATAATCGTGCAGCCACTCTCCGGAGGCCAGGCCCCGCGGCGTCGATTCCAGATATTCCGGCGTCACGGCAAAAGTATTGCGGTGCTGGGATGCGTCCCGCACCAGCGCGCAGCCGGCTTCGAACGGCGCGTGCAGCCATTTATGCGGATCGAGCGCGATCGAATCCACCTGTTCGATGCCGGCGACGAGCGATCGGTTCTCAGGCGCGATCGCGATCAGCGCGCCGATGCAGCCGTCGAGATGGAACCAGAGGTCCTCTTCGGCCGCCACGCTCGCCAGCGCCTGCAGGTCGTCGACCGCGCCGGTGTTGACGGTGCCGGCGGTGCCGATCACGCAGGCCGGCCTGAAGCCCGCCTCGCGGTCCTCCGCGATTGCCGCCTTGAGCGCGGCGATATCGATGCGCGACCCGGCATCGGTCTGGATTCGCCGCAGCGCCTGATTGCCGAGGCCGAGCGCCTCCACAGCCTTGCGATGACAGGAATGGACCTGGTCCGAGGCGTAGTAGCGCAACGGCTTCGGCATGGCGCCGACACCCCGCTCGCGCACGTCGACGCCTGCCTTGACGTTGCGCGCCACGGTCAGGCCGATAATGTTGGCCATCGAGCCGCCGCTGACCAGCGTGCCGCTGGCCGAGGCTGGGAAACCGACCATCTCCTTCATCCAGTTGACGACCTGGCTGTCGATCAGTGCGGCGGCATGGTTGCCGCCGCCGAGATTGGAGCCATGGATCGCCGCCAGGAAATCGCCGAGCGCGCCGGTGAAGTTGCTGGATCCCATATACCAGGACCAGAAACGCGGGTGGATGTTGCCCATCGGGTAAGGCATCACGTTGCGGGCGACGTCGTCATAGACGTCAGCCGCCGGCGCCGGCGAGCGCGGCAAAGGTGCGCCGAAGAATGCTCGCACCTCGGCCGGCATCTGGCGCCAGACTGGCCGGTCGCGGACATCCTCGAGATAGGCGATGGCATCGTCGAGGATTCGGTGCGAGAGCGCTCCCACATCGGCCCAATCCGGCGGATCGAGCGTTTCCTCCGCGTTGGTCGCTTCCTGAAGTGTATCCATCTCGCCTCTCCCGCCGGCGCGGGTCGACCCGCGCGTAAAAGAACGGCGCCGCCATGCGGGGGCGGCGTCGCGGTCGGTGCTGTCAGGCTTCAAACTGGCAGCTTGGCGTCGAGCGCGACAGCGCCGTTTCCTCGGCGTCCATGTCCACCTCGATGCCGTCGAAAAGCGGCGTCGACATGTAGCGCTCCCCCGTGTCGGGCAGTATGCACAGGATCACCGAGCCGGCCGGGGCCTTGCCCGCGATCTGCCGCGCCACGGCAAAAGTGGCGCCGCCGGAGATGCCGGTGAAGATGCCTTCCTGCCGCGCCAGCGCCTTCGTCCATTTGATGCCTTCGGGACCAGGGATCGGCACCACCTCGTCATAGTAGCGTTGGTCGATCGCCTCCTGCAGCACGTTGGGGATGAAGTCCGGCGTCCAGCCCTGGATCGGATGCGGCTCGAAGGCCGGGTGGCTGGCGGACGGCGCGCCGCCGGCGCCGCGCTCCTGGCGCGTGCCGCTGCCGATCAGCTGGGCGTTCGCCGGCTCGGCGAGCACGATCTTCACCTCCGGCCGCTCGCGGCGCAGCACGCGGCCGACGCCGGCCACCGTGCCGCCCGTGCCGTAGCCGGTGACCAACACATCGAGCCTGGAAGCGGCGAAATCATTGATGATCTCGCGCGCTGTCGTCGCCTCGTGGATGGCGGCGTTGGCCTCGGTCTCGAACTGCCGCGCCAGGAACCAGCCATTGGTTTCGGCAAGCTCGACCGCCTTCTTGTACATGCCGAATCCCTTCTGGGCGCGCGGCGTCAGCACCACCTTGGCGCCGAGCATGCGCATCAGCTTGCGGCGCTCGATCGAGAAGCTGTCGGCCATCGTCACCACCAGCGGATAGCCTTTCTGCGCGCAGACCATGGCAAGGCCGATGCCGGTGTTGCCGCTCGTCGCCTCGACCACGGTCTGGCCGGGCTTGAGCTTACCGCTGCGCTCGCCTTCCTCGATGATGTTGAGCGCCAGCCGGTCCTTCACCGAGGCCGCCGGATTGAAGAACTCGGCCTTCACATAGATCGTGGCATGCGCGGGGCCGAGATTGTTGATGCGGATGACCGGCGTGTCGCCGACCGTGTCGAGAATGCTGTCGAACAGACGGCCGCGCCCGGACGTGGTCCTGATTTTCAATTGATGCAACATGGCTCTCTCCTCACGTGCCGGTTACAAACCGGCGGCTTGGGCGGCGCGGTTTCGACACCTTGCCGCGTTAGTTGCGTGTGACTTGCCGGCAAATTCGGCAAAGGCCGCATCCGGCTCGAAATTCGCCGACGGATGCGCCCTGTCGTGTTTGGTGATAGAACATGGACCAACTGTTCGGCGTGGGAGCGAGCGTGGAAACGGACATGGAATCCGTTCGGTCGGCTCTGAAAAGCATGGCAGCCAGCCTTTCGATCAGGCTGCTCGGCCCGTTTGCGATCATGCGCGACGATGTTCCTGTGGCCTTGCCTTCGTCACGCAAGCTGCGCGCCCTGCTTGCCTATCTGGCGCTGGCGCCCCACCCCGTCAGCCGCAGCCGTCTTTGCGAACTTCTCTGGGACGTGCCCAACGATCCGCGCGGCGAGTTGCGCTGGTGCCTGAGCAAGCTGCGTGCCGCGCTCGACGAACCGGGCTTGCGCCGGATCGAGACGGAAGGCGACACCGTGGCGCTTCGCCTCGGCGATGTGAGCGTCGATGTCGTCGAGGCAGCTGCCGCGGTGGCGAAAGGGATCGAGACACTTGGCCTCGACCGCCTGCGGACGCTTGCGCAACTGTTCGCCGGCGATTTTCTCGATGGCCTCGAGCTCGATCGCAGCCCGCATTTCAGCAGCTGGCTGACGGCGCAGCGCCGCCGTTTCAGCGCATGCCATGTCGCGGTTCTGGAGCATATTATCGGGCTTCTCCCACGCGGAGCCGATGAGGCCGGCGCCCATATCGACAAATGGCTGGAGCTTGCGCCCTTCGACGGCCGCGCACATGTGGCGCTGCTGGAAAATCTGGCCCGGCGCGGGCAGATCTGCGCCGGCGACGAGCATCTTGCCACGGCAGCGGAGTTGTTTCGCTCGGAAGAGCTGGATTTCACGCCATTGCGCGAGGCTTGGCAGGAGATAAGAGCCCGAAACGCCGGCGCAACGCCATGCGACCGATCCGGCCCGGCTTTCCCGGTTTCGGAATCGCTGGTGGCCGCGAACGAATCCGAGCCCGTTGCGACCCGCCGGGCTTCGCTCGCGGTGATGCCGTTTGCCGAGAGCGCCGGCGCCGGCGGCTTCCGTGGCGGGCTTGCCGACGGCCTCACGCATGACATCATCACGCGGCTTGCCAAGCTGCGCGATTTCTTCGTCATCGCCCGCGGCTCTGTCTTCGCGCTCGCCGAGAAGAACATCGCGCCGGAAGACGCCGGGCGCAGGCTGAATGTCGACTATGTCGCGACTGGTTCGGTGCGGGCTCTGCCGGGCCGGTTCATCGTCTCGGTCGAGCTTGTCGAGGTCCGCACGGCAAGGATCGTTTGGGCGGAAACCTTCGAGCACAAACCCGACGACATCTTCATCGTCATCGAGGATATCGGCAACAGCATCGTCTCATCGATCGCCGCCGAGATCGCGACGGTGGAGCGCAACCGCGCATTGCTGAAAGCGCCAAACTCGCTCAATGCCTGGGAGGCCTATCATCGCGGCCTCTGGCACATGTATCGCTTCACCCGCCAGGAAAACGAGCTGGCGCAGCATTTCTTCGGCGAGGCATTGAAGCTCGATCCCACTTTCGCGCGCGCCTATGCCGGCATGTCCTTCACCCACTGGCAGAATGCTTTCCAGCGCTGGGGCGACCGCGACCGCGAGACCGCGCTTGCCTTCGAAAGCGCCGGCCAGAGCCTTTTGGTCGACGACCGCAACCCCGCCGCCCATTGGGCGATGGGCCGTGCGCTATGGCTGCGCGGCGAGCAGGACGGATCGCTGCTGGAGCTCGCGAGCGCCGTCGACCTCAGCCCCAATTTCGCGCTCGGCCACTACGCGCTGTCCTTCGTCCATTCGCAATCGGGCGACCCGCAATCGGCGATCGGTTCGTCGGACCATTCGCGCCATCTGAGCCCCTTCGATCCGCTGCTGTTCGGCATGATGGGCGCGCGCGCCATGGCGCATGCAAGGCTCGGCGAATTCGAAGCGGCGGCCGAATGGGCGCTGAAGGCCGCGGCACGCCCTAACGCCCATCTCATCATCCTGGCGATTGCCGCCCACTGCCTGGCGCTGGCCGGCCGGCAGGAGGAGGCGCGAACCTTCGCCGCCGCGATCCGCAACACCTTGCCGAACTATCGCGCCGACGATTTCATCGCGACATTCCGTTTCGACCGGGATGGAGAAGCCCTGTTCCGGAACGGCGCCAAGCTCATCGGGCTGAATTGAATCCGGCTAAAGCATGCCTCCCGAAAGTGGGAACCGGTTTCGGGACAAAGGCATGCGTAGAATCAAGACCTAAAGCGCAGGGAGCGAATCTGAAAGATCGCGATGCGCTTTAGTGGCACTGCACAGGGATTTTGACCGGTCGGCTCTGTTTGCGTTGGCAGGTGGCATGCCTTGGAGATTGGCCGAAACGCCCATCGCGATCGTCATTCCAGGGCGGAGCAGGAGCGAAGCTCCGTCGCGAAGACCCTGGAATCCATGCCGCTACCTTCGCCAAGGCGTGCAACGGAGCAGAATTCTGCACCGTGCCGGCGCTTCGAAGTCACAGAATGGATTCTATGGTCTGCGCGCGTCGCTTCGCTCCTTGCTCCGCCATAGAATGACGAGGTTGGGGCGGCTTCATCCGATCCCCGGCGTTTGCGCTGGGGAACTAGTGAGATAACGGGCCGCTGGCCTTCCGCCAGGCGTCGATGCCGCCCTGGATATGGCGGGCGCTGGAAATCCCGACGTCCTGCGCCGCTTGCACCGCCATCGCCGAACGCTCGCCGAAGGCGCAGTAAAACAGGATCTGCTTAGCCGTCGACTTCGCCAGCTCGTGCAGCATGCCGCCGGCCATGATGTTTTCCTGCAGCCGCGCATAGGGCAGATGGATCGCGCCGGGGATGATACCGTGCCGCTCGCGCTCGGTTTGCTCGCGCAGGTCGACCAGCGCCACGTCGGGCCGCCCGACCAGCGCCAGCGCCTGCTCCGCACTCACCGCCCAGCCGCGGCTGGCGATGTCGTCCTGATGCAGCCCGACCCGCATGTTGGCGGGCACGGCCACATCCATCATTTTCGGGTTGGACAGATTGAGATTGTTCATGATGTTCACATACTCGTCGACCGACTTCACCTGCAGGCGCGGATTGAAGGCCTTTTCCTCGCCGATCGTCGACACGGTCTCGCCCTTGTAGTCATGCGCCGGGAAGATCAGCGTCTCGTCGGGCAGCTTGAGCAGCCGGCCGAAGATCGATTCATATTGCTGGCGCGGATCGCCGTTCTGGAAATCGGTGCGGCCGGTGCCGCGGATGAGCAGCGTGTCGCCGGTGAACACACGATCCGGCAGGATGAAGCTGTAGGAATCGTCGGTGTGGCCCGGCGTGTAGATGACGTCGAGCGCCAGGCCTTCGATGCCGAGCTTGTCGCCGTCGGCAAGCCGCATCGACACCACGTCGGCCTTGGTCTGCTCACCCATCACGGTCACGCAATGCGTCTTGTCGCGCAACGCGCCGAGGCCGGTGATGTGGTCGGCATGAAGATGCGTGTCGACCGCCTTGACCAGCCTCAGGTCCAGCTCATTGACCAGCTGCAGATAGCGCTCGACCTTCTCCAGCACCGGATCGATGATCAGCGCCTCGCCGCCGCGCCGGCTGGCAAGCAGATAGGAATAGGTGCCCGAAACGGAATCGAAGAGCTGACGAAAGATCATCCTGCGACGTGCCCCACTGCAACGCTGGCCTTCACGAATGCAATGATCCGCGAGGCCGCGTGGCAGTATAGGATTGTGGCGCTTTTTGACCAAGCGCCTATCGTCAGCCAATGACCGCGATTTTCCACGCCAACAGGGCAGCTATCGCCGCAGCGGTGAGAAGCGTCGCCCAGCCGTGCCGCCCGATGGCATGCACGACAAGAACGGCGAGGCCGGCGCAAACGGCGGCGAGCGCGCCTTCGATATAGAAGATTTCATCGCCGCGCAGCTGTGCGCCGGCCGCTCCACCGATCCTGAAGAATTCCAGGATCGACCGGACCGCGATGACGAGCAACAGGCCAAGCGCTATTTGCGCGGCTCGCGGTTCGGACAGCCAGTTCCAGATTCGCCTCACAGGACCCTGCCTGTCATCCATGTTAGAACAGGGCCAACGAGCCCATCCGTCGTAAAAAGGTACTCAAGTCGCGCCAGCGCCGGTGTTGTCTTGCATCCCTCAAAAAGCCTTGCTGAGGCGGGCCTGGCCGCGAACGGTGAAGGCATTATCGCTTCCGTAGCCGGCCTCGAAGCCGGCATTGAGCGTCATGCCTGCGCCCACCTGCGCCGCGACGTCCGCGCCGGCAAAGCCGCGCAACACAAATTTCTTGCCGCCGGCGGGAAAAGAGATGCCCTGGCCGAGCAATGTCGCCGAAACGTCGCCGCTGTTTTGCGCGATCGCATCGATCCCCGCTCGGAGCGTGGTTTGCCAAGCCTGGACAGGCGTGCTGACAGGCGCCAAAGCCAGCGCGAGCTGACCGCGCGCCGAAAACAGGTTGACGTTGCGTCGCGCGACCGCGAGATCGCCGTCCGAACCGGTCTCTGCGTAGCCGTCGACGAAGAGGCCTGCGTAACGCAGCCGCACGCTGGGGATCAGCGTGCCGGCCGCGACCGGCAGCCGCGTGCCGAACGTAACCGACGGGCTGAGGAAGACGCTGCTGAAATCGGCCCGCGCCGTCTCGATGCCGTCGAGCACCCGGTTGTTCGCGACACGGCGGCGGCTGTGCTCCTCGATCGCGCCGGCAATCAACGTCGCCCCGGCAAAATGCGTCCCTCCGTCATAGCCGAGATAACCGCCCGCAAATACGCTGCGATGGGCGATCTCCTGCGCATCGTCGTCGATCTCGGTCGATCCCGCAGCACCTCCCAGCAGCACGCCACCCAGGAAGCCGTCGCCCGAGCGCCTTTCAGCGCCGGCGACGCCGGCGCCCAGCGCCTCGCTGAACCCGGCCGATGCGCCGGAACCGCCTTGGGCGCGTACCCCGCCAAATGTCGAGATCCAGGCGTCTGGATGCGGCGCAGGCAAGCCATCGCCAGGGGTAGACATGCGCGCCTCGGCGACGCCGGCTATGCCGTCGACAAGGTCTTCGATAAGCGGCCCGCTGCTGGCAAACCCGGTGATGTCCGCCACCGCCACGCTGTCGCCGCTCGTCACGAACGGCCTGCCGCCGGTCAGGACGGTCTGCGGCACACCGCTTCCCGAGAAACTCATGACGGCGTTCACCGCGGGACCGAAGGTGACGGTGTTGCCGCCGCCGGAAAAGACGATCGGCCCCTGGATGGCCGTTCCGCCCAACAGGTTCAGCGTCGCACCCGGCGCGCCAAGATAGATTGCCACGCTCTCGTCGCTGAAGACACGGCCGGAATTGGTCACGACGGAGTTGCTGCCCTGGGCGGCGATGCCCACGGCACCCACCCCCTCGACAATGACCGAACCGGAATTGCTTATCGTGGCATTGCCGAACAAGGTGCCTATGCCTGTCGAGGCTGTCCCGTAGGCATTGACCGTGCCGCTGTTGGCGATTGCGATGTCACTGCCGCTGGCGCCGATGCCGACGGAAGCCAACCCCGACACAATGATCGACCCTGAATTTTGCAGCCGAAGACCGTTGCTCTGCCAGATGATCCCGGCGGCGGCGATCCCATAGGCCTCGATCGAGCCGCTATTGCCTATCTCCAGGTCCGGCCCATCGCCGATGATGCCTGCGGCGGCCGTACCTGAAACGCCGATAAAGCCACGGTTGTCCACGCGCCCGCCCGGGGCGTCGCTGATGATGCCGTATGAGGCGACGCCAAGCGCCTCTATCGCGCCATCGTTCACGATATGCGCATTACCGCCCTCCGACAAAATGCCGATCGAGCCATCGCCTGTCGCCAGAATGGCTCCGTTGTTGAGGATGGTCGCGTCGAGCCCTTGCGAATGTACATTGGCGGCGCCGTCGCCGAATGTTGCAATCAACCCGTAATTGGTGAGCCGCTGGCCCGAATTGAGCATCCGCACGGCATCGGCGCCGGCGCCGAATGTTTCGATCGCTCCGTTTGAAGCCACGATGCCGGTGTCGCCGGCACCGGTCATCGTCTGCTGGCCGGCGGTGACGCCATTGCCGACGGCAAAGCTTTGCGAAAACGCGGTGCCGCTTGCAAGCGAGACCCCGGCGAAAATCGACAGCGCAACCGCGCCTGGAACCCCTGTGCGCGACGTCGGCATCACCCCCTCGGCGCATGGGCACGCAACGGGCGGACTCTGCGCTCGAAGGAGGCGAAAAACAAGCTGCGGTCAGGCGCCCGACCGCAGGCCGGGCGGCGCCCGCGAAGGCCCTACCGCCTCAGCACCGCGCTCAACACGTCCCTGATGCCGATCGAGCCGACGAAGCGCGAGCCTTCGTCGAACAGCGCCACCGGCGCAGTCTGCGAACGGTGCATGGCGAGCATCACCGTTTTCAGCGGCGTGCCGGGATTGGCCCAGAACACCTGAGCGCCCTCCTCCGGCTGGCGTTCGACATCGGCGCAGGACACCCACACGGCCGGCTTGCCGTCGCGCTCGGCCGCCGCCACAAGGCCGTGGTCGTCGATCTTGAAGCGTGTCGTCTTGCGCCGGTCGAGCCACACCCAGCCGTTATCGCCGTGCTCCAGGTCGCGACGGTCCCGCATCACGTTCCACGCCGTCAGCACCGACAGCGGATTCACATTGGCGATGAAGTCGCGGACATAGTCGTTGGCGGGGCGCAAGACGATGTCTTCCGGCGCGCCGGTCTGGACGATGCGGCCGCCCTCCATGATCGTGATGTGGCTGCCGATCTTCAGCGCCTCCTCGAGGTCGTGGCTGACGAAGATGATGGTCTTCTTCAGCTCGGCCTGGAGCTGCAGCAATTCGTCCTGCAGCTTGGTGCGGATAAGCGGGTCGAGCGCCGAGAACGGCTCGTCCATCAACAGAATCGGCGCCTCGGTGGCGAAAGCCCGGGCGAGACCGACGCGCTGCTGCATGCCGCCCGAAAGCTCATGGGCATATTTCTTCGACCATTGGTCGAGATGGACCAGTTGCAATTGCTTCTGCACGCGCGCCTTGCGTTCCGCCTCCGGCACGCCGGCAAGCTCGAGGCCGAAGCCGACATTTTCCTCGACCGTGCGCCACGGCAGCAGGCCGAATTGCTGGAACACCATGGCCACCTGCTTCTGGCGCAACCGCCGCAAGGTCGCCTCGTCGCAGGTGACGACATCGACCGTGCGATCGCCGTCCTTGACCAGCACCTGGCCGCGCGACACCACATTGAGCCGGTTGACGGCCCGCAGCAGCGTCGACTTGCCGGAGCCGGACAGGCCCATCAGCACCGAGATCTCGCCCTCATGGACAGTCAGGCTGGCGCCGGCGCAACCCAGCACGTTACCGGTCTTTTCGAGGATCTCGGCGCGCGTGGCGCCCTTGTCGATCATGGCCAGCGAACCTGCCTGGTCAGCGCCGAAGACAATGTCTACGTTCTTGAAATCAACCGCGACGGTCATTTCTTGCCTCCAACGCCGATGCGGGTCATGCGATCGAGCACGATGGCGAGCACGACGATGGCGAGGCCGGCCTCGAGCCCGAGATCGATGCGGCGCGAGCCGAGCGCGCGGTTGATTTCGGTGCCGAGGCCACCGGCGCCGATCAGGGCGGCGAACACCACCATCGACAGCGACAGCATGATCGATTGCGTCAGGCCCGCCATGATGGTCGGCAGCGCCGACGGCAGCTCCACCTTCCACAGAAGCTGGCGCTTGGTGGCGCCGAACGCCTCGCCCGCTTCGACGATCGCTTTCGGCACCGAAACCACGCCGAGATGCGTGAGGCGCACGGCCGTCGGGATGACGAAGATAATGGTGACGATCAGGCCTGGCGCGTTGCCGAGGCCGAACAGCGTGAGCACCGGGATCAGGTAGACGAAGGTCGGCAGCGTCTGCATCAGGTCGAGCACCGGCAGCATGATCCGGTAGACCTTCGGCTTGTGCGCCGCCCAGATGCCGAGCGGCACGCCGATCGCCATGGCCATTGCGGCGGCCGCGACCACCAGCACCAGCGTCTGCACCGTCTGCTTCCACAGATTCTGGTTGATGATGAAGATCAGGCCGAGGAAGACGCCGATGGCGAGCGGCCGCGAACGTTGCAGCAGCCAGGCGATGATCGCGATGACCAGCGCCAGAAGCACGGGCGGCACCATCAGCAGCAGGTCCACCGCCCCGTCGAGGATGAAATTAAGCCCGTTTGAAAACGCCCGGAAGATGGTGTCGAAATTGTCGGTCAGGAAGCCGAAGAAGGCCTTGCCCCACGGCCCGATGGGGATTTTGTAGTCGGTCAGGAATTTCGAAATCGGATCCATCTTCCCCTCTCGGCTTCGCCGCACTTGCCGTGCGGTCATCTTCTCGCAGCTTAACGCATGTCCCCCAAAAGTGTGCAGCGGTTTTGGGAAAATGACATGCGTCAAAACAGAGGCTTAAGGTGCGCCGCGCTTTAAGAAAAAGGGCAGCCTTTTCAACCGGCTGCCCTCTTTCGGATCATTCCGAACTCAAAGCCGGCTCAGCTCCCGAGCGCGGTCTTGACCGCCGCCGCCGCATCGCCGCCATCAAAGGTGGTCACGCCGGCAAGCCACGGCGTCACCGCATCCGGATGCTTCTTCAGCCAGTCGGTGGCGACCGTCTGCGGATCGCCGCCCTTGAGGATGGCGTCCATCATCTCGCCTTCCATGTCGAGATTGAACTTCAGGTTGGCGATGAACTTGCCGGCATTCGGGCACTCGGTCATGTAGCCCTTGCGGACATTGGTCGAGACGGTGGCGGCGCCGAAGCCGCTGTCGCCCATGCCGTCGAGATAGGTGATCTTCATGGCGCCCATCACCGGATGCGGCGTCCAGCCGAGGAAGGCGATCCATTCATTGTTCTTCATCGACTGCTCGGCCTGCGTCAGCATGCCGGCTTCCGAGGATTCGACCAGCTCGAAGCCTTCGAGGTTGTCCTTCGGGTTCTTGATCATGTCGAGGATGATGCGGTTGCCGTCATTGCCGGCCTCGATGCCGTAGATCTTGCCGTTGAACTTGTCCTTGAACTTGCCGAGATCGGTCAGCGTCTTGACGCCGGCATCCGCGACATAGGTCGGCACGACGATGCCGTAGCCGGCGCCGGCGAGGTTCTGACTGACGGTCTCGACCGAGCCGTCGGCGGTATAGTCCTTGATGTCGTTGGTCATCGACGGCATCCAGTTGCCGAGGAAGACGTCGAGGTCCTTGTTCTTCAACGACGCATAGGTCACCGGCACGGAGAGCTGGATCACCTGCGGCTCGTATCCGAGCGCAGTCAGCAGCACCGAAGCCAGGCCCGTGGTGGCCTGAATGTCGGTCCAGCCGACATCCGACAGCCGCACGGCCTTGCAGCTCGCCGGATCGCCGGCATAGGCGGCGGTCGTCGACAGAAGCGCCGCGAGGCCGAGGCCTGCGACGAAAGATTTAATACGCGACATGAACTTATCTCCCATTGGATTTTCGAGGCAAAGCGAAGTCACGGTTCTTGCGCCCGCCTTGTTTCGTCAGCCAAACACCATTTTGATGTTGTTTCAAGCGGTTCAACGTCGCGACGAACGGCGCGCGCTGGCCATTAAGCGACATGACAGCTTTTTGAACGACATCGAGTTTTTGGTGGACGGAGCCGGTGCCCTCTCCCCGAGCCGCGGCAAGTCGGCTTAGGGTGTGTCGAGATTCAGGTCGGGCCGGCCTCGCCTGAATCCCGACACACCTAAAAGAGCGACATGGCCAAGCTTTACTTCCACTACGCGACGATGAATGCCGGCAAGACGACGATGCTTTTGCAAGCGTCTTACAATTATCGCGAACGCGGCATGTCGACGATGCTGTTCGTCGCCGGCCACTATCGTAAGGGCGACACCGGGCTGATCTCGTCGCGCATCGGTCTCGAATCCGAGGCAGAGATTTTCCGCGACGGCGACGACCTCTATGCCAGGGTCGCGGAGCACCACCGGCATGGCCCGGTGCATTGCATCTTTGTCGACGAGGCGCAGTTCCTCGAGGAAGAGCAGGTCTGGCAGCTCGCCCGCATCGCCGACCGTCTGGGCATTCCGGTCATGTGCTACGGCCTGCGCACCGATTTTCAGGGCAA
The DNA here is from genome assembly GCF_006440775.1 of Mesorhizobium sp. B2-7-2. GTDB lineage: Bacteria > Pseudomonadota > Alphaproteobacteria > Rhizobiales > Rhizobiaceae > Mesorhizobium. The sequence goes on along the minus strand of NZ_VFTZ01000010.1, from coordinate 164,128 downwards.
TCTGTTCCCCGGCTCGCGCGCTCTGCTCGCCATCGCCGACGACCTGCGCGAGGTGCGCACCATCTGCCGTTGCGGCCGCAAGGCGACGATGGTGGTGCGCCTGGGGCCCGACGGCAAGGTGGCGAAGCAGGGCGAGCAGGTGGCGATCGGCAAGGACGTCTATGTCTCGCTCTGCCGCCGGCATTGGGAAGAGGAGATGGGCCGGGCCGCGCCCGACGACTTCATCGGTTTTGTCAGCAGCTGAGCCGGAGCTTGCCTAGAGCAATTCCAGGAAAAGTGCGTAGCGGTTTTCCGTCCGGAATTGTGTAAAAACAAAGACTTAGAGCGGTTCGGCGATTCCGTGAAAACGCTGAACCGCTCTAGAGCCGGATGTCGTCCGAAAACCGCTTCAAGCCTTGACGGGTGCCGGCGAAACCGGCATCGCCGCCGCAAGATATTTGCGGGCGCTGTTTCATGGCCGTTCGCAAAAACAAGACCTTAAGGCATGTCAGCTAAAGCTGTTCGATGTTGGTACGCGTTACTACGCGCCATGCGCATGCTTGCCTTGCCTTTCAAGGACCTAACCAATCCTTTTGTTTTGACGCTTCGCTTTGTCTTCCTTCTTTCAATCCCTTGAAGCCCCACATATATTCGCCGCCACGACACGGAAACGGATGCCGAAGCGGGAGGCCCCAATGGCGACATTGCAGAATTTCGATGCCGAAATTGCCAAGACCAAGCAGGTCGTGCAGGACATGCGCAGCAAGATCGAGCAGTCCGGTACGGTGCTCGACACGCTTGCTCAGGCCGACAAGAAGATCGGCGATGCCAATTTCGACATCGAGAACGCCCGCATCGAGGACGTGCTCAAGCAGCAGAAGGTCATGGAAGGCAATATTGCCGACCTGATCATCGGGCTTGAGGACGCAACCAATGTCTTCGGCGCCGAATTCGAAAGCATGAAAAACTACACCGGTTGGGAAAACTTCGTCGGCGTCTTTTCGGCGCAGCGCAAGCAGCGCATGCGTACCGATCGCGTCCGCAACATGTCGCTTGCCGGCAATCTGCAGGAGCTGCTGGCAAAGTCGGACACCATCGTCGGCATCCTGAAGGCGCAGAAGCAGGTCCTCGACCAGCGCTACAAGACCTCCGAGGCCAGCCTTTCGCAGGTTATCGAGCGCCGCAAGGTGACGATGACCAACCTTGAAGCGGTGCAGAAGCGCATCGAGGAATTGAACCCGATGCTGCTCGACATCGAAAACAAGATCGCCGCCTCCACGACCCAGAAGGAGCGCACCGAGCTTGAGGGCGAACGCTCCAAAATGGCGACCGAATACAATGAAAAGCAGGCCAAGGAGCAGGAGCTGCTGGCCGAAAGCCAGACGCTGGAGCGCTACACCTCGATGTTCCAGACCTTCGTCGATTCGCTCAACAACCAGATCGCCGCGCAGTCGACGCTGATCAACAAGCTGACCATCGACACCGAGCAGCGCATCGTCCTCTACAAGGCGCTGGAAGATTCGCTCAAGACCGCCGCCCAGCAGGACGTCGCCCACAAGATCAACACGTTGGGCAGCCAGGTCGACAACACGGCCGAGGAGACGATGGCCGGCATCGGCGCCGCCTCGCAGAAGCACATCGGCGACCTGCTCGAGATGCATGAGAAGAACATGGTGGCTTCGGCCGACATCCAGCGCCGCAAGAAGCTTGCCGACGATGCCTTCGCCCGCCGCTTCGATGATGTGATGAAGAAGCACAACGCCGCCAACTATGTGCAGCAATAGGCGGCGCCGCTGATTTCATTTCCACGGCAGCCACATGACACCTGAGAAAGACGCCGCGGCACGCTATTTCTCCGCCATCACGGCGGCGCTGAGCGGGCTGGAAGTGTTCATGCGCGACGACCGCTCGCCGCTTTACCGGCACGGCATCGTCGCCAGGATCGTCGCGGAGTATATCGCGCGGTTGGACAAGTCCTTTGCCTGCTGGCGCAACCGGCTCGGCTTCATGGACACCTTCCGCATCTCGCGCGCCGAAAGCGGCTACCCCGTCTTCCAGAACCTGCTCGAATTGGAAAACGACCGCCAGCAGGCCGATGCGCGGCTGGCCAACATCCCGCAGGCCGGCGAACTGCGCGAGGAGATGGCCGACTTCATCCTTCGCCACAAGGAATTCCCAGAGGCGCTGCAGAAGTCGATGGCAGAGCGGCTCTATCTTGAGGACGTCAAGAGCGAGGCGACCTTCGGCCCGTTCACTCTGGCGCAGACGGCAAAGGTTTCTGTCAACCCGAAAACCATGCGACCCTATTATCTCGTCCACTGGGCCGCGTTCGACGGCAGCGCCAACCTGCCGCTGGTCTACATGGTGACGGTGGAGGACTCCTCCGAAAGCATGGTGCGCCAGCTGGTCGACGTGAACGGCAAGCTCAACGAGCGGGTCGATATCCCGCTCCCCGTCGACGGCTTGCTCAACCCGGAGCTTGCGCACCGCTTCGACGATTTCACCGAGAAGAACTCGGCCTATACGCTCTCTCCGGCGACGATCGCCGTCAATCTCGACAAGGATTTCGAGCCGCTGCATCCCAAGCAGCTGAGGCGTGTGGTGCTGGGACCCTTCTACTCGGCCGGCATCACCGAGAACAATTCGACGGTGGCCGAGGTGCTGGCCAAGGTGCGCAAGCCGCAGAACGCCTGGCTGCTCACCTGGACGATCCAGGAGGTCTTCTCCAAGAGCGAGAAGCCCGGCCGCAAGGGCCTGTTCTCCAGCGAGAAGACGACGCAGGAGTTCTTCATCAACACCGACGATCTCGAAGCGGCGCGCCAGGGTGTGTCGAGCTACGAGAACCACGCGCTGATCCCGCACGAGGCCTATCAGGCGCTCTACGCCGCAGGCGAGGCGCAGAAGATCTTTTCCGGTTACAAGGTCCACATCCTGTCGAATGGGCAGGTGATCAGCGATGTATGACCGTCAAACCGCGGAGCATCCTTCATGGACACCGGCCTGACCACGATCTCGGAAGCCGCAATCGAGAAGCACCGCGCGACCGCGCAGAGCTTCATCACCCGCATCGTCGTGCTGGAGGATCCTTCGCGCGAATCCGGCACGGCGCTTGCCGGCACCAACCGCCGCTTTGTCTCGACCGTGTCGGTCGGTTCGGTGCGCCGCACGCGCGAGGTCGAGCTCACAAAAACAGTAGCGGCCATTCATCCCGACGACCAGTTGATGAGCATCCCGCAGCACACGCTGCTCTACCGCGCCCGCCGTGGCCTGGCGATCGCGCTAGCCATATCCGACGTCTTCGCCGAAGGCTCCGATCTCGAAAGCCTGCAGGCGAGGAATGCGCGTGCGCCGCTGGAAGGCGATGAGGCAGCCACCTTCAAGAAGCTTCTGTCGGCGTCGGCTTACGTTTCCGCCTTCAGTTTCGCTTCGTATCTCTTCCAACTGATCGACAGCGATGGCGAGGCGCCGAACGACATCCCCGAGCCCGACTTCCTGTTCGACACACCGCAGGACGCGGTCAAGTCGATCGTCGCCGGTCTCGACAAGGCAATCGCCGGCTCGAAGGACGACGCCGACCTGACGACGCGCGCTCGCGCCTTCGCCCGCATCGCCATCGACGGGTTGCTTGCGCGCAAAGGTCGCTTCGACGGCATTGGGCCGTTCGAAAATGCGCATATCCGTATCGACGTCGACGATTTCACCCTCGATGGTTTCGACGTCGCGCCCGGCAAGCGCACCAAGCCGCTGGTGATGACCTTCAAGAAACCGGAAGAGGTCGTCGGCAACCACATCGCCAAATTCCAGTCGGTCAGGCTGGCCAAGATGCTGATGGCCTACGACTTCGAGCGCGAGCTGAACCCCTTCGTCGAGCTCGGCGGCTTTCTTTTCACCTTCATCGGCGACGGCGCGCCGGGCACCGGCAAGACGACGCTGATCCAGATGATCGCCGGCCTCGTCAATGGCTACTGCCAGGTCGCCGGCTATCCCTTCGCCTATGAGAATTTTGGCGTCGACCAGATCTCGTCCTACCAGGGCAAGTCGGGCCAGAACTGCCGCCAGTTCATCAACAACGTGCTCAATCAGCGCGTCATCGGCTTCGGCACCATCGACGACATCGACCAGGTGGCGGCGCGCCGTTCCGACGACCGTGCTTCCGCCGGTCAGCAGGAGATCACCGGCGTCCTGATGGACGCCTTCGCCGGCGCCTCGACGGTGGTGCGCGGCAATTGCTCCTTCGGGATGTTCTCTAACTATCCGGAAAATGTCGACGACGCGCTGCGCCAGCGCGCCGGCGCGCGATGGCTGGTCGACGGCCCGCAGACCCGCGACGACTATATCGACATCTTCGTGCTGCTTGCCGGCAAGAACCACGAGATCCCGCTTGGCAAGCACGAGCTCTATGCCGCGCAGGAAATCCAGCGCGCCGTGACCGAGGCCTATGAAGAGCACGAGAAGCCGCGGGAAGGTGGGCTGATGAAGGTCTATGAGCGCTACATGAAGGAAAATGGCGCGCCGAAGACTATGGCCGATGTCGGCACCTACCTGCATATGATCAAGGACGCCGAGCCGCGCTTCACCGGCCGCGCCATCAAGAACGTCACCGACGCCATCAAGATGCGCGCCATGGACATCGAGCTGCCGGACGACTGGTTCGAGAAGCCGGAAGCCTTCATGCACAAGAGCTACGACGACAAAAAGGCAATGATCGAGGAACTGCGCGGACCGTTCTCGATGGACATGGTCATGCAGGAGATCAATCGCTACGCCGATTCCGAATTCCGCTATTCCGACAAATCCGACGACGCCGCCGTGGAGAAGCTCCTGCGCGACGCAAGGCTGCGCGAGCGCGCGGCACGCGAGATGGAGGAGTTGAAGAAGAAGGGGCTGTGGAATGCGTAAAGCGCGCCTTCCCCTTCTCCCCTTGTGGGAGAAGGTGGATCGGCGCGCAAGCGCCGAGACGGATGAGGGGTGTTCCAGCGGAGTGAGACGCTGGCATTCCCTGGAGCACCCCTCATCCGGCCGCTTCGCGGCCACCTTCTCCCACAAGGGGAGAAGGAGAGTTCGCGCCCCTCATCCGCCCTTCGGGCACCTTCTCCCCGTGAACGGGGAGAAGGGAAGATGAGCGCAATAAAAAAGCCCGACCTTCTGCGCGACAACGAGCTGATCTACGGCCGCTTGCTCGCCATCGACGAGCCGCACCTCATCCAGCGCTACAACAAGGCACTTGCCGCTTTCGGCCTCAAGCCCACCAAGCTTGAGAGCTTCCAGATCGACCGCACCGGCTTCTCGCCCGAGATCGCCGAGGAATGCGGCGACTACGACTATCTCGACCCCAATGAGGTCAACCGCCGCTTCATCATCCTGACGCCGTCGCAGATCGACCTGCCGGTGGTCCACACCGCCTTCTCCAACACCTCGCAGCTGATGTTCGAGTTCATGTCAAAGAACCAGCGCGCGATCGACGCGCTGACCATCAAGGACGTCATCTACGGCGAGATCGAGGACTCGGTCCCGAAGGTCAACGACATCGAGGACCTGCTGTCGATCAACCAGGTCGAGTTCAAGGTGTTGTCGGCCGAAGATGTGCTCGGCAAGGCGGCTGAGCTCGGCAAGCTCGTCGACCGGCTGAGGCAGGAGCCTGACGCCTGGCGCGACGACGCCATGCTTGAGCGCATGGTCGACCTTGCCAAGGTCTGCGGCGACATCCGCGAGAACGCGCTGGTGCCGGACCAGGTTATCTTCCGCCACAACGCCTACTGGACAAGCCATTTCGGCGGCCTCTATGTCTTCGTCGACCCCGATATGATGACGGTGATCAGCGATCCGGCCGCTCCCGGCTTCCGCCGCTCGCGGCCCTGGCAGGTGAGCTATCTGTCGATCAACGACGCCGACAAGGTGTTCGGCTTCCTGGCCGCCACCGGCCGCCTCGACCTGCCGCGCGCCTCCTGGATCGAGGCTTCCGGTTATCTCGAGCACCGCGCCGAAATGGTCGTGCGGGCGCTGATCCGCGATGCCGAGCCCAACCGCAATCTGACCGATGTCGACAAGGTCTGGCTGCAGACCTGGATCCTTGGCCATGCCGACCTGATCGCCAGCGACGGCAATTTCCCGTTCCTCAACGCCGCCAAGCGCGAGATCGCCCAGCTCGGCCATCTCAAGATCGAGGATGTGCCGCCGCGCCAGCGCTTCCTGGTCGTGCGCGCCAAGCCCGATCATCCCGATGCCTGGCTGACCAACCAGCTGATCTCGGATTTCGTGCCGCAGGACTTCGTTTCGCGCTACGTCTTCAACAAGCCCGGCTTCTACAAGGATTATGACGGCTTCAGCGACGCCTGGCGAAGCCATGTTGTGGACGTTCTGAAAACCACATATTTGAAGGACAAGGCGGCGTTCCGCGCGCGCCTTTACGGCCTGATTGACTAGAACGAAATGAACCGTCATTTCGTTCTAATTTATTGTGTTGGCGCATGATGTTATCCAAAAAGTCTGCAACTTTTTGGCATCATGCTAAGGGGTGCCAAAGCCATGCTTGATCCGATCGTGAACTTCGTCACCCAGATTTTTCAATGGATCGGCCGCGGCATCGGCTTCGTCATCGGCCTCATCCTGTGGCCGTTCATGTGGGTTGGCCGCTGGTACGGCCAGCGCGGCTGGATCCTGAAGGCGGTGGTCGGCCTTGCCATTCTGGTGTTGATCGGCCTCTACGCCAATTTCTTCTACGCCACGCAATGGTGGAACAATTTCGACCCGAACTATCCCGACACCTACACGTTCGAGAAGCGGAACGTGTCGGCGGGCGAGCAGGTTTCGGCCGGCAGCGGCACCGATACGGCCAAGACATGCGGCAACTCGGCGATCGCCCAGGTTGCCGCCGATTTGACGGACTTCAACGTCAACCAGAATGCCTGGATCTCCTCGATGATCCTCTACAAGCTCGGCCTGTTCGGCATCGATTGGGACAACACGCCCTGGATGGACAACAAGGCCTCCTTCCAGCGCGGCATCAACCAGGCGGTGCGGCGCACCGCGACCGAGCTTGCCGACAATCTCGGCCGCGTGCGCACCACATCGCAGATCGATGCCGACCTGCAGGATGCGCGCGGCAATCTGCAGTTCGACGAGTACACCTGGTATTTCGGCCTCAACCCGTTCGGCCCCAAGACGCCGACGCCGAGCTATTATCGCGACGCGGTGCGCAAGCTGCGAAACTTCAACGCCCGGCTGGCCACCTGCCAGGCGACGTTCGACGCCCGTGCCGACAATCTGAAGCAATATATCGACCGCATCTCGTCGGACATCGGATCGACCTCGGCCATCCTCAAGGAGCGCGCGGAGAACCACAATAATGGCTGGTTCGATACCCGCGCCGACGACCGCTTCTGGTTCGCCTATGGCCAGCTCTACGCCTATTACGGCTTGATGAAGGGCGCCCAGGCCGACTTCGAGAACGTGATCAAGGAAAAGCACCTGCAGAGCCTTTGGGACACGATGGATTCGCAATTCGTCTCGGCGCTGCGCATCCAGCCCTTCATCATCGCCAACGGCCGCGAGGATGGCTGGCTCCTGCCGACGCATCTGACGACGATGGGCTTCTACATCCTGCGCGTGCGCTCCAACATGGTCGAGATCAGCAACGTGCTCACGCAATAGCGCCTTTCGAGACGACACGGCGATGGTGGATTTGCGCCGTCGCCTCTGTCGCTTTTCGCGTATTCAGCGGCTGTTTTGAGACGGCGGAACGGTCTTGGCTCTGGCTTCTATACGCCGCAAGCGACCGGGGCCGAAGACCCGAACAGGGTCGGACCGGGAACAGCAGTTTTTCTTTGCAGGAAACTTAGTTGCATGGAAGTTGACGCCGCGGCCGCGACAGGGTTAGAACTTGCCCTTGCGCCCGCGCGGCATTTCGAACATGCACAAATGATCAATACCGTCCCTTCCACCGCCCAATCCAGAGGAAAGCCGTCATGGCCGAAGTGAAGTCCGACATCGAGATCGCGCGCGCCGCCAAGAAGAAACCGATCCAGGAGATCGGCGCCAAGATCGGCATCCCGAACGAGCATCTGTTACCCTATGGCCACGACAAGGCGAAAGTCTCGGCCGAGTTCATCAAGTCGGTGAAAGACAGGAAGGACGGCAAGCTGATCCTGGTCACCGCCATCAACCCGACGCCGGCCGGCGAAGGCAAGACCACCACCACGGTCGGCCTTGGCGATGGCCTCAATCGCATCGGCAAGAAGGCGATCGTCTGCATCCGCGAGGCCTCGCTCGGCCCGAATTTCGGCGTCAAGGGCGGTGCCGCCGGCGGCGGCCTCGCCCAGGTGGTGCCGATGGAGGACATGAACCTCCATTTCACCGGCGACTTCCATGCCATCACGACGGCGCATAACCTGCTTTCGGCACTGATCGACAACCACATCTACTGGGGCAACGAGCTCGGCATCGATACCCGCCGCGTCGCCTGGCGCCGCGTCATGGACATGAACGACCGGGCGCTGCGCGAGATCATCTGCTCGCTCGGCGGCGTCGCCAACGGTTATCCGCGCGAAGCCGGCTTCGACATCACCGTGGCTTCCGAAGTCATGGCGATCCTGTGCCTCTCCACCGACCTCAAGGACCTCGAGAAGCGCCTCGGCGACATCATCGTCGCCTACCGCCGCGACAAGTCGCCGGTCTATGCCCGCGACCTCAAGGCCGACGGCGCCATGGCGGTGCTGCTCAAGGACGCCATGCAGCCCAATTTGGTGCAGACGCTGGAGAACAACCCGGCCTTCGTTCATGGCGGCCCGTTCGCCAACATCGCGCATGGCTGCAACTCGGTCGTGGCCACCACGACGGCGCTGAAGCTCGCCGACTATGTCGTCACCGAAGCTGGCTTCGGCGCTGACCTCGGCGCGGAAAAATTCTTCGACATCAAGTGCCGCAAGGCGGGGCTGAAGCCCTCGGCGGCGGTCATCGTCGCCACCGTGCGCGCCATGAAGATGAATGGCGGCGTCAAGAAGGAAGACCTCGGCAAGGAAAACATCGAGGCGGTCAAGAAAGGCTGCCTGAACCTCGGCCGCCACATCGAGAATGTGAAGCAGTTCGGCGTGCCTGCCGTGGTGGCGATCAACCACTTCACCACCGACACCGAAACCGAGATCCAGGCGATGAAGGACTTCGTCAAGGCGCAGGGCGCCGAGGCCATCCTGTGCAAGCACTGGGCGCAGGGCTCGGCAGGCATCGAGGACCTCGCAAGGAAAGTGGTCGAGATCGCCGAATCCGGGGCCTCGCAGTTCTCGCCGCTCTATCCGGACGAGATGCCGCTGTTCGAGAAGGTCAACACCATCGTCAAGCGCATCTACCGCGGCGACGAGGCGATCGCCGACAAGTCGATCCGCGACCAGCTGCATGCCTGGGAGCAGGCCGGCTACGGCAACCTGCCGGTCTGCATGGCCAAGACCCAGTACTCGTTCTCGACCGACCCGAACCTGCGCGGCGCGCCGACCGGCCACACCGTTCCGGTGCGCGAGGTCAGGCTCTCGGCTGGCGCCGGCTTCGTCGTCATCATCTGCGGCGAGGTCATGACCATGCCCGGCCTGCCGAAGGCGCCGTCCTCGGAGAAGATCTTCTTGAACGAGATTGGCCAAATCGAGGGCCTGTTCTAGAGGCCGCTCAAGCTGAAAGACCAAGGGCGCCGCCTCACCGCGGCGCCCTTTTTCTTCGCCGGCTTTCACGCCACCGTAGGCGAGCCGAACTTCTTGATGCCGGCGACCGACATCGAGACGAACTGGTCGAGGATGGCGAAGAAGATATCGAGGCTGAAGCCGAACAGGAAAGCGAAGGTGAACAGGCTGAAGCCTATGCCGGTCACCTCGCCGCCGAGCTTAGTTCCGGGCGCCATGAACCAGGCGAGGATCATCCCGGCAAGCCCGCCCAGCGCGATGCGATGAATGAGCCGCGACAGCGGCGGATTGGGTAAGAGCGGGTTCAGGATCATGCGCATGTGGAACATGATGCCGCCAAGCGCGCCGTAAAGCGCGGGCAGGATCCACAGCGCATAGGGGCTGAGGACCTCGCTGAGTGTCTTGGCCTGCAGTGTCAGCGTCGAAATCGAATTCGGCGTGATGGTGATGACGCCTTCGCATTGCAGATCGCGTGTCGCCTCGTCGAAATCCGCGTTCACGTCTTCGACCATGCCGGTAGAACTGACGACTTGCATGCCGCCTTGAGTGTTGCCGTTGTTCCTGCAATCGAAATCCGACTGCTTGAGCGGCTGGCTACTCCCGGCCCCGCTCTGCTGTTGCGCCAGCACGATCTGCTGGCCGCAGAACTGGTCAATCGCCATCTGCCTGGGGTTCGAAAAATCAAGCGGCGTGCCCGCTTTGGCCGAGGAAGCCGAAAACTTGCAATAGGCCCATTGCATGCCCCAGAGGGGAAATGGCGCCTCTTGCGTCATGAACCCCTGCGCCCGCACCAGCAACGAGGAAAAACGCTGGTCGAGCGAATGCAGGCTGTCGACGGAATTGTAATAGGCGTCCTTCAGAAGCGTCAGATCGGTCGCCGACGCCTGCTGGGCGGCGGCCGAGCTCAATTGCTTCTTGGTCGCCCAGACCTGCCTGATCGACTGCCCGAACCGAGCGCTGAAATCGTTGTTGTCGATCTCCTGCAGCTCCGCGTTGATCGAGACGCCCCTGTTGTAGACATAGGTCAGCTTGCCGATGACGATCATCATCGTCACCGACAGGGCGATGAGGAAATAGGTCGCGAGCGCGGTCCGGCGCGACATGTCGCCCGGCGACCAGCCGGTGCGCAGCGCAGCCAGGGTTGAAAACGGCACGGTGCTGGAGCAGTCGTTGAGCACCGTTTGAAGTTTGACGACCTCGGGCTGGCTTGCGCTCGCGTCACTGAGCTTTTCCGCGTCGCCGATCGCGGCGAAGAGCGCACTGTCCTTGAACACGCCGTAGCGGCCGTACCCGGCAACCAGCTTGGCGTCGGCAAGCAACCCGGAGACAAGAGGATCGTGGAATGTCGTCATCGCGCCCCCCGACGACTAGCCCAGATAACCCTGCACGAAGCCATATTGCGACGGGCATCCGCAGGGATAGCCGGCCGGCCCGGGCGGTTGCGCCCAACACCAGAAGAATTGGGTGAAGCAGATCGTGCCTGGCGCATGCGGCGGAACTTGCGCTAAGGCGGGCCACGGCAGCAGCGCCGCGCCGACAGCGAGGGTCAGGACGACCAAGGTTTGTGCAACGCGCGCCTTCAATCCAGCCCCCAAGCCATCCGCGCTTATTCACATGCGCGGCGACTTTCTGAAAATACCGGAACGGGGTCCGTGAAATGGCTCACGCTCTTGCTGGATATTTGGCGCCAAGAAAAAGGCGCCGCATCCTGGCGGCGCCCTTGCTTTTGAACGGCTTCGGTTACGCGGCGTTCCGCTGCAGGGCCCGCTGGTTGGACGCATAGATCGTGTCGCGCTCAGGCAGGGCGCCGGTCTTCAGGCAATCGATCCACTCGGCGGTCTTGAGCACCGCAGCGAAGCGCGACTGCAAGATGACGCTCACCACCCGGTGTATATCCTCGGCCGACGCGTAGCCGGCGCTGTTGGCATAGGGCACCGAGCCGCTGGCATCCGAGAGGAACTCGACGGCAAAGCCCATATGCACCGCGTGAATGATGGTCGACAGATCGCAATTGTGGGTCATGTAACCGACGACCGCGATCGTATCGATGGCGTTGGCGCGCAGCCAGGCTTCGAGATCCGTGCCGGTGAAGGCCGAAGGCAGCGTCTTTTCGACATAGTGGTCGCGTGCGCGCCTGGCGATCTCGGGATGCAGCTCGCCGCCATGGCTGCCCTTGGCGAAGATCGGCGAGGTCTCGGGCGCCATCTGCTTGACGACGACCACCTTGACGCCGGCCGCTGCGGCGGCATCCATGGCGCGCGCCACATTGGCGACGGTCTCAGTGAATGGCGGATGCTGGATGGCGAGATTGCCGCCATTGTAGTCGTTCTGGACATCGACGACGACAAGCGCGCGGCGTGGCTGGGTGGCTGGTGCTGACATGGCGGTTTCCTTTCGACCGGGTTGATGGGCGCTAAGCTAGGCCGATGTTTCGAGCCAAAAAAGTGGCCCGATTGACATCATCCGAAAAAATTGGGACATTCAGCTTCAACGGAGCGATGCTTGCCATGAAGAATCCGATCATCGCCGCCGTCGCCTTCGACGGCATCAGCCCGTTCCACCTCTCCGTGCCGTGCCTGGTGTTCGGCACCGATCGAACCAAACTTGGGCTGCCGCGCTTCGACTTCCGCGTCTGTGCGATGGACGAGGGACCCATTCATACCGATGCGGGGCTGAGCATCGTCGTGCCGCATGGGCTTTCGGCGCTCGACGAGGCCGACATCGTCATCATCCCGAGTTGGAAGGATCTCGAGGATCCCTTGGCCGCGCCGTTCAAGGACGCGCTGCAGCGCGCGCATCGGCGCGGCGCGCTCATCGTCGGCTTGTGCCTCGGCACCTTCGCCATTGCCGGCGCCGGATTGCTGGCCGGGCGCAAGGCAACAACCCACTGGGCCTATACGGATCGGCTGCACGTGCTTCATCCCGACATCGCGATCGATGCGGACGTGCTCTATGTCGACGATGGCGATATCGTCACCTCCGCCGGCGTCGCCGCCGGCCTCGACTGCTGCCTGCACATCGTTCGCGCCCGCTATGGCGCGGAGGCCGCCCTTCGGCTTGCCCGCCACGTTGTGCTCTCGCCGCATCGGCAGGGCGGCCAGGCGCAGTTCATCGAGCGCCCGCTTGCGCCGACACCGAATGCCGACCGGTTCACGCGCGCTCTCGACCAGGTGCGGGCGGCGCTCGGCGAACCGCACAGCCTCGACAGCGTCGCCGATGCGGCCGGCCTCACCCGCCGCACCTTCACGCGCCGCTTCCAGAAGTCGATAGGCACAAGTTTCGGCGACTGGCTTGCCGACCAGCGCGTGGCACTTGCGCAGAGGCTGCTGGAGCAGACGGACAAATCGATGGACATCGTGGCCTTCGAAGCCGGCTTCGGCAGCGCCACCTCGCTGCGCCAGCATTTCGCCGCGCGGCTCAGGACCTCGCCGGTGCGGTACCGGCGTGAATTCTCAAAGACCGCTCAAAACGCCGGTGCGCTCATCGGCGCGTGACGACCCGCGCCGGGTTGCCGACGACAGTGGTGTTCGCCGGCACGTCGCGCCTCACCACCGCGCCCGCGCCGACGATGGCGCCCTCGCCTATGCTGACGCCGGCGAGGATCACCGCGCTGCCGCCGATCCAGGCGTTGTCGCCGATCGTTACCGGCCTGGCGATCTCCAGTCCGGCCAGCCGGCCGGCAGCTTCGCGATGATGCTCGGCGCAGTAGATCTGCACATTGGGGCCGAGCAGGGCGCCCTTGCCGATGCGCACCGGCGCGGTATCGAGGATGGTGCAGCCGGCATTGAGAAAGATCCCCTCGCCGAGATGGATGTTGAACCCGTACGCGCAATGGAACGGCGCCTCGATGCGAGCCCCCTCGCCGACGCCGCCGAGCAGCGCCCGCAGGGCCGGAGCGATGTCGCCGCGCTGCCTGGGCGGCAGGCCGTTGTGCTCGAATACCGCATCGCGCGCGGCGACGCGCAATGCCTCCAGCTCATCGTCGATGCAGGTGTACCATTCGCCCGCCGCCATCTTCATGCGCTCGCTTGCCGTCATGGCGATACCTCCAGATTTCGTCTGCTGCCAAAGCATAATCGATTGTGAGACAAAGCCCCGTGGCGAAATGCTTGGCTTGTGCTAGCCTTCCGTCGCGGGACCACGCGACGGTCTCGGTTTGAGGGGGTCGATCGTGCTTTACATTCTCGCCCTGCTGATAGGCGTCATTGCCGGCCTGCGCGCCATGACCGCGCCCGCCGCCGTCGCCTGGGGCTCCTATCTCGGCTGGCTTCCGGTCGCGGGCACCTGGGCGAGCTTCATGGGCCACTGGATCGCCGTCGGCATCTTCACCGTCCTGGCCATCGTCGAGCTGGTCGCCGACCAGCTGCCGTCGACGCCGAGCCGCAAGGTGCCGCCGCAATTCGGCACCCGCATCGTCGTCGGCGCCTTCTGCGGCACAGTCATCGGCGCGACCGCCGGCGCCACCATCGGCGGCCTGGTCGCCGGCGCAATCGGCGCGGTGATCGGCACGCTGGGCGGCGCCAAGGCCCGCGGCCGGCTGGCCGCCGCATTCGGCAAGGATCAGCCCGCCGCCTTCATCGAGGATGCGGTGGCCATCATCGGCGGGCTGCTCATCGTGGCGGCGGTCGCATGAGCGCAAAGAGCTTCGATGCCATCGTCATCGGCGCCGGCCAGGCCGGGCCGCCGCTTGTTGGCCGGCTCGAGGCCGCCGGCATGAAGGTTGCGCTGATCGAGCGCAAGTTCATCGGCGGCACCTGCGTCAACACCGGCTGCATGCCGACCAAGGCGATGGTGGCGAGCGCCTATGCCGCGCATCTCGCCCGCCGCGCCGCAGACTACGGTGTCGCGCTCTCAGGCCCCGTCGGCGTGGACTACAAGCGCATCAAGGCGCGCAAGGACAAGGTCACCAACGACGCCCGCGGCAATCTCGAAAAATGGATCGCCGGAATGAAGGGCTGCACGCTCTATCGCGGCCATGCGCGTTTCGTCACCGCCGACACGGTGCACGTCGGCGACGCGCTACTCACCGCGCCAAAGATTTTCCTCAACACCGGCGGCCGCGCCTCGGTGCCCAACCTGCCCGGCATCAACGACGTGCCCTATCTCACCAATTCCTCGATGATGGATCTCGATGTGCTGCCCAGCCATCTGATCGTCGTCGGCGGCAGCTACATCTCGCTCGAATTCGCGCAGATGTTCCGCCGCTTCGGCTCCGAGGTCACGGTGATCGAAAAGGCGCCGCGGCTGACCGGCCGCGAGGATGAGGACACCTCCGCCGCCATCCAATCGATACTCGAAAACGAAGGCATCGCCGTCCATGTCGGCGCGGACGACATCAGCTTTGCCAGGCAAGGCAATGGGATCGCCGTCACCTTCTCCGCCGGCAAATCCCCGGCCATCGGCTCGCATGTGCTGCTGGCGCTGGGGCGCACGCCCAACACCGACGATCTGGGCCTCGACAAGGCCGGCGTCGCGGTCGACCAGCGCGGCTATATCGTCGTCGACGATCAGTTGCGCACCAATGTGCCGGGCATCTGGGCGATGGGCGACTGCAACGGCAAGGGCGCCTTCACCCACACCTCCTACAACGACTTCGAGATCGTAGCCGCCAACCTACTCGACAACGATCCGCGCAAGGTGAGCGACCGCATCGAGGCCTATGCGCTCTACATCGATCCGCCGCTTGGGCGCTGCGGCATGACTGAGGCCGCGGTGAAGAAATCCGGCCGCCGCGCGCTGGTCGGACAGCGGCCGATGACCCGTGTCGGCCGCGCCGTCGAGAAGGGCGAGACGCAAGGCTTCATGAAGATCCTGGCCGATGCCGACACCGGCGAGATCCTCGGCTGCTCGGTGCTCGGCCCGGGCGGCGACGAGGCGATCCACTGCGTGCTCGACCTCATGTACGCCAAGGCGCCGATCTCGACGCTGGCGCGCGCCATGCACATCCACCCCAATGTCTCGGAGCTGCTGCCGACCATCGCCCAGGAGCTGAAGCCGCTGGTCTAAAATCCAGAGGCGGCGTTCGGCCGTTGCGGCGAAGCCTCGTGCCGCGCAGCAAGCGGGCGAGCGCGATTGCGATGATGCCCGACAGCCCGGCGCGGCTGGACCACTCGACAGCCCGATCGCAACAATGCATGGCTGAAACCTCCTCACACGGAGATATCCCATGCAGAAGACGATCGAACGCATCGCCGGCGACAGCGAAGGCGTTGCCTACGAATTCCCGGTCTTGCGCTTCGAGGGCAAGGACAAGGCGGCCACTTCCGCCTATCTGCAGGCGGCGCTGCATGCCGGCGAGCTGCCGGGCGTCGTCGCCATCGACGCCCTGGTGCCGATGCTCGCCAGGGCTGAGGCCGAAGGTCGCATCAAGGGTCCGATCACCATCGTGCCCTGGGCCAACCCGATCGGCCGCGCCCAATATCATTTCGGCGAGCATCAGGGCCGCTTCAATCTCGGCACCCGCACCAATTTCAACCGCTCCTTTCCCTTGCTTGCCGCGCCCGACGAAAGGCTCTTGCCGGATGTCAGCCTCGGCGGCGCCGATCGCCGGCTGAAGAACCGGCTCGTCCAGCTCTCGCTCGGCAACGACATCGTGCTTGACCTCCACTGCGACGACGAAGGTCTGGCCTATCTCTACATCCACACCAGCCTGTGGCCGCATATGGCCGATTGCGCGGCCGCCATGGGCGCCGAAGCCGTTCTGCTGTGGAGCGAGGACGATACCGGCACCTTCGAAGGCGCCTCGATCATGTCCTACCAGAACGTGCCGGCGAGCGTCGCGCGCTTCGATCGCCGCGCCGTCACCACGGTCGAATATCGCGGCATACTCGATGTCGACGCCGCCCTCGCCGCGGCCGATGCCGCCGGGCTTTACCGCCTGCTGGTGGCGCGCGGCGTCGTCCAGGACTCATCCGTGCCGAAATTCGAGAAATTTCCCGGACCGGTCGTACCGCTGGAAAACATCGACATGATGCCTTCGCCAAGGGCCGGCGCGATCCTTTACGAGGTCAAACCCGGCGACCGCGTCAAGAAAGGCGACAGGCTGGCGACGATCGTCCACGCACCCGGCGAGGCCGGCGGCCGCACGGAAGTGTTCGCCCCTCAGTCGGGCTTCATCCTGACCCGCCGCGCGCGCCGCATCATCCGCGCCGGCGAGGATCTTCTGAAGCTCGCCGGCGACGCCAGGAGCACCGATGCACGCTCCGGCACGCTGGAAGACTGAGGCGTAGCGGCTTTCACCATCGCCGTGAAATCCAGTTGCATGGACCTCCATTCGCCGCTATGGGAGTCGCCATGAACATGCGTTCGAACAAGACCATTTGGTGGTGGGCTCGCTGACAGCGGCCTGTTCGTGCGTGTGCGCGTGAAAAAGAGGTTGGCCGCAGCGGAATATCCGGGCGGCCATTTGTTTTTTAACGCCATTCCCGGGTCCGTTGCCCAAGACGCTGATGGAGACGGCAATGACGACTAAAGTTCTGGACAACGGGGCGGAGCGTTTCGTCACCGCGGGCGGCGTGACGATTACCCGCGAGCGGCACGACCGGCCCTATGAAGGCGCGATCGATGCCTATGTCGACGGCCTGAATTCGCGCCGCGGCGCAGTGTTCTCCTCCAACTACGAATATCCAGGCCGCTACACGCGCTGGGATGCGGCCATCATCGATCCGCCGCTGGTGATTTCCGCGCGGGGACGCACGATGCGCATCGAAGCGCTGAACAAGCGCGGCGAAGCGCTGTTGCCCGTGATCGGCAAGGCGCTTGGCGAGCTCGGCGAAGTGACGATCGTCGAGACCTCGACGACACTCATCCGCCTCGATGTCGCCAAGCCGGGCCGCGTCTTCACCGAGGAGGAGCGCAGCCGCGTTCCGTCCGTCTTCACGGTGCTGCGCGCCATCACCGCGCTGTTCAAGACCGCCGAGGACGCCAATCTCGGCCTTTACGGCGCCTTCGGCTACGACCTCGCTTTCCAGTTCGATCCTGTCGACCACAAGCTCGAGCGCAAGGAGAGCCAGCGCGACCTCGTGCTGTTCCTGCCCGACGAGATCCTCGTCGTCGACCACTATTCGACCAAGGCCTGGACCGACCGCTACGACTATTCCGGCGACGGTTTTTCGACCGAGGGCCTGCCGCGCGACGCCACCGCCGAGCCGTTCAAGACCGCCGACCGCATCCCGCCGCGCAGCGACCATGAGCCGGGCGAATACGCCAACCTGGTGCGCCGCGCCATGGAGAGCTTCAAGCGCGGCGACCTGTTCGAGGTCGTGCCTGGACAGATGTTCTACGAGCGCTGCGAGACCCAGCCTTCCGACATTTCGCGCAAGCTGAAGTCGATCAACCCCTCGCCCTACTCCTTCTTCATCAATCTCGGCGAGAACGAATATCTGATCGGCGCCTCGCCGGAGATGTTCGTGCGCGTCAACGGCCGCAGAGTCGAAACCTGCCCGATCTCGGGCACCATCAAGCGCGGCGACGACGCCATTTCCGACAGCGAGCAGATCCTGAAGCTGCTCAACTCGAAGAAGGACGAGTCCGAGCTCACCATGTGCTCGGACGTCGACCGCAACGACAAGTCGCGCGTCTGCGAACCGGGCTCCGTGCGCGTCATCGGCCGCCGTCAGATCGAGATGTATTCGCGCCTGATCCACACCGTCGACCATATCGAGGGGCGGCTGCGCGAAGGCATGGACGCCTTCGACGCGTTTCTCTCGCATGCCTGGGCGGTCACCGTCACCGGCGCGCCGAAACTGTGGGCCATGCGCTTCATCGAGCAGAATGAGAAGAGCCCGCGCGCCTGGTATGGCGGGGCGGTCGGCATGGTCAACTTCAACGGCGACATGAACACCGGGCTGACCTTGCGCACCATCCGCATCAAAGACGGTATCGCCGAGGTGCGCGCCGGCGCCACGCTGCTTTTCGACAGCGTTCCCGAGGAAGAAGAAGCCGAAACCGAACTGAAGGCATCCGCCATGCTCTCCGCCATCCGCGACGCCAAGGCCGGCAACGCCACCGGAACCGAGCGCGCCACCGCGCGCGTCGGCGACGGCGTCAACATCCTGCTGGTCGACCATGAGGACAGTTTCGTCCACACCTTGGCCAACTACTTCCGCCAGACCGGCGCCAACGTCTCCACGGTTCGCTCGCCGGTGCCGGAGGAGGTCTTCGAGCGGTTGAAGCCGGACCTCGTCGTGCTTTCGCCCGGTCCCGGCACGCCGAAGGATTTCGACTGCGCCGCCACCATCAGACGAGCGCGCAGCCGCGACCTGCCGATCTTCGGCGTCTGTCTCGGCCTGCAGGCATTGGCCGAGGCCTATGGCGGCGAGCTCAGGCAGTTGCACATCCCCATGCATGGCAAGCCGTCGCGCATCCGCGTTTCGAAGCCCGGCATCATCTTCTCGGGCCTGCCCAAGGAAGTGACCGTCGGCCGCTACCACTCGATCTTCGCCGACCCGGTGCGCCTGCCCGACGGCTTCGTGGTCACCGCCGAGACCGAGGACGGCATCATCATGGCTTTCGAGCACCGCAAGGAGCCGATCGCGGCGGTGCAGTTCCATCCGGAATCGATCATGACGCTCGGTCACAATGCCGGCATGCGCATCATCGAAAACATCGTCGCGCATCTGCCGCGCAAGGCCAAGGAAAAGGCCGCGTAGGAACCATGGCTGTGACGCAGGAAACGGTGGCGGCCGCGGCGAAAGCCGCGACCCGCGAGAAGATTGCCAGGCTTGCCTTCTGGTCGATCCTCGTCGCCTTCGTCGTGCTCGTCTTGAAGCTTGCGGCCTGGTACATCACCGGTTCCGTGGCGCTCTATTCCGACGCGCTGGAATCGATCGTCAACGTGATCGCATCGGCCGCCGCCTTCTGGGCGATCCAGGTCAGCTACAAGCCCGCCGACCAGGATCATCCCTTCGGCCATCATAAGGCCGAATATTTCTCGGCCGTCCTCGAGGGCGTGCTGATCGTCGTCGCGGCGCTGCTGATCCTCAACGAGGTCTGGCAGTCCTGGCAACATCCGGCCCCGCTGGAACAGCCCTGGGAAGGACTTGCCGTCAACGGCGTCGCGACGGTCATCAATGCGATCTGGGCCTGGACGCTGATCCGCGCCGGCCGGAATGCGAAGTCGCCTGCGCTTGTCGCCGACGGCCAGCACATCATGACCGACGTGGTAACATCCGTCGGCGTGTTCGGCGGTCTTGTCGGTGCCGTGCTCACCGGCTGGCAGATCCTCGACCCGGCACTTGCCGTGATCGTCGCGCTCAACATCCTGTGGCAGGGCTGGCATGTCATCGGCTCGTCGATGAGCGGGCTGATGGACCGCGCCGTCGACAACCATGAGCACATGCAGATCCGCAACATCATATCGGCCAATTCGAAGGGCGCGCTCGAGGTGCATGATCTCAAGACGCGCATTGCCGGCCGCGCCACCTTCATCGAGTTCCATCTGGTGGTCGACGCCGACATGACCGTCGGCGCCAGCCATGTCATCTGCGACCGCATCGAGGACGCGCTGAAGGCCGAGATCCCCTCGGTGCGCGTCACCATCCATGTCGAGCCAGACGACGAAGCCAAGTTGCCGAAAGGCACCGCGGCGGTGCCGTTCGCCTGACGGTGCCAGCATGGCAGCCGTTAGAGATTGGCCGGAGCCTCTCAACTTCGTCATTCCAGGGCGGAGCAGGAGCGAAGCTCCGTCGCGAAGACCCTGGAATCCATGCCGTTACCTTCGCCAAGGCATGCAACGGAGCAAAATTCTGCACCGAGGCGGCGCTTCCAAGTCACAGGATTCAATGGTCTGCGCCGCGTCGCTTCGCTCCTTGCTGCCATAGAATGACGAAGCGCTGGTTACGGCGCACAGGCCGACTGCGGCATGGGGTTCAGCCGGTAGACCTTGTCGTCGGACCTGGTCTTGCCGTTCGCCGCCTTCGAGCAGAGATCGAGGACCGCCACCGCATTGTTGGGGTTCGCGACCATCATCGTGCCGTTGACGCCGCGCTTGAGGAAGATCTCCTTCTGCGAGACGTTGCAGGAAAAATCGCTCATCTTGGAATTGGCCGAGCAGCGCCACTGATCGGCCTCGCCCTGGCAGGAATAGGTCTGCGTGACCTTTTTCCCTTTCTGCCTCGTCGTCACCGAAACGGCGACATCCGCCCCATCCGGCCAGTTCGCGGCATCGCCGCCGGCGGCGAAGGAGGCGAGCTCGACCGGTCCGCGGAAAATACGGATCGATTGCGTCAGCTGGTTGGGATGCGACCTCAGATGCGCATCGTCGTAGTCACGCCCGAAGCAGAAGGGCTGATCGGGCTTGAGCCGCACGCGCAGCGGCTCGCCCAGCGCCGGGTCGATCGGATCGATGCGCGCGAACTCCGCCTTGCAGGTCTCGGCCGGCATCCGGTCCAGCTTGAAATTGTCGTCCTCGCTGCCCAGCGCCTGCTTGTTGTACTCGGCCTTGCCGAGCTGCTCTTCCGAATCCGGGTCGAGATAGACGTCCGGCGACAGGCCGGACAGAAGAAGCTTCCCCTTGTCGTCGACTTTCAGCGAAGCCAGCGTCCGGTCGCAGTCCATGCCGCAACGGATGCCGCTCGCCTTGTCGCTGGGATCCTCCTTGTTGCACCAGCTGCTCGCCCATTCCGGCTTCTTGGCGCCGCGCACCGTTGTCGTGAGAAAGCCGTTATAGGACGTATCTTGGTTGGCGGCGGGTTCTTCGTTCGTCCGGCTGACCGGGTCATGGCCGTAGAAGAAGAAGATGCGCGCCACCTTCTGGCGCGGATGCGCCTTGAGATGGGCGGTGTCGTAGACGCGGCCGAAGCAGGCGTCGGCGCCGGTCGGGCTGAGCTCGGGAAGCTTGGGCGGCTGTTCGGCGCGCGCCGCGCCGAACGAGGCGGCAAAGGCGGCGCAAAGCACCACCGCCATGGTCCTCGCCACCATGGTCCTCGATATCATGTGATCCTCCTCCCACCGACAGGACTTGGATATGCTAGTCTAGGAGTGCCGCCTGGACCATGCAAAAATCGCGAGCGGACGGGCGAACGGAGGATACGATGCTGCGCCGTGACATCTTTCGTGCCGGTCTCACTGGCGCCGCGGGCCTTTTCGGCCTGAGCCGGGCAAATGCGGCAACGCATGAGGGGCGGCTGAAAGTCGCCTATCACCTCAGCGACGTCGACAAGGTCAACTTCGTCCTCGGCAACATCAAGAACCACTACGAGGGCACCGGCGGCAATGTCGACATCGTGCTTGTGGTGCACGGTCCGGCTCTGGCCGCCTTCAAGGCCAAGGGCGCTTCCGGCGCTGTTTCCAGCCGCTTCGCCGGCCTCGTCCAGCAGGGACTTGTGCCGCAAGCCTGCGGCAACACCTTGCACGGCATGGATATCACGCTGACCGACCTGCTGGCGGGCTTCGAGCTTGCCGACAAGGGCGGCGTCGTGAAGCTCGCCGAACTGCAGCATCAGGGCTATGTCTATCTCAGGCCCTGAATGCGCCCCCACTGAACGCCAACACTTGAAGGCCGGGCCGGCAATGGCCTACGAAGGATGGCAACCCGGAGGCCAGCCGACATGACGACACTTGCCATCCCCGATCTTGCCGGCAAGGCGGTGCTGGTCACCGGCGCTTCGACCGGGATCGGTGCAGCACTTGCCCGTGCTTACGCGGCGCAGAAATGCCGCGTCGCGCTGCATTTCAATGCAAGCCGCGCTCCCGCCGAAACCGTGGCCGGATCCATCCGCGACGATGGCGGCGAGGTGTTTCTGGTCCAGGGCGACTTCTCGAAACCGGCCGACGTCGAGCGTGTCGTCGAAGAGAGCGCAAATCACTTCGGCCGGCTCGATGGCCTGGTCAACAATGCCGGCGGCATGCTTGGCCGCGTCGCCTATGCCGACCAGGACGAGACGCATTACGACGCCGTGATGGACCTCAATGCGCGCTCGGTGCTGACCGCCTCACGCAAGGCGATACCATGGCTGAAGCGCCAGGGCGGCTTCATCATCAACACCACCTCGATCGCCGCCCGCAACGGCGCCGGCGGCGGCGCCGGCCTCTACGGGTCGTCCAAAGCCTTCGTCTCCAACGTGACGCGCGGCATGGCCAAGGAGCTGGTCGGCTTCGGCATCCGCGTCAACGCCGTGGCGCCCGGCACGATCTTGACGCCCTTCCACGAACGCTATTCGAACGCCGAGCAGATCAAGGCCATGGTCGCCACCATTCCTCAAGGGCGCGCCGGAACGCCGGAGGATTGCGTCGGCGCTTACCTGTTCCTGTCGTCCGATCTGTTGAGCGGCTACATCATCGGCCAGGTGATCGAGGTCAATGGTGGCCAGTTGATGCCGTGAGCGGTCGACTGCATACTCGATGCAGCGCGCAACCTGGAGGAGATCAAGGGCATGTACGGACTGATCGGCAAGATGCGGGCGGCGCGCGGCCAGCGCGATGCGGTCATGGACGTGCTGCGCGAAAGCACCGGCGCTCTCCCCGGCTGCCTGAGCTACATCATCGCCACCGATCCGGCCGACGCCGACGCCATCTGGGTCACCGAAGTGTGGACCGACCAGGCGAGCCATAAGGCATCGCTGCAGCTGCCGGAAGTCCAGGCGGCGATCGCCAGGGCGCGTCCCTTCATCGCCGGCTTCGAGTTCCAGATCGAGACCCATCCCGTGGGCGGCTTCGGCCTTCCTGCGCCCGAAAAGGCCGGGTGACGAGGAACAGCTCTATCGTTTGTTTGGAGCACCTAATGCGGACCGTGAGCATCCACCATGCGAAGACCAATCTGTCACGCCTTGTAGACCAAGCAGCCGGAGGTGAGCCGTTTATCATCACCAGGGCAGGCAAGCCGTTGGTCAAGGTCGTGCCTACCGGTCAGCCTACCGCTGCACGGATGCGGCGTGTGGGCTTTATGGCTGGCCAGTTTTCCGTCCCCGAAAGTTTCGACAGCATGGGCGGCGAAGAGATCGAAGGGTTGTTCGGCACGGACAAGTGAGGGCGTTGCGGCCCCTGCCAACAAGGTGCCACGGGAAGTGCTCATGGGACGCCGTTTGAACGCCGTCGATCTTTCCGGCCGCGTCGCCGTGGTGGCCGGCGGCGCGCAAGGCATCGGCCTTGCGGTCGCCCGGCGCCTATTGTCGTCGGGCGCTAGCGTCGCCATCTGGGACGTCGACCAGGCCGCAATGACCAGGGCTATCGCCGAGCTCGCTTCGCTCGGCCGCGTTGAACCCATCCTCTGCGACCAGTCCCAGATCGAGGCCGTCGATCGCGCAGCCGCTGCGACTGAGCGCAAGCTTGGCCCCGTCGATCTCCTGGTCAACAATGCCGGCATTGCCGGGCCGGCGGCGGCCGTGGTGGACTACGACCCCGCCGTCTAGTGTCAGATCGTCGATATCGACCTCAACGGCGTCTTCTACTGCTGCCGGCGCCTGGTGCCCGACATGGTCGCGCGCAATTACGGCCGCATCGTCAACATTTCCTCGGTGGCCGGCAAGGAAGGCAATCCGAATGCCGCCGCCTATTCGGCCGCCAAGGCCGGCGTGCTGGCGCTGACCAAGTCGCTCGGCAAGGAGCTCGCCGGACACGACATCGCCGTCAACGCGCTGACCCCCTCGCCCGCCCGTACCAGAATTCTCGAGCAGCTCACCGAAGCGCAGGTCGCCTATATGCTCGGCAAAGTGCCGCGCGGCCGTTTCGTCGAGGTGGAAGAGGCCGCCGCCATGATCGTCTTCATGCTGTCGGACGAGAACTCTTTCACCACCGGCGCAACTTTCGATCTCTCCGGCGGCCGCGCGACCTACTGACCCCAAACTCCGGTCTTCAGCTGATGATCAGGCTTGCGATCCGGTCGCCGTTGAGCGTGAAGGCCATGTCGCCCTCGCCGCTGAAGCCGTTGCCGGTCACGGCGACGCGGGCATGGTAGACGCCGTCGCGCTCCGCGATGCGAATGATGCGAAGATTGGACTGCACGCTGATATTGTCCGACTGGCTCCAGTCGGCGATCTTCTCCCGGCAGTGGAAGGATCGACCCCAGTCGCTCAGGAAGGCCCCACCTATCAACGCAGCTCAGTCCAACCTGTGCATCAGATCGTCATCCAGCCAGCGGCCGAAGAAATAGACGAGCTGCTTGTGCCACCACGGCCAGTCATGGCTGACGTCGCCACCCCAGTAGTCGACCCAGGCCGGAATCGATTTGTCGCGCAGCACCTGCTCCAGCTCGCGCGTCTCGACCAGCATGCGCTCTTCCCAGGCGCCCTGGCCGCAGCAGAAGATCAGCCTGAGCGCCCTGAGCCGCCCGAGCAGCTTCTGGTCGACGATGCCGGGCAGATAATCGAGCGGCGAGTTGAAATAGATGTTGCCTTCAAGTACCCGGCCGAAGAAATCGCGGGCCGAATAGACGCCGGACAGCGAGATCACGCCGCTCGCCAGCTCCGGGAAGCGGAACACGAAATTGGATGAGTGGTAGCCGCCCATCGAGCAGCCGCAAAACAGCGGCTTCAAAACGCGGCCACCGTTGGACTTGGCGGCAACCGCCTGCAATTCCGGCAGCGATTCTTCGCGCACATAGCGGAAATAGGCTTCGTGGCGGGCGATGCGCTGCGCCGGGTCGGCATGCTTGTCGAAGAAGGATTCCGAGTCGATGCCGTCGAGCGTAAAGAGCTGGATGCGGCCGGTGTCGATGAAGTCGGCAAGCGCGCCGACGCCGCCCGAATCCTCGAACTGGTAGAACCGCCCTTGCGAGGTCGGGAACACCAGTACCGGACGCCCGGCATGGCCATAGCGCTTGTATTCCATGTCTCGGCCGAGATTGCGGGCATGGTCCTTGTGATAGGAGACGTCCATCGGCTCAGGCCTTTTCCGCGTGGATGTAGTCGACCGCCTGGCGCACCGCCTTCGGATCCTTCGAACGCATCTGGTAGGCGTAATTGCCCATGGCGCGGCTGAAGACCTCTTCGATAGCCTGATGATGGACGATCTTGTCGCCGTGGGCGGCTAGCACGTCCGCATGGCTGTGCAAATAGTCGATGTGGCGTTTGCGGCTGGCATAGGCGGTGAAATACTTGCCCTTGTAAGGACCGCCGGCCGCGTCCTTGACCACCATGTCGGCCCAGGCGGCATAGACGTCGATATCGAAGGTGTAGTTGATGGCGTCGGTCATCCAGGCGCCGGGAGGGCGCATATTGACCTCGAGCGCGATAACGCGCTTGTCGCTGGTTTCGAACAGCTCGATATGGAAGAAGCGCTCGCGCACGTCGAACGCCTTGAGGATCTTGCGGCCCGCCTCCTCGACTTCCGGGCTGATCTCGGGAAAGCAGGTGTAGCTCATATGGTGGTCGCGGTTGACCGCCTCCATGATGCTCTGATCGTAACGGTGGCTCGCCGTCAGCACCACTTCGCCGTCGCGGTTGACCAGGCCGTCGAAGGTCACCACCAGCCCTTCTATGAACTGCTCCATGACGAAGGTCACACCCTCCGGCTTGTCCTTGAAGAACTGGTCGAGCTCCTTGGCGTTGGAGATCTTGAAGGTGTTCGAGGCGCCGGAGCCGGAATCCGGCTTGACCACCACCGGAAAGCCAACGCGGCGGATGAAGGTCATGGCGCCGGCGCGGTCGGAGCATTTGCGCTGCGGGATGGTCTCCACGCCGCTCTTGCGGAAGAAAGCGCGCATACGGCTTTTCCGCTTCAAATTCTTCACGAAGTCGAGCTTGGTGCCGAAGATGTTGAAATCAGTGCGGATATTGGCTTCAAGTTCGAGCCAATGCTCGTTGAGCGACTCGAAGCGATCGATGCGGCCCCATTTGTGGATGAAGTGCCCCATCGCCCGGAAGACGACGTCGTAATCTTCCATGTCGGCGATGCGGTAATATTCCGAAAGCGCCGCCTTCAGCTTCGCGTTCAAAGTCTCGTAAGGCGCATCGCCGATGCCGAGCACAGTGGCGCCGGCCTTTTTAAGCCGGTCGCAAAAATCGGTGCCGTTGGCCGGGAAATGCGGCGAGAAGAACACGAAATTCATGGACGAACCCCTCCCCGGAGCTTCGCTCGGTAGCCAAGCCTTCGAAACCAAGTCTTCGAAACCAAGTCTGGCGCATTTGCGAGGCGCGGGGAAGGCTGTCCGCGCCGGCGGCGATATTAGGCAAGGCCATTCATCCATGCGTCCCGCTTGCCTCTGCCGGGCCGCTCCTGTAAGAGAGCCGACATGATCACGCGCGTTCGCTCCGTCGCCTCCTCTCGCACCGGCTTTGCCGGCGAGACCGCGCGCGCGCTCGCCTCGACCCTGCTTCTTCTCGGCCTTATCGGCGATCGCCGGGTTCGCTGAAGGAGCGCCCGGCGGTCGAAACCGCCGCTCAAGGCGCATGCTCCTTGGCCAGACTTTGGCAAAGTCACATCAAGCGAACGAATTTTTGGTAGAGGCGACGCTCGCCACCCATCCGCCTGAAGCGGGCATGCGGGCCGCCGGGAGAAACGACGATGAACGCACGAGAAGAAATCCGCGCCGGCGAGGCTGAAAACCGGAAGCGCGCGGCCGGCCACATGCCGGATGCAGCACGTAAATACCAATCCTACTCGACGGTCGGCCTGACCGACCGCACCTGGCCGAATAAGACTATCGACAAGGCGCCGATCTGGTGCTCGGTCGACCTGCGCGACGGCAACCAGGCGCTGATCGACCCGATGGGTCATGAGCGCAAGGCGCGCATGTTCGCCATGCTGCTCGATATGGGCTTCAAGGAAATCGAGATCGGCTTCCCCTCGGCCTCGCAGACCGATTTCGACTTTGCCCGCTGGTGCATCGATGAAGGCGGCGTGCCGCAGGATGTATCGCTCCAGGTGCTGGTGCAGTGCCGGCCCGAGCTGATCACGCGGACGTTCGAGGCGCTGAAGGGCGCGCACCGCCCGATCGTGCATTTCTACAATTCGACCAGCGAGCTGCAGCGCCGGGTCGTGTTCGAGAAGGATGTCGCCGGCATCAAGCGCATCGCCACCGACGCCGCCAAGATGATCACCGACATGGCCGCCAAGGCCGGCGGCGGCTACCGCTTCGAGTATTCACCGGAGAGCTTCACCGGCACCGAGCTCGAAGTCGCGCTGGAGATCTGCAACGCCGTCACCGAGATCGTGAAGCCGACGGCTGACAACAAGCTGATCATCAACCTGCCATCGACGGTCGAGATGTCGACGCCCAACGTCTATGCAGATCGCATCGAATGGATGTGCCGCAACCTCGACGCCAGAGAGAACCTGATCGTCTCGCTGCATCCCCACAACGACCGCGGCACCGGCATCGCCACCACCGAGCTCGGCCTGATGGCTGGCGCCGACCGCGTCGAAGGCACGCTGTTCGGCAATGGCGAACGCACCGGCAATGTCGATATCGTCACGCTGGCGCTCAACATGTTCACCCAGGGCGTCGATCCGGAGCTCGACTGCTCCGACATCAACCGGATGAAGGACGTCTACGAATATTCGAACCAACTGAAGATCCCGGAACGTCACCCTTATGTCGGCGAGCTCGTCTACACGGCTTTCTCCGGCTCGCACCAGGACGCCATCAACAAGGGCATGAAAGCTCTGAAGAAGGCCAACACCCCAATCTGGGAAGTGCCCTATCTGCCGATCGATCCGGCCGATGTCGGCCGCACCTACGAGGCGATCATCCGCATCAACTCGCAGTCCGGCAAAGGCGGCATCGCCTACGTGCTGCAGGCAGATTACGGCCTCAACTTGCCGCGCAATCTGCAGATTGAATTCAGCCAGGCGATCCAGGCGATCACCGATGCGGAAGGCAAGGAAGTGCCGGCCAGGCGCATCCATGAACGCTTCCTCGAAACCTATGTCGACCAGCCCGGCGCGCGGCTGAAGTTCCTCGACCATCGCACCTATCCCGACACTGCGGTGAAGGGCCGGCGCATGGTCGAAGCGGATATTCTCGACAACGGCAAGGAAGTGACCATCACCGGCTCGGGCACCGGCCCGATCGACGGCTTTGTCGATGCGCTCTCGCGCCATGTCGGCGTCGACATGTCGGTGCTCGACTATTCCGAGCATTCATTGCAGCGCGGCTCCAACGCCTCGGCGATCTCCTATGTCGAGATGGAGTATCCGGGCGGCAAACTGTTCGGCGCCGGTATCAACACCAACATCGTCGCCGCCTCGCTGGAGGCCGTCGTTTCGGCCGCCAACCGGATCATCGGCGGCTAGAGCAAATTCCGGGAAAAGTGTGAAGCGGTTAGGCTCGGCGGTTTCGCCGTAGCCTTCCGTCCGGAATTGCGGTCAAAAACAAAAAATTGAGCGGTTCACCGATCCGCGAAACGGTGAACCGCTCTAGCCGGATGATCTGATTCAGCGATGGAGCTGGCGCATTCCACCTTGCGCCACGCTTCAGAAGCGGATGCGAACATGCCATTCGTTAACCGCCTGAGGAATTTCCGGTGGCTTACGCGATCACATAATAGAAGCATCCTTGTGCGCCGGCGCGAGCACTATATTATCGCTCCCTAACCTGTGCCGACTTCGAAAGGATCGACACTTGGAGCATGCCCCGCCTGCCGCCCCCGCAGTGCGCGAGACATTGGAGCGACTGCTTGCCAGCGAAACGTTCGGACGATCCGAGCGTGCCCGCAGGCTATTACGCTATCTGGTTGAACGCGAGCAGGCCGGCGAGGCGGACAGGCTGAAAGGCGTTTCCATCGCCATGGACGTCTTCGGCAAGGACGGCGATTTCGACGCCTCCACCGATGCCGTGGTCAGGGTTCAGGCCGGTCGTCTGCGCGAGCTCCTGGAGCAGTATTTCGCCAATGAAGGTGTCGCCGAGCCGGTGCGCATCGCGATCCCGCGCGGCGGTTATGTCCCGTCCTACGAGCCGAACGCGATCCGCCTGCCTGGCGACGCCAGGTCCGCCTCCAAGACCATCGCGCAGCGGCCCGACGCTTCGGCCGCAGCCACTCCGGCCGCAACCGAACATCTCGACACCTCTGCCCCGGGCGAACCTGTAGCGTTGATGGCACCGGCAGCACCCGCCCAGTCGCTCACGCGGCAATTGCGGTTCTTCTGGGCTGCCATGGCTCTGGTCATTGTCATGCTCGGCGTGCTCATCGTGCGTCAAGGCAATGCCTTCCTCAACGGCGGCGACACTGCAGCGACAGTCGAGACGGCGCGCCTGGCCGGCACCGCCCAGTCCGGATTCGACTCCCTGCCGCTGATCTACATCGCAGTTAAAGCCGACGGAGCGGAGGCGGCTCGCGTCGCGTCGTCGCTGCGCGCCGGGCTTGCGGGTTTCGACACCATCGATTTCATCGGGCGCGATGCGGATTCGACGCGTGATCGGTCCGCCGATCCGATCAGTTTCGTTTTCGAAATTGTTCCCGGGCCCGCTGCCGGCGACGTCACGGTGGAGTTGCAGAGCGTCGGGACCGGGCGGGTGCTCCTGTCGCGCAACCTTACATCAGCCGAGAGCGCCCCTGGCGCGGTGGAAGGCAACGTCGCCAGCCTTCTCACCTCGACCGTTCCCGCTTCGGGCGCGATCTACAGCTACATCGACCAGAGCGACATCCGGACCAGCCAGATCGGGTGCCTGGTGCTCGACGACCGCTATTATCTCGACATGAGCGCCCAGACGCACGAAATTGCGTATCGCTGCCTGGAGAAGCTGGTCGGCGAAGGCACCAAATCGTCGCTTGTCTACGCGGAGCTGGCCGCGCTTCATGTGGAAGCCGTCACCGCGCACTATGCCTATCCACCGGAAGCGACGCTCGAAAAGGCCATGTCGCTTGCCCACCGCGCCGTCCAGATGGGACCGATGAGCCCGCACGCGCATCGCGCCTTTGGCTACCTCAACTCGCGTCTCGGCAACACGGACGAAGCGACCCGATTGATGCGAAAGGCCTACGAGCTCAACCCGTACGACCTCGGCATGGCCGCCGCCTATGGCTACGGGCTGATCTTCGCCGGCAAATATGATGAGGGAACGCCGATCCTGCGCCACGCGGTCGAAGCCTTCAGCGGCCATCCGACCTGGTGGGATTATGGCCTTTTCGTCGGAGCCTTCATGCAGGGCGATATGAAAAGGGCGGCCATCGCCAGCGAATCGCTGCGCACGACGGCATCAAAGTCGCATTACCTGGCCGCGCGCCTGATCGGCGCCAGGATTTCGGGACGCGACAAGCTGGCGGGCGAGCTTGCCAACGAGCTCACCGCACAATTCCCGAAGTTCGCCGCCGACCCGCGCGCGACATTCGTCGATCGCAAATACCCAGCGGATCTCACCGATCGGCTGGTTCAATCCTTGCGGGCCGCCGGGATCGGCAACCCGAGCTAATCCAACTCTCCACACTCATTTGGGCCACACGAATGCCGGAGCACCAAAGTATGACGCTGTGATCCGCCATATATTAGGACATTCTTGCGTATCGAGCGCCTGACGGGGCGCTCGGTCGCGAAAATTTTACTGGCCATCAATCCGGTTCGGGAGCAATTCAGCCACAATTTGAAGCCCCTGCCTTGTTCACCGCCCCATTTTTTCATGCGTCCATTCCCTTATGCCGTCGAAAGCGGCGCCGGTCCGAGGACAATCGTCCTTCTGCACGGGTTCGGAGCCAGTGGTGATATCTGGCGTGACGTCGCGGCCTCGCTGGCGGCGGAGGCGAGAGTGTTGGCCTACGATCTGCCGGGCCATGGACAGTCCCTGGAAAGCGAAGGCCTGGGCGGCGCCAAGCCGGCCGCGCGAGCCATCCTCGCCGATCTGGCCGCTCGCCGGTTGGGCAAGGTCCATCTCGTCGGTCACTCCATGGGCGGCGCGATCGCCACATCGATGGCGCTTGCCGACCCCGACAGGGTGGCCTCGCTTACGCTGTTGGCGCCCGGCGGTTTTGGCCCGGAAATCAACGCAGACTTGCTGCGCCGCTACGCCGCCGCTGCCGGGAGGAAACAGGTCCGCGCCAGCCTTGCCGCCATGTCGGGTCCGCGAAGCGTGCCGCCTGATCACGTGGTGGATGCACTCTGCCGGATGCGCACCCGACCGGGCCAGTTGCAGACCCTGATCGATATGGCGGCCGCGATGACGAGAGATGACCGGCAAGGGATCATCCCCCGCGCGCAGTTGGATACGCTTGACATGCCGGTCATGGTCGTTTGGGGAGCGGAGGATCCGCTGCTGCCGGTCGAGCAGGCCGAGGCGCTGCCGTCGCATTTCCATCTGCATCATGTCCTTGACGCAGGTCACATGCTGGTCGAGGAAGCTCCTGACCTGATCGCCGAAATCGTGCGTCGCAACGTGCGGCGGCGCGGCAGACGGTT
Organism: Mesorhizobium sp. B2-7-2; assembly: GCF_006440775.1. Lineage (GTDB taxonomy): Bacteria > Pseudomonadota > Alphaproteobacteria > Rhizobiales > Rhizobiaceae > Mesorhizobium. The sequence continues at coordinate 132,224 of NZ_VFTZ01000010.1, read as the reverse complement.
GCGTCCACCGCTGGACGCTTCGGCGGGTTGATCTCTCCCGGACCGATCTCGAAATACCGTAACCGCTTCCGTCGGACCGCGACAGTCGCGCGGGTCGTCGTCGGCAGTGCATTTTGCCGGCGACTGTGGTAACTCGCTGTTAACCAACAGTGAGGCAGCCGCCATGAAGGATGCAGGCGACAAAATCACCCCGATCGAACCGTCGCGAAAGCTCGCCGATGCCGTACGCGACGTCAAGAACGCCTTTGCCGACCGCGATGACGTGGTCGTCGACATGCGCGAGGCGCACCGCATGCGGCTCGATCTGCTGGCGAGCGAGCTTGCCCCGGTCTTTGCCGATGTCCCGGCCGATATGGACAGCTTCGACTTCGCCGTCTCGTCCGGCCTGCAGCCGCGGCTATGGATCGATGCGGTGAGCCACGTCGCCATGGGACGCGACCGCCGCACTTATCGTTTCCTTAGGGATACGCGCGTCGGCCGCGTGGTGCTGGCCGAATCGACCGAGATGAAAGCCGTTGCCGATGCAGTGACGCGCTACGTGGCCGAGCGTGTCGTCGAGCGGCAGCGCATGATGGAAGGGAGCGTGGAGAGCGCCGTTCGCGGCTTGCATCGCCCCATGGTCCAGGAAGCGGAGCCGCCCATCCGATCCGAAAGCGGCCGCAATGGCTGGACGACCTTCTTCGCCGGCCTCGGCCTGATCGCCGCAGGCGCCCTTGTCGGCCTGGCGGTTTCGCTGGCGTTGTTTTGGGACCGCATCATGCAGATGAAGATCAGCTTCTGACGAGCTGGCGCGCCGTGCCGGCAGGCACATCGAGGTCCATGGCCTGCAGGTCGGCAGGCGGCAGGGCTGGCCCCGTCAGCCCGCGCCGGATCAACCGAAGACGCCAGTCGCCCTTTTCACCGTCGATCTCGAAGATGTTGTATTGCGCCGGCGGGTGTTTGCCGCCGGGCGCTTGGCCCGCGGCGGCAACCCCGACCACGGGCACCTTGGCGCCCCGTGCGCCGATGGTGAACAGTGACGGCAGATGCGAATGCCCGTGCAGGACGAGTTCCGCGCCATGCCGGCGAATGACCTTGTGAAAGCGCGTGATGCCGAACAGCCGCTTATGCTGCGGGACGGCGCCGCGCACCGGAGGGTGGTGGATCATGATGGCGCGGAACAGCCCTTGCTCCGCGGCATCATCGAGAATCTTGGCGAGCCGCTCGGCCTGCCCTTCCATGAAGAAGCCGTTGGCCATGAAGGGCGCGGTGGCGCGCGCCGTGGTGACGCCGATCAGCGCGACATTGCCGCGCACACGCAGATACGGAAACGAATTGCGGTCGACCGGACTGTTGACGCCGTCGCCCGTCATCCAGGGAGCCCACGACCGGCAGACCTTGTCGAAGGCGCCCGGCACATAGGCGTCATGATTGCCGGGGACCACGGAAACGTCATGCGGCGATCCAAGCGTCTCCAGCCAGTGCTTGGCCATCTCGATCTCGCCGTCGAGCGCCAGGTTGACGAGATCGCCGGTGACGGCGAGGTGGTCGGGTGCGCCGGCCTTGATGTCGGCGACGATGGTGTCGATCACCGCGTCGTGCATATGGCGGCGGCGATTGCGCTGCCAGTTGACGTAGCCCAGCACGCGCTTGGAGGCGAGGTCGCGATAGGTTACATCGGGCAGCGGTCCCAAATGAGCATCGGAAATATGCGCGAGCCTGAACATGGCCCCTTCTTAAGCGACGCCGACGAGGCTTTCCACTCACCGTTTGCTGTTCGCCCAAGCAGGTTCTGCAAAAATGTCCCACGGTTTTGCGGCCAGCGCCTGCGAAGAACAGGGAAAGCCAAGCAGACGTTCGTGGGGCAACCCACGAACATCTGCTTGGGGATCGTTGAATGAATCGCCCGGCCGATCCTGACGCGGCATTCCGCCAGACCGGCTGGCCGGGGTTGCGGGCAAGGCTGTTCCATTTTTACTTCCTGCTGCGCCGCCCGATGACGCTTGGCGTGCGCGGCCTGGTCTATGACCGTGCCTCCAACTCAGTCTTCCTGATCCGCCACACCTATGTTCCCGGTTGGCAATTGCCGGGCGGCGGCGTCGAGGTCGGCGAGACCCTTGAGGAAGCGCTGGCGCGCGAGCTGGCCGAGGAAGGCAACATCGCTCTGACCGCTCCGCCGGTGCTGAGATCGATGCACTTCAACCGCCGCCCCAGCAAGCGCGACCATGTCGGCCTTTATCTGATCGAATCCTTCAGCCAGACGGCGCCGAAACTGCCGGACCACGAGATCGCCGAAGCGGGTTTCTTCCCGATCGACCGCCTGCCGGAGGGCACGACGCCGGCAACGCTGCAGCGGATAGCGGAGATTTTTGGCGGCGAGCGTAACTCGGCTTACTGGTAATCACGCCGCCTTCCTGAACCTGTTGCGGTCATGCGGCGCGGCATAATCAAGCTCCGGCCCTGCCGGGACGATTCCCGTCGGGTTGATCGATCTGTGGCTGCCGTAATAATGCGCCTTGATGTGATGCAGGCTGATCGTGCCCGCGACGCCGGGCACCTGATAGAGATCGCGCAGATAATTCGACAGGTTCGGATAGTCGGCGATGCGGCGCAAATTGCATTTGAAGTGGCCGACATAGACCGGATCGAAACGAACCAGTGTCGTGAACAGCCGCCAGTCGGCCTCGGTGATGCGTTCGCCGGTCAGATAGCGCTGCTGCGAAAGCCGCTCTTCGATCGTATCAAGCGCCGTGAACAATTCGCCGAACGCTTCCTCATAGGCTTCCTGCGTGGTAGCGAAGCCGGCGCGATAGACGCCGTTGTTGATCGCCGGATAGACCAGCGCATTGATCCTGTCGATTTCCACGCGTAGCGCCGCCGGATAGAAGTCGAGACCGGCGTCGCCCCATTCGTCGAAGGCGGAATTGAGCATGCGGATGATCTCGGATGACTCATTGTTGACGATGGTCTCTTGCCTTTTGTCCCACAGCACCGGCACCGTCACGCGGCCTGAATATGCCGGATCGGCCTTGGCATAGACCTGGTGCAGAAAATCGAGGCCGTAGAGCGTGTCGCCCGTAGCGCCGTCCTCGGCTTTGAAGGTCCAGCCGTTCTCCCCCATGAAATGGTGCACCACGGAGACGGAGATGATGCCCTCCAGCTTCTTCAGGACGCGAAAGATCAGTGTGCGATGTGCCCATGGGCAGGCGAGCGACACGTAGAGGTGATAGCGGCCAGGTTCCGCCTTGAAGCCGCGCGTGCGGCCTTGCACCGGCGCGCCGTCGCGCGTGATCCAGTCGCGCCATTGCGACTCCGTTCGCACGAACCGGCCGCCGCTGTCGGTATTGGGCGCGCGATCCTGCCATCTGCCTTCAACCAGCAATCCCATGCGAAAAATCTCCCTTGGTTCGATATTATCTAGGTTGATGACCGGGTTGGCGAAGCCCTCAGCGGATGAACAGTTCGTCAAACGACGAACCAGTTCGTCAAATGACCAACCGCTCCGGAGACGGATAAGTTCGTCATGGACGCAAAGAAAGCCTGAAAGCACCGATTGCAGCGGCCCAAAATTGATGCTAGCGGAGGCGCCCATGTTCGACTTTGCCTCGATCCGGTTCGACCGACGACGAAAGGGCGCCCGCGCTTAAGAAGCGTCGACTGGCGAACGCTGCCGCTTTGCAGCAAACCTTCCTCGATACCGGAACGCAAAGACCATGAGCCTTGCCGACGTGAAATACCTGCCGGAGACTCCGGCGCATGACCCTGAAATCGAAGCCATCAACGACGAGGCCTTCGGTCCGGGTCGTTTCGTGCTTGCCGCCTACAAGATCCGCGAGTCGGGAGGACATGACCGCTCGATGTCCTTCGTCGCCGTCAAGGACGGTACGGTCATCGCTTCGGTGCGCATGACGCGCGTGGCAGCGGGCGCCGGACGCGCCATGATGCTCGGCCCTCTTGCGGTGCGCCCCGGCTACAAGAATCTCGGCATCGGCCGCAAGCTGGTCGCGATCGCGCTGGAGGCGGCCAGGACGGCCGGCGCGCCCGCCGTTATCCTGGTTGGCGATGAGTCATACTATGGACCGCTTGGCTTCAAGCGCTTTCCGCGCGGGCAGATCACCATGCCGCGCCCGGTCGATCTCGATCGGTTGCTGCATCACGAGATCAAGCCGGGCGCCGTCGCCCGCTTTGCCGGCGATGTCTGCCACGCCAACATGACGAGGGTTGCGGAACTTGTCCCGGCCGTGGCGCGGTCGGCCGCTACCGCGCAGGCATCTGCCGACCCGCCTGTTGCTGTTGCGCCTCCTTTGCGCGCTTCGTAGCATAATCCGATTCCTGGGAGGCTTGCATGAACCCGAACGGCCAGATCGCGATCGTCACCGGCGGCGGGTCGGGCCTTGGCGAGGCGACGGCGCGAGCGTTGGCGGCCAAGGGCGCCCGTGTCGCCATCCTCGACGTGGACATCGAGCGCGCGGCGAAAGTCGCGGCCGACATCGGCGGCATTGCCGTCCGATGCGATGTCGGCAGCGGCGACAGCGCTACGGCCGCGATCGCCGAAGTGGCCGAAAAGCTCGGGCCGCCGCGTATCCTGGTCAATTGCGCCGGCATTGCCATCGGCATGAAGACGATCGGCAAGGATGGACCGCATCCGCTCGACCAGTACCGCAAGGTGATCGAGATCAACCTGGTCGGCACCTTCAACATGATCCGCCTCGTCGCCGACCGGACGGCAAAACTCGATCCGCTCGCCGGCGGCGAGCGCGGCGTCATCGTCAACACCGCCTCCGTCGCCGCCTATGACGGTCAGATCGGGCAGGCCGCCTATGCGGCTTCCAAGGGCGGCGTCGTCGGCATGACGCTGCCTGTGGCTCGCGATCTGGCGCGATCCGGCATTCGCGTCTGCACCATCGCGCCCGGCATCTTCAGGACGCCGATGATGGCCGGCATGCCGCAGGAGGTGCAGGATTCGCTCGGCGCTTCCGTGCCCTTCCCGCCGCGGCTCGGCGAGCCGTCCGAATATGCGTCGCTTGCGCTCCACATCATCGAGAACCAGATGTTGAATGGCGAGACCATCCGCCTCGACGGCGCTATCCGCATGGCGCCGAAATAAGCGGGGATGTCTGGCTCGCCGACAGGCGCCGGTGCTTCCACCGGAAAGACCGGGCCGCTCGCCGGCCTGAAAGTGATCGAGATGGCCGGGCTTGGTCCGGTGCCGCTTGCCGCCCTGATGCTGTCCGAAATGGGCGCCGACGTGCTGCGCATCGAACGCGCCGATGCCAGCCAGCCGCTTCTGAGCCTGCCCGAACAATACGATCTCGACCGCCACGGCCGTTCCATCCTGAAGCTCGACCTGAAGAACCAGGCGGGCGCGGAACTGCTGCTGCGCCTCGCGGCAGGGGCCGACGTGCTTGTCGAAGGCTTCCGCCCCGGCGTGATGGAGCGGCGCGGCCTCGGGCCGGATGCCGTTCTGCAGCGCAATCCGGCGCTGATCTATGGCCGCTTGACCGGATTCGGACAGGACGGGCCGCTGTCCGGGCGTGCCGGGCACGACATCACCTATCTCGCTTATGCGGGCCTTTTGCATGCGATCGGCAGACAGGACGCGCCGCCGGTGCCACCGCTCAACCTCGTCGCGGATCAAGGCGGCGGCGCCATGATGCTGATTGCCGGCGTGCTCGCCGCTCTTTTCCAGCGTTCGCGCAGCGGAAAGGGCCAGGTGGTCGATGCCTCGATGATCGAGGGAGCCTCGATGCTCGCCGCACCCATCCACGCCTATATGGCGGCGGGTCTCTGGAGCGACAGGCGCGGCGAGAACCTGCTCGACTCCGGTGCGCCGTTCTACGATACATATGAGACGGCGGACGCAAGGCACATTGCCGTCGGCTGCCTCGAACCGCGCTTCTTCGCCGAGTTCGCCAGGCTGCTGCCGCTCGACGAGCATTTTGTCCGCAGCCAGTATGAAAAGTCATCGTGGCCCGCGATGCGCGCCGCCATCGCCGGCCGGATCAAGGAGAAGACGCGCGACGAATGGGCCACGCTTTTCACCGTGACCGACGCTTGCGTGGCGCCCGTGCTGTCCCTGGTCGAAGCCAGGAACCATCCGCACAACCGCGCCAGGAGAAGCTTTGTGAGGTCCGGCGAGCTCGACCGCCCGGCGCCGGCGCCGCGTTTCTCGCAAAACCCGCAGACGCTTTCCGCGGCGCCGGACGTCGCAGATCGCGAGCCTGCGGACATATTGACCCGTTTCGGCGTGAGCGAAGACGAAATCGCAGCCCTTGCAAAGGCAGGTGTACTCGGCCGATAACCGGAGAACCAAAATCAACTTATCTCGGGTGAACCTGTGACCGAACCGAAGAAGGATGTCATCCGCGAGACCGACGCCGAGGCGATCAGGCTGGCGAAAACCCTGATCCGCTCGGCGCGGTTCGGCGCGCTCGCGGCGATCGAGCCTGGCACCGGCGCGCCGCTGGCAAGCAGGGTTGGCGTCGCCACCGACATCGACGGCGCGCCGTTGATCCTGATCTCGATGCTGTCCGCCCACACCGGGGCGTTGCTCGCCGATCCGCGCTGTTCGCTGCTGCTTGGCGAACCCGGCAAGGGCGATCCGCTGGCGCATCCGCGCATCAGCCTGGCATGCCGGGCCTTGCGGCTGGAGCGGGGATCGGCCGATCAGATCCGAGCTGAACGTCGCTATCTCAACCGCAATCCGAAGGCGAAGCTCTATGCCGGGCTCGGCGACTTCTCGTTCTTCCGGCTCGAGCCCGAGCGCGCCAGCCTGAATGGCGGCTTCGGCAAGGCCTTTCTTCTCGACCGTGATGATTTCATCACCGATCCCGCCGCTATCGACGAGTTCGCCGGCAGCGAGCAGGCCGCACTCGATCACATGAATACCGACCATCGCGACGCGCTTGCTCTTTACGCCCGTCATTTCGGCCGCGCCGAAGGCGACGGCTGGATCGTCACCGGTTTCGACCCCGATGGCATGGATCTCGCCGTCCCCGATGCGACCTGCAGGATTTTCTTTCCCCGGCCTTTGCAAAGCGCGCGCGAATTGCGTTCGGTGCTTGTCGAGATGGCCAAAACGGGACGTGCGGCCGAGCAAGAGCGATAGTTGATCGCGCGCCGGCAAAAGCAACGCTTGAGATTTAGATGAAATGATCTACCTTTGTAGTGGCGCTGATTCAGCAGCGCCTATCGACATCTGAACATCGTGGAATCAGGCGCCATTGCCCCCTGGCGTCTGGATGAGCCAGGACCCTTGGGGGATCTATGATCTCAAATAAGCTAATCGCCAATGCGGAATCGGCGGCCGCCTTTCTCACGCTCATGGGCAACGAAAAGCGCTTGTTGATCATGGCTCACCTGATCGACGATGAAATGTCGGTCGGCGCCATCGCCGAGAAGGTGCAACTCAGCCAGTCCGCGCTGTCGCAGCATCTCGCCAAGCTGAGGGCGCTCGATCTCGTCGAGACCCGGCGCGACCGCCAGATGATTTACTATTCCTGCAAATCCGAGGCGGTGCGGGAATTGCTGCGCATGCTGGAAGGCATTTTCGGCGACGGCGACCTTTCACAGATGGCTTATCGGTTGCGCCGCGCCGGGGCTTGACCCGCGCCATCCAAAGCCCCTTATCTCGCTGGCAATTTTTGCCGGCGAGATTTGGATGAACCTCATCCCCATCGACGATCCTCGGGACCCGCGCGTCGCCGCCTATCTCGACATCCGCGAGCGCGACCTCGTCGGCCGGCATGGTCGCTTCGTCGCCGAAGGCAAGGTCGTGCTGGACCTTCTTCTGTCGAGCGGACGCTTCGCCGCCGAGTCTGCCCTCATCCTCGAAAACAGGCTGGCTGGCGTGCAGGACATCTTGCGCAAGGCGCCCCCGGGTTTTCCGGTCCATGTCGCCGCCGGCGAGGTCATGGACCAGATCGCCGGCTTCCACATGCACCGCGGCATCCTGGCGATCGGCTTGCGTGGCGATCCGGCACCCGCCGAGATTCTGATGGAAACCTTGCCCCGGCGTGCCTTGGCCGTCGTCCTGGTCGGCATATCCAATCACGATAATATGGGCGCGATCTTCCGCAATGCGGCGGCCTTCGGCGCCGACGCGGTGCTGCTCGACCAGACGTGCTGCGATCCGCTCTACCGCAAGGCAATCCGTGTTTCGGTCGGTGCGGCGCTGAAGGTTCCCTTCGCGTCCTTCGGCGACACCGGAACGTTCACCGCGACACTCGATCGGCTTGGCTTCGCCCAGTTCGCACTATCGCCGAGCGGCACCACCGACATCCGGGCCGCGCCACATTCGGCCAGGCTGGCGCTCTATCTCGGCACCGAAGGCGAAGGCCTGCCGCAAGACCTGCTTGCCCGGTTGCACACGGTGCGGATCGGCATGGCGGAAGATTTCGACAGCCTGAACGTCGCCGCCGCGTCGGCCATCGCGCTGCATCACTTTTCAAGGGCCGCTGATCCGCCGGCCGGATAGCGGGAACACCTCTTGTTCAGTTGGACGAACCGGCCTTCTGCAAAGCCCTGACACGATCGGCAAGGCTGACGCCGCGCCCATTTTGCTGCCCCTCGCCCGCCAAGGCCTTCGCGATAGGCGAGTCCGGCCCGTCGAGCTTCATCGTCAGATTGACCACCTCGGCTGCCAGTTCGTTCATTTGTTGGCGGAGACCGGCGCCGGAGCGTGCGTCGCCCGCCGATTCGGGCATTGCCGCGCCCGACGCGGCGGCAAGATCGGCCTTCAGCCGCTTGTTCTCGCGCGCCAGCGCCGTCAGCCTCGCCTCCAGCCGTTCCCGATCGCCATCGAGCCTGGCGATTGCCTTGTCGACATCGTCGCCTTTCGCATCCGTTCCGGCAGCCGGCCGCGCAACGCCGGTTGCAGCGCTCTCCTTCGAACGTTCGCGCATTCGGGCGAGATCCTTCTCGCGGCGGTCGAGCTTTTCCTCGCGGTCGGCAAGCGTCGCGAGCAGCCGCTCGACCTTCTTGTCCAGCTCGGCCGTTTTCTTCTTCTCCGCCTTCAGCGCTTCGCGTGCGGCCTTGCTTTCCGACGCGACCTCCTGATTGCGTCGGTCCGCCTCCCTGCGCTGGCCTTTGAGCAACGCGATGTCACTGGCCAGCTTTTCCAGCTCCGATTCGCGGGCAACCAGCTCGATCTGCCGGTTCGAGGACGAGAAGCTGGCGTCGTCATACATCTGCTCGAGCTTCTGCAACTCCAGCGCGCGCTTCCCCAACGCCCGCTCCGTCTGCGCGTGCTTCTCCGCCAGGCGGTGCAACTCCTCCTCGCGCTGCCTGAGCTCCGCAGTCTTGGCCTGCAGATCGGAAAGCGCCTGGTTCTTGTCCTTTTTCTCGACCGCGAGCTCCTTCAAAGCCTCGTTCGCGCGGCCGATCTCCACCAGCTGCTCAGCGACCTTTTCCTGAAGGTTCTTGACGGTTATCTCCAGCCGGCGCGTCGTCATGGCATATTCCGCCCGCACCCGGTCCTTGTCTGCCTGGATTTCGGCCGGCGTCAGCGGCAGCGAAGCCTCGAGGCGCCTGCGCGTCAGGACAACGGCTCGCCGCCAGACCGCCGGCGCGACCAGCGACGCCAGAAAAACGGCGCAAAGGAAACCGAGTACGAAGAACAGAACCGACTGGACCAAGGCGTGCTATCCACTTTACGGCGCGGCAATCGCTGGATTGTGCCAGCTTGGCATGGCGGAAATTCAACGCCGCGGCAAGAGCTTGCCGCGGCGCGATTAGCACTGTCCGAGCGATCGTAGCGAGCGCAATCCGATCAGAACGGGTTCCAGGTCGGCCTTTCGGTGAGCTTCAGATAGCCGAGATTGACTCCCAGACGAGCGCCGACGCCGGTGCGGATCGGCACGAGCAGCACCCGGTTGCTCTGCAGCACGTTGAAGCCAACGCCGGCGATGACATAGGCTGAGCCGGCAACGCCGCCGAAGCGGTTATAAAGGCTGCTGATGTCGTCGAGGTTATAGACCAGCATCATCACCCGGGACCCCTCGCCGCCGAAATCCCAGCCGAGCGAAGGGCCTTGCCAGAACACCTTATGGTCGCCGGCGTTCTTGGTGTAGAGCGTCCCTTCGCCATAGGTCAGGCCGCCGATCAGGGCGCCGGATCCTTCCTCGCCGAGCAGGTAGCCATTGGGCAGGCCGTAGGAGGCGAAGATCTTCTCGACGACGGTGGCCAGGCCGCCGGATGTCTCGCCGAAGAATTTATGACCGGAGTCGACGATTTCCTGAGCGGTGTACTGCTGAGCCCGCGATGCCGAGGTCGAAAGGACCAAAGCTGCCAGGAGTGTGATGGTCATGGTGAGGACGCGGACGAACGTCCGGTCGTAGTATCGGGAAAACATGCTTCCAATCTCCGTCAGGGAGCACTTTCGCCGACGCCTCGCACCCCTGCGGCTCTTGCCGGCCGTTCGGGGTGGCTATCACTGGCAAATTATGCCGTAATCCTTTTTCAACCATTAAGCTCCCACACGAAGATGGCGGTTCGAAGGCTGGGCTTTTGCCGCTGCGGCGGGTTTCCTCCCGCGAACACACCATTTTCGCCGTCGATGATTTTGGATTTGTTGATGCGCGCTCGGGCCCTGTGTATTCAGAAAGCCTTGGAAAAGAGCGTGATTCGTGGGGGCAGGCGCGAAGACGGTCGCTCGGCCATGAACAAATGACTTAAGCAGGGATTTCGCCGATGGCCGAGCTTTTCACCCTTTCCGCGCCAGATCTCGCGGCGCTGCTTTGCAGCCGTGTCTGCCACGACATCATTTCGCCGGTCGGCGCAATCAACAACGGCCTCGAGCTGCTCGACGAAGGCGGCGCCGACGAAGACGCCATGAAGCTCATTCGCCAGAGCGCCAAGAACGCCTCGGCGCGATTGCAGTTTGCCCGCATCGCCTTCGGCGCCGCGGGTTCCGCCGGCATGATGATCGACACGGGCGATGCCGAGGCCGTGGCCATCGCCTTCTTGAAGAACGAAAAGCCGGAACTGCTGTGGAACGGCCCCCGTGCGCTGCTTCCTAAGAACAAGGTCAAGCTGCTGCTCAACCTCATTCTCGTCGCCAACGCGGCCATACCGCGCGGCGGCAAGCTGGTGGTCACGCTGGAAAGTCTCGAAACCGAGCCCCGTTTTTCGCTGTCGGCCAGTGGCCCGATGCTGCGCGTGCCGCCGAAATTCCTCGAACTGCATTCCGGCCACAAGCCGGAGGAGCCGATCGACGCCCATTCGGTCCAGCCCTATTATACGCTGCTTCTGGCGCGCGAGGCCAATATGACGATCTCGATCCACGCGACCGCCGAGGAGATCGTGCTGACGGCTGCCTAAGAAAAACTGAAGTATCTTTATTGCTAATATTTTTGCTGGCGGCGCAGATTGAGCAATGCCAGCCGCGATCCATGTAATCGCGCTGCGGGGCCAAGGCCGCGCGATACCGTGTTTGGAAAAACTTTACCTAACGGCTTTTCGGCTTCTTTACCAGATTGGCCTATGGTGCTTTGCGGTCACCCCGAGATTGCGGTTCGGCAGATGGTAAAGAGGACCCGGACATGAAGCGCTGCCTGTTCGTCGATGATTCGAGCGTCATCAGGAAGGTCGCAAAACGCATTCTTGGCGGCTCGGACATGATTGTCGTCGAGGCCTCGACCGGAATCGAGGCTACCGACATTTGCGCCGGCGACATGCCCGATGTCATCGTCATCGACGGTGGTCTTGCCGACGTCCCGGCCGTGGACCTTATTCGCCGCATCCGTGCTATCGAAGCGCTCATCAAGCCGCAGATCCTGGTCTCGCTGGTCGAGGTCGACGTCGCGGCGATCATGCGCGCCAAGCGCGCCGGCGCCCAAGGCTATCTGCTGAAGCCCTTCAACCGCGCGCAACTGCTCGAAAGCTTTCGCGTCCTGAAGATAGCCGCCTGATTCGCCGGAACCGTTTTCAAGCAAAAACCCGGCCTGAGCCGGGTTTTTTTCGTTCGAATCACCTGGATCGCTTATGCGCTCAAGCAAAAACCCGGCCTGAGCCGGGTTTTTCGTTCGAATCGCTGGGATCGCTTATGCGCTGACGCGAATATCTTCCGGCTCGCGCAGCACATAGCCGCGGCCCCACACCGTTTCGATGTAGTTCTGACCGCCGGACGCCGCGTCTAGTTTCTTACGCAGCTTGCAGATGAAGACGTCGATGATCTTCAGCTCCGGCTCGTCCATGCCGCCATAGAGATGATTGAGGAACATTTCCTTGGTGAGCGTCGTGCCCTTGCGCAGCGAGAGCAGCTCCAGCATCTGATATTCCTTGCCGGTCAGGTGCACGCGCTGACCGCCGACCTCGACCGTCTTGGCGTCGAGATTGACCACAAGGTCGCCGGTGGTGATGACCGACTGGGCATGGCCCTTCGAGCGGCGCACGATCGCGTGGATGCGCGCCACCAGCTCGTCCTTATGAAAGGGCTTGGTCATATAGTCGTCGGCGCCGAAGCCCAGGCCGCGCACCTTGTCCTCGATGCCGGCCATGCCGGAGAGGATCAGGATCGGCGTCTTGACCTTGGAAAGGCGCAGCGTGCGCAGGACTTCATAGCCCGACATATCGGGGAGATTGAGGTCCAGAAGGATGATGTCGTAGTCGTAGAGCTTGCCGAGATCGACACCTTCTTCGCCGAGATCGGTCGTATAGACGTTGAAGCTCTCCGATTTCAGCATCAGTTCGATGCTCTGTGCGGTTGCACTGTCATCTTCAATCAGCAGAACACGCATTTCATTCCCCTTTTCTGCTGCCGGACCGTGTCACGACCCGTCCGGGACCCGGAGCAGTGATTGCCTGAACAGAAGGTGCCACCGACTGGTTAACAAATCCTAATTTCGTGCCATCCACGATACCAGATTTTTTAACCCCTTTCTACACCCACTTGAATCTAATAATGAATCACAGACTAAAACCGCTAATGCACCACATTAAAAAGTCAGCCTAAGTGACTCCAGGGACTCGCTGGCCCGGGCTTCCCGCCGCAGCCGGAATTTTTACCCGGCCTTAAGTCCTCGCCCGTATGATTAACAATGCCCGTAAACGAATGGTTACCGCCGGCGAAAATCTTTAGGGCTTTGTTTCCCATAGCCCAGGGAAAGCCGGGGGAAACGGGCGGCGCTTAGGTCTTTCCGGGCGGACTGGACGGTATTGCAGGTGTGCGTTTGCGGAGTATCGAGTCATGAAGTCACGTGAAAACCTCGTTCGACTGAAGCAGTTTCAGGTGAATGAGAAGCGGCGGCAGCTCTTGCAGCTGGACATGATGATCGCCGAGTTCGAGCGCATGGCCGTCGAGCTGGAAGCGCAGATCATCGCCGAAGAGAAAAAAGCCGGCATCACCGACATCAACCATTTCGCCTATCCGACCTTCGCCAAGGCGGCTCGCTTGCGCCGCGACAACCTCAGGAATTCACAAAGCGACCTCGCCCAGCAGCGAAGCACTGCCGAATCATTACTCGGCGAAGCTGAAGCGGAGCTGTCCAAGGCCGAGATGCTGGAATCGCGCGATACCAAGGTCCGCGAGGCCGAAACGGGCGGCCGCAGCGCCATGATCGGCTGATCGCCGGGCATAGTCGCAGTCATGCCGGAGACCTGCCGGCATCTTCAGAACCGGCAATCGGCAGAAATCGGCCTCGCTGTCTTCACGGCATAGCGGCCTTCTCGCCGCGATCGGCCGATGCCCTGGTTCGGGCATCCTTGATTTCGGATGCATGCTCTTCCGCCCAGGAGCGGATCTGGCTGAGCAATCCCGCAAGATTCCGCCCAAGCTCCGTCAGTTCGTACTCAACGCGCGGCGGGATCACCGCGAACACCTCGCGCCGCACGAGACCGTCGCGCTCCAGCACGCGCAGCGTCTGAGCCAGCATTTTGGGCGTGATGCCCTCCAGCTTGCGCGCCAGCTCGCCATTGCGCAGCCGGCCGCGCCACAGCGCGCAGACGGTGAGATAGACCCATTTGCTGGCCAGCATCTCGAGCACCGTATGCGACGGGCAGGTGCGCCGGAACGCGTCGTAGCCGCAGGAGGATCTGTCTTCGCTATCCATAAGGTGCCTATATATACAGAAGGTACATACTCGACAATCGAATATTACTATCCAAATGATAGCAGGCACATCCACTCGAACAGGAGGCGTTCATGCGTGCCGTTATCCAGACTTCCGTCGGCGGACCCGAGGTCCTTTTCGTGGCCGAGCAGCCCGACCCCGAGCCCGGGCCCGGTGAAGTGCTCGTCCGCGTCAAGGCGGCAGGCCTCAACCCGGTCGACGGCGCCGTGCGCGGCGGGTTCTACCCGCTGCTCGGCGAACCGCCTTTCATCCTTGGCTGGGACATTTCCGGGACCGTCGCGGCGCTCGGAGACGGCGTGGCCGCCTTTGAACTCGGCGACGAGGTGTTCGGCATGCCGCGCTTCCCCAAGCAGGCCGGCGCCTATGCCGAGCTCGCCGCGGCGCCGGTGGACGAGATCGTCGCGAAACCTGCCGCCATTGACCATGCCCATGCGGCTGCATTGCCGCTGGCCGGGCTGACGGCCTGGCAGGGCCTCGTCCGCCATGGTGGCCTGCAGGCAGGGCAACGCGTGCTGATTCACGCCGGCGCCGGCGGCGTCGGCCATCTGGCGGTGCAGATCGCCAAGGCGCGCGGCGCCTGGGTGGCATCGACCGTCAGTCCGGAGAAAACCGACTATGTCGGCTCGATCGGCGCCGACCAGGTGATCGACTACACCAGGGACGATTTCACCGGGAAGGTCGGCAATGTCGATCTCGTGCTGGACCCGATCGGCGGCGACCACGCCGATAAGTCGCTGGAAGTGCTGCCTGACGGCGGCGTTCTGGTGTCGCTGCTCGACGTTCACGACGCCACCAGGGCGAAGGCCAAGGAGCGGAACATCCGCGTTGAACGCATGTCTGTAGTGCCTGATCGCGAGGGCCTTGCCGAACTCGCCAGGCTGGTCGATGCCAAAAAGCTGATGCCGCATGTGGCCAAAGCTTTCCCGCTCGACCAGGCGTCGGCCGCCCATGCCTTCCTTGCGACCCGACCCATCGGAAAGGTCGTGCTGACTGTTTGAATGGAAGGCCGCTTCAAAAGCGAAGGGCGCGGAGTCCCGCGCCCTTGCTCGTTTTCGGCCGGCAGCTTAATGCCGGTATTGCTGGATTCGCGTGGTGCGCAGCCCGGCAAGACCGTATTCGTCGATCGATGCCTGCCAGGAGAGAAATTCTTCGGTGGTGAGCTTGTAGCGCTGGCAGGCTTCCTCAAGGCTGAGCAGGCCGCCGCGCACAGCAGCGACCACTTCCGCCTTGCGCCGGATAACCCAGCGCCGCGTGTTTGTCGGCGGCAGATCGGCGATCGTAAGAGGGCTGCCGTCGGGCCCAATAACATACTTGACTCTAGGTCTAACCAGATCGGTCATCGTACTCTCTACTAAAAACTCAAAGACCCAATCCCCGCCACAGTACCGTCACAGCTTTAAAAATTGCCTAAGCGAACCCTAATGACTAAGTAAGGATCGTGAACGCCCGGTTAGGATTTCGTTTAGAATTTGAAACACCGGCCTCCGGGCCTTGATTTTGCCGGTGAACTCGTCTTGGCCGCAAGCTGGCGCATGCGTGGCGCTTGACCTATATTCCGGCCGTTGGCATTGAGCGCCGCACAGTGAAAGCATCATGAACAGCCTCGATCTCCCTCGCCGCCCCGAAGAAACCCGCGTCGTCGTCGCGATGTCGGGTGGTGTCGATTCCTCGGTGGTTGCCGGCATCCTCAAGCGCGAAGGCTATGATGTCGTCGGTGTGACGCTGCAGCTTTACGACCACGGCGCGGCCACCCATCGTGCCGGCTCCTGCTGCGCCGGACAGGATATCGATGACGCGCGTCGCGTCTCGGAGACGCTCGGCATCCCGCATTACGTGCTCGACTACGAGGAACGTTTCCGCAAGGCGGTCATCGATCCCTTCGCCGAAAGCTATGTCGCCGGCGAGACCCCCATCCCTTGCGTGTCCTGCAACCAGACTGTGAAGTTTGCCGATCTTTTGGCGACCGCCCAGGATCTCGGCGCCGACGCCTTGGCCACCGGCCATTACATCCGTTCGCGCGCCAATGGCGCGCATCGTGCGCTTTACCGGCCGGTCGACGCCGACCGCGACCAGAGCTATTTCCTGTTTGCCACCACGCAGGCGCAGATCGATTATCTGCGCTTTCCGCTCGGCGGCCTGTCGAAGCCGCAGGTCCGCGCCATTGCTGAGGAAATGGGCCTGACCGTCGCCGCCAAGCAGGACAGCCAGGACATTTGCTTCGTACCGCAGGGCAAGTATTCCGACATCATCGCCAAGCTGAAGCCGGCCGCCGCCAATCCCGGCGACATCGTCCATATCGACGGCCGCGTGCTCGGCCGCCATGAAGGCATCCTGCGCTACACGATCGGCCAGCGCCGCGGCATCGGCATCGCCTCTGGCGAGCCGCTCTATGTCGTCCATCTCGACGCCGACCGGGCGCGCGTCATCGTCGGCCCGCGCGAGGCGCTGGAGACGCACAAGATCTATCTGCGCAACATGAACTGGCTGGGCGACGGACCGCTGTCGGATGTTCCGGCCGGCGGGGTCGAGCTCTTCGCCAAGGTCCGCTCGACCAGGCCGCCGCGTCCGGCCGTGCTGCATCACCGCGACGGCGTGACCTCCGTCGAGCTGGCCGACGGCGAGTCGGGCATCGCGCCGGGGCAGGCTTGCGTGCTCTATTCCGACGACGGCAACGAGGCGCGGGTGTTCGGCGGCGGCTTCATCGAGCGCTCCGAGCGCGGCGCCGAGGCCGAGGCCATGCTGTCCCGGCTTGCCGCAAGGCCGGCGCAAATCCCGGCCGAATGACCCAGCTCGCCTTTCCACCAATTTCGTTGAAGGTCAGATCCTCGCCGAAGGTGCGTTGAGATTCAGGTCAGGCCGAGCCGAAAACGACGGGTTTCGAGAACCGGAGCGGAGCGTACTAGAGGTACGTGAGCACCGGAAGCGGAGGAACCTGGCGTTTGCAGGCCGGCATCACCTGAATATCAACGTGCCTCAGGCGGACGAGCCGGTATGGATCACCGTGCCGGCAGTCAGGATGCGCAGCACTCTTATCGCTTCCTCGCCGTCGGTGCGCGGTTCGGCGCGCGTCTCGATGCATTGCATGAAATGGGCAAGCTCGCGCGTCAGCGGCATGCCCTCGCCGACGGCCACATAGGCAGGCTCGTTGGCGGTGAAGGCCCACTGGCCGCTGTCCTGCCACACCGCGTGGCGGTAGACGGCAAGCTTGCGCTCCCAGGGCTCGACGTCGTCGAACACCGCCATCGCCTTGGTGCCGACGACCGTCAGCCGCCGCTCGCGATAGGGATTGAGTCGCGAGGCGAAGAGATGGCTGCGCAATCCGTTCGGGAAGCGCATATGCAGATGCGCGAAGTCGCTGAGATTGTCGAGGAGTGCTGCCCCCTCGCCCCTCACTTCGATCGGCTCGGTGCCGGTGATGGCGAGGATCATCGACAAATCGTGCGGCGCCAAGTCCCAGAGAGCGTCGTTTTCGGTATGAAACTTGCCAAGGCCGAGCCGGTGCGAATGGATATATCGCACCTCGCCGAGCTCGCCATTGTCGATCAGCGCCTTGAGCGTCTCGAATGCGGGATGAAAGCGCAACACATGGCCGACCATGAAGACGCGGCCATTGTCCTTTGCCGCCTTCACCGCGCGCTCGGCGTCGGCGACCGTCAGCGCGATCGGCTTTTCCACCAGCACGTCCTTGCCGCTTTCGACGGCCCGCACCGCGGTGTCGGCATGAAATTGCGGCGGCAGCGCCATGACGATGGCGTCGATGTCGTTGCGCTCGAACAGCCTGTCCGGCTCGATCGCCAGGCAATCCTGCTCGCTGGCGAAACCTTCGGCGCGGGCGCGGTTGGCGTCGGAAACGGCATGGAGCGCGCCAAGCGCCTTGAGGGTGCGGATATGGTTGCTGCCCCAGTATCCGCAACCGAGGACGGCGATGCGCGGCTTCATTCGCTCAAACTCTAGAATTTCATGGCCGAGACATAACGACGTGCCCCGACGAACTCAACCCCGGGGCAGGCCCTGAGTGTCTGTCCGGCAAAGCTTTTCTGGGATGAGATCATGACTGCCGGATTATGCCTGCATGTCGGCCGCTTCGAAGCTTGACAGGCCGACCCTCCCAACCTTATATCCGCGCGACCTCGGCGAACACCTTGAAACAACCCATCCGTCCAGGACGGTTTTTCGGGCCATTTGCCACCCTGGCGGGGTAGCTCAGTTGGTTAGAGCACGGGAATCATAATCCTGGGGTCGGGGGTTCAAGTCCCTCTCCCGCTACCAGCCTTTTCACTAAGCCATTGATTTCACTAGTAAAAATTGGTCGTCAAGGCCAAACTGGCCGCAACGCAGAGATTAGCTAAGTCTTTGATTTTGCGTTGTTCAGCGAAAGCCGACCCGTCAAGGGATGCGCTTTTGATCCACATCGTCTTCCCAAAACCGCTGCGCACTTTTGGGTGGCATGCATCAGCTTGGGCAGAAAGCCGAATGCAGCGCCTCGATAACAGTCAGCACTTCCGGCCTGGTGATGCGGTAATAGACGGTCGTCCCTTCGCGACGGGCTTCGACCAGCCCATCGGCCCTGAGCCGCATAAGCTGTTGCGACATCGGCACCTGGTCGATGTCGAGAAGTTCTCGCAATTCGGCCACCGAGCGCTCCTCGTTGCCGAGTGCGCATAGCACGAGCAAACGCTGTGGATGGGACAGGCTCCGAAGCAGCTCGGCCGCCCTGCCTGAGGCCGGGATCAAATCTCTTACATTCATGTTCTTGAATTTATAATCTTTGAATGTTACATGCAAGCTTGCCATTCGGGCTCTTCGACGCCGTCACCTTACAATTGCGTCGCCCCGTTTGGAAATTGAGCCCGATCAACGCGGAACGCGACTTTCCCGCGCAGGATGCCACGAAGATCGAACCAACGGGAGGGTATCATGTCCCACATCGTCGTCCTCGGAGCAGGTCTCGGCGGCACGATCATGGCATACGAAATGCGCGAAAAGCTGCGCCGAGATGACCGGCTGACCGTCGTCACGCTCGGCACGTCTTATTCCTTTGTGCCCTCCAATCCCTGGGTGGCCGTCGGCTGGCGGATGCGCGATGACGTCACCGTCGATCTGTTGGATATCTTCAAGCGTCGCGGCATCGCGCTGCGCCACGAGGGCGCGAAGAAGGTGCTTCCGAAGGAAAACCGCGTCGAACTCAATGACGGCTCCCTCGTCGACTACGACTATTTGATCATCGCGACCGGCCCCGACCTTGCCTTCGACGAAGTGCCGGGTCTCGGACCTGCCGGCCATACCCAATCCATTTGCCACATCGATCATGCCGTCGCCACGCGGGCGAGGTTCGACGAATTGGTCCGCAAGCCCGGCCCGATGGTCGTGGGCGCGGTCCAGGGCGCGTCCTGCTACGGTCCGGCTTACGAATTCGCCTTCATCCTCGACACCGCGCTGCGCAAGGCCAAGGTGCGCGACCGCGTGCCGATGACCTTCGTCACGCCGGAGCCCTATATTGGCCATCTCGGCCTTGACGGCGTCGGCGATACCAAGGGCCTGCTCGAGAGCGCCATGCGCGATCGCCACATCAGGTGGGTCACCAACGCCAAGGTGACCTCGGTCGACGCCGGTGTCATGCATGTCGAGGAAGTCGACGACGACGGTGCGACCAAGGCCAAGCATGACCTGCCCTTCGCCTTGTCGATGATGCTGCCGGCGTTCCGGGGTGTCGACGCCGTCAAGGGCATTGAAGGCCTCGTCAATCCGCGC
The DNA here is from genome assembly GCF_006440775.1 of Mesorhizobium sp. B2-7-2. Taxonomy (GTDB): domain Bacteria; phylum Pseudomonadota; class Alphaproteobacteria; order Rhizobiales; family Rhizobiaceae; genus Mesorhizobium. Next base: position 112,425 of record NZ_VFTZ01000010.1, on the reverse strand, counting down.
GGCTTCGTCACCATCGACAAACATCAGCGCAACCAGGCTTTTCCGAATGTCTTCGCGATCGGCGTCTGTGTGGCCATTCCGCCGGTCGGCAAGACGCCGCTTCCCGTGGGCGTGCCGAAGACGGGCTTCATGATCGAATCCATGGTCACGGCCACCGCCGAGAACATCGGCGCGCTTCTGCGCGGCGAGGAACCGAGGGCCGTCGCGACATGGAATGCGGTCTGCCTCGCCGATTTCGGCGATGAAGGCATAGCCTTTGTCGCGCAGCCGCAGATCCCTCCCCGCAACGTCAACTGGTCTTCACAGGGCAAGTGGGTGCACGCGGCGAAGGTCGGGTTTGAGAAATACTTCCTCCACAAGGTGCGACAAGGAAAGAGCGAGACCTTCTATGAGGGGCTGGCGCTCGACGTTCTCGGCATCAAGAAACTCAAGGCCATCCACATCGAGCCGGCCGAATAGGCACGGCGGTATCCAGGAGAAAAACGATCATGACGATAGACAGGGCAGTTCTCATGTTCGCGGGCTTCATGGTGCTGATATCGCTCGCACTCGGCATCTATTATTCGCCCTACTGGTTCCTGCTGACCGCATTCGCCGGGCTCAACATGATGCAGGCCTCGGTCACGGGTTTCTGCCCGGCAGCGATGGTCTTCAAGAAGCTCGGCTGCAAGCCGGGCGTGGCGTTCAAATAACGGCACGTCATCGAGCAATTGGCCGCTAGCCGGGAGACGGCTCAGTCGCCTCCCGGCCCGTTTCAATCGACGAGAGAAGCGTAATGAGAACCATACGATCGGCCCTCGCGAACATTGTTCTGATCGGCGCCGCCGGCCTTGTCGCGGTCGATGCACGTGCCGCCGATTTCATAGTCAAGGCCGCGGCCATCACCGAGATGAAGGCTGTGTATGGACAAGTGGAGAGCCGCACCATCCTGCCGGCCAGGGCGAGGATCTCGGGAACCGTCGCCTCCATCCGCGTCTCGGAGGGCGTCCAGGTAAGCAAGGGCGACGTGATCGCCACGGTTGTCGACGACAAGCTCGCCTTGCAACTCAGAGCCGCCGACGCCAAGATCGCGGCGCTGAATTCGCAACTCGATAGTGCCCGTACCGATCTGCAACGCGCGCAGGACCTGCTCGCCAAGGGTGCCGCCGCCCAAAGCCGGGTCGACGCCGCGAAGACGCAATTCGATGTCGTCACGAACCAGCTGGCGGCTGCGATTGCGGAGAAGGCGGTCATCGAGCAAAGCTCCAGGGAGGGCGATATCCTGGCTCCGGCCGATGGCCGGGTACTGACCGTGCCGGTCGCCACCGGCTCGGTGATCATGACGGGCGAACCTGCGGCACGGGTGGCGTCGGGCCAGTACTATCTGCGACTGTCCTTGCCGGAGCGGCATGCCGTCGAAATAACGGAAGGCGCCCGCGTCGACATCGGCGAACGCGGCACGGGTACCAATGCCGGCTTCGTCAAGGCTAGCGAGGGGCGGATCGCCAAGATCTACCCCGAGATCGAGAATGGCCGCGTGATTGCCGACGTCGAAGTCGTCGATATCGGGACCTATTTCGTCAATGAGCGCACGCTCGTTTCCATACCGGTTGCCAAACGGACCATACTGGGCGTTCCGCCCGAGGCACTCAGGACCGTCCACGGCATAGACTACGTCACGGTCGAGACGGCGGACGGCCCGCTCGAGGCCGCGGTCGTGCTGGGCGGGGAATTCCAGGACGCCGGCCAGCCGCGCGTCGAAATCCTGAGTGGTGTTGCCGATGGCGACAAGGTCGTCCTGCCATGAAACTCGGCATCGCCGGCTGGCTTACCCGTTCCTTCATCGCATCGCCGCTGACGCCTCTGTTCCTGCTGGCCGCGCTGGCGCTTGGGCTTGTGGCCTTGGTCACGTTGCCGCGCGAGGAGGAGCCGCAGATCTCCGTGCCCATGGTCGACATCCACGTGTCCGCCAACGGCCTGAAGGCCGAGGATGCCGTCAAGCTCGTGACCGAGCCGCTGGAGACGATCATCAAGGGCATAGACGGCGTGGAGCACGTCTATTCCCAAACCATGGACGACGGCGCGCTGGTGACCGCGCGCTTCAAGGTCGGCACCAGCTCTGACGCCGCGATCTTGCGTGTCCACGACAAGGTCCGCGCCAACATGGATCGTATCCCCGTCGGGATTCCGGAGCCGCTGATCGTCGGGCGCGGCATAGATGACGTCGCCATAGTGGTGGTGACGCTGACGCCGGCGCCGCAAGCGGCGTCACGCTACACTTCGGCGGACCTGACGCGTCTTGCGCATGAGCTGCAGGTTGAGGCCGCAAAGCTTCCCGACATCGGCCTCACCTACATAGTCGGGGAGCAGCCGGAGGAGATCCAGGTCGAGCCGGATCCGGAAAAGCTTTCGCTGTATGGCATCACGCTGCAGCAGGTGACGGGCAAGATCGCGGGCGCCAACCGGTCCTTCCAAATCGGCACAGTGCGCGACCAGGGCAATCAGCGTGTGCTGGTGGCCGGCCAGACGCTGCAGGCTTTGTCCGACATCGGCAACCTGCTGCTGACGGCTCGCGACGGGCGGCCGGTCTATATCCGCGACGTGGCCAGCGTCGTGCTCGCGACGTCGCCGGCGGAAAACCGCGTCACCAACATCGTCAAGTCCGACACCGGTCTCGAACGGACGCCGGCCGTGTCGGTTGCGATCGCGAAGCGACCAGGCACCAATGCGGTCGTCATCGCCGATACGATCGTCAAGCGCCTCGAGCAGGTGCGCGGCCAGGTCTTCCCGAAGGACGTGGAGATGCGCGTGACGCGCAACTACGGCGAGACGGCCAATGAGAAGGCCAACGAGTTGCTCTTCCATCTGGGGCTGGCGACCGTCTCCATCGTTCTCTTGGTCGCCGTCGCCATCGGCTGGCGGGAAGCTCTGGTGGTGGCCGTCGTGATACCCACGACGATCCTGCTGACCATGTTTGCATCGCGCATCATGGGCTACACGCTGAACCGCGTCAGCCTGTTTGCGCTGATCTTCTCCATCGGCATTCTCGTCGATGACGCGATCGTGATCATCGAGAACATCGCGCGCCACTGGGCGATGAACGATGGACGTTCGCGCACCCAGGCGGCGATCGACGCGGTCGCCGAGGTCGGCAATCCCACCATCGTGGCGACGCTGACCGTGGTGGCCGCGCTGCTTCCGATGCTGTTCGTCTCCGGCCTCATGGGTCCCTATATGAGCCCGATTCCGGCCAATGCCTCGGCGGCGATGCTTTTCTCCTTCTTCGTCGCGGTGATGCTGACGCCGTGGCTGATGCTGAAGTTCGGCGGAAAAACCGGCGCGCATGGCCATGCCGGCAGCGCGCATGGCGGCGTGCTGGGGCGGGTCTACATCGCGGTGGCGCGGCCGATCTTGAAGTCGCGCCTCCGGGCATGGACCTTCCTTCTGGTCGTGGGTATCGCCACGATTGGGTCCATGGCGCTGATCTACACCAAGCACGTAACGGTCAAGCTTCTGCCCTTCGACAACAAGACCGAACTCCAGATCGTGGCGGACCTGCCCCGGGGCTCGTCGGTCGAGGACACCAACCGGCTGCTGCAGGCAGCCGTGAACCGGCTGGCCTCAGTGCCGGAAGTGGTTTCGTTCCAGACCTACGCAGGCGCCTCCGCGCCTTTCAATTTCAACGGCCTGGTGCGCCACTACTACCTGCGATCGAGCCCCGAACAGGGCGACATCGCCGTCAACCTGCTTCCCAAGGGCGACCGCAACCGGGCCAGTCATGCCATTGCGCTCGACTTGCGCGATCGCTTGAAGGGAATGGCGATTCCGGCGGGCACGGTGCTGAAGGTGGTGGAGCCGCCGCCGGGGCCGCCGGTGCTCGGCACGTTGCTGGGCGAGATCTACGGCCCGGATGCCGAGACCCGCCGCGCGGTCGCGGCCAAGGTTCGCGAGACCTTCGCAAGCATCCCGTTCATCGTCGACATCGACGACAGCTTCCACAACCCGCCGGAACGGCTCCGGCTATCAATCGACCAGGACAACCTGGAATATTACAAGGTCGAGCAGGCGGACGTGTACGACACGCTGAGCTATCTCTACGGCGGGACCACGGTCGGCTACTCGCACCGAGGCGGCGGACGACTGCCGATCCCGATCCGCATCGCCTTGTCCAAGACAAACGGCGTGGTCGATCAGCGCGCCCTGGCAACACCGGTGGCCGCAAACGCGCTGCCCGGCGCGCGCGATGTTGTCGAGCTTGGCGACGTCGTGCGGGTGAGCCGGGAGCCGGCCTCCTACCCGATCTTCCGCCACAACGGACGCCCGGCCGAGATGGTGATCGGCGAACTGGCCGGCGCGTTCGAGGCGCCGGTCTATGGCATGCTCGCCGTGGACGATGCGATTGCCAAGGCGGACTGGGGCAGCGTCCCAAAGCCGGCCATCGCGCTGCACGGCCAGCCGGACGACGAATCCAAACCCACTCTGTTGTGGGACGGCGAATGGGAGGTGACCTGGATGACGTTCCGCGACATGGGCGCCGCCTTCATGGTGGCTATCCTCGGCATTTATATCCTGGTCGTCGCGCAGTTCGGATCGTTCAAGCTGCCGCTGGTCATCCTGACCCCGATCCCGCTGACACTGATCGGCATCATGCTCGGCCACTGGGCCTTCGCCGCGCCCTTCACGGCCACCTCGATGATCGGCTTCATAGCGCTAGCCGGCATCATCGTGCGCAACTCGATCCTGCTGGTGGATTTCATCCGTCACGCCAGGGGGACTGACGGACCGCTCGTCGGTGTGCTGCTCAAGGCCGGCGCGATCCGCTTCAAGCCGATCCTGCTCACCGCGCTCGCGGCAATGATCGGCGCCGCGGTGATCCTGACCGATCCGATTTTCCAAGGCCTCGCCATATCCCTACTGTTCGGCCTTGCCTCCTCGACGCTGCTGACCGTGCTTGTCATTCCGGCGATCTATGTGGCGCTGCGCGGTGGCCCGCCCGCCGATGCTGGATACAGCGAAGCTGTCGCAGCACCGCTGACCGAATATCCCGAGCCAGCAAACCGTTAGCAGAGCGTTTCACCGTTTAACTGAAACGGCGAACCGCTCTATTTCTTTGTCCTGGTGCGATTCCGGACGCAAAACGGTTTCACACTTTTCTTGGAATTGCTCTTAGCTGTGGCGGAAATCGCCGGAGACGCCGAACACTATCAAGATCGCCGCCAAGACAATCAAAACCGATGGGCCTCCCGTCAAATTGACAATGGCTGCCCAAACACCCACGGCTCCGCCAGCAACGATGGAGCGCACAATGATGTCAAGCCATCTCGGCACCGGCCGTTCTCCCATCCTGGGATTGGTTGGGGGCAAGCATCAAGCTATCGTGGAGCAGACGGTCCACGGCCGCAAACCGGTCGGACGAAAAATGAGACAGTTCGATTTCTCGGGCGAGATCGGCTGCAAATTCGCGGAACGCCATGAGATTGATGACGGGAACACCGATCAGCACCGGCACGGAAAGTTCCAGCGCCTTGGCGATCAGGCCCCTGAAGCCACCGCCTTCGACCTCGGTCTTGCCGAATTTGCAGAGAACCAGAAGATCGGTCTTGCAGGACAACCCTGCCCCGGCGGCTTCGCAGGCGCGGAGCAGGCTGTCGGTATTCAGAACGCAGCCTCGGGCATGGGGACCCCGATCGTCGGATATGCCGTGGAGCTTACCCGAAGCGAGATCCCGCAGATGCATGTCGCATTTCACCCGATCAGGCCTCTTTTCGCTTAGCTGAACAAGGCCGGCCAATCGCATCTCCCGCTCGGCCATGACGGCAGTTGTTTCCTGCAGGAATGCCTCGAACTCCGTGCCGTCTGAATAGACGATCGCGGTGATGGGGCAGTCAGGACGAACGCCCTGCATCGGAATCTCCTTTGGTTTGATTTTGCCAGACGGCAGCGGCCCTGGATCGCCCCAATGCGCCGGAATTGAAGGCATCCGACGGCGTCGGCCATCGGAACCATTTCCGGCTCATTCTGTGGCCGCCAATGCGATGGCTGTGCGTCGCGCCGCACGGCATTGCGCCTGCGCCGAAGCTGCTGTGGGGCAGTATTGCCGGCACGGTCATGCCTCGACGTCCGGCAGCGTCTTTTCGAGAATCGCGCGCATGGCCGCAAGGCCCGGATCCTGTGCGCGGTTCATGATACCGATGAGTTGCGTCCAAAGATCGTCGGATGCGGTGTCCACGAAATTGCGTACGGCCGAGCCGACGATATCGGCCGGCGAGCGACCGGACGCATCCGCGGCGGCGGTCAGCAGCGCAGCCAAGGCCGGCTCTTCCAACGCGGCGACCATAGCCATGGCCGCTTTCGGATCCTCCAGCGAGGCGATGATATCTCCGAGCATCGCATCCGCCTCACTGCACCAGCGGCGAGGATGCGCCGTCGATGGCAATGCCGACGATGTCCGCCCGGCCGACAAGCAGCGCGACGTATTGCGCCGTCGCCTGCCGGCTGACGTGCTCGGCCAGGTAGGACGCAATGCGTTCGCGCACGTGCTCGAACGGAAGCTGGCGGCCATCGATGCGCCGCGTCAGCCGAATGAGGTGGACGCCGTAACGCGTCTCCACCGGCGAAGAAATCTCACCCGGCGCAAGATCGCCGAGAGCGGCCTCGAATTCCGGCGTCGTGTCGCCCGGCCCGATCTGGCCGAGGCTGCCGCCAACGGTTGCCGATGGACAATCCGAGCAGTCTTGCGCCAGCGCCGCGAAACGCGCGGGCGCCGCGGCCAGGCCGGATCTGAGTGACAGCGCCTTTTCACGCGCGGCGGCAAAGGCCTCCTTGTCATCGCGACGAGCCGCTATGAGAATATGATCGGCTTCAAGGAGCGGCGGCGTCACGAAGCGGCGAAGATTGTTCTCGTAGAAGCGCTGCAGCATCACCTCGTCAGCCTCGGGAACTTGGACCTCGCGCTCGATCAGGCCGCGCACCAGCGCGTCTTCGACGGTCTCCCGGCGTCCATCCTGATCGGCCTGCTGCTCGGGGGCGATACCGAGACGCCGGGCCTCCTGCAGGAGCAGCTCGCGGATGACGAGCGCGCGGGTCGCGGCACGCCAGCCCTCGCCGGGATTGCGGGCGGGAAAATTCTGCACCTCGGCGGCGATCGCCTTGCGCGATATCGCCACACCATTGACGGTCACCGGCGGCATCGCCACGCGTTCGCGGGACGGCGCCGTGTCGGGAGTCGCGGGCCGGTGTTCGTGCGGATGTTCGGACGATTTGCGCCCGGCCGAATGGTCGATGACGAGGGCGGCCATGGTCTACTCCGCAGGCTGGTGGGAAGGAATGGCGGCGGGTCGCCTCGCCGGCGCGGCGGATCGCACCACCGGCACCGGCGCGGGCGACCGGCGGGTCGACAAGCGTGTGCGCACAACCTGGTAGCCGGGACGGCCGAGATACCAGACCGGCGCGCTCCAGACATGAACCAGCCTCGTGAACGGGAAGACCAGGAAGATCGTCATGCCGAGCAGCAGATGCGCCTTGAAGATCGGATTGACGTCGGCGACATAGGCTGCGGCCGCCGGCTGCAACGTGAGAATGCCCTGCGCCCAGTTCATGAATTTCACCATCTCGTGGCCGTCCATGTGGCCGAGCGAGACGAAGATGGTCGAAAGGCCAAGCGCGAGCTGAACCCAGAGCAGCAGCAAAATCGCGATGTCGCCGGGCGCGGACGTTTTGCGGATGCGGGCATCGAACAGCCGGCGATGGGCAAGAAGCGCGATGCCGATGAAGCAGGCCACACCGGCGATGCCGCCGGCGGTGATGGCAAGACCCTGTTTGAAGCTGTGCGAAACACCGAGCGCATCGAACACCCAGATCGGTGTCAGCAGGCCGACGAAATGGCCGCCGAAGATCGCAAGGATGCCCACATGGAACAGGTTGGAGCCCCAGCGGAGCTGGCGCCGCCGCAGCAGCTGGGAGGAACCCGTCTTCCAGGTATACTGCTCGCGATCGAAGCGGATCAGACTGCCGAGCAGGAAGATCGTCAGGCAGAAATAGGGATACCAGCCAAAGAGCGCGTGGTTGATCGTGTCGGACATGGCTTGCCTCCGTCAGGCCGCATTGTTGCGCGCATCGCGATTGGCGGCGCGCATCTGGATTCTCAGCCGGTCGACGGAACAGCCGTCCGTCGCGTTTCCGGGGCCGAATGCGACGGCGGTCTCCTCCCAGGCTGCGTCGATAGCCGCCAGGTCGTCGGGCTCGTCGATTTCGGCAGCGTCCGCGACCATGGCGGGCTTGCCGGCAAGCGAGCATATGGCCGTGAACACGGCGGCATAGCCGCCGTTGCGCTTGGCGAGCCGCTCCTCCAGCAGCGAGAAGATGTGGGCGGCTTCATTGAGCAGGCCGCGCGCCTCTTCCAACGGACGAGCGGAGAGGAACTCCAGGAAGAGCGGGATGAAGTCGGGCAGTTCGTTTGCCGCGACGACAAGCCCGCCACGCCGGTAATGTTCGGCAAGGTCGACCATGGCCTGGCCGCGATCTCGGCTCTCGCCGTGGATGTGTTCGAAGAGATGCAGCGAGTGACGGCGCGTCTTGTCGAACAACTCGACGTAGCGCTCCTGCAGGTCGTAGAGATCCAGTGTGGCCAGATCGGCAAGCAAGGGCTGCAGCTGCCTGCCCGCTTCGTCCGACACCAATCCCTCGGCCGCGACCGCCGCGGCGATTTCAGGGATCGCCGCGCAAAGCTCCTCGCTCGGGTAGGAAAGCAGCGCCGAGAGCGCCTTGAAGGTTCTGTTCGAATGCGGGGCCATCACGCGATCTCCATCGGGTTTGTCGGCCGCTTTGCCTGCTTGGTGCCGAAGAGGTTCGTCTCCGAGGACCCGCCCGAGCAGCCGTTGCCGAAGGAAAAGCCGCAGGAGCCACGCAGGTCCTGCGCGTCCTCGCTCCATTCGCGGTGCGATGTCGGGATGACGAAACGATCCTCGTAATTGGCGATCGCCATCACCTTGTACATTTCGTCGATGGCCGCGCCCGTCAGGCCGACCCGCGCCGCGATCGACTCGTCGAGGCGGCCGTCGATCGTCTTTGCCCGCATATAGCTGCGCATCGCCAGCATGCGTTCGAGCGCGAGGGCCACGGGCTCCTCATTGCCCGCCGTCAGCAGGTTGGCGAGATACTGGAGCGGGATGCGCAGGCTGCGCACGTCGGGCATGTCGCCGTCGACACCCATCTTGCCTGCGGCCGCCGCCGACTGAATGGGCGAGAGCGGCGGAACGTACCAGACCATCGGCAGGGTGCGGTATTCCGGATGCAGCGGAAAGGCGATCTTCCACTCCATCGCCATCTTCCAGACCGGCGACAATTTGGCCGCCTCCAGCCAGTTGTCGGGGATCCCGTCGGCCCGGGCCTGGGCGATGACCGCCGGATCGTTCGGATCGAGGAAGACATCGAGCTGCGCCTGATAGAGGTCCTTCTCGTCGGGAGTGCTGGCCGCGGCTTCGATACGGTCGGCGTTGTAAAGGATCACGCCGAGGTAGCGGATGCGCCCGACGCAGGTTTCCGAGCAGACCGTCGGCTGCCCCGCCTCGATGCGCGGAAAGCAGAAGATGCACTTCTCCGATTTTCCCGACGACCAGTTGTAGTAGATCTTCTTGTAGGGACAGCCGGAGACGCACATGCGCCAGCCGCGGCACTTGTCCTGGTCGATCAGGACGATGCCGTCCTCCTCGCGCTTGTAGATGGCTCCTGACGGGCACACCGCAGCGCAGGCGGGGTTCAGGCAATGCTCGCACAGCCGCGGCAGATACATCATGAAGGTGTTTTCGAACTGGCCGTATATGTCCTTCTGGACGCCCTCGAAGTTCACGTCCTTCGACCGCTTCTCGAACTCGCCGCCGAGGATCTCCTCCCAGTTCGGTCCCCATTCGATCTTCTCCATCCGCTCGCCGGTGATGGCCGAGCGCGGACGGGCCGTGGGGAAAGCCTTGGATTCCTTCGCCGTGTGCAGATGCTGGTAGTCGAAGGTGAACGGCTCGTAATAGTCGTCGATCTCCGGCAAATCGGGGTTCGCGAAGATGTTGGCGAGGATGCGCCATTTGGCGCCGATCTTCGGCTCGATCTTCCCGTTCTTCTTGCGTCGCCAGCCGCCGTTCCATTTCTGCTGGTTCTCCCATTCCTTGGGATAGCCGACACCCGGCTTGGTCTCGACATTGTTGAACCATGCGTATTCGACGCCTTCCCGATTGGTCCAGACGTTCTTGCAGGTGACGGAGCAGGTGTGACACCCGATGCACTTATCGAGGTTCAGCACCATCGCGATCTGAGCGCGGATTTTCATTCTGCGGCCTCCTTCGGCGCCTGGGATGCGAGCGGTTCTTCCAGCCAATCGACATTCGCCATCTTGCGGACGACGATGAATTCATCGCGGTTGGAACCGACGGTTCCGTAGTAGTTGAAGCCGTAGGACTGCTGGGCATAGCCGCCGATCATGTGGGTGGGCTTCAGCACCGTTCGGGTGACCGAGTTGTGAATGCCGCCACGATTGCCCGTCATTTCCGATCCGGGCGTGTTCACGATCTTTTCCTGGGCATGATACATCAGCATCATGCCGGGCTTGACACGCTGGGAGACGACGGCGCGGGCCGTGAGTGCTCCGTTGGTATTGAAGACCTCGACCCAGTCGTTGTCGACGATGTCAGCGGCCTTGGCGTCGGCCTCGGAAATCCACACCACCGGACCGCCGCGATTGAGCGTCAGCATCAAGAGATTGTCTGAGTAGGTGGAGTGGATGCCCCATTTCTGGTGGGGCGTGATGAAGTTGAGGACGATCTCCTTGTTGCCGTTGGACCTGAGCCCCTTGACGGCGGAAATCGTCTTGAGGTCGACCGGCGGCTTCCACGTGACGAAACCCTCGCCGAATGCCCGCATCCAGAGGTGATCCTGGTAGAGCTGCTGGCGGCCGGTCAATGTCCGCCAGGGGATCAGTTCGTGGACATTGGTATAACCGGCGTTGTAGCAGACCTTCTCGCTTTCGATGCCGGACCATGTCGGCGAAGAGATGATCTTGCGCGGCTGCGCCTGGATATCGCGAAATCGGATCTTCTCGTCTTCCTTCGGCAAGGCAAGGTGGCCATGCTCCCGGCCGGTGATTTCCGACAGGGCTTCCCAGGCCTTGATCGCCACCTCGCCATTGGTCTCCGGCGCCAGCATCAGAATGACCTCGCCGGCGTCGATATCGGTCTCGATCTTGGGCTGGCCCTTGGCCGCGCCGCCGAGATGAATGCCGTTCAACGCGCCAAGCGCCTCGACTTCGTGCTTGGTGTTCCAGGCGATGCCTTTGCCTCCATTGCCGACTTTCGTCATCAACGGGCCAAGCGCCGTGAACTGGGCGTAGAGATTGGGATAGTCGCGAGTGACGAGCGTCACCGATGGCATCGTCCTGCCCGGAATCGGCTCGACTTCGTCCAGTTTCCAGTCCTTGACATCGAGGGCCTGGGCAATCTCGGCCGGGCTGTCATGCTGGATAGGCGAAAGAACCACATCCTGCTCGATGCCCAGAACCTCGGGCGCGACTTCGGAGAAGCTCTTGGCGAGACCCTTGTAAATCTCCCAATCGGAGCGCGCCTCCCAGGCCGGATCCACCGCCGCCGAGAGCGGATGGATGAAGGGATGCATGTCGGACGTGTTGAGGTCGTTCTTCTCGTACCAGGTGGCCGTCGGCAGCACGATGTCCGAGTAGACGCAGGTGGTCGACATACGGAAGTCGAGCGTCACCAGCAGGTCGAGCTTTCCTTGCGGCGCGGTCTCGTGCCAGACGACTTCCGTGTTGCGGACCGCTCCTTCCGGCCCGAGATCCTTGCCCATCACGCCATGCGTCGTACCCAGCAGATGCTTGAGGAAATATTCATGTCCCTTGCCCGACGAGCCGAGCAGGTTCGAACGCCAGACGAACATGTTGCGCGGCCAGTTGGCGGGATCGTCCGGGTCGTGGCAGGACAGTTCCAGCTCGCCGGATTTCAGCGCTTTGGCGACGTAATCCTTTGGCTCGAGGCCGGCGGCCTTGGCCTGGGTGGCGATCGTCAGAGGATTCTGCCTGAGCTGCGGCGCCGAGGGCAGCCAGCCCATGCGTTCGGCGCGGACATTGTAGTCGATGAAGCTCTTGTTCCAGTCCCCCTCCGGCGCCGTCGGCGACAGTATTTCCGCGGCCGTGAGCGTCTCGTAGCGCCACTGGTCGGTCTGAGCGTAGAAGAAGGAGGTCGAGTTCATGTGCCGGGGCGGCCGGTTCCAGTCGAGCGCGAACGCAAGCGGCGTCCACCCGGTCTGCGGCCGCAGCTTCTCCTGTCCGACATAGTGTGACCAGCCGCCGCCCGACTGGCCGATGGCGCCACAGAACACCAGGAGATTGATGATCCCCCGGTAAGTCATGTCCATATGGTACCAATGGTTGACGCCGGCGCCGAGGATCACCATCGAGCGGCCGTTGGTCTTTTCCGCATTGGTGGCGAACTCGCGTGCGACGGTGACGATCGCATCGCGTTTCACACCGGTGACGCGCTCCGCCCAGGCCGGCGTGAACGGCACATCGTCGTCGTAGCTGCTGGCCGTGTGATCGCCGCCAAAGCCGCGGTCGAGGCCATAATTGGCCATCATCAGATCGTGCACGGTGGCCACCGCCACCGTCGAGCCGTCGCCTAGCTTGATCCGCCGGATCGGCAGATTGCGGGTGAGGATTTCACCGTGATCGGTCGAGACGAAATGTTCGGTGGCGCGACCGCCGAAATAGGGAAAATCGACAGCCGCGATCTCGGCCTTCTTGCCGGCAAGCGTCAGCTTGAGGCGGACGTCCTGGCCCTTGCCGTCCTTCTCCTCGAGGTTCCATTTTGCATTCTCGCCCCAGCGATAGCCGATCGAGCCGCGCGGAGCCACGAGAGCGTTGGTATTGTCGTCGATCGCAACCGTCTTCCAATCCGGATTGTTGGTTTCGCCCAGGCCGCCGGCTATTTCGGAGGCGCGAAGCAGCCGTTCGGGGACGAGGCGGCCGTCGTGTTCGGTCAGGCGAACCAGAAATGGCAGGTCGGTGTATTTGCGGGCGTAGTCGTCGAAATAGGGCACCGTGCGATCGAGGTAGTATTCGCGAAGGATGACATGCCCCATCGCCAGCGCTAAGGCGGCGTCCGTTCCTTGCTTGGGGTTGAGCCAGATATCGGCAAACTTGGTCGCCTCGGCGTAATCCGGGCTGACGACAGCGCTCTTGGTGCCTTTGTAACGGACCTCGGTATAAAAGTGCGCATCGGGCGTGCGCGTCTGCGGCACGTTGGAACCCCAGACGATGATGAAGCCGGCATTGTACCAGTCGGCGCTCTCGGGAACGTCGGTCTGCTCGCCCCATGTCTGCGGGCTCGCCGGCGGCAGGTCGCAGTACCAGTCGTAGAACGACATGCACACGCCGCCCATCAGCGACAGATAGCGCGAGCCCGCCGCATAGGAGACCATCGACATGGCAGGGATCGGCGAGAAGCCGATGACGCGGTCGGGACCATGGGTCTTCACCGTATAGGCATTGGCCGCCGCGATGAGCTCGTTCACCTCGTCCCAGGTTGCGCGCACGAAGCCGCCATGGCCGCGGATCGAGATGTAGGACTGGCGCTTTTCCGCATCTGCGACGATAGAGGCCCAGGCTGCGACGGGCGGCATCTTGGCGCGGGCGGCCCGCCACAGCTTCAACAGCCGGCCGCGGATCATCGGGTATTTCACCCGGGCGCCGGAATAGAGATACCAGCTGTAGGAGGCACCGCGCGCGCAGCCGCGAGGCTCGTGGTTGGGCAGGTCGGGCCGCGTGCGCGGATAGTCGGTCTGTTGCGTCTCCCACGTGACGATGCCGCCCTTGACGTAGATCTTCCACGAGCAGGAGCCGGTGCAATTCACGCCATGAGTGGAGCGCACGATCTTGTCGTGCTGCCAGCGCTTGCGGTAGCCGTCTTCCCAGGAGCGGTCCTCATTGGTCACGATCCCGTGGCCGTCGGAGAAGGTGTCGACGGTCTTGCGGAAGAAGGTTAGCCGGTCGAGAAAATGCGACATTGCTTTGTCCCTGGTTATTCGGCTGCGGCCGTATGGGCGGCCGCGCCGCGCTTGGCGCGCTCGATGGCGTGGAGAAGGCCGCCTTTGCGGGTATAGACAGCCCAGGTGATGGCAAGGCAGCTCACATAGAACAGCAGGAACGCCCACAACGCGGCGTTCGGCGAGCCCGTGAGCGCGATCGAACTGCCGTAGCTCTTCGGGATGAAGAAGGCGCCGAAGGCGGCGATCGCCGAGGTGAAGCCGGTGATGGCGGCCGACTCCTTCTCCGCCTGCTGGCGACGCGCTTCCGCGTTGGCCTTGGGAAACAAGCGGCCCATCTCCTTGGCCATGATCACCGGGATCATTTGGAAGGTGGAGGCGTTGCCGACGCCGGTGGCGAAGAACAGAAGCAGGAAGGAAGCGAAGAAGCCCGTGAACGCGCCCGGCTGATCCTTGATGCCGATGAACCACAAGACACCCGCAACGCCCGCGATCATCACGACAAAGGCCCAGAAGGTGACGCGCGCGCCGCCATATCTGTCCGCAAGCCAGCCCGTGCCTGAACGCGATAGAGCGCCGACGAGCGGGCCGAGGAAGGCGAATTGGAGCGCGTTGACGTCCGGAAACAGCATCTTCGAAAGCAGCGGGAAGCCGGCCGAATAGCCGATGAAGGATCCGAAAGTACCGGTGTAAAGCCAGGCCATGATCCAGTTGTGACGGCGCTGGAAGATCACGGCCTGCTCGCTGAACGACGCCTTGGCCGAAGCGATGTCGTTCATCCCGAACCAGGCGTCAAAGGCCGAAAGCACGATAAATGGCACGAAAACGAAGCCGGCATTCTGCAGCCAGAGCGGCGTATCGCCGGCCGGTCCCTTGACCATGGCCGGATCGCCGCCGAGCCAGCCGAATATTCCGGTGGCGATCGCCAGCGGCACCACGAACTGGACGACGCTGACACCGAGATTGCCGAGCCCGGCGTTGAGCGCCAGCGCGTTTCCCTTCTCCGCCTTCGGGAAGAAGAAGGAGATGTTGGCCATGGAGGAAGCGAAGTTGCCGCCGCCGAAGCCGCACAGCAGCGCCAGGATCAGCAGCACGACATAGGGCGTGTCCGGGTTCTGCACCGCATAGCCGATGCCGACCGCCGGTATGACGAGCGACCAGGTCGTCAGCGTCGTCCAGAGCCTGCCGCCGAAGATCGGCACCATGAAGGAATAGAAGATGCGCAGGGTGGCCCCTGAAATCCCCGGCAGGGCGGCGAGCCAGAACAGCTGGTCGGTGGTGAAGGTGAAGCCGACCAGCGGAAGCTTGGCGACCACGACCGACCACACCTGCCAGATTGCGAAGGAAAGCAGCAGCGCCGGGATCGACAGCCACAGATTGCGCTTGGCGATGCGGCGGCCGGTTTCAGCCCAGAAGGCCTTGTCCTCCGGACGCCAGTCGGCAAGAGCGCCGCCCGTTCGGGTCTTTGCCACCGGCTCCGGCATTTGCTGCATTTCGGGGAACGGCGGCAGCTTGGCGAGGGCCTCGCCGACGGTTCCGCGCTCCATCTGGCGGATGGCCATATGCATCCACAGCAGCGCGCCCGTCACCAGCAGGAAGAGCGCCATGAAGCAGCTCGTCCAGAGGCCGGTCAGGTCGAGCAGCAAGCCGAACAGGATCGGCAGCACGAAGCCGCCGAGGCCGCCGATCATGCCGACCAGTCCGCCGACCGAACCGACATGATCGGGATAATAGACCGGGATGTGCTTGTAGACGGCGGCCTTGCCGAGCGCCATGAAGAAGCCGAGCACGAAGATCGTAACGATGAAGCCGAAAAGGCCCATCTCGATATGGAAGGATGTCGTCGTGCCGTTGACGCCGTGCACGATATAGTCGGTCGGCGGATAGGACAGCACGAAGGTCGCCGCGACCGAGACGAAGAAGGTCCAATAGAGCACGCGGCGCGCGCCGAAGCTGTCCGAGAGGTGTCCGCCATAGGCGCGGAACACGCTCGCCGGCACCGAGAAGAAGGCGGCGATCATGCCGGCCCTCTTGATGTCGAGGCCGTAGACATTGATGAGATATTGCGGCAGCCAGAGCGCGAGCGCGACGAAGGCGCCGAAGACGAAGAAATAGTAGAGCGCGAAACGCCAAATCTGGACGTTCTTCAGAGGCTCTAGCTCGAGCCAGGCGCTTTGCGGCTTGATGCCCGAGCGCCGGCGTTCGACGATGACCGGGTCATCTGCCGTGGTGAACCAAAAGATGGCGGCCATGACGACGAGAGCAGCCGCCCAGACCTGCGCCACGGCCTGCCATCCGAAGGCGACAAGCACGAAGGGGGCGAGGAATTTGGTGACCGCGGCACCAACATTGCCGGCGCCGAAGACACCGAGCGCCGTGCCTTGCCTTTGCGGCGGGAACCAGCGCGAGACATAGGCGACGCCGACCGAAAAGGAGCCGCCGGCGATGCCGACGCCGAGAGCCGCGACCAGCATCTGCGAATAGGTGTGAGCATAGGACAGCAGGAAGGTCGCGACCGCGGCCGCGAGCATGTTCGCCGTGAAGACGAACCGTCCGCCGTAGCGGTCGGTCCAGATGCCAAGCGCGACCCTAAGCAGGGAACCGGTCAGGATGGGCGTGCCGACAAGCAGACCGAACTGCGTCTCGCTGAGGCCGAGTTCCTGGCGGATGCGAATGCCGATGATGGAGAAGATGGTCCAGACCGCGAAGCAGACCGTAAATGCGGCCGTGCTTGCCCCTAATATTTGACCGGACTTCGGATTCAAAGCCGTCTGCATTGGCGGGTGTCTCCTTGGAGGCGGAGCAATGAAATTCATGCCGGATTGAATTGCTTCATTGGCTGGTTGCGGCATTGATCAGGATCAATCCTGGCGACGATTTCCCAGTCACGAGGCGGTCGGGTTGCTTGAAGTCCTCGACGAGCCTGTAGTGGAGCAGATGTCAGGTTCGTAATCGGACGGCGGTCGGAATTCACGCGGCGAAGCCTAGGCCGAGAAAGACGCCTCCTCTTTGCGCTGGCACAAAGACATCTCGCCTTGCGATGGCACCCGCCGTGGCGGGGTGGCTCCTGCTTTTCTGGATCTGGTAGGCTATTTCGCTCCGGCGCCGAAAAGAGGCCCGCGATAGGCCGCCAGAAACAGGCCAAACGCGACAATCCACAAAGCGCCCGAAAGGCTTGCCAGCAGGCCGAAATAGCCAGGCAGCGCTTCGATCAGCAGGCGTGACAGACAGCAGGCAGTCATCGCCGCGAGTGCTCCGGTCGCAGGCGTCGAGGGCGTGAAGGCGAGCCGGCTATGCTTGCGGATCATGCTCGCCATGATGGCCAGCGCCATCGTTCCGGTGGCGCCGATGGTCCACGCGTGAAGAGCGGTCGCCTGCTTCACCGTTGCAGGCGCGAAGATATGGATGGCCAGCAATCCAAAACCGACGACGATCCAGCCGTAGCCAATGTGAAGGCCAAGCACCGTCGACGACGACAGGCTGCGCCAGCCTTTCCATTGCGCGGCACGGATCGCTTGGCTGAGAGCGGCGAGAACGCAGGCAATGCCGGTGAGTTGCGCCTCCGGCGCGACAACCCACGAACAAAGCGCAGAAATTGTCATCAGCGCTGCCGCGTGCTCGCTGAAAACAGAGCAGCTGAGAATGATCTGAGCGCCGGCACTCTCGACATAGGCAACGGTCAACGCCGGCACGACCCGCCCTGCGATGATGATGACGAGGCTGACGATCGAAACGAGCGCCAGTCTCAGCGCAAGTTCGACGTGGTAGGAGGCCGCAACGAGTCCGTTGCTGCCGCAAAAAACGGCCAGGAGAAGCAGTATCTTGATATTGCGACGATCCCGGCTACCGATCACTGCTCTGGCCGCGATCGACAACAGTGCAAGCATCCAGACGGCCGGAAACGCAAGCCCGAGCGACGGCAACCGCAGCAGGAAGGCGACACGGCTGCAGGCCCACAAGAGAACGAGCAGATGTGTCGTGCGCGGCGACGTCACGCTATGTCCCGTCCAGCGCGGCAGCGCGGTCAGCAGGAAGCCGGTCAGCACTGCCGGTACCATCCCGAACAGAAGCATGTCGCGATGCCAGTCACCGGCAGAGATTCCTGCCGAGCCGTAGGCTTGCAGCCCGAACGCCGACGGCAACCAGCCACTGCCACCGAGGACGGCATCGACAACAGCCACGAGAAAGAACGGACGGAACGGCAAGTGCACCGGTCTTGTCTTGAACGCCCTGAAATTGCCGTCGGCGCCCATGCGACCCGTCCTGCGGAATCTTCTCCGGCGTCGCCCGCCATTGGACGGACCGGCAGAAGGACACGTATGGCACAATAGGTGCGAGGATCGGTTTGGTGTTTGCTCCAGCGCAAACATCTCTCAGAAGCATCGACTATCTTGAGGATTGTCCTTGAAGCAGCTCAGCGATCTGGTTCCGGCATGGGACGTGTCTCGATCTTCTCGGCCAGGCTGCTCAGGGCGCAGGTCAACTGCACAGCGACTCCAGGCAGGCCTGTCTGCGGCGGGAGAAGAAGATGACGAAGTACGGCCTTCCCGAAAACAGCGCCGCGGAAATGGCGATCACCGCTGCCCGGCTGGCAGGGCTGATCGACGAGGCGGGGTTGGACTGCCGGTGCCGCTCCAAGCTTGACGAGACGTTGTCCCGCTTCGCCCGTTTGGAGATAGGGCCGGCGGCCCGCGGGCACCTCACCAACGCGCGCCGTCAACGCGCGCATATCGAGACCATTTTATTGTTCTTGCAGGATCTCGACGAGATAGGCGAGGCCGAACGGGACATCAGTGTCTACCAGGACTTCGCCCTTCTCTTTGACGATATCGCGGCGATCGCGATGGATGGCGCGCTTTCGATGCGACAGCTCGGTCAATTTGCCGCTCTCATTGCAATTGTGCGATAATTGAGACCTAGAACCGGCCGGTCATTGAGCCGGTTTTCTCTTGCCGATTTCGATCAGCCATTCCGGTGGCCCAATCTCGAGACAAACCCAGTCGAGGTCGCCGGCGAAAGACGACTCGAGCTGACGCTTCAATCGGCGGGGATCGAAGTCCAGGATCACCGAGAATGCCTGGCCAGGCTCGAGGCTGTCGAACATCGACATGACGGCCCCCTGTTTCCTTGCCGTATGAAGTCGCCTTACATCATATGGCTCGCCTTGCTGCTCCTCATTGCAATTCGCAGGGGTCTTCCCTCCCATTGGCGGCTCCATCAAAACAACTGGCGGGTTGCGACATTCTTTTCGCCCCACCTGGTCAGCTTGTCGCCGGGGTCAACGCCGGCCCAGTTGACCAGTCGTGCCGCCATCTCGACAAGCATCGCCTCGATCGAAGCCGGCTTGACGTAGAACGGCGGCACCGGCGGCGCGATGATCGCTCCCATCCGCGTCAATCTCAGCATCGCCTCCAGATGCCCTTCATGCAGAGGCGCCTCACGCGGCACGACCACCAGCCGGCGCCGCTCCTTCAGGACGACGTCGGCGGCCCTGGTCAGAAGATTGTCGCCCAGGCCGTGCGCCATCGCCGCAAGGGTTCGCATCGAGCAAGGCACGACGATCATGCCGTCCGTCCTGAAGGAGCCGCTGGCAATGGGTGCTGCCATGTCCTGATGGGAGTGGGTGTGATTGGCGAGTGAGGCAAGCTGCGCCAATCCGTCGGCGCCGAGTTCGTAAGCAATGGTCATGCGCGCGCTCTTCGAGGTGACAAGATGCGTTTCCACCCCACCTCTGACCAGTTGGCGTATGGTCTCGAGGGCCAGCACCGAGCCTGATGCGCCGGTAACCCCCACTATGATCCGTTTCGTCATTTCTGCACCGAAGCGGCTGCCAGCGGGAAAAGCTCATCCCAGCGCTCGGAGACCCTTCCAACGATGTGAGACGACATCTTCAGCTCCTTCCCCCACTCACGGGACGTTTCGGACCCGATCTTGCGCGTCGCGTCGAATCCGATTTTTCCGCCGAGCCCTTCCAGCGGCGA
Source organism: Mesorhizobium sp. B2-7-2 (assembly GCF_006440775.1). Classification (GTDB taxonomy): domain Bacteria; phylum Pseudomonadota; class Alphaproteobacteria; order Rhizobiales; family Rhizobiaceae; genus Mesorhizobium. The sequence continues at coordinate 92,428 of NZ_VFTZ01000010.1, read as the reverse complement.
CGCGAAGTCCAGAGTGTCTATAGGGGTTCGATCCAGCGTCATCAGGTCGCGCGAGAAATCCGTGCGCGTGGCGACCGCCCACATCACGTCCGACCATGACCGGATGTCGATGTCGTCGTCTACCACGACGACCATCTTGGTCATCGAGAACTGCGGCAGCAGCGACCAGAACCCCATCATCACCCGCCGCGCCTGTCCGGCATATTTCTTGGCGATCGATATGACCGCAATCCGGTAGGAGCAGGCCTCCGGCGGCAGCCAGACGTCGAGTATTTCCGGCATTTGCTGGCACAGCAGCGGCTTGAAGACGTCGAGCAGCGCCTCGGCGAGGACGGACGGCTCGTCTGGCGCGCGCCCGGTGAACGTCGTGAGATAATTTGCGCCGTCCCTCACGCGAATCCGCTTGAGCTTGAAGACGGGAAAATGCTCCGCGCCGTTATAGTATCCGGTGTGGTCGCCGAAGGGACCTTCCTGCGCTGTTTCGTTGGGCGAGACGGTTCCCTCGATCACGATCTCGGCGCTGGCGGGGACATGGAGCTCGATGCTCTTGCATGGCGATAGTGCAACCCGTCGGTCGTTGATCAATCCGGACAGCGACAGTTCCGATACGCCTTCGGGCGCCGGCATCACCGCCGCTATCAAGGTCGCGGGGTCCGCGCCGATGACCACGGCAACGGGCATCTCAAGCCCCCTCGCCTGCCACATGCGGTGGTGGGCCGCGCCGCCTCGCATGGGCAGCCACCTTACGATCGCCCGATCCCGGGCAATGACTGCATCCGGTATACGCCCAGATTGTATCTGCCGGGGTCACCGTCGCCCGGTGGCCGGGTGACGACCACGGGCCAGGTGATGAGGGGACCGGCGTCGTCCGGCCAGCAGGTCTGGACGGGAAGGATCGCGAAATCCGGTTCGGCATCCTTCCATAGTCTTGATGGCGATACGATCTTCGGGCGCGCCGCCAACGCGCCGCGCGCTACGGAGAAAATCTGGCGGGCCTGGCGCAAGTTCTGCGGAACCTGGGGGGACCTCATCCACGCCAGCAGAGCGCCGAGCGTTTCCAACCCGCGAACGTCCGTGCCCAGCCCCCAGGCGACACGCTCCCGCGTCCCAAAGATATTTGCCACGACCGGAAAGGACGAACCCACTCCCTGGCCGTCCGTAGGCATGGTGATGCGCAACGCCGGTCCTCGCGCCGCGATCACCCTTCTATGTATCTCCGTCAGCTCGAATCGCATCGATACCGGGGCGCTGATTTGTCGAAGCTGGCCCTTCCCGTCCAGATAGGAAACAAAGGAGCCGAGATCGCAGAACTGGGGAAGAAGGCGATAATGCATGGCGAAATCCGGCACGACCGGTCCGTCGGCGACGCCGTTCTCTCACGGCGGCCGCTCGAAAACATTGCGCTAGGTCAAAGAACGGGCCGTTTGCGCGCTGTACTTTGAGTCCAACGGTTTCGCTCGCCTGAAGGGCTGACCGATATATCGAGGCAGTGTCGGGAAGACGTTCAGATGGCCAGCAACCTAGTCAACGACGCGCTTGAAGCATGCCGGTCGGCGATCGCCGGTCTGAGGGACCGCAGGCGGAACAGGGTAGCCAGAAGGGATTTTTGGGCGCTCGGAACAGACGAGTGCATGGGCCTGCTTGAGGACATTGGGATGTCGCCCAGCGAGTTCGAGGACGCCATGCATCTGCCCTATGCCGCGAAGGATTTCCTTACACTGGCGATGCGTTCAGTTGGGATCGATCCCGACAATTTTCATACTCTGGAATTCGCGCATGATCAGTTCATGTCCCGAACCTGTATCACATGTCCCCATCGCCGAAGATGCCACAGCCATCTTGAGGCCTTCGATTTCGAAAGCCACTATCGCGAGTTCTGCCCCAACAAGGATAATTTTTCGAAGCTGCTCAGGCAGCGAATGCGGTCTCTGGATGGCCGTAAACCTTCATGATCGAATGTGAAACGGGCAGCTCTTAAATATGACGCAGCACAATGCCGGGCCAATCCTGCCGCGATTTGTCCGCCGCCTGTTTCCTACAGTCGCAGGGCTGCCGCTCGGGCCATTGCTGACATTGTCGTTGCGCTCGCTCGCCAGGCGACGTCCCGGCCTTTTCGAGCGCCTGGGCGAATCCCGGTCGGCCTGCTTCGGTATCGATCCCGTCGACCTCGCATTCGCGTTCTGCGTGGTCCCGGACGGACAACGATCCAGCGTCCGTGTCGTAAGCAAGGATGAGGCTGCTCGATCGGACGTGCAGATCAAAGGGCCGCTTCTGACCTTGTTGGGCCTGCTTGACGGCACATTGGACGGCGATGCGATGTTCTTCAGCCGCGTGATCTCGATAAGCGGGCGCACGGAAGCCGTGCTTGCCTTGAGGAACACGATAGAGGATGCCGAGCTTCGCCCGGCGGACCTGCTCGGGCTGCACGGCACCTTGGCCCGCTGCGTCGACAAGGGTGTCCTCGGCGCCTTGGGCGTCGCACGGCGATTGGCCCACAACAGCCCTAGCGAGGCGCAGCAAGCATGAAGGCACGCATGGAACTGGTCTGTCCGGCGGGAACGCCTGCTACGTTGAGGGCAGCCGTCCAGGCGGGTGCGGACGCGGTTTATTGTGGATTTCGCGATGAAACCAACGCCCGCAATTTTCCCGGGCTCAATTTCTCCCCGAACGAGCTCGCCGAAGGTGTGCGCTTCGCCCACGACCACGGCAGCAAGGTTCTGGTCGCGATCAATACCTTTGCGCGCGTCGACGATGTCGACATCTGGAAGAAGGCTGCGGACGCAGCGGTCAAAAGCGGCGCGGATGCCATCATAGCCGCGGACTTCGCCGTGCTCGACCATGTGGCACGGAATCACAAGCAGATCCGCCTTCACCTGTCGGTGCAGGCTGCCGCGGCAACGCCCGAAGCGATCGGCTTCTATGCGGCTCATTTCGGCATCCGCCGCGTGGTGCTTCCAAGAATCCTTTCGCTCCAGGAGATAGCGGCGCTGAACCGTGCGATCGGCGTGGAAACCGAAGCCTTCGTTTTCGGCGGCCTTTGCGTGATGATCGAAGGGCGCTGCTATCTCTCGTCATACGCGACGGGAAAATCGCCCAACCTCAACGGCGTCTGCTCGCCGCCCGAGATGGTGAGCTATGACGAAGAGCCGAGCGGCACGACGGCGCGGCTGTCCGGCTTCACCATCGACCGGTACGCGCGCGGCCAGCCGGTGGGTTATCCCACTCTGTGCAAAGGCAAATTCAAAGCCGGGGGCAAGACGTCCCATCTGTTTGAGGATCCCGTCAGCCTGAATGCCGGCGGCATGATCGCGGGCTTGAAGGCGGCCGGCGTGACTGCGTTGAAGATCGAGGGACGCCAGCGCGGCAAGGGCTATGTCAGCGAGGTCGTGCGCGCCTTCAGGAAAGCCGTCGACGCGGTCGAACAGGGCGGCGACGCTGTCGATATCGACCGGCTTCTCGCCGGCCAGTCGGAAGGGGCTCGGCAGACGGCCGGCGCTTACGAGAAGAAATGGAGATAGCCGGTGTCCCAAATCGCCCCGACGGAAATCGCCCTGCCGGAAATCGCCCCGCCTGAAATCGCTTTGACGCTTGGACCCGTCTTCTTCCATTGGTCCGCCGACCGTCTCCTGGATTTTTACCGCAGGATCGCGGACGAGGCCCCGATCGAGCGGGTTCACGTCGGCGAAGTCGTCTGCGGAAAACGCATGCCGTTTTCCGATCCTGTGTGGCCGGCGGTCATCGAACGGCTGGAGCGCGGAGGCAAACAGGTGGTGCTATCCACACTGGCCGCGCCGGCAACCGTCCGGGAGCGCAAAGGCCTCGAAGACATTTGCGGAGACGAGCGGCTGGTCGAGATCAACGATGTTTCGGGCCTGCCGTCACGCTCCGGCAAAATCTTCGTCACAGGTCCGTTCCTGAACGTCTATAACGAGGCTTCCGCGAGATTCCTAATCCAGCTCGGCGCGCGGACAATCTGCCCGCCCGTGGAATTGTCGTTTGCGGCGATCGGCGCCATGTCCCTGAAATGTCCCGAGGCCGAGTTCGAGATTTTCGCCTTCGGCCGGCTGCCGCTCGCTCTTTCCGGACGCTGCTATCATGCGCGGATCCATGGCCTTCACAAGGATTCGTGCCAGTTCACATGCGAAAGGGATCCCGACGGTCTCGCGGTCGACACGCTCGACGACCAGCAGTTCCTCGCCGTCAACGGCGTGCAAACCCTTTCCAATCAGGTTCAGGCTTTCTGCCCCGCGCCCGACGCGCTTGCCTCGAAGGCAATCAGGCGTCTTCGCTTGTCCCCGCAGGCATGCGACATGGTGGAGGCGGCGAGGATTTATAGAAGACTTGCCGACGGCAGGGACGAGCCCGAAGATGCCCGCTTCTCCCTTTCATGCCTCGATCTGCCGGGAACCCTGGTCGACGGATACGCCTATGCCAAGCCCGGCTGGCAGGTAACCGTGACGGCCTGACGGCGATGACCCGGATCGCGATCGTGACGATATCCGACCGTGCAAGCCGCGGCGAGTACGAGGATCTTGGCGGACCGGCAATCGAGCGCTGGCTTCGCCGTGTCCTGGCGGAGCCCTGCGAATTCGTCCGCCGCATCGTCCCCGACGGCCTGGAGAGTGTCCGTGACGCGCTGATCGAGCTTTGCGACCAGGCAGGCGCCGACCTGATCCTGACAACCGGCGGAACCGGCCCCTCGCCAAGGGACCTCACTCCGGAAGCCATGCGGCAGGTCATCGCCAAGGAGTTGCCCGGTTTCGGCGAGCTCATGCGGCAGGCCAGCCTGCAGCATGTGCGCACGGCCATCCTTTCGCGTCAAACCGCAGGCGTGCGCGGTCGTTCGCTGATCATAAACCTGCCCGGAAAACCTGCCTCCATCGACGTGTGCCTCAGCGCCGTCTTCCCTGCCGTGCCCTACTGCCTCGAGCTGATCGGCGCGGGCTCGATCGCGGTGCATTCCCCCATCCTTGAGCAGCGTGACTGAGCTGTTGGAGCAATTCCGGACGGAAAGCCGCTGCACACTGGAACTGCTCTGGACAGCGGCGCGATCGTCAGCCGCCGCAGCAACAGTCGCAGCCGGATGAATGCAATCTCTTGATCTCAACGCGCCAAATGTCCGGCCCCTGCTGCAGGTATTCCCAACCGAACAGGCCAGGATATCTGGCTTCCATCTGATAGCGCAAAGGGCGCGGGTCGTGATCGTTCACGATGACGAAGGATTGGCCCCCGGCCAGTGCCTGGGCGATCGCGAAAATCCGGGCGTGGCGCTCCACGGGCGGGACGGCGCGTACATCCAGCTGGGGTTGTGATGAGACTCCTGATTCAGACATATTCCTAAATCCCGACTTGCTGTGGAAGCGCCGAGCACCGACACTCTTGGCTCGGCGCCAAAAAAATATCTCCGGTCGAATCCGTTTATTTGCCGAAGCGCAAACAATTCGCGGAAAGTGCGGTAGCCCGCCGGATCAGCACGGCGCATGGATGGTTTGCGGCTCAATTATTGGTCGATCTGCTTGAAGAGTTCTTCGAAGGCCTTCTTGGCCTTGCCGGGCTGGTTGATCGACTCGGCTGCCTTGAGATTGCTGCTCGGATCGCCGACCACGACGAGCGCAACCATGCCCATGCCATAGTGAGGATTGCATTTGATGCCGTAGACCCCGGATTTCGTGAATGTGACCGAGGTATCCTTGTTCATCTCGCCTTTGAACGGCTGGGCGCCGTCGGGCAGCATGCCGGAAATGGATTCGACGTCGTGGCCCTTGTCCTTGGCTACGAAATGGACGGTGTCGCCCGGCGCTATCTTGAGGAAGGACGGCTCAAGTTGAAACATCCCGTGCTTGCCCATGTTCATCATATCGACCTCAACCTCGGCCGCACGCGCGGCACCAGCGGCTATCAGTGTGGCTGCCACGACTGACAGCGCGAGTCTAATCGAACGCATTTTCTTCCATGTCCTTATTTGTCTCTGGATGAGATCGCTAACGTCGATCCCCGATGAGGGTTTAGACGAAGCTCGTCGGCGAACATTTGCGCTAGCTCAAATTTGCAGCCACTCGCGGGTGGAAATGCGAGGACTTGCCACCACGCTGTCGCTGCGCCGATGGAATTCGGTTTCGACGTGCATTGGATACGCAGCTTGGAGGTGGCGGGTAGCTCTGCTGGATCAATCCGATCCCTGCTCAAGATTGATCCCGGTCAACGTATGCGTGCGCGACATGCCTTAGCCTGAGCCGATGGCTGGAGGCGGATCAAATGAGATTCGGGACGACGATGGGCTTCTCTGCGCTGACGCTGAGCGCCGCGGCGGCACAGCAGATGAGCAATGGAGAGCAGGAATATCTGAACTCCTGCGCCGTCCGCGCCACGGACAGCCCCGGCTCGCTGCCTCATCATCAGCGAGAAATCGCACGGATCTCGAGAGCGGTGAGCACCAGTCGGATCGTCGGCTGGGTTCGCGGTCAGGCGCCGACGGGCGCCAGCTGAGCTTCCCGCCAGACCAGGATCCGTTTGACCTTGATCAAGGCCGCCTCCAGCCGCCGCGATAGGAATGCGGTCAAAGGAGCTTGCTATGATCACTTTGCACGACCTCACCCCGAAGTTCAGGAACATCCGCCTGCTTCTGGCGCGCGAGAAAGGTCATCCGGAAGGAGACCGCGAAGAGGGTTACGACGTGCTTGCGCCGCTCACAGGCGAAGGACGCCTGGATGCACGGGAATGGAAATCGCACCAAGGGGTCTGCCGCGTTCGCCGTTTCCGCACCGGCGAGGACGACCTGGTCGGCCGCTTGCGCCGCAAGCCGGGCGGACAATGGTTTTTCGACTATGCCGAAGGCGACCGTGACGACGAGGTTGGCTTTCACCTCGGCGAGGAGCGCTTCGTCACTGGCGAGTATGTCTCCATAAAGCGCAACGGGGCCATGCACACTTATCAAGTCGCCCGGGTCGAGCAGCCATAACATTTTTGTTGAAGCCGTCGGAGGGACTCATGTCACGCCGCATACTTGTCCTCATCGGCCATCCGGACCCGTCCCCCGACCGGCTCTGCCGCGCCTTGGCCTCGGCATATGCTGAAGCCGCGGAGGCCGCGGGCCATGCCGTCCGCAAGATCGATCTGGCCTCGCTGGACTTTCCGTTCCTTCGGACGATGCAGGAGTTCGAGCACGGGTCGATCCCCGACAGCCTCAGGGAGGCGGCCGACGCAGTCGTGTGGGCGGAGCATCTCGTCTTCGTCTTCCCGCTTTGGCTGGGCACCGTGCCGGCAATGCTGAAAGCGTTTCTCGAGCAGGTCATGCGGCCGGGCACGGCATTCGCCTATCCGGAACAGGGCGAGGGTTTCGCGAAATCCTTGCTGCGCGGCCGCTCCGCCCGCCTGATCGTGACAATGGGAATGCCCGCGGCCGTCTACCGGATCTGGTTTCTCAGCCATGGAATTGCCGGCATGCGGCGCGGCATCCTCAACTTTGTCGGGATCAGGCCGGTGCGCGAAACATTGCTCGGCATGGTCGCGAACGCCAGCGACGTGAAACGGGCGAGCTGGCTAAAGCAGATGCAGCGGCTCGGCGCGCGCGCCGTCTAGAGCATGATGCCGAAAAGTGTGGAGGGGTTTTTCGGACGACATCATCTCTTTGACCTAGAGCCGGCCGGACCCGTCATGGCCGCAGGACGGCGGCTCCGCTCAGCCTGCCCATTCGCAAATCATCCAGCGTCTGGTTTGCCTGCTCAAGCGGATAGACCTTTGTATGCGTGCGCACCTGAGCGCGCTGCGCTATCGGAAAGAACTCCTCTGCGTCGCGCCGAGTGAGATTGGCGAAACGGGAATGGAAACGCGCCGGTCCGGCATCCGTTCCTAGCGCGAGTGCCTGACCTTGACCGGGTGCGGCCGTGCATAACGGCCAAGACCGTAGTCCACCGAAGCGTCGTTGCGCTTCCCAGCGGAAACCATTTCGAGATAAAGGCCTGCTGCGGCAAGATAGGCCAGGCCCAGTATCCCGGCCCAGATTTCGATCATGTCGGAAGTCATGTTCAGGCACCCCAGGTTGATTGGTTCGACCGGATGATCGCCGAGCCAATTCATCCGGGCCTTGATCGTGGTCAATTGCACAGCACGAAAGCCTCGCCGGTGTCCGATCTGGTGATTTCGGGACAGCCCTACGTAGTTTCCCGTAGGGAGATAACCGAATTTCGACGTGGCTGGATTTGCGCGATTGCTGTTGTCGCAGATTCACCGAGACCACAGCCATGCACGCTCAAGCTTCCGCGAAGATCGAACTGCAGTCCTATCTCTCCCATCAGAGCCCAGCGTCCATCTTTGAAGGGCCGACAACGCCCGTGAGCTTCTTCCCGTCGGGGGCCGAAATCTACGCCCAGGGAGAAAAGGCGGGCGCTCTCTACCAGGTCGAATTCGGCGCCGTACGCATCTATCGCCTGCTCGCCGACGGCCGCAGACAGATCAGCGCGTTCCATCTGGCGGGAGAGACATTCGGCTTCGAGGCCGACGCCACGCATCACTTCTTCGCCGAAGCGATCAACGCGACCGGCGTCCGGGTCCATCGCACTCCCTCGGGCATGGACATGTCGCGCCAGCTCCTGCCTCTCGCGCTCAAAGGCCTGACGCGGGCGCAGGAACATCTGCTGGTGCTTGGCCGCCAGAACGCCATCGAGCGCGTCGCGGCATTCCTCGTCGAGATGGCGGAGCGCCAGGGCGGGTTGCGGCAGGTGGAACTGCCGATGTCGCGCAACGATATCGGCGACTATCTCGGCCTCACCATCGAAACCGTCTCGCGGGTTTTCACCCGCCTGAAGGAGAAAGGCGTGATCCGCCTGCTCAGCCTGCGCAGCATCGAAATTCTCAAGCGCGAGACACTGCTGGCGATGGGGGAATGAGGCCATTCGGGCCAATCGCCCGCTCCTCAATCCGAAAGGGACAACAATGAAAACCACGCTTGCAACCCATAGCGGATTTCGCTTCGAAGTGCGCCGTACGCGCCCTGACGATGAGCCGCTCGTCGCGGAGTTCTTCACCCATGTGACGCCGGAGGATATGCGCTTCCGCTTCCTCGGCGCGGTGCGGCAAGTGTCGCATGAGCGCCTGGTGGCGATGACCCGTTCCGACGATCCGCATATCAATAATTTTCTCGCCTTCTCGACAGACGGAATGCTCATCGCGGTGGCGACCCTCGCCGCCGATCCGGCCGACAGGCGTGGCGAGGTCGCCATCTGCATTCGCGAGGACCGTAAGCATCTCGGCGTCGGCTGGGAATTTCTCGGCTATATCGCGCACTATGCCGACGACCATGGCATCGAGACGATCGAGTCGATCGAAAGCCGCGAGAACCGCGCGGCGATCGAGCTTGAGCGCGAGATGGGCTTCACTGTCGCGACGGTTCCCGACGATCCGACGCTTGTCCTGGTCCAGCGGAAGCTCGGCGCCGCGTTGGCGAATTAAGATCCTGCCATTTCCAGCCGTGTGGGAGCCCGCTACCAGGGTCGTGGAGATCGGCAGCGGGCGCAAATGGCTGCCTCCGATGGATCCGGCCATCCACCTCAATCGACAGCTCCGGCATGTGAGGGGCGTTCCGCCAATGAGCGGGAGACTGTTCCGCTCAAGTCGTTTCGACGCCGAGCAGTTCTGCCGCCACCGCGCGTTCTTCGTCGGCTGGGATGACAAGCACATCGACACGCGAATTCGCGGCACTCACAAGGTCTTCGCCGCTGCTATTCAAACCGTCATCCATAGCGACGCCCAGCCATGCCGCAGCCTCGCATATCCGTCGCCGGATCGCCGGCGCATGCTCGCCGATGCCCGCGGTGAACACCAGCGTGTCGAGCCCGCCCAGCGCAGCCGCCAGTGATCCGATCTCTCGCCCGGCCCGATAGACGAACAGATCGACAGCGCGCATTGCCGCCGCGTCCTTCGACGCCAGCAGCGTCTGCATGTTTCCCGAGATGCCAGATACGCCGAGAAGCCCGGACTTCTCGTAAAGCAAGGTGGACAGTTCGTCGGAGGGCAGCTTCCTGTCTTGCAGAAGGTGCAGGAGGACGCCCGGATCGATCGCGCCGCAACGCGTGCTCATGACCAGGCCTTCGAGCGTCGAGAAACCCATGGTGGTGGCCTGGCTTACTCCTGCCTTCATCGCGCAAAGGCTCGCGCCGCTGCCAAGATGGGCGACGACAGCGCGGCCACCCGCGCCGGCGCCGTAACGCGCGCGGAGCTCGTTGGCGATATGGCTGTAGGAGAGCCCGTGAAACCCATAGGACACCATGCCCTGCTCCGACATCTCGTGCGGCAGGCCATACAGTCTTGCGATCTGAGGCTGCGTGGCGTGAAAGGCGGTATCGAAGCAGCCGACCTGCATGGCGCCGGGCAGAAGACCGTGGGCCAGATCGACGAGCTCCAGGTTGATCGCCTGATGAATCGGAGCGAGCGGCTCGAGCTTGCGCAAGGCATCGAGCGTGGCCTGGTCAAGCAGCGTTGCGCGGGCAAACTCCCGACCGCCATGGACGATGCGATGCCCGACCCTGCTCACTCGGCGCAACAGGCCGCGGTCCGTCAGATAGGACGCAACGGCTTCGAATGCCTCGCCGACGGAGATCGCTCGTTCGCCGAGGCTCCTGTCGAACGGCGGCGTCGTTGCCGTGGGCGCGACATGAAGTCTGGGCCGCTCGCCTATTGACGAGACGCTGCCACGCATCAGCAGATGAAGCTCGCGGCGTCCTTGAAAAGCGGCGAACTTCAGGCTCGATGAGCCGCCATTGAGGACAAGAATGACATCAGTCATGTTCGACCGGTTCCAGCCGGTTTTGCGGGTCGGATCCTGTCGGCCTGGCGCTTCGGCATCGGCTACTGCTCCCATTTCCAGCCGAGGATCTCCGGCATGTCCCGCCCGTGCTCGCGGATATAGGCCCGGTGCTCGATCAGCTTGCCTTCCATGGCCTGTTTCAGCTGGATATGCGCGCCGGCCGGCTCGGGAATGCGGTCGAGCACGCCGAGCACCAGATGGTAGCGGTCGAGCCCATTGAGCACGGTCATGTCGAAGGGTGTTGTCGTCGTCCCTTCCTCATTGTAGCCGCGCACGTGGATGTTGTCGTGATTGGTCCGCCGGTAGGTCAGGCGATGGATGGTCCAGGGATAGCCGTGATAAGCGAAGATGACGGGCTTGTCGCTGGTGAACAACGCATCGAACTCGCGATCCGACAGGCCGTGCGGATGGTGTTCCCTTGGCTGCAGGGTCATCAGGTCGACGATGTTGACCACACGGACCTTGAGGTCGGGAATGTGGCGCCTCAGGATTTGAACGGCGGCCAGCGTCTCGAGCGTCGGCACGTCTCCGGCGCAGGCCATCACCACATCCGGCTCGGCCCCGCCGTCGGTCGACGCCCAACCCCATATGCCGATGCCGGCGTTGCAATGCACTTTCGCCTCGTCGATGGACAGCCACTGCCAGGAATTGGCTTTGCCGGCGACGATGATGTTGATGCGGTTCCATGTCCGCAGCACATGATCCGTCACGCAGAGCAGGCTGTTGGCATCAGCCGGCAGGTAGACGCGCACGACATCCGCCTTCTTGTTTAACGCCACGTCGATGAAACCTGGATCCTGATGGCTGAAGCCGTTGTGCTCCTGCTGCCAGACATGGCTGGACAACAGATAGTTCAGCGAAGCGATCGGCCGCCGCCAGGCAAGCTTGCGGCAGGCATCCAGCCATTTCGCATGCTGGTTGAACATGGAATCGACGATGTGCGTGAAGGCTTCGTAGCAGGAGAAGAGGCCGTGGCGCCCGGTAAGAAGGTAGCCTTCCAGCCAACCCTGACACGTATGCTCGGATAGAATTTCCAGAACCCTGCCTTCTCGACCGAGATGCACGTCCTCGGGCAGGATCTCTTCCATCCAGGCGCGCTCCGTCACCTCGAAGACGTCCTGCAGCCGGTTCGATGCCGTTTCGTCGGGCCCGACGATGCGGAAGTTCCTGGCGTCTTGATTCAATGCCATGACGTCACGCAGGAAACGGCCCATCACACGGGTCGACTCTGCCTTGACGCCGCCGGGCCGCTTGACCGGGACGGCGTGCTCTTGCAAGGCAGGCAGTTCGAGAGACCGGCGCAGCAGGCCGCCATTGGCATGCGGATTGGCGCTCATGCGCCTTTCACCTTTTGGCGCAGTGGCGCGGACCGCGGCCACAGGCGCGCCGGCGGCGTCGAAGAGCTCTTCGGGCCGGTAGCTTCTCATCCATTCCTCGAGCATCCTCAGATGCGCGGGGTTTTCGGCGAGGCCGGAAAGCGGGACCTGGTGGGCGCGCCAGAATCCTTCGGTCTTCAGCCCGTCGACCTCCTTGGGACCGGTCCAGCCCTTCGGGCTTCGCAGCACGATCATCGGCCAGTTCGGCCGCGGCTGCGCGGTCTTTGCTCCGCTGCGAGCCGTGTTCTGAATCGCCTTGAAGCGGTCGAGCGCATCGTCGAGCACGAGCGCCATTCGCTCATGCATCCACGCCGGATCGTCGCCCTCGACGAACAACGGCTCGTAACCATAGCCGACGAACAAGGCACGCAGCTCTTCTTCGGGGATGCGAGCGAGAATGGTGGGATTGGCGATCTTGTAGCCGTTGAGATGGAGGATCGGCAGCACTGCGCCGTCAAGCGCCGGGTTGAGGAACTTGTTGGAGTGCCAGGAGGTGGCAAGCGGTCCGGTTTCCGCCTCGCCGTCGCCAACCACGCAGGCGACGACAAGGTCCGGGTTGTCGAAAGCCGCGCCATAGGCATGCGAAAGCGCGTAGCCAAGCTCGCCGCCTTCATGGATCGAGCCGGGCACGTCGGGAGCGGCATGGCTTGGGATGCCGCCCGGAAAGGAGAACTGCCGGAAGAGCTTCTTCATTCCAGCCTCGCCCGGCGCGACGTCCGGATTGATCTCGCTGTAGGTGCCTTCGAGGTAGCTGTTGGCAACCATCGCGGGTCCGCCATGACCCGGACCGCAGACATAGATGACATTGGCGTCGCGTTGCCGGATCACTCGGTTCAAATGCGCATAGATGAAACTGAGGCCCGGCGACGTGCCCCAATGGCCGAGCAACCGCGGCTTGACGTGCTCCAGCCGAAGCGGCTCGCGAAGCAGCGGATTGTCGAGCAGATAAATCTGCCCGATGGTCAGATAGTTGGCGGCACGCCAGTAGGCATCGATGTCGTGCAGTTCCTGTGCGGACAAGCGATTGATGCTGGGACGCTCGGTCATTTTCCGACTCCTTCGCTGGTGCCAGACCCACCCGGCTGAAGCTGAACGCTTGAAGGCCGCCACCGGTTCATCACTGGTCGGTGTCAACAACGGTGACTTTCGATTTATCCGGGCAAGACCGATCGAGCTTTGATCCATCGCAAATGCCGCTCGTGTGCGACCAAATTCCAAAGCCCGGTTGCGTCGCAAGACAGCGCCGTCTTTGTTTCAGAGCAACGAACGCGTCGTGTGGCTCAGGCAGACTGTTGCATCCAAATGCGGACAATCTGCATGAAGCGCAAACTGAACGACGATGCGACGATGGACGGGATCATGCGTGCGACCCCGGCAACGATCCGCGTCGTTCTCCAGTACGGAATGCTTTGCGTCGGCTGCCCGATCGCTGCCTTTCACACCGTTTCCGAAGCGGCGCGCGAGCATGATTTGGACGAGGACCAACTTCGCCGCGACCTTGAGGCAGCAATCAAAAGCGGTGACGTGGATTAGCTTTTCGATCCACGCGCTTCGGCGACCACGACGAGCCGATGAGGCTCGACCACGACGACCCTCTGGCGCCCGCTTTTCACCAGCCCCTGGTCTTCCCAGGCCGAAAGCAACCGGCTTACCGTGTGAAGCGTCGTGCCCGTCATCTCCGCGATATCCTGGCGCGAAATCGGAAAATCGATCAGGATTCCTTCCTCGATCTTCTTTCCCGATTGTTTGACCAGCTTGAGCAATGCATTGGCGACACGCTGCTCGACCTGCTCGGTGGACATCTCGATGACGCGCGTGTGGGCATCCTGCAGCCTGCTTCCCACCATCCTGTAAGTGTTGGCGCTGAGGCTCGGAAAACTCGTCGCGAATGTCGGCCAGAGATGGCTTGGCCAGGCAAGCACCACACAATCGGCGGCGGCGAGGGCATTTGCCGGATAGGTCGTCCGGCCAAGCGCGCCGGCGATCCCCATCAGCTCGCCGGGGCCTATGTATCGCACGGTCACCTCGTGCCCGGCAGGGGTCGATTTCACCACGCGCACATGGCCGTCAAGCAGCAGGAAGAACGAACGAGCCTCCTGCTCCTGCTCGAACACCGATTGACCCCTGGCGATCCGGATCGACCTTGCCTGTCCGACGATGCGATCGAGATCGGCGACGGCGATCCCCTCGAAGACGGACAGTCCGGCAATCAGCGATCGGTCAAGGCTTGCCAACTGGCTTTTCTCCCGCTTTCAACAACGCAACGCGCTCAAGGCCCCGCGACCGGACTTTGTCACGGACCGCAGCCCGTCGACAAGTGAAGCTCCCGTCGCTGCCGCCGGCCATTCACGCGCCTGTTTGATCCAACGCAAGTTCCATCCTTCGGGACCGGGATAGAGATGGGATCGAACAGGCAGCAAGCCTGGTCACCGATGAGGCATGCCATGGCAATTCCGCGGACGCGGCCAAGCGTCTATCCGGCAATTTTCTCCTACGGGTTCCGGCCCTTCTTTCTGCTCGGCTCGCTGCAGGCAGGCACAGCTATACTTTTTTGGCTGCCTCTCTATTACGGCAAGCTCGAGACCTTCAGCACCTTCCTGCCCCTGGACTGGCATGTTCACGAATTGCTCTTTGGCTATCTGCCGGCAGTGGTGACGGGCTTCCTGCTGACCGCAATTCCGAATTGGACCGGTCGGCTTCCGGTTCAGGATCTCCGTCTGCTGGCCCTCGTGCTGCTCTGGATTGCGGGCCGGGCGGCCGTGTTCTTTTCGGCGGAGACGGGCTGGCTCCTGAGCGCCGTCATAGACTGCTCCTTTCTTCTGGCGGTGGTGGCTGCCGCCGCGACGGAGATCGTTGCCGGGCGAAACTGGCGGAACCTCAAGGTGCTGCTGCCGGTCGCGACCCTTTTTGCGGCAAATGTCATGTTTCATGCCGAAGCGCATTACCAGGGCATCTCCGACATGAGCCGGCGCCTCGGTCTTGCAGCGGTCGTCGTCCTCGTCATGATTGTCGGCGGGCGGATCGTTCCGAGCTTCACCCGCAACTGGCTGGTTCGCGAGAAGCCGGGCCGGCTCCCGGCATCGTTCGGCAGGTTCGATATCGGAACCATCGCGCTGTCGGTTGTCGCGCTCGCCGCGTGGACGTTTTTTCCCGACGCCATCGCGACCGCCGTGTTGCTGATCGCCGCCGCGATCTTCAACGCCGTCCGGCTTGCCCGCTGGGCGGGCTATCGGACGCTGCCAGACCCTTTGGTTCTGATCCTGCATGTTGCCTTCGCCTTCGTGCCGGTTGGACTTCTGCTTGCCGGCTTGAGCGTCCTCGCCCCGGAAAGGATTCCTGCGATGGCCGGCATTCATGCCTTTGCGGTGGGAGCGATCGCCTCCATGACGCTTGCCGTCATGGCCCGCGCCACGCTTGGCCATACGGGCCGCGAATTGAGGGCAAGCGCCGGCACCTGCGCGGTTTTCGCCGCCATCATCGTCGCTGCCATCCTGCGCGTGGCCGCCGGCATGGCGCCTGCCATGGCAATTCTCCTCCATCTATCGGCTGCGTTCTGGGTTGCAGCCTTCATCGGCTATGCGGTCCTGTTCGGCGGCATGCTGATGCGGCCGCGACTCAATGCGCGCAGCAGGACTCTCTCTTGAGGAAGCGCATGTTGTGGAGGGTTTCCACCGGGCCTACATGTCGAACGTCATCCGCGACGGCAGCGGCGCGATTGTCTGGTCGGCGGGCCGCCTGACATTTAGGCCTCCCATGTCCGTGACCGCCGCCGCTGCGGGCCGCCACTCATCGTTGGGATTGACCTGAGTTCTCGAGAAACAAGGAACCCGTATGACTTCGAAGTCCGTCTTGCTTGATAGGGTTCGCCCTGCCGCCGAACAGCCTCTGCTTCGCCCCGGCGTCGATCGGGCGTCGATAGGAAAACTGGTTCGCGAATTCTATTCCAGGGTGAGAAAGGATGGGCGGCTCGGGCCTATCTTCGCCGGCGAAATCGTCGGCGATTGGGAGCCTCATCTGGAGAAGATGACGGACTTCTGGTGCTCCGTCATCTTGAAGAGCGGCGACTATAACGGCCGGCCGGTCCCCGCTCACCTGAAGCTCAAGGACGTCACCGAAGCCGATTTCGATATCTGGCTGGCTCTCTTTCGCGAAACGGCGGCAGAGCTGTTCGCGCCCGAAATCGCGGCGGTGTTTGTCGAGCGGGCGGAGCGGATAGCGGCGAGCCTGAAGCTCGCCATGTTCTTTCGCCCAGGCTCCGCCGTCGCCCCGTCAAATGCTGCGGGCTCGGCTTGATTTTACGCAAGGACTGCAGCGGTCGGGGTGCGTAGTTTCCCTGGATGGTCCTCAATCTCTGCGTCGGCACGATCGTCATCAGCCTGACGGTGCTGATCCACACGTTCGGTCTTATCGCGATCACGCGCATGATGGCGCGTCTTGTGGCGCACTTGCGCATGCACGGTCGGCGTAGCCGGATCATCGCCATGATCAGCGTGGTGATGGGACTTTTCGCGGTCATGACGGCGGAAGTCTGGCTTTGGGCCGGTCTGTACCGACTGCTCGGAATCCTGAGCGATTTCGAGACGGCGCTCTACTTTTCGACCATCACCTTTTCGACCGTTGGCTACGGAGATGTGGTGCCTGCCCATGCCTGGCGCATCCTGGCGGCCCTGGAAGGCATCAACGGCTTTCTGCTGATCGGCTGGTCGACTGCCTATCTGATAGCGGCCGGCACGCGTGTCGGTCCCTTCAAGGTCGGCGAGCACTTCTGATGCGCAGTTCCGGCCTCAAACCGCTAACGAGTGCCTGCCGGTTCCATTGTTGAGATATTTGTCAAACTTGGCGGCCACCGTCCGCACGAACGGACGGCTTTCCTCCGGCACGACGAAGTTTTCGCCGTCGAGCCGAAGCAGCTGGCCGGCGCCGCCGACAGCCAACCGGCTCGCTTCGCAGAGCAATGTTTGGCCGACCGCTCCAAAACGTTTGACAAGCTCTGCCGCCGAGAAGGTGAAGTTGCACATCAGACGCTCGATGATCCACCCTCGCGCCAGATCGTCCAGACTGAATTCGACGCCTCGGGCTATTGCCAGGCGTCCGGAATTCACGACCTTTTCGTACTCGCCCGTCGCAACGATGTTTTGTGCGTGGCCCTGGCGATACCGGCTGATCGAGGAGGGACCGAGGCCGATCAGGGTTTCGCACTGGTCTTCGGTATAGCCCTGGAAATTGCGGCGGATCCTGCCCGCGCGCGCGGCAACCGCCAGCATGTCCTGCGGCCTGGCGAAATGGTCCAATCCCAATGCCTCATAGCCGGCATCGACAATCAGCCGCGCGGCAAGCTGCGACTGCGCCAGGCGCGCGGTGGAGTCGGGCAGCCAGGCTTCATCGATCATCGTCTGGTGCTTCTTGAACCACGGCACATGCGCGTAGCCGAACAGGGCAAGCCTGTCCGGCGCCAGGGTCAGCGCCTCGGCGACCGTCGCCGCAACGCTCTCGCAGGTCTGGTGCGGCAGCCCGTAGAGCAGATCCAGGTTGACGGAAAGAACGCCCCGCGCACGCACCGCATCGACAATGCCTTTGGTCAGCGCGAAACTCTGCTCGCGATTGATCGCCTTCTGCACCCTGGGATCGAAGTCCTGGACACCAAGGCTGGCTCGCGTCATGCCGATGGCCGCGAAGGCGTCGAGCCGCCCCTCGTCCATATCGTTTGGGTCTATCTCGACGCTGAGGCTGGCATCGTCGAGGAAGTCGAACCGATCCCGCAATGCCTTTCCAAGCATGAGGATGTCTTCGGGCTTGAGCATTGTCGGGGAACCGCCACCAAAGTGAACAGCTCGGACCCTGCCCCTGCCGCTCACAAGGCGGCCGACCGTTCCGATCTCCTTGTGAAGCGAACGCAGGAAGGTGGCGACGGGCGCATAGCGACGCGTCTGCTTGGTATGGCAGGCGCAGAACCAGCACAACCGGTCGCAATAGGGGATGTGCACATAGAGCGATATCTCGTCATCGCCCTCCAGTGCATTCATCCACCCGCGAACCGTCACTGCGTCAACACCGGGATGAAAGTGGGGTGCCGTGGGATAGCTCGTGTAACGCGGAACGTTGTCGCCAAGGCCCGCTGTTTGAGTTGGGCTCGGGGAATGGACGGGAGCGGCGGGAGCGGTCATGACGGCCAAACTGCCCGAACGACGCCGGCAAAACCTTGATTTCGATCAAGGCGGCCACTGCCGCGGCTATGCTCCAGCGGTCGCTGCAACCCTCCCCAAACAAAGGCTCTTCACGTTTGACTTGAATCAAGGCCGGGCGACGGAAAATCCCGAAATGGTGCCGCGAGCGGGAATTCCGCCGAACCTTTCGAGACGAGATCGGGGACTTGCGATGAAATATGGCACGGAGATGGTCCTTCTAAGCCTGTTTGCGTTTGGCGCCGTTGTAGCCGCCGGCTTCGGCGTGGATGAACCTTTCCGCCAGCATATGTGGGTTTTGTTCTTCGCCGTCGCTGGCTTCACCGCGATCCTGTTACGCAACTCGGACTTCAAGCCAGCCTTGCCGGTCGACCCGGAAGCTTACATGGATGGACCGGTCCGCTACGGCGCCATCGCGACGATGTTCTGGGGTGTGGTCGGCATGACGGTCGGCGTCATTATCGCTCTTCAGCTCGCTTTCCCCGATCTTAACATCCCACCCTGGTTCAATTTCGGTCGCCTGCGTCCGCTGCACACCTCCGGCGTCGTCTTTGCCTTTGGCGGCAACGCGCTGATTTGCACGTCGCTTTACGTCGTCCAACGCACCTGTCGGGCGCGGCTGTTCGGCGGCAATCTGGCCTGGTTCGTCTTCTGGGGATATCAGCTTTTCATCGTCATGGCTGCGACCGGATACCTGCTCGGCATCACCGAGAGCCGCGAGTACGCCGAGCCGGAATGGTATGTCGACATCTGGCTGACGATTGTCTGGGTCGCGTATCTGATCCTTTTCCTTGGCACCATTTTGAAGCGCAAGGAACCGCACATCTACGTCGCCAACTGGTTCTACCTGTCCTTCATCGTCACCATCGCGATGCTGCACGTCGTCAACAATCTGTCGATGCCGGCTTCATTCCTGGGATCGAAGAGCTATTCGGCCTTCTCAGGTGTCCAGGATGCGCTCACCCAATGGTGGTACGGGCACAACGCGGTCGGCTTCTTCCTCACCGCGGGCTTCCTTGGCATGATGTATTACTTCGTGCCCAAGCAGGTGAACCGGCCGGTCTATTCCTACCGCCTGTCGATCATCCACTTCTGGGCGCTGATCTTCCTCTACATCTGGGCGGGTCCGCACCACCTCCACTACACCGCCCTGCCCGATTGGGCTCAGACGCTGGGCATGGTGTTCTCGATCATGCTGTGGATGCCCTCCTGGGGCGGCATGATCAACGGCCTCATGACCCTCTCCGGGGCCTGGGACAAGATCCGCACGGATCCGATCGTCCGCATGATGGTTGCGGCCATCGCCTTCTACGGCATGTCGACCTTCGAAGGGCCGATGATGTCGATCAAGACCGTCAA
The DNA here is from genome assembly GCF_006440775.1 of Mesorhizobium sp. B2-7-2. Lineage (GTDB taxonomy): Bacteria > Pseudomonadota > Alphaproteobacteria > Rhizobiales > Rhizobiaceae > Mesorhizobium. The sequence goes on along the minus strand of NZ_VFTZ01000010.1, from coordinate 72,710 downwards.
CTCGCTGTCCCACTATACGGACTGGACAATCGGCCACGTCCATTCGGGCGCGCTCGGCTGGGTCGGCCTGATCTCGTTCGGCGCCATCTACTACATGGTGCCGAAGCTATGGAACCGACCGCGGCTCTACTCGACGCGGCTTGTCACCTGGCACTTTTGGCTGGCGACGCTTGGCATCGTCGTTTACGCGGCCGTCATGTGGGTGTCCGGCATCATGCAGGGCCTGATGTGGCGCGAGTACGACGAACAAGGGTTCCTCGTCTATTCCTTCGCCGAGACCGTCGCTGCCATGCACCCCTACTACGTCATGCGCGCCACCGGCGGCGCCATGTATCTCGCCGGCGCTCTGATCATGGCCTGGAACATCACCATGACCATCCGCGGCTACCAGCGCGAGGAACAACCTCTGCCGGGCGCCGCGCCCGCCCTCCAGCCTGCCGAATGAGGAGCCAGACATGGGCCTGATGGACAGACACGCTCTGATCGAGAAGAACGCAACCCTGCTTCTCGTCGGATCCCTGCTGGTCGTGACAGTCGGCGGCATCGTCGAGATCGCGCCGCTCTTCTATCTCGACAACACGATCGAGAAGGTCGACGGTATGCGGCCCTACTCGCCGCTGGAGCTGGCCGGTCGCAACATCTATGTGCGCGAGGGCTGCTATCTCTGCCATAGCCAGATGATCAGGCCGTTCCGGGACGAGGTGGAACGCTACGGCCACTACAGCCTGGCGGCGGAGTCGATGTATGACCACCCGTTCCAGTGGGGATCCAAGCGGACCGGACCCGATCTCGCTCGCGTCGGCGACCGCTACTCCAACAGCTGGCACGTCCAGCACCTTAGCGATCCGCGTTCCGTCGTGCCCGAGTCGGTCATGCCGAGCTACGCGTTCCTGAAGGACACCCCGATCGAGGTGAAGAACTTCTCGACGCATCTCGTCGCCAACCGGCGCGTCGGTGTCCCCTACTCCGACGACATGATCGCCAATGCCAATGCGGATCTGACGGCGCAGGCCGATCCCAATGCAGACACGTCAGGCCTGGAGAAGAGATACCCGAAGGCCAAGGTCGGCGATTTCGACGGCAACCCCCAGCAGGTCACCGAGATGGACGCCCTGGTGGCCTATCTCCAGATGCTCGGCACCTTGGTCGATTTCAAGAACTACGACGAAGCCGCCGGCTACCGCTGAGGAGAACCAACCGATGGACTACAATTTGATGCGGGAGTTCGCCGACAGCTGGGGCCTGCTCGCAATGGCCCTGTTCTTTGTCGGCTGCATTGCTTTTGCGTTTCGCCCGGGCGGCAAGTCGCATGCCGATCACGCCGCACAGATTCCTCTCCAGGACGACTGATCATGAGCAGCGAGCATGTCGACGAAATCTCCGGCGTCACGACCACCGGCCATGAGTGGGACGGGATCAAGGAGCTCAACAATCCCCTGCCGCGCTGGTGGGTGATAACCTTCTACATCACCATCGCCTGGGCGGTCGCCTACACGATTGCCTATCCCGCTTGGCCGATGCTGAGTTCCGCCACCAAAGGCGTCCTGGGCTTTTCCAGCCGCAACGATGTCAAGAACGAGATGGCGGCCGCGGAAGCCACCAAGGTCAAATATGTGGCGGCAATACAATCCAAGACTGTTTCGGAGATCGCCGCAGATGACGCATTGCGCGAATTTGCCGTCGCGGCGGGCGGTGCCGCATTCAAGGTCAACTGCGTGCAGTGCCACGGCTCCGGCGCGCAAGGATCAACAGATTTTCCGAACCTCAACGACGACGATTGGCTCTGGGGTGGCAAGGTGGAGCAGATCCAGCAGACGATCACCCACGGAATCCGGTTCGCGCCTGATGCCGATACCCGCCAGTCGGAGATGCCTGCCTTTGCTGATGTGCTCAAGCCGGAGCAGATCGCCGAGGTCAGCGCCTTTGTCGCCAGCCTTTCAGGACCGCTGCGGAACCAAACCCTGATCGAGCCCGGCGCCAAGGTCTTCGCGGACAATTGCGCGGCCTGCCACGGCGACAACGCGAAGGGCAACAGGGACCTCGGAGCACCCGACCTGACGGATGCGATCTGGCTCCACGGTTCCGGCGAAGCCGCGATTGCTTCTCAGGTGCGCATGCCGAGGAACGGCGTGATGCCCGCCTGGGTCGGCCGGCTCGGCGAGACGACGGTCAAGGAACTGGCTGTCTATGTCCATTCGCTTGGCGGCGGAGAATAGGAGCGGGGCCTATTCTCGGCCCTCAGCCGCTCAAGCGACGAGGCCCGGCCATGCCGGGCCTCGACTTGCTTCTGATGACTCAAATTTGACCTGCATCAACGCGCCGCGCGCGAGCGATTGCAACACTGCTGGAGACAGGCGGCGTCATTCGCCGCGATTGGAGATCGTCGTGCTGGATCAGGCGCAGGTGGAACGGCTCGATGCCGAAGCGGTCAACTCGGCAAAGACGCGACCGCCGCTTTACGCCGCGCGCAAGAAGATCTTTCCGAAGCGGGCCTCCGGCCTTTTCCGGCAGTTCAAATGGCTGGTGATGGCGATCACGCTCGGCATCTATTACCTGACGCCATGGCTGCGCTGGGATCGCGGCCCGTTTGCGCCCGATCAGGCCGTCCTCATCGACCTGGCCAATCGCCGGTTTTATTTCTTCTTCATCGAGATCTGGCCGCAGGAATTCTATTACGTCGCCGGCCTTCTCATGATGGCGGGCGTTGGGCTTTTCCTGATCACATCGACCGTCGGGCGAGCCTGGTGCGGCTATGCCTGCCCACAGACCGTCTGGGTGGACCTGTTCCTTGTCGTGGAACGCGCGGTTGAAGGCGATCGCAACGCCCGCATCAAGCTGGAAGCCGCACCCTGGAGCGCTCGCAAACTTGTCCTGCGCGCATCCAAGCACGCGATCTGGCTCATCATCGCGGTTGCCACCGGCGGCGCCTGGATCTTCTACTTCGCCGACGCGCCGAAGCTGCTCGGCGAAGTTGTCACCGGGACGGCGGCGCCCGTGGCCTATGTCACCATCGCCGTCCTGACCGGCACCACCTATGTCTTCGGCGGACTGATGCGCGAGCAGGTCTGCACCTACATGTGCCCATGGCCGCGAATTCAGGCCGCCATGCTTGACGAAAATTCGCTGACCGTCACCTACAATGACTGGCGCGGCGAACCGCGTTCGCGCCATGCAAAAAGGGCTCTCGCCGCCGGTTTGCCGGCCGGCGATTGCGTCGACTGCAACGCCTGCGTTGCCGTCTGCCCGATGGGAATCGACATCCGCGACGGGCAGCAGCTCGAATGCATCACCTGCGCGCTCTGCATCGATGCCTGCGACGGCGTCATGGACAAGCTCGGTCGCGAGCGCGGACTGATCTCCTATGCAACACTGGCGGACTACAATGCCAACATGACGGTGGCGACCGCGGGTGGCACAAGTCAAGTCAATCCATCGCTGGTAAGAACAACGAGCGGCGCTTTCGTCGACGGCCTGGCGCATTTCCATCTGGGCAAGATCTTCCGGTTGCGCACCTACATCTATCTCGTTGCATGGTCGGCGATCGGCCTGGTGCTCGTCTATTCGCTGCTGACGCGCGAACGGCTGGAGCTCAATGTCCTGCATGACCGCAATCCTCAGTTCGTGACGCTCTCGGACGGCTCGATCCGCAACGGCTACACGGTCAAGCTGCTCAACATGATACCCGCGCCGAGGACGATCGAGGTCATGCTGCAGGGTCTCGACGGCGGCGAGATGAGCATTGTCGGTGTCGACCAGGCCCCGAGCCGCTCATTTTCCGTGGCCGTCGAACCCGACCGGCTAAAGGTGCTCAAGGTCTTTGTTCGCCAACCGGCGGACCGGATCAGGGAGCCGGCGCAGAGCTTCGAATTTCGCATCGAGGACAAGGCGAGCTCGGAATCGGCCGAATACATCGCCAGTTTCAACGCACGGGAGAACGACAAATGAGCACCGGTATGCAGAAGTCGCGCGAGTTCACCGGCCGGCACATGTTGATCGTGATCGTGAGCTTCTTCGCGGTGGTGATCGGGGTCAACGTCACGATGGCCACGCTCGCCCGAAAAAGTTGGACCGGCCTCGTTGTCGAAAACACCTTTGTGGCGAGCCAAAAGTTCAACGAGGAGGCTCGGAAAGGACGAGCGCAGGCAGCACTAGGCTGGACAGGCAAGCTGACCATCGCCTCTGGAGAAATCCGCTACAGCCTTGTCGATGAACACGGCAAAGCGCTGCAGCTGCACGGCGTCAGAATATTGTTCCGGCACCCGGCTTACGAAGCGGAAGACGAAGCCCTGACGCTTGCCGCACCGGCGGGTGCCAGTCAGGGGAATGCACAAGAGTTTGCCGTGCATCACACGCCAAAGGACGGCGTCTGGATCGTCGAGATCGAGGCCGACGCGGGCCTTGCCACTCCATTTCGCGATGTCCGCCGCGTCATGATCGCGAACGGAGCCCTGCAATGAGCTGCTGCGCGCCGGGGGCCGAGATGGCTCTGGAGGTCGTGGACGCGGCATCCGCTGTGCCCTCCAGCGACGAAATAAAACTGGCCAGCCGCGCACTGGACGGCGGCTATCGCCAGACGGATCTGTCAGTTCCGTCCGTTCATTGCGCGGGCTGCATCCAGGCGATCGAGGCGGCCCTGGCGAAGCTCGAAAACATAGAGTCCGCTCGCGTCAATCTCTCAACCAGGAGGGTATCCGTTCGCTGGCGCGGGGAACTGGTTCCGCCGTTTTTCGCAGCGCTTTCAAGGCTTGGCTATCAGGCGCATCTGTTCGACCCGGAAATCCAGGAAAAGGACCGAACCCTATCGGAGCTCATCCGCGCCGTCGCCGTCGCCGGCTTCGCGGCAGGCAACATCATGCTGCTGTCGGTATCGGTCTGGTCCGGCGCCGAGGGCGCGACGCGGGATCTGTTTCATTGGCTGTCCGCGTTGATCGCCATCCCGGCCCTGGCCTTCGCCGGCGGCATCTACTTCCGCTCTGCCGCGAACGCGCTGCGCCATGGCCGCATGAACATGGACGTGCCGATCGCGGTGGGTGTGTCGCTCGCTTACGCGATGAGCCTCTACGAGACCGTCAATCACGGCGAGCACGCCTACTTCGACGCCTCGGTTTCGCTGCTCTTCTTCCTGCTGATCGGTCGCACGCTGGATCATGTGATGCGCGAGCGCGCGCGGACCGCCGTCGATGGTCTCGCAAGGCTCGCGTCGCGGGGTTCGCTTGTCCTGACGGATGACGGCATGCGCGAGTACGTGCACGTCGCCGAACTGATACCGGGAATGCGCCTGCTCATCGCGGCCGGAGAACGCATACCGGTCGACGGCAACATACTCAGCGGAAGCTCCGACCTGGATTGCTCGATCGTCTCCGGGGAGAGCGCGCCAAAGACCGTCGGCGCCGGCGCCCATGTGCAGGCCGGCACGCTCAACCTGACGGGTCCGCTGACGATGCGGGCGACCGCCGCCGCGAAGGATTCCTTCCTGGCGGAAATGGTTCGACTGATGGAGGCCGCCGAAGGTGGCCGCTCACGCTATCGACGCATCGCCGATCGCGTGTCGGCGCTCTACGCGCCCGTGGTCCACCTGGCGGCCTTCGCGACATTCCTTGGCTGGATGGCCGCGTCCGGCGACTGGCACCGCGCCATGACCATTGGCATCGCCGTGCTCATCATCACCTGCCCCTGCGCGCTCGGCCTTGCGGTGCCGATCGTCCAGGTCGTTGCGGCCCGACGTCTGTTCGAGGCCGGCGTCATGGTCAAGGACGGTTCGGCCATGGAGCGTCTCGCGACGATCGACACGGCTGTCTTCGACAAGACCGGGACGCTGACGCTCGGGCGGCCAAAGCTGGTAAATGCGTCATCGATCGATCCGATCATGCTTGCGATCGCGGCGGACATGGCGGTTCATTCCCGCCATCCGTTCTCGAGGGCAATCGCCAGTTATGCAGGGTATTCCGGCCGGCCCGTCGTCGAATCCGTCAGCGAGCATCCGGGCTTCGGCATTGAAGCCAAAACGGAGGGGAACACGTGGCGGCTCGGAAGGCGTGGATGGGCGGGCTGGAAGGCTCGCACCGGCGGCGAAGGCAAGCTCGGCGGCTATGGCGGCACGGTGCTCTCAAAGAATGGCAACATCGTTGCGTGTTTTGCTTTCGAGGACGCGCTGCGACGAGACGCCAGCGCAGCGATCCGGCAGTTGAAGGACGCCGGGGTGTCGGTCGATATGCTGTCCGGAGATACTGCGAAGGCCTGTGGCGAGGTTGCCAAATCGCTGGGAATCGACAGTTTCGCGCCGGCGCTGCTGCCCTCGGGAAAGGTCGAATGGATCGAGGCGCTGACCCGCGCCGGACACAAGGTGCTGATGGTGGGCGACGGCCTCAACGACACACCGGCGTTGCGGGCGGCGCATGTTTCGATGGCTCCGGCAACCGCGGCCGACATTGGCCGGCAGGCAGCGGATTTCGTCTTCCTGCGCGAAAGCCTGCTTGCGGTCCCTCTGGCGATGGATGTCTCGCGCAAGGCCGGCCGGCTCATTCGCCAGAACATCGCCATCGCGATCGTGTACAACGCTTTTGCCGTTCCGATAGCCGTTCTGGGCCACGTGACGCCGCTCATCGCGGCGATCGCAATGAGCGCCTCTTCACTGATCGTGATTGCAAATGCGATGCGGCTTCAGGCAACGGCGAAAGCGGCACCTGAAGCTGCGCCGGCCAGGCGCCGCACCGATGTCGTCGACGCGGCCCGTCCATGACCACGCTCGTCTATCTCATTCCCGTGGCCCTGTTCCTGGGCGCGCTCGGTTTGTCCGGCTTCCTGTGGGCTTTGCGCAGCGGCCAGTATGAGGACCTCGATGGAGCAGCAGAGCGGATACTGATCGAACCTGATCGCCGAGACGGCGAAGGCCGGCAATCAAACTGACGTGGATCAAGGCGGCGTCGCTCTCGATGTCCGAAAAGCGGCTGACGAAGCGGGAGATTTCGATGCAGGCTCGGGATATCATGACGACGCCGGTGGTCACAATCACTGCCTCTGCCTCGGTCGCCGAAGCGGCCGATCTGATGCTGACCAGGAACATCCGCTGCCTGCCGGTCGTGGGAGAAGATGGATCGCTGGTTGGCATCATCAGCGAAGGCGATTTCCTGCGCCGGGGCGAGCTTGGCACCAGACGTGCGCGGCCTCGCTGGCTGGAGGTTCTTCTCGGTCCAGGCAAGCTCGCCGACGAGTATGTCCGTTCGAGCGGCCGGCGGGTGGACGAGGTTATGACCGCCGGCCTCGTTTCGGCAGCGCCCGGCGCCTCGCTCGCCGAGATCGTCGAGCTCATGGCGACCCACGACATCAAGAACGTCCCTATCCTTGATGCGGGCGAGATCGTCGGCATCGTCAGCCGCTCCGATCTGATGCGTACTCTCCTTCGCACTCTGCCCAAATCAGGCGCTGCGACCGTCGACGACGAGGTCATCCGCAGGAACATTCTCGCCGAGTTGCGGGGGCAATCCTGGAGCGTCAGTGGCGACCTTATCGGCGTCACCGTCAAGAAAGGAGAGGTCGAGCTGAATGGCGCTATTTTCGACGAGCGCCAGCGAAAGGCGGCTGTCGTTGCCGCGGAGAACGTGGCCGGGGTCAAGACAGTCACCGACAAGCTCTTCTGCGCCGGACCGTTGTCGGTCTTGCTCCTCTCCTGACGAGGGTCGGCGTTTACGCCCGATGGGCGTCCCGACCGTGGGCTGCATCGCGAACGGCGCGCTCAGGGCTCCCAGCGTCAAGGTTCAATCAACGGACGGACTGCAATCGAGCGATCAAGTCGCTATTGCGGCAATAGGCCGGCGGATGATCGGCATGCGCGGTTTCGTCGAGCCAGGCGGCGCATTCGTCCTGGTGGCCGCAAGACCGGCACCGATCGACGGCACGACTGGTGACGGCTGCGTGATCCGCCACAACTTTCAGCTGCCTCTCGACGCCCATCTTCTGCATCATGCGTTCCATCAAGGCGGTTCTAGCGTCGGCCCCGAGCAGATATTCGAGAAAGCTCATGTGGTCACACTCCTCGGACCGCAAATCATTGCCATGTCAGCGGCGTGCGACATTGATCTCGATCAACGAGCGACCAGTAGGGGCGCTCAACATGACCAGGAGAGCGGCTGGCCGATCGCGACCGGCTCGCCATGGCTGCTGGCTGGTCTGTGCCATCTGCCGCTCCGGTCGCCATGATGGCAAAGTCAATTCGAAAACAGGCGGCTGATATCGCTCTCGCCAATCAGCGAGCGCGTGATACCGCCAAAGGCCCATTCCCTGAGCCGGCTATGACCATAGGCGCCGCAGACGATCAGATCGGCGTTGACAGAGCGAGCAAACGCCATCAGCCCCTCGCCATTCGCGGTACCGGCGATCACTTCGGTTCGCGCCATGACGCCATGCTGCTCCAGAAACACCGCGACGTCGGCGAGGCTGTCTCGAACATCCGTTCCCGGGGCGGCTTCCATTGTGGCGACTACAACCTTTTTGGCCTTGGCAAGGAGCGGCAAGGCATCGGACAAGGCTCGTCGTGCTTCCCGACTGTCCTTCCAGGCGACCAGCACGGTTTTCCCAAGCAGGTGTTCGGCATTGCCCGCCGCAACCAGCACCGGGCGACCGGCCCCGAGCACCAGGCCTCCTACATCGAGGGCTCGGAACACATCATCGCTGCCATTGGCGGTCACGATGAGATCGGCTGAGCGGGCTGCCAGCCCCAAAGCGCGAGTCGGACCGCAAATATGCTGTTTCCATTCGCTGCTGATGGAGTGCGGTACGAGCTTCTCAAAGCTATCGCGCAGCTCGGCAAGACGCTTCTCGATCTCCTGCCGTTTGACCTGCATGACCTCGCCTTCGTAGACCAGGCCTTCACCCGTGGCCACCAAGGGCGGAACGTCCGCGGCGGCGAAACCGACGAGGTGAGCGTCAAAGCGATGCGCCATTTCTGCCGCAAGCTTCACGATTGGCGCTGGATCCGCATCGACGGCCAAGTTGACGACAATCGTTTTGTAGGACATGCGGCACCTTCAGGAGATGATCATCGATTGATGAGTGCCATTCCGCGAGGTGCATGACCTTGATGCTAGTCAAACTCCGGTAGCTCCATGTTTGCGAATGCCTGTGCGAGTGCTAAACCATCGATCGCCAGTGTTCCTTCAGATGCAGAATGGATGTGACCCAGAAGAACCCAGCTTCCGCGGAAACCATCGCCGAAGCGGCCGCTTCGCCTGGCGGCGTGTCGCGAGGTGGTGATTTGCCGGAACGTGCGCTGCTTGCATCGATGTTCGAGCAGGCGCCGGGTTTTATGACGTTGCTCAGGGAGCCCGGGCACGTGTTCGAGCTGGCGAATGCCGCCTACGAGCGAATGGTCGGCCAGCGAAACATCCTTGGCAGATCGATGCGTGAAGCCTTTCCCGATCTCGAAGGCCAAGGCTTCTTCGAATTGCTGGACCGCGTCTATGAGACCGGCGAACCCTACGTGGGCCGAAGCGTCAAGGTCGTCTATCGGAACGTCGAAACGGGCGTTGCGGAAGAACGCATCCTCGACTTCGTCTATCAGCCAATCAGGGCGAAGGACGGCCGGATCACGGCGATATTCGTTCAAGGCACGGACGTCAGCGAGCTGTCCTTCGCCAATGCCGCGCTGCAGATGCGAGAGGATCACCTGCGTTCGATCCTGGCGACGGTGCCCGATGCCATGGTCGTCATCGACGAGAGCGCCAATATCCAATCCTTCAGCACCGCCGCGGAGACGTTGTTCGGTTACAAGGCCAGCGAGGTCATCGGTCAAAACGTCAAATTGCTGATGCCCTCACCGTACCGGGAAGAGCATGATGCATACATGCAGCGTTACCTGACGACCGGTGAGCGGCGCATCATCGGGATAGGGCGCACGGTAACCGGGATGCGCAAGGACGGATCGACCTTTCCGATGGAGCTCGCTGTCGGCGAAATGCATCCGGGAACAGGCCGCTTCTTCACCGGCTTCTGTCGCGACCTGACGGAACGCCACAAAACCGAAGCCAGGATGCAGGAGCAGCAGCAGGAATTGCTGCATATGGCACGTTTCACCGCGCTCGGCGAAATGGCCTCGACATTGGCGCATGAGATAAACCAGCCGCTGACGGCCATCACGAACTACCTGAAGGGCAGCCGGCGCCTGCTCGAGAAAAGCAGTGACGAGAACGCGGCTATGTTGCGGGAGGCTGTCGGAAAGGCCGCGGAACAGGCCTTGCGTGCCGGCGACGTCATTCGTCGTCTCAGGGACTTCGTTGCCAGGGGTGAAAGCGAGCGCCAGGTCGAACACTTGCCATCGCTTATCGAGGATGCCTCATCGCTCGCTCTGGTCGGCGCGAGGGAGGCCGACGTACGCGTCACATACGATCTCGACCCGGCGGCCGAGCTGGTTCTGAGCGATCGAATTCAGATCGAGCAGGTGCTGCTCAATCTCATGAGAAACGCCGTGGAGGCTATGCAGGGCATGCCGCGCCGGGAGTTGCGCGTCTCTACGACCTCTCGACATGACAGGATGGCAGAGGTCGGCGTGATCGACACCGGGCCTGGGCTGGCGCCGGAGGTCTCGGCCCAACTCTTCCAGCCCTTCATTACCACGAAGAAGCACGGAATGGGCGTGGGACTGTCTATTTGTCGCACTATCGTCGAGTCGCATGGTGGTCATATTTGGGCGGAGTCGATGCCCGATGGCGGAACGGCCTTCCGCTTCACTTTGCGCGCGGTAGAAAAGGAAGAGGTCGCTGGTGGCCAGTGATATCGTTCATGTCGTCGACGATGATGTCGACGTTCGCAAGTCGCTGGGTTTCCTGCTCGCGACAGCCGACTTTGCCGTGCGCCTCTACGAATCGGCAACTGCATTTCTGGCGACAGAGCCGAAGGAGCTCGAGGGTTGCATCGTTACCGACGTGCGCATGCCTGGCATCGACGGCATCGAGTTTCTGCGGCAACTGAAGACCCGTGGCCTTGGCGTGCCGGTGATCGTGATGACCGGGCACGCCGACGTCGCGCTGGCCGTCCAGGCGATGAAGGAGGGCGCCGCCGACTTCATCGAAAAGCCCTTCGACGACCAGGTGCTCATTGATGCGATTCGGTCCGCCTTGGACAATCGCAGCGAGCCCATTGCGACACATCCGCAATCAACCGATATCCGGAAGAACCTTGCCACTCTTTCGGAGCGCGAGCGCCAGGTGCTCGACGGGCTCGTCTCCGGCTTGCCGAACAAGACGATTGCCTATGATCTCGGGATCAGCCCGCGCACGGTTGAGATCCATCGTGCCAATGTCATGAGCAAGATGGGAGCGGGCAGCCTCTCGCATCTGGTACGAATGGCCTTGATCGCTGAGCCCAAACATTAAGAAAAGTGCGCCGCGGTTCCGTCCGGAACTGCCACCTAGAGCATGATGCCGAAAAGTGTGGAGCGGTTTTCGGACGACATCATGCCCTATCTCTTTGATTTAGACATGGTTCCAACCGAAGCGGTACTGTCTTTTGGCAGATCCCAGTCGCGCCAGTGGGTCGGCCGGATATCGACGCGAATGCCGGTAACGGCATTCCGCCAGCCCTCCCGGTCCTTTTCGCAGGGAAATATTACGGCGTGCAAGCCTTCCTCGTCCAGAACGGCTAGTTCGAGACTGCGGCCAAACGGAGCGCTTGCTATTGGATTCCACATCCAGCCAGCGTGGGTTGAAATGGGGTCCGGCGCTTTGATTTGAATCAGTTTTAGACGGCTTATGTCGAGGAACCTGCCTACCATGAGGCATCCGCGCGCCTCCCAATTTGACATAGCTCAAAGCGGCGCCTTCCCCTGTTTCGTAGGTTGACGTCCCAGCGGATCGAGCCCGTCGGGTCCGCGGCGTCACTTGCCGTATAGGAGCTCCATATGAACTATCAGCGGTTCTTCGAGGATGCGATCGACCAGCTCCACGCCGAGCGCCGCTACCGCGTTTTCGCCGACCTGGAGCGCATGGTGGGCAAGTTTCCGCGCGCCATCTGGCGTTCCAACGGCCGCGCCCAGGAAATCACCGTGTGGTGCTCCAACGACTATCTCGGCATGGGCCAGAACGAGGACGTGATTGCCGCCTTCCAGAACGCTGCCGGCAAGATGGGCTCGGGCGCCGGCGGCACCCGCAATATTTCCGGCACCTCCAACCCGCTGGTCGAGATCGAGCAGGAACTCGCCGACCTGCATGACAAGGAAGCAGCGCTGGTCTTCACCTCCGGCTTCGTCTCCAACGAGGCCTCGATCTCGACCATTGCCAGGCTTCTGCCCAACTGCCTGATCATCTCGGACGAGCTCAACCATGCCTCGATGATCGAGGGCGTGCGCCGCTCGGGCGCTGAAAAGAAGATTTTTCGCCACAATGACGTGGCGCATCTTGAGAGCCTCTTGCAGGCCGCGGGGCGCGAGCGCGCCAAGCTGATCGTCTTCGAAAGCGTCTATTCGATGGACGGCGACATCGCGCCGATCAGAGAGATCGTCGAGCTCGCCGAACGCTACAACGCCATGACCTATATCGACGAGGTCCATGCGGTCGGCATGTACGGGCCGCGCGGCGGCGGCATCACCGAACGCGAAGGCCTGGCCGACCGCATCGACATCATCGAGGGCACGCTGGCCAAGGCGTTCGGCACGCTTGGCGGCTACATCGCCGGCACCAGCGCTGTCGTCGACGCGGTGCGCTCCTATGCGCCGGGCTTCATCTTCACCACGGCGCTGCCGCCGGCCATCGCCGCGGCCGCCACCACCTCGATCCGTCACCTCAAGCGCTCGCAGGCAGAACGCGACGCGCAGCAGCGCCAGGCGGCCAGGACCAAGCAGGTGCTTGCCGCGGCCGGGCTGCCGGTGATGGAATCGGCCACCCACATCGTGCCGGTGCTGGTCGGAGACCCCGAGCTTTGCAAGATGGCGAGCGACCGGCTGCTTGGCGTGCACGGCATCTACATCCAGCCGATCAACTATCCGACGGTACCGCGCGGCACCGAGCGGCTGCGCATCACGCCCACACCCTTCCATTCGGACGCGCTGATCGCCCAATTGCAGGATGCGCTGGTCGAGACCTGGGATGCGCTGGGCATTCCCTATGCCAGCTCCGGCCGTCCCGCCGTCGCCAAAAGCGACCGGATCATTCCGCTGCTGGTGAGCAACGCAGGCGGCTAGACTAGGGCGCGATTTGCGATCGGCTTCAGCGCCAATCCGGATTTGACCGGCGTCGAGGCTGCCAGGCCTCATTCGGCGTCGACCAAGCTGCGGCTGGGTTCTCTAACAGCGCTCGTGATCGGCTCCATGGTGGGCTCAGGCGTCTTCAGCTTATCTCAGAACATGGCAGCCGGCGCCGGCCCGCTTGCGATCCTATGCGCGTTGTTCCCCATGCTTTGAGCGAGGTCAAAGATCGTCGCACCGATCGGGATTACAAGGGCGCGGATTTCCTTTCCTGGCGGCCCATGGGTATCGTCGACGACAACATCAGCGCGGTACCCGGGCACGGCAAGCCATGGAGTTTGCTCGGCCGCGTGAGGGAACATCCGCTTGCGCGCGTCGGACCCGGTTTGATCACCGGAGTGGCCGACGACGATCCGAGCGGGATTGCGACCTATTCGCAGGCAGGCGCCCAGTTCGGTCTCAACATGCTTTGGACGATGCCGCTCTGCTTCCCGCTGATGGCGGCAGTCCAGTCGATGTGCGGCCGAATCGGCCGCGTTACGGGAAAGGGACTTGCCGCCAACATAAAGGCGCACTTCCCACCGTTCGTGGTCGTCTTCGTCGTTGCGCTGCTCGTTGTGGCGAACACGCTCAACATTGCTGCCGACATAGCTGCCATGGGCGAGGTCGCAGAGCTCGTAACCGGCATCAGCCGACACATCGCCACTCTGATCTTCACATTCGCGACGCTGGTCCTGCAGGTGTTCGTCCCATACCATCGCTATGTCGGTTTCCTCAAATGGCTGACGCTGTCGCTTCTTGCCTATGCCGCGGTGCTCTTCATGGTCCATGTGCCCTGGGGCGAGGTGGCGCTTCGCACCGTGTGGCCCAGATTGCCGATGAACGCCGAGACCGCCACCGTGGCGGTGGCGATCTTCGGCACGACGATCAGCCCCTATCTCTTCTTCTGGCAGGCTTCCGAGGAGGTCGAAGAGATGAAGGGCGGTCCTCCTCTAATCGAAGACGCGACCGGATCGGGGACTGAACTGCGCCGGTTGCGCTGGGACACCTGGAGCGGCATGTTCTATTCGGATGCGACGTCCTATTTCATCATCCTGGCAACCGCGGCAACGCTGAATGTTGCCGGTATCACGCACATCGAAACAGCCGCCCAGGCTGCCAGCGCCCTGCAGCCGCTGGCGGGCGATTTCGCCTTCGTGCTTTTTGCCGCCGGCATACTGGGAGTAGGATTGATCGGCGTGCCCGTCCTGGCGGGCTCGGCGGCTTACGCGCTGGCGGAGGCCATGGGATGGCAGGAGGGGCTGGAGCGCAAGGCGGGCGATGCGCGTGGCTTCTATGGCGTCATCGCGGTAAGCATCCTGGCGGCGCTGGCCATCCAATATCTGCCCATCAGCCCGATGAAGGCGCTGTTCTGGAGCGCCGTCATAAACGGCGTCGTCGCGGTGCCGCTCATGGTAGTGGTCATATTGCTGGCCTCAAGCCGATCGGTCATGGGCTCTTTCACGTCCGGTTGGCCGATCGTCATGCTGGGCTGGATCGCGACGGCACTGATGGCCGGGGCATCGATCATGATGCTTTTGCCCGGCTAGGGCGTGATGTGTGAGGCGGTTTTCGGACGACATCATGCTCTATTGATACGGCTGTGAGCGGCTCCTTTTTCGGTGCATTGATCGAGATCAAATTCTTCCTGCCATAATTGGTCATATGTCTTGCGATCAGGCGCTTAGGGTGAATTCCGCTCGATGAAAAATGCCGTCGCGAGACTTGTCGACACGTGCAATGCCGAAAGAAGCAAGGGATCGGACTTTCCCACGATCTGGAGGAATGTGCTGAAGGCGCACCCTTGCGTGCGCGGGCAACCCGTTCAGGACAGCGCAGAGAGCGGCCCTATTTTGCGGGTCCCTCTGATTACCGGCCAGTTCCTCGTGTTCCTGGGTTCGCATTTCATCCTGTTATGAGCTGCGTACCAAAGCGGTCCCTGAATCTTCGCGGTCATGCCTTGCGTTCCTGCAGGATGTTGCCGCCGTCCACGACGAGAACGGCGCCGTTGACATAACTGGCTCCGTCGGACGCCAGGAACAGCACGGCCGCCGCGACTTCCTCGGGGCTGCCGGCGCGGCCAAGCGGCGTGTTGCGGGCAGCGGTCAGTTCCTCAGGCGTCGAGGCGCCCGTCGCGATCCATCCCGGTGCCACGGCATTGACCGTGACGCCGCTGCGGCCGACCTCCAGGGCAAGCGCGTGCGTCAGGCCGATCATGCCGGCCTTGGCCGCGGAGTAGGCGGCCTCGCCTTCATTGGATACGTAAGGCCCCGTCACCGATGCCATGTTGACGACGCGTCCATGGCCGCGCTGCACCATGCCGGCCAGAAATCCGCGCGTGCTTAAGAAAGCGGTTTTCAGGCTGACATCGATGCCGCGGTCCCAGTCGCTTTCGCTGAGGTCGAGAAACCGCCGCTGCAATGCCGGCTGGGCGATGGTGCCCATCCCGGCATTGTTGACGAGGACGTCGATCTCGCCGGCCTCGGAGCGTAAACGATCGACATCGCCCGAGAGCGTCAGGTCGGCCATGAAAGCGCGGACATCGAGCCCCTCCGCCCGCAGTTCCGCCGCGCGTTGCTCGACGCGTGCGGACGAAGCGGTGATGGTGACCGAAACACCGGCCTCGGCCAACGCCCGCGCGATCGCCACGCCGATGCCGTCGGCGGCGCCCGCGCCGGTCACCAGTGCCTTGCGGGATTTGCGAAACACGATCATTTCCCCTCCACGATTAGAACGCCGGCATGCCGGCGCAGGCACTCATATCCGCGATGAAACCGATCCCGCGCTGGGTTCAATAACCGGCACTGACGCCGAAATCGATCGAAAGCGCGGCCCCGGTGATCGGCGCCGCGCCCAGCTGGCACAGATAGTGGATGAAGGAAGCGATCTCCTCCACCTGGATGAACCTTGCCTTGTCCCCTTGCGGATAGTGCCCAAGGAGCCGGCGCTTGTAGCCGTCGGGGTCGTCCGCGCCATAGGTCTTGGCCTGATATTCGATCATCGGCGTTGCCGTGTCGCCGGGACAGACTGCGTTGACCCTGATGCCTTGCGGGGCGAGTTCCAGCGCGAGAGCCTTGGTCAAAAGCACCAGTCCGCCTTTTGAGGCGCAATACACGGCCGCCCCGTTATTTCCGACGATGCCGGCGTCGGATGCAATGTTGACGATCACGCCCTGCGCCGCCGACAGATGCGGTATGGCTGCCGAGATCAGGAAGAAGGCTCCCTTGAGATTGACGTCCAGCACCAGGTCCCACTGGTCTTCCTCGACATCGCGTGCCGGTCCCTCGAGCCAGACCCCGGCGGCGTTGACGAGAATGTCGATCGCACCGCCCCACTCCCTGGCCTTGCCCACCACGTCGCGGCAGGCAGCGACGGAGCGGATATCGAGCGGCAAGCCGATCGCGTCCGCCCCGGCCGCGGCAATCTTCGCCACGGCGCCGTCGAGCTTGGAGCCGGGAAGATCCGCGAGCACGATCCGCTCGCCGTCGGCGGCGAAACGCAGTCCGGTCGCCAGACCCATTCCTCCGGCGCCGCCGGCGATCAGAACCGTCCTTCCAGCCATTCGATAATCTCCGAAACGCAGCTCGGCAAAGGCAACCACATCATTGAGCCATGTCGCATGGACCAGCCAGGCAAAACAATGACCTCAGCACGCGATCATCCCAGCTCGAGCGTCGTGACGCCGAAAACCGTCGACTGGTTGTTGCCGGGCTTGCCGCCCTTGTACATGCGTGTCGTCGTGAACCCCGGAACCATGCCGGCGGCCTGCAGCGTGGCGGTGAATTGAACCTGGCCGGCCGGCACGTCGATATGCAATTCCTCGCCGGCAGTTGCGTCCGACAGGTCCGCCAGCATTGCCAGGGCAAGCTCCGTCCTGTCGGCGAACAGCGGCCCGACCTTGAAACCCTGCCTGCAACGGCGCGCCACGCCGTAGCCGGCAATGCCGTCCGATCGGGCTGAGAGCCGCGCAATCCGCGGCGGCCGCAGCCACTCGCCAAGGAAGGTCTCGCGCGGTGCTGGAAAGCACTTGCGATCGTAGGCGAAAATCTCAGCCGTGTCGCCGGCCGTCACGGGTCTTGTCTTGCCGCCCTCGGGCAAGCCGGATGGACCGCCGCTGTGGCGGACGGTCTCATAAGCAGGCACGAAGCCCATGCGCTGGTAGTTGGCCCGCTGCTCGGCCACCCCGTCGAGACCGATGATACGGTTGCTCAGACGCGCCATGCCGGCGTCCCAGACCGCCTTGCCGTGACCTTCGCCACGCCGGTCGGGCCGGCAGATGTAAAGGCCGATGAAGCCGAAGCCGGGGCCGTATACGACGGCCGAAATGCCGGCCACCATCTCGCCGCCGACAAAGGCGCCGATGAACCCTTGTGGATCCGCCGCCCGAAACGCCGCGGCATCGCCGGTGCCCGGATTCCAGCCTTCCTCCGCTGCCCAGCCAACAAGCGTTTCCACCTCGCTGGCGGTCAGCGTCCTGATTGTTCTCGGCATCGTTTCACTCAGGGTTGGCCATCACCGCCAGGATAGGCCGCCCTCCGCAGGCTGCAAAGGGCTGCGCGGATTCCTCGTCACGTTATCGATCGGCGCCGACCGGCGCGGCCGACGCCAGAGCGCATGTGTTGGAGACCGTCGCGATGGCCGACAGAATGCGGCATCCTTGAAGCGCGAATCCTGCAGGATTGTCTGCGGATCGGCACCAGGGACGGAGCCCGACCCGGGAGGCGCTCCCCGCAGCCCGATGGCGCGGAACCCATGCTCGTCTGGCGGGACTCGTCAATTCAGCGCAGGGCTGCGGGCCCGACTATTATTGGGACGGCTTTCCAGAACCGATGCAAAGAGTTAGCAACGAATTCACGGCCTGATCGTTCGTTGTTCCAATGGGCAACTGGACACGACCGGCGAAGACTGGGAATCTTCATTTGTCGTTGCTTGGAATCGCATGGAGTACCATAGGAAATGCCGCTGAATGCCGCAGAAATCGCCCGTCATCCGGCAGCGCTTCGCGGTGTCCAGGAGCAGTCCAAGGCGCTCATCCATATCTATCAAACGAGCCCGCGGCTGGCTGCCGTGTTTGCCACCCAGCAGCGCTGGCTGCTCGCTCATGTCGGCTTGGCTCTGCATTTCCGGCGCGATCCCAACGACCGCCGCACCGACATGACGATGGCGCGTTTCATCGACGTCGTGCGCCGCAATTCCGTGGCCAGCCGCAACACCGCCGAGGCCTTCGTCAAGGAGATGCTGCACTACAACATCGCCGAATATATTTCGGCCAGCGGTGATGGCCGCGCCCACCCGTTGCGGGTCACGGCGGGCACCATAGAGACCTTCACCGGCTGGATTTATGCGCATCTGAGGACGCTGGACCACATAGATGGCGCCAACCGGCTGGAAAACCTCCTCGAGCGACCCGAGATGCTGCCCACCTTGCAGCCGCTGATCGCCGATGGATTGCTGGCCAGCAGCGCAGTGCGGGAGCCTGGGCAGACTTTTTCATTGTTTATCTGGCTAAACAACGGCGGCATCATCATGGACTGGCTGATGTCCGGCATCGATCCTGAGGATGTTCATCTCGACAGGATACCGACCGGCGTCATCTCGGTCAGTGAATTCGCCCACTGGCTGAAGCTCTCACGCACCCATCTGGCGCGCAAACTATATGATGCCGAGGCGCTCGGCAGCATCGGCTGGATCGGCCAGCGCGGCCATTCCGTGATGTGGGTTTCGAGGGCTTTCTTCGACGAATACATGGCCGTCCAGGCAGCCAAGCTCGCCGTCGTCGACGAGGCCTTCGAAGCCTGTATCTCAGCTCTGAAGAATCGCTGACCGTCAAGACTCCGCCCGGCGCCGCGCAAGACCGGTGCCCGCGCTGGCGTCGCCGCGCAGGCGGTCAAGCTCGCCATCATCGACGCGGCTTTCGCCACAAGCATGACGCAGGCGACGGGGCTGGCCGCTTCTATCCGGCCTTCAGGATCGCGGAAAAACGCGGATCGAAGGCCCGGCTGATCGGCTCTGCCGCGGCGCCGACCGCGATCGCCCAGGGATCGGTGGTGCCCAGTTGCAGCCGTGGCAGGCGCCGGACGGGGCGATCCGCGATCGACGGCAGCAGCGGATGCATGGCCCGAAGCAGGAGCCGCGCGAGTGCTTCGGGCGCGCTGGAGGTGAGGATGACGGTTTGCGGATCGAAGATCGTTTCGATCAGATGCACGCTCCAGCGCAGGTCGGACCCGGCTCTTTCGACCCAGCCCATGACCCGCGGATCCTGCGCAAGCGCCAGTGCGCCGAGCGTCTCGTAAAGCCCCCTCTCGGTGGGGTCGAGGCCGAGATGCTGGTAGAGCGAGGCCAGCGACGCACGATGTTCGAGCGGCGTGGAACCGGGGCCGGCCGGCGAAAGCAGCGCCATGCCGACCTCGCCCGCATTGCCGTTGCCGCCGCTGTAGAGCTCGCCATTGAGGATCAGCCCGGCGGCTATGCCGTAACCAACATAAAGGCAGACGGCGTGATCGACGCCATGCGCCGCGCCGACGATCCGCTCCGCCGTCGCGCAGGCCGCCGCATCGTTCTGGAGGCCGACATCGAGCCCGGTGCCGGCCGCAAGCGCCTCCACCAGCGGAAATTGCTGCCAGGCCGGCATCATCCATTTGTTGTCGGGGTTCTTTAGCCCGAACGGTCCCGGCATGGCGACTCCCAATCCGACCAGTCGCCGCTCGGACTGGGCAAACAAGCAAGCCAGTTCGCGCCTGACGCGGTCGACCAGGCCGAGGATGATCCTGACGCCCGCCGAAGGCTCGTCGAACGGCAGCCCCGCCTCGGCGCGCGCGATCACCTTGCCGACGAGGTCGACCACCACCACGCGCGTCAGATGCCGGTCGATCTGCAGCCCGATGGCGAAGGCCCCTTCGGGAACCAACCGGTAGGGCGTGAAAGGTTGCCCCCTGCCCTTGCGCACCGCATCCAGCGCCACGACCAGGCCATCGCGCTCGAGATCCTCGATGATGTTGGAAACCGCTTGCTTGGTAAGCTGCGTCGCCCGCGCCAGGTCGGCGCGCGACAGCGCGCCGTTGAGCCGCAGCGCTTCGATCATGACGCGGCGGTTGTGGGCGCTCGTTCCCTCCTGGTTGGTGCCGCTTTTGGCGCGGATCGGGCTGATGTCGTGCACCGTCGTTTCCCCTCTTGACTCCATTAAAGGATTGATCGACTAATTAAGTCAAGCGAATTGACTTAATAGGGGACATCCGCGCGGTTCTACAAAAAGACGGCAAAAGCTTTCGAGCTCCGCCGCACGCCGTTGGGGATGGATCCGGTCAGACGCGATGCGAATTCGAGAAAGCGGCACAGCCTTGGCCGCCCACTCGCAGCCGTCGAAAATGGGAGAAAGACAAATGCTGAAATCGATCGGTAAGACACTTTTGGGCGCGGTGTTCGTTGGCGGGCTGCTCGTCCCCCACGCCTTTGCTGAAACAACCTTGAACGCGCTCTTCATGGCGCAGGCCGCCTATAGCGAGGCCGACGTGCGCTCGATGACGGAGGCCTTCGCCAAGGCCAATCCGGACATCAAGGTCAACCTCGAATTCGTTCCCTATGAAGGCCTGCACGACAAAACCGTGCTCGCCCAAGGATCCGGCGGCGGCTACGACGTGGTGCTGTTCGACGTCATCTGGCCGGCCGAATACGCGACCAACAAGGTGCTGGTCGACGTGTCCTCGAAGATCACCGATGACATGAAGAAGGGCGTTCTGCCCGGGGCCTGGACCACCGTCCAGTATGACGGCAAGTACTATGGCATGCCGTGGATCCTCGACACCAAATACCTGTTCTACAACAAGGAAATCCTGGAAAAGGCAGGTATCAAGGCGCCGCCGAAGACCTGGGAAGAGCTCGGCCAGCAGGCCAAGATCATTCAGGACAAGGGCTTGCTGAAGACGCCGATCGCCTGGAGCTGGTCGCAGGCCGAAGCCGCCATCTGCGACTACACCACGCTGGTCAGCGCCTATGGCGGCGACTTCCTCAAGGAAGGCAAGCCCGACTTCCAGAACGGCGGCGGCCTCTCGGCGCTGAAATACATGGTCGACAGCTACAAGTCGGGCCTGACCAACCCGAACTCCAAGGAATTCCTCGAAGAGGACGTGCGCAAGGTGTTCGAGAACGGCGACGCCGCTTTCGCGCTGAACTGGACCTACATGTACAACATGGCCAATGATCCGAAGGACTCCAAGGTCGCGGGCAAGGTCGGCGTCGTGCCGGCGCCGGGCGTTGCCGGCACCAGCGAGGTCTCGGCCGTCAACGGCTCGATGGGCCTTGGCGTCACGGCGGTGTCGAAGCACCAGGACGAAGCCTGGAAATATATCGAGTTCATGACCTCGCAGGCGACGCAGAACCAGTATGCCAAGCTCTCGCTGCCGATCTGGGCCTCGTCCTATGACGACCCGGCCGTCACCAAGGGCCAGGAAGAACTGATCGCCGCCGCCAAGCTCGGTCTTGCCGCGATGTATCCGCGCCCGACCACGCCGAAATACCAGCAGCTATCGACGGCGCTGCAGCAGGCGATCCAGGAATCGCTGCTCGGCCAGGCGACGCCGGAAGACGCGCTCAAGACCGCTGCCGAAAACAGCGGCCTCTGATCTGGCGTTCCCCGACGGGCGGGCGGCCTCAAAATACGAGTGCCGCCCGTGCTATTTCTAACCGGATGAAGGAAGAGAGGCGCCTCTGATGTCGGGCACCTGGATGACGACGCGTGCGTGGCTGTTGATGCTGCCGCTTCTGGTGATCATGGTGGCCGTCATCGGCTGGCCGTTGGTCGATACTGTCAGGCTTTCCTTCACCGACGCCCAGCTGGTCGGTACGGCGGGCAACTATGTCGGCTTCGACAATTACACCAAGATGCTGACGAGCTCGAATTTCACCCGCACGCTGACCACCACCACTTGGTTCGCGGTCATCTCGGTCGCCGCCGAGATGGTGCTCGGCGTCCTTGCGGCTCTCCTGCTCAATCAGGAATTCCGCGGCCGCGCCGTGCTGCGCGGCCTGATGATCCTGCCCTGGGCGCTGCCCACCGTCGTCAACGCGACGCTCTGGCGGCTGATCTACAATCCCGAATATGGCGCGCTGAACGCGGCGCTGACGCAGCTCCATATCATAGACGATTACCGCTCCTGGCTAGGTGAGCCTGGAACGGCCCTGGCGGCGCTGATCGTCGCCGACTGCTGGAAGAATTTCCCGCTGGTCGCGCTGATTGCGCTGGCCGCCCTGCAGGCCGTGCCGCGCGACATCACCGCCGCGGCGCTCGTCGACGGCGCCGGCCCGTTCAACCGCTTCCGCTTCGTCATCCTGCCCTATCTTGCAGGCCCGCTCATGGTGGCGCTGGTGCTGCGCACCATCGAGGCGTTCAAGGTCTTCGACATCATCTGGGTGATGACACGCGGCGGTCCGGCCAACAGCACGCGCTCGCTGTCGATCCTCGTCTACCAGGAAGCCTTCTCCTTCCAGCGCGCCGGTTCCGGCGCCTCGCTGGCGCTGATCGTCACCCTGCTCGTCACCGTGCTCGCCGTCGCCTATGCGACGCTGGTCAAGAAGACCGCCGGGAGCGCGGCCTGATGGAACGCAAGAGCTCTGTCTTCACTGCTTTTATCTACGTCTGCGCCATTCTGCTCGCCGCCGTAATCCTGGCGCCGCTCGCCTGGCTCTTCATCATGAGCATATCGCCGGCCGCCGACCTCGCCGCCAAGCCGCTGCGCTGGTGGCCGCAGGCGGCCGACTTCTCCCGTTACACGCAGCTTATATCGAGGGCCGAGAACAGCGCCGGCGCCGCCTTCACGTCATCGCTGCGCAACAGCCTGGAGGTCGCCGGCATGGCGACGCTGGCAGCGATCGTCCTTGCCGTGCCGGCCGGCTGGGCCGTCTCGCGCACGCCTTCGGTCGGCTGGTCGCTGTCGATGGTGATCGCCACCTACATGCTGCCGCCGGTGGCCCTCTCCGTCCCGCTTTACATGGGTCTCTCCTATCTCGGCCTGCTCAACAACGTCTTCGGCCTGGCGCTGATCTATCTGACGATCCTCGCGCCCTTCACCACCTGGCTGATGAAATCGGGGTTCGATTCCATCCCGCGCGAAATCGAGGCCGCGGCGATGATCGACGGGGCGGGACTGCTCCAGACCTGGCGCATCATCACCTTGCCGCTGGCCGCGCCCGTGGTGGCGACGTCGGCGCTGTTTGCCGTGCTGCTTGCCTGGGACGAATTCTTCTATGCCCTGCTCTTCACCTCGGACCAGCGGGCAAAGACGCTGACGGTCGCCATCGCCGATCTCGCCGGCGGCCGCGTCTCCGACTATGGACTGATCGCCACCGCCGGCGTGCTTGCGGCCTTGCCGCCGGTGCTGATCGGCCTCGTCATGCAACGCGCGCTGATCTCGGGTCTGACCAGCGGCGGAGTGAAAGGATAATCATGATTGCGCAAAAGAACCGCCCGGCAGGGCTTGTCGCGATCGACCGCGAGATGGCACGCCAGCATGAGGATGCGCTTGCCTCGTTCGCCAGCAATCGAGAAGTAGCTGCCGAGGTCGCTGCCTCGATCAGCAAGAACGGCAGGCTCCTCCTGCTCGGCATGGGCGCCTCGCATGCCGTCGCCCGCGCCGTCGAGCCGCTCTATCGCGCGCATGGCATCGATGCCATCGCGCTGCCGCTGTCGGAGCAGCTCGGCCAGCCGCTGCCGCTGACCGGCAAGACGGTGATCGTCACCTCTCAATCCGGCGAAAGCGCCGAGGTGTTGCGCTGGTTTGCCGAGACCGGCGATCGCACGGAGACCTTCGGTCTGACGCTGGAGGAAGGCTCCTTCCTCGGCCGCACAGTGCCTTGCCTCGTCGGCGCCGGCGGTAGCGAGCTTGCCTTTGCCGCGACCCGCAGCCTGACCGTGACCTTCGCCCTGCATCTCGCCATCCTGACTGCGCTAGGCGACGATCCCGCCGGCGCGCTCGCCGGGCTCAATGCGCCCCAGGCGGTCGAGATCGATGCCGCGCTCGCGGCGCTGAGGATGGTCACGACCATCGTCACTTCCGGCCGCAAGCTTCAAGGCGTGGCTGAAGCCCTTGCGCTCGGCTTCACCGAACTGTCGCGCCTGCCTTGTTTCTCGCTCGAAGGCGGTCAGTTGCGCCACGGGCCGATGGAGATGCTGGGTCCAAGCATTGGCGTCGTGCTCTTCCGCGGCGACGACCCGACCGCCGACCTCGTCACCGCCATGGCCGTTTCAGTGGTCGAGACCGGGGCGCCGCTGATCGTATTCGACGCTTCGGGCAAACCGCCGGTCGCAGGCGCCGCGACACTCGCCTTCAGACCCGCCTCTGGGCTGGCGGCGATCTTTGCCATGCTGCCGGTGGCGCAGCGCCTGATGATCGCCTTCGCCGATTCCCGCGTCGAGAATGCCGGAACGCCGGTGCGCACCACCAAGATAACCAGGAGCGAATGATGCGGCCGCTCGCGGTGATCGGCAACGTCAACGTCGATCTGATCGTTGGGCCGGTCGCGCCCTGGCCGAAGGCGGGCACGGAGACCGTCGTCGATCATGACGACCTGCGCGTCGGCGGCCAGGCCGGCAACACCGCACTTGCCTGGCAGGCGCTGGGCATCGATTTCGACATCGCCGCCAATCTCGGCGATGACCAGTTCGGGCGCTGGCTGCGCGAGGCATTCGGGAGCCGCGCCGCGAGATGGCCGGTCCATACGGAGGGCACGACGCTGTCGGTCGGTATGACCCATCCGGACGGCGAACGCACCTTCTTCACCACCCGCGGTCACCTGCCGCGCTTCAACCTCGACGACGTGCTTTCGGTTCTGGACGGCAGGCGGCTTTCCGGTGGCTATGCGCTGCTCTGCGGCTCCTTCCTGACCGACGACCTGACGCGCCAGTACGAGGCTTTTTTCGACTGGGCGGAGGCACACCGCATCGCCGTCGCGCTCGACACCGGCTGGCCGATGGACGGCTGGACGGCGCAAAATTGTGCCGCGGCGCGCGCTTGGCTGTCGCGTTGCGAGCTTGCGCTCTTCAACGAGGTCGAGACGACGACGCTGGCGGGGTTGAAGGATCCCACGGACGCGGCACGCAAGATCCGCGACGGCATGAAAAAAGCCGCGACCGTGGTCGTCAAGCGCGGACCCGAGGGCGCGATCGCTATCGGCCCGGACGGCCAGCTCATCGATGCGACCGCGCCACGCGTCAACGTCGTCGACACGATCGGCGCCGGCGATGTCTTCAACGGCGCCTTTCTGGCGGCATTTGCTCGGGAGCACGCTCTGGCACGTTGCCTTGCAGCGGCTGTTCAGGTGGCATCGCGGGCCATTTCCACCCTGCCCCGCGACTATGGCGGGCCGATTTTCTTCGAGGAAGCCATCCATGAGCGCGCTTGAAATCCGCGATATCCGCAAGAATTACGGCAGCGTCGAAACGCTGAAAGGCATCGATGTCGCGCTCGAGAACGGCGAGTTCCTGGTGCTGCTGGGTTCCTCCGGCTGCGGCAAGTCGACCTTGCTCAACATCATCGCCGGCCTCGCCGAGGCGACCAGCGGCGACGTGTTGATCGGCGGCCGCTCGGTGCTTGGCGTGCATCCGAAGAACCGCGACATCGCCATGGTCTTCCAGTCCTACGCGCTCTATCCGAACCTGACGGTGAGCCGCAACATCGGCTTCGGGCTGGAGATGCGCAAGGTTCCCGTCGCCGAGCGCGACAAGGCGGTGCGCGAAGCGGCAAGGCTCCTGCAGATCGAGAACCTGCTCGACCGCAAGCCCGGCCAGCTCTCCGGCGGCCAGCGCCAGCGCGTTGCCATCGGCCGGGCGCTGGTGCGCAAGCCGCAGGTCTTCCTGTTCGACGAGCCGCTCTCCAACCTCGACGCCAAGCTGCGGCTCGAGATGCGCACCGAGCTGAAGCGCCTGCACGAGATGCTGCGCACCACCGTCGTCTACGTCACCCACGACCAGATCGAGGCGATGACGCTGGCGACCCGCGTCGCCGTCATGCGCGACGGTCGTATCGAACAGCTGGGCACCCCGGAAGAGATCTACAACCATCCGGCGACACTCTATGTGGCAGGCTTCGTCGGCGCGCCTGCGATGAACATGCTGGAAGCGGTTGTCGAGGACGGCAAGCTCGCCATTGCCGGCACGGATGCGCGGCTGGCGCTGCCGGCGCGCTACGCCAACGCAGGCCGCGGCGGTGCTCAGGTCATTGCCGGAGTGAGGCCGGAAGCGCTCCGGCTGGGGCCGGGCAGCGGCGCGGATCTGTCGCTGCCGGTCGAGATCGACGTCGTCGAACTGACCGGTCCCGAACAGGTCACCACGGCCCGGATCGGCGCGCAGAACTTGACGGCGACCTTGCCGCCACGCGCCCGCGTCGCCAAGGGTCAGCCATGCGCGTTCGTCTTCGATGCGGACGCGCTCCGCCTCTTCGATCCGGCCACCGGCAAGGCTTTCTGAGCAATCGCCCGCCTTCCGCCTGCACGATCTGATCGATAGTCGGGCCGGATCAGCTCGCGGGCGAGGCTGACCCGGCGCTTCATTCAATCGATGTCGAACGACACGCCCTGCGCGAGCGGCAGCGCTTTCGAATAGTTCACCGTGTTGGTGGCGCGGCGCATATAAGCCTTCCAGGCATCCGAGCCGCTCTCGCGGCCGCCGCCCGTCTCCTTCTCGCCGCCGAATGCGCCGCCGATCTCGGCGCCCGACGTGCCGATATTGACGTTGGCGATGCCGCAATCCGAACCGTCGACGCCAAGGAAACGCTCCGATTCCTGCAGGTCGCGCGTGAAGATCGACGATGACAGCCCGGCGCCCACCGCATTGTGCTGCTCGAGCGCCTCGTCGAAATCGGAGTATTTCATCACGTAGAGGATCGGCGCGAAGGTCTCTTCCGTCACCGGCGAGACCTGGGCAGGCATTTCGACCAGCGCCGGATGCACGTAATAGGCATCCGGATGGCCGTTCTCGACGCGCGTGCCGCCGGTCACGTTGCCGCCATGCGCTTCAGCCTCCTTCAATGCCTTCTGCATGTTGTCGAAGGCCGCCTTGTCGATCAGCGGACCGACCAGCGCCTTGCCTTCCAGCGGATTGCCGACCGAGACGGACTGATAGGCCTTCTTCAGCCGCGGCAAGAGCGCGTCATAGACGCTGTCATGCACGAAGAGGCGCCTCAGCGTCGTACAACGCTGGCCAGCCGTGCCCATGGCGCCGAAGGCAATCGCCCGCAGCGCCATGTCGAGATCGGCGGTGGGCGTGACGATGCCGGCATTGTTGCCGCCGAGCTCGAGCACGGCGCGGGCAAAACGCTTGGCCAGCCTGGGGCCGACCTCGCGGCCCATGCGGGTCGAGCCGGTGGCTGAGACCAGCGGCACCTTCGGATGGTCGACCAGCACCTCGCCGGCGGCGCGGTCGCCGATCAGCACCTGCAGCAGCCCCGCCGGCGCGTCCGCGCCGAAACGCTTGGCGGCGCGCTTGAAGATCGCCTCGCAGGCAAGCGCCGTCAGCGGCGTCTTTTCCGACGGCTTCCACACCACCGCATCGCCGCAGACGAAGGCCAGCGCCGAGTTCCAAGACCAAACAGCAACCGGGAAATTGAAGGCCGAGATCACGCCGACGACGCCGAGCGGATGCCAGGTCTCCATCATGCGGTGTCCGGGGCGCTCGGTGGCGATGGTGAGGCCATAGAGTTGCCGGGAAAGACCGACGGCGAAATCGCAGATGTCGATCATCTCCTGGACTTCGCCCAGCCCCTCGGACGGAATCTTGCCGACCTCGATCGACACCAGCCGGCCGAGCTCGTCCTTATGCGCGCGCAACTCCTCGCCGAGCAGGCGCACCAGCTCGCCGCGCTTTGGCCCCGGCACCAGCCGCCAGGCCTGGAAGGCCTTGTGCGCGGCATCGATGGCCTTGCCGGCGTCGGCGGCCGAGATCGACTTCAGCGCCGCGACCTGTTCGCCCGTCACCGGACTGCGCACGATCAGGTCGCCCCCCCAAAGCGCATCCTTGGCGACACCCAGTTTCTCAAGAAGTGAAGCGGTTTCCTTCGCTAACGTCATCTTTGTCCCTTTCATATCCCGCCGCTCATAGGACGGGCGTGGAAGCTATGCGCCGAGTCCGTGCCGTCGGGCACAGCCGGGCGCTTTCATGGCGTGGCATTACGCGTTTCGGGGGAAAACCGCTACCCCGGCATGGTCCAAGGCCGGATTGCGAAATTGGGCCAGACGGCGAAGCCGGATCAGCGCGCTTTTTGGAAGGAAGACTTCTCAGCGCTTTCCTTGATCAGCCGGTCGATATGCATGCGGATATGCGCCGCCTCGGCCGCGGTGTTGGCCAGGGCGATGGCGCGGTCGAAGGCGACACGCGCCTCGTCGTTGCGCCCAAGCTGCATCAGCAGCCCGCCCCTCAGCCCGAAGAAGTGGAAATAGCCCGACAGCCGCTCTTCCAGCGGCTCGATCATGGCAAGTGCGGCTTCCGGGCCGTGCACCTTGCTGACCGCGACGGCGCGGTTGAGCGTTACCACCGGCGACGGCTGCATCTGCTCCAGCAGACCGTAAAGCAGGTCGATCTCGGTCCAGTCGGTATCCTCGGCCGTCGCCGCCCGCGCATGCAGCGCCGCGATCGCCGCCTGCACCTGATAAGGGCCGGGCTTGCGGTGGCGCAGCGCCTTGTCGACCAGCGCCAAGCCCTCGTCGATCATCTTGCGGCTCCAGAGCGAGCGGTCCTGGTCCTCGAGCAGCACGATCTCGCCATCTTCGTCGAAGCGCGCCGGCGCCCGCGCATGCTGGAGAAGCAGCAGCGCCGTCAGCCCCATGATTTCAGGTTCCTGCTGGAACAGCCTGAGCAGCAGCCGGGCGAGCCGGATCGCCTCCTCGCACAGCGGCGCGCGAGCCGGCGCCTCGCCGCCATTGCTCGAATAGCCCTCGTTGAAGATCAGATAGACCATAGCGGAGACTGCGGCGAGCCGCTCCGAGCGCTCGACCGCGCCCGGTGTCTCGAACGGCACGCCGGCATCGGCAATGCGCGCCTTGGCGCGGGTGATGCGCTGTTCCATGGCGCTTTCGCCGACGAGAAAGGCGCGCGCGATCTGCTTGACGGTGAGGCCGGACACGATGCGCAGCGCCACCGCGATCTGCTGCGTCGCCGGCAGATCCGGATGGCAGCAGATGAACAGAAGCCGCAGGATATCGTCGCGATAATGCGCACCGTCCAGCCGCTCGGCCATATCGCCTTCGGCATCCTCGAGATCGGAAATCTGGTCCTCTTCCGGCATCGGCGCCTGCTTGGCGCGCTTGCGCACGGCGTCGATGCCGCTGTTGCGGCCGACGAAGATCAGCCAAGCCGCGGGATCGCGTGGCGGCCCGTTCTTCGGCCAGTTGTTGAGCGCCCTCAGGCACGCGTCCTGGAAAGCCTCTTCCGCGGCGTCGAGGTCGCGGAAGTAGCGCAGCAGCGCGCCCATCGCCTGCGGGCGGGCATTGCTGATCGCGGCATTTATCCAGGCGAGTTCCGTCATACCGCGACCTTTGTCGGATTGAAGACCGAAACCGGCCGGATCTCGTAGGAGCCGCCGCTCGGATTGACCTCGGAAAGCTCGCGCGCGAATTCGACGGCTTCGTCGAGATCGTTGCATTCGAGCGTATAGAAGCCGAGGAATTGTTCCTTGGTCTCGGCGAATGGGCCGTCGAGCACGATCGATTCCCCTTTGACCTTTCGCAGCGTCGTGGCCGCCGTCGTCGGCAACAGGCGCGCCACCGGCCCCAGCCGGCCCGCCTTGGCGTATTTGTCCTGCACGTTGAGGAGCTTTGCCATGACCTCGTCGTCCTGTTCCTTGCTCCAGGAGCAGACGACGTCTTCGGAGGCGTAGCAGAGGATGGCGTAAAGCATGGCAGGTCCTTTCCGTATCAAAGGACGCGACACTAGGACCCTTCCCGACACCAGGTCGATAAAAAAATTTATCGAGGGATCACTGGCTTGACGATCTCCGCAACCGCCTGTCAGGCGCCGCGCGCCTGCAGCCATCTGAGCACCAGCGTTTCTTCCTCGTCGAGGCCGGGTATGACGCGCTTGTGCTTATTGGCTTCGGCCATTTCGTCGAGCAGGCGTCCGTTGCTCCACGCCTCGAACACCAGCGGGTGGATGTAGCATTTGCGACAGACGGCACGGGTGTTGCCCAACCGCTCGGCGACCTTGTCGACGATGCTGTTCGTCACCCGTTTCCGTAGCGCTTGGCTTTCCGGCAGTTCGGTCTGCGCAAACAGCGAAGCGGCGTGGATGGTGCCGCCCCAGGTGCGGAAATGCCTTGAGCTGAATTCGGCGCCGGAAGCTTCGCGAATATAGCGGTTAACGTCCTCCGAACGCACCGGCCGCCGGTCGCCATCCTCGCCGAGATATTGGAACAGCTTCTGCCCGGGCAGGTCCTGGGCGCCGCGCACGATCTTGGCGACGCGGCGATCGGCCAGCTTCAACTTCCATTCCTTGCCCGACTTGCCCTTGAAGGCGAAGCGCAGGCTGGAGCCTGTGATCTCGACATGGCGGTCGCGCAGCGTGGTCAATCCGAAACTCTTGTTGTCGCGCGCATAGGCCGCGTTGCCGATCCGGATCATGGTGTTGTCGAGCAACCAGACCACCGAGGCGACGACGCGCTCCATCGGCAGCCCGTGGCGGCGCAGATCGGCATCGATCTGCCGTCTGAGGGCAGGCAGGCTTTGCGCGAAGGCGACGAGGCTGGAATATTTGACGCCGTCGCGTTCCTCGGTCCATTGCGCGTGATAGCGGTACTGCTTGCGGCCGCGCTGATCCCGGCCTGTTGCCTGGATATGGCCGTCCGGATTGGGCGATATCCATACATCCGTCCAGGCCGGCGGAATGACGATCGCCTTGATGCGGGCAAGTGTCTGCGCGCTGACCTTGCGCCCGTTCGGACCGACATAGGAAAATCCCTTGCCTTTTCTCATTCGTCGGACGCCGGGATCGGTGTCGCTGACATAGCTGAGCGACGCGCGCTCGGCCGAATCCTGCGCACCGTTCCTTACTGTTTCCTCGCTCCGCGTTGAACGGTCCGAGGACAATTGTGAATGCTGCAACATGCCGGCTCCGCGAAATTATCCGTAGATAAAGCCGCTCGCCGATGACTGGTTCCGATGCAAATGGCGGTGCGCGTCATCGACGCCCGCGGGTCAGGCTTCCACCGGGATGACGTCGACCGCCTGCTCCCCGACCTGACCGCCCGTCGTCTTCAACACGCCGACGATTGGCGCAACGTCGGAATAGTCGCGGCCATAGCCGACCGTGATATGGTCGTTGCTCGCCCGCATGCCGTTGGTCGGGTCGAACTCCTGCCAGCCGGCATCGCGTCCGCACCAGGCCTTGACCCAGGCATGCATGGCATCGGCGCCCTCGAGCCGAGGCTTGCCCTTGGGCGGGATCGTGCGCAAAAAGCCGCTGACATAACCGGCGGGAATGCCAAGCCCGCGCAGGCCAGCGATCATGATATGCGAGAAATCCTGGCAGACGCCGCGTTTCAGCGCGAAGGCGTCGCTTGCCCGCGTCTGCACCGTGGTTGCCTTGCCGTCATAAGTGAAATCGCGATGGATGCGGTTGCAGAGATCGGCCGCCGTGGCGACCGCGGAGCCGGCCAAGCTTTCCCGCGCATAGGCCGTGATCGCCGCGTCGATGCCGGCATGGTCGCTGGCGGGGAGGAAATGATGCGGCGCGGACGGCAATAGCGAGCGCACCAGGTCGAGCTCCGACCTCAGCCCGCTTATGTCGGGCGAGACGTCGAGGCCTTGCTCGGGGCGCGAAACCGACACGCGCGCGCTCATTCGGATGTCGAGCGTCTCATGCGCGTCGCGAAAGGCGATCGATGTGACATTGTTGCCGAAGAAATCGGAAAAATCGGCACGCTCGGCCGGCGACGGCTGGAACGACAGCGAGGCGGCGATCACGCGCTGCACCCCGGCGATCGTCTGCGGCATGACGCGCACCTGGTGCCGTCCCCCACCGGCGGCAGCAGCGTAGTCGTAATGCAAATGGAGTTTGATGTCGTAGAGCATCTAACCGAAATAGGCTCTGGAGAGGCTGTTGTAGAGATCGCCGATCTGGCCGGCGAGGTCGTCGAGCACCTTGGCGCTCATGTCCGACGGCTCCATGACGGCTATTGCCGTGTTGAGCCGCAATATCTCCTTGGCGGCGGGTGACATGTGCCCCTCGCCGCCGATCGAAGGCAGCATGCCGATCTCGGCCTTCAGCCGCTCCAGCTGGAACAGGATCGAGCGAGGATTGAGCGGGTCGAGCGCGAGCAGGTCGATCACCGTGCGCCGCCCGGCCTGCACCGGATATTGCCGGCGATGGGTCATGACGCTGTCGCCGATCTCCAGCATCATGTCCAGCGCCCCTTCCGGCGCCCCATTCCTTGTCAGCTGGCTGAGCGTGCGGGCGATCTGGATGCCGCGTTCCAGCCTGCGGCCGATCTCCAGGAAACGCCAGCCGGTGAAGCGGTACATGTTCTCGTGCAGCAGGCCGGAAAAGCCAGCAAGCTTGCGCAGCATCACCGTCATCGCCCGCGTCGCGTCGTCTCCCGGCGCGACCGTCTCCGCGAATTTGTGGATGGTCTTGGACAGATCCTTCAGCGCCAGCCAGCCATCGGGAGAGAAGCGGTCGCGAATCTGGCCGGCGCTGTAGACCGCGCTGTCCAAAGTGCCGATCAACCCTGGTGGTATCGCCGTGTAGACGTCGATGCCGAACGGCTCCAGATAGTCCCTGATATCGGCAAGCAGCGGCATATCCGGATCGGACGTCTCGGCAAGCCGCACATGATAGGCGCGCAGCACGCGCACCGTGTCTTCGGAGCGCTCGATATAGCGTCCGAGCCAGGTAAGGTTCTCGGCCGCGCGGCTGGGCAGGCTGCCCGGCATGGTGCGGGTGAAGCCGTCATGTTCCTGCGGCAACAATGTCTCGCGTTCGACCGGCCTGTCGCTGACCACCCAGACATCCGCCGCCTGGCCGCCGCGCTGCATGGCGATCGCCGTCGGGTCGAGCGAAAAGCCGACACGGGCGAAGCCGCCGGGCATCACCGTCCAGCCTTCCGGCGTGCGCGCCAGATAGACGCGCAGGCTGGCAGGCCGCGGCTCCAGCAGGCCGTCGACGAACACCGGCGTGGTCGAGAGCGTCACGGCTTCCTGGCCGACGAAGCCGGCGCCGTCCGCCTCGATGCGCGCGATGAGCTCGGCTCGCTCGCCGGCCGAAAGGGACGATCCGAGCCGCGTCGCGCCATCGTCCTCGAAGGCAAGCCGGGTCGAGAGCGCCGGGCCGACCACCATGCGGTCGATATTGGCCAGCACATGGGCGCGCTCGGCCTCCTGCCCGCACCACCAGGTGGCGATGCTCGGCAGTTTGAGATCGTCACCTTGCAGTTCTCGCGCGATCCTGGGCAGGAACGACAGCAATGCCCGTGTCTCCATCAGGCCCGAACCCAGCGCGTTGACGGCCGAAACGGAGCCGCGCCGGATTGCCTCGACCAATCCTGGCGTGCCGATCTGCGAGTCCGGCCTGAGTTCCAGCGGATCGGCGAAGGCGGCATCGAGCCGCCGCCACAGGACGCCGATCGGCATCAGGCCGGAAACGGTTCGCACCATCAGCCTGCCGCCGGAAACGGTCAGGTCCTCGCCCTCGAGCAGCATGATGCCCAGATAGCGGGCGATATAGGCGTGCTCGTAATAGGTTTCGTTGAGCGGTCCCGGCGTCAGAATGGCGACGCGGCCGCCCGACTCCCTTGCCATAGCGTTCAGCGCGTCGCGGAAGCGGCGGAAAAAGCCGGCAAGCCGATGCACATGCATCTCGCCATAGATATCCGACAGCGCACGCGTTGTGGCGACGCGGTTCTCCAGCGCGAAGCCTGCGCCCGACGGCGCCTGGGTGCGATCGCCCAGCACCCACCAGCGGCCGTCCGGGCCACGACCGAGCTCGAAGGCGACCATATGCAGAAAATGCCCGTTGGCCGGCCGGACGCCGGCTATCGGGCGCAGATATTCCGGGCTGGCTGCAATCAGGCCGGCCGGCAGAATGCCTTTCTCGACCAATCGGTTCGGCCCGTAAATGTCGGACAGGATCGCCTCGAACAGGTCGGCGCGCTGGACTAGGCCGGCGCTGATCTCGGCCCATTCCTTCTCGTCGATCAGCAGCGGGACATGCGCGAGCGGCCACTCCCGCTCATTGGCGCCAGCCTGCTCATAGACACGGTAATAGACGCCGGCATCGCGCAGATACTGATCGGCGCGGGCAAACCGCTGCCCGAGCCGATCCGCCCCCAGATCGTCTAGCGCGTCGATGAAGGAGCGCCAGGCCGGGCGCGGGCTGCCAGCCGGGTCGACCATCTCGTCGACGACGCCTTCGATCGGTCGGTAGCGTTCCAGCAGGCTCGGCGCCCGCGGCCTGCCGCCCGCCCGTCTCTGATTCCCCTTGGCCATTGTCGATCAGAATCTCGCCGGCTGCCTGAGGTCAAGGGTCATCGGGAACTCTTCAGCAGGTTCCTCGTCACGCAGCACATATCCGCCCGGCGTGTGGCCGCGCGGTTCGAACCGGGCAAGCCGTCGCGCCTCGGCCTCGTTGCCGTTGACCGGGAAGGTGTCGTAACTGCGGCCGCCCGGATGCGCGACATGGTAGACGCAGCCCCTGACCGAGCGGCCCGACCAGCGGTCATAGATGTCGAAGACCAGCGGCGTGTTGACCGGCAGCGCCGGATGCAGGCCGGACGCCGGCTGCCAGGCCTTGAAGCGAACGCCGGCCACCGCGACCTCGCGATTGTCGGTGACCTTCATCGGCACGACGCGCCCGTTGCAGACGATGGCGTGGCGTTCCGGATTGAGGCCTTCGGTTCGCACCTGCAGCCGCTCCACCGAGGAATCGACGAAGCGGACCGTGCCTCCGATAGCGCCCTGCTCGCCCATCACGTGCCAGGGCTCCAGTGCCTGCCTCAACTCCAGCTTGACGCCGGCATGTTGCACCTCGCCGCAGAACGGGAAACGGAATTCGAGCTGGGCCGCGAACCATTCGGGGCGGAAGTCGAAGCCGTTGAGCTTCAGATCCTCCAGCACGTCGAGGAAATCCGCCCAGACGTAGTGCGGCAGCATGAAACGGTCGTGCAGCGAGGTGCCCCAGCGCGCGAAGCGGCCGTCGAGCGGGTTCTTCCAGGCCCGGGCGATGATCGCGCGGACCAGCAATTGCTGGGCGAGGCTCATGCGCGCATTGGGCGGCATCTCGAAGCCGCGGAACTCGACAAGGCCGAGCCGGCCGGTCGGGCCATCCGGCGAGAACAATTTATCGATGCAGATTTCCGAACGGTGCGTGTTGCCGGTCACGTCGGTCAAGAGATTGCGGAACAGCCGGTCGACCAGCCAGGGCAAGGGTGCTGCGCCCGCGTCGGGATGCGGCACCTGCGCCAGCGCGATCTCAAGCTCATAGAGCGCATCGTGCCGCGCCTCATCGATGCGCGGCGCCTGGCTGGTCGGGCCGATGAACAGCCCTGAGAACAGATAGGACAGCGACGGATGCCGCTGCCATTGCAGCACCAGGCTCTTCAGAAGATCCGGCCGGCGCAGGAACGGGCTGTCATTGGGCGTAGCACCCCCAACCACGACATGATTGCCGCCGCCGGTGCCGGTGTGGCGGCCGTCGATCATGAACTTGTCGGTGCCGAGCCGCGATTGCCGCGCTTCCTCGTAGATGGCCGTGGTGGTGGCAACGCATTCCTGCCAGTTGGCGGCAGGATGGATGTTCACCTCGATGACGCCTGGATCGGGCGCGACGCGGATGACGTTGAGGCGCGGGTCGTGCGGCGGAGCATAGCCCTCGATATGCACCGGCAACCCGATGGCCTTGGCAGCATTTTCCGCCGCCGCCACCAGTTCGAGATAATCCTCCAGCGCCTCGACCGGCGGCATGAACACGCAGAGCCTGCCGTCGCGCGGCTCGACGGTGAGCGCCGTGCGCACCGCGCCGCCGATCTCGGTCAGTCGCTGCTCGACGCGGTCCTGCTGGGCCGTGGCGGCGGTGAAGGAGGCTTCGGCCTGCTGACGCGCCATTTCGTCGGCGCCGCCGCCTGGACCTTCCGGCAGGATCGCATCGCGCGCCGGCAGCGCGCCGCGCGGCACGGACGGGTCGACCGGCACGATGTAAGGAAATTGCGCCGGCGGAACATAGGGCAACGTACCGAGCGGCAAGCGGTAGCCGACTGGAGAGTCGCCCGGCACCAGGAACAGGCGCCCGCGCCTGGTCTTCCATTTCTCCGAGCGCCAGCGCTGCCCCACAGCCTGGCTGTTCCAGCGCTGCACCGGCAACACATAGCCTGACGGCTTGCTCAGGCCGCGCTCGAAGACGCGCGCCATGCGGCTGCGCTCTTCCGGGTCCTCCAGCTTCGAATTGGACGGATCGACATTGTCCGGCAGCTTGCCTTCCTTGAGCAGCCACTCGCCCGGATCCTCATAAGCCTCGCCGACCATCGCCTTGTCGATGCCGAGCTCGCCGGCGATCGCCGTGAGCAGGCTTTCGGCCTGCTCCGGGCCAATGGCGGCGCTGCCCTTCTCCCGCGCGATCAGCGACGGATCGCGCCAGACCGGCTCGCCATCGGTGCGCCAGTAGAGCGAGAAGGTCCAGCGCGGCAGGCTCTCGCCGGGATACCATTTGCCCTGGCCGTAATGCAGGAAGCCGCCCGGCGCGAAGCGCTCGCGCAGCCGGCGGATGAGCTGGTCCGCCTTGTCGCGCTTGGTCGGGCCGACGGCGGCCGTGTTCCATTCGGCGGACTCGAAATCGTCGATCGACACAAAGGTCGGCTCACCGCCCATGGTGAGCCGCACGTCGCCGTCTTTCAGCACCGCGTCGACCTTTTCGCCCAGTCGATCGAGCGCCTCCCAACTTTCGTCCGAAAATGGCTTGGTGATGCGCGGATGCTCGGCGATGCGGTCAACCCGCATGTCGAAGTGGAAATCGACGTTGGCGAAGCTCGCCATGCCTGAGATCGGCGCGGCATTGCGGAAATGCGGCGTCGCGGCAAGCGGCACGTGGCTTTCGCCGGTCAGCAGCCCGGAGGTCGGGTCGAAACCGATCCAGCCGGCGCCGGGAATATAGACCTCGCACCAGGCATGCAGGTCGGTGAAGTCGACAGCGGTCCCCGGCGGTCCGTCGAGCGAGACGAGATCCGGCTTCAACTGGATCAGATAGCCGGAGACGAAGCGCGCGGCGACGCCCAGATTGCGCAGGATCTGCACCAAGAGCCAGCTCGAATCCCGGCAGGAGCCCTTGCCGGCGGCCAATGTCTCCTCGGGCGAATAAACACCCGTTTCCATGCGCACGATATAGGCGATCTCGCGCTGCAGCCTTGCATTGAGGTCGACGAGGAAATTGACGGTGTTTGTCGGACTGCGGTCGATCGTCCGAAGGAATGCCGTCAACAGCGGCCCGGCCGGCTCCGGCGCGCGGTAGATGGCGAGGTCTTCCCTGATCTCCCCCGGATAGTCGAACGGGAAAGTCTCGGCGCTCTCCTCGACGAAGAAGTCGAACGGATTATAGACCGTCATGTCGGCGACGAGGTCGACCTCGATCTTCAATTCCGTCACCGGCTCCGGGAAGACGAAGCGGGCGAGGAAGTTGCCGTAGGGATCCTGCTGCAGGTTGACGAAGTGGTTTGCCGGCTCGACCTTCAGCGAATGGCTGAGCACCTTGGTGCGCGAGTGCGGCGCCGGCTGCAGCCTGATCACCTGGGGACCGAGCACCACCGGCCGGTCATATTTGTAATGGGTCAGGTGATGAACGGCTGCCTGAATTGCCATGGTACCCCGGAGTTCGGCGTTTCGGTCACCGAACCCTGACATAAATGCTGTCCATTCTCCAAGCAGAGATGTTGCGCTGCACCTAATTTAAGCAGCTAATAGACGATCGACGTCGCCGGGTAACGGCCAGTCTCCAACGTCTGCGATTGGCGAAGACCTCTGCGCCTTCGTCATTCTATGGCGGAGCAAGGAGCGAAGCGACGCAGCGCAGACCATAGAATCCATTCCGTGACGCCGGCCGGAGAACGCGGCGTTGCAAACAAACTTCCGTCGTGCTCGTGCACCGAAAATTCCTGTATCGCAGCAGCGCTTCTACGTCACGGCATGGATACTCGGGTCAAGCCCGAGTATGACGAAAGTACTGCCTTAAAAGAACGCCTGGATCCCCGTCTGCGCCCGCCCGAGGATCAGCGCATGCACGTCATGCGTGCCCTCATAGGTGTTGACCGTCTCCAGGTTCTGCGCGTGGCGCATGACGTGATAGCCGATCTGGATGCCGTTGCCGCCATGCATGTCGCGGGCCTGGCGGGCGATGTCGAGCGCCTTGCCGCAATTGTTGCGCTTGACGATCGAGATCATCTCCGGCGCCATCTTGCCTTCGTCCATCAGCCGGCCGACGCGCAACGAGCCCTGCAGGCCAAGCGCGATCTCGGTCTGCATGTCGGCGAGCTTCTTCTGGAATAATTGCGTGCCGGCGAGCGGCTTGCCGAACTGTTTTCTGTCGAGGCCGTATTGCCGCGCCCGGTGCCAGCAATCCTCGGCCGCGCCCATCGCTCCCCAGGAGATGCCGTAGCGCGCCCGGTTGAGGCAGCCGAACGGACCGCCGAGGCCCTTGGCATTGGGCAGCAATGCCTCTTCGCCGACCTCGACGCCTTCCAGCACCACCTCGCCGGTAATCGACGCCCGCAACGACAACTTGCCGCCGATCTTCGGCGCCGACAGTCCCTTCATGCCCTTTTCCAGCACGAAGCCGCGGATCTCATCCTTGCCGTTATCGCCCTTCAGCTTCGCCCACACGACGAAGACGTCAGCGATCGGCGCGTTCGAGATCCACATCTTGGAGCCGGAGAGCTTGTAACCGCTCGCGGTCTTCTCGGCGCGCGTCTTCATGCCGCCTGGATCGGAGCCGGCGTCCGGCTCGGTGAGCCCGAAACAGCCGATCCATTCGCCCGACGCCAGCTTCGGCAGGTATTTCTTGCGCTGCGCTTCCGAGCCGTAGGCATGGATCGGATACATGACCAGCGAGGATTGCACGCTCATCATCGATCGATAGCCGCTATCGATGCGCTCGACTTCGCGCGCCACCAGGCCGTAGGTCACATAGTTGGCGCCCAGCCCGCCATATTCTTCCGGAATGGTGATGCCGAGCAGGCCCGCTTCGCCCATCTCGCGGAAGATCGACGGGTCGGTCTTCTCGTCGGCATAGGCTTCCTCGATACGCGGCGCCAGCTTGTCGGCGGCGAAGGCGGCAGCGCCGTCGCGCACCATGCGCTCATCCTCGGAAAGCTGGTCCTCGATCAGGAAAGGATCGTTCCAGACGAACGCGTTCTTCTCGGCGGCCATGGCCAACACTCCCGGCAAATTCTTGGATTGCGCGGCTTATCCGCCTCCGCAGAGGAAAAATCAAACGAAATTGCATCGCTGATCAATGAGCGTTAGTAATGGATCATGAATGTCCAGCGCCGCCTTCTACCCAACACCGCCACTCTCGCCGCCTTCGAGGCGGTTGCGCGTCTCGGCTCCTTCACCGCCGCCGCGCGCGAGCTCGATTTGACGCAAGGCGCCGTCAGCCGGCAGGTCAGCCTCTTGGAAGAGCAGTTCGGTCGGCGCTTATTTGATCGCGACAGCCGCAATGTGAGGCTGTCGCCGGCCGGCGAGATCTATGCCGAAGCGGTGCGCTCGGCACTTGGCCAATTGCGTGATGCGGCGCTTGGATTGATGAGCAATCGGCATAGCGGCGTTCTCAACCTTGCTATCCTGCCGACTTTCGGCACGCGCTGGCTGATGCCGCTGATCCCGGATTTCGTCGTCCGCCATCCCGACATCACCATCAACTTCGCCACCCGCATCGGACGCTTCGACTTTGCCCGCGAGCGGCTCGACGCCGCGATCCATCACGGCATGCCCGACTGGCCGGAGGCCGACTGCACGCTCTTGATGCGCGAGACCGTCATGCCGGTGGTTTCGCCCGGATTCCTCGCCACCCGCGCCATCGTCACGCCGACCGATATCAGTCGTCTGCCGTTGCTGCATATGGCAACCCGCCCCGGCGCCTGGAGCGAGTGGTTCGAAAATCAGGGGCTCGAGGCCCCGACCGGGCCCGGCATGCAGTTCGAGCAGTTCGGCACCGTCGCGCAGGCTTGCATGGCCGGCCTCGGCGTGGCGCTGCTGCCGGAAATCCTGATTGCCGGCGAACTGCAGCGCAGCCAGCTGGTGCCGGCGCCGGGCACGCCGATGCAGAGCCGCAGCGCCTATTACCTCGTCGTGCCGCACGACAAGCGCGGCCACCCGGCGGTCGCCAGTTTTCGCGACTGGCTGCTGAGTCAGATCGGCAAGGAGCCGGCTGTCCTGGCGTGGTAGCTACTTCCGCTTCATCGCCTCGGCGAGCGCGGCGCCGAACGCGCCCTGCGAAGGTCGCTCCGTCTGGCGCTGCGGCGCCGGCGAGCGCGGCGCTGGCTTACCGCCGCCGTGATCGCGTTGGCCGCCACGAGGCGCACCGCCCTCGCCGCCATCCTTGCGCATCGACAGCCCGATGCGCTTGCGCTTGATGTCGACATCGACGACCCGCACCTTCACGACATCGCCCGCCTTCACCACCTCATGCGCGTCCTTGATGAAGCGGTCGGCCAGTTGCGATACGTGCACCAGCCCGTCCTGGTGGACGCCGATATCGACGAAGGCGCCGAAGGCCGCGACATTGGTGACGGTGCCTTCGAGCAGCATGCCCGGCTTCAAATCCTTGATGTCGTCGACACCCTCGGCGAAGGTCGCCGTCTTGAACCCGGGTCGCGGGTCGCGTCCAGGCTTTTCCAGTTCGGCGATGATGTCGCGCACGGTCGGCAGGCCGAACCGCTCGTCGACGAAGACGCGCGGGTCGAGCGCCTTGAGCGCGGCGCTGTCGCCCATCAGCGCGCGCACGTCGCGGCCGCAGGCTGCGACGATTTTCTTCGCCACGCCATAGGCTTCAGGATGCACCGATGACGCGTCGAGCGGCTCTGTCCCGTTCGGTATGCGCAGGAAGCCGGCACTTTGCTCGAATGCGCGCGGCCCGAGCCGCGCCACCTTGAGCAGGTCCTTGCGGCTGGCAAACGGCCCGACCGTGTCGCGATGCGCAACGATCGCCTCGGCGAGCGACGGCCCAAGGCCCGACACGCGCGAAAGCAGCGGCGCCGAGGCCGTGTTGAGGTCGACGCCGACGGCGTTCACCGCATCCTCGACCACCGCTTCCAGCGAACGGCCGAGCCGGTACTGGTCGACATCGTGCTGGTACTGGCCGACGCCGATCGACTTCGGCTCGATCTTGACCAGCTCGGCCAGCGGATCCTGCAGGCGCCGTGCGATCGACACCGCGCCGCGCAGCGAGACATCGAGACCGGGGAATTCCGCCGCTGCCGTCGCCGAAGCGGAATAGACTGAGGCGCCAGCCTCGCTGACGATCACCTTGAGCGGCTTCGGCCCCGCACCTCCCGGCAGGTCAGCCAGCATGTCGGCCACCAGCTTCTCGGTCTCGCGGCTGCCGGTACCGTTGCCGATCGAGATCAGCTCGACCTTGTGCTGGCGGATCAGGGCGGCAAGCTCGACCTGCGCGCCGCGCACATCGTTCTTCGGCGGGAACGGATAGACGGTCGTCGTCGCCACCAGCTTGCCGGTGCCGTTGACCACCGCCACCTTGACGCCGGTGCGTATGCCCGGATCGAGCCCCATGGTCGGTCGCGAACCGGCCGGCGCCGCGAGCAAAAGATCTTTCAGATTGCGGGCAAAGACATGGATCGCCTCTTCCTCGGCCCGCTCGCGCAAATCGCGCATCAAGTCGAGCGTCAGATGCAATGACAGCTTTATCCGCCAGGTCCAGCCGGCTACGTCCATCAACCATTTATCGCCGGGCAAGCTGCTGCCGATCGCATAGGCATTGGCGATCATCCGCTCGACTGGCTTCACCGGCGATTGATCATCCGCATCGACCTCGATGTCGAGCGACAGCACTTCCTCGTTGCGGCCGCGCAGCATGGCCAAGGCGCGGTGGCTGGGCACGCCTGCCCAGCGCTCGACATGGTCGAAATAGTCGGAGAATTTCGCGCCGACCTCTTGCTTGCCGTCAACGACGCGAGCGCGCAGGAAAGCGCGTTCCTTCATATAGGCGCGCAGCTTGCCAACCAGATCGGCATTTTCGGCGAACTGCTCCGACAGGATGTCGCGTGCGCCTTCGAGCGCGGCCTTGGTGTCGGCCACCTCTTCCGTGACATAGGCGAGCGCAAGCTCGGCGGGAATTTTCGAGCGATCGGCGAGGATCGCCTCGGCGAGCGGCCCGAGCCCGCGTTCCCTGGCGATCTCGGCCTTGGTGCGCCGCTTCGGCTTGTAGGGCAGATAGATATCCTCGAGCTCGGCCTTGGTGGCGGCCGCCGCGATCTTGGCCTCGAGCTCCTCGGTCAGCTTGCCCTGTTCTCGGATCGAGCTGACGATCGTCTCGCGCCGTGCGTCGAGCTCGCGCAGATAGGCGAGGCGCTCGGAAAGGTCGCGCAATTGCGTGTCGTCAAGCCCGCCGGTGACTTCCTTGCGGTAACGCGCGACGAAGGGGACTGTCGCGCCCTCGTCGAGCAGCCCGATTGCTGCAGCTGCCTGCTCCGGCCGCGCACCGATCTCGGCCGCGATGATTGCTGCGATGCGCTTGATGTCCGATGCCATGCTGGTCCCTGCGGAAAAGAGCGGCGACCATAGGCCGGGATGCCGGCTGCGCCAACCGCATTGGACGTGGGGGTCCACAGGAAACCGGTCTAACGTTGGCGCTGCCCCTCACCTGCCTGCCGGCATCCTCTCCCCGTATAGTGACGGGGGGAGGGGCGCTCTCATCGCCGGGTTCGCCAAATCACCAACGCTGCAGAAAAGATGCCAGCGTGGCGGCCAGCCCCTTCTCCCCGTCACTATACGGGGAGAAGTGCCCGGCAGGGCGATGAGGGGCAGCGCCAGCATCGACAACCGAATGCGACGACGCCACTCATACAATCCCGCTCAACGTTTCCAAAAAGACCACAATGTCCCCATCCAGCTTATCGTCCACGGGTTCCGGCTGTGACGACATCTTGGCGATGACCACTTCCGTCTTCGGATTGACGTAAAGCCACTGGCCGTGGATCCCGATGCCGCAGAAGGCGCCGCTGTCGTGGCCGGTCTGGTACCATTTGTTGCGGTAGCGTCCCTTCGGGAACAAAAACGCCATCGTGCCGCGTTGCCAGGCCTCAAAGCTGCCGCCGGTGGCGACCGTGTCGCGCACCCAGGCTTCCGGCACGATGCGGCGGCCATTGGTCGTGCCGCCCTGCCGCATCATCTCGCCGATGCGGGCAAGGTCGCGCGGCGTCATCGACATGCCGCCGGCGGTGCGCGCCGTGCCTTCCATGTCGACCGTCACCGACATTTCGCTTCCAGCACCCAGCGGCTGCCACAGTTTCTCGCTGAGCAATTCGATGACGCGCCTGCCAGACGCGCGTTCGACCAGGATGCCGAGCACATCCGAGTTGGGCGAGCGGTAGCGATAGGTCTGGCCATGCGGCTCGGCAAGGCGCTGGATCGTCATAAGGAACGCGGCGAGGCTTTCGGACCCGCCGCCAGGGTTCCACAGAGTCGAGCGGCGGTAGCGGGCGAAGGCGCTTTCCGGATCGAGATAGGCTTCCTCGAAATCGAGGCTGACCGTCATGTCGAGCACGTTGCGCACGCTCGCGTCGCCATAGGCCGAGGCCTTGGCTTCAGGGATGTAGTGCGTTACCGGCGCGCTGGGATCGAACAACCCCTCGCCTTCCAATATGCCGGCGAGGATCGCCGTCACCGACTTGCTGATCGAAAAGATGATATGGCGCGCTCCGAACGGCATATGCGGCGCCGACCAGTCGCCGACCAGCTTGCCGGCTTTCAGGATCGTCAGCCCGTACGTATCGGAACGCTTCAGGAAGCTCTCGACGGTCTCGCTGCCGCCGGCAAGCGATATCCTTTCCTCAAGCAATGCGCCGAGCGACTTCGCTTGGCTTTCGCCGCCGGGCGCCGCCGCAATATGCGCGCTCGGCACCAGCTCGCCGACA
The DNA here is from genome assembly GCF_006440775.1 of Mesorhizobium sp. B2-7-2. GTDB lineage: Bacteria > Pseudomonadota > Alphaproteobacteria > Rhizobiales > Rhizobiaceae > Mesorhizobium. The sequence goes on along the minus strand of NZ_VFTZ01000010.1, from coordinate 28,397 downwards.
TTCTGGAACGACCATCGGTTGAACGGCGAAAGCCGCCAGTTGTCGAGCCGCACATCCTTGCGGGCAAAGCCGTATCTGGCCTCGAACGCGGTCTTGCCGCTCATGATACTCTCCCGGATCTTGTTTTGCGGTTTCAGGCCAGCGCCGCGGCAATGGCATGCACCGCCTTCTGCGTCGCCACCGAATAGGTGGAGTTGACGAAATCCGGATAGCTCGAAAGCTTCACCACGACCATCCTGTGTTCCCAGTCCATATGGATCAATTGGCCGAACACGCCGCGGCACATCAGCGAGCGCGAGCGCGGATCCTCGATCCAGAACTGGTTGCGGTAGCTGCCGTCGGGAAGGCTCGGGCTGAAATTCGGCCCGTGCTTGCCGCTGCGCGTCGCCTCGATCCAGTCGGCCGGGATCACGCCGCCGCCATTGTCGAGGATCAGTTGCCCGAAGCGGCCATAGTCGCGCAGCGTCGCATTGAAGCCGCCATCGGCAAGCGCATAGCCGGCGCTGTCGACGGTGAAGCAGGCGCTCTCGTCGGCGCCGAGCTTCTGCCAGAGCTCTTCCGAGATCAGCTGCGCCAGGCGCTTGCCGCTCACCCGCTCCATGATGAAGGCGAGCACGTCGGTCTCGATCGAGCGGTATTCGAACGCCTCGCCATGCGGGCGCACCCTGTCCTTCAGCCGCAGGATCAGCTCGAACAGGTGCGACGGCCACGCAAAGTCCGGATCGCTGCCCGGCGGGATCGGCTTCCAGCCGGTCGCGACGTCGACCTGACCGATCTCGGAATAGCGGTCGGTATATTCCTCGGAAAAACGCACGCCAGTCGTCATGTCGAGCACATGCTGCACAGTGGCGCCGGCCCAGCCGGTCTCGACAAGCTCCGGCAGATAGTCGGTGACCAGCCTGCCCGGATCGATCAGGCCGCGCCCGACCAGGATGCCGCACACCGATCCGGTGACCGACTTCGCCATCGATTGCGACAGATGCAGCGTGCGCTCGTCCATGCCGTTGAAATAGCGCTCATAGGCGATCCTGCCGTCCTTCAGCACCAGGAAGCCGTCGGCATAGGTTTCGTCGAGCAAGCCGGCAAGCGTCGTCGGCGCTCCGTTGCTGTCGGCCACCGGCAGATCGTCGAGATCCACCTCCGCGCGCTCGAGGCGATGGCGATGGCCGCTGCCGCGCCACACCTCGATGGTCGGCAGGAATTCGCGGATATGCTGGAAGGCCCAGCGGTTCCAGGGCGGCCGATCCCAATCGAGCCTCGGCGGCACCAGCCTGGGCGGCGAGCCCTGCATGATCGGCGGCCGCGGATCGGAGTTGCGATAGGATTGCATGAGAATTTCCCTGCCGCCGCATGCCGCCCCTTCCGTTTACTTGAACGAGGAGCGGTCTGCACAGCGGACGAAAGCCCCGAATGGGCCCTCGAGTGACGACGCCCGACGCCATGGAGAAGGGCAGCCCCGGCATGCCAGGTGAGGGGCGGCGCGAACGTGCGAATTGAGCGCCACCCCTCATCCGGCCCTTGACCCTCTTCGCGCTCGCGCGGGAAGAGGCGGCGTGCCGCTATTTCTGAACGTCCGTCCAGATGCGCGTGTAGAGTTGCTGCACCTCGGGCGAGCAGGGGGTGAGGAACTGGCCCGCTTTCTCCAGTTCTGGCGGTACCACCAGTTCGGGCGCATCCTTCATGTCGGCTGGCATGAACGCCTTTGAGCCCTTGATACCATTGGCATATTTGGCGAAGGCGGAGATCATGGCGGCGTTCTCGGGATCCATGATGAAGTTCATGAACAGCTTGGCGTTGTCGACATTCTTGGCATCCTTCAGGATGGCAACGCTGTCCATGAAAAAGGGGAAGCCCTCTTTCGGGTAGCCGAACTTGATGTCGGGGTTCTTGATGCGCGAGCGCATGATGGCGCCGTTCCAGTAGTAGACGGCCGAATAGTCGCCGGCCGGCAGCTTCTCGGTCACGCTATAATCCATGGCCAGCCATTTCGGCTTGGCCTCCACCAGCTTGTCGCGCACTTTCTTGAGCAGTTCCTTGTCGTCCGTGCACCAGTCGCCGCCCAGATATTTGATGGTGGCGAACAGCACGTCGTTCATTTCCGGCGCGACGTTGATCTTGCCGACCAGTTCCTTCGGCGGATCGAGGAAGATGGCCGACGTGTTGATATCGCCGCCATAGACCTTTGTGTTGACGCCGATACCGGTCACGCCCCACTGCCACGGAACCGTGTAGTGACGGCCCGGATCCCAAGGAACGTTCACCCAGCGCTCGTCGACATTCTTGAAGTTCTCCATCTGGTCGGGCCGTGCCTCGAGCAGAAGCCCTTCCTTCACCCAGATCTGCACGTAATTGGCGGACGGCACTACAATGTCGAAGCCGTGACCGCCGGCGCGTACCTTGGATAGCGCGGTGTCGTTGGAGTCGTAGTCGGTGATCGTCACCTTGACCTTGTAGGTATCCTCGAACTTCTTGATCATTTCGGGGCTGGTGTAGTCGCCCCAATTAAAGATGTTGAGTTCGCCGTCCGCATACGCGCTGCCCGCAAAGGCAAACAATGCGAATGCCGCCGTGGCGGCCGTTGTCTTCCATTTCATTGCTATTCTCCCGTTTGGCAATCGTTGATCATGGCTTGCGCCGATTGACGAAGTAGAACGTGGTTACGAGCACCACCGACAGCGCCAGGAATACGGTGGCGATCGCATTGATTTCCGGGCTCGTTTCGCGCCGCAACTGGCCGAGCATGTAGGTGGGCAGCGTATCCTGCCCGCCGGATTTGACGAATTCGGTGATGACCACATCATCGAGCGAAATGACGAAGGCGAGCATGAAGCCCGCGATGATGGCCGGCCTCAAAAGCGGCAGCGTCACGAAACGGAAGGCTTTCCACGGCGTGGCGTATAGGTCGGCGGCTGCGCGCTCCAGCGTCAGGTCCATGCTCTCCAGCCGCGCCCGGATCGGCAGGTAAGCGAACGGGATGCAGAAGGCGGTGTGCGCGGCGATCAGATAGCCGAGTCCTGAATAACCGGTCCAGACCTTGATGCGCGAGAACACGATCAGGAGCGCGACGCCGGTGACTATCTCCGGCACCATCAGCGGCTGGTTGATGAAGGCGTATTTGAAGGTAAGGCCGGGATAGGGACGCGTGCGGGTCGTGGCAAGCGCAGCCATGGTGGCGGCGATCGTCGACAGCGCGGCGGCCGAGACCGCCAGCACAAGCGAGCGGATGGAGGCGTCCTGCACCGCCGAATTGTGCCAGGCCGAAATAAACCAGCGCAGTGAGACGCCATCCCAGCGCGAAAGCGAATCCGCCGCGTTGAACGAATAGGCGACGAGCGCCGCGATCGGCAGATAGAGCGCGAAGAAGGTCAGAAGCGCCATGAAGCCGAAGCCTGGTTGCGCCTGGATGTCGAACGGACGCTTAGCCATGGGCGCCCTCCGACCCGGATGCATTGCGCACGTAGAACAGCAGCGCGATCATCACCAGCACCATGAGCGTAATCGAGATGGCCGCGCCCAGCGGCCAGTTGCGGCCCGCGCCGAACTGCAGCTCGATCAGGTTGCCGAGCATCATGTTCTTGCCGCCGCCCAGCACACGCGGAATGACATAGGCGCCAAGCGAGGGAATGAACACCAGTATCGAGCCGGCGATGACGCCGGGCTTGATCAACGGGAAGATGATGCGGCGCAGAACCTGCCAGCGGCCGGCATAGAGATCATATCCGGCCTCGACCAGCCTGAAGTCGAGCTTCTCCATCGAGGCGTAGATCGGCAGCACCATCAGAGGCAGATAGATATAGATCATGCCGAGCAAGATGGCGGCGTCGGTATTCATGATCTGCAGTGGTTGCTTGATGATGCCGAGCGCCATCAGCGCCGTGTTGACCAGCCCTTCGTTGCGGATCACCTGCTGCATGGCGAAGGTGCGGATCAGGAGATTCGTCCAGAACGGAATGGTAACGAGGAACACCCACACCTCGCGTGTCTTCGGCGGTCGCGTGGCGATGAAATAGGCTGTGGGGAAGCCGAAGAGCAACGTCAGCACGGTGGTGTAGAAGGACAGGCTTATCGAACGCCAGAAGATGGACAGATGCGCGTCCGCCAGGCCCAGCGTGTCGTCGAAGATGTCACGCTGGAACAGGACCGATGTCCATCCGTCCAGCGAGAAGGTGCCGAACTGCACGTCGCCATAGTCGCCCTTCAGCATGAAGGAATAAGCCAACATCACGAAAAGCGGCCCGGTGGCAGCCAGAAGGATGATGACGAGTGCCGGCGCCGAGAGCAGCCAGCGGTCGCGTATGTCCCTGGCGTCGGCTGCGCGAGCAATTTCCTCGGCGTTGGCCATGATTGTCCTCTAGTCCTTCAGCGCCTGAGCGGCATTCGGGCCGATCGCGACGCCCACGCGGTTGCCCGGCGCAAGCGCTTCGCCACCGCCGCGGCTGTTCTGCCGCCGCACGATGAAGGCGCTGCCGTCGTCGAGCTTGAGATGGAGATGCGTGTCGGTGCCGAGATAGACGACGTTCTCGACCGTGCCCCTGAGCGAAGCGTTGGCGTCGGCCGGACCGATGTGGGCGTGCTCCGGCCGCACCACGAGCGTAACGCTGCCCGACGGCGTAAAACCTTCCGGCAGCGATGCCGGGATTTCCGCGCCGGTCGAGAGCCTGACGGTGGCGCGCCCGTCGGCTGCGCTTTTCACCTCACCTTCGATGAAATTCGTCTCGCCGATGAAGTCGGCGACGAAGCGTTCGGCCGGCCGGTCGTAGATGTCGCGCGGCGTGCCGACCTGCAGGATCTTGCCGGCCGACATGACCGCGATGCGATCGGACATCGTCAGCGCTTCCTCCTGGTCGTGGGTGACGAAGATGAAGGTGATGCCGGTTTCGTGCTGCAGACGCTTCAGTTCGATCTGCATCTCCTTGCGCAGCTTGTAGTCCAGCGCCGACAACGGCTCGTCGAGCAAGAGCACCTTGGGCTGCGGCGCCAGCGCGCGGGCCAGCGCCACGCGCTGCTGCTGGCCGCCCGAGATCTGGCTGGTGCGGCGCGCCTTCAGCGCCTCCATCTTGACCAGCTTCAGCATCTGGGCGACGCGCGCTTCGGTCTCTCCTTTCGGCTTGCCGAGCATTTCCAGCCCGAAGCCGATGTTCTGCGCCACCGTCATGTGCGGGAAGAGCGCGTAGCTCTGGAAGACGGTGTTGACTGGGCGCTTGTAGGGCGGCAGCGGCGCGATATCCTGCCCGTGCAGCAGGATCTCGCCGGCGGTCGGAAAATCGAAACCGGCGATCAATCTCAGCAGCGTCGTCTTCCCGCATCCGGACGGGCCGAGCAGTGTGAAAAACTCGTTCTCGCGGATCGACACCGACACGGTGTCGAGAGCGGCTACCTGGTTCTCGCCTGTTCCAAAGACCTTGCGAACACCGCGAACTTCGATCGCGTTCTTACCCGGTTGTTCCGGCACGATTACCCCATTGAGAGCGCCTGCTCTTCTCGGCAGGTGTGTTCCTGTTTTGATTGTCACCACAAGCCGGTCGGCTTGGCAACTGCGCAGCAGTGACTCGATCCGAGTCCCCATCCAATTAAGCAATTCCTATGCCATCGTTAGGCTTGGTAGGTGATCTTCCCCCCGCAGATGGTGGTCACCGGATGCACCGTGTGCAGCGCTTCAGGCGCGGTCGCCTCGATATCGGGCGACAGGACGACAATATCGGCGAGATATCCGGTCTTGAGGCGGCCCTTGCGATGTTCATTGAACTCCGCATAAGCGCCCTCCACCGTGTAACCCTCTATTGCTTCCTGCAACGAGAAGCTCTGGTCCGGCATGCCTTCTGCCCAAGGCTTGCGCATCACTGCCGCCTGGATGGACAAGATCGGATCGACCGGCGAGACCGGCCAGTCGGAAGCGAACACCACGCGCGCGCCGGCATTTTTCAGCGTGCGCCAGGCATAGCTCAACGGCCACTTGTCGCGGCCGATGCGCGAGATCGTCGGCTCGAGCGGGAAGTTCAGCGCACCGGGCGGATGCGCCGGCTGCATCGACGCCAACACGCCGAGCTCGGCGAAGCGCGGCACGTCGGAAGCCGTGATCACCTCGATATGCTCGACGCGATGCCGGCTGTCGCGCCGACCGTTCTTCTTCAGCGCCGCCTGGTAGCCGTCGAGCACTGCCCGTACGGCGCCATCGCCGATCGAATGCACGGCGATCTGCAGCCCGCGCCTGTCGGCCTCGACCGCCACCTCGGCGAAATGCTCCGGCGAAAACAGCGGCTCGCCGCGCCATCCGGGCCGATCGGCATAGTCGTCGACCATCACCGCCGTCCAGGAATCCAGCACGCCGTCATAGAAGAGCTTGACCATGCCGGACGACAGCCACTCGGAATTGTAGCTCGCGGCCATCCGCGAGGCTTTCTCCAGCATGTCCAGCTTCATGAAATTCTTGAAGTGGAACGGGATCTTGGTGCGGCAAAGGAGCCGCCCCTCTTTTTCCAGCCCGGCCAGCAGATCGAGCTGGTAGAGATTGCCGTCCATGTTCTGGATCGAAGTGATGCCATGCTTGGCGCACCATTCAAGGCCGCGATGCATCAGATCGCGATCGGCCGCCAGTTCCTTCTCCGAAGGATACGGATCCGGCTCGGCACCCTCGAGGCCAAGCCGCGCCCGGCTCGCCCCGTAATGGTCGAGGACCGGTCCGAATGCCTCGCTTTCGCGCAGCTCGCCGGCGGCAAGCCCATCGGCGCCCATGACGATCTCATTGCCCTGCCTGATCTGCCTGCCATGAAGCAGGCCGGCCTCTTCCAGCGCCTTGGTGTTCGCCCACATCGTGTGGTGGTCCGAAGCCGACATGGCGAACGGACGGTCGGGAATGATGCGGTCGAGATCGTGGCGCGTCACCGGCTCCGGCAGGATGGCATAGTCGACGCCGGCCCCGATCAGAAGCCTGGCGTCCGGGCGCTTCGCCGCGAAATCCTGGATCGCGTCGCGCAGCGCCTCGAAGCCGTGCACGCCCGCCAGATGCAGATTGTCGAGCTCGGCCGCGCCGCCGAACAGATGCATATGCGCTTCGATGAAGCCCGGCAGGACCGAGCCGCCTTGGGCGTCGACAATTTTTGTCGCCGGTCCCTTGAGGTCTTCTATGGAAGCGCGGCTACCGATTGCGATGATGGCGCCGTCCTTGACGGCAATGGCCTCGGCAGCGGGATTGTCATCGTCCATGGTCAGCACGCGGCCGTTGACGACCACAAGATCCGCACCACCATCCGCAACCGACATCGCGACTCCACATTTTGCTGAGTGATCGACAGCGCACGTCCAACGGGCTGCCGCTCCACCGGGGCGGCGCCATGGGACAAAATCGATGCCGATGCGCCGTCTTCGAAATTCCCCTTGTTATCATTGAAGACAGCGTGGATAAAGAATGCGACTGTTTATTCGCGTTTGTCAACAGCCGGAATTTGGAATGTATAGTGGACTGCACCGCGCGCCGATGGTGGGGTCGAGCGGGGAACGGGGGCGACGAGCAGTGAAGCGCAGTCTCGACCGCAAGACCAGGATAGCGCTCGAACCGCGCAAGCAGCCGCGGCAGCAACGGTCAAGCAAGGTGGTCGACAGGATTCTCGATGCGGCCCTGATCCTGACGCGAGAGCAAGGAACCAGAACGCCGACGACGCTCGCCATCGCGCAGCGCGCGGCCCTGTCGGTCGGTTCGGTTTATCAGTACTTTCCCAACAAGGAAGCCATTCTTCTGGACCTGGCCCGGCGCTGGCTGTCGTCTTTTCCCGAGGTGATCCGGAAACGCATCAACGTCCCCCGGCCGACCAACCGTGATGAGTTTCGGCGCGAGGTGCGCAAGCTCTTCGCCGACACATCGAGGCTCTATCTCGAAAACGCCACGCTGATGCCGGTGATCGAGGCCATCTCCGGCAACGCCGACCTGAGGCCGATCCAGGACGAATATGACAAAGAGATCGTCGCCCTTTACGCCGCGTGGCTGCGGCATGTGAATCCGGCGCTTGAAGACAAGATCGCAAGTCGGCTCGGCGTGCTGATGATGGAAGTCGGCCATGTCTGTCGGCTTGTCGGGCTGAAGAGGGAACGCAGGACCTACGACCTTATCGAGGACGACGTGGAAACCATGTGGCTCGCCCTGGTCAGCCCCCATCTCAATCTCGAGTGATTTCGTACTTCCAACCGATTTCGCACTTCCAGGGGAGTTTCCATGAAAACTGTCTATTCGCCACTTCATGCCGGCCATTCAGGCCAGATGGAACTGGTCACGTCGGCGATCGTGCCGGGTTTCGAGAAGCCGTCGCGGGCGGAATTCATCAAGGCGCGGGTTGAGAGCGAGAAGCTCGGGCCGATCATCGGACCGGCCGAGCACGACCTCGCCGCCGCAAAGCGTGTCCATGAGGCTCACTACATCGACTTCCTGCCGACGGTGTGGCCGCAATGGGTCGCCGCCGGCTTCACGGGATCGGCGATGGGGTTCACCTGGCCGACACGCGGCCTGCGCGGCGATGTGCCGCCGAAGCGCATCGATGCCTTGCTCGGCTACTATTCCTTCGATGCCGGCGCCACCTTCGTCGAAGGCACCTGGGCGGCGATCAAGTCGTCCTATGATGTGGCGCTGACCGCCGCCGCTTTGGTCAAGGACGGCGAGCGCAGCGCCTTCGCGCTTTGCCGCCCGCCCGGCCATCATGCCGGCGCCGCCTTCATGGGCGGCTATTGCTTCATCAACAACGCCGCCGTCGTCGCGCAGTGGTTCCGCGACAACGGCGCCAGCCGTGTCTCCATTCTCGATGTCGACTACCATCACGGCAACGGCACGCAGGAGATCTTCTATCGTCGCGGCGACGTCCAGGTCCTTAACCTGCATGGCGATCCGATCGTCGAGTATCCCTTCTTCCTCGGTCACGCCGACGAGCGCGGCGAAGGCGACGGCGAAGGTTTCAACATCAATTACCCGATGCCTTTCGGCACCGATTGGGACGGCTGGAGCGCGTCGCTGGAGGACGCCTGCGCTAGGCTCGCGGCCTACGCCCCCGATGTCGTCATCGTCTCGCTCGGCGTCGACACTTTCGAGAAGGACCCTATCAGCCAGTTCAAGCTGAAGAGCGTCGACTATCCCAAGATCGGCCGCCGCATCGCCGGGCTCGGCCTGCCGACGCTGTTCGTCATGGAAGGCGGCTACGCCGTGGAAGAGATCGGCATCAACGCCGTCGGCGTGCTGACGGGTTTCGAGGGTCGCTGAACCAATCCCGTTCACGGAACATACGCCCTCGGATGCCACCGCGGGCGTATTTTTTGTGACCCCGTCGGGAAATCATCCGCCCAATTCGGCATTGAAAGCACCACCAAGCAACGCGAACGTCGGCTGCTGAGTCGCAATGCGAGTCCATCAGATTCGATTTTGTCAAATCGCGTTTGATGTCGGATTCATCTGCGGGTAGATTAGACCCGAATCAGCCGGTCCATGGGGGGCGCGGCGACCACCCAAAGTCTCAAGTTCCGGCGCCAGGCCGGTACCAGACGCGGACGGTTTCGCGTTCCCTAGAGGGATTCGGCGCGGTTGGGCGCCGTTCGCGCCCGTGGGTGTGTCTTCGTAAACGTGACGCGTTTCGGGTCCGGCCGCTGGCTTCGCCAGCACCGGGCACAAGGATCGATTCCGGCAAGAATCCAAGAATTAAAATGAGCAGTCCCGCCGCGCTTCTCCAACCCGACGCTTCAGGCTCGCGCCTGACGTCGCGCGGCGATCTCACCAGTTTCTTCATGCAGCTCGCCGCCGATATCGGCGCCGACAGCTACATGCTAGTCGCCATCGTGCATGACCAGGACCGTAACGATGCGCGCATCGTCTCCTCCAACTGGATCTTCGACGCCATAGAGCTGATCGGCAAAAGGCTGATCGCCAATTTGGCGCTGGGTCCCTTGACCGTGGCGCCGGGCGTACGCCCGAAGCCGTTGGTGGCGGCGCACGCGCCCGACGCCGGCGCGTTGCTGACCGGCGAGGAAGCCCGCCTGCTCGACGTGCTCGGCCACGCCGAAATCTATTCGCTGCGGCTCAATGTCGGCCGGCAGCGCCTGTTCGTGCTGTTCTCGGCCGCCGAGGCAGGCAGGATCGATCTGGCCGCGCTGATGAAGGCACAGCTCAAATGCTGCTATGCGCTTTCCAGCATCCCGCAGCTGATCGCGGCGGCATCCATGCAGGACCCGCTGTCGGACCGCGAACGCGAATGCCTGTTCTGGGTCTCGGAAGGCAAGACCACCGATGAAGTGGCCGTCATCCTCGGGGTCTCGTCGAACACCGTCAACAGCTACATCACGCACGCCATCCAGAAGTTCGCGGCCTCGAACCGCGCGATGGCGATCGCGACCGCGATCAGGAGCGGCATCATTTGAAGCACGCACAGGTCAAAGAGGCGGCCGCCGCCCTTTTCAACGATCAGCGCAATCCGTTCGGCGCCTTCTCGCTCGGCTCGGAAACCCATCAAGCGGTCACCATTCCGGATGCCGTGCGTCGCTGCCGCTGGATCGCCGTCGATATCAACGCCTCGGCGTTCGGCCTCTATTTCGTTAGCCCCTCGCCCGAGCGCGCGCGTCTCGTGGCGTGTTTCGATTCCGACTATCCCGGCACCGCTGTCGCGACCAAGTTCATCTCCGGCGCCAATGGCGAGGACATGGTGCGCCACAGCCGCCTCTCGACGGCGCCGCGCTGGTGGGCCGACGACGGCAGCGCCGGATCGCGGCAGGTCTTCCACTCGCTCGCCTGGGCCGAGCCGACCACGCCGCTGGCGCCCGGCACCAACGGCATCGCCTTTCCGGTGCATGCCGATCGCGGCCAATGCGGGCTGGTCGTCTTCCTGGGCTCGGAGATCGCGCTGTCCGACGAAACGCTGTGCGAAATCCACGCCCGCTCCTTCGCGCTTTTCGCGGCGGTCGCCCGCATCCGCCCCGGCGACACCGGCAGGGCACGTTCGATTTCCAAGCGCGAGCTCGAATGCCTGAAGCTGACCGCCAACGGCAACACCAGCGAGGAGATCGCCAAGCTCCTCAAGCTCTCGGTGCATACCGCCAACCAGTATCTCACCCAGTCGACGCAGAAGCTCAACGCGGTCAACCGCAACCAGGCTGTCGCCAAGGCATTGCGGCTCGGCTTGATTGAGTGACGTCACGCCTGCGACGCTGAACGTGCTGCGGCTAAAGCATGTCTCCCGAAAGTGGGAACCGGTTTCGGGGCAAAGGCATGCGCAAAATCAAAAGCCTAAAGCGCAGGGAGCGAATCTAAAAGATCGCGATGCGCTTTAGTCGGCTCGCCTGCTATCAAATCTCAGGGGAATGCCAGCGGCTCGGTCCTGCGGATGCGAGCCTCTTCGATCGCGTCCTCGAGCAAGGCCGTGTTGTGCTCGGGCGTTTCGCCGGGCTTCTCGAACGACACGTAGTTGACCGTCACGGATGCCTCGCACTCGGTCAGCGTAAGCTGGAAATAGACCGTCACGCCGCGCGGCCGAAGCTCGAGGTCGAGCACGATGCGCGGGCTGCCGCTCCAGTCGACATGCGCCTCGCCGCCATGGCCGAGCCGCAGCGTGCCCGGCCGGAAGTAGAGCTCGGCCGCCGAATCCACCAGGTCCGACAGGCAGGCGAAATGCTCGAGCCGGATGAAGGCGATATAGTCGGCAACGTCGATGAGCCTCAATTCGCCCACCACAGGCTCGATGGCGCTGGCGACGATCAGCTCGCGGGAATTGGCGTGTGGTTGCCGGTCCATGGGTTAGCGGCGTCCGTTCATTGGGTTGCTTTTCGCGCTGCCTTCTTCGAGTAGACGATCCGCACCAACTCGGCGACCGCCTGGTAGAATTGCGACGGGATCACGCTATCAACCGAAACTTGCTTGTACATGGAGCGCGCGAGCGCCACGTCCTCGAAGATCGGGATGTTGTTCTCCCTGGCGATCTCGCGGATCTTGAGCGCCACTAGGTCCTGTCCCTTGGCCAGCACGATCGGCGCGGAATCCTCCTCGCGCACATATTTCAGCGCGATCGAATAGTGCGTCGGATTGGCGATCACCAGCGTCGCGCGCGGCACGGCCGTCATCATGCGTTTGCGCGCCCGGTCGCGCGCCAGCGAGCGCAGCCGCGACTTGACGATCGGATCGCCTTCCGACTGCTTCAGCTCGTCCTTGACTTCCTGCTTGGTCATGCGCAGGTCGCGCCGCCAGTGGAAACGCGACCAGACGATGTCGACCACCGCGATCAGCCCCATGACGAAGACGATCGCCACCAATATGTCGACGAAGATGCCGCGTATGACCAGGCCGAACGAGGCCGGATTGGTGATCATGCCGGCGAGCAGCTTGCGATGATCTTCCGAGAGCGTGAAGGTCAACACCGCGATAGCGAAGCCGAGCTTGGCCAGCGACTTCAGGAATTCGACCCAGCCCTGCACGCCGAACATACGGCTCCAGCCCTTGGCGACCGAGATGCGCGACAGCTGCGGCCTGATCCGTTCGCCGACGATTTGCGGCATGTTCTGGAACACCGAGGCGCCGATGCCGGCAACCGTCAGCAACACCAGCAGGCTGACGACGGCGCCGCCGATCTCGACCAAGACCTGCTTGTAGAGCGAGATGACGTCGGTCTCGGTGTCCATCGGCCAGGCTTCCGGCTTTTCCAGGAACGTCGACAGGAACATGCCGAGATCGACGATCGCGTCCTTGGCATAGAAGACGGCGAAAACCAGTATGGCGAGGAAAGACGCAAAGATCGCGGTCTCACGCGAATGGGGCAGCTTGCCCTGTTCGATCGTGTCGCGGATCTTCTTTTCTGTGGCTTCCTCTGTTTTGGAATCCTTGTCGACCGCTTCAGCCATGGCGTCGTGACCGGGCTATGATCGTCAGGCGGCTTCGGCGGTGGCGGTCTGCGTCGAGGGCAGTTCGAAAGCCCCTTCGCGCGACAGCCGGATGGCGGCGACCGATATGCTCTTGCGCGCCGCCATGATGTCGGCAAGGCCAATGCCTTCCGAACCTTGTCCGAGTTCGGATTCGATCATGCGGCGAGAGCGCGCGCCGATCGCCGACAACGCGGATTCGGCGAGTTCCGGCGACGCGCCGCGCAGTGCCAGCGTGACGAGCTCCGTCGACAATCCGTCGAACAGCAGAACCCGGGCTTTCTGCGGCAGCAGCGGCAGGTCGTCGAAGGCGAACAGCCGCGACTTGACGCCGGCGAGATCTGGCGTGCCGGCGTCCTCCAGGTCCTGCATGAGGTCGTCCAGCTCCGGCTTCGCCATTTCGTTGAGCATGCTGGCGACGCGCTCCTGGCCGGCAGTGGTGTCCCGGCTGGCTTTCTGCGACAGCACGCTCACGCGCAGTTGGTTCTCGACGATCCGCGATGCCGCGTCCGGGATGTTGGCCATTGTCACCATGCGTTTTATGATCTGGCTGCGCATCGGCTTTTCCATCGTGAGCAGCACGTTGGCGGCTGTCTGCGGCGCAAGCTTCGACAGCACCATGGCCGATGTCTGCGGATGCTCGCCGGCAAGGAAGGAGCCGAGACGCGACGGCTCGAGCTTCTCGAGGTCCGGCCAGATCGGCGCAGGTCCTTCCGGGACCGGCTCGAACTTCTTGTCGCCCATGATGGCGCTCATCTCCTCGGGCGACAGCGATTCGTTGAGGATAGTATCCATCCGGTCGGCTGAATCGAGCAGGCCGGCGCCCTCGGTGAACTCGGCTTCGAACTCGGCGACGATGCGTTCCAGATCAGCCTGCGGAATGGTGCGTAACAGACGCGCGCCCTCGATCAGCGCCTTCAGCTCGTCCTGTTTGAAGAATTTGAGTAGGCGGCTGGCCGCCGGCTTGCCCATGGCCACCAATATGGCCGCCGCCTTTTGCGGACGTGTGAGCGCCAATGCCGTCGTCATGCGTGTTGTCCTCGCTGCCGATTGGTCCGCCCGCCGGCCATTCTCAGGCGCTCTTCGTCGCGGCGATGATTTCGGTGAGCCGGATGCCGAAACGCGTCGGATCGCTTTCCAGCACCGTGATCTCGCCGCGCGCTATTCTGCGGCCGTTGACCACGACGTCGACCGGCTCGCCGATGCGGCGGTTGAGCGCGACGGTGGAACCCTTTTGCAGCGCCATCAACTCCGAAACGGGCATTTCCGTGCTGCCGAGGATGATCTGCACATCGACCGGAATGGTCATGATGATCGAAGAATTGGCACCCGAATACAGCGCGCCATCCGGGCGCTTTTCCTCCTCCCGCAGCACGCCGCGCAGTTCCTCGATGGCGCGGTCGAGCTGTTCGTCGGGCTGATCGGGTTCGGCTTCCACCTTGGTTTTTGCCATCTGTCGTCTCCATGAATCCCGTGCCTGGCGTCAGCCCGGCAACAGTCCGTCGATGAAATCCTGCCCGGCATCATGCGGATGGCTGATGCGGACGGTGTAGTTCTGCCCCAGCTTGCCGAACTCGCAGACAAACAGGGTCTTGTCGCGGGCGCTTAGCTTGGCGTTGATCTGCGCGTTCTCCTCGAATTCGATCACCTGGCCGGGCTCGAACGCGGCGAGGTCGCCGAGCGTCAGCCGGGCGAGCGGCATCGTCGCTTCGAGCCGGACGGTCGAGCGCATCACTTCTTCGGAGAAGCGGGCCCGCCAGTCGAATTCCGTGGTCTCGCCGTCCTCGCCCGTCGCGATGTCGCCGCTGCGCGAAGAAAGCAGCAGGCGCTGCGGGATCATCACGGTGAGCGTGCCGCTGTCGGACGGTATCGACAGGCCAAAGACGATGCGCACGGCGGCGCCGTCGCGCAGCACGCGCCGCCTCGCATCGTTGCCCGACATTGCTTTCGGCACCGGCAGCCGCAGGTCGAGCGAACGTTTGCCGGAACCGTTGAGCGCCGCCGCGACCTCCTGGAACACGCTGGTCGCGACATCGGCCTCGATCTGCGACAGGTCGCGCTCGATCGGCGCCACCGGTTGCTCGGGATCGCCGCCGAACAGCGCGCTCACCATGACGGCGACCGCTTGCGCATCCATCACCAGCGTCATGGCGTCGGCTGAGGTCGGCGAGGAAACAACGGTCAGCGCGAAGGCATCGCCGGCGCGCGAACGCGCCTCGGGAACGCGGCCGACCTCCACCACTTGCAGATCGACGGTCACCGGCGCGCCCAGCTCGCCTATAAGCGCCTTCTGCAGCACCGGCAGCGCCCGCTCGGCCATGCCGCGGCCGGCGCCGATCACCTGCGCCGCCTCGCCGCTGTCGCCGACGAGCCGCTCGATGATGAGCTCCCGGGTTTGCGAAGGACTGCCCGGACTTGTCATGACGGCAGGCGGCCCTGTCTGCGCTGCTGCATGCTCAGGCCGCCTTCTTCTCGGCGCTGCCGGCGTTCATGGTGCTCTGCTCGACGGCATCGATCGTCGGACGCTCGTAGGAGGATATGGTTTTGCGGCCGAATTCGATCGCCACCTGCGGCAGGGCGCCGTTCATATACGCAAGCAGCGTCTGCTTGACGATGATGTAGAGGCGGTTCTTCTTTTCGCGCACCGTCTTGATCTTGGTGGCCACCGGACCGACCACGGCATAGGACAGGAAGATGCCGAGGAAGGTTCCGACGAGAGCCGCGCCGATCAGGCCGCCGAGGATCTCCGGCGACTGGTCCAGCGCGCCCATCGCCTTCACCACGCCGAGCACCGCCGCGACGATGCCCAGCGCCGGCAGGCCGTCGCCGACCGCGACCATCGCGTGATAGGCCTTCAGCTTGTCGGTACGGATCGTCTGGATCTCCTCGTCCATCAGCGCCTCGATCTCATGCGAGCGGGCGTTGCCGATGATGATGATGCGGCAGTAGTCGCAGATGAAATGGGTTAGGTCGTGGTTCTTCAGCACGGTCGGGAAGGCCTGGAAGATGGCCGACTCCTCCGGATTGTCGATATGCGCCTCGACCTCGCTGCGCGACTTCGAGCGCAGTTCGCGCATCAGGCTGTGCAGGACGCCCAGCGTCTCGAGGTAGTCGCGCTCCTTCGGCACCGCCTGCTTGAAGGCTTCGAGAATGCCCTTGCCGGTATCCTTGACCGTCTTCATCGGATTGGCGACGAGGAAGGTGCCGAGCGCCGCGCCGCAGATGACCACCGCTTCCCACGGCTGCAGCAGCACATGCAGATGCCCACCCATGGCCATGAAGCCGCCGAGAACGCAGCCGAGCGTCACCACAAGTCCGATCAGAATGCCCACGGCAGGTCCTTCCGCATGTCACATCGCGGATCAGGGATAGTCCCCGTGCCTTGTGTGAGGCTTGAATCGAAGGCATCGAACGCGATTCAGCTTCGCGCAAGGAAGTGACGCTATTGTGCGGGGATAGCTTCGGCCGGAGGCATGCCCTTTGCTTAGCACCTACATCAGCTACCAGTTGATCGCCAAAGACATCCCTAAATCTATCGCCCGCATCGAGCAGCAGCCGACGGTCGATCGCGACACCCAATACTATCTGGCCAACATCACCAAGGTGAAATCGATCGACGATTTCGTCAAAAACGACCGCCTGTTCAAATACGCCATGAAGGCTTACGGGCTGGAGAACATGGACTATGCCAAGGCCTTTATGGTCAAGGCGCTGAAGGAAGGCGTCTCCAATCCCGACAGCTTCGCCAACAAGCTGACCGACAAGCGCTACGCGCAGTTTGTCGCCGCATTCAACTTCGCCGCCAACGGCGCCGATGCGACCGTCTATAACAAGGCGCAGCAGTTGGTGCCGAAGAATTATGCGCTGCAAGTCCAGATCGGCGCCTCGCAGACCGGGCTCGCTTACTATCAGAGCGAGACCGCCTACTACGCCACCAATATCTCCAAGGTGAAGTCGATCGACGATCTGATGGGCGACAGCCGCCTGCTGACATATGCGATGGCCGCATTCGGTCTGGACGCCGAAACCGAACCGGCAGCAACCGTCAGGGCGATGCTGGAAGGCGGCGTAAGCGATCCCAACAGCCCCGCCAACAAACTGACCGACAAGAGCTACGCCAATTTCGTCGCGGCTTTCGACTTCACCCAATACGGCGACCAGACGACCACCCGCGATAAGGTCCAGCAGGGAGTTCCGGCAGGCTACGTGGCTGGAACCGGATTGAAACTGGTCGAGCCGAGCGCGCAATACATCAAGAGCGAGGCGGACTATTACGCGGCAAACATCTCCAAGGTGAAGTCGATCGACGACCTCATGGCCGACAAGCGCCTGCTCACTTTCGCCATGGCCTCGTACGGACTGGATGCCACGACAGAAAAACCGCAGCAGATCCGCGCTATGCTCGAAGGCGGCGTCAGCGATCCCGGCAGCCCCGCAAACCAGCTGACCGACAAACGCTACGCCAACTTCGTCACGGCTTTCGACTTTGCCCAATATGGCGATCAGACGACGTCGCGCGATGTGGTGCTGAAAGACACCCCGAAAATCTACACGACGGAGTCGCCGCTTGGCCTGATCCCGCCCAACGCGGACTACATCGCGTCGGAGACCGCATACTACCTTGCCAACGTCACGAACGTGAAATCCATCGACGATCTGATGGCCAACAGCCGATTGTACAATTATGCACTCTCGGCCTATGGGCTCGATCCGGCCACGCAGAGCAAGGACCTCATCCGCAGCGTCCTTGCCGGCGGCGTTCGCGACCCCGACAGCGTCGCCAACAAGATGACCAACAAGGCCTATGCCGGCCTCGCCACCGCCTTCAACTTCGAGCAATACGGCGAAAACGCGACCACCATCAACCCGGCGCAGCAGCCGACCGTCGACATGTACATGCGCCAGACGCTGGAGGAGGATGCCGGCAAGACCAATGAAGGCGTGCGGCTGGCGCTCTATTTCCAGCGCAAGGCACCCGACATCACCAGCTGGTACGACGTGCTCGCCGACACCGCTTTAGCCAGCGTGGTCCGCACCGCGCTCGGCCTGCCCGATTCCTTCGCCACCGCCGATATCGACAAGCAGGCGCAGCTCTTCGAGCAGAAGCTCGACATCAAGGACTTCACCGACCCGGACAAGCTCACCAAATTCCTGACCCGCTTCACCAGCATGTACGAGATCAACCATCCAACCTCGACGGCGGTGACGTCCGTCAGCGTGCTCTTCGCGCAGCCGACCAGTGTCGGCATCTCCACCGATTTGATGATGGCCATGCAGCAGTTGAAGTTCTGAGAAGATCATGCAGGATAGCCTTTACGTCGCCCTTTCCTCGCAGATCGCGCTCGAGCGCCGTCTCGACACCATCGCCGACAACGTCGCCAACGCCTCGACCATCGGCTTTCGCGCCACCGGCGTGAAGTTCGAGGATGTGGTTTCGGGCACCGGGCCGAAGTCGGTTTCCTTCGCCTCCTCCGGCAAGACCTATCTTTCCGGCGCGCATGGCGCGCTGACCGAAACCGGCAACCCGTTCGACTTCGCCGTCCAGGGCGACGCCTGGTTCGCCATTGACACGCCCGCCGGCACGGTGATGACGCGCGACGGCCGCTTCTCGATGAACGAGAACGGCGAATTGATGTCGATCGAAGGCTACCCCGTCCTGGACGGCGGCGGCGCCCCGATCCAGCTCGATCCGCGCAACGGCCCCCCCAAGGCGGGCGCCGACGGCTCGCTCAGGCAGAACGATCAACTGGTCGGCGCGATCGGCCTCTACAATTTCGACCCCGGCGAGAATTTCGTCCGCTACGGCAATTCGGGTGTCGTTCCGGCGCGCACGCCCGAACCCGTCACCGACCGCTCGGACGTCGGTATCGCTCAAGGCTTTCTGGAAGAGTCGAACGTCAACCCGGTGCTGGAAATGACCCGGCTGATCCAGGTGCAGCGCGCTTTCGAGAACACGGCGGCGCTGATGCGGCAGACCGATTCCTCTACCGATGACGCGATCAAGACGCTCGGCTCGAAGTGACGGCATGACGACCGGCTCGTCCCTGTTGCGCGCTTCCGACAGCCTGGCGGATACCGCCGACAGGCTGGCCGCGCTCGAACGCGTCTGGCGGCGGTTCGATGATCCGCAGGCACTGCTTTCACGCGGCGGCCGCGTCGTCGAGATATCGCCGACGCATTACAAGGTCCGCGGGCTGTCCGGGGTTGCCAGGCTCGGCGACATCGTCGAGCAGCGCGGCAAGACCGGCGCACGCCGCGGCGAGATCGTCAAGATCGGCAGCGACGAGGTGGTGGTCGCGCCTTTCGAACGCAGCGCCGACGCCGGCATCGGCGATGCCGTCTTTCGCCGCGGCCCGCTCGCGGTCGCGCCGCATGTTTCCTGGCGCGGGCGCGCCATCGATGCCTTGACTCGCGTTATTGACGGCGGACCGCCGCTGATCAGGCCGAATGCCGCCGATGTCGCACATGGCGCGACGCCCGGCGCCCTGGCGCGTCAGCGCGTCGGCACCGGCTTCCTCACCGGCGTCAGGGTCATAGACATCTTCACGCCGCTCTGCTTCGGCCAGCGGCTCGGCATCTTCGCCGGCTCCGGCGTCGGCAAGTCGACGCTGCTTGCGATGCTGGCCGGCGCCGAGGCCTTCGATACGGTGGTCGTGGCGCTGATCGGCGAGCGCGGCCGCGAGGTGCGCGAATTCCTCGAGGATACGATCGGCGCCCAGAGCATGGCCAAGACCGTCGCCGTCGTCGCCACCAGCGATGAAAGCGCCATGATGCGCCGGCGCGCGCCCGACACCGCCATGTGCGTAGCCGAGCATTTCCGCGACCAGGGCCATCGCGTGCTGCTGGTGCTGGATTCCATCACCCGCTTCGCCCATGCGCTGCGTGAGGTAGCGACGGGAACCGGCGAGCCGCCGGTCGCGCGCGGCTATCCGGCCTCGGTCTTCACCGACCTGCCGAAGCTGCTCGAACGAGCCGGGCCGGGGGCCGAAGGCAAGGGTTCGATCACCGCCATCATCTCCGTGCTGGTCGACGGCGACGACCATAACGATCCGGTCGCCGATTCGGTGCGCGGCATCCTCGATGGCCACGTCGTGCTCGACCGCGCGCTTGCCGAGCAGGGCCGTTATCCGCCGGTCAATCCGCTGTCGTCGATCTCACGCCTCGCCGACAAGGCCTGGAGCGCGGAGCAGCGCATGCTGGTGACAAGGCTGAAATCGATGATCGCGCGCTTCGAGGACACGCGCGACATCCGTCTGCTGGGCGCCTACCAGAGCGGCGCCGATACCGAGCTCGACATCGCGGTGCGCCAGGTGCCGCTGATTTACGAGGCGCTCACGCAATCGCCGAGGGACCGCGCATCGGCCGATCCGTTCGCCGACCTCGCCCGCCACCTCAAGGGGAAGCTGAATGGCGATCAAGGAGACTGAGCTCCAATACACCGAGCGCATGTTGCGCGACATGCTTGCCGAGGCCGAGGCGGCGGAGAAAGCCGCTGCCGATGAAGCAAGGATTGCCAGGAACAAAGCCGCGCGCGCCAGGACGGAGAAGGCGACGGCTCTTCTAAGCAGAGCCAACAGGCCGCATCCGCCGAGGGCAACCGCCGACATTGCACAGGCCAGCCGCGATTCGTTGCTCGACGGGCTTTTTCCCCGCACCGAGTGGCCGGAGCCGCCGAAAGCCCAGTTCCCGCGCCTCGCCGACAAGAGCTCGGACCGCCGCAGCGATTTCGTCATCGCCGCGCTCGGCATCACGCTCGGCCTGATCTGCGCCTTGTTTCCCTGGTACATCTTCTTCAACCAGGAGCAGTTCGGCGTTCAGGCCATCAAGTTCGGCGGCAGCGGCAGCAATTCCGGACGCGAGGGCGGCGGCGTTGTGGCCGAACGCAGCGGGCCGCTGACGGTCAAGGATATTCCAAATGCCGATATAGACCTGCTTGCCACCGGAACGGTGCAGGACGACCCCGCGCCGGCGCCCGGCGACCAGCCCTTCCCGGCCGCCGCTTCGGAATTCAAGATGGTGCATGTCGCCAACGGCCGCGCCATGATCGAGGACGATACCGGTCTGTGGATCGTGCAGCGCGGCTCCGTCCTGCCGGATTCCAGCCGCGTCGCCTCGATCGAGCAGCGCGGCGGCAAATGGGTGATCGTCACCAGCGCCGACAAGGTGATCCAGCTCTCGAAGTAGCCGCTAGAGCATGATGCCGAAAAGTGTGAAGCGGTTTTCGGACGACATCGTGCTCTATTTCTTGATCCAGAAGCGGATTCAGATTTCAGGTCCATAGACCTGAAATCATCCGGCTCCAGGGCGCAAGCCCACCCCGCGCAAGGTCCACGCAAGACTGGCCGCCTAGTCTTGCGCGTACTTGCCCGGGAGATTCCCATGGAACCCGTAAATCTTTTCGATCTCGCCACGCGGCAGTCGCAATGGCTGGCCGTGCGCCAATCGGCGATTGCCTCCAATATCGCCAATGCCAACACGCCCGGCTACACCGCCAATGACGTCGAGCCCTTCGAAAAGGTCCTCGACCGGACCGCGGTGACGCTTGCCGCCACGCAGACTGGCCACCTTGGCGCCGAAAGGGCCAATGCCGGCTTCAACGTCAAGCCCGAGAACCCTGACGGCGCGATCATGCCGTCGAAGAACACCGTGGTTCTCGAACAGGAGTTGATGAAAGCCGGCGAGGTCCGCCGCTCCTTCGAGCTCAACACTGCGATCGTCAAGGCCTTCCACTCGATGATGACCATGGTGGTGAAGAGCTGATCATGGACGCCCTCACTGCAGCCCTCAAAGTCGCGGCTTCCGGCCTTGGCGCCCAGTCCGAGCGGCTGCGCGTGGTCTCGGAAAACCTTGCCAACGCCCAGTCGACCGGCAGCACGCCCGGCGCCGATCCCTATCGCCGCAAGACCATCACCTTCCAGTCCGAGGTCGATCGCGCAACCGGCGGCTCGCTGGTGGAAGTCAACGCGATCTCCCGCGATCCTTCGGACTTCCCGATCGAATTCCAGCCCGGCAACGAAGCCGCCGACGCCAAAGGGTACGTCAAGATGCCCAACGTCAACACGTTGGTCGAAATGGCCGACATGAGCGAGGCGAACCG
Source organism: Mesorhizobium sp. B2-7-2 (assembly GCF_006440775.1). GTDB lineage: Bacteria > Pseudomonadota > Alphaproteobacteria > Rhizobiales > Rhizobiaceae > Mesorhizobium. The sequence continues at coordinate 6,430 of NZ_VFTZ01000010.1, read as the reverse complement.
CTCCTATGAAGCCAACCTGCAGGTCATCAAGCAGGCTCGCGATCTGATTTCCATGACCATCGACCTGATGAGGAACCAGTAATGATCGGCGGTATCGGGGCAATACAATTCAAGACGGCGGTTGACGGGGCGGGGCAGGCGTCACCGAACCTGCTGCAGGGCGGCGTCGGCACGCAGGCCGGCGAAAGCGTCGGCAGCAGCTTCGCCGAGGTGCTCAGCCAAGCGGCGACGAAGACCGTCAACACGCTGCAGGGCGCCGAGCAGATGTCGATACAGGCCCTGAAGGGCGACGCCGATACGCGCCAGGTTGTCGATGCGGTGCTGAGCGCCCAGCAGGCGCTGCAGACCACCATCGCGATCCGCGACAAGGTCGTCTCGGCCTATCTCGAAATCAGCCGCATGAGTATCTAGCGTCATGAAAGCCCTTGCCATCGCCGCCACCGGCATGAATGCCCAGCAGACCAATTTGGAAGTCATCGCCAATAACATCGCCAACATCAACACCACCGGCTACAAGCGGGCGCGGGCCGAATTCTCCGACCTGCTCTACCAGGTCGACCGCACCCAAGGGGTGCCCAACCGCTCCAACACCTCGCTGGTGCCGGAAGGCGTCTCGATCGGTCTTGGCGTCAAGACGACGGCGGTGCGCAACGTCCACACGCAAGGCGAGCTGACCAGCACCGGCAACAGCTTCGACCTGGCGTTGACCGGCAGGGGCTGGTTCCAGATCGAGGGCGCCGATGGCGCCACGCTCTACAGCCGCGCCGGCGCCTTCAACACCAATGCCACCGGACAGCTCGTGACGGTGGACGGCGCCAATGTCGTTCCGGCCATCACCGTGCCGACCGACGCGGTCGAGGTGATCGTCAACAAGACCGGCCAGGTCTTTGCTCGCATCGACGGCCAGACCGACCTCCAGCTGCTCGGCCAGCTTCAAATCGCCAACTTCGCCAACGAGGCGGGCCTCGCGCCGCTCGGCGACAACCTCTTCCAGGAAACGGCCGCCTCAGGCCCGGCCAATGTGGGCGTCCCCGGCGATCCCGGCTTCGCCACGATCCAGCAGGGTTACCTCGAATCCTCCAACGTCGATCCGGTCAAGGAAATCACCGAGCTGATTTCGGCGCAGCGCGCCTACGAGATGAATTCCAAGGTCATCCAGGCCGCCGACGACATGGCCTCGGTGGTCTCCAAGAACATCAGGTAACGGATGATGGCCTGGCCGATCTCCTCCGCACTCCGTCGCGCCGTGCTGGCCACCGCCCTGGCGGCCGCCGGCACGCCGGCCTTGGCGCAGGAAACGACCGGCCAGTCGGCGACCCAGATCGCCGCCGGCCAGGCCGTCGGCGAGGCCGTGCTGATCCCCAACCGGGTCATCTATCCCGGCGAGACCATCGAGCCCGCCTCGCTCAAGCAGGTGACGCTCATCCCCGGCAAGCACAAGCCGGACGGCATGGCGACGCGCTCCGAGGAACTTCAGGGCAAGGTCGCCAAGCGCACGCTGCTGCCCGGCCGCTACATCCCGGTTGGGGCTATCCGCGACGCCTGGCTGGTCGAGCAGGGCGCTTCCGTGCAGGTCTATTTCACCGCCGGCGCGCTCACCATTTCGGCCGCCGGCGTCACGCTGCAGCCAGGTGCTGCCGGTGACCAGATCAAGATCCGCAACACCGACAGCGGCAAGATCATCTCCGGCACGGTGATGGCCGACGGCACCATCAAGGTCGGCGCTTCGTGATGCGCGCCTCTGTTCTTCTGCTGAGCGCTGCCATCGGCCTGCAGCCGGCATTGGCGGATGGGCTGACGCCCAAGGCAAAGCGGGAACTCGCGCAGAAAAACGGCGGTGTCTACGACGATCCGGAATACGATCCAGCCACCACCCAGCGCATGTTCCGGGTCTCGACCGGGCCAAGCACGCTGCCGCCCGGCCAGGTCGCGGCGCGCATCAAGGACATCGCCCAGCTGCAGAGCGCGCGCGACAACCAGCTCGTCGGCTATGGCCTGGTCATCGGCCTCGCCGGAACCGGCGACAGCCTGCGCAACTCACCGTTCACCGAACAGTCGATCCGCGCCATGCTGGAGAATCTCGGCATCGCCACCGAAGGCGGCAGCGCGCGCGCCAAGAACGTGGCCGCCGTCATCGTCACCGCCAACATGCCGCCCTTCGTCCAGTCGGGCAGCCGCATCGACATCGACGTCTCCTCGATGGGCGACGCCACCTCGCTCGCCGGCGGCACGCTGGTGATGACGCCGCTGAAGGCGGCCGACGGCGAGATCTATGCCGTCGGGCAGGGCTCCGTGATCGTCGGCGGTTTCACCGCCCAGGGCCAGGCCGAGCAGTTGACGCAAGGCGTGCCGACCGCCGGCCGCGTGCCGAACGGCGCCATCGTCGAGCGCTCGGTACCGGCCGAGTTCGATGACCAGGGCGTGTTGACGCTGCAATTGCGCAATCCCGATTTCTCGACCGCCATCCGCATCGCCGACGCCATCAACGACTACACCTCGCAGCGCTTCGGGATGCGGGTCGCCGCCGAACGCGACGCCCGCACGGTGCAGATCAGGCGGCCGAAGAATGTCTCCGCCGCGCGTTTCTATGCCGAGATCGAAAATCTCGTCGTCGAATCCGACGCCCCTGCCCGGGTCGTCATCGACGAGCGCACGGGTACGATCGTCATCGGCAGCAATGTCAGGATCTCGCGCGTGGCGATCAGCCACGGCACCCTCACCGTGCGCATCACCGAAGCGCCGAAGGTGGTTCAGCCGGAACCCTTCTCCAGGGGGCAGACCGCCGTCGAGCCCTTCACCGCCATCGAGGCGAGCCGGCCCGACGCGCGCGTTGCCGTGCTCGACGGTCCCGACCTCGAAACGCTGGTCTCCGGCCTCAATCGCCTCGGCGTGAAGCCCGACGGCATCATCGCCATCCTGCAAGGCATCAAATCGGCCGGCGCCTTGCAGGCCGACCTGGTTCTCCAATAGGCACGCCGATGTTCGCGCTTTCCTCCCCAACACCCCGCCGTCACCTGAGCTTCCGCGCCATCGCGGCAATGGTTGCTCTGCTTGGCGGGACCGCTGCCCACGCGGAAGAAGTGCGGCAGGTGTTGCCGGGCGGTCAGGCGCCGGTTCAGCCGGCCCAGCTCACACACGAGAGCGCGCCGCTTCAGCCCGCTGCGCTCGCAGGCGGCAAGGCGCCGGACGAAAGCGAGATCCAGCGCTTTTGCTCCAACATCGCGGATGCTGCGCGCGACCGCCGCTACGCTCTCCAGGCCGAGGAATTGAAGCAGCTGCAGGCCGGCATCGACGAGCGCATGAAAGCGCTGGAAGCAAAGCGGGCCGAATACGAGGAATGGCTGAAGCGCCGCGAGGTGTTCCTGGCGCGTGCCGAGGACGGCGTCGTCAAGATCTATGCCGGCATGAAGCCCGATGCCGCCGCCGAGCGTCTGGCGATGGTCAACGCCGAGCTCGCGGCGGCCATCCTGATGAAGCTCGATTCGCGCAAGGCCGGCGTCATCTTGAACGAAATGGACCAGAAGGCGGCGGCGACGCTCACCGGCATCATGGCCAGCGCGGCGCGAAGGGTTGATCCGTCATGAAGTTGAAATTGCTGGCCCTGATCGCCCTCGCCACCCTGGCCGGCTGCGGTACCGATCTCAGGGAGGTCGGCAGGGAGCCAGCTTTGTCGCCGGTCGGTTCCGGCATCGGTGAAGGCGGTCCGGGCCCTTACAGCTATCCCGAGCCGCCTGCCTCGCGGCCGAAGAAATTCTCGCTGTGGGACGATCGCCAGAGCCGGCTCTTTACCGATCCGCGCGCGCTGAGCGCCGGCGACATCCTTACCGTCAACATCAAGCTCAACGACAAGGCCAATTTCAAGAACCAGAACGACCGCAGCCGCACCGCCGCGCGCAAGCTTGGCTACGACGTCAATCTCGGATGGGAAAAGGCAAGCACCAGCGGCAAGGGCGACGCCGGCCTGAGCTCCAGCACCGAGACCAATGCCGACGGCGAGATCAAACGCTCGGAAAACCTTGAGCTCAATGTCGCCGCCGTCGTCACCGAGGTGCTGCCCAACGGCAATCTGATGATCAGGGGCTCGCAGGAGGTCCGCGTCAATTACGAGCTTCGGGTGCTGACCATCGCCGGCATGGTTCGTCCGTCCGACATCGGCGCGGAAAACACCATCCCCTACGAGCGCATCGCCGAGGCGCGCATTTCCTATGGCGGCCGTGGCCGTGTGAGCGAGGTCCAGCAGCCGGCCTATGGCCAGCAGATCCTCGACCAGGTTCTTCCCTTCTAGGGCCGAGAGAGCGCTGCCGTGGCAAATGTCGAGCAAGTCCAGCCGAAAAAGGGACCTTCCCTGGCGATCCAGCTCGCCATGCTGTTGGCCATGACCGGCGCGGCGGTCGGCATGGGTTGGCTTGCCGGCGGCTATCTCAAGCAGGGCGAAACGCCGGCAGCGGTGCCCGCGGCGCCGGAAAACGCCGGCGCCGCGGAAAAACCCGCCGAAGGCGGCAAGGCGGGCGCCGGACCGGCGCTGGTTCAGCTGGCGCCGATCACCACCAATCTCGCCTCGCCGTCGGAAGTCTGGATCCGGCTGGAGGCATCGCTGCTCTACGATGCTCCGCAGTCGCAGGAAGTGACCGAGCAGATCCACCAGGACCTGCTCGCCTATGTGCGCACGCTCAAGCTGCATCAGATCGAAGGCGCCAGCGGCTACCAGCATCTCAAGGCCGATCTCGAGGAGCGCGCGGCGCTGCGCAGCGGCGGCCACGCCAAACAGGTTCTCGTTAGGACGATGCTGCTCGAATGAGAAAGTTCCTCATAGCCACGGCGCTCATCGTCGTCACCACGTCCGTCGCCGCGGCCCAGCAGCTCGATCTCGGCGGCATCGGCAAGGCCGACGGCACGACCGTCGGCTATCTGATCCAGATGTTCGGCCTGCTCACCGTGCTTTCGGTGGCGCCGGGCCTTTTGATCATGGTGACGAGCTTCACCCGCTTCGTCATCGCCTTCTCGATCCTGCGCGCCGGCATCGGCCTGCAATCGACGCCGGCCAACCTGATCCTGATCTCGCTGTCGCTGTTCATGACCTTCTATGTCATGGCGCCGACCTTCGACCAGGCCTGGAACACTGGCGTCAAGCCGCTGATGGACAACCAGATCACGCAGGGCGAGGCATTCGAGAAGATTTCCGGTCCGTTCCGCGACTTCATGCTGCACAATGTGCGCGACAAGGATTTCGACCTCTTCGCCGACCTTGCCCGGGAGCGCGGCCAGACCGTTTCGCGCGAGACCGTCGACCTGCGCATCCTGGTGCCGGCCTTCATGATCTCGGAGATCCGCCGCGGCTTCGAGATCGGCTTCCTCATCGTCCTGCCCTTCCTCGTCATCGACCTGATCGTCGCCACCGTCACCATGGCCATGGGCATGATGATGCTGCCGCCGACGGTGGTATCGCTGCCGTTCAAGATCCTGTTCTTCGTGCTGATAGACGGCTGGAACCTTCTGGTCGGCAGCCTGGTGCGATCCTTCACCTGATCGCCCCGCCGGGCCACGCAAGTGTGCCGCGCCAAGCCTCGACGGCTTGAGCAAACTGCGCGCAAATCTTCCAACATTATTTTCGATTAACCGTCCGATTTAGGTCTTTGGTAGCAACTTGCCGCCATAGTCGCCTGCAGATGGCGGGTGACCCAATCGAGCGGTCATTGGCATGATGCCGCACCGTCATACCGGACATACCGGTATGTCAAAAAAATCCGTGTAAAAATAAGGTACGAGTACCATGGCCAGTATCATGACCAATGCCTCGGCGCTGACCGCGCTGCAGAGCTTGAACGCCACCCAGAAGAACCTCGACACCACCCAGGCCCGCATCTCGACGGGTTATCGCGTCTCGCAGGCTTCCGACAACGCCGCTTACTGGTCGATCGCCACCACGATGCGCTCCGACAACCAGGCCATGTCCACCGTCTCGGACGCGCTCGGCCTCGGCGCCTCGAAGGTCGACACCGCCTACACCGGCATGGACAGCGCGATCACGACCATCAACCAGATCCAGCAGAAGCTGACCGCTTCCTTCGGCCAGACGGATGCTTCGAAGGAAAAGACCCAGGTCGAAATCGCCGCTCTTCAGAATCAGTTGAAGGCCTATGCCGACGGCGCCACCTTCTCGGGCACCAACATGCTGTCGGTCAACAGCGGCGCCACCGCCACGACCGCAGCCGACGTCAAGATCGTTTCGGCTTTCAACCGCAGCTCCACTGGCGCGGTTTCGATCTCCACGATCGACGTCAACGTGGAAAGCATCAAGCTGTATGAAGCCGGCACCGCGGCAACCGTGTCGAAGGGTATCCTCGACGCCAACCGTCTCGGCACCGATGGCAGCGTCGTGACCGCGGCCTCGGCCCCGACGCTCCGCGCTGCTGCGGCGGCCACCGCCACC
>NZ_VFTZ01000001.1 GCF_006440775.1 Mesorhizobium sp. B2-7-2 | reverse complement strand
ACGGAGCTTCGCTCCTGCTCCGCCCTAGAATGACGATCGCGATGGGCGTTTCGGCCAATCTCCAACGCATGCCACCTTCCAACGCTACCAGAGCCGACTGGTCAAAATCCCTGTGCAGTGCCGTTAGGTCAGCGCTTGTGGCTGCCCAACTCGCCAAGCAGCTTGGTCATCTCGTCATCGAGCGAAGGCTTGGCCGCGGGCTTGCTGGGTGCCGGCTGGGAATGCGTCTCGTCGAGAGAAGTCTCGAGCTCGTGCATCAGCGTGTCGTCGATGGAATCGTTTGGGGGCGGCGGCGCATATCGGGTGCTGCCGTTCGTCGTTCCGTAGCCCGGCAGCGGCATAACCTTCGCCGTCGGCTGGCTCGGCGCCGCCGGCTTGGGTGCGGGTGCGGGCGCCGGCGCGCGCGGACGTGCGACGGCAGCTGGCTGGGCGGCAGGCGGCGGCGCCGGCCTAGCGGCGGCAGGGGCGGGTGCGGGCGCCGGTTGCGGCGCGCGCGGGCGTTGCGCAACTCCTGCCTGCTGCTGACTGGCGTCGCCCGTCAATGCCGGGCGGCGCAGCGCCGCCAGCCTGATGTCGCGCTCGACCACGACATCGGTCGGCCCGCCGATCAGGATCAGATGCTCGATGTCGTCGCGGCGCACCAGGACAAGCCGGCGATGGCTGTCGACAGCGGTGGCATCCATCACGGCAAGCCGCGTCTTGCGGTTCCTGCCGCCGGCGACGAAGGTGCCGAACGTCAGGTTGCGGACCACCTTGATGGCGAGCAGGACGACAACCAGCATGATGAGAGCCGCTACCGTCCACAGGATTGCAGCGACATAACCCGGGCCCGCTACATTATCCAGCCACTGCATCAGTGCACCCCAATCGCCATCTTTGAAGTCAGGGGACACTAGACCGTTGGGACCAGCGACCGCAAGTTCACATCACCCATCGTGAACAGTTTGAAACATGAATCGTTGATTTTATCGGACATTTGCCGCCGAGGCCTTTTCCGCTACAGGAGAATGTGATTCAACCGGCCGTCCGTGCCCGTCGGACACCGGAATCACGAGCAGGGGGACCATGGCCAAGGAAGCGCGCGGCGATTTCTATCCGGTACCGATCGTCGACCAGAACACGCGTCCGGGCGCCGTCACCAGGCTCATCGTCTTCATCGTCGTCTTGACCGGCGCCGCGATCGTCTTCGGACTTTTCCGCGAGCGCCTCGGCGATCCTTTCCTGCTCGGCATGCTCGGCGTGCTCGCCATGATCGGCGTCGGCTTCCTGTTCGCGACCGCGATCGGCTTCGTGCAGATCGCACCGCGTTCGACCGGCGACGAATTGTCTAAAGCCTTCGTCGATTCCATGTCGCAGGGCCTGCTGGTCACCGACACCAAGGGCCGCGTCGTCTACGCCAACCGCGCCTATGCCGACATGACGGGCGCTGCCTCGGCCGCCGATCTCAAGACCGTCGAAGGGCTGTTGTCGGATGTTCCCGAGGCCTCGATGACGATCTACCGGCTGGCGTCGGGCCTGCGCGACGGCCAGGCTGGCGACGGCGAGTTCCGGCTGGCGCAGTCGATCAAGCCGGGCGCCGAGCCGGGCGCGCGCTGGTACCGCGCCCGCGCCCGCGCCTTCAGCATGCCCGGGCAAAGATTGCCGATGTTGGCCTGGCAGCTCGCCGACATTTCGCAGGAACGGGCGGAGCAGGAGCGTTTCTTCCTCGACCTGCAGAAAGCCATCGACCATCTAGACCATGCGCCGGCCGGATTCTTCTCTGCCGACCAGGAAGGCCGCGTCACCTATATCAACGCCACGCTCGCCGAGTGGCTGGGCATCGACCTTGCCTCCTTCACGCCGGGCGCCATCACGCTGCCGGAAATCATCGCCGGCGACGGCATGGCGCTGGTCCGCTCGGTCAAGGCCGACCCCGGTACCACCCGCAACGCCGTCATCGATCTCGATCTCACCACGATGAGCGGCCAGGCGCTGCCGGTGCGCTTCATGCACCGGGTTTCGGCAAGCCGCGAAGGCGTGAACGGCCCGACCCGCACGATCGTGCTCAACCGCACCCAGGGCGAGGACGCTTCCGCGGAGCTGCGGGCCTCCGAGGTTCGCTTCACCCGCTTCTTCAACTCGACGCCGATGGCCATTGCCGGCGTCGATGCGAGCGGACGCATCCTGCGCACCAACGCGCCGTTCCTGCAGCTGTTTTCGTCCGTGGTCGACCGCGACGCCGTCGACCGGCGGGTGCGGTTCGAGACCATCGTCCACGAGCGCGATCGGCCGGCATTCGCCGCCGCCTTCGAGAAGGCGCGGCAGCGGCAGGCCAATATCGAGCCGATCGATTCCGTCCTGCCCGGCAATGAGGAGCGCCACATCCGCTTCTACGTCAATGCCGTCGCCGACAGCGCGGGCAGCGAAGGCGCCGAGGAGGCGGCGATCGTCTATGCGGTAGAGACCACCGAGCAAAAGGCGCTCGAGGGCCAGATGGCGCAGAGCCAGAAGATGCAGGCGGTCGGCCAGCTCGCCGGCGGCATCGCGCACGACTTCAACAACGTGCTGACCGCCATCATCATGGCGTCCGACCTTCTCTTGACCAACCACCGGCCGTCGGACCCATCCTTCCCCGACATCATGAACATCAAGCAGAACGCCAACCGGGCGGCCTCGCTGGTGCGGCAATTGCTCGCCTTCTCGCGCAAGCAGACGCTGCGGCCGGAAGTGCTCAACCTGACCGATGTTCTTGCCGATCTCAGGATGCTGCTCGCACGCCTCGTCGGCAACGACATCAAGCTGAAGATCGACCACGGCCGCGACCTGTGGCCGGTCAAGGTCGATATAGGCCAGTTCGAGCAGGTGGTGGTCAATCTCGCCGTCAATGCGCGCGACGCCATGCCGAGCGGCGGCGATCTCACCGTGCGCACCCGCAACGTCCCCGCCGACGAGTGCAAATCCTTCGCCTACCGCGAATTGACGCCGGCCGACTACGTGCTCGTCGACGTCGAGGACACCGGCAGCGGCATTGAGCCCGACGTGCTGAAGAAGATCTTCGAGCCGTTCTTCACGACCAAAGAAGTGGGCAAGGGCACCGGCCTCGGCCTGTCGATGGTCTACGGCATCATCAAGCAGACCGGCGGCTTCATCTTCTGCGATTCCGAAGTCGGCAAGGGCACGGTGTTCCGTATCTTCCTGCCGCGCCACATCGCCGAGGTGAAGAAGCAGGCCGAGCCTGGCGAGGCGCCGTCGACAGCGGCGACTGCTCCGGCCAAGACCGCCGACACCGCGAAAGATCTTTCCGGCTCGGCCACGGTGCTTCTAGTCGAGGACGAAGACGCCGTGCGCATGGGCGGCGTGCGGGCGCTGACCTCGCGCGGCTATACCGTGCACGAGGCGTCGTCCGGCGTCGAGGCGCTTGAAGTGTTCGAGGCGCTCGGCGGCAAGGTCGATATCGTGGTGTCCGACGTGGTGATGCCGGAGATGGACGGGCCGACATTGCTCGTCGAGCTGCGCAAACGCCAGCCTGACATCAAGTTCGTGTTCGTTTCGGGCTATGCCGAGGACGCGTTTGCGAAGAACCTGCCGGCCGAGGCGCATTTCGGCTTCCTGCCGAAACCGTTCTCGCTCAAGCAACTGGCGACGATCGTCAAGGACGTGCTGGAATCCTAGGGCGTTCAGCGCTTCCCTGGATTGCCCTAAATAAGCCAGAGCTTGCGCATTGCGGCAGTCCTGCCATGATGGTCGCCGGATGGGTCTATCAGGGGTGATAGCGCGTGACGCCGCATATCGAGGCGGAGAGGGGGGACTATGCCGAAACGGCGCTCTTGCCGGGCGATCCCGAGCGCGCCCGATGGATGGCGGAAACCTTTCTCGAGGCGCCGCGTTGCGTCAACCGCCGAAGGGGCGCGCTGGGATTCACCGGCCGGTTTCGCGGCAAGCCGGTCAGCATCCAGGCGACCGGGATAGGGGCGCCATCTTTCCTGATTTATGCCTTTGAGTTGATGGATTATTACGGCGTCAAAACGCTGATCCGCACCGGCACATGCGGCGGCTTGTCGGAAGAGGTGCCTTTGCGCGGCGTCGTCATCTCCAGCGAGGTGCGGGCCGAGAGTGCAATCAGCGGGCAGGTGTTCGGGCTTTACCAGCCGGCGGGACCGGACCCGGCGCTGCATGCGCGGGCGCTGCAATGCGCCGCCGATCTCGGTATCGCCTGCAGCGCCGGACTGACGATCTGCAGCGACGTCTTCCACCATCCCGATGGCCGCGCTCGGTTTGACGAGCCGATGGCGCTGCGGGCGTTGGCCGTCGATATGGAAACCAGCGCGCTCTATCGCATTGCGACACAGTTCGGCGTTCGAGCGCTGTCGCTGCTGACCGTCGTCGATCATGTCGCCACCGGCGAGCTGACCGACGATTCGGAACGCCAGGCGCTTTTCACCGACATGACCCGGCTGGCGCTCGAAGTCGCAGCTGAGAGCTAGATTTTAGGGCTACCTTTTGGTGCAGGTCGAGGCTGTGAAGGCGCCGTCCTGCTGTTTCATTATGATGTCGAACGAAGGACCGCTCGGGTCATCCAAGGTCGCCTGGGTCATCGAGATCGAATTGCCGCCGCTGGTGTAGCCGCCGAGCGGACCGAGCCAGGTGATCTCGCCATTGGGATTCATCTGGTAATTGTAAGGCGGCGGCGCGGCGCCGAAGGTCACCGGGCCGCTGTAGAGGCTGCCCTTGATGGTGATGTCGCCGAGGTTGAGGAACAGGCCGAGCAGGTAGACCTCGCAGTGATAGACGCCATCGGGGAGCTTGCCGTCGGCGAAATCGGCGCGGGCGCCGCCGGCGGCGGACATAAGAAGCAGGAAAGCCAGGATTGTTCGCAGGGCCATGACGTCGCTCATTTGCACGGCGACCTTGCCCCATTTCGCCATGAACCCGCAACAGGGCCGACGAAGCTATCCTTGCCCATGTGGTGAAATCATAGGCATTTCTAACATTTGGGCAAAATCTAGGCAGCGGTGCGTAAACTTTTCTCAATCCTGCCGCCTTGCAGTAGAGGCGGCAGTTGCGCGGCCATCAGATAACCAACTGTAATCACTGCGTTATCGCGAAAATCAGTTCAGCGCATTCCTATCTGGCACGTCGCTTGCACTGCTAATATTGCGATGCAAAACAACCAGCTTGGGAGTGTGTCATATGAGGGGTAACTTCGCGAAAATAACAAAAATCCTGTCCGCCGGCGTCGTCGCGGCCGGTTTGCTGGCTTCAGCTTCCGCCAAGGCGGCTGAAGACACGATCAAGGTCGGTATCCTCCATTCGCTGTCGGGGACCATGGCGATTTCGGAGACGACGCTGAAAGACGTCATGCTGATGCTGATAGACGAGCAAAACGCCAAGGGCGGCCTGCTCGGCAAGAAACTGGAGGCCGTGGTCGTCGACCCGGCGTCCAACTGGCCGCTCTTCGCCGAAAAGGCGCGCGAGCTGATTTCCAAGGACAAGGTCGCGGCCGTGTTCGGCTGCTGGACCTCGGTGTCGCGCAAATCGGTGCTGCCGGTGTTTTCGGAACTCGACAATATCCTGTTCTATCCCGTCCAGTATGAGGGCGAGGAGAGCGAGCGCAACGTCTTCTACACCGGTGCGGCGCCGAACCAGCAGGCCATTCCGGCCGTCGACTACCTGATGAGCGCCGATGGCGGCTCGGTGAAGCGCTGGGTGCTTGAAGGCACCGACTATGTCTACCCGCGCACCACCAACAAGATCCTCGAAGCCTATCTCAAGTCGAAGGGCGTGCCGGCCGAGGACATCATGGTCAACTACACGCCGTTCGGCTTCTCCGACTGGCAGACCGAGGTCTCGGCGATCAAGAAATTCGGCTCGGCCGGCAAGAAGACGGCCGTGGTGTCGACCGTCAACGGCGACGCCAACGTGCCGTTCTACAAAGAGCTCGGCAACCAGGGCGTCAAGGCCGAGGACATTCCGGTCATGGCCTTCTCGGTCGGCGAGGAAGAATTGGCCGGTCTCGACACTGGGCCGCTGGTCGGCCATCTCGCCGCCTGGAACTACTTCGAAAGCATCGACACGCCGGCGAACAAGAAGTTCATCGACGACTGGCACAAGTTCATCAAGAACGACAAGCGCACCACCAACGACCCGATGGAAGCCCACTATATCGGCTTCAACATGTGGGTGAAGGCGGTCGAGAAGGCCGGCACCACCGATCCGGACAAGGTCATCGACGCCATGGTCGGCGTTTCGGTGCCGAACCTGACCGGCGGCTATTCGACGATGATGCCCAACCACCACATCACCAAGCCGGTGCTGATCGGCGAGATCCAGGCCGACGGCCAATTCGAGGCCGTCTCGCAAACGCCCGGCCTCGTCATGGGCGACGAATGGTCCGACTACCTGCCGGATTCCAAGGACCTGATCTCGGATTGGCGCGCGCCTCTGTCCTGCGGCAACTTCAACGTCGCCACCGGAAAGTGCGGCGGCAAGGGCACCAACTGATCCCGGTCCGTGATCCCAGGTCTGTCGGATCGCGGAGTGGCCCCGCGATCCGAGACCGCAGCCCGGGCAGGTTCCTGACCCGCCCGGGCAAGATCCCCGAAACATAGTTTTGCGCAATTCCGGACGGAAAACCGCTTCACACTTTTCCTGGAATTGCTTGAGAAAGCTGCTTGAAGACGACAATGCTGCTGCTGCGCGCAATCGGTCTGATGTTGCTGCTGACGATGGCTGGACTGACGCCGTCGAAAGCGGCTGAGGCCGACCTTCGCGCATCGATCGGCAAATTCGCGACTGCAACCGGCTTCTCGGCTACCGAGGCCGTCGTGCGCGAGCTTGCCGCGAGCGGCGATCCCGCCGTCGAGCGGCCGCTTTCGGCGCTGACCGACGGCAATCTCTATATCCGCAAGGCCGATTCCCAGGTTTTTGTCGGCAAGGAGAGCGGCAACAGCATCGAGCTGCTCGATCCGCTGAGCGGCGAGAACGCCGCCGAAGCGGCCAAGGCCGACCTCACCAAGATCAAGGTCAATAACGGGCTGCGTCGTGTCATCCGCGACGCGCTGGGCACGCTGACCTTGCGCGCCAGGGACGCGAGCGTGCGTCTTGCGGCGGCAATGACGATGTTCAAGACGCCCGACGCGGCGAACATCGAGCCGCTGGATGCCGCAATCGCCGCCGAGATCGATCCCAGCGTCAAGGCCCTGTTCGAGCAGGCGCGCGCGGCGTCGGTTCTGGTTTCCGACAAGCCCGAAGCCGATAAGCTCGCGGCGATCTCGGTCGTCGCCGCCCGCGGCGACCGCGACGCGCTCTCGCTGCTCACCTCAGTTGAGGCGAACGCCCGGGGCGCGGTTAAGGAGGCGGCAACCGCCGCGATCGGCAAGATCAACGCGACGCTGGCCGTGTGGGATGCCGGCCAGAACATCTGGTACGGCATTTCGCTGGGATCGGTGCTGCTGCTTGCGGCGATCGGGCTTGCCATCACCTTCGGCGTCATGGGCGTCATCAACATGGCGCATGGCGAGATGGTGATGCTCGGCGCCTACACCACCTTCGTCGTCCAGCAAGTCATCCGCACCTCGTTTCCGGGCCTGTTCGACTGGTCGCTGGTAATCGCGCTGCCGCTCGCCTTCCTTGTCGCGGGGCTGGTCGGCCTTGCAATCGAACGCGGCATCATCCGCTTCCTCTATGGGCGGCCGCTGGAGACGCTTCTGGCCACCTGGGGCGTCTCGCTGGTCCTGCAGCAGGCGGTGCGCACCATCTTCGGGCCGACCAACCAGGAGGTCGGCAATCCGTCCTGGATGTCGGGTTCGTTCGATGTCGGCCAGCTGGCCATCACCTGGAACCGGCTGTGGATCCTGGTGTTCGCGCTCGCCGTGTTCGGTGTGCTGCTCTACGTCATGAAGCGCACGGCCTGGGGGCTGCAGATGCGCGCCGTCACCGCCAACCGGCGCATGGCTGCCTCGATGGGCATCAGGACGCCATGGGTCGACGCGCTGACCTTTGCGTTGGGCTCGGGCATCGCCGGGATCGCGGGCGTGGCGCTCAGCCAGATCGACAATGTCTCGCCCAATCTCGGCCGCGGCTACATCATCGACAGTTTCATGGTCGTGGTCTTCGGCGGCGTCGGCAATCTGTGGGGGACGCTGGTCGGCGCCTTCTCGCTCGGCATCGTCAACAAGTTCCTCGAGCCCTATGCCGGCGCGGTGCTCGGCAAGATCGTCGTCCTGGTGCTGATCATCCTGTTCATCCAGAAGCGCCCGCGCGGCCTGTTCGCGCTGAAGGGCAGGGCGGTGGAAGCATGATCGCGCAGCGCTTCCTTTCCGCCGATCGCCGTATCGGCATTGCCATCTTCGTCCTGCTGGCCGCCGCGATCATCGTGCCCCTGCTCAACCTGGCGGTCTCGCCGCAAAGCGCCTTCCACATCCCGCCTTACATCGTGGCATTGGTTGGCAAATATCTCTGCTACGCGTTGCTGGCGCTCGCGCTCGACATGGTCTGGGGCTATTGCGGCATCCTCTCGCTCGGCCACGGCGCCTTTTTCGCGCTCGGCGGCTATGCGATGGGCATGTATCTGATGCGCCAGATCGGCTCGCGCGGCGTCTACGGCAATCCGATCCTGCCGGACTTCATGGTGTTCCTGAACTACAAGCAGCTGCCCTGGTTCTGGTATGGCTTCGATCATTTCTGGTTCGCGGCGCTCATGGTGCTGGCCGTGCCCGGCCTGCTCGCCTTCGTCTTCGGCTGGTTCGCCTTCCGCAGCCGCGTCACCGGCGTCTATCTTTCGATCATCACCCAGGCGATGACCTATGCGCTGCTGCTCGCCTTCTTCCGCAACGACATGGGCTTCGGCGGCAACAACGGCCTGACCGATTTCAAGGATATACTCGGCTTCAGCGTGCAGGCCGACGCCACGCGCTCGGCCCTGTTTGCGGCCAGCGCCGTGACGCTGGCGCTCGCCGTCTTCGTTACCGCTGCGATCGTGCGCTCCAAATACGGCAAGCTCCTGATGGCTGTGCGCGACGCCGAAAGCCGCACCCGTTTCCTCGGCTGGCGGGCCGAGAACGTCAAGCTGTTCGCCTTCACGGTCTCGGCTATCATGGCCGGCATCGCCGGCGCGCTTTACGTGCCGCAGGTCGGCATCATCAATCCCGGCGAATTCGAGCCGTCCAACTCGATCGAAGTGGTGATCTGGACCGCTGTCGGCGGGCGCGGCACCATTATCGGCCCGATCCTCGGCGCGCTCCTCGTCAACGCCGGCAAATCCTGGTTCACGGGCGTGCTGCCGGAATTCTGGCTGTTCGCGCTGGGCGGCCTGTTCGTCGCCGTCACCCTGCTTTTGCCCAAGGGCATCGTCGGCATGTGGGACGGTTGGCGCGGCAGGGCGAAGGCGCTGCGCGCGGCCTCGCTTGCGGCGGAGGCCGGTGCCGATCCGCAGGCGCCGGAGCCGAAGATCGTGCGCTCGGCGGCGACGATGCCCGGCGCCTTGTCTGCCAGCGGCGCCGAGCCGCAGCCGGCGGAGTGAACGATCATGAGCAAGTCCAACACCATCCTTTATCTCGACGGCGTCTCGGTTTCCTTCGATGGCTTTCGCGCCATCAACAAGCTGTCGCTGGTGCTCGACAAGGGCGAGATGCGCGCCATCATCGGACCGAACGGCGCCGGCAAGACGACGATGATGGATATCGTCACCGGCAAGACGCGGCCGGACGAGGGCGAAGTGTTCTTCGACGGCGAGGTCGATCTCACCCGGCACGACGAGGCCGAGATCGCCATGATGGGCATCGGGCGCAAGTTCCAGAAGCCGACGGTCTTCGAGAGCCACAGCGTCGAGGACAATCTCATGCTGGCGCTAAAAGGGCCGCGCTCGATCTTCCCCGCGCTGTTCCATCGCCGTTCGGCGGCCGAGACGCGGCGCATCGACGATATCCTTGGCATCATCCGTCTCGGCGACAAGCGCGGCGAGCTCGCCGCCAACCTCAGCCATGGCCAGAAGCAATGGCTGGAGATCGGCATGCTCCTGGCGCAGGACCCAAAGCTTTTGCTCGTCGATGAGCCGGTCGCCGGCATGACCGATGCCGAGACCGAGGAGACCGCGCGGCTGCTCAAGGACATTGCCCGCGACCATTCGGTGATCGTCGTCGAGCACGACATGCATTTCGTGCACGAGCTCGGCGTCAAGGTCACCTGCCTGCACGAGGGCTCGGTGCTGTCGGAAGGCACGCTCGATTTCGTTTCGTCCGACGAGCGCGTCGTCGAAGTCTATCTGGGGCGGTGAGCATGGTCTGGCGGGTTCCCTTCCACCGTTTCGATTTCGCTCTCCTGAAGCGCTGGAGAAGGGGCTGATCATGCTCGAGGTCTCCAATGCCACGCTGCATTACGGCGCCGCCCAAGCGCTGCGCGGCGTTTCGCTGAAAGCCGGCGCCGGCAAGATCACCTGCGTGCTCGGCCGCAACGGCGTCGGCAAGACCAGTTTGATGAGATCGATCGTCGGCCATCACCGGCTGACGAGCGGAAGCGTTGCCTTCGAGGGGAAGGCGCTCGACCGGAGCGCGGCGTATGACCGCGCCCGGTCGGGCATTGCATTCGTGCCGCAGGGCAGGGAAGTCTTTCCGCTGCTGACGGTGCGCGAAAATCTGGAGTCCGGCTTCGCGCCGCTGCCGCGCGCCGACCGCAACATTCCGGCCTATGTCTTCGAGCTGTTTCCGGTGCTGAAGCAGATGCTGTCGCGGCGCGGCGGCGACCTGTCCGGCGGCCAGCAGCAGCAGCTCGCCATCGGGCGCGCGCTGGTGATGCGGCCCAAGCTCCTGGTGCTCGACGAGCCGACCGAAGGCATCCAGCCTTCGATCATCAAGGATATCGGCCGCGCCATCCGGTATCTGCGCGACCAGGCGGGGATTGCCGTGCTTCTGGTCGAGCAATATCTCGACTTCTGCCGGGAACTTGCCGACGAGGTCAACATCATGGATCGGGGCCAGACCGTGCATACCGGTCCCGCGGAAGACCTCGACCGGGCGGATGTGCGGAAGTTTCTGACAGTCTAGAATCGTTTGCTCGACTTCGGTCGACATCGCGAGGCGGCAGCAACCCCAGTATTTCTCTCCGCCGGCCAGCCCCAGCTCTGGCGCGTTGAATACCGCATGCTAGTCTTTTCTTGGCCTTGGTGAGTCGGCCGCTTTCCGTATCAGTCGCGAATGAGGGGGAAGGCGCGGACTCCGCCCGCAAGTTCCACGCAAGCCAATCCACCTAGCTTTCTCCGCAGTGATTGTCGGTCAATGCGTCCAAAAAGAATTTTGCCAGGGGACGGCGATGGAACGTTTTGTCGAGGACTACCAAAAGCGGCGCCTCACCGAGCGCGTCGACATCATGACCGCGATCAACATCCTGATGTCGCAAGGCTATGACGAAGATCATCTCCTGGATGAGATCACCAAGGTTTTCTATGTCGATCTCGACGCCTTCAACGAAGTGATCTCACATCATTGAGAGTTTGCACGCGGCGGTAAAACTCAACCGGCGCGGCGAAAATCCAGGACGCGGTTGCGGCCGCCGCGCTTGGCGGCATAGAGCGCCTTGTCGGCGGCGCTGAGCACTTTGTCGAAGCTCATGCCATCCGTGCTGCCAAATGCGAAGCCGGCGCTGACCGTGCAGCGCAGCGGTCCGGTCTCGGTCTCGACCGTGCGCGCGGCGAACGCGGCCCGGACGCGTTCGGCCGTCGCCTCGGCCGACTCGGGCAAGGTGCGCCTCAAGACCATGGCGAATTCCTCGCCACCCATGCGGGCAACGGAGTCGCTCGGGCGCAGGTCGGCGGAGAGCACTTCGGCAAAGACCTTCAACACTTCGTCTCCCGCGGCGTGACCGAACTGGTCGTTGATCGCCTTGAAGCCGTCGAGGTCGAAAACCACGACAGCCGTGAAGGCGCCGACCGGTATCTTGCCGTGCAGGTCGAACAGGGCGCGGCGGTTGAGAAGGCCGGTCAAGGCATCGGTGTACGCTTCGCGCTGATGGTGGCGCGCGAGCCGCCCCTGGTTGAGCGCCAGCGACAATGCGCCGATACCGGTCATGGAGGCGATGACGATGACGAGGCTCAGATCCTCAGCCCAATTGCTCGGCGCGTGGCCGAGAACCAGCCTGCCGTCCCATGCCAGCACGGCGGCGCACAGCACGAAGGACACAGCGGTCAGCGAATAGAGCAGCGCTACGCCGATGAGATGGACGGGCGCCTCCGCGCGACCGCGCCAATATTGATATGCGGTGCCGAACAGCAACAGCGCGGCCAGAGCGTTTTCCAGCATGAAGCCCAGCCCGTCATAGCCGAGCGCCATGGGCGGCAGCGCGAGAGCATAGGACATGCCGACGCCAAGCGCGATGAGCGGCAAGGGCGAGCGGCTGGTCCTGAACTGGTGGGCAGCGCCCAGCATGACCGAGAAGCCGAGCAAGAGCAGCGCCAACGTCAGCACGCCAAGGGCCGTTCCGGGTCTCTCGATGTATGCCTCGTAGACAAAGACTTCGGCCACCACGACCAGCACGCTAATCGCCCAGGTCAGCAGGAACTTGTCGGAACGGGCGGTCAGCCATGTCCCGAACAGCGTGAGGCCGAGGCAAGCGGCCGAAAAGCCGACGGCAAGCAGCAATGAATTGTAGTCGAGCAGCATTCACGCGTCCTTGCCGGCGCCGGGCTTCTGCAACCTGACGTAGATGCATTAGTGCAGCAAGGAAGTATCGATTACGTTACGATAGCGGTGAAGATGCCATCATTCCGCGGCGTCAGAGGACCGCCACCAACAACAGCAGGATGATGCCGACGCCCATCATCAGCAGACCTGGCCAGTTCTGTGAAAGGCCGAGGAAACCGAGGCCGCGCCGGCGTGGCTCAAGCGTCGGGCCAGGCGTTGTAAGGTTTGGCATCGGGCGATCCGAGGCTGCAGGTGCCGGATCGCTGAGTTTCCCGCGCCTGAGGACCGCGCCTGCCATGTACACGATGCCGGCGACAATGAGCAATGCCCCGATGAGGATGACAGCCATATCACCTCGCTTTCTTCGGGCTCCCCCGATACCGGAGCCTGGGCCATTGTTCCGCGAAAGCTCAACCGCTGTGAAAACCGGCTCCCGGCGAGAAAGACAAAACGGTCAAGATGCCTCGTAAGTTCCGACGGAGCTCGCCCCTTCAATCGGTCACCCGCTTCATCAGCGCCATGGCGCCGAAGGGAGCGCGCACCTTGCCCTCGGTGATGAAGTAGGCGAACACGTCGCGCGGCTTGACCGGCGCATCGGTCTTGGGATCGGCGCGCGGCAGGTCGGCGGGTTGCTTGCCTTGCGCCCATGTCTTCACGCGTCCCGCCCATTCGTCCAGGCCTTTCGGCGTGTAGCAGTCGGGGTTGTCGTCGCTGCCGGTCTGCAGCCGCGCATAGACGAAATCGCCGGTTACATCGGCGATCGCCGGATATTTTGCGTGGTCGGCATAGACGATCGCGGCGTTGTATTTTCGGGCGAGCGCCGGGAATTCGGGCACAACAAAACTGTCGTGCCGCACTTCGACCGCGTGACGCAGAGGCACGCCGTCCTGCTTTTCAGGCAGCAGTTTCAGGAAAGCTTCGAAATCGTCCGCGTCGAATTTCTTGGTCGGCGCGAACTGCCACAGAATCGGGCCTAGCTTCTCGCCGAGCGCGGCGACGCCGGAGCCGAGAAAGCGCATCATCGATTCGCCCGCTTCGCCGAGCACGCGGCGGTTGGTGACGAAGCGGTTGCCCTTCAGCGAATAGACGAAGCCGTCAGGGGCCTCTTTCGCCCACTTGACGAAAGTCGGTTCCTTGAAGCTGGAATAATAGGTGCCGTTGACCTCGATGCTCGGCACCTGCCGGGTGGCGTAGTGCAGCTGCTTGGCCTTCGGCAGCTTGTCCGGATAGAAGGACGTGTCCCAGGGCTCGAAGGTCCAGCCGCCCATGCCGGAGCGGATCGTTCCTTGGCTGCTCATCGTCTTCCTCCTCCGTGTTTTCGAAATACGAATCAGGCGGCTCTGTCGACCGGCTTCACCATGTCGACCAATGTCCATCCTGGCCGGTATGGGTTGGCCCGGCGACCCGTTTCGCGATAGCCGTAGGCCAAATAGAGCGCGATGTTCCGCTCCATCCGTGAATTGGTGTAGAGCCGCACCTCCGGCGCGCCCCATGACCGCGCCTGCTCGTCGGCAAAATCGAGCAGCGCGATGCCGAGCCTCCTGCCTTGGAAAGCCGGCGCGACGGCGACGCTGAAGATCATGGCGTGGTCGGGATGACGCTCGAGGACGATCAGTCCTCCAAGGTCGGCGCCTTCTTCCAGCAGCCAGACCTCGCCGCGCTCGATCCGCGGTATGTAATCCTCGGTGACCGGGACCGGCGGCCCGCCGAAGATGGGCGTGTAAGGCGCATAGGCATTCGCAGTCAGCGCGACGACGGCGGCGAGATCGTCGAGGCGGGCCAGTCTCATGATTGGTCTACTCCGGCAGCGGCCGCGACAACCTTCTGCATCCCGGCAGCTATGGCTGCGACGGCGTCGCGGCTTGCATCGCCGAGGCCGTGGCGCTCCGCCAGCCAGTGTGGGCTGTTGTAGGACAGCCAGACCTTGCCTTGCTCGTCTTCCCAGGCCAGCGCCTTGATCGGCAGGTCGATGCCCGCAAGCTGCCGGTCCTGCATCAAGGGTGTGCCACCCTTCGGATGGCCGAAGATCAGCAATTCGGTTGGACGAAGCACGGCACCGATCTCGCGCGCGCCGGCGGCATGGTCGATGCGGGCGAAGACGCGCAGTCCGGCGCCGGTGACGATTTCAACGAGCCGATCGACCGTCTCCGCGACTCCAAAGCGGCTTTCGACGGAGACGAGACCGTTTTCAGTCATCACTCGGCCGCTTCGCGTTTGCCTCCGGGGCGCCGCTCCAGCAGCTCCTTGAGGAACTGGCCTGTGTAGCTGCGCTTCTCGCGCACGATCGCTTCCGGCGTGCCCGATGCGACCAACTCGCCGCCGCCGTCTCCGCCTTCGGGGCCGAGGTCCAGCACCCAGTCGGCGGTCTTGATCACTTCGAGATTGTGCTCGATGACCACCACCGTGTTGCCCTGGTCGACCAACTCGTGCAGCACTTCGAGCAGCTTGGCGACGTCGTGGAAATGCAGGCCGGTGGTCGGCTCGTCGAGGATGTAGAGCGTCTTGCCGGTCGCCTTGCGCGACAGTTCCTTGGCGAGCTTGATCCGCTGCGCCTCGCCGCCCGACAAAGTCGTCGCTTGCTGGCCGATATGGATGTAGCCCAGGCCGACCTGCTTCAGCGTCTCCAGCTTGTCGCGCACGCCCGGCACCGCCGAGAAGAAGTCGACGCCTTCCTCGACCGTCATGTCGAGCACGTCGGCGATCGATTTGCCCTTGAACAGCACGTCGAGCGTCTCGCGATTGTAGCGCTTGCCGTGGCAGACGTCGCAGGTGACGTAGACGTCGGGCAGGAAGTGCATCTCGATCTTGATGACGCCGTCGCCCTGGCAGGCCTCGCAGCGGCCGCCCTTGACGTTGAAGGAGAAGCGGCCCGGCTGATAGCCGCGCGCCTTGGCTTCGGGCAACCCTGCGAACCAATCGCGGATCGGCGTGAAGGCGCCGGTATAGGTCGCGGGGTTGGAGCGAGGCGTGCGGCCGATCGGCGACTGGTCGATGTCGATGACCTTGTCGAGGAACTCCAGGCCCTCGATACGGTCATGCTCGGCCGGATGCTCGCGCGAGCCCATGATGCGGCGCGAGGCCGCCTTGAACAGCGTCTCGATCAGGAAAGTCGATTTGCCGCCGCCGGACACGCCGGTGACCGCAGTGAAAGTGCCAAGCGGGATTTCCGCCGTCACGTTTTTGAGATTGTTGCCGCGCGCGCCGACCACCTTGATGCGCCGGTTCTTCTTCGCCTCGCGCCGCACCGCGGGCGTTGCCACTTCGAGCTCGCCCGACAAATATTTGCCGGTAATCGAGGCAGGTGTGGCCATGATCTGCTGCGGCGTGCCTTGCGCGATGATCTGGCCGCCATGGATGCCGGCCGCGGGGCCGATGTCGACGACATAGTCGGCATGCAGGATGGCGTCCTCGTCATGCTCGACGACGATCACCGTGTTGCCGATGTCGCGCAGGTGCTTGAGCGTATCGAGCAGGCGCGCATTGTCGCGCTGATGCAGGCCGATCGACGGCTCGTCCAGCACATAGAGCACGCCGGTGAGGCCGGAGCCGATCTGCGAAGCGAGCCGGATGCGCTGGCTCTCGCCGCCCGACAGCGTGCCGGAATTGCGCGACAAGGTCAGATAGTCGAGGCCGACATCGTTGAGGAAGCGCAGCCGCTCACAGATTTCCTTCAGCACGCGGACCGCGATCTCGTTCTGCTTGTCATTCAACTGCGCCGGCAAGTCCGTGAACCATTGGTCGGCCTTGCGGATCGACATCTCGGTGACTTCGCCGATATGCTTGCCGCCGATCTTCACCGCCAGCGCTTCCGGCTTCAGGCGGTAGCCGTTGCAGGCGGGGCAGGGGGTGGCCGACATGAAGCGCTCGATCTCCTCGCGCATCCAGGCGGATTCGGTTTCCTTCCAGCGCCGGTCGAGATTGGGGATGACGCCCTCGAAGGTCTTAGTCGTCTTGTAGGAGCGCAGGCCGTCATCATACTGGAAGGTGATCTCGCGCTCGCCCGTGCCGCGCAACACGGCTTCTTTGGCCTCGACGCTCAGATCCTTGAACTTGTCGCCGAGCTTGAAGCCATAGACCTTGCCCAGCGCTTCCAGCGTCTGCGCGTAATAGGGCGAGGTCGATTTCGCCCACGGGCTGATGGCGCCGTCGCGCAAAGAGACGTTCTCGTCCGGCACGACCAGGTTGGGATCGATGGCGCGCTGGCTGCCAAGGCCGTCGCAGGTAGGGCAGGCGCCGAACGGGTTGTTGAAGGAGAACAGCCTGGGCTCGATCTCCGGAATGGTGAAGCCGGACACCGGGCAGGCGAATTTTTCCGAGAACAGGATGCGCTCATGCGTCTCGTTCTTCGACTTGTTGACCGAATCCTCGCCGGTCTGGCTGGCGTCGAGCGGCTTGTCGGCGAATTCGGCCACGGCAAGACCTTCGGCAAGCTTCAGCGCCGTCTCGATCGAGTCCGCGAGCCGCGTGCCCAGGTCGCCGCGCACGACGACGCGGTCGACGACGACGTCGATGTCGTGCTTGTATTTCTTGTCCAGCGCCGGCACGTCGGCGATCTGGTAGAAGACGCCGTCGACCTTGACGCGCTGGAAGCCCTTCTTCTGCAGTTCCAGGAGTTCCTTGCGGTACTCGCCCTTGCGGCCGCGCACAATGGGCGCCAAGAGGAACAGGCGCGTGCCCTCGTCCAGCGCCAGCACGCGGTCGACCATCTGGCTGACCGTCTGGCTTTCGATCGGCAGGCCGGTGGCCGGCGAATAGGGGATGCCGACGCGCGCGAACAGCAGGCGCATATAGTCGTAGATTTCGGTGACGGTGCCGACGGTCGAGCGCGGGTTGCGCGAGGTGGTCTTCTGCTCGATCGAGATGGCGGGCGACAGGCCGTCGATCTGGTCGACGTCCGGCTTCTGCATCATCTCGAGGAACTGGCGGGCATAGGCCGACAGGCTTTCGACATAGCGGCGCTGGCCCTCGGCATAGATGGTGTCGAAGGCAAGCGACGATTTGCCGGATCCCGACAGTCCGGTCATGACGATCAGGCTGTCGCGCGGCAGGTCGAGATCGACGTTCTTGAGATTGTGTTCGCGCGCCCCGCGAATGGAAAGGTATTTATGGTCGGCCATCGCCGGTCGCCGCCTCAGATCTGGAATTTGCTGGATTGGCGGGATTGTCCCGGCCATCCCCTATGTAGGTATTTTCACCGCCACGTCGAGAGACGCCACAATCTCGACGGGACAAGCCGATCATGGGTTTAACCGTCTTTCGCGCGAGCGGGCAAGCGGAAAGAACAAAGGTCGAACACGCTCCTGACAAAGCGTTGTGGAAACAATCGCTCAAGCGTTGTGGAAACAATCGCCTGAGCGTTGTCGAAACAATCGCGGCCGAGATACGCGCAGTCGGCGTTTCGAAGCACTCGACTTACCTGCACGTAACCTCCAGGCGATCACATTTTTCGGTAACCGACTATTCAACGGTTGACGTCCCGGGCCCAGGGGAGCAGTCTCAAACGCGTCAACGAAGCCGGCCGTCTTCCGATGGCCTCGCCGCTCAGCAGGCGGCCTGCGAGACGCCGCAGGCGACAGCGATTTGCGCTTCGAACGACATTGTCGCAACGGACCCAGGAGCGGAGCATGACGCCACCGGACAGTCCCTTGAGGCTCCACACTGAGATGGAGCCGCGGCGGGCATAAGTGCCAGGGCAGACTTGAAACGCCGGCCCGACAAACCGTGACTTGCCGATTCCCTACAATTAGAGACGATAGTCGGATCGTCGGCTGAACGCCGCGTTGCATCCGAAACAGAACGCCGGCAGTACACTCCCGGCTAAAATTGGATTTCAGATCCATGAGGCCCCATCCGTCTGCACAGCAGGGATGGGGCTTACATTTTGTGGTGTTCGCGTGTGACTCGCTCGCGATCAGTGGTTCGGGATCCGGGCGCCGCCCGTGGCCATGTCAATTGTTATGCTGCCGCCGATCCTGACATCGGTGTTGCCGATCTTGAAGGAGACGCCTTTGCCGGTGGGCTGCGCGTCGTCCGGTTCCGGCTGCGGCGCCGGCTTGGCGATGCGGTAGTCGCCGCTGACGCCGGGCAGCTTCTGCGCCGAGCTGTCGTCGGCAAGCGCGGCGCCGGCAACCAGCACGCCGGCAAGCGCGGCGAGGGCAACGCACAAATGCCTGGATTGGAATGGATCGATCATGCGCGGACTATAGAGACGCGGCTCGAGCGATGCCAGTCGCGCGGCGATAACTTGCCGCGCGTCCGGCTCGAGGCGTCAGGCCGCTTTCTTGCGGGTGTCGTAGACGTGGTCGACAAGGCCCCAGGTCTTGGCTTCCGCGGCGCTCATGAAGTAATCGCGATCGAGCGTGCGCTCGACCTCCTCGTAGGTCCGGCCGCAATGCTTGGCGTAGAGCTCGGTCATATGCTGCTTGGTGCGCACGATGTCCTCGGCATGGCGCTGGATGTCTGAGGCTTGGCCCTGGAAGCCGCCCAGCGGCTGATGCAGCACGATCCTCGTGTTGGGCAGCGCGATCCGCCGCCCCGGCGCGCCGGCCATCAGCAGGAAGGAGCCCATCGAGGCGGCAAAGCCCATGCAGACCGTCGACACCGGGCAGGAGATGTACTGCATCGTGTCGTAGATGGCGAAGCCGCTGGTCACCATGCCGCCCGGCGAGTTGATGTAGATCGAGATTTCCTTGTCGGGGTGGTCCGATTCCAGCGACAGAAGCTGTGCGCAGACCAGCGCCGAGACGCTGTCGTTGATCTCGCCGTTGATGAAGACGATGCGCTCGCGCAGCAGCCGCGAGAAGATGTCGAAGGCGCGTTCGCCGCGGCTCGACTGCTCGATGACCATCGGCACCAGATTGGCCAGGGCGCTCATGTCGGATCTCCTCGGTTTTTTCGTTGATCAGGCCGCGCGCAGCATCATGCAGGGCGCGTTGGCGGCGATCGGGTTCTTGCGCGCGTGAAGCGAGAGCCCGCAGCCGGCTCCGGCAATGGCGAGGACAGGTTCCGCCACCGGCACGAAGCCGTCATGGACGATGCTGAGATGCGTGCCGCCTGAGGCGGTGCGCACCAGCGTGAAGGTGACGATGCTGTCGAAGGCGGGAAACCCGTCGCGGTCGTTCGCGTCGGGCCGCTGATGCCAGGAATAGCGCAGCAGCTTCCCGTGCTCGGCCTCGAGCACCTCGCATTCGATCGGTTCATCCGGTCCGGCAAAGGCAAAGCGGGCGCCGGCTTCCGCCTTCATGTCGTTCGGCATCATCCAGGCCGCCAGCAGTTCCGGCTCGGTCAATGCCCGCCAGACTTTTTCCGGCGGATCTGGAAGGTCGCACTCAAAGCAGAGCGGCGCTTCATTGACCGTCGGGTTTTCGGTTGCCGTCATTGGTCCATTCCCTTCAGAACCGTCTTCAACTTCTCGATGCGTTCCGGCCAGAAGGCGCGGTAGCGTTCGATCCAGCCGAGCAGCGGGTCGAGCCCTTGCGGATCGGCGCGGTAATAGGCGTTACGGCCGGCGCGTCGCTCGACCACCAGGCCGGCGCCTCGCAGCACGGCAAGGTGCTGCGAGACCGCCGGCTGGGACACGCTCATGCCGGCGCGCAGCTCGCTCACACTCATCTCGTCAGCGGTCAGCCGCTCGTAAACCGCGCGTCGCGTCGGGTCGGCCAGAGCGCGAAAAATCTCTGCTTCGATCATGGCAGAAGCATAAGTCGATACTTATCGATTTGGCAAGCTCCTATTTGATCGCCATATCAAGACGCACGTTCAAGCCTGCCTTTGCTGACATTCCTTGACAGAAAGTGCAGCTATGACTAGAACGAAAAGAGAACAAAAACCTTGTGGGAAAAGCCAGCCTTTTGCGGGCGGCGACGACCTGCAGGCTGTAAGGTGAGCGACTTGAAATTTGTTTCGGATGAGCGCGGAGAAGTAAGATGGCGGGTAGCGTCAACAAGGTCATTCTGGTCGGCAATCTCGGAGCGGATCCTGAAATCCGCCGCCTGAATTCCGGTGATCCGGTCGTCAACATTCGCATCGCCACGTCGGAAAGCTGGCGCGACAAGAACTCGGGCGAGCGTAAGGAAAAGACCGAGTGGCATAACGTCGTCATTTTCAACGACCAGCTCGCCAAGGTGGCCGAGCAGTATTTGAAGAAGGGCATGAAGGTCTATGTCGAGGGCCAGCTGCAGACCCGCAAATGGCAAGACCAGACCGGTGCCGACAAATACACCACCGAGGTCGTGCTGCAGAAATTCCGAGGCGAGCTGCAGATGCTCGACGCGCGCGGCGAGGGGGGCGGCGGCCAGGTCGGCAATTATTCCGGCGGCGGCAACAGCCGTGGCTCGGATTTCGGCCAGTCCAGCCCGAATGAAAGCTTCAACCGCGGCGGCAGTGGCAGCTCCAGGGGCGGCGGTGGCGGCGGCTCGTCACGCGAGCTGGACGACGAGATCCCGTTCTAAGCGTCTCGAAACGGCCGTCTAAGGGGAAGGCGTGATGTCGCTCGGACCGCTTTTGTCGGCGTCGCCTCCCATTCCGTGGCATGCATTCGCGGCCTTCGCCGCTTTAGCCATCGGCGGCGCCCAGCTGGCGCTGCCGAAAGGTACTGTGCGTCATCGTGTGCTGGGCTACAGTTGGGTGGCGTTGATGCTGGTCATCGCCATATCGAGCTTCTGGATCCAGCAGATCCGGCTCGTCGGTCCGTTCAGCCCGATCCATCTGTTGTCGATCCTGGTGCTGGTCACCGTGCCGCTGGCGACCTGGTATGCGCACACGCATAAGGTAACCGCGCATCGCGGCGCCATGATCAAGCTCTATCTGTTCGCGCTGGTCGGCGCCGGCATCTTCACGCTGCTGCCCGGCCGGATCATGCATGCCGTCGTGTTCGGCCAGTAGGCGACGCAAACCTCGTAAGGAAGATCAACGTGAAAGCACGCGTCAAATGGGTCGAGGAACGCACTTTCGTCGGCGAGTCCGGCAGCGGCCACAAGGTCGTGCTGGGCACGGCGCACGGGCCGGATGGCAAGACGCCGGGACCGAGCCCGATGGAACTGGTGCTGATCGGCACCGGCGGCTGCTCGGCCTATGATGTCGTGCACATCCTCGAGAAGGGCCGCGAGGCGGTCGAGGATTGCGTGGTCGAGCTCGACGCCGACCGAGCCGAGGCCGATCCAAAAGTGTTCACCCGCATCCACATGCATTTCATCGTCAAGGGCAGGGCCCTGTCGCACGACAAGGTGAAACGCGCGATCGATCTGTCGATCGAAAAATACTGCTCTGCTTCAGCCATGATGGCGAAGACCGCGACGATCACGCACGATTTCGAGATCGTCGATACGGCGGCGAAGTAAGGCGGTAGGCATTAGGCATTAGGCATTAGGCATTAGGCATTAGGATATTGTTCAAGCGGCCATCAGCGCCTTGATGCCGTCCGCCACGAACTGCACGGCAAGCGCCGCGAGGATCACACCGAGCAGACGGGTCAGGATCGAGCGGCCGGTCTGGCCGAGGATGCGGTCGATGCGCTCGGACAGCACGAAAACCAGAAAGGTGATCACCAGGCAGATCGCTATGATGCCGACCAGCGCCGCCTGTGCGCCAAAACCCTGGAAGGAGCCCGCCAGCAGCACGGTTGCCGAGATGGCGCCCGGACCGGCGATCAGCGGGATTGCCAGCGGGAAGGCGGCTATGTTGTGAATCATGTCCTTGGTGATGGCGACGTCGCCGATCTTCTCTTTGCGGTCCTGGCGGCGCTCGAACACCATTTCGAAGGCGATGAAGAACAAGAGGAAGCCGCCGGCGACGCGGAAGGCCGGCAGCGTTATGCCGAACACCGACAGGATCGAGGCGCCGGCAATCGCAAACAACGCCATGACCAGGAAGCCGATCACCGAGGCGCGGACCGAAACCTGCTGGCGCTCGTCACGGTTCATGCCGCGCGTCACGGCAAGGAACAGCGGCGCCAGTCCCGGCGGGTCGATGGTCACCAGGATGGTGACGAAGGCGTTGAACAGGCTGTCGAAACTCGGCATCGCTGGTCCCCTCCCGCCGGGCGAAGCCCAGTCTCCGCAATTGGTAGAGCAAAGCCCGGGCGCTGGAAAGCGGAAGGAAATGGTGTGCGAAGCTGTGAAAGCAGGCGCGAAGGATCGCTACTTTCAATTCCTTGCGGCTTTTCGATCGCTATCGAGGTTCATTTAGGCGGCGAGCCAGAAGCTCGACCTCCATGCGCCAGGTCGCGCCGCCATCATGCGAGCGCTCGCCGAGCCAGCGAAACGATTTTTCGGTAATGCGTGAAAAGCTCCAGCGCACAGACGCGCCGGTGCCGTCGGTACCGACCTGGACGATCGTGCCGTCCTCGGCGTGGCCGAGTTGGCGGCTGTAATACTGGTTGCGCGGATCGCTCCAGAAGATATGCCAGGCGTCGGCGCCCGGATCGTAGACACGCAATGTGGTGCCGTAGAAGGTCCATGCTCCGAGCGAAGTCTGGGCCCCGGTGTTCCGCGCGGGCAAGATCCAGACGTCCTGCACGGCGCGGCCTTCGAGAACCCAGCCGAAATGCACTTCGCCGCGACCCGTGAGCCTTGTGCCATCCTCGAGAATGCGTGTGGCATCGAACGTCCAGGCGCCGATGAAGCGGCCATAGAGCCTCAGCTTCTCGGCAAGGTCCGGTTTTGGGCCGTCGCTGTGCAGGGCCTCGGCAAAGGGATCTGTCATTGTTGCTGCCTCGTTTGTCAGGAGAGGGCCAGCAATAGCGGTATGGCAGGGTTCTGCGCTTGGGAAAAATTGCTATCTTTCAGCCATGGCGACCGCGCAGAAAACTCTGGCTTCCGGACATGGCTGGCAGGTGTCCGACGTCGTGTGCACGGCCATCGCCGGCGACAAGCCATTCGAGGAAGAGCATTGCAGCTTTTGCGTCGCCGCCGTGACCAGGGGCGCGTTCCGCTATCGCACGCGCCAAGGCACGGCGATGCTGGCGCCGGGCGCCATCCTGCTCGGCAATCCCGGCGCCTGCTATGAATGCGGGCATGAGCACGGCGCCGGCGACCGCTGCCTCTCCTTCCATTTTTCGCCGGCCTATCTGGAGCGCGTCCTGGCCGACCTGCCGGATGTGAAACGGCTCGGCTTTACCCATCCGCGCCTGCCGCCCTTGCCGGCGCTGGCGCCTCTGCTGGCCGAGGCGGAAGCGGCACGGGAAGCGGGCGACGGCGAGGCATTCGAGGAACTCGGCCTGCGCATGGCCGGGGCGGTCGCTACGGCTGCGGCCGACACTTCCACACCTAGCCGGGCGCCCAGCCGCCGCGACCAGAAACGCGTTGCCGAGGCGGTGCGGCTGATCGAGCTCAACGCCGATCGACCATTGTCGCTGACCAAGCTCGCCGCCGGCACGGCGACAAGCCCGTTTCACTTCCTGCGCACGTTCCGGCAGGTTGCTGGCATGACGCCCTATCAGTTCCTGCTGAGGACGAGGCTGCACCGCGCCGCGGTGCGTCTGCGCAGCTCGGGCGCGGCGATCTCGACGATCGCCTTCGATGCTGGCTTTAACGATCTGTCGACCTTCAACCGCCGGTTCCGGCGCGAGATGGGACAAGCTCCCGGCGCCTATCGCGCCAGACGGACCAGAGGACGCTGACGCCGGCCGAAGCGAAATCGACCTTGGCCATATCGTCGCAATCAGCGATATCCATTTGAAATTGCCATCAAAATTGTCTCTGGAAAAGTCCGGCTGACATTGGAGTTTCGGCGAGGCTTCCTATATAAGCGGTGAGTGATTCCCGACTGGATTGTGACCTGATTTGACCGACCAGAAGACACCGCGCGGGCCGGACGGCGGCCCCACCGGCATCGAGCCGATTTCGATCATCGAGGAGATGCAGCGCTCCTATCTCGATTACGCCATGAGCGTGATCGTCAGCCGTGCGCTGCCCGACGTGCGCGACGGCCTGAAGCCGGTGCATCGCCGCATCCTCTATGCCTCGCATGAGAGCGGCTACCACTGGAACCGCAAATATGTGAAATCGGCCCGCCCGGTCGCCGACGTGATGGGTAAATACCATCCGCATGGCGATGCCTCGATCTATGACGCGCTGGTGCGCATGGCGCAGGACTGGTCGCTGCGCGTGCCGCTGATCGACGGTCAGGGCAATTTCGGCTCGATCGACGGCGATCCGCCGGCGGCGATGCGCTACACCGAATCCAGGCTCACCAAGGTCGCGCATGAGCTCTTGGAGGACATCGACAAGGAAACCGTCGATTTCCAGGATACTTACGACGCGTCCGGCAGCGAGCCCAAGGTACTGCCGGCCCGCTTCCCGAACCTTCTGGTCAACGGCTCCGGCGGCATCGCCGTCGGCATGGCCACCAACATTCCACCGCACAATCTCGTCGAGGTCTGCAACGGCGCCATCGCTCTCATCGACAATCCGGCGGTCGACCTGACGGCGCTGATGGAGATCGTGCCCGGTCCGGATTTCCCGACCGGCGGCATCGTGCTTGGCCGTTCGGGCATCTACAATGCCTATTCGACGGGCCGCGGCTCGATCGTCATGCGCGGCCGAGTCGAGATCGAGCAGCGCGGCAATGACCGCGAATCCATCATCGTCACCGAGATTCCCTATCAGGTGAACAAGGCCTCGATGATCGAGAAGATGGCCGAGCTGGTCCGCGACAAGCGCATCGAGGGCATTTCCGACATCCGCGACGAGAGCGACCGCCAGGGCTACCGCGTCGTAGTGGAGTTGAAGCGCGACGCCGTAGCCGACGTTGTCCTCAACCAGCTCTACCGTTTCACGCCGCTGCAAACCTCGTTCGGCGCCAATATGGTGGCGCTCAACGGCGGCAAGCCGGAAGTGCTGACGCTGATCGACATGCTGAAGGCCTTTGTCGGCTTCCGCGAGGAAGTCGTCAGCCGTCGCACGAAGTATCTGCTGCGCAAGGCGCGCGAGCGGGCGCATGTGTTGGTCGGTCTGGCGATTGCGGTCGCCAACATCGACGAGGTGATCAAGCTGATCCGCACCGCGCCGGATCCGCAGACGGCACGCGAGCAGTTGATGGAGCGGCGCTGGCCGTCACACGATGTCGCTCCGCTGATCCAGTTGATCGACGATCCGCGCCATCGCATCAACGAAGACGGCACCTATAATCTGTCCGAGGAACAGGCGCGCGCCATTCTTGACCTGCGCCTGCAGCGCCTGACCGCCCTCGGCCGCGACGAGATCGCCGACGAATTGAACCAGATCGGCGCTGAAATCGTCGATTTCCTTGATATTTTGTCATCGCGCGCGCGCATCCAGCAGATCGTCAAGGACGAGCTGGTCGCGGTCCGCGACGAGTTCGGCACACCGCGCCGCACCGAGCTGACCGACGGCGGTTCGGATATGGAAGACGAGGACCTGATCCAGCGCGAGGACATGGTCGTCACCGTCAGCCATTCCGGCTACATCAAGCGCGTGCCGCTTTCGCTCTACCGGGCGCAGCGCCGCGGCGGCAAGGGCCGCTCCGGCATGTCGACCAAGGAGGAGGATTTCGTCACCCGCCTGTTCGTGGCCAACACGCACACGCCGGTGCTGTTCTTCTCATCGCGCGGCATCGTCTACAAGGAAAAGGTCTGGCGGCTGCCGATCGGCAACCCGCAATCGCGCGGCAAGGCGCTGATCAACATGCTGCCGCTCGAGCAGGGCGAGCGCATCACGACGATCATGCCGCTGCCGGAGGACGAAACCAGCTGGGGCGAGCTCGATGTGATGTTCGCGACCACGCGCGGCACCGTGCGCCGCAACAAGCTGTCCGACTTCGTCCAGGTCAACCGCAACGGCAAGATCGCCATGAAGCTGGAGGAAGAGGGCGACGAGATCCTCGGCGTCGAGACCTGCACCGACAATGACGATGTGCTTCTGACCGCGAATTCCGGCCAGTGCATCCGTTTCCGGGTCTCCGATGTGCGTGTGTTCCAGAGCCGCAATTCCATCGGCGTGCGCGGCATAACCATGGCCGAGACCGACCGCATCATCTCGATGTCCATCATCGAGAACGTCGATGCGTCGCCCGCAGAGCGCGCGGCCTATCTGAAGCGCGCCGCGGCGGAGCGCAGGTTTGCCGCCGGCGGAGCCGGCGAGGAAGAGGAGATCGCGCTCACCAATGAGGAAATCGGCGAGGAAGCCGAGCTTTCCGAGGAGCGTTACGAGTTCCTCAAGGCGCATGAGAAGCTTGTGCTCACGGTGACCGAATATGGCTACGGCAAGCGCTCGTCGTCCTACGATTTCCGGCTGACGGGCCGCGGCGGCAAAGGTATCCGGGCCACCGATGTGTCGAAGGTAGCCGAGATCGGCCGGCTGGTCGCGACTTTCCCGGTTGGCAATGACGATCAGATCATGCTGGTTTCGGACGGCGGCACGGTCATCCGCGTGCCGGTCAACGGCATACGCTTCGCCAGCCGGGCCACCAAGGGCGTGACGATCTTCAACACGGCCGAAGGCGAGAAGGTTGTATCGGTGGAGCGGATTTCGGAACCGCAGTCGGACGAAGAGGCGGAAGACGTGGCTTCAGGCGAGACCGGCACCGACGACATGAGCGAAGGCGAATAGGTTCAAGCTTCACCGGCCCCTCTGGGCCGGTGCGATCATGATTAGTGGCGACGGTAGACGTTGCGATGGGCGAAACCATCGAGCCGCTTGGTATTGGCCTTGACGCGCACCCGTGCTGCTTCCTGATGCAACCCGAATGCAGTCGCGATCAGCATCACAATGGTCATTGCAGTGGCAAGCATATAGATCAGCATTTGCGTGTTCTCCTGGGCTTACAACGATGACATGGGGATTTGGTTTCATCCCTTGAAGCGGCAACCTAGTGAACGCTGAGTGAAACATTCGTGATTGCCGCGTTCATCTGTCGTTCATCGGCGCGAAAAGGTTCACGGGCAGAGCGTTTCACCGTTTCACGGAAACGGCAAACCGCTCTGCCTCCTCGTTTTGGCGCAATTCCGGACGGAAAACTGCTCACACTTTTCCTGGAATTGCCCTAGGCAATCAATGAGATTTGCCTTTGTTCGAGAGGCTCGCTAGAAGCCTGCCATGACCGAACGCACCGCCCTCTACGCCGGCTCTTTCGACCCGCTGACCAATGGCCATCTCGATGTGCTGAAAGCGTCGCTGGCGGTGGCCGACATCGTCTACGCGGCGATCGGCATTCATCCGGGCAAGAAGCCGTTGTTTTCCTTCGAGGAACGCGTTGAGCTGATCGAGGCCGCAACCAAGGCCGAATTCGGTCGCGACAGCGATCGTATCAAGGTCGTGTCCTTCGACGGGCTGGTCATCGACGCGGCCCGCAAGCACGGCGCCTCGATCATGATCCGGGGGCTGCGCGATGGCACCGACCTCGATTACGAAATGCAGATGGCCGGCATGAACGAGACGATGGCGCCGGAATTGCAGACAGTTTTTCTGCCCGCCAGCCCTTCGGTGCGCACCATTACCGCCACACTTGTGCGCCAGATTGCGTCGATGGGCGGCGATATCCGCCCGTTCGTGCCTGCGGCCGTTGCCGGCGCGCTCGCCGCCAAGTTCACCAAATAGGCTTTCCCGGAGATACCCATGCAGCTGCAGAAGCTCGCTTCGTTCCTTGTCGTGCTTGCCGGCCTTTTCGCGGCGTCCTTGCCCGCCGTCGCCGCCGACAAGGAAAACACCATGATCATCATGCTCAAGGACGGCGACGTGACCATCGCGTTGCGTCCCGATCTGGCGCCCAAGCATGTCGCGCAGATCAAGAAGCTGGTGCGCGACGGCGCCTACGACAACGTCGCCTTCCACCGCGTCATCGACGGCTTCATGGCGCAGACGGGCGACGTCAAATTCGGCAACATGAAGAAGGGGTTCAACCCCGAAGCCGTCGGCACCGGCGGCTCCGATCTTCCCGACCTGCCGGCCGAGTTTTCGCAGAGCGAGCAGTTCGCGCGTGGCGTGGTCGGCATGGCCCGTTCGCAGGACCCGAACTCGGCCAACTCGCAATTCTTCATCATGTTCGCGCCGGCGCCGAACCTCGACGGCCAATACACCATCGTCGGCAAGGTGGTCGGCGGCATGGATATCGTCGACAAGATCAAGAAGGGCGACGAGGCGGACAACGGCACGGTCACCGACCCCGACCGCATGATCAAGGTTCGCATCGCCGCCGACAGTAAGTAACTCCCTCAATTTTCAAAGGATTTTCCGACATGGCTGAGATCAAGGACCGCGAGAACGCGCTCATCATGGAAACCACCAAGGGCCCGGTCGTCATTGAAATGTATCCTGAGCTGGCGCCCGGGCACGTCGCCCGCATCAAGGAACTCGCGCGCGAAGGCGCCTATGACGGCGTGGTGTTCCACCGCGTCATCGACGGCTTCATGGCGCAGACCGGCGACGTCAAGTTCGGCAATTCGAGCAAGCCCACCTATGCGCCGTCGCGCGCGGGCATGGGCGGCTCCGACAAGCCGGACCTCAAGGCCGAGTTCTCCAATGCCAATCACGGCCGCGGCGCCTGCTCGATGGCTAGGGCCCAGAACCCGAATTCGGCGAACTCGCAGTTCTTCATCTGCTTCGACGACGCGGCCTTCCTCAACCGCCAGTACACGGTTTGGGGCCAGGTCATCGAAGGCATGGAGAACGTCGACAAGATCAAGCGCGGCGAGCCGGTGCAGGATCCCGACAAGATCGTGTCGCTGAAAGTCGCGGCAGACGTCAAGTAAAGGCGGATGATGATGGGCGCTGTCTGGTCCCTCCTCGGCATCCTATCCGGCGCCTTCATCGCCATCCAGGCGCCGATCAATTCGCAATTGGCTAAGGGCCTCGGCCTTCCGGTCGCGGCCGCCGCCTTTTCCTTCCTGTCCGGTGCCATCGTGCTCGGCATCATCTCGATCTCGGTGGTGAAGCTGCAGGGCATCTCGCTCGACTGGAAAGCGCCGGCGCCCTGGCTGTTCATCGCCGGCGGCATGCTCGGCGGCTTCTATGTGACGCTGTCGACGATCCTCACGCCACGCATCGGCGCTGCGGCGCTGATGGCCTTCCTGGTCGCCGGCCAGCTGATCGCCGGCATGCTGATCGACCGCGCCGGCTTCCTTGGCGTGGCGGTGCGCGAAATCTCGCTTGGCCGCGTCGCCGGCGCGGTGCTGCTCTTGGCCGGAGCGCTGCTGGTGCGGCTGACCTGAGTGTCAGCCGTTTCGTTCGGATTACTGTTTCGTCACCAGGACATGCATGGCGTGCTCGGAGTGTTCCATTGACGCGACGGCATAGCCGAGCGCGCTAAGGTCGAGGCCCGCGAACAGGTTTTCGCCTTGGCCCAGCAGAACCGGCCCGGCCGCCAGATGCATCTCGTCGACGAGACGGGCGCGCAGATACTGCCGCACGGTCGAAACGCCGCCGCCGATCTTCACATCGAGGTCTCCCGCCGCCGTTTCGGCCTGTTCGAGCGCCGATTCGATGCCGTCGGTGACGAAGAAGAAGGTAGTGCCGCCCTCCATGACGATCGGATCGCGCGGGTGGTTGGTTAGGATGAAGGTCGGCGCATGATAGGGCGGGTTGTCGCCCCACCAGCCCTTCCATTGATCGTCCGGCCACTCGCCGCGGATCGGCCCGAACATGTTGCGGCCGAGGATGAAGGCGCCGAAGCCATCCATCGCGCGGAAGGCATATTTCTCATCAATGCCTTCGGACCCGCCCGGTTGGCCATGCATGGCACGGAATGTTTTGGTGCCGAAGAACCACTGGAATATCTCAGGTCCGCGTTTGCCAAGCGGGTATTCCAGACTCTGGTCCGTCCCGGCGGAAAAGCCATCAAGCGAAACGCCAAACCCGGCAACACGCACCTTGCCCATACTCATCTCCTGAATTGGTTTGTTTTCGGAAGCAGCAGTGCGAATATCATACCGATTGCATTTTGCAAGCGGTTTGTTGAGATTGAGCGGCGAAGGGCAATCGACGGCAATTGCTCGCAAGGCGCGGCAACAAGACGGTGGCGAGAGCGCGGCGATCGGGTTATTGGCGCGGACATGAAAGTGGACCTCTTCGATTTCGATCTTCCCGAAGACCGCATCGCGCTCAGGCCGGCCGAGCCGCGCGACAGCGCTCGGCTGCTGGTGGTGAGACCGGGTGCCGGTTTCGAGGACCGGACGGTCCGGGACCTGTCGGCGCTGCTCAAGGCCGGCGACGTGCTGGTGTTCAACGACACCAAGGTCATCCCGGCGCAATTGAAGGGCATCAGGCTGCGCGGCGAAGCGGCGGCGCAGGTCGAGGCGACGCTGCACATGCGCACCGGCCCCGACCGCTGGCTGGCCTTCATGCGACCGGGCAAGCGCATCGCCGCCGGCGACCGCATCCAGTTCGGCCATGACGGCAATTCCTGCTTTCTGGGCCGGCTCGACGCCACAGTGCTTGAAAAAGGTGAGGGCGGCGAAGCGCTGCTCGGCTTCGATCTGTCGGGCGCCTTTCTCGACGAGGCGCTGCATGCCGTCGGGCATATCCCGCTGCCGCCCTACATTGCGTCGAAGCGCGAGGACGACGAGCGCGACCGCGCCGATTATCAGACGATCTATGCGCGCGAGGAAGGCGCGGTGGCCGCGCCCACCGCCGGCCTGCATTTCACCCCGGAGCTGTTCGCGGCGCTCGACGCCAAGGGCATCGAGCGCCGCTTCGTCACGCTGCATGTCGGCGCCGGCACTTTTTTACCGGTGAAGGCCGACGACACGACCGACCACAAGATGCACGCCGAGACCGGCTCGGTAAGCCCGCAGACGGCGGCGGCGCTCAACGCGGCCAAGGCGCGGGGAGGGCGGATCATCTGCGTCGGCACGACATCGCTGCGGCTCTTGGAGAGCGCGGCGCGCGACGACGGCAGGATCGAACCCTGGTCCGGACCCACCGACATCTTCATCACGCCCGGCTATCGCTTCCGTACGGCCGACATGCTGATGACCAATTTCCATCTGCCGCGCTCGACGCTGTTCATGCTGGTCTCGGCCTTCAGCGGGCTGGAGGCGATGCGCTCGGCCTATGCGCATGCCATCGAGAACCGCTACAGGTTCTACTCCTATGGAGACGCAAGCCTGCTTTTTCGATCGGAGACAAGCGATGGACGATGATCTCGAGGGCATGGACCGCGATACGCTGATCGCGGAGGTGAAGAAGCTGCGCGCCGGCATCCGCGCGCATCGCGACGCGACCGGGCATGATCTGTGCTGGCATCACCCCGATCTCTGGGACCTTTTGCCGGAAGGGACCGAGCCGTCGATCGCCGTGCCGCCATGGCCGAAATTCATGCGCGGCTGCATCCGCTACCGGCAGTCGCTCGACGAGCAGGCGCCCGGCGCGCCGGAGCACGACAAGGAATTCAATGGCTGAGACTTTTTCATTCGAGGTGCTTGCCACCGATGGCAAGGCGCGGCGCGGCCTGGTCACGATGCCGCGCGGCGAGATCCGCACGCCGGCCTTCATGCCGGTCGGCACCGGCGGCACCGTCAAGACCATGTATATGGACCAGGTGCGCGGGGTCGGCGCCGACATCATCCTCGGCAATACCTACCATCTGATGCTGCGACCAGGCGCCGAGCGCGTGGCGCGGCTTGGCGGGCTGCACGAGTTCGCGCGCTGGCCGCATCCGATCCTGACCGACAGCGGCGGCTTCCAGGTCATGTCGCTGTCGAAGCTCAGGAAGCTGACCGAACAGGGCGTCACCTTCCGTTCGCATATCGACGGCGCGGCCTACGAGATGTCGCCGGAGCGATCGATCGAAATCCAGGGGCTGCTGGATTCCGACATCCAGATGCAGCTCGACGAATGCACAGCACTTCCGGCCAAGCCCGAGGAGATCGAGCGCGCCATGGAATTGTCGCTGCGCTGGGCAGAGCGCTGCAAGGCGGCGTTCGGCGACCAGCCGGGCAAGGCGATATTCGGCATCGTCCAGGGCGGCGACAGCGCGGCCTTGCGCGTGCGCTCCGCCCAGGCGCTGAAAGCGATGGATCTGAAAGGTTATGCGGTCGGCGGGCTGGCGGTGGGCGAGCCGCAGCCGGTGATGCTGGAGATGCTCGACATCACCTGCCCGGAGCTGCCGGCCGACAGACCGCGCTACCTGATGGGCGTCGGCACGCCGGACGATATCCTGAAATCGGTGGCGCGCGGCATCGACATGTTCGACTGCGTGATGCCGACCCGCGCCGGCCGCCATGGGCTTGCCTACACGCGCCGCGGCAAGGTCAATCTCAGGAACGCCCGCCATGCCGACGATCCGCGCCCGCTCGACGAGGAGAGCGACTGCCCCGCCGCGCGCGATTATTCGCGCGCCTACCTGCATCACCTGGTGCGCTCGCAGGAAGCGCTCGGCGCCATGCTGCTCACCTGGAACAACCTGTCCTATTATCAGAGGCTGATGCAGGACGTCCGAGCGGCCATCGAGGCGCAGGCTTTCGAAGCGCGCGCCGCCGAGATTACTGAAGGCTGGGGGCGGGGCGATATCCCGGTCCTTTGATCAGGAAGCCGTCGGAAAACTTTTCATAAATCAGATCAAGAGTAAGTATGCCTTGCCATATCGAGGCAAGGGGCGGCACGACTTTGGTAAAGATAGACGCGTCGATCGTCGACCATAAAGTAGCAAGCGCTAATGGTCACCGGCCACGTTCGACGGCGACCCAGCAATGGAGTTACAGTCTATTACTTGTAATTTCAGGGGCCGTGCTTGTCGGCCTTATCTTGCGCCTGCTCGGCGCGCGCGGGGATCTCTGGCACGACGAGATCTGGAGCATCACGCTGCTGAAGCCCCTGACGTCGATCGACCAGATATTCTGGCGTGTGAACCACGACAACAACCACTTTCTCAACTCGATATACCAGTATGTCGTCGGGCCCGATGCCGCGCCGCTGGTCCAGCGCGGCTTGTCGATAACGCTCAGCGGATGCACCGTCATCGCAGCCGCGGCGATATCGCGCGGACGTTGGGCAATGATTGGGTCGGCGCTGCTGTTTGCGTTGAGCTATCCGATGGTTCACTATGGCTCGGAGGCGCGTGGCTATGCCGGCCTGACGCTGTTCACGCTCGTTGCCGTGGCTCTTCTGGAGCGCTGGTTCGACAAGCGGGGTGCGTATGGCGTCGCTCTTGCTGTCGCAATTCTGCTTGGCTTCCTTTCCCACCTGACAATGGCCGAAACGGTGGTGGTGCTCACGGCCTGGACGGCGTGGCTGAGCTGGCGAGGCAGCCGCAGCCTGATTGTCGTCAACAAGGAGGTCGTCCAGGCCTTTCTGCCTGCTTTCCTTGCCGTGCTTCCGCTTGCCGCGGCAATGCTTATAGGCGCGCGATTGTTCAGCTTCAATGTCGGCGGTTTTTCCTCTTTCTCGCTCGAGAAATTCGCCGCCGGTTATGGCGGAATGATCCGCTATCTTTTCGGTCTGCCGGACTGGATCGGCGACTGGACGTGCGTCGCGGTGACCTGCATCCTGGTCTTGGCACATGCTGGCGTCTCGCGTGATCGCCGGGCCAGCCTTTATGCCATCGGCATCGTCGGGCTGCCCGCCCTAATGGCGGCGGCGCATCTGCCGAATGTTGAATTCCCGCGCTATTTCATTGTCAGCGGAACCTTGTTGCTGCTTTGGGCCGGAGACTTGATCGGACGCGGCTTCGACGCCGGCGGTAAGAGAAGGCTTTTTGCCGCCGGGATGCTCGTTCTTGTGGTGGGCGGCAACGCGGCGTTGCTGGCCCATTTCTATGAGCATGGGCGCGGTTCCTATTCCGGGATGGTGGACGAGATGACAAAGAGCGGCGCCGCCACATATGCAACCAACGCCGATTTCCGCACCGGCATGGTGGTCGATTATTTCGCTGCGCGCATTGGCCGCCAGGCTTCGCTCGTCACCCAGGACAAGATTTGCGCCGGACGCGCGGACTGGCTGATTCTCGAAGGCGATACCCAAAAACAGCCGGAGCGCGTGGACTTCGATTGCGCACTTGCCTACGAACGAGCCGGAGCCTCGACCTTCTGGGGCCTCTCCGGTCTTGGCTGGACACTGTATAGCCGCCGAGATTGAGCGGTCATGCGGGGGCGGGTTCAGGTACTGACCGAAGTCGAGGCGCGCAGGCTGCAACCGGTGATCTTGAAGCTGCCGTCCGCCTGCTGCTGCAGCGTATAGACCGCCTCATAATCCTTGCCGTCGGGCCCGAGGATCAGCACCTGCTGGACGATTGAGCCGGGTCCGGTCTGCTCGACCTCGCCGAAGGAATAGGACCGGGGCTTGCGCACCGGTGCGTAGCCGTTCGTCACCATGTTCATGAAGGTGTCGACGGTCGGAAAGATCTGCTTCACGTTCGGCGCGGCGAAGCTGTAGGCGGTGGCGCCGTCATCGGCGACGAAGGCCTTCAACTGGCTGTCGATGACCGTCTGCGCGGCCTTGATCTCGGCGTCGCCGGCGAAAGCAAGCGAGGCCATCAACATCGGAACAAGAGCAAGTGCGAACAAAGCGCGGCGCATGGCGTGCCTCCAGGAATTCGCTTGGCGAACGAATCTAACATACGCGTCGCGGCATGGCGTGGTTTCACCGGGTTGCGAAGATTTCGCCATTTCAGCGTCGGGAAGCGGGATCAGGTACTCTTCGAGGTGCGCGGCGCGTGAAGCTTGAAAGCCGGGCAGCAGTCTGCCACAAGGGCCGCTTATTCATGAAGCAGGCTGGCAGGACCGGGCAATGAAGGCATTTTTCGTGCAGATCAAGTGCGACCTGGGCAAGGCCTATGAGGTCGCCAGCGCGCTAGCCGATGCCGAAATCGCTTCGGAAATCTATTCGACTGCCGGCAATTACGACCTGCTCGCCAAATTCTATGTCGACGACGAGGAAGATGTCGGCCACTTCGTCAACGAGCGGGTGCAGATTCTGCCTGGAATCAAGGACACCTTCACCATAGTCACCTTCCGGGCGTTCTGACCGGGGCTGTCTGTGCCCCGCCGGGAAGCAGGAGCTGACCTGGCCTTGCTGTCCGTGCCTTGATTTTAGGCAATT
The DNA here is from genome assembly GCF_006440775.1 of Mesorhizobium sp. B2-7-2. Classification (GTDB taxonomy): domain Bacteria; phylum Pseudomonadota; class Alphaproteobacteria; order Rhizobiales; family Rhizobiaceae; genus Mesorhizobium. Next base: position 511,237 of record NZ_VFTZ01000001.1, on the reverse strand, counting down.
TGCATAGAGTGGCCGTCACGGCTTCCTAAATCACCGATTGCGCTTGATTTTCTCCGGCGGGGCCAGTGAAATGGTCTCAGAGGGGAGTACGCGATTGGCAGCGTTCGACGAAATGCTTCCGGAAGTTTCCGGATTGAGAAGACCTTATGAGGCTTACGATCGCTGGCTGAAGGAGCAGGACCCAGCCAGGCTTACCCAGAAGATGCAGGACGCCGAGCGCGTCTTCCGCAAGACCGGCATTACCTTTGCCGTCTATGGCGAGCAGGAAGCTTCCGAGCGGCTGATCCCTTTCGACATCGTCCCGCGCATCCTCTCCGGCCAGGAATGGCGCCGTCTGACGCAAGGCATCGAGCAGCGCGTGCAAGCGCTGAACGCCTTTCTCGACGATATCTACCACCGCCAGGAAATCCTGCGCGCCGGGCGCGTGCCGAGGGAGCTTGTCGCGAAGAACGAGGCCTTCCTGCCCGAGATGATAGGGGTCAGGCCGCCGGCCGGCGTCTACACCCACATTATCGGCGTCGACATCGTCCGCATCTCTGAGAACGAGTTCTACGTGCTGGAGGACAATGCCCGCACGCCGTCCGGCGTCTCCTACATGCTGGAGAATCGCGAGACGATGATGCAGCTCTTTCCGGAGCTGTTCCAGAAGATAAAGGTGCGACCGGTCGAGAACTACCCGCAACTCCTGCGCCAGTCGCTGGCCGCGGTGCGGCCGCAAAGCAGCAAGGGCGCGCCGACCATCGCGGTGCTGACGCCGGGTTCGTACAACTCGGCCTATTTCGAGCATGCGTTCCTTGCCGACCAAATGGGCGTGCAACTCGTCGAAGGGCAGGACCTGCGCGTCGTCGACGGCCATGTGGCGATGCGCACGACCGAAGGCTACAAGCAGATCGACGTGCTCTACCGGCGCGTCGACGACAACTTCCTCGATCCGCTGACCTTCAGGCCGGATTCCGCGCTCGGCGTGCCCGGCATCATGGATGTCTACCGCGCCGGCAACATCACCATCGCCAACGCGCCGGGAACCGGCATCGCCGACGACAAAGCGATCTATTCCTACATGCCGGAGATCGTCGAGTTCTACACCGGCCGCAAGGCGATCCTCGGCAACATCCCGACATGGCGCTGCTCGGAAGCCGACAGCCTGAAATATGTGCTGGAGCACATCCACGAGCTCGTCATCAAGGAAGTGCACGGCTCCGGCGGCTACGGCATGCTGGTCGGCCCGGCGGCGACCAAGAGGGAATGCCAGGAGTTTGCCAAGAAGCTGCAGGCGAAGCCCTCGAACTACATCGCTCAGCCGACCCTGGCGCTGTCGACCTGCCCGATCCTGACCGAGAAGGGCCTGTCGCCGCGCCATGTCGATCTCAGGCCTTACGTGCTCGTATCCGACCGCATCCAGATCGTGCCGGGTGGCTTGACGCGCGTCGCGCTCAAAGAGGGGTCCTTGGTGGTCAATTCCTCACAGGGGGGCGGGACGAAGGATACGTGGGTGCTGGATGATTGAAAGAGCGAATAGAGAGTAGCGAATAGCGAGTAGCGAAAAGGGGGATACGACGGCAATCAATTCCTACAGAGATCTGATTGTTTGGAAGGCGGCTTTGAGGTTGGCCGTGGATTGCTATTCGGCCACGAAAGGTTTTCCGAACAGCGAAGCATACGGAATGACCTCTCAGATACGACGTTCGGCGGCTTCCATCGCCGCGAATGTTGCGGAAGGTCACGGAAGAGAAAATACGGGAGCTTTCATCCAATTTCTTCGGGTAGCGCAGGGCTCTCTGAAAGAGTTGGAGACACATCTCATCCTGTGTGGAGAGGTTGGGCTGATGGTCGAAGCGAAGGTCGCCAGCTTGCTTGGCCAAACTGACGAAATTGGAAAGATGCTACGTTCGATGATCCGGAGCCTGCAGCAAAAGTCATGAAGTCTTTTTCTCCCTATTCGCTACTCGCTATTCGCTATTCGCTCGACACCGGAGCAAGCTGATATGCTTTTGGGCCGCACCGCAAACGGTCTCTATTGGATGAACCGCTATATCGAGCGGGCCGAAAACATGGCGCGCCTGGTCGATGCGGGATTGCGCATGGCGCTGACGCGCACGCAGAGCGCTTCGGAGGAATGGAACTCGGTGCTGCTCAGCGCCGGCTCGGACATCGCCTTCAGCCAGAAGTACCAGGACTATACCGCCGCCAACGTCTCGGACTTCCTGCTGCGCGACACCTCGAACCCGTCGAGCACGATGTCGTCGATCGAGACGGCGCGCAACAATGCCCGCATGGTGCGCACGGCGCTGACCCGCGAGACCTGGGAAAGCATCAACGAAGCCTGGATGTCGCTGAAGCGCATGCTGGCAAGGCCGATCGACGAACGCGACCTGCCGACGGTGCTCGATGCAATCAAGCGCGAGACGGCGCTGATCCGCGGTTCGTTCTACGGCACCATGCTGCGCAACGAGATTTTCGATTTCTCGCAGCTCGGCACCTATGTCGAACGCGCCGACAACACGGCGCGCATTCTCGACGTGAAATATTATGTGCTGCTGCCGTCGCTGTCCTGGGTCGGCTCGACGCTCGACAACTACCAGTGGGAATCGATCCTGCGCTCGGTGTCGGCGCACCGTTCCTATCGCTGGGTTTATGAAGCCGACTACAAGCCGACGAATATCGCCGACTATCTGATCCTCAACGTGCGCATGCCGCGCTCGCTGACTTTCTGCTACCGCTTCCTCGGCGAGCATCTGAAATTCCTCGCCGACGATTACGGTGAACGCCATGCCTGCCATGGCACGGCCGAGAAGATCCAGGCGCTGCTCAAAAGGGGTTCCATCAAGGACATATTCGATCATGGCCTGCACGAGTTCCTGGCCGAGTTCATTCGCGACAACACCAGGCTGGGCGACGAGATCGCCCAGGACTACCGATTCTATTGAGCACAGCCGAGGCGAGCGTTATGCGGCTCAAGATCACCCACCGCACCGAGTACCGCTACGATCAGCCGGTGCAGTATCTGCTGCAGCGGCTGCGCCTTTGGCCTTCCAGCGGGCGCACGCAGACCGTCGGCTCCTGGGCGGTCAAGGTCGAAGGCGCGCGCGAGGAGGTGCGCTTCACCGACCATTTCGGCAACGAGACGCGGCTGGTGAGCGCCGAGAGCGGCCAGAATTCGATCACTGTCGAGGCAGCCGGAGACGTGACCACGCATGACACGGCGGGCGTGACGGGTCCGCATCAGGGTTTTGCGCCGCTCTGGCTGTTCGCACAGCAGACGCCACTCACCGCCGCCGGCGAGGGCATACGCGAACTGGCCGGCACGCTGGGCCAGGGCACCGAGATCGAGCGACTGCACCGGCTGATGGGCGCTATCGGCGAACGCGTCGCCTACAGGCCGGGCACGACCAGCGTCGTGACGCTGGCGGAGGAGGCGCTCGCATTGAAGTCCGGTGTCTGCCAGGACCACTCCCACATCTTCATCGCCACCGCCGTCGCCCTAGGCTTTCCCGCCCGCTATGTCAGCGGCTACCTGATGATGGATGCGGCCGTCGAGCAGGCGGCAAGCCATGCCTGGGCCGAGGCCTATGTCGTGGGGCTCGGATGGGTTGCCTTCGACCCGGCGAACTGTATCTCTCCCGACGAACGCTATGTTCGGGTGGCGACGGGGCGTGACTATCGCGATGCCTCGCCGGTGTCGGGGATACTGCTGGGGCAGGCGCAAGAGAAGCTTGCCGTCACCGTCACGGTAGAGCAGTAATCTGCGCCGGAATCGCTAGCAGAAGAGCAATCATGACCTATTGCGTCGGCCTCAAGATCGATAGCGGGCTCGTGTTCATGTCGGACACGCGCACCAATGCCGGCATGGATTCGATCTCGACCTTCAAGAAGATGCATGTGTGGGAACAGCCCGGCGAGCGCGTCATCGTGCTGATGTCGGCGGGCAACCTTGCCACGACGCAGGCCGTTGTCAGCCTGCTCGACGAGCGTAACAAGGCGGTCGGCGACCGTCATCCGAAGCTGCTCGAAACTCCCTCCATGTACCAGACGGTGCGGCTGGTCGGCGATACAGTGAAGGAAGTCATCGAGCATGCCTCGCCGAATGGCGACAAGGCGGATTCCTACTTCAACGCCTCCTTCATCCTCGGCGGCCAGATCAAGGGCAGTCCGCCCAGACTGTTCATGATCTATCCGGAAGGCAATTTCATCGAGTCGACCGACGACACGCCTTTCTTCCAGATCGGCGAGACGAAATACGGCAAGCCGATCATCATCCGTGCCTATGATCGGGCAATGAGCCTGGCCGAAACGGTGAAGCTGCTTCTGGTGTCGTTCGACTCGACGCTGAAATCCAACCTCTCGGTCGGGCTGCCGCTCGATCTGCTGTTCATGGAACAGGATGCGCTCAGGGTGGGGCTGAACCGACGGATCGGCCATGATGATCCTTACTACCGCACCATATCGGACGGCTGGTCCAACGCGCTGAAAATCGCTTTTTCAAATCTGCCGGATTTTCCGGGATAGGGCTTTCCGAGAGCGGTTCGACCGGCCGGTATCTTCGACGGCCGCTGGGAGGGAAATATGGACAGCGATGAATTCCGCGATTGGTCGAGGCGCGCCGCCGACTGGGGCGCCGACTATCGCGCCGCAGATGTCGACGCGGCGTTCGACGTCGTAATAGAGATTGCGCGGCGCTCATCCTGAGGCGGCAGACCTGTTCCGCACTGGTTTGCCTTTTGCAATCAGGTGATTTTCGTTAGCCGGCTTATACCTTTTCTTCGCTTTCGTTTTCCGATATAGACGGAAAAAACGAAAATGGAGGACGCGCAATGTTTCTTTCGCCACGCCATGCAGAGATCATCCAGAGGGCGAAAGACCATGGCCGGGTGCTGGTCGATGACCTGGCGACGCATTTCAACGTGACGCCGCAGACCATCCGCAAGGACCTCAACGATCTGTGCGATCAGCGCCTGCTGACCCGTATCCATGGCGGTGCGCTGTTCCCGTCCGGCATCGAGAACATGGAGTACGAGGCACGGCGCAAGATTGCCGCCGACGAGAAGGAGGCGATCGGCAGCGCGGCGGCGCGGCTGATTCCTGACAATGCCTCGCTGTTCATCAATATCGGCACCACCACCGAAGCCGTCAGCAAGGCGCTGCTCGACCATAACGGGCTTATGGTCATCACCAATAATATCAACGTTGCCAATAGGATGCGCATCTACCCCACGATCGAGGTGGTGATTGCCGGCGGCGTCGTGCGCGGTTCTGACGGCGGCATTGTCGGCGAGGCGGCCGTCGATTTCATCCGCCAGTTCAAGGTCGATTACGCCGTCATCGGCGCCTCGGCGATCGATCATGACGGCGCGCTGCTCGACTTCGATTTCCGCGAGGTGAAGGTTGCGCAGGCCATCATCGCAAATGCCCGCCACGTCATTCTGGTCTCCGACCGGACGAAATTCGAACGCACGGCGCCGGTCCGGATTGGACATCTTTCGCAGGTGAATACCTTCATCACCGATCGTTGCGAGATCCCGTCGATTCGCAGGATTTGCGAGGAAACCGAAGTCCGGCTGATCGAGACAGCGTTCGAATAGGCACGCCTCGACGGCTTGCTCAGCCGACTGCGATATTTCGTTTGACATTCGCTTTGAGTTCGAAATAATTCCGTCACGGTTTCGTAAATCACAAAAATGGTGCAATGCGAAATCGTTGGAGGAATCTTTGGACGCATCTCCGATCCATGACATTTTCGTCATCGGCGGCGGCATCAACGGCTGCGGCATAGCCCGCGATGCCGTCGGCCGCGGATTTTCAGTTTACCTTGCCGAAATGAACGATCTCGCCAGCGGGACTTCCTCCGGCTCGACCAAGCTCATACATGGCGGCCTTCGCTATCTCGAATTCTACGAGTTCCGGCTGGTGCGCGAAGCGCTGATGGAACGCGAGGTTCTGTGGAAGAACGCGCCGCACATCATCTGGCCGATGCGCTTCGTGCTGCCTTATGCCAAGGGGCTCAGGCCCGCCTGGCTGATCCGGCTGGGACTGTTCCTTTACGATCATATCGGCGGGCGCAAGCTGCTGCCGGCGACGAAGACGCTGGATATGGCCCGCGATCCGGCAGGCAAGCCGCTCAAGCCATTGTTCCGCAAGGCTTTCGAATATTCGGATGGTTGGGTCAACGACGCGCGCCTGGTGGCGCTGAACGCGCGTGACGCCGCCGACCGGGGCGCCGCTATCCGCACCCGCACCAAGGTCGTCAGCGCGCGTCGCGACGGCGCGCTTTGGACCGTGAAAGTGCAGAATGTGCTTACCGGGGAGACCGAAGAGGTTCGCGCGCGGCTTCTCGTCAATGCCGCCGGCCCTTGGGTCGATCACGTGCTCTCGACAGCGGTCGGCCAGAACGACGTCCACAATGTTCGCCTCGTGCAGGGCAGCCACATCGTCATCAACAAGAAGTTCGACGACCCGCGCGCCTATTTCTTCCAGAACAAGGACGGCCGCATCATCTTCGCCATTCCTTACGAGGAAGAATTCACGCTGATCGGCACCACCGATCGCGACTATCCGGGCGATCCACATGAGGTGAAGATCTCCGACACCGAGATCGACTATCTGTGCGCCGCGGCAAGCGAATATTTCGCGCAGCCGGTGAAGCGCTCCGATATCGTCTGGACCTATTCGGCGGTGCGCCCGCTCTATGACGACGGCGCCTCGAAGGCGCAGGAAGCAACGCGCGACTATGTGCTGAAGGCCGATGGCGGGGAGGGGGCTGCCCCTTTGCTCAACGCGTTCGGCGGCAAGATCACCACCTTCCGCCGGCTGGCGGAATCGATGTTGGAGAAGATCGAGGGTTTTCTCGGCAAGCGCGGCAGTCCGTGGACGCATGATGCGCCGCTGCCCGGCGGCGATTTCGCCGCGACCGGCTTCGATGCCCAGGTTGCCAGGCTGAAGAGCGCCTATCCGTTCCTCGACCAGCGGCTGGCGCGCCGCTTCACCCGGCTTTACGGCACGCGGGCGGAAAGGCTGCTCGGGCTCGCCAAGTCGAATGCCGATCTCGGCCGCAATTTCGGCGCCGACCTTTTCGAGGCGGAAGTTCGCTATCTGGCCGAAAACGAATGGGCGGTCACCGCCGAGGACGTGTTGTGGCGCCGCACCAAGCGCGGTTTGCATTTCAGCCGCGAGCAGACGGCGGCATTGGAAGAATTCATGCGCGGACTGAGCAGCCGCCATGTCGCGGCGGCGGAATGAGGATCGGCTGCTGATGCGCAAGGCCTGGGAGGAGGCGTGATGCTGGAATTGAGGAACGTGACGAAGACCGTCGGCGCGCAGGAGCATATCCGCGACGTGTCGCTGACGCTTCAGCACGGCTCGCTGAACGTCCTGCTTGGGCCGACGCTCTCCGGCAAGACCAGCCTGATGCGGCTGATGGCTGGCCTCGACGCGCCGACTTCCGGCTCGGTCTGGTTCGACGGCAAGGACGTCACCGGACAGAAGGTGCAGAAGCGCAACGTCGCCATGGTCTACCAGCAGTTCATCAACTACCCGGCGATGACCGTCTACGAGAACATCGCCTCGCCGCTGCGCGTAGCCGGTGTCGAGCAGGCGAAGATCGACAAGGAGGTGCGCAACGCGGCGGCGCTCTTGAAGCTCACGCCCTATCTCGACCGCACGCCGCTCAGCCTGTCCGGCGGCCAGCAGCAACGCACCGCGCTTGCCCGTGCGATCGTCAAGAATGCCAGCCTGGTGTTGCTCGACGAGCCTTTGGCCAATCTCGACTACAAGCTGCGCGAGGAATTGCGCGCCGAATTGCCGAAGATCTTCGCCGCGGCCGGCACGATCTTCGTCTATGCGACGACCGAGCCGCACGAGGCCCTTTTGCTCGGCGGCAACACAGCAACGCTTTCGGAAGGCCGCGTCACGCAATTTGGCCCGACGGTCGAAGTGTTCCGCAAGCCCGTCGACCTGGTGACGGCGCGGACCTTCGCCGATCCGCCGCTCAACACCATCGTGCTCTCCAAGAAGGGGTCGGATTTCCTGCTCGAAGGCGGCGTCAAGCTGCCGGTGCCGACGGAACTCGCCGGCATTGCGGACGCCAGCTACACGATCGGCTTCCAGCCGCATCATTTGTCGTTGGAGCGGCCGAACGCCGGCGCCGTGCCGGTGCGGGCCAAGGTCACCATCACGGAGATCACCGGCTCGGAGAGCTTCGTCCATCTCGATTTCGCCGATGCGCGCTGGGTGATGCTTGCGCATGGCATTCTCGATTTCGAGACGGACGACGAGGTCGAGGTGTTCATCGATCCGCGCCACATCATGGTATTCGACCATAACGGCCGCGCCGTGACGGCGTCGAAGCTGGCGGCCTGAGGAGAAAACGATGGCGCGCATCGAGGTCAATCACATCCGCCATTCCTACCTGCCCAACCCGCAGAAGGATTCCGACTTCGCTCTGAAGGAAGTGCACCACACTTTCGAGGATGGCGGCGCCTACGCGCTGCTCGGGCCTTCGGGCTGCGGCAAAACCACCTTGCTCAACATCATTTCGGGACTGCTGCACCCCTCGCACGGCAAGTTGCTGTTCAATGGCCGGGACGTGACCAGGCTGTCGACGCAGGAGCGCAATATCGCCCAGGTGTTCCAATTCCCGGTCATTTACGACACCATGACCGTCTACGACAATCTGGCCTTCCCGCTGCGCAACCGGCGCGTGCCGGAAGCCGATGTCGACCGCAAGGTGCGCGAGACGCTCGACATGATCGATCTCGCTTCGATGGCGAACAGGAAGGCGCGCCGGCTCACCGCAGACCAGAAGCAGAAGATCTCGCTTGGACGCGGCCTGGTGCGCTCCGACGTCAACGCCATTCTGTTCGACGAACCGCTGACGGTCATCGACCCGCATATGAAGTGGGTGCTGCGCTCGCAGTTGAAGCAACTGCACCGCCGCTTCGGCTACACCATGGTCTATGTCACGCATGACCAGACCGAAGCGCTGACTTTCGCAGACCGCGTCGTGGTCATGTATGACGGCGAGATCGTGCAGATCGGCACGCCTGCCGAACTTTTCGAGCGTCCGCGCCACACCTTCGTCGGTTATTTCATCGGCTCGCCGGGCATGAACGTGCTGCCGGTTGCGCTGGAAGGCAGGACGGCGAAGCTCGGCGCGCAGCGCATCGAATTACCCGGCGTGCCCAAGGCCGAAGCCGGCGCCGTCGAGCTCGGCATCCGTCCCGAATATGTGCGGCTCGGCCGCGAGGGCATGGCGGTGCAGGTCAGCAAGGTCGAGGACGTCGGCCGCCACAAGGTCGTGCGCGCCAACCTGGAAGGCAGGGAGATCGCCGCGGTGATCGGCGAGGACGACGAGGTGCCGGCCGAACCCAAAGTCCGCTTCGATCCGGCCGGCATCAACATTTATGCCGATTCCTGGCGCGTCGAGATGGGGGCATAGATGGACAAGATCTGGAACAACAAGGCCTGGTTCCTTGTCCTGCCGATGCTGGTGCTGGTGGCGTTCTCGGCCGTCATCCCGCTGATGACCGTCGTCAATTATTCGGTGCAAGACACGTTCGGCAACAACGTCTTCTTCTGGGCCGGCACCGAATGGTTCGAGGAATTGCTGCACTCCGACCGCTTCTGGGAAGCGATGGTGCGCAATCTGATCTTCTCCTTCATCATCCTGGCGATCGAAGTGCCGCTCGGCATCTTCATCGCGCTCAACATGCCGAAGAAGGGCTGGGGTGTGCCGGTCTGCCTGGTGCTGATGGCGCTGCCGCTGCTCATTCCGTGGAACGTCGTCGGCACGATCTGGCAGGTGTTCGGCCGCAACGACATCGGGCTGCTCGGCTATTATGTCAATGCGCTGGGCTTCAACTACAATTATGTCCAGGATCCGTTCGACGCCTGGGTCACCGTCATCGTCATGGATGTCTGGCATTGGACAAGCCTGGTCGTGCTGCTGTGCTATGCCGGCCTGGTCTCGATCCCGGATGCCTTCTACCAGGCGGCCAAGATCGACGGCGCCTCGCGCTGGGCGGTGTTCCGCTACATCCAACTGCCCAAGATGCAGCGCGTGCTTTTGATCGCAGTGCTGCTGCGCTTCATGGACAGTTTCATGATCTACACGGAGCCTTTCGTGGTCACCGGCGGCGGCCCCGGCAATTCGACGACCTTCCTGTCGATCGACCTCGTCAAGACGGCGCTGGGCCAGTTCGACCTCGGTCCGGCGGCGGCGATGTCGCTGGTCTACTTCCTGATCATCCTGTTGTTGTCATGGGTGTTCTACACCGTGATGACCAACTACGACGCGGAGCGCTGAGATGGCGGGCGCCAACGAGACGACGCGCGTGAGCGAAGCGGCGGTGACCGAGGTGGGCAGCACGCTGTCGCAGGACGAGGTGGCGAAGCTGATGCGCCGCCGCGGCGAGGAATCGCGCTGGTGGTGGATCGTGCCGACGGTCTACATCATCGTGCTATTGTTGCCGATCTACTGGCTCATCAATATGAGCTTCAAGACCAACCAGGAGATCGTGTCCTCGCTGACGCTCTTTCCGCATCAGCCGACGCTGCGCAACTACAAGATCATCTTCACCGACGCCTCCTGGTATTCCGGCTACATCAATTCGATCACCTATGTGGTGATGAACATGGTGATCTCGGTGGCGGTGGCACTGCCGGCGGCCTACGCGTTCTCGCGCTACCGCTTCCTCGGCGACAAGCATTTGTTCTTCTGGCTTTTGACCAACCGCATGGCGCCGCCGGCGGTGTTCGCGCTGCCGTTCTTCCAGCTTTATTCAGCCTTCGGTCTGATCGACACGCATATCGCGGTGGCGCTCGCCCACTGCCTGTTCAACGTGCCGCTGGCGGTGTGGATCCTCGAAGGCTTCATGTCCGGCGTGCCGAAGGAGATTGACGAGACCGCCTATATCGACGGCTATTCCTTCCCGCGCTTCTTCGTGAAGATCTTCATGCCGCTGATCGCGAGCGGCATCGGTGTCGCCTGCTTCTTCTGCTTCATGTTCTCATGGGTGGAACTCCTGATCGCGCGCACGCTGACCACGACCGACGCCAAGCCGATCGCCGCCACCATGACCCGCACCGTCTCGGCCGCCGGCATGGATTGGGGCCTGCTCGCCGCCGCCGGCGTGCTGACGCTGATCCCCGGTGCGTTGGTCATCTGGTTCGTGCGAAATTATATCGCCAAGGGCTTTGCCCTGGGGAGGGTCTAAGCCATGAACCTCGACTTCTCCTGGATGGCGTGGACGTGGCCGACGGCCGCCTTCTTCATCGTTATTGCGCTGATGCTCTTCGGCATGGGCGTCTGGGAATATGTCTCGCCCGGCGGCAATCCGCGCGTCGGCATGCTGCGCTTCGAGACGACGCGCGGCGACCGCCTTTTCGTTTCGCTGCTCGGCAGCGCCTTCATCCATCTCGCTTGGCTGGGCCTTGTTGGGCCCAACCTGTGGTGGGCTCTCGCTCTCTCCGTGGTCTACGCCGTTGGCGTGTTCCGATACGTATAGAGGGGGAATAGCCGGAGCGGCCGCGTGCTGGCGGCCGCTCCGGATCGCACTTGCAACTTAAGACTGGAGGAGACACATGCGACGGCAATTTCTAACATCGACGACCGCCCTTGTTCTATTGCTTGGAGCGGGCCATGCCTATGCCGGGATGGATGAAGCAAAAGCCTTTCTCGACAAGGAGATAGGCGACCTGTCGACGCTCTCGCGCGCCGATCAGGAAAAGCAAATGCAGTGGTTCATCGACGCCGCCAAGCCGTTCGCCGGCATGGAAATCAAGGTGGTGTCGGAAACCTTGACGACGCACCAGTATGAGTCACAAACGCTGGCCCCGGCTTTTACCGCCATCACCGGCATCAAGGTCACGCATGACGTCATCCAGGAAGGCGACGTCGTCGAGAAGATCCAGACCCAGATGCAGACCGGCCAGAACCTCTATGACGGCTGGGTCAACGACTCCGACCTCATCGGCACGCACTGGCGCTATCAGCAGGCACGCAACCTGACCGACTGGATGGCCGGCGAGGGCAAGGACGTCACCGATCCGATGCTCGACGTCGACGACTTCATCGGCAAGTCGTTCACCACCGCGCCCGACGGAAAACTCTACCAACTGCCCGACCAGCAGTTCGCCAACCTCTACTGGTTCCGTTACGACTGGTTCAACGACGAGAAGAACAAGGCGGACTTCAAGGCGAAGTACGGCTACGACCTCGGCGTGCCGGTCAACTGGTCGGCCTATGAGGACATTGCCCAATTCTTCACCGGCCGTGAGATCGACGGCAAGAAGGTCTTTGGCCACATGGACTACGGCAAGAAGGACCCGTCGCTCGGCTGGCGCTTCACCGATGCCTGGCTCTCGATGGCCGGCAATGGCGACAAGGGCATCCCGAACGGAAAGCCGGTCGACGAATGGGGCATCAAGGTCGACGAGAATTCGCGTCCGGTCGGCTCCTGCGTCGCCCGCGGCGGCGACACCAACGGCCCGGCCTCGGTCTATGCCATCCAGAAGTATCTCGATTGGCTGAAGGCCTATGCGCCGCCGGAGGCCCAGGGCATGACCTTCTCCGAGTCCGGCCCGGTACCCTCGCAGGGCAACATCGCCCAGCAGATATTCTGGTACACGGCCTTCACCGCCGACATGGCCAAGCCCGGCCTGCCGGTGGTGAACGATGACGGCACGCCGAAGTGGCGCGTCGCGCCGTCGCCGCACGGCGTCTACTGGAAGGACGGCATGAAGCTCGGCTACCAGGACGCAGGTTCCTGGACGCTCTTGAAGTCGACGCCGACCGATCGCGCCAAGGCCGCCTGGCTCTATGCGCAATTCGTCACCTCGAAGACCGTCGACGTGAAGAAGAGCCAGGTCGGTCTCACCTTCATCCGCGACTCCACCATCCACGACAAGAGCTTCACCGAACGTGCGCCGAAACTCGGCGGCCTGATCGAGTTCTACCGTTCGCCGGCGCGCGTGCAGTGGACCCCGACCGGCACCAATGTTCCGGATTATCCGAAGCTGGCGCAGCTCTGGTGGCAGAATATCGGCGATGCCTCGTCGGGTGCCAAGAGCCCGCAGGAAGCGATGGACTCGCTCTGCGCCGACCAGGAGAAGGTGCTCTCCCGCCTCGAGAAGTCAGGCGTGCAGGGCGACATCGGCCCGAAAATGGCCGAAGAGCACGACCTCGACTACTGGAACAAGGACGCCAGCTCGAAGGGCAATCTTGCGCCGCAGCTCAAGGTCGAGAACGAGAAGGACAAGCCGATCACCGTCAACTACGACGAGCTGGTCAAGAGCTGGCAGAAGTAAGGCCGGCAACTAGCTTTTGGGCCGGAGCTACGCACTCCGGCCCATTTGCGTTCGAGGGGGAAGCGATGCACTCGCGAAACATTGACGAAATTGTTCGGTCTTTTGGGCGTCTGTTGAATCCCAATAGCCGCGCTCGTGACCGCGCATCGGCCTGCACTATTGAAGATCGGCCCTTCGATCGATCGGCAGTACTGGAAAAATGGCAAAATGGGCCCAGGGATACGCAGGCCGAATATCCTCGATCTGTCGCCTACCTCGCCGCCTATGCAATGATCTTCGGTGAAGGGATCAACCCAGAGGGCGTGCTAACCGACGATGGCCGTTGGTTTCGGCCTGATCACTCAGTCATCCGGGCTTTAATTCGCAGCCGAGATTTGATTTTGAACGTTGATGCCGAGCCCATGCTTCGGCTCGCCGACGCCGCTTATGGAAGGATTGCAGCTGCATTAAACACGGCTGCCCAGGAGTGAATGATTTATGTCCGGCTTCGTCCTAGCCATCGACCAAGGCACGACTTCGACTCGCGCCATCCTGTTCGACGACAAGATGAAAGTCGCCGGCACCGGCCAGCAGGAATTCATGCAGCATTATCCGGCTTCCGGCTGGGTCGAACACGACCCGGAAGACATCTGGGCAAGCGTGCTCGCCACGGTGAAAGCGGCGTTGAAGGCCGCCGGCCGCACGGCTTCGGATGTGGCCGCGATCGGCATCACCAATCAGCGCGAGACGGTCGTCATCTGGGACAAGGCGACCGGCAAGCCTATCCATAACGCGATCGTGTGGCAGGACAGGCGCACCGCGCCGCTCTGCCAGAAGCTGAAGAAGCTGGGGCTGGAGAAGACATTCACGAAGAAGACCGGCCTGCTGCTCGACCCCTATTTCTCCGGCACCAAGATCGCCTGGATGCTGGACAAGGTGAAGGGTGCCAGGAAGCGCGCCGAGAAGGGCGAACTGCTTGCCGGCACCATCGACAGCTTTCTCATCTGGCGGCTGACCGGCGGCCAAATGCATGCTACCGACGCGACAAATGCCTCGCGCACGCTGGTCTACAACATCGAGAAGAATGTCTGGGACGACGAGCTGCTCTCGATCCTGAAGATCCCGGCCGCGATCCTGCCTGAGGTGAAGGACTGCGCCGACGATTTCGGCGTCACCGAGAAGAGCCTTTTCGGAGCCGAGATGCGGATCCTGGGCGTCGCCGGCGACCAGCATGCGGCGACCATCGGCCAAGCCTGCTTCGAGCCCGGCATGATGAAATCCACCTACGGCACCGGTTGCTTCGCGCTGCTCAACACCGGCGCCGATCTGGTGCGTTCGAAGAACCGGCTTTTGACTACCATCGCTTATCGGCTCAACGGCAAGACAACCTACGCGCTGGAAGGCTCGATCTTCATCGCGGGCGCCGCCGTGCAGTGGCTGCGCGACGGCATCAAGGTGATCGGCAAGGCCGAGCAGAGCGGAGTATTGGCTGCGACCGCTGACCCTGCGCAGCAGGTCTATCTGGTGCCGGCCTTCGTCGGCCTGGGTGCGCCGCACTGGGACGCGGAAGCGCGCGGCGCGATCTTCGGCTTGACGCGCAATTCGGGCCCGGCCGAGTTCGCGCGCGCGGCACTTGAATCGGTCGCCTTCCAGACGCGCGACCTGCTCGACGCCATGCGCAAGGACTGGAAAGGCGCTTCGGCCAAGACGGTGCTTCGCGTCGACGGCGGCATGGTGGCGTCCGACTGGACCATGCAGAGGCTCGCCGACATTCTCGACGCGCCGGTCGACCGTCCGACGATCCTGGAGACGACGGCGCTGGGCGCGGCCTGGCTTGCCGGGTCAAAGGCCGGCGTCTGGCCGAAAGCGAAAGAATTCGCAAAGAGCTGGGCGCTGGAGCGGCGCTTCAAGCCGCAGATGGACGCCGCAACGCGCGGGGCGAAACTGGCCGGATGGCGCGATGCGGTGCGCAGGACGCTGAGCTCTCGCTAACGTCGGAACGAGAGAGCCCGTGCCTCTCGAGGCACGGGCTCAGTCAACGACCCTGGGTACTGACTGGAGGCCGTCAGTAGGGCGAAACGCACTGCTGACGCGGGCCGTTGTTAGGCTGGAAGGTGTTGTCCGAGGCGCGATAGGAGCGGTAGCGGTCGTAGCACCACTGCACGTGCGAGTTGCCGCGATAGACGCGGTTGTTCTCGCTGTTGACGATGGCGCCGGTGATCAGCGCGCCGGTGGCGAAAGCGGCCAGCGGGAACCAATAGTCGCCATGCCGGCGATAGCCGCGGCGATACTCACGATAGCCGCGATGGCCGTTCCAGTAGACGGCGTCGCCACGACGCGAGAAATCCCGGTTAAAGGCACGGTGCCTTCTCCAATCCCGATACTGCACGGTCTGGAGATCTGACGACAGGCCTTGGGGTTGCGGTACATAAGCTGGCTGAGCGTTGACCGGCACCATCTCCGCCGCGACGAACGACGCCGAGAGAGCGGTTGCCAACAGGCCCGATGCGATCTTGTTCATTGATCTTCTCCTCGATGGTTGATGGGACGTCCTGTTTTGCGAAACGGGCCCGGATTGCAATGGTTCCCGTTCCACCATCAGCCCATTGTTTCAGCCCATTGTTATTGTAGGGCTTTCTAAAGCAGCCCCAAGCCGGGCCATTGGCGCAGGCATCGAAAGCCGTCCACCCTCGGCGCCCCTTCGAATCCGTTCAAGAAACCCGCCTTGGAAGCCCGTCTTTTTCCGGTTGACCGGCCGCGGCACTCTCCCTATGTTCCGCCCAATTTCGAGGGCGGCGTTCCGAGCCCACGGGAGCGCGTAGCTCAGCCGGTAGAGCAACTGACTTTTAATCAGTAGGTCATGGGTTCGAATCCCATCGCGCTCACCAAAATTTTTAACACCCAAATAGATGCGAGATCCGACCCCACGGGCGCTTCCATGTCCGGGGCGATCGAAGCAGCACATTTGTCTGCGTCTCCGGCAATCGGAACAAAAACTTGCGCGCGGCTGTTTCTCTGTTGAAGGGACCGCAATCTGGGATGCGGATACAGTGGACGTACTGAACTTGGAACTGGCCAGGGCCAGGCAGAGCGTGAAGCGCGCGGAGACTTCTCTCAATCACGCAAAGGAAATGCTGGACGAGGACTGCGGTGTGGGGATCAATCTTGTCCTGTGCGACCGCATACGGTCGGAACAGAAGCGCGTGGCAGAAGCCAGAAAGCGGCTGATGAAGATCGCTCGGGCTGTCTTGCCGTGAGGGGGTGACTTTCCCCAAGACAATGCGTGTCGGTCACGGGCAAACTTGTCCCTGGATGGGGTCGTGGTTAAACTCGGCGCCTCCGAGGGAGGCTCCAGGATGGCACTTGACCTTTCGGTAGATGCGCAGGCGCCCAAGGCGGCGACGCCGCCGGGCAGATATCTTTTCGGCCCGGTCGCCGATTTCCTGATGCTCGGCGGCAGCGCGTTTCTGATCCTGCCACTGCTGTTCCTGGTGCCGCGCGAGTATGAAGGCTCATTGGCCGCGACGATGGTCGTCGTGGCCTATGTGGTGAACTATCCGCACTTCGCCCACTCCTACCAGATTTTCTACCGCAATTTCGGCCGCAAGGCGCGGGGCGAGGGCTACGACAGAAGCCTGCAGCTTCGCTACATTTTTGCCGGCGTCATCGTTCCGGTGGTCATGGCCCTGTTCTTTGCCTATGGCGCGGCGACGTCGAACACGCGGCTGCTCGGCTTCGCGGCCAACGCGATGTTCTTCTTCGTCGGCTGGCACTACGTCAAGCAAGGCTACGGCATGCTGATGGTCGACGCCGTCTTGAAGCGCAAATTCTTCGACGATCGGGACAAGAAGGTGCTGCTCGTCAACAGCTATGCGGTGTGGATCCTGGCCTGGCTGCAGACGAATACGGCCGTGACGCAAGGGCAGTATTACGGTCTTCAATATTACACCTTCGCGGCGCCGTCCTGGGTAACCGACATTGCGGTGCTGGCGGCCGTCGGATCGACGGCGGCCACGCTTTTCATGCTGGTCAACCGCTGGCGAAGGAATGGCGGCGGACTGCCTTACAACGGCATCGTGGCCTATGTCGCCTCGCTCTATCTCTGGATCCTGATCGCCAGGATAAACCCGCTCTGGCTGCTCGTGGTGCCGGCGCTGCACTCGCTGCAATATCTGGCCGTGGTGTGGCGCTATCAGACCAATGTCGAGCGTGACGTTTTGGATGCTGCGCGGGATCCGAAACCGAAGATACTATCCGTGCTCGGGCCCCACTATCGGTTGCGGGTGCTGGGATTCATCATCGGGGGTGGGGCGCTTGGCTATCTCGGCTTCTGGCTGATACCGTTCGTGCTGACCGCCTTGGTTCCCTACGACAAGCAGGTGCTCGGTTCGTCGCTGTTCTTCTTCATCGTGCTGATCTTCATCAATGTGCACCACTATTTCCTCGACAACGTGATGTGGCGTCGCGGCAATCCGGAAGTGTCCAAATATCTGTTCCGGTAAGGAAATCAGCGTTGCAGGTAAACGGGCCAGGTCACGCGATCAGCGACACGTTTCCGCCGGCGTGGCGCTCGAGCCGTCCGGCGAGATCGAGTTCCAGGAGCACCATCGCAATCTGCGCAGCGCTCAGTCCCGTGTGGCGGATGATCTCGTCTATGCCTGTCGGCGTGGGCCCGAGCGCTTCCAGCACATCGGCGCGGTCGTTTTCGCCTGGCGGCGGCATGGCTGATATGTCGGGCGCCTCGGCAAGTGGGGCGGTTCTTGGAAGCCGGGTGCCGGCAAGCGGCGCCAGCGCGCCGAGCACGTCGGCGGCTTCGGTGACGAGCGTGACGCCGTCCTTGAGCAGCGCGTTGCAGCCGGCAGCGCGCGGATCGAGCGGCGAGCCCGGCACGGCGAAGACCAGCCGGCCCATTTCGTTGGCGAGGCGCGCGCTGATCAGGGAGCCGGAGCGCTGCGCCGCCTCGACCACCACCAGTCCAAGCGCCATCCCTGCGACCAGGCGGTTGCGGCGCGGGAAATCCTGGGCCCGCGGCTGCCAGCCGAAGGGCATCTCGGAAACGATGGCGCCGCCACGATCGGCGATCTCATCGCAAAGGCCGGCATTTTCAGGCGGGTAGGGCACATCGAGCCCGCCGGCCAGCACACCGACTGTGCCGGTCGAAACGCTGCCTTTGTGCGCGGCCGTGTCGATGCCGCGCGCCAGGCCGGAAACGATGGCGTAGCCGTCGCGGCCGAGATCGGCCGCCAGCATGCGCGCCATCTTGATGCCGGCCAGAGAGGCGTTGCGAGCGCCGACGATCGCCACCGCCGGCAGGCGGAAGACCGCGCCTTCGCCTTTTACCGCCAACAACGGCGGCGGGTTGTCCAGCGTCCTCAGCAAGGGCGGATAATCGGCCTCGCCGATGCCGACGAAGCGGGCGCCGGCGCGCCGGGCGGCGTCCACCTCGGCTTCGGCCTCGGCGATGGAGGGGATGCGGACGATGCGATTGGCGCCGCCGGAGATCATCAGCTCCGGCAGCATTTCAAGCGCGGCTTCGGCCGAGCCGAAGCGGTTGATCAGCTCGCGAAACGAGGCCGGGCCGACATTGGGCGTGCGGATCAGGCGAAGCCAGGCAAGCCGCTGCCGATCGCTGAGATGGGGGCCGGCAGCCAGGGCGCTCATCCCTTCGCCCCGATCTTGTCCTCGGTGCCGGCCAGCAGCCGCGAGATGTTGGCGCGGTGCTTGATGAAGACGATCAGGCTCATCAGCGCGAACAGGCCGGCGATCTGCGGTGTGCTGATGAAATAGAGCGCGATCGGCACGACCACCGCGGCCGCCAGCGCCGCCAGCGAGGAATAGCGGAACAGGAAGGCCATCGCGAGCCAGACAACGGCGAAGACAAGCATGCCTTGCCAGGCAAGGCCAAGCAGCACGCCGAGATAGGTGGCGACACCCTTGCCGCCCTTGAAGCCGAGCCAGACCGGGAAGAGGTGGCCGAGAAAGGCACCGAAACCGGCCAACAGTCCGAAGTCCGGCGAAAAATGTCCGGCGATCAGCACCGCGGCAGTGCCTTTCAGCGCATCGAGCAGCAGCGTGGCGGCAGCAAGGCCCTTGTTACCCGTCCTCAGCACATTGGTCGCGCCGATGTTGCCGGAGCCGATCTGGCGGACGTCGCCGAGCCCGGCCGCGCGGGTGATCAGGAGCCCGAACGGGATCGAGCCGAGCAGATAGCCGAAGACGAGCGCGATCGCGTAACCCATTGTTTCCCCATCTTTCCTGTCGCTTTGGTAGTTCGCCCTATGATTGATACACTGTGCGCGATGCAACCATGGTTTGCAAGTGCTGGCCTTCTTGGGCGTGAATTTATCATAATGGTAGAGTCGGGAGGGTTCGCCAAGCAAGTCAATGCCGGGCAGACTCACCAGGACTCAAGCGATGCGGTGGCTTATGCGGAAAACACCGTGCGGCCCGCGACCATCGTCTGCAGGACCTTGCCCTGCAGGCGCGCGCCCTCGAAACAGGTGTTCTTCGAGCGTGAGCGCAGACCGCTCTCGCTGACGATCCACGGCGCGTCGAGATCGACGACCGCGACGTCGGCCGGTGCGCCCGGCTTCAGCGTGCCGCCCGGCAGGCCGAACAGTCTGGCCGGCGCCGTGGACAGCGTCTCGATCAGCCTGAGCAACGGCACGTCGCCATTGTGGTAGAGCCGAAGCGCAGCGCCAAGCAGCGTCTCCAGCCCGATGGCGCCGGCGGCGGCGTCGGCGAAGGGCAGGCGCTTGGTGTCGACGTCCTGCGGGTCATGCGAGGAGACGATGATGTCGATCGTGCCGTCCTTGATCGCCTCGATCATCGCCAGCCGGTCGTCCTCGGCGCGCAGGGGCGGGGTCAGCCGGAAGAAGGTGCGGTATTCGCCGACGTCGTTCTCGTTGAGCGACAGATTGTGGATGGCGACCCCGGCCGTGACATTGGCGCCGTCCGTCTTTGCCCGGTCCACCGCGCCGGCTGCCATCGCCGACGAGATTTTTGCCGCGTGATAGGCGCCGCCGGTCAGCCGGGCCAGCGCCAGGTCGCGTTCGAGCGGGATCAGCTCCGCCTCGCGCGGAATGCCCGACAGGCCGAGCCAGCTCGCATAGAGCCCTTCGTTCATCACGCCGGACGAGGCGAGGTTGGCATCTTGCGTTTCGTGCGCGATGACACCGCCGAAATCGCGCGCGTAGGTCAGCGCCCGGCGCATTACCAGCGCATTGGCGATCGTGTGGCGGCCGTCGGTGTAGGCGACGGCGCCGGCCTCGCGCAGCAGGCCGAACTCGGTCATCTCGCGGCCTTCGAGGCCCTTGGTGATCGCTGCCGCCGGGAAGATGTTGACGCTAGCGGTGTCGCGCGCCGTGCGCAGCACGAATTCGACCAGCGCGACATTGTCGATCACGGGATCGGTATCCGGCATCATGACGATGGAGGTGACGCCGCCCGCCGCCGCGGCGACGCTCGCCGAGGCGATGGTCTCGCGATGCTCGCCGCCTGGTTCGCCGATGAAGACGCGCGCGTCGACTAGGCCCGGAATGATCGTCTTGCCGGCGCAGTCGACGACGGTGGCGCCTTCCGGCACGCCCTGGTTCAATGCGGCTTTTCCGGCCGCGACGATCTTGCGGCCGTCGACGATGACGCTGCCGATCTCGTCGACGCCGCGCGAGGGGTCGACAACGTGCGCCTTGCTGAAGACGGTCACGCTCATGCGCCGCGCCCTTCATGGTTGCGGCGCGGATCAAGCAGCGCTTCCATGACCGCCATGCGCACGGCGACCCCCATCTCGACCTGTTCCTGGATAACGCTTTGCGGTCCGTCTGCGATCTCGGAGGCGATCTCGACGCCGCGGTTCATCGGGCCGGGATGCATGACCAGCGCATCGTCCTTGGCGGCTTTCAGCTTCTCGGCATCAAGGCCGAAATAGCGGAAATATTCGCGGATCGAGGGCACGAAAGCGCCTTCCATGCGCTCGCGCTGCAGGCGAAGCATCATCACCACGTCGGCATCCTTCAGGCCGTCGGCCATCGAGCGCGACACGATGACGCCCATCCTGTCGATGCCGGAGGGCAGCAATGTCGAGGGCGCGACGACGCGCACCTGCGCGCCGAGCGCGTTCAGAAGTATGATGTTGGAGCGGGCGACGCGCGAATGCAGGATGTCGCCGCAGATCGCCACGATCAGCTTCGACAGCGGCCCCTTGGCGCGGCGGATGGTCAGCGCATCGAGCAGCGCCTGCGTCGGGTGCTCATGCGCGCCGTCGCCGGCATTGACCACCGAGCAGCCGACCTTCTGGGCCAGCAGCGCAGCCGCGCCCGCCGATTGGTGGCGGATGATCAGGATGTCGGGCCGCATGGCGTTGAGGGTCATCGCCGTATCGATCAGCGTCTCGCCCTTCTTCACCGAGGAGCTCGCCACCGACATGTTCATGACGTCGGCGCCGAGACGCTTGCCGGCGAGCTCGAAGGACGATTGCGTGCGGGTCGATGCCTCGTAGAACAGGTTGATCTGGGTGCGGCCGCGCAGCGTCGTGGTCTTCTTTTCCGATTGCCGCGAGATTGCCACGGCCTGGTCGGCCCGATCGAGCAACAGCTCGATATCGGCGGGGGAAAGATCGCGGATGCCCAGAAGATGGCGGTGAGGGAAGAGCGGCAGGGACGAAGCGTCGGTCATCTCAAGGCGCTGCTATAGGGTGCGGTCCGGCCTGCCGCAAGCGCCAGCTTTGGATTGCGGGCGTTCTCCCCGGTATTTTCGTCGCGCGCCTTCCGTGGCTTGGGCTATAAGGCCCCAGTGGCTTCGGATTCGCGACCGCGGGCTTGGAAATGGTAAGAACCTCTCGGCCAACTGAAGGATTGGGCAACTGAAGGATTGGGCGTGACCGACGAGGTGATCAACCAGCCGCCGCCGTTGGCCGGCGGCAATGCATGGCGGGGCGATCCGTTGCTCATCCAGCTAGCCGAGCGTTTTTCCGACCCCGTGCGCAAGGATCTCGACGGGCTTGGCCGGTTCGTGATGACGCAGGAAGCGCAGGAGCTTGCCCGCCTCGCCAACACCGACACGCCGAAATTGCGCACCCATGACCGCCAGGGCCGGCGACTCGATCTTGTCGAATATCATCCGGCCTATCACGCCTTGATGCGCCGCTCGATCGCCGGCGGCCTGCATTCTTCGGTATGGGAAAACGGCGATGCCGAGATCGGCCGCCGCCATCAGGTGAGGGCGGCACGCTTCTACCTGACCGCCGAGCTCGAGACGGGGCATCTTTGCCCCATCACCATGACCAGCGCCTCGCTGGCGGCCTTGATGGCGAGCCCGAAACTTTTCCGCGAATGGGCGCCGCGCGTGACGACGCGCAAATACGACCAGGCGCAGAAGCCGCCGGTGCAGAAGACCGGGCTGACGCTCGGCATGGGCATGACCGAGAAGCAGGGCGGCACCGATGTGCGCGCCAACACCACCAAGGCGGAGCGTACCGGTAGTGGTTTTTATCGGTTGACCGGTCACAAATGGTTCATGTCGGCGCCGATGTCGGATGCCTTCCTGGTGCTCGGGCAGGTTCCGGAGGGGCTGTCCTGCTTCCTCGTGCCGCGCATCCTGGGCGACGGTTCCGGCAACGGGTTCCGCTTCCAGCGGCTGAAGGACAAGCTCGGCAACCGCTCGAACGCCTCGTCGGAGGTGGAGTTCGTCAACGCGATCGGCGAGATGGTCGGCGACCCGGGCGCAGGCGTCAAGACGATCATGGACATGGTGACGCTGACCAGGCTCGACTGCGCGGTCGCTTCGTCGGCGCTGATGCGGGCGGGCCTCGCAGAGGCTGTCCATCACACGCGCCATCGCCAGGTGTTCGGCTCCAACCTGATCGACCAGCCGCTGATGCAGCGGGTTCTAGCCGACATGGCGCTCGACGTCGCCGCGGCCACGGCGCTGTCGTTCCGGCTGGCGCGCTCTTTCGACGAGGCGGCAAGCGATCGCGGCGAGGCGGCCTTTGCCCGCGCCATGACGCCTGTCGTCAAATACTGGGTCTGCAAGATCGCGCCGCAGCTGCTTTACGAGGCGATGGAATGCCTTGGCGGCAACGGCTATGTCGAGGAAGCGCCGCTTGCCCGCTACTACCGGGAGGCGCCGGTCAACGCGATCTGGGAGGGCTCTGGCAATGTCATGGCGCTCGACGTGCTGCGCGTGCTCGGCCGCGCGCCCGGCCTGTTCGAGGAGGTGCTGACCGGCATCGACCGCGATCTCGGCACCGGCGGGCGCGGCACCATCGGCGTGCTGAAGGCCGCCATGCAGGTCGCCGCGACCGACCAGGGTTCGGCGCGCCTGCTCACCGAACAGCTGGCGCTTTCGGCCGCGGCGGCGGAGCTTCGCCGGCTGGGGGCAGGGCGGATCGCCGACGCTTTCGTCGAAACGCGGCTCGGCGGCCAGTGGCGCACCACGTACGGCATGCTCGATTCGCGCCACGACGCGCGCATGGTCATCGACACGCTCTATCCGCCGGTGACCTGATCCTGCTCTATCAAGGAGATAGAGCAGGATGTCATCGGAAGCCGCTTTACACTTTTCGGCATCATGCTCCGAGGCAGATTGCCGATCTGTGGATAGCTGTTAACCTTAACAAATGGTTTCCGTTGCGGCGAACCGTTGCAAAGCCCACTCTCCACTTTGCTGGAGTAGGGAAGGGTTAACCATGACCTCCCCGAACTCCGCCAGCGGGAAACGTATGCGGCACGTGTTGAGCTCAGTTCTGGCCTTGCATTGGGCGGTGGTTTTCGCCCTGCTTGCCTATGTCTGCATGGACGGCAGCCGCGGCATAGCGACGGCTCTTGGCGTGCTTGGCCTCTCCGTCCGGGGCAACCGGTTTCCGCAGTTTGAAAATGCGGCCGTGGTCGCGCCGCTTTCGATCGCGTTGTTGATCGTCGCGGTGTTGTTCTGCTGGGCCTTCGTCGAAACGCTGCTGAACGCGGCGGCAAGGCCGGACGCGGGCGAGAGCGTGGCTCGGATCGCCTTCATCTCGGCATCTTTCCTGCTTTCGCTCATCCTCATCGGCGGCGTGGCGCAAGGCGTAGACGGCCTGTTCATGATCGTCGCCATCCAAATGACGGCGCTGCTTGCCTCCTACATCGCCGTGCTGGCTGAACGCCGCTCCACCTTCGCCGCAATGAATCTGCCTGAGGGCGATGTTCGCGCCGCCTCGCGCATGGCGATGGGCGCCGCGCACAGCTCGCTCCTTTCCCGCATATCCGGCCGCCCGGAAAACAAGCCTGGAGGCAGGCGCTGATGCGCACGATATTCACGCTCTGGGCTGCTCCGATGGCCATCTTTTGGGGATGGTTCTTCCTGTCGGCCAACGACATGAATTTCGGCTATGCGATGCTGAGCCGACAGGTGCACGATTTCGCTTTCCAGCTCTACGGCCAGATGCTCGGCGTCGATCCGGCGATCATTCCGGGCATGGTAGCGCGGACCTGCGTTTTCGATTTTTTCCTGCTCATGGGGCTTTGGACCTTCCGGCGCCGGCGCAACATCGCCGAATGGATCAGACAGCGCCGGCACGGCGATATCAGCCCCGATCGGCTCGGCCCAGCGACTGAAGCCGGTCCAAGGCTCCCTGCAGAATAAAGGCGGCGGCCGCCGAATCGATCTTGCCGGCGCGCTTCTTGCGCGAGAAATCCATCTCGATCAGTGTCCGCTCGGCCGCAACCGTCGACAGCCGCTCGTCCCACAGCACGAAGGGCAGGTCGGAAAGCGGCGCCATGTTGCGGACAAAGGCGCGGGATTTTTGCGCTCGGGGTCCTTCCGAGCCGTCCATGTTGACCGGAAGGCCGAGCACGAAGGCGCCGACATTGTCCTTGTCGAGCTGAGCGAGCAATTGGGCGGCATCCAGCGAAAATTTCCTGCGCAGGATGACCGGGCGCGGATGGGCGAAGGACAGCCCGCGATCGGAAACCGCCACGCCGATCGTCTTGTCGCCGAGATCGAGCCCGGCGAGCGTCTTGCCGCCGGCAAGCCGCGCCGGCAGTTCCTCGATTGAAATAATGCCCAACGGCTTTTCCTGATATCCAGGCGTCACATCCTTTTGACGTGTAGGAGGAGGGCGCCACTTTCAATTTGCGACTAGCGTTCTATCTTCCGGCAACGGAGAAATCGAGGAAAGCGTTCATGAAACTGACATGGTACGGGCATTCGGCATTCCGCGTCGAGACCAAGGACGCCACCATTCTCATCGACCCCTATCTGGTCGGCAATCCGTCCTGGACGGGCGACTGGGAAGGACCGGCGGAAGGCGTGACCCACGTGCTCCTGACCCACGGCCATAACGACCATGTCAGCGGCGCGGTCGAAGTGCTGAAGAAAAGCGGCGCCATGCTGGTCGCCAATTTCGAGATCTGCATGTACCTCGTCGGCCAGGGCGTCAGCGGCGACAAGATCAATCCGGGCAATATCGGCGGCACCGTCGATTGCGGGCCGTTCACCACGACCTTCGTCCAGGCGCTGCACTCGTCCTCCTTCGGCGGCGAAGGCGGCACGAACACCTATCTCGGCAATCCGGGCGGGCTTGTCCTGCACTTTCCCGAGGACAAGACGCTTTACCACATGGGCGACACCGACATCTTCTCCGACATGGGGCTGATCAACGAGTTGCACGAACCGAAGATCGGCATCGTGCCGATCGGCGACCGCTTCACCATGGGCGGCGCCGTGGCGGCCCTTGCCTGCCGCCGCTTCTTCGGCTTCGATACGGTCGTTCCCTGCCATTTCGGCACCTTCTCGATGATCGACCAGACCGCCGACAAGTTCGTCGCCGGCATGGAAGGCTCGGGCGTAAACGTGGCGCTGCCGGACATCGGCAAGGCGATCACGATCTAGGTTTCTTTGCGTCGGAAGAGCTCTGCTCCCAAGCCAGGAAAGATACGCTGCAGACAGGCCGGCAAACCGTGGCAGCCATTATCACTGCGAGGGCGTGGCATTGCCGCGTAAGCGCCCCGGGGAGCGACCGCGTGGCGATGGAACCGGCATGATCCGTGTTGCACGCTGAGCGCCGCGCCGCTATAGCCCGAACTGGTTTTCCCGAGGCGATAGAACATGTCCGTTGATCTTCAGACCGTGAAGCGCGTCGCGCACCTTGCCCGCATAGCGGTGAGCGAGGAGGACGCCGAGCGCATGACCGGCGAATTGAACGCCATCCTCGGCTTCGTCGAGCAATTGAACGAGGTCGATGTTTCGGGCGTCGAGCCGATGACCTCGGTCACGCCGATGGAGATGAAGAAGCGCCAGGATGCCGTCACCGACGGCAACAAGGCCGCCGACATCGTCGCCAACGCGCCGGCGACGGAAGAGAATTTCTTCCTCGTTCCGAAGGTGGTGGAGTAGAGCGTGGCTGTCGAGATCGCCGTCGAGACACCTTTGCAGGACGACGTGCGCGCGCTGGTCGCCGAACTCAACGCCGCGCTGCTCGAACTGACGCCGCCCGAGCACTGCTACCATCTCACCGTCGACGAGGACACGACGGTGTTCATCGCCCGCGACAACGGCCTTGCCGTCGGCTGCGGCGCGCTCAAGCGCCATGACGATGCGGTCGGCGAGGTCAAGCGTATGTACACGCGGCCTTCGCATCGCGGCCGCAAGATCGGCGCCGAAATCGTCGCACGTGTCGAGGCGCTTGCCCGGCAGGAAGGGCTGAAGCGCCTGGTCCTCGAAACCGGCGATCGGCACCCCGCCGCCTGGACCGTCTATGAGCGCGCCGGATTCTCGCGTTGCAGACCGGTGCTGGATTATCCCGATTCCGAATGGTCGGCGTCTTACGAAAAGAGCCTTGCCTGATGAGCGATCTCACCCATCTCACCATTTCCGAGGCCCGCGCCAAGCTGCGCGGCAAGGAGATCACCGCGGCCGAGATCACCGAGGCCTATCTCGCGGCGATCGATCGCGCCAATCCGGTGCTCAATGCCTATGTGACTGTGACCGCCGACAAGGCGCGCGACATGGCCAAGGCTTCCGATGCCAGGCTCGCCACGGGCGAGGGCGGCGCGCTGGAAGGCATTCCGCTCGGCATCAAGGACCTGTTCGCCACCGAAGGCATCCACACCCAGGCCTGTAGCCACGTGCTGGACGGCTTCAAGCCGCACTACGAGTCGACCGTTACGAGCAATCTGTGGGCCGACGGCGCCGTCATGCTCGGCAAGCTCAACATGGACGAGTTCGCCATGGGCTCGTCCAACGAGACCTCCTATTACGGCCCGGTGATCAATCCGTGGCGACGCTCGCGTGTCGATACGGTCGTCATGCCGACGACGCATCAGGGCGATGGCGGCTTTGTGCCCGCCGGCGGCACGAAGACGGCGCGGACCTTGGACAACGCCCAGCTGGTGCCGGGCGGCTCGTCGGGCGGGTCGGCTTCGTCGGTGGCCGCCTTCCTTTGCGCAGGTGCCACCGCCACCGATACCGGCGGCTCGATCCGCCAGCCAGCCGCCTTGACCGGCACGGTCGGCATCAAACCGACTTACGGGCGCTGCTCGCGCTGGGGCATCGTCGCCTTCGCTTCCTCCCTCGATCAGGCCGGCCCCATCGCGCGCGATGTGCGCGACGCCGCCATCCTGCTGAAGTCGATGGCCTCCGTCGATCCGAAGGACACGACCTCGGTCGACCGTCCGGTGCCGGACTATGAGGCGGCGATCGGCAAGCCGATCAAGGGCATGAAGGTCGGTATTCCGAAGGAGTATCGTGTCGACGGCATGCCGGAAGACATCGAGTCGCTCTGGCAGAAAGGCATCGCCTGGCTGAAGGACGCCGGCGCGGAAATCGTCGACATCTCCCTGCCGCACACCAAATATGCCTTGCCGGCCTACTATATCGTGGCTCCTGCCGAGGCTTCGTCGAATCTCGCCCGCTATGACGGCGTGCGCTACGGCCTGCGCGTGCCCGGCAAGGATATCGTCGACATGTATGAGAAGACCCGCGCCGCCGGTTTCGGCCGCGAGGTCAAGCGGCGCATCATGATCGGCACGTATGTGCTGTCGGCGGGCTATTACGACGCTTACTATCTGCAGGCGCAGAAGGTGCGCACGCTGATCAAGCGCGACTTCGAGAACGTCTTTGCCGCCGGCGTCGATGTGATCCTGACGCCCGCGACGCCGTCGGCCGCCTTCGGCATCGCCGACGAGGACATGGCCTCCGATCCGGTCAAGATGTATCTCAACGACATCTTCACCGTGACGGTGAACATGGCCGGCCTTCCCGGCATTTCGGTGCCGGCCGGCCTCGACGGCAAGGGCCTGCCGCTCGGCCTGCAGCTGATCGGCCGCCCGTTCGACGAGGAGACGCTGTTCCAGACGGCCAACGTCATCGAGCAGGCGGCGGGCAGGTTCCAGCCGGAAAAGTGGTGGTAGGATGTCGGCCCTGTCTCGCATATCCATTGTCGAGACGGGGGGCGAACTGATCATCGGCAATCCGCCGCGGCGTTCGGCTGTAAGGATCGGCTTTGTCCTGCTCTCGCTTGGGATCGTCGCCGTCACCGCGCATTGGGGCTTCCTTGACAGGTCGCCCGAAACGATCGCCATGGGCCTGGTCGGCCTAGTCTCATTCCTGGCAGTTGTCGGGCTGTTCGCATATTTCCTTGGCAAGGAATTGCTTTGGCTAGCGTCCGCCGGGGAAGAGCTACGCGCCACCAGAGCCGTCGTGCTACGCGAAACCAGGGGCACCCTGCTTCCCAACCGCGCCTCCCTGGCCTTCAGCGGACAGCTTTCGGTCGAAATCCTGGACCATCCCTATCCGACCGACGAGGCCGGCTTGAAAGAAGTTGTCCGCTTCACCAGCGCAACGGGTTCGATCTCCTTTGGTCGGGAGCTGAGCCGGCCTGAGGCTGAGGCGGTGGCGGAAGCCGTCAGGCGATTTACCGCCCCCAACCATTCTTATGCGCGGTAGGTGCCAAGCGTGTTCTACTATCTTTCGAAGATTCTTTGGTTCTTCATCCAGCCGATCAATCTGGCGATCTTCCTGTTGCTCGCCGGCCTGGTGGCAGCGCTGCTCGGGCGGCGCCGGCTGGCTGCGACGGGCAGCGTGCTCGCTGTCACGATCCTGGTCCTTTCGGCCTGGACGTCGGTCGGCGCGATGATGCTCAATCCGCTCGAACAACGCTTTCCCAAGCCGCCATTGCCCGAGAAGGTCGACGGCATCGTCGTGCTCGGCGGCGGCTTCGAGGGCGCCATCAATCTGGCGCGCGGCGGTTACGAGCTGAACAGCAGCGGCGACCGCATGGTGGAGACAGCGATCCTTGCGAGGCGCTTTCCGCAAGCGAAGATCGTCGTATCGGGCGGCAACGGCTCGCTTTTTCTCGACGGCGAGGGCGATGCCGACACGGCGCCGCGGCTGCTCGGCGCTTTAGGCATTTCCGCCGATCGCCTGATCCTAGAGAATAAATCCCGCAACACTTACGAGAATGCGGTGTTCTCGCGAAAACTGATCGAGCCGAAGCCGGGTGAGACCTGGCTGTTGGTAACCTCGGCTTTCCACATGCCGCGCGCCAAGGCGCTGTTCGACAAGGCGGGTTTTGCGACCGTTCCGTGGCCGGTCGACTATCGCACCTCGGGCAGGGAAGGCGTCGGCCTCTACCGCGACAATCCGGTCGATTCGGTGCAGGCGACCACCATCGCAGTGCGCGAGTGGATCGGGCTTTTCGCCTACAGGCTGTCCGGCAAGATCGATCAGTTCTTTCCCGGGCCGGGCGTCTGACCGAGCACGGCTTGCCGCGCCGCCGAGAAGAACTGGCGGCGCACCAGCACCGCCAGAAGCACCAGCGTCGATATCACGAAGACGACCGGGTCGACGAACCAGCCGAGATAGCCGATCGAGAAGAAGACGGCGCGCAGTCCGGAGTTGAAGTGCTTGCCGGCAAGCACGTTCATGCGCGTCGCCCGCCACACCGCCGTTTCGCTGACCGGGTTGCGCGAAGCCGGGCCATGCGGGGTCGGCACGGCGCCGATCAGGATCGAGCAATAGTTGAACAGGCGATAGGCCCAGCCGAATTTGAAGAAGGCGAAGGCCAGGACAAGCACCAGGCCGAACACCTTGGTCTGGAAGGCTTCGCGCGACGGAGCCGCGCCGAAGGGCAGGCCGGCCAGAACCTCAAGCACGCGGTCTGAGGCGCCGAGCAGGGCAAAGCAGCCGCCGAGCGCGATCAGAGAAGAAGAAGCGAAGAAGGCGGTGCCTTGCTGCAGGCCGCCCATGATGGCGGTGTCGACGATCCGAATCTCGCGCTCGGCCATGTTGCGCATCCAGGCTTCGCGCTGGGCGTTCATCGCCGTGGTCAGCGACATGCGACGGACCAGCTTGCCGTCCGAGGCGAGCGTGTGCGCAACCCAGACGACCAGGAAGAAAGCCAGCGCCGCCAGATCGGCCGCCGAAAGATGAAGTGAGTCGCCCATCCATTGCTTTTAACACAGGGGGTGCCGGCACTTCGACAGGCGGCAAGCGATGTCGCTGGCGGAGCAAACAAGGTCGGCAGCCGCCGCTCCGCGCCATGCAAAACAGCGGAAACATCCCGGGAATTCCTATATGTATGCTTTGAGCAGTCCTCAGGAGACAAAGCCCCAGTGTTCCTTTCGGTTTTCGACCTG
Organism: Mesorhizobium sp. B2-7-2; assembly: GCF_006440775.1. GTDB lineage: Bacteria > Pseudomonadota > Alphaproteobacteria > Rhizobiales > Rhizobiaceae > Mesorhizobium. The sequence continues at coordinate 480,350 of NZ_VFTZ01000001.1, read as the reverse complement.
TTCAAGATCGGCATCGGCCCATCGAGCTCGCACACGATGGGGCCGATGACGGCCGCGCGCCGCTTCCTCGACGAGATCCTGGCCGGCGACTGGCCTCGGCCCGCCGGCGTCAAGGTTGACCGCATCGGCGCCAGCCTGCACGGCTCGCTTGCCTATACCGGCATCGGCCACGGCTCCGACCGCGCCGTCATCCTCGGCTTGGCCGGCCAGACACCGCAGACGGTCGATCCGGACGAAGCCGACGGCATCGTCGCCCGCATCGGCGCGGAGAAGCGCATTTCGCCGCCTGGGCATCCGACGTACCGCTTCGATCCCGCCAAGGACCTCGTGCTCGACCGCAAGACGGCGCTGGCCGGCCATGCCAACGGCATGGCCTTCTATGCCTATGATGCTTCCGACCGGCTGCTGCTCAAGCGCATCTATTATTCGATCGGCGGCGGTTTCGTCGTCTCCGAGGAAGAGCTACAGCGCATGAAGGCCAAGGGCTCGGTGACAACCGAGGGCAAGAACGTGCCGTACCCCTTCAAGAACGCCGTCGAGATGCTGGCCATGGCGGCCAAGAGTGGGCTTTCGATCGCCGAGATGAAGCGCGCCAACGAGGAAAAGCATATGTCGCGCGAGGAGCTCGACGAAGGCCTCGACGCGATCTGGGGCGCGATGAAGGGTTGCATCGATCGCGGCTTGTCGCAGGACGGCATCATGCCGGGTGGGTTGAAGGTGCGCCGCCGCGCGCGGCAGCTGCACGACAAATTGCAGGAACAGTGGCAGCAAAACAGGCCAAATCCCTTGCTCGCCAATGACTGGCTGTCGATCTACGCCATGGCAGTCAACGAGGAGAACGCCGCCGGCGGGCGCGTGGTGACCGCGCCGACCAATGGCGCCGCCGGCACGCTGCCGGCAGTGCTGCGCTACTGGCTGCATTTCCATCCTGAAGCCGACCAGCCGAGCATCCGTGACTTCCTGCTGACGGCCGCCGCCGTCGGCGGCATCATCAAATCCAACGCCTCGATCTCGGGCGCCGAGGTTGGTTGCCAGGGCGAGGTGGGTTCCGCTTCGGCGATGGCCGCCGCTGGGCTGTGCGCCGTCATGGGCGGCACGCCCGAGCAGGTGGAGAACGCCGCCGAGATCGCGCTCGAGCATCATCTCGGCATGACATGCGATCCGGTCGGCGGCCTTGTGCAGGTGCCCTGCATCGAGCGAAATGCGCTGGGGGCGGTGAAGGCTGTAACGGCGGCTTCCTTGGCCATCAAGGGCGACGGCACGCATTTCGTGCCGCTCGACGCCGCGATCGAGACCATGCGCCAGACCGGCCTCGACATGAACGAGAAATACAAGGAAACCAGCCTCGGCGGCCTGGCGGTCAATGTGGTGGAGTGCTGAACAGGGCTTCGCAGCCAAGATCTCCTTCCCCGCGTCTCGAAGCTCGAGATTGGTCAAGGCGCTCCGAATGTCGTCATCCTCGGATCTGCGCGCGTCGCTTCGCTCCTTGCTCCGCCCGTGGATGACAGGCGATGGATGTTTCGGCTGACCTCGAAGGCCGAACTACCAGCGCAGCCATCATCCGGTCCGTCACCTTCTATGCTAAGAAACCATCAGAAAATGGCTGGAGAGTCACGGAGTTAGAACATGAAGAACATCATCGAGATCGACGGCCATAAGGCTACGATGGCATTCGATCCTGAAATCGGGATGTTGAGAGGCGAGTTTCTCGGACTTGCTGGCGGCGCCGACTTCTATGCGCAGGATGTCGAGCAGCTCTATGTCGAAGGGGCGAAATCTTTGGCGATCTTCCATGAAATTTGCAGGGAGAAAGGCCTCGAGACGGCGATGCAAGCCTCTTGAGCCGACAGCCTTTCTTGCCTGTGCAAAACCGCTCGAGGCGTTGAACCCCCGCTACGCCGTCGCTAGATTGCGACCATGCTCAATCTGCTAAAACTGTGCGTCGGTTGCGACAGCGTCGAGGATCTCGAAGAGTGGATCGCCTTCCGCCTCGACGAGCGGCGCCGTGCCGGCGAGCCGGCCGAGCACTGGCACACCACCCGCATGGTGCCGACGCGCGGCGATGAGATCACCGATGGCGGCTCGCTCTATTGGGTAATCAAGGGCAGCGTGCAGTGCCGGCAACTGATCACCGAGATCCGGCCCTTCGTCGACGGCGAGGGCATCGGCCGTTGTCATCTCATGCTCGATCCTGAGGTGGTGCGCACCGACTGGCAGCCGCGCCGCGCCTTCCAGGGCTGGCGCTATCTGAAGCCCGCCGACGCACCGGCCGATCTCGGCAAGGGCAGGGCGGCACTCGCCGAAATGCCGCCCAAGCTGAGGCTCGAACTCGCCGAACTCGGCCTGCTGTAGCGCCGCGCCGGCCGGCAAGCCCGCCGCTGGCCCTTCGGCTCGTTCGATGTGGGACTTGCAAGCGCCGGACCTTGGTCCCATCCTATTTGTTATGCTCGGTCATCCGTATGGCGGTGCTACCCGATGGGTGTGATCCTCGCTTTGGCAGCGGTGCTTGTGGTGCTTTTCGGTGCCGCCATGCTCTTTGTGCGTGCTGATCCCGCAAGGATGGCCGACAGTCTGAGATCGCTTGGACCGGCTTTTCTGGGCCTTGTCGGGGCGCCGATGCTGATCTTTGGCCGCAGCCTTATCGGTGGACTGCTTTTGCTCGCGGCGCTGGCCTGGGTCGGCTGGATACGCACGAGACGGCCTCCGGCGCGCGCCGCCGCGTCCAAACATTCGACGGTGCGCACCGCCGCGCTCGAAATGGACCTCGACCACGACAGCGGCAAGCTTGAGGGGCTTGTCCTGGCCGGGCGTTATGAAGGCAAGATGCTGGGAGCAATGGGGCTGACGGACCTGCGCCAGCTTCATGGCGAGCTCAGCCCGGATATGGAGAGCCGCCAGCTCCTAGAGACGTATCTTGACGGCCGTTTTCCCGTCTGGCGCAAGGACGCGCAGCCGCACGGTGGCGAAGGGCTGGGTGTTGCGCCAGGTGCGGGCTCCATGACTAAGGAGGAGGCCTACAAGGTCCTTGGTCTTGAAGCGGGGGCTGCCGCGGCGGATATCCGCAAGGCGCACCGCCGCCTGATGCAGCGCCTGAACGCCGATGTCGGCGGCACGTCTGTCCTGGCGGCGCGGATCAATGAAGCCAAGGACGTCCTGCTCTCCAATCACGATTAGTCTCCTTCGACGCGGGTACTTTCCCGGAGATTTCAACAGCCGCCTATTGCTCGACGGCGTAGCACGAGATTTTCTTGCGCTTCAGGGCGTCGCAGGCCTTCCAGGCTGCGTCCTTCGAGCCGAAGCCGCCGAAACGGGCGCGGTAGTAGGTGGTGCCGTCCTTGTCGAAAGCGACCGTGAAGCCCGATGCGTCCGCCAGGACCCTCGGCGCCTGCTTGCTCGTCTTTTCGAGCAGCGCCTGGGCTCCGGTTTTCGTCGGCGACGATGCAACCTGAACGACCCAGCCGGAGGGCACCGACGATGTCTTGACCGGATCGATCGCCGGTGCTGCGGGCGCTGGGTCGGCATAGGCGGTGACGACCTGGGCCGAGGCTTCCTCGGTTTTGGCGGGCGGCGCCATCGCGGCCACGGCAACCGTCTTCACCTTCTTGATCTGGATCACCGGTCTCGTCTCTTCGGCGACCTGTTGGCTGTCGTCCTGGACGTCATCGTCGGCTGAGGCGACGACAGCGTCATCCGTAGCCGGCTTGGCGTCCGGAGTCGGCGCGTCATGCTTGGGCAAAAGGACCTTGGCCAAGGTCTTGATCGGATTGTCGTTGCCCTTGGCGATGAGATCGCCGCCGCCGCGCGTCGAGGCGCGCGGCAGATAGGTGTTGATCAGCGCGGCCATCTGGTTGTCGCGGCTGCGGCCGGAAGCGCCGCCCATCACCACCGCGACGAGGCGGCGGTCGCCATCGGCAACGGAGGAGACGAGGTTGTAGCCTGAAGCGCGGGTGTACCCGGTCTTGATGCCGTCGACGCCCCTGATGCGGCCGAGCAGACGGTTGTGGCCGTTGATGCGCTGACGCCCGTAGAGAAACGAGCGCTGCGAGAAATAGCCGTAATATTGCGGATAATGCTCGCGCAGCGCGATGCCCAGCATCGCCATGTCGTGAGCGGTGGTGAACTGGCCCGGGTCGGGCAGGCCGTTGGCGTTGCGGAAGACGGTGCCGTTCATGCCGAGCTGGCGCGCCTTGGCCGTCATCATGCGGGCGAAATTGTCCTCGCTGCCGCCAAGCATCTCGCCGAGCGCGGTCGCCGAGTCATTGGCGGATTTCGTCACGATCGACAGAATCGCGGTCTCGACCGGAACCGAGCCGCCGGCGCGCACGCCGAGCTTGGTCGGCGCCTCGGCGGCGGCATGAGCGGAAAACGGAACCGGGGTGTTCTTGCTGATCCTGCCCTTCGCCAGTGCTTCGAAGGTGAGGTAGAGGGTCATCATCTTGGTAAGCGAGGCGGGATAGCGCCGGCCATTGGCGTCAGCGGAGTAGAGCACCTTGCCGGTCTTGGCGTCCACGACGATGGCCGAGGATCTCGCTGCCATTGCCGACGCCACGTCGGCGACGACAACCGTCATCGCGAGCGCGGCGATCATGATTGCCTTGAGGGAGAAAGATTTGGAGACCAGCCCCGACAACGCCTGACGCACCGTTACTTACCCTGAATTTTCGTTGCCCCGGAGGCGGCAAAGGGAGTGCCGGCCTCACTTCCGGCCAAGCTATCGCGCCCAGCGTTACCAATCCGTTTATGGTAACCGCCGCGTTCACCATTTTTCGGCAAATCGAGCTTCTCTTTAATCGAATTTTACCGGCCGCCGGCGCTGGACCCCCTGCATGCCAAGGGATTCTTGACTTTTGTGCATCGCACAATATATTGAGGTGCATTGCACAAGGGCGCCCGGGGCAAAAAGGGCGTTTCAACCAAAGGGAAGTATGAAATGACCCAGACCTATGAGGACTTCACGAAATACGGCAAGGAATTTGCCGACACCGGGCTGAAGAGCTTCGCCTCGCTCACCAAGGGCGCGCAGGCGATCGCCACCGAAGCCGGCGAATACACCAAGAAGAGCTTCGAAGCCGGCACCGCCGCCTTCGAGAAGCTGTTCGCGGCCAAGTCCGTCGAGAAGGCCGTCGAGATCCAGGCCGATTACGCCAAGCAGAGCTATGAGAGCTTCGTGGCCGAGGCCAGCAAGATCGGCAATCTCTATGCCGAGCTCGCCAAGGAAGCGTACAAGCCCTTCGAATCGGTGGTCGCCAAGGCGAAGTAATTTCGCCCGATCACACCGGACACGGCCAGCGGGCCAATCAAAAGCACCCGGTCGCGGAAACGCGGCCGGGTTTTTTCATGCGCGATCGCAACCTGACGCACCTTGCCGCATTCACGATTGAGAAATTCGCTGAGGTTTGCCCACCTAGCCATATTGTCAGCTAAACAGAAGGGCTTAAAATCGTCCATCGAGAACCTACATGTTGAACTCGCATGAGGATTCGAAAAGGCTGGACTACGTGACGATCGGTTTGACTGCCACGGCAGGCGTGGTGCGAATGCAAAGTGACGGAGACCGCAACGATCCCGGTCGCGGCACCGCTGTCATCACGCGCACCAAAACCAAGACCAAGAAGCCCAGTCTCTACCGGGTCCTCATTCTGAACGACGACTACACCCCGATGGAGTTCGTCGTTCACGTCCTGGAGCGTTTTTTCCAAAAGGACCGCGAAGCCGCCACACGCATCATGCTTCATGTTCACAATCATGGAGTGGGCGAGTGCGGCATCTACACATTCGAGGTGGCCGAGACCAAAGTGTCCCAGGTCATGGATTTCGCCCGACAGAATCAGCATCCGCTGCAATGCGTGATGGAGAAGAAGTGAGGTAACATGCCGGCTTTCTCCCAAGGCCTGGAAAAGGCGCTACATCAGGCGCTGACATTCGCCAACGAGCGGCATCATGAGTATGCAACGCTCGAACATTTGCTGCTTGCCCTGATCGACGACACCGAGGCGGCCGCCGTCATGCGCGCCTGCAACGTCGATCTCGACGAGCTCAAGCATACGGTTCTCACCTATATCGACACCGAGCTCGACAACCTCGTCACCGGTTACGATGAGGATTCGAAACCGACGGCAGGTTTCCAGCGCGTCATCCAGCGCGCCGTGATCCATGTGCAATCGTCCGGCCGCGAGGAAGTGTCCGGCGCCAATGTGCTCGTCGCCATCTTCGCCGAGCGCGAGAGCCACGCCGCCTATTTCCTGCAGGAACAGCAGATGACCCGCTATGATGCGGTCAATTACATCTCGCATGGCATTGCCAAGCGCCCGGGCGCTTCGGAATCGCGCACGCCGCGCGGCGCCGAGGACGAGCAGGGCGGCCAGAACGGCGCCGAGCCGCAGGAAGAGGGCGGCAAGAAGAAGCAGCAGGACGCGCTGACGGCCTACTGCGTCAACCTCAACAACAAGGCCCGGGCCGGCAAGATCGATCCGCTGATCGGTCGCGACAGCGAGATCAACCGCACCATCCAGGTGCTGTGCCGCCGTTCCAAGAACAACCCGCTCTATGTCGGCGACCCGGGGGTCGGCAAGACGGCGATCGCCGAAGGCCTCGCCAAGCGCATCGTCGAAGGCGATGTGCCGGAAGTGCTGCAGGACGCCACCATCTTCGCGCTCGACATGGGCACGCTGTTGGCCGGCACCCGCTATCGCGGCGACTTCGAGGAGCGGCTGAAGCAGGTCGTCAAGGAGCTCGAGGACTATCCGGGCGCGGTGCTGTTCATCGACGAGATCCACACGGTGATCGGGGCCGGCGCCACCTCGGGCGGCGCCATGGATGCATCGAACCTTCTGAAGCCGGCGCTGTCGTCCGGCGCCATCCGCTGCATCGGCTCGACCACCTACAAGGAGTTCCGCCAGTTCTTCGAGAAGGACCGCGCGCTGGTGCGGCGCTTCCAGAAGATCGACGTCAACGAGCCGACCATCGAGGACGCCATCGAGATCATGAAGGGCCTGAAGCCCTATTTCGAGGAGTTCCACAAGGTCCGCTACACGAGCGAGGCAATCAAGGCCTCGGTCGAGCTGTCGGCGCGCTACATCAACGACCGCAAGCTGCCGGACAAGGCGATCGACGTGATCGACGAAACCGGCGCCTCGCAGATGCTGGTGCCGAAAGCCAAGCGCAAGAAGACGATCGGCATCAAGGAGATCGAGGCGACGATCGCCACCATGGCGCGCATCCCGCCGAAGACGGTCTCGGCGGATGATGAGAAGGTGCTGCAGGGGCTCGATATCGAGCTGAAGCGCGTGGTCTACGGCCAGGATACGGCCATCACCGCGCTGACCTCGGCGATCAAGCTGGCGCGCGCCGGCCTGCGCGAACCGGAGAAGCCTATCGGCTCCTACCTGTTCTCAGGGCCAACCGGCGTCGGCAAGACCGAAGTGGCGAAGCAGCTTGCCGCCTCGCTCGGCGTCGAACTGATCCGCTTCGACATGTCGGAATACATGGAACGCCACACCGTCTCGCGGCTGATCGGCGCGCCTCCCGGCTATGTCGGCTTCGACCAGGGCGGCCTGCTCACCGACGGCGTCGATCAGCATCCGCATTGCGTGCTGTTGCTCGATGAGGTCGAGAAGGCGCATCCGGACCTGTTCAACATCCTGTTGCAGGTGATGGACCATGGCAAGCTGACGGACCACAACGGCAAGCAGATCGATTTCCGCAACGTGATCCTGATCATGACCACCAATGCTGGCGCCTCGGACGCGCAGCGCGCGGCAATCGGCTTCGGCTCGACCAAGCGCGAGGGCGACGACGTCGAGGCGATCAACCGGCTGTTCACGCCGGAGTTCCGCAACCGCCTGGACGCGATCATCCCGTTCGGTTCGCTGCCGGTGCCGGTCATCCATCAGGTGGTGCAGAAGTTCGTCATGCAGCTCGAGGCCCAGCTCTCCGAGCGGGGCGTCACCTTCGACCTGTCGCCGGACGCGATCGCCTGGCTGGCCGACAAGGGCTATGACGAGCGCATGGGCGCGCGTCCGCTCGGCCGCGTCATCCAGGAGCACATCAAGAAGCCCCTGGCCGACGAGGTGCTGTTCGGCAAGCTCAAGAAGGGCGGCACGGTGCGCGTCACCGTCGAGAAGAAGGAAACCGGCGAGTCCGGCCTGAAGCTCGAATCGCTCGCCGACGAGTCGCCCGTGCAGCCGAAGAAGGAAGAGCCGGAAGACTCGCCGAAGCCGAAGAAGGCGGTGGCCAAGAAGCCGGCGCCCAAGAAGGCCGTGGCGCAGAAGCCGGAGCCGAAGGGCAAGGACGGCAACAAACGCAGCCTTGTGCCGCAACTGCCGCGCAAGGGCTGATCGGCCTTCACGTGAAATGCAAAAGAGCCCCGCAACGGGGCTCTTTTCTTTTGAGCGGTCAGCGCGCAGTCACCGGGTCGAAGGCTGGGTCAGCTTCCCAGCGCCGCGCGGATCTTGCCGGCGTTCTCGGCCAGCACTTCCGGCTTCTCCATCTGGCCGGAATGCGGCTTCAACGGCACGCCTTCGAAGCGAGGCACGACGTGGACATGGAGATGGTAGACGGTCTGCCCGGAGGCCGATTCGTTGAACTGCATGAGGGTGACGCCGTCGGCGTCGAAGGCCTTTTTCACCGCCACCGCCACCTTCTGGACGACCGCGAACAGCGGACCGAGCGTTGCCGGATCGGCGTCGAGCATGTTGCGCGACGGCGCCTTGGGCATCACCAGCGTGTGGCCCATGCCTTGCGGCATCACATCCATGAAGGCTATGACCGCATCGTCCTCGTAGACGCGGTGCGACGGAATCTCACCGCGCAGGATTTTCGCGAAGATATTGCCGGGATCATAGGCTTCGGCCATGGGGTGACACTCCCAATTGCATTCACCGTCCGGTGTAGCGAAGCCGCCGACGGGCGGCAAGGCGCTCAGGCGAGATCGACAAAGCGCCTCGTAAGGAATGGATTCAGCCGAGGCGCGCCTTAAGTCTCTGTTTTCATGCAGGTCGTTCTCGCAGACCGCTGCGCAGTTTTGGTCGACATGCATCAACCCGGCGTCATTCGCTCAGGATTATCGGCTGCTCTTGACGGCACACCGTGCTGCCGGAAAGCCACACTGACCGCGAGACCTATTCCCCAAGATCCTTGCGGAAGGGCGTGTGCTCTTCGAGATATTCGCCCATGCGCTCGACCTCGCGGCGCTCGCGCCTGAGGTAGTCGGCGACGGCGTTGCGCAAGCCGGGATGCGAGAAATAGTGCGCCGAATGCATGGTCACCGGCCGGTAGCCGCGCGCCAGCTTGTGCTCGCCCTGCGCGCCTGCCTCCACCACCTTGAGCTTGCGCTCGATGGCGAAATCGATCGCCTGATGGTAGCAGACCTCGAAATGCAGGAAGGGGTGATCCTCGATGCAACCCCAGTTGCGTCCATAGAGCGCGTCGGAACCGATGAAGTTGATGGCGCCGGCAATGTAGCGGCCGTTCCGCTTTGCCATCACCAGCAGGATGTCGTCGGCCATGCGCTCGCCGATCAGCGAGAAGAACTGTCGGTTGAGATAGGGCCGCCCCCATTTCCTCCCGCCGGTATCCATGTAGAAGGCGAAGAAATCGTCCCAGGCGCTTTCGGTGATGTCCTTGCCGGTCAGCCAGTCGATCGAGAGGCCGTCGGCAAGCGCTTCGCGGCGCTCCTTCTTCATTGCCTTGCGCTTGCGCGAGGCCAGCGTGGCGAGGAAGTCGTCATAGGCCGAAAAGCCTTCGTTGAAGAAATGGAACTGTTGGTCGGTGCGATGCAGGAAGCCCGCCGCTTCCAGTGTCGCCACATCGGGCTCGGTTGCGAAAGTGACATGCGCGGACGAGACGCCGAGCTTGTCGGTCACGAGCTTCAGGCCTTCCGCCAGTCCTGCCTTCACCGCACTTTCATTCTCGCCTTTGCCGACCAGCAGGCGAGGGCCGGTGACTGGTGAAAACGGCACCGAGCATTGCAACTTGGGATAATAGCGGCCGCCGGCTCGCTCGAAGGCATCCGACCAGCCGTGGTCGAAGACATATTCGCCCTGGCTGTGCGATTTGAGGTAACAAGGGACGGCGCCGAGCAACCTGCCTTGCGCGGTTTCCAGCCGCAGGTGATGACCCTGCCAGCCGGTGCGCCGGACAGCGCAGCCGGAATCTTCCAGGGCGCTTAGAAAAGCGAATGAAACCAGCGGGTTGTAACCGTTTTCTTGGTCGCCGCGCGTGGTTCCGGCAAAGCCGTTCCATTCCTCGCAGGTGAAGGCGCCGATACCCGCCGCGATGCGGATCGCATAATCCGCGTTCGCTGCCTGTCCATCGTCTTCGTCGCCCTGATCCATGGGGCTTATTTAAGCTTCGCAGGGGCAGCTACAAGTCACGTTTGAGGCACCCGGCTCAGCCAACTCTCACCAGGCCGGGCTCGAAACCCTCGAAGGTCATCTGGTCGGCATATTTGAAGGTGAGGTCTACCGCCGGCTGGTCATGCACGGTCCAGGTGATGACCGGCATCTTCAGCTTTTCGCGCACGAAGCTGACGAAGGGGTTGGGCAGGTCGCCGGCGGCGTAGGAGGTGAAGGCGAGGTCGTGCGCGAGCATCGCGAAATGCGCCTCGATCAGCTGATTGTCCCTGCCATAGGCGGTCAGCCCGCCGGGGATGCCGGGGGCGTCCTTGGCGAAGTCGCGGATCAGCCAGTGATCGAACGACATGATCGCCACCTTGCCGTTGTAGCGCTTGAGCAGCCGGCCGACTCTGGCCACCAGCCCGGCGTCATGGCCAGGAACGCCTTTCAACTCGACCACCAGTGGCACACGGCCGTCGATCAGGTCGAGCGCCTCCTCGAGCGTCGGCACGTGGTCCTTGGTGCCGCCGATCTTGAGCGTCGCCAGTTCGGCCGCGGTGCGTTGCCAGACGAAGCCATCGTGGCCGGTGAGGCGTTTCAGCTCGCCGTCATGGATGATGACCGGGACGCCGTCGGACGAGATATGCACGTCGCATTCGATGGCATAGCCGCGCTCGGCGGCCGCGGCGAAAGCCGACAGCGTGTTTTCCCAGCGCGTCTTGTTCATGTCGTGGAAGCCGCGATGCGCGACGGGCTGCGCAATCAGCCAGGACAGATCGGTCATGTTGAGCCTCACTCGACTTCGAAGATCGCTTCGATCTCAACCGCGGCGTTGAGCGGTAGCGAGGCGGTGCCGACGGCGGAGCGGGCATGCTTGCCGCGCTCGCCGAGTGCGGCGACCAGGAAGTCGGAGGCGCCGTTGGCGACAAGATGCTGCTCGACGAAATCCGGCGCGGAGGCGACGAAGACGGTGATCTTGACCAGGCGCCGGATCTTTTCGAGATCGCCAAGTGCGGCCTTGGCCTGCGCCAGGAGGTTGATGGCGCAGAATCTCGCGCCTTCCTTGCCTGCGGCGGTATCGATGTCGCGGCCGAGCAACCCGCTTGCCTGCAGCTTGCCGTCCTTCAGCGGCAACTGGCCGGCGGTGAACAGCGTGCTGCCGGTGCGGCAATAGGGCACGTAGTTGGCGGCGGGCGCGGCGGCGGCCGGGAGGGTGACGCCAAGATCGCTTAGCCGCTTTTCGATTGTTTCGCTCATTGGTTTTCCCTATTGCTGGAAGACGCCGCGTTGGCCGGGCCGAAATTGCTATTTTTGCCTCGCTTCCGCCACGACTTTTTTTAAGCTGGACCATCTTTCCCTGCGGTCTGCCTCGCGGCCGCGACGATCGGAGCAACGCATGCGCGCAACGCGCCTTTTTTTCGCCGCCGCCTGTTTCTCGGCGATGCTGCCGATGGCGCCGGCCCTTGCGGTGCCCGCGCTGCAGGCGCATCGCGCCGTCTACGATCTCACGCTCAACAAGGCCTCCGACCGCTCAGGCATTACCGGCATCACCGGCCGCATGGTCTATGAGTTCAATGGTTCCGCCTGCGAAGGCTATACGGTGAAATTCCGCTTCGTCACCCAGATTGCCACCGCCGAAGGTACGAAGCTGACGGACCAGCAGACGACCACGTTCGAGGATGCCGAAGGCAAAACTTTTTCGTTCGTGACAAAATCCTTCACCGACCAGAACCTCGACAAGGAAGTGAAAGGCACCGCGACCCGGGAGCAGAAGGGCCTCAAAGTCGAGATCGACAAGCCTGAGAAGAACAGCCTCGAGCTTGCAGCGACGCAGTTCCCGACCCAGCATCTGGTCGAGCTGATCGGCAAGGCCGAAAAGGGCGAGAATTTCTACCAGACCAACCTGTTCGACGGCTCCGAGGACGCCAACAAGGTGATGACCACCACCGTCATCGTCGGCAAGAAGACCGACGTCCAGAAATCCGACCCGGAGGCGCCGGCGCTGGCCAAGCTCGCCACCGACAAATACTGGCCGGTCGACATCGCCTATTTCGACGATACCGACAACAAAGGCGAAGAGGTGCCGGAATACCGGATCAGCTTCAAGCTGCACGAGAACGGCATCACCCGCGACCTCGTCATGGACTATGGCGAATTCTCGATGACCGGCAAGCTGGTGAACCTGTCGCTGTTCGATCAGACCAAGCCTTGCCCGGCGTCGAAATAGCAATTGCTGACGGCAGCCGGCCCGGCTTGCAGGCTTGGCCTCCGAATACCATGCGTGAGGCTCACCGAATGCGGTGGGCCTGATGGCAGTCTATGTCGATGCAGCGATCTGGAAATGGGCCGGCCACCGCTGGTGCCATCTGCTCGCCGACGATACCGACGAACTCCATCGCTTTGCAGCCGAGCTGGGCCTTAAGCGTTCATCCTATCAGGGGCCGCCCAAGACATCGGCGCCGCATTACGATATCACTGGCTTCGAGCGTGATCGCGCGGTCAGGCTTGGGGCGATCGAATGCAGCCGCGAGGACATCGTGGCGATCTTCCGCCGCGTGCGGGTTCCGAATGGAAAGATAAAACGCTGAGATTTGGGCGGATCGCCGCAGGCGGGGACGTTTTCGGGCGCGCGGCTTGCGTTAATCGGACTTCCCCTCTATATGCGCGCTCATTCCACACACGGACTTTGGTGTCTGCCCGGGAGAAATCCGGCTGAGACCTCCGGTGGCATCAGGACATAAGTCCGAAATGCCTGTGTCCGTGGAGGCCAACCGGAAAGGAACTAAAGAATGGCTCTGCCAGATTTCAGCATGCGCCAGCTTTTGGAAGCTGGTGTTCACTTCGGCCACCAGACTCACCGCTGGAACCCGAAGATGGCGCCTTACATCTATGGCGCCCGCAACAACATCCACATCATTGACCTGTCGCAGACGGTGCCGCTGCTGCACCAGGCCCTGAAGCAGGTGTCCGACACCGTCGCCAAGGGCGGCCGCGTGCTGTTCGTCGGCACCAAGCGCCAGGCGTCCGACATCGTCGCCGACGCGGCGCAGCGTTCGGCCCAGTACTATGTCAATTCGCGTTGGCTGGGCGGCATGCTCACCAACTGGAAGACGATCTCGAACTCGATCCAGCGCCTGCGCAAGCTCGACGAGACGCTCTCCGGCGAGGCCCAGGGCCTCACCAAGAAGGAGCGCCTGAACCTCGACCGTGAGCGCGAGAAGCTCAACAAGGCTCTCGGCGGCATCAAGGACATGGGCTCGACGCCGGACCTGATGTTCGTCATCGACACCAACAAGGAAGCGATCGCCATCCTCGAGGCCAAGCGCCTCGGCATCCCGGTCGTGGCCATCATCGATTCTAACTGCGATCCGGACAAGATCGACTTCCCGATCCCCGGCAATGACGACGCGGCGCGCGCCATCCAGCTCTATTGCGACCTGATCGCCAAGGCCGCCATCGACGGCATCGCCCGTCAGCAGGGCGCGCTCGGCGTCGACATCGGCGCCTCGGCCGAGGCTCCGGTCGAGCCAGCGCTCGGCGCTCCGGCCGCAGAAGCTCCGGAAGCTTGATAAGGAAGGCCGGATCCCGGCCTTCATCTTTCCAATAAGTTGGCGCGCTAAAGCGCTTTTGCCGAGCGCATCACCCGAGTCCCGGTTGGTGCGTCGGCGCATTTGAGACAAAGAGGCGACAATGAGCATTTCGGCTGCACAGGTCAAAGAACTCCGCGACTTGACCGGCGCGGGCATGATGGACTGCAAGGCGGCGTTGAACGAGACCAACGGCGACATGGAAGCGGCCGTCGACTGGCTGCGCAAGAAGGGTATCTCCAAGGCCGATAAGAAGGCCGGGCGCACTGCCGCCGAGGGCCTGATCGGCGTCGACGCAGGCGTGCGTGAAGCGGCCATCGTCGAGGTCAATTCCGAAACCGACTTCGTCGCCCGCAACGAGCAGTTCCAGCAACTGGTCCGCAATGTCGCGAAGGTCACGCTCGCCTATGGCGCAACCGAAGCGGTTGCCGCCGCCAAGTATCCAGGCTCCGACAAGACGGTCACCGAGACCGTCAAGGACGCGGTCGGCACCATCGGCGAGAACATCAATTTCCGCCGTTCGGCCAAGCTCACCGTGCCGCATGGCGTGGTGGCGACCTATGTCCACAATGCGGTTGCCGATGGGCTGGGCAAGCTCGGCGTGCTGGTCGCGATCGAGACCACCGGCAACGAGCATGCCGCGAACGCCTTTGCCCGCCAGGTTGCCATGCACGTCGCCGCCACCAACCCGGTGGCGCTGACGGCCGAAGAGGTCGACCCGGCGCTGATCGAGCGCGAGAAGGCGATCTTCTCCGACCAGGCGCGCCAGTCGGGCAAGCCGGAAGCCATCATCGAGAAGATGGTCGAGGGCCGTCTGCGCAAGTTCTACGAAGAGGTGGTGCTTTTGAAGCAGGCGTTCGTGCTCAATCCCGACATCACTGTCGAGAAGGCGCTGAAAGACGCGGAGACGGAGATTGGCGCTCCGGCGAAGATCACCGCCTATCTGCGCTTTGCTCTCGGCGAAGGCATCGAGAAGGAAACGACCGATTTCGCGGCGGAAGTCGCGGCCGCGGTCAAGAAATAGCTCCGATCCGAGGGGAGCGCGCAGCGTTTCCTTAAGGTGACGAGCTCACGAGCTCAGGCGACTCGGCCGGGTGTCCGCATGGATGCCCGGCCGATTTCTTGCGCGGTGTCGATAAAGGCCCTGAGCTTCGGCGCCATCGACGCGCGGCGCGGAAAATAAAGGAAGAGTCCGGGCTCCTCGATCGCCGTCTGCGGCAGGATCTGGACGAGGCGGCCGGCGGCAAGGTCGGCGCGCACCAGCGGCTCGAAGACGTAGGCGAGCCCGACGCCGGCCAGCGCCAGGTCGATGGCGCCAAGCGAATCTGTGACGACGGCCGTGCCGCGCGTTTCGACGACGACATCCTTGCCGTTGTCGTTCAGGTCCCAGCGATAAAGCGCCCCCGATCGGACCAGCCGGTAGCCGATGCAGTTGTGGTTGGCGAGATCGGCCACGTCGCGCGGACGGCCGTGCTTTGCGACATAGGCGGGAGAAGCAACGATCACGGCGTTGAACGGCGGCGTCATCCGGACGGTGATCATGTCCTGCGCGATCATTTCACCCAGCCGGATGCCGGCGTCAAACCCTTCCCCGACGATATCGATAAGGCCCTGATCGGCAACGATCTCGACCGTCACGTCGGGGTAGCGTTCGGCCATCGCCGCGACCACCGGCGTCACCGCCAGGGGGATCGCTATGGTGGAGGCGTTGATCCTGAGCAGGCCGGCGGGCCTTCCCTTCACGCCGCGGATGCGGTCCATCCGCTCGGCGATGTCCTGCAGGGCAGGGCCCGCCGTCTCCACCAGCGCTTTGCCTGCCTCGGTCAGCGAGACGCTGCGCGTCGTGCGCGCAAAGAGCGGCTGGCCGATACGCTCCTCCACCAGCCGCACCGCATGGCTGACGGCAGACGGGCTCATGCCGAGCTCAGCCGCGGCAAGCGCGAAGCCTCCGCGCCGCGCCACGGCGACGACGACCGGAAGGTGTGTGAGCAGATCGCGATCCATTCATGAATGATATCGCACAGTCTTTTCGAACAATGCAATCTTATCGATGCCCCTGAGCCGGCTCATATTGGCGTCAACATGTTGGCGGTGGGCTGATGGCCAAGGAGAGACGAAATGAACGCGTTGAGACATGTAACTTTTGCCGCAGGAATAGTGCTGGCGCCGGTCGATGCCGGCGGTGCCGAACCGGCCGGCTGGCAGGCCCTTGCCGACGAGCGCGCCGTCATCCGCATCGCAGACGCCATCGACCGCGCGGTGGATGCGCAGGACTGGAAGCTGGCGCGCAGCTATTTCGCCGAGCGTGTCACCGCCGATTTCAGCAGCCTGTCCGGCCAGCCCGCGGCCAATATCGCGTCCGACGACCTGATCGGCGCCTGGGCGGGCAACCTCAAGGGCAGCAAGACCAGCCTGCATCTGCGCACCAACCATCAGGTCGTGCTCGAAGCCGATGCCGCGACTGTCCGCTCCAACGGCTATGCCTGGAACCGAATGGAAGGCAATGGCGATCCGCTCTGGGAAGTCTGGGGCAGCTATGAGCACCACCTGACGCGCTCGGCTTCCGGCTGGAAGGTCGACGGCTTCACCTTCCGCATGACGCATGAGCGCGGCAATCCCTGGGTCAAGGCGACCCCCGGCCAGTGACCGGCAGGAAATCCGTTCAGAATCGGGAGACCACCATGACCATGAGCTATTACACGCTTGGCAACAGCGGCCTGCGCGTCAGCCGGCTGGCACTCGGCACCATGACCTTCGGCACCGAATGGGGCTGGGGCGCGGACAGGGACACAGCCCGCGCGATGTTCGACGCCTATGTCGAAGCGGGCGGCAACTTCTTCGACACGGCCGACCTCTATACCGGCGGTACCGCCGAGACCTGGCTCGGCGAGTTCGTCGCCGAGCGCGGCCTGCGCGACAGGGCGGTGATCGCCACAAAATTCACCATGAATTCCGAGGCCGGCAATCCGAATGCCGGCGGCAACGGCCGCAAGAACATCATGCGGGCCGTGGACGCCTCGCTGAAACGGCTCGGCACCGACTATATCGACCTTTATCTTCTGCATGTCTGGGACAGGATTACCCCGGCCGAGGAGGTGCTGCGCACGCTGGACGACCTCGTTCGCGCCGGCAAGGTGCGCCATATCGGCCTCTCCGACGTCCCGGCCTGGTATGCCGGCCGCGCCCAGGTGATCGCCGAACTGCGCGGCTACGAGCCAGTCTCGGCGCTGCAGCTCGAATATTCGCTCGCCGAGCGCGCCATCGAACATGAGTATGTGCCTTTCGGCACACGTCATGGCGCCGGCATCATGGTGTGGAGCCCTTTGGCCAGCGGGCTGCTCAGCGGCAAATACAAGCCGACGCAAGCCGGAAGGGCCGGCCGGCTCGACGGTTTCCGCAACACCACGCATCCCGGCTTCCAGAAGTTCAGCGACCGCAACTGGGCGATCGTGGCGGAGCTCGAGAAGGTGGCGGCCGAGCTCGGCCGCAGCATGGCCCAGGTTGCGCTCAACTGGGCGGCGACGCAGCCAGGCATCGCTTCCGTCATCCTTGGAGCGACGAAGCTCACTCAGCTGCAGGACAATCTCGGCGCGCTCGATTTTTCGATTCCCGCCGAGCTTCGCGCGCGGCTGGAAAAGGTCAGCGCCATGCCGGCGCCGTTCCCGCATTCCTATTTCGGCTCCGAGATCCAGGTCCGGGTGACCGGCGGCGCCGTGACCGGCGACAAGCCGGCCGGTTATTCGCCCGCGGTCATGATCGAAGGCGAGGCGGTCAGCGTCTCCAGCCGTTGATCAAAGAGGCGGCAACTGACCGAAAAAGCCTGGAATTTTGCACGAGGGCGCGGCGTGACATCGCCGCGCCCTTCGTGTATCGGGTCAACCCGTCATGACAGCATCGCCGGATGAAGCGGGGGCGGTTTTGCCTCCAAAATTGCCGCGCCGAGATATTCGAGGAATGAGATGACGGTGAAGCCCCTCTATCGACGTGTCGTGCTGAAGGCTTCGGGCGAAGCGTTGATGGGCGAGCAGCATTTCGGCATCGATGTCTCCGTTGTCGACCGCATCGCCGCCGACATTGCGGAGGCGCGCGCGCTGGGCGTCGAAGTGGGGGTCGTCATCGGCGGCGGCAACATTTTTCGCGGCGTAGCTGTGGCCTCGAAAGGCGGCGACCGGGTCACCGGCGATCACATGGGCATGCTCGCCACCGTCATCAATTCGCTGGCGCTGCGCACCTCGCTCAACAAGATCGGCGTCGATGCCGTCGTGCTTTCGGCGATCGCCATGCCGGAACTTTGCGAGAGCTTTTCCCAACGCCAGGCGACAGCTTATATGAACCAGGGCAAGGTGGTCATATTCGCCGGCGGAACCGGCAATCCGTTCTTCACCACCGATTCGGCCGCGGCCCTGCGCGCCGCCGAGATCGGCGCCGATGCGCTGTTCAAGGGCACGCAGGTCGACGGGGTCTATTCGGCCGACCCCAAGAAGGACCCGAACGCGGTCCGTTTCGACCGCATCAGCCACGCCGAAGTCATCAAACGCGGTCTTGCGATCATGGACACCGCCGCGATTGCACTTGCGCGTGAAAACAACATTCCGATAATCGTCTATTCGATCCACGAAAAAGGTGGTTTCGGCGATATTCTAAGGGGCGGCGGCCATTGCACGGTCGTCGCGGACAAATAACCGAGGCCGGGATCCGTTGAACGGTACCGCGGACGGGACGACGGCATAAGCAGTGAACCCGGCGAACGGGTCGAGGAGATGATCATGAGTGGCGAGTTCGAAGACCTGAAGCGACGCATGGACGGGGCGATCGCCGCCTTCAAGCACGACCTGGCGTCGCTGCGCACCGGCCGAGCCTCCAGCAACCTGCTCGACGCCGTCCAGGTCCAGGCCTACGGCACGACGATGCCGATCAACCAGGTCGCCAACGTGACGGTGCCGGAGCCGCGCATGATTTCGGTCTCGGTCTGGGACAAGTCGATGGTCAGCGCGGTCGACCGCGCTATCCGCGAAGCCAATCTGGGCTTCAATCCGATCGTCGACGGCACCAATCTCAGGATCCCGCTGCCGGAGCTCAATGAGCAGCGCCGCAAGGAACTGGTCAAGATCTCGCATGGCTATGCCGAGAACGCACGCGTCGCGGTGCGCCATGTCCGCCGCGACGGCATGGATTTCCTCAAGAAGGCTGAGAAGGACGGCACCATCAGCGAGGACGATCACCGCAAGCGATCCGACCAGGTCCAGAAGCTGACCGACGAGATGATCAGCACCATCGATCACCTGCTTTCCGATAAGGAAGCTGAAATCATGCAGGTTTAGGGTCGGGGTTTTCCGGCTCGAAAGCGAGACCATGGCAACGCCCGCGCATGTCGCGATCATCATGGATGGAAACGGACGCTGGGCCAAGGCGCGCGGCCTGCCGCGCCTTGCCGGGCATCGCGCCGGCGTCGAGGCTCTGCGCAAGACGGTGCGCGCCGCACCCGAGCTCGGCATCTCCTATCTGACGGTCTACGCATTTTCCTCGGAGAACTGGTCGCGGCCGAAATCCGAGGTCAGCGACCTCATGGGGCTTTTGAAGCTGTTCATCCGCCGCGATCTCGCCGAACTGCATCAGAACGGCGTGCGGGTGAGAGTGATCGGCGACAAAGAGGGGCTGCAGCCCGATATCCGGGGGCTGCTGCAGGAGGCCGAATCGCTGACCGCCGGCAACGAGGCGCTGACACTGGTCATCGCCTTCAATTACGGCGGCCGCGACGAGATCGTGCGCACAGCGCGCAAGCTGGCGGAGGCCGTCGCGCGCGGCGACATGGCGAGCGAGGCGATCACGGCGGAAAGTTTCGCCGCTTTGCTCGACACAAAGGGCATTCCCGATCCCGAGTTGGTGATCCGAACCAGCGGCGAGCTCAGGCTGTCGAATTTCCTTCTCTGGCAGGCTGCCTATAGCGAGCTCGTCTTCCTGCCTTGCTATTGGCCTGACTTCAGCCGCGAGCATCTGGCCGACGCCTTGCGCGACTTTGCCGGCCGCGAACGACGCTTTGGCGGGCTCGCCGCCCGCGACGTCGCGCTTTAGGCGCTGCCACGCATGAGTAACCTCCAGCAGCGCGTCATCTCGGCAATCGTGATGGCGGCTCTGACGCTCGCGCTCACCTGGCTCGGCGGATTGCCGTTCCGGCTGTTCTGCGCGGGAATAGCGGCGCTGATCTTCTATGAATGGACGCGCATGGCGCGCGCCGGGAACGGCGCGGCGCTCGGCTTCCTGCCCGAAGTGCTGATTCTGATCTTCGTCGGCGCGCTGATCGCCGGTCTGCCGGCCTTGTGGCTGCTGCTCCTCGTCGCGATCCTGGTGGCGGTCGCGGCCATTGTCGCCCGGACCAAGGGGGCCGCGCCGTGGGAAGCCTCGGGAGTGGCCTACGCAGCACCATCCGGCTTTTCGCTCGCCTATCTCCGTGACGACAATCATTCCGGGCTGATTGCGATTCTCTTCCTGTTCGCCGTGGTCTGGGCAACCGACATAGCAGCCTATTTCGTCGGCCGCGCTGTCGGCGGCCCGAAGCTTGCACCTTCGATCTCGCCCGGCAAGACCCAGAGCGGCGCTCTGGGCGGCGCGGTCGGCGGCGTTATCGCCGGAGTTTTGCTCGCAATCGCGGCCGGCGCCGGCAACCTCGTCCAGCTTGGCCTCGTGGCCCTTGCTCTGTCGATCGTTTCGCAAGCCGGCGACCTGTTCGAATCATGGGTCAAGCGCCGGCACGGCGCCAAGGATTCCAGCAATCTCATTCCCGGCCATGGCGGCGTCATGGACAGGGTGGACGGGCTTGTCGCGGCCGCGTTCGCGCTGTACGTCATAGGTTGGGTCGCGGCGGGCGCCGAGCATCCGGCATTGGGGCTTTTTCCGAACTGAACGTAGCGGCAGTAAGGCGAAAAAAGGCGCGGGCCACCGATTCGCCCGGATTGATGCCACAGTCGCGGTGGAATGTCGCTCGCGGGCGAATTGAGGGCATGACTTGAACGACATCTTTCACGCGGTTTTCAGCACACAAGGCTTCGTCCTTGGCACGCTCGTGCCGTTTCTGTTCGTGCTGACCGTCGTCGTGTTCGTCCACGAGATGGGCCACTATCTGATCGGCCGCTGGTGCGGCATCGGCGTGAAGGCCTTCTCCATCGGCTTCGGCCCCGAGCTCTTCGGCTTTTACGACCGCCGCGGCACGCGCTGGAAGCTTTGCGCCATTCCGCTTGGCGGCTACGTCAAATTCGTCGGCGACATGAATGCGACGTCGAGCCAGCCGAGCACGGAAGAGATCGAATCGCTGACGGATGCCGAGCGCGAGGTCGCCTTCCACACGCAACCGATCTGGAAGCGCGCTGCTACCGTCGTTGCCGGGCCGCTGTTCAATTTCCTGCTGACGATCGCCGTGTTTGC
The DNA here is from genome assembly GCF_006440775.1 of Mesorhizobium sp. B2-7-2. Taxonomy (GTDB): domain Bacteria; phylum Pseudomonadota; class Alphaproteobacteria; order Rhizobiales; family Rhizobiaceae; genus Mesorhizobium. Next base: position 459,010 of record NZ_VFTZ01000001.1, on the reverse strand, counting down.
GGTGCTGTTTTCCCTCTATGGCCGTCCGGTCCTGGAGCCGATGGTGGCCGAAGTGACCGCGGGCAGCCCGGCGGAGAAAGCCGGAATCCAGCCGGGCGACCGATTCGTGAAAGTCGACGGCAGCAAGGTGGAGACATTCGCCGACGTGCAGCGGCTGGTTTCAGGCCGGGCTGGCGACGCCATCACCTTCACCATGCTGCGCGATGGCAAGCAAATCGAGGTTACGGCCGCGCCGGAGCCCATGGAGCAGCAGGATGCGCTGGGCAACAAGGTCAAGGTCGCGGTCATCGGCGTCGTCAACAACGCCGAGCTCGGCCAGCCGCGCCTGATTTCCTATACGCCGGCCGGCGCCGTGGTGGCGGCGGTCGAGGAAACCGGGCACGTGATCGAGCGCACCGGCCAGTTCCTGCAGCGCTTTGCGCTTGGACGCGAGGACAAATGCCAGTTGGGCGGTCCGATCAAGATCGCGAAGATGTCGGGCCAGGCAGCCAAGCTCGGCTTCGAGTGGCTGGTGCAGCTTGTTGCATTTCTGTCAGTCGGAATAGGATTTCTCAATCTCCTGCCGATTCCCCCTCTCGACGGCGGCCACCTGTTGTTCTACGGCGTGGAGGCCGTCATAAGGCGGCCCGTTTCGGAGCGAACGATGGAGATGGCCTACCGGACTGGGTTGTTCCTGGTGCTCGGCTTCATGGGCTTCGTGTTTTGGAACGATCTGTTTGGGTGCTGAAATCATGAAGAAATTTGGCTTCAGCGCCGATCATATTGAGATGCCGTTTACCATGCGTGGGGATATGCGTGACGCGAAAGCCACGCGGTACGGTTAAGTAAATACAAATTAACCGGGAGCCTTGCGTGTAGGGAAAATCCGGTTAATACGGTAAGGGAAAATACCGCACGTCCGGTTTTCTCGCCGTGGGGACTACGAGAAAAAGGTACAAAAGCCCGATGAAGGCAGCATCCAAGTTTCTGAGCGCCGCTTCCGCGGCGGCTTTGTCCGCCGCTCTGGTCGTGCCAGGCGCGCTCGCAGTGCAGTTCGCCGCCACGTCGGTGGCCGAGGCCGCGGTCATCTCGCGTGTCGAGGTCAGCGGCAACCAGCGCGTCGATGCGGAAACCATCCGCAATTACATTTCGATCAAGCCGGGCAAGCCTTTTTCCAGCTCCGATATCGACGACGCCGTCAAGGCGCTGTTCGGCACGGGTCTGTTCTCGGACGTTCAGATCAACCAGGTCGGTTCGAGCCTTGTCGTCAAGGTTTCCGAATACAAGGTCGTCAACCAGGTCCTGTTCCAGGGCAACAAGAAGATCAAGGACAACGCGCTTCAGATGGGTATCCAGCTGAAGCCGCGTGCAACCTTCTCGCAGCAGGCGCTGGACGCCGATGTCGAGGCGATCAAGACGGCTTACAAGCGCATCGGCCGCGACGACGCCGCCGTGACCACGCAGGTCATGGATCTCGGCGACAACCGCGTGAACGTGGTCTTCAACATCAACGAAGGCGGCCGCACCCAGATCGCGGCGATCAACTTCGTCGGCAACCACGCTTATTCCAGCCGCCGCCTGTCGGACGTCATCAACACCAAGCGCTCGTCCTGGCTGTCCTTTGTGCTGCGCGACGACGTCTATGACGAGGACAAGCTGCGCGCCGACCAGGAGCTGCTGCGCCGCTTCTACTACAATCACGGCTATGCCGACTTCCAGGTTGTCTCGGCCGTCGGCGAGCTTGACGACGCCACCAACAAATACACGGTCACCATTACCGTGCAGGAAGGCGATCGCTATACGTTCGGCGACGTCAGCGTGGAAAGCACCATCCCTGAAGTCGATTCGAAGGCGCTGGAATCGGCGGTCGAAACCCACAAGGGCGACGTCTACAACGCCAAGGACGTCGAGGATTCGATCGTCGCGTTGACCGAGAAGGTCGCGGGTTCGGGCTATGCCTTCGCCCAGGTGACGCCGCGCGGCGACCGCAATTTCGAGAACCACACCATTTCGGTCGTCTACACGATCGACCAGGGCACCAAGGCCTATGTCGAGCGCATCGAAATCCGCGGCAACGACCGCACGCGCGACTATGTCATCCGTCGCGAATTCGATGTCAGCGAAGGCGATGCCTTCAACCAGGTTCTCATCCAGCGCGCGAAGAAGCGGCTGGAAGCCCTTGATTATTTCCAGTCTGTCGACATTTCGACCGTCCCCGGCTCAGCGCCGGACCAGGTAGTGCTGGTGGTCACCGTGGTCGAGAAGTCGACCGGCGAATTCTCGGTCGGCGCTGGTTATTCCACTGGCGGCGACACGCCCGGCCCGTCGATCGAAGGTTCGATCACGGAGCGTAACTTCCTTGGGCGCGGCCAGTATATCAAGCTGTCGGCCGGCGGCGGCAGGCATTCGCGCGACTATGCCATTTCGTTCACCGAGCCTTACTTCCTCGGCCGGCGTATCGCGGCGGGCTTCGATATCTATAAGTCGACCCGCGAGTACGATCACTACGACAGCAACGTCACTGGGGCGACCGTCCGCTTCGGCCTGCCGATCACCGACAACATTTCGACGCAGCTGGCGTACAATATCTCGCAAGAAAAATACGAGTTCGATCACTGCGACGACAACGGCGACGGTGTTGAGGGCGACTGCAATCTTTCGCAGGCTATCAAAAACGGCATCGAAGAAAGCCCGTGGCTGAAGTCATCGGTCAGCCTGGGTCTTGTCTACAACACCATCGACGATATGAAGAACCCACATGAGGGTCTTTATATCACCGGCACCACTGAGTTTGCTGGCCTCGGAGGCGACGCCAAGTGGGTGAAGGTGACCGGGCGTGCGAGCGTCTACCAGACCCTGTCGGAACAGCTTGACTTGGTTGGTCTCGTCTCGGGCGGGGCGGGTTATATCGCGGGTTATGGCAGCAACGACCTGCGCATCTTTGATTATTTCCAAAGCAACGACCGCATGATCCGAGGCTTCGAATACGGCGGTATCGGCCCGGTGGCTACCGGAACCAGCGGCGACCATCTCGGCGGAACAACGTATTTCAACGCTTCCGCCGAAGCCCAGTTCCCGCTGCCGGTGATACCGGAGAGCTTTGGTCTGCGTGGCGCCGTATTTGCCGATGCAGCGACGCTCTATGGCAACAAGCTGGGTGACGCACTGGTTGATCCGTCGTCTACCGGCATGAAGCTACGTGCCTCGGTCGGTGTCGGCCTGATGTGGGCTTCGCCGTTTGGTCCGATCCGCATCGACTATGCGATCCCGGTCAAGAAAGAGTCGACTGACAACGTTCAGGAATTCAACTTCGGTATCGCGACCCGCTTCTAATTTCGTGGTTGCGATGGTTCCGGGCCGGATGACGGCCCGGAGTGGACCGATCCAACCCAGCTGGATATTACTTCTGGAATGACCGATCCGGTGTTCTTCGCGCCTTCACGCCGGTACACGGCTGGCGAGGTCGCGAATCTGACCGGCGCCAGCCTGTTCGATTCCGATCAGGCCGAAATTGCCATCGAGGCGCTGGCTCCCGCCAACGAGGGTGGCAACGGCGCGCTCGTCTTTGTCGACGGCAAGCGCAATTTCGCCTTGATGCCGTCGCTCAGGGCGGCTGCGGTGCTATGCCCCGCCGATTTCGCCAGCAAGGCGCCGCCGGGCATCGCGGTGCTCATGCATCCGCGCCCGCAGCAAGCTTTCGCGATGGTCGGACGCCTGTTGTTTCCGCAGGCTGCGACTCCGGGGCCGTTAACCGGAGAAACCGGCATATCGCCCCACGCGTTTATCGATCCTTCCGCGCATATCGAGGACGGGGCGATCGTAGAGGCGGGCGCCGTGATCGGTCCCGGCGTATCCATCGGCAGCGGCACGGTTGTTGCGCCCCACGCCGTTGTCGGCCGTTCCTGCCAGATCGGCCGCGACGGCTTCATCGGCCCCGGCGTCAGCATTCAATATGCGCTTATCGGCAACCGCGTCATCATCCATGGTGGCGCCCGGATCGGCCAGGACGGTTTCGGCTTCGTCGGCGGCGCCAAAGGGCCCGAACGCGTGCCGCAGATCGGCCGCGTCATCATCCAGGACGATGTCGAGGTGGGCTCCAATTCGACCGTCGACCGCGGCGCCATGTCCGACACCGTCATCGGCCAAGGCACCAAGATCGACAATCTGGTGCAGATCGCCCACAATGTTCGCATCGGCCGCAATTGCATTATAGCCGGGCTTTCGGGTATTTCCGGTTCCGTCGTCGTCGGCGACAATGTCACCATGGGCGGCGGTGTCGGCCTCGCCGATCATCTGACCATCGGGCCAGGAGCCAAGCTTGCTGCGAGAAGTGGGTTCATGAACAACGTGCCGGCAGGCGAGGTCTGGGGAGGTTACCCGGCGCAACCCATGGCGGAAGCCATGCGTGAGATAGCGATGCTGCGCAGGATGGCCAGGACGCGCAAGCAAGGCGACGGAAATGGCTGATACGGTGGCAACTTCACTCGACGCGGTCGACATCATGGGGCTTATGAAGCTCCTGCCGCATCGCTATCCGTTCCTGCTGATCGATCGCATCGTCGACATAGACGGCGACGAGTCCGCCGTCGGCATCAAGAACGTGACCATCAACGAGCCGCATTTCCAGGGCCATTTTCCCCAGCAACCGGTCATGCCCGGCGTGCTCATCATCGAGGCCATGGCCCAGACCGCGGGCGCGATCTGCATTCGCAGCCTCAACACCGAGAAGCCGTCGCTGGTTTATTTCATGACCATCGACAATGCGAAATTCCGTAAGCCGGTCGTTCCGGGCGATCAGCTCAGGATCCACGTCAAAAAGATCAAAAAACGCGGCAACCTGCTGAAATTCGCCTGCGAGGCGATGGTTGACGGCGCGAAAGCCGCCGAAGCCGAGGTTTCGGCCATGATGGTTACCGGCTGACGGTTCGAAATGCTCATGAAAGTCGCGACATCCATTCATCCTTCCTCGATCGTCGAAGAAGGAGCCAGGCTCGGCGAAGGCGTCCGCATCGGACCCTTCTGCCATGTCAGCGCCGATTCGATCATCGGCGACCGCGTCGAACTGGTCAGCCATGTGTCGGTGATGGGCGCCACGACCATCGGGGCCGGGACAAAGGTCTATCCAATGGCGACGCTCGGCGCGCCGCCGCAAAACACCAAGCACAAGGGCGGTCGCACCACTCTGGTCATCGGAGCGAACTGCACCATTCGTGAAGGCGTTACAATGCATGTCGGCACCGACACCAGCCGTGGCGAGACGACTGTCGGCGACAACGGCAACTTTCTAGCCTACGCCCATATCGCCCATGATTGCGTCGTCGGCAAGAATGCCACCTTCGCCAATGGCGCGACGCTGGGCGGACATTGCGAGATCGGCGACAACGTCTATATCGGCGGCCTGACCGCCGTTCATCAATTCGTGCGGCTCGGCGACAATGTGTTCATCGGCGGCTGCTCGGCGGTCGTTGGCGACGTCATTCCTTATGCCATCGCCGCCGGCAACCGCGCCAAGCTGCGTGGCCTGAACATCGTAGGCCTCAAGCGCTCCGGCCTGCCGCGTTCCGAAATCTACCTGCTGCGCAAGGCCTATAGGACGATCTTCGATCGTTCCCGCACCGTCGGCGAGAATGTGGAACTCGCCAAGGCCGAGTTCGCCGGGTCGCCAACGGCCATGAAGATCATCGATTTCATCACAAGTCGCGGCAAACGGCACTTTGCCGTTCCATCGCTCAAGGGTGACGGCGACGACGACAGCGGCGATGACGAGGGCTGAGCCTGCCAAGGCAGGGCTCGTACTCGCGCCGGGCTCCAGGGTCGGCATCATCGCCGGTGGAGGCAGCCTGCCCGTCGAAGTTGCTGATGGCTTGGTCAAGCAAGGTTTTGTGCCCTTCGTGATCATCGCTGAGGGTGAGGTCGACCGCGAGGCGGACTTTTCCGCCTACGAGCGGGAGACGCTGGCACTGGAAGATATCGGCCTGCTGCTTGCCTTGTTGAAGCGCAATGGGATCACGCATCTCGTTCTTGCCGGCGAAATCAAGCGCAGGCCGCGTTTGAGCAAGGTTCGACCGACACTTGGCTTGCTGGCCATAATACCTTCCGTGATCAGAGCGCTGAGACGTGGCGACGACGGCTTGCTGAAGGTGTTGACCCGAGGCCTTGAAGATCGGGGCATTGCGGTGGTCGGCGCGCATGAGGTCGTTCCCGAACTGACGGCTGGCGAAGGCACCTTGACGGCGGCTCATCCAAATCAATCCGACTGGCGCGATATCAAAGCGGGGCGCGCCGCCGCCAAAGCCATTGGCGCGCTCGACATCGGCCAGGCGGCGATTGCGGTCGGAGGTCGAGCCATCGCGCTGGAAGGCATCGAGGGCACTGCCGGCCTGCTCGACAGAACGCGGGAATTGCGCGGCCATGGCAGGCTGGCCGGCAAGGCGCGAGGCGTGCTGGTCAAATGCGCCAAGCCCGGGCAGGAACTGCGCGCCGACTTGCCCTCCATCGGCCCGCAGACGATCGAAGCCGCACATGCCGCCGGGCTGGCCGGCATTGCGCTGGAAGCCGGCCACTCTCTAATTCTCGAGAGTCCGGAAACGCTGGCGCGCGCCAATGCTCTCGGCCTGTTCATCGTCGGTCTGCCCGCAACGGAGATCGCCGATGGGGAGCTGGCTAATGGACGCTGACAAGCCGCTCAAGCTTGCTATCGTCGCCGGCGAGGAATCCGGCGATCTGCTCGGCGCCGACATCGTGCGGGCGCTCGAACGCACGACGGGCCGCGAGGTGCAGCTCGTCGGCATTGGCGGCCGCCACCTGCAGCAACTGGGGCTGACCCCGCTCTTCGACGGCGGCGAGATCGCGCTGATGGGCTTCAGCGCGGTGCTGCGCGACCTGCCGCGGCTGATGCGCCGCATCAGCCAGACGGCGGCGACGATCGCGGCCGAGCGGCCCGATTGCCTGGTTACCATCGATAGTCCGGACTTTTCGCTGCGTGTCGCGAAGAAGGTGCGCGCGGCAGCACCCGCCATCCCGATCGTCCATTATGTCTGCCCGAGCGTTTGGGCTTGGCGGCCGGGCAGGGCGGTGGCGATGAAGCCCTATGTCGATCACATCCTCTGCATCCTGCCGTTCGAGGTGAAGGCGCTCGCTCGTCTTGGCGGACCGCCGGGCACTTATGTCGGCCACCGGTTGACGCAGGATCCGGGCGTGCTTGGCGCCGCCAAGGCGCAGAGCCAGCCGCGCGACCTCGCCGACGACCGCGTCAAGACGGTGCTGGTGCTGCCCGGCTCACGCCGCGGCGAGGTGCGGCGGCTGATCGAACCCTTCGGCAAGGCAATGTCGGCGCTGCGCCAGCGCGGCCACCGCCTGCGCTTGCTGTTGCCGACGGTGCCGCATGTCGCCGAGCTGGTGAAGGCCTCGGTCGCAAGCTGGGACGACAAGCCGGAAATCATCACCGAGCCGGAGCGTAAATGGCAGGCTTTTGGCAAGGCCGATGTAGCGTTAATCGCGTCTGGAACGGTTTCGCTGGAACTGGCGCTCGCAGGCGTTCCGATGGTCTCCTGCTACAAGCTCGACCCGATCGCGCGCCAGCTTCTGCAGCATATGGTGACGACGTGGTCGGCGCTGCTGCCCAATTTGATATCCGATCGCGCGCTGGTGCCGGAATTCTACGATCAGTATGTCCGGCCGGAAAACCTGGCGCGGCAGCTGGAAGCCCTGTTTGCCGACACCGGCATGCGCGCCTGGCAAAAGGCGGGCTTTGCCGAGATTGCCCGGCGCATGGCGACCGAGCGGCCCTCGGGCGAGATCGCCGCCGAGGTGGTGATGGGGTGCGTGAAGAGAGCGAATAGGGAGTAGCGAATAGCGAATAGGGCTGTGTCGGCTTCGCCCGTTTCCCCTATTCGCTACTCCCTATTCGCTATTCGCTCAATTACCTTTTCGCAATCGGCACGTAATCGCGTTCCGTGGCGCCGGTGTAGAGCTGGCGCGGGCGGCCGATCTTCTGGTGCGGATCCTCGATCATTTCCTTCCACTGCGCGATCCAGCCGACGGTGCGGGCGACCGCGAACAGCACGGTGAACATGGTGGTGGGGAAGCCCAGCGCCTTCAGCGTGATGCCGGAATAGAAGTCGACATTCGGGTAGAGCTTCTTTTCGATGAAGTACTCGTCGGTCAGCGCGATCTTTTCCAGCTCCATCGCGATGTCGAGCAGAGGATCGTCCTTGATGCCGAGCTCACCCAGCACCTCATGCGCGGTCTTCTGCATGATCTTGGCGCGCGGATCGTAGTTCTTGTAGACGCGGTGGCCGAAGCCCATCAGCCGGAACGGGTCGTTCTTGTCCTTGGCGCGGGCGATGAACTCGGGGATGTGGTCGACATGGCCGATCTCGCCCAGCATGTTGAGGGCCGCTTCGTTGGCGCCGCCATGCGCCGGACCCCACAGACAGGCTATGCCGGCGGCGATGCAGGCGAACGGGTTGGCGCCCGACGAGCCGGCCAGGCGCACGGTCGAGGTCGAAGCGTTCTGCTCGTGGTCGGCGTGCAGGATGAAGATGCGGTCCATGGCGCGCGCCAGCACCGGATTGATCTTGTATTCCTCGCACGGCACGGCAAAGCACATGTGCAGGAAGTTGGCCGCGAAGCCGAGATCGTTCTTTGGGTAAATGAAGGGCTGGCCGATATGGTACTTATAGGCCATCGCCGCGATCGTCGGCATCTTGGCAATCAGGCGCATCGAGGCGACCATGCGCTGATACGGGTCCGAGATGTCGGTCGAGTCGTGATAGAAGGCCGACAGCGCGCCGACCACGCCGCACATCACCGCCATCGGATGCGCGTCGCGGCGGAAGCCGGTGAAGAAGCGCGACATCTGCTCATGCACCATCGTGTGGCGCGTCACGCGATAATCGAAGTCGTCCTTCTGCGCCTTGGTCGGCAACTCGCCGTAGAGCAGCAGATAGCAGACCTCGAGGAAGTCGCCATGCTCGGCGAGCTGATCGATCGGGAAGCCGCGATGCAGCAGGATACCGGCATCGCCGTCGATGAAGGTGATCCCCGATTCGCAGCTCGCTGTGGAGGTGAAGCCGGGGTCGTAGGTGAAGGCGCCAGTGGTGCTGTAGAGCGAACCGATGTCGATGACGTCCGGCCCGACCGTCCCGCTTCGCACCTTCAATTCGTGCGTCTTGCCGGCGAGCTCGAGCCTGGCGGCCGACTCGCGCGTTTTGCTGCCCGGTTCCGGTTTTGTCGCAGCTTCGCTCATTCTCAACTCCTTTTGTTCCTCATGCCGGCAAGGCAATTCCTGCAAACGACACGTCGAAGTCACCGGAATGCGCGAACTCGCCACCGCATTTTAGGAGGTGCGTGCCAGATTGGGCCAAGCCCAATGTTGCACTGCGAAACGCACCTTTCAATGCCAATCTTCTTGGGCCAGCTCGCTCCTAATCGATTTGATCTCCAATGCGCGCCAGGCTTTCCTGACGGCCCAGCACGGCAAGCACGTCGAACACTCCGGGCGAGGTGCTGCGGCCAGTCAGCGCGGCTCTCAGGGGCTGCGCCACGGCGCCCAGCTTGTGCCCGCCGGCCTGCGCGAAGTCGCGGATCGAAGCCTCCGCCGAGGTCGCGTTCCAGTCGCCCTGCACAGAAGCCAATGCGCTATGCGCGCCGCGCAGAATCGCGCGCGCATCCGCGTTGAGCAAGCCCGCCGCCTTCTCGTCCAGCGGCAACGGCCGCTCGACGAACAGAAACGCCGCGCCGTCGACCAGTTCCACAAGAGTTTTCGCCCGCTCCTTTAGGCCGGGCATGGCGGCAAGCAGTTGCGCCTTGCGCCTGTCATCGAGCTTTGCCGCGAGCGCCGGGCCGCCTTCGAGATAAGGCAAGGTGGCGACGAAGATGTCGAACAGCGCCCGGTCGTCCATCTTGCGCATATGGACGCCGTTCAGTGCCTCGAGCTTGGCGAAGTCGAAGCGGGCCGCACCCTTGTTGACGTCGCCGATGTCGAACCAGGCGATCATGTCCTTAATCGACATCACCTCGTCGTCGCCATGGCTCCAGCCGAGCCTGGCCAGATAGTTGAGCAGAGCCTCGGGCAGGTAGCCCATGGCGCGATATGCCTCGACGCCGAGCGCGCCATGCCGCTTCGACAGCTTGGCGCCGTCGGCGCCGTGGATCAGCGGGATGTGCGACATCGACGGCACGTCCCAGCCCATGGCGTTGTAGATCACCGTCTGGCGCGCGGCATTGGTCAGGTGATCGTCGCCGCGGATGATGTGGGTGACGCCCATGTCGTGATCGTCGACGACGACGGCATGCATGTAGGTCGGGACGCCATCGGAGCGCAGGATGATGAAGTCGTCGAGATCCTTGTTGGGGAAGCGCACCTCGCCCTGCACGCGGTCGTTGACGATCGTCACGCCCTCGGTCGGCGCCTTGATGCGGATCGCGCCCTTGACGCCTGCCGGCGCCTCGGAGGGGCCGCGGTCGCGCCAATGGCCGTTGTAACGCGGCGGCAGGCCCTTGGCACGTGCGGCTTCGCGCATCGCCTCGAGCTCCGCCGGCGTCTCGTAGCTGTAATAGGCCTTGCCCATGCGCACGAGCTCCTCCGCCACCTCGCGATGACGCGGCACGCGCTCGAACTGCGAGACGGCGTCGCCATCCCAGGAGAGGCCAAGCCAGGTCAGCCCGTCGAGAATGGCAGCCGTGGCAGCTTCGGTGGAGCGCTCGCGATCGGTATCCTCGATGCGCAGCAGCATCGTGCCGCCAGTGTGCCTGGCATAGAGCCAGTTGAACAGCGCCGTGCGCGCCCCGCCGATATGCAGGTAGCCTGTAGGCGAGGGGGCAAAACGGGTGACGACCTTGTCGGACATGGAACTCTCGAGGAAGCGCTGAAAAATGCATGTTTCGCGCAGACTTCCACGCGACCGGCGTTCATGTAGCATAGGCGGTCTGGGGCGCAAGGGGCAGACCCGATGGCTGGACGTGGCCGGGGCGCGGAGGAGGGCGGGGGAACGACAGCAGGCGTCAGCGAACGCCTGATGTTTGCTCATGCCGTGCCCGCTGAGGAAGCGCCGCTTTCGCTTCGGGCGCCGCGTCCGCCAGCTGAGCTTCTGCCGCCTGGCGGCGGCACGTTACCGCCAGCATCGCCGACAGCCAATGTCGGCCGGATCCGCAGACAGCTTGGCCGCGTTTCGCTTCCTGCTCTGCGCCGAAGCGTTGCGGTCGCCGCCACCACCGAGCTCGACCGTGGCGTCGGCTTTCTGCTGGTGCCGGTGTTCCTGGCAGCCGGCGTGATCTGTTACTTCTCGCTGAGCGCCGAGCCGGATCTCTACAGGCCGCTTGCGGCGGTAGCCCTGATGGCGGTCTGCGCGGCGGTGTCGCGCTCCTGGCAGAGAACGCATCTTCTCTTCATGGTGACGCTTTTCTGCGCCTTGGGCTTTCTCGCAGCCAAGGTGGAGACCTGGCGGATGGCGACCCCGATGCTGGGTTCCGAAATCCAGACGCGGCTGACGGGCCGCCTCGTCACCGCCGAGGCGATGGCCAACGGCCGTGTCCGGCTCACCATAGATCTCATATCCACGGAGCGTCCGAAGCTGCGCTACGCGCCGGACCGCATCAGGCTGTCGGCGCGCAGGATCCCGTCCGGCATGACGGCCGGGTCGATGCTGACCGGCTATGCCAAGCTGCTGCCGCCGACAGGTCCGGTTCGGCCTGACAGCTACGACTTTTCCTTCGACAGCTATTTTGCCGGTATCGGCGCCAGTGGCTTTTTCCTGGGCGATCCGAAACTTGTCGCGTCGACCCCGAGCGCGCCAACGGAGGTGCCCTTCGGCGCGCGCATGGCATCGGCCATAGAAAATGCTCGCGAGGGGATTGCCGACCACATCAGGAGCAGCATCGGCGGTTCCGAGGGCGAGATCGCGGCGGCGCTGATCGTCGGCGTTCGTGCCGGCATTCCGGAAGCCATCAACGAGTCGATGCGGCGCACCGGCATCTACCACATCATTTCGATCTCCGGCCTGCATATGGCGCTGGTCGCCGGCACGATCATGGTCCTGCTGCGCGGCGCCTTCGCGCTGTTTCCGGATTTCTCGTCGCGCCGGCCGGTGAAGAAATATGCCGCTGGCATCGCGCTGGCGTCGATCGCCGCCTACCTCGTGATCTCCGGCATCGTGGTGGCGGCCGAGCGAAGCTTCATCATGCTTGGCGTTATGCTGGTCGCAGTGCTTTTCGACCGCGCGGCGCTGACCATGCGCAACCTGGCGATCTCTGCCATCGCCGTCATCCTGGTCTCGCCGCACGAAGTGGTCGGCCCGAGCTTCCAGATGTCCTTCGCTGCCACCGCCGCCCTGGTCGGCGCCTATGCCGGCTTTGCCGACTATCGTGCCGGCAAAACGACCGCGCCGCCGGCAAAGCGTTCGTTTCTCGAGTTCGTATCGCGAAAACTGGCGATTGGAGCGGGTGGCGCCGCTGTGACGTCGCTCATCGCGGGCAGCGCGACATTGCTGTTTGCCATCTGGCACTTCCAGCGGGTGTCGCCGCTCAGCCTGCTGGCCAATCTGGCGGTCATGCCGATCGTCTCACTGGTCGTCATGCCGTTCGCCGTGCTGAGTGCGCTGGCCATGCCCTTCGGCGTCGACGGTCCGCTCCTCTACGTGATGGGCAAGGGCCTGACGGCGATGATCGCCATCTCGGCATGGATTTCCGAGCGCTCGCCTGTCGATGCCGTGGGGCTGATCTCGATCCAGTCGGTGCTGCTGGCGACGGTCGCGCTGGTCGTCGCGACAATGGCCACCACCTGGCTGAGGCTTGCCGCCGTTCCCTTCGCGCTCGCCGCGCTGCTGGCCATTCCGCACGTCCGCACACCGGATGTGCTCATTTCCGAGGACGCGCATCTGGTGGCGATGCCGATCGGCGGCGACGAGCTTGCCGTCAATCGCGAACGCTCCAACGAGTTCACCACCGACAACTGGAAACGGGCGCTGAAATCCGAGGATATCGTGCCGCCGGAAAGGTTCGCCAAAGATACGCTGGACATTGCCGATCCCGTCGACCTGCCGCCCGGCTCGCCCTTCTACTGCAGCGGCGATCTCTGCATCGGCCGGCATCCTTCCGGCGCGATCGTCGCGCTCGCCGAGACCCGCGACGCCGCCCGGCCGGCCTGCGGTTTCGCCGACCTCATCGTCATCAACGACGCCACGGCCTATAACCCATGCCGCGATCCGCGTATGCTCGTCGTTACCAAGCGGCAGCTGGCGCGCGACGGCAGCGCCGCCGTTTTCTTCGATCCGCAATCGGCAACCGCGCGGCCCACCGTCCGCTACGCAGTCGTAGAACCATACCGGCCCTGGCACGAGCAGCGGAAATACACGCGCGAGGCGAGGGGACTGGCGCCCTATAAGCAGCCGGAAAAACCAGCCGCCGAACCGGCCCAATAGATTGTCGTCCGGGCGAAGAAGGCCGGGCAGTTCTGCTCAATAGCGGCGGATAAGTCCGACGAGCTTTCCCTGAACCTTGACCCGGTCCGGTCCGAATATCCGGGTCTCATAGGCCGGGTTTGCGGCCTCGAGCGCGATCGAGGCACCCTTGCGACGGAAACGCTTAAGCGTCGCCTCCTCATCGTCGACCAGCGCCACCACGATCTCGCCCGGGCTTGCCGTGTTGGCATTGCGGATGATGACGGTATCGCCGTCGAAGATGCCGGCCTCGATCATCGAGTCGCCCTTGACCTCCAACGCGTAATGCTCGCCGCCCATGATCATGTCCGGCGGCACCGAGATCGAATGCGTCTGGTGCTGGATGGCGTCAATCGGCACGCCGGCGGCGATGCGGCCCATCACCGGAATGGATACGGCCGCCGCGGCCTCGTCGTCATTGCTTGGCGTCGGGGTGCGCGATGGCGTCGTCGGCTTGACCTGGCGACTGAGATTGCCTTGGCCGCCCTGGATGACGCTCGGCGAAAACTTCTTCGCGGCATTCAAGCCAGGCGCGATCGAGTCGGGCAGGCGCAGCACTTCCAGCGCGCGCGCCCGGTTCGGCAGCCGGCGAATGAAGCCGCGTTCTTCCAGCGCCGTGATCAGCCGGTGGATGCCGGACTTGGAGGCAAGGTCGAGCGCCTCCTTCATCTCATCGAATGATGGAGGAATCCCGCTCTCCTTCAGGCGTTCATGGATGAACATCAGGAGTTCATGTTGTTTGCGCGTCAGCATCGGCGGCCCCCACGGGTTCTGAAACCAGAATCAGAAAAACAAACCCAGAACAAACACTATCTGTTCCAGTTGTGTTCCGCAACCGTTTAAAGTTTAGTGAATTTGTTAAGGCGGCCGAAACAATGTCGCATCCGGTGATGCCCTGGCCGCCCGGCTGGGGTAGCGGCGTTGATTCCGCTCGGATTTTGGAGCCTCCTTAAGCTGAATCAAGAGCCGACGCCATCACGAAGCCGCGCATGGGACCACGTCGGTTCCTGCGCAAGCGTGCCGCACCGTGAACGAAACGAACCCAAAATGCCAACCTTGGTGAAGTTCCGGTCCGCAGTCTTCGTCGTCTATGGACCAGCTAACATGGGACCAAAGGTTCTTGCCCTGCCGCCGACGGTGGTGAGACAACCCCCTTGGCCAGATCGAAATGGAGGCGGCAGCACAATGAGGGGAATTCCTGATTTCGCCGAAGTCGAGGCGATGGATGCCGCGGATCCGCTGCGCGCCACACGCGATCGCTTCGTCTTGCCGGAAGGCGTCCTATATCTCGACGGCAACTCGTTGGGCGCAGCTTCGATCGACGTCTTCAACGAGATCGAGACTGCCGCGAGGCAGGAATGGGCGCGGGATCTCATCCGCGCCTGGAACACCGCCGGCTGGTTCGATATGCCCATCGAGCTCGGCGACCAGCTGGGGCGCCTGATCGGCGCGAAACCCGGCCAGACGGTCGTTTGCGACACGACCTCGATCAACATCTACAAGGTCCTGCATGCGGCGCTCGCGATGCGACCCGAGCGTTCTGTGATCGTTGCCGAGGCCGACAGCTTTCCGACCGACCTCTACATGGCGGAAGGGGTCGCATCGACGCGGCCCGGCACGGTGCTGCGGCTCGAAGGCGCCGATGCCCCGACGATTGAGGAACTGGTCGACGATCGCGTCGCGGTCATCCTGGTCAACCACGTCAACTACAAATCCGGCCGGCTGCGCGACATGGCGGCGCTCACCCGCAAGGCCCACGATGCCGGGGCGCTGATCGTCTGGGACCTCTGCCACACGGCGGGTGCGCTGCCGGTGGATCTCGACGGCTCGAGTGCCGATTTCGCCATCGGCTGCACCTACAAGTATCTCAATGGCGGGCCGGGCTCGCCGGCCTTCATCTACGCCGCGAGCCGCCACCACGGCGACATTCGCCAGCCGCTCAGCGGCTGGTGGGGCCATGCCCGGCCTTTCGCGTTCGAGCAGGGCTATGCCGCGGGCACTGGCATCCGGCGGTTCCTGTGCGGAACGCAGCCGGTGCTGTCGATGCGCGCGCTGAAAGGCGCGCTGGATCTCTGGAACGACGTCGACATGAGGGCCGTGCGGAGAAAAAGCGTCGCGCTGACGGACCTGTTCATCCGGCTTGTCGAGGCCAGATGCGGCGGCATCGGTCTTGAGTTGGAGAGCCCGCGCTCAGGCGCAGAACGCGGCAGCCAGGTATCGTTCGCCCATCCAAATGGCTACCAGGTGATGCGCGCCCTGATCGAGCGCGGCGTGATCGGCGATTTCCGCGCGCCATCCACCATTCGTTTCGGCTTCACGCCGCTTTATGTCGGTTACCGCGATGTCTGGAATGCGGTCGAGGTGCTGGAGGACATCCTGCGCACTGGCATCTGGCAAGACGCGCGCTTTGCCGTCAAAACAACTGTTACCTGACTTTGAATCGGCGATGCCGAACAAATGACCTGATCGCGGAGACACCGTTGCTGGGACATCGTGTTGTCGACTGGGATGACGCCTACGCAAATGGCGCCAACATCGCGGGCGGCGACCGCTGGCCCGCGGCGTGGGATGGTCCGGCGCGGGCATTCCGCGAAAGGCTGCTGTCAGAGGGCAGGGCGCGGCTCGATATCGTGTATGGCGACGCGCCGCGCAATCGCTTCGACCTGTTTCTCCCGTCTGCGGCGCCAAAGGGGCTCGTCGTATTCATCCACGGCGGCTACTGGATGGAGTCGGACAAGGGCTCCTGGTCGCATCTGGCTGGAGGCGCGCTCGGGCGCGGCTTTGCCGTCGCCATGCCCTCCTACACGCTGTGCCCGCAGACCAGGATCAGCGGCATAGTCGGCGAGGTCGCTGCAGCGATCGAGAAGGCGGCAGCCATGGTCGATGGTCCGCTGATGCTGACCGGGCACTCGGCCGGCGGGCATCTGGCCAGCCGAATGGTGACCACGGCCTCACCGCTATCATCCGATGTGACATGGCGCATACGACAGGTGGTTTCGATTTCAGGCCTGCACGACCTTCGGCCGCTGATGTTCACCGCGCTGAACGAAACATTGAACATCGACGAGCCGGAAGCGCGGAGCGAAAGCCCGGCATTACTGCGGCCTCGACAGGGAGCCTGCATCACCTGCTGGGCCGGCGGCGGCGAGCGTGCGGAATTCCTGCGCCACAGCGCGTTGCTCGCCAACATCTGGACCGGGCTCGGCGCTGCCACCTGTTCAGTGGTCGAGCCGGACCGACATCATTTCAATATTGTCGATGGTCTCGCCGACCCGGATCATCCCCTGACCCGTACGTTGGTCGGCGAATAAGGGTTACGATCGACCTCGTCGACCTATCAGGATCGACTTCGTCGACGTCTAGCGCAGCATGAGCACGCTGCATTCAGCGCCGGCTTCCGCGGCCGGCGCAAAGGGCTCGCGCACGATCAGGCCGTTGGCGTCGGCGAGCATCCGCAGCATAGAGGAGTCCTGGATGCCGAAAGGCGTCGCGATCAAGGTGCCGGCGTCCTCGCGCACGACGGCGCGCACATAGTCCTGCCTGACGTCGTTGGCCCGCATCGCGGTGCCAAGCCGGGCCATTCGCATATCCTGCCGATGATCGCGGCCGCCGAGCCGGGCAAGCAGCGGCTTCAGGAAGAGTTGCGAGCAGACAATGCTTGCCACCGGATTGCCGGGCAGGCCGATGCAGCGGACATTGCCAAGCCGGCCAAACATCAGCGGTTTGCCGGGGCGCATGGCGATCTTCCAGAAATCGAGCTGCATGCCTTCGCCGGTCAGCACGCCATGGACGAGGTCGTGGTCGCCGACCGAGGCGCCGCCGAGCGTGACGATGATATCGGCGCCGGCCTCGACCGCTTTCCGGACCAGCGCGGCAATCGCCTCCTGGCGGTCGGCGGCGATGCCGAGATCGAGCGCGCGCGCGCCGACCGACTGGGCGGCGGCGGCAACGCCGTAAGCATTCGACGAAATGATCTGGTCGGGGCCGAGCGCGCTGCCTGGCGGCAGCAATTCGTCCCCGGTGGCGATGATCGCGACCAGCGGCCGGCGCACGACGCACAAGGCTGGGTGGTTGGCCGAGGCCGCCAGCGAAAGGGCCGCCGCATCGAGAACTCGGCCCTTTTCGAGCAGCACGTCGCCCTGACCGAAGTCGAGCCCGCGGCGGCGGACATTGCGTGCTTCTGCGGTTGGCTCCGTCAGCTCGATCCTGCCATTGCCGAGATCGCGGACGTTTTCCTGGATGACGACGGTGTCGGCGCCCTCCGGCAACGGCGCCCCGGTGAAGATGCGCACGGCCTGGCCTTCGCCGACGGTTCCGGAGAAACCGCGTCCGGCAGGCGCCATGCCGATGACCTCGAGTAGCGCCGGCGCCGAGGCGACATCGGAGAAGCGCGCGGCATAGCCGTCCATCGCGGAGGCATCGAAAGGTGGTTGCGTGCGCAACGCGACCACCGGCTCGGCCAGCACGCGGCCCGCCGCGTCAGCCAGCGGAACGCGCTCGCCCGGCAGAGCCGTCACGCCGTCCAGCAGGCGTTCGAGCGCCTCGGTGACCGGAAGCAAGGCCATTATGAACCCGCCTTGTAGTCGCCAGATTTGCCGCCGGTCTTCTCGACCAGCCGGACGCCGGAAATCACCATCCCGCGGTCCGCTGCCTTGGCCATGTCGTAGATGGTGAGGCAGGCGACTGAAGCGGCGGTCAGCGCCTCCATCTCCACACCCGTCTTGCCGGTGACGCGGGCGAGCGCGGTAACCTTGAGACCTGGCAAGGAACGGTCCGGCTCGATCTCGACGGCAACTTTGGTCAGAAGCAGCGGGTGGCAGAGCGGGATCAGCTCGTGCGTCTTCTTCGCGGCCATGATGCCGGCGATACGGGCAGTCCCCAATACGTCGCCTTTCTTGGCGTCGCCGGCCAAGATCATCTCCAGCGTTTGCGGCTGCATGGAGACAAACCCTTCGGCGACTGCCGTGCGCGTCGTCTCCGCCTTGTCGCCGACGTCGACCATGTTGGCTTCGCCCTTGGCACCAAGATGGGTAAGGGAGGCCATCCTCAAACGGCCTCGGCACGGGCCTTGCCGGTGAGCAGCCGTTGCGTGGCGGCGGCCACGTCGGCCTGCCGCATCAGGCTCTCGCCGACCAGGAACGTGCCGATCTTGCTCTTCTCCAGCCGGCGGCAATCCTGATGCGTGAAGATGCCGCTTTCGCTGACCAGCAGCCGATCCGCCGGCACCATGGCCGCCAGCCGCTCCGAAACGTCGAGGCTGGTTTCAAAGGTTCTGAGATCGCGGTTGTTGATGCCGATCAGCCGCGACGAGAGGCGGAGCGCGCGTTGCATTTCGTTTTCGTCGTGCACCTCGACCAGAGCGTCCATGCCGAGCTCGAAGGCGGTCGCCTCAAGGTCCTTGGCAAGCGCGTCGTCGACGCTTGCCATGATGATCAGGATGGCGTCGGCGCCCCAGGCGCGTGCTTCGTAGACCTGGTAGGGATCGAACAGAAAATCCTTGCGCAGAGCCGGCAGGCGCACCGCTGCCCGAGCGGCCGTCAGGAATTCGGGAGCGCCGTGGAAAGACGGGGCGTCCGTAAGCACCGAAAGGCAGGCGGCGCCGCCTTTCCGATAGGCGTCGGCGAGCGCCGGTGGATCGAAATCCGCGCGGATCAGGCCCCTGGAAGGGCTGGCCTTCTTGATTTCGGCGATCAAAGCGAAGCCGCCGTCTCGGCGCTTGGCCTCCAGCGCGGCAAGGAAGCCGCGCGGCGGCTCGGCGTCCCTGGCCTTCGTCCTGATCTCGGCGAACGACACGGCGAGCTTCGCCGCGGCGATCTCTTCACGCTTGTAGGCTTCGATCTTGCGCAGGATATCGGACAAGGGGTCTAACCGTTCGAAATCTCGATGAGCTTGTCGAGCACCGCAAGCGCGCGGCCGCTGTCGATCGCTTGCGCCGCCGCCGCGATGCCGTCGGCCAGCGTCGTCACCTTGCCGGCCACAACCAGCCCGGCGCCGGCATTCATCAGCACCGTATCGCGATATGCGCCGGCGGCTCCGCCAAGCATATCGCGCAATTCCTTGGCGTTGTAGGCCGCGTCGCCGCCGCGCAGCTCTTCCTTTGTGTGCCGCTTCAAGCCAACGGCTTCCGGCGTCAAGGTGAAGCTGCGAATCTCGCCGCCGGCGAGCTCCGCCACCTGGGTCTCGCCGGTGGTGGTGATCTCGTCATAGCCGTCGCCATGGACGACCCAGGCGTGATCAGCGCCCAGCGCCTTGAGCGTCTCGGCCACGGGCATGATCCACTCCGGCAGGAACACGCCAACCATCTGGCGGCTGACGCCGGCGGGGTTCGACAGCGGTCCGAGCAGGTTGAAGATGGTGCGCGTGCCGAGCTCGACGCGGGTCGGCCCGACATGCTTCATCGCCGGATGATGCGCCGGCGCGAACATGAAGCCGACACCCGCCTCATGGATGCAGCGGCCGATCGTCTCCGGCGGGATGTCTATTCTGACGCCCAGCGCCGTCAGCACATCGGCGGAGCCGGTCAGCGAGGACAGGCCGCGATTGCCATGCTTGGCCACCGGCACGCCGGCCGCGGCGATGACGAAGGCCGAAGCGGTCGAGATGTTGACCGAATGCGAATTGTCGCCGCCGGTGCCGACGATGTCGATGGCGCCTTGCGGCGCCTCGACGCGCAGCATCTTGGCGCGCATCGTAGCGACCGCGCCGGAAATCTCGCCCACCGTCTCGCCGCGCACGCGCAGCGCCATCAGGAAGCCGCCGATCTGGCCGGGTGTCGCGTCGCCCGACATGATGATGTCGAACGCCTCGCGCGCTTCCTCGAAGGAAAGCGCGGTGCCCGTGGCGACCTTGGCTATGTGTGTCTTGAGAGCGCTCATCGTGTCTGTGCTTGCGAAACCGCGTTCGGATCGATGCGAATGTCATATTGCGACTGCAACTGCGCCACCAGCTGGTCGAGCAGATCGTCGGACATGCCGGCGCCGAAGGATTTCTGCGCGTCGTCCGGCACCGCGCTGCCATCGGCGCCCGCCGGCTCGAAGACCTCGGCGACCTTGAACAGGATCTGGCCGTCGCCGGTGGGCGAGGGGATCAAACCAGTACCGCCTTCGCCGACGCCGAACATGGCCGCGGCGCCTTCCTTGCCGAAATCGGCATCGTCGGCTTCGCGCTTCAGGCCGCGTTTGGTCTGCTTGTCGAGCTTGAGCTCGCCGGCGATGACGTCGAGCGCGGTGCCTGCCTTGAGGCGCTTCTCCAGTTCCTGAGCCTTGGCGTCGAGACGCTTGTCGGTCTCGGCCTCTGTCCAGTCGGCGACGACCTTCTTGCGGACTTCATCCAACGTGCGGTCGCGCGCCGGCGTGACCGACTGCACTTCGTAGAAGACGAAACCGTTGCCGGCAGTCGTCAGGCCTTCGTTCTCGGTATTGGGCTCCGCCGCGAACACCGATTTGATCAGCTCGGCCGATTCCGGCAGGTCGTTGACGATCGTGCCGTCCGGCCGCTGGCCGGTACGGTCGATGGCGTCGATGGTGACGACCTTGAGCTTCAACTTCTCGGCGGCCTGGGCCAGCGAGGCGCCCGAGGCGCGGGTGTCCTCGTAGCTGTCATGCACATCGAGCAGGATGCGGCTTGCCTCGCCAAGCGCCAGGTCCTTGCGGATCTGGCCGGACACTTCCGACAGCGGCTTCACCACCTGCGGCTTGATCTCGGTGACGCGCAACAGCACGGGACCGAAGGCGCCCTGGACGACCTGGCTCACCTCGTTGGCATTGAGCGAGAAGGCGGCATCGGCCACCGCCTTGTCGGCGATCTTGTCCTTGGCAAGCGTGCCGAGCAGCGTGTCGGCCTGCGTCTTGCCTTCGGCGGTGACGAGCTTGTCGAAGGTAGCGCCAGCCTTCAGCGAATCCAAAGCGGCCTTGGCCGCATCCGGCGTCTTGAACACCAGCTGCTCGATGGTACGCATCTCGGGCGTCGTGTAGCGCGCGATGTTCTTGTTGTAGTCCTCGCTGATCTGCTGGTCTGTCACCGCGGACGGATCCATGATGTCCTGCGGCTCCAGCCGGACATAGGAGAACTTGCGGTATTCCGGCGCGGCATAGTTCTTCTTGTTGGCGTCGAAATAAGTTTTGAGGGCGCTGTCGGACGGCGCCTCGATCGGCTGCACCAGCGTCTTCGGCAGCACGACATAGTCGATCGTGCGATCCTCGCCGCGATAGAGAGAGACCGCTTTCAGGAAGGTCTGCGGAACCTTGAGGCCGTCGGAGATCGCCTCGACGATCTGCTGGCGCACGGCCACCTGCGAGCGGTTCCTGAGATAGTCCTCGGGCCGCATGCCGAGCTGGCGCAGCAGATACTCGAAGGTGCGGCGATCGAACTGGCCGCCGGGGCCCTTGAAGGCCGGATCCTCGCGCGTCAGTTCGGCCAGCCGATCCTTGGAGAGGCCGAGCCCGAGCTTGCGCGCCTGTTCGTCCAGCACGGCGCCCGAAACGAGCTGCGCCAGCACCTGATTGTCGACGCCCAGCAGCTTGGCCTGTTCGTGGGTGACGCGCTGGCCATATTGCTGCGACAGAAGGTTGAGCTGGCGGTCGTAAGCGAGGCGGTACTCGTTGATCGAGACCTCCGTGCCGCCGGCCGTGATCACCGCGTGATGGCCGCCCAGCACGCCACCCACCATGCGCGTGGTCGCGCCCCAGGCGAGGAAACTCACCACCAGCAAGGACAGCAACGCCTTCGCGACCCAGGTGCCTGCCGCGCTTCTCAATATACTAAGCATGCATACTTCCGATTTTTGCGCATTTTCGCGTGCGCCGAGTCTGAAACAAGCGCAATAGCGCCCTTCCGGCCCACTGTCGATTGCTTTGTGACCTGATTTTGGTAGTGAGGGCGCTGCTTAATGTCGCTCGGAGAACGCGCCCCATGACCCCTGGAATCCGCCCGCTTGTCGCCGGCAACTGGAAAATGAACGGCACCAGCGCCTCGCTCAACGAGCTGCGGTCGATAGGCAACGGGTTCATGAGCGGGCTCGACGCGGAGACCGAAGCGCTGGTGTGCGTGCCGGCGACCTTGCTGCAGCGCGCCGCCGAGATCCTGTCGCGCACGCCGGTGCGTGCCGGTGGAGAGGATTGCCATCCCAAGGAGAGCGGCGCCTTCACGGGCGAGATTTCGGCCGAGATGCTCAAGGATGCTGGCGCGAGCCACGTCATCGTCGGCCATTCCGAGCGCCGCGAGCTGTTCGGCGACGACGATGCAATAGTCCATGCCAAGGCGTCGGCGGCCTGGCGGGCGGGGCTGGTGGCCATCATCTGCATCGGCGAGACGCGCGCCGAGCGGGAGGCGGGCGCCACGCTTGATGTCCTGTCGCGCCAGCTTGACGGTTCCGTGCCGGCGAGCGCCACCGCCGCCAACACCATCATCGCCTACGAGCCGGTCTGGGCGATCGGCACCGGCCTGACGCCGACCGCGGCCGATGTCGCCGAGGCGCATGCGCATATCCGGGGCAAGCTGACCGCGCTGTTCGGCGATACCGCGGCCAGGACGCGCATTCTTTATGGCGGCTCGGTCAAGCCTTCCAACGCGGTGGAACTGCTCAGCGTCGACAATGTCGACGGCGCGCTGGTCGGCGGCGCCAGCCTGAAGGCAGCCGATTTCCTGGCCATAGCGGAAGCTTATATGAACATGGCTTAGCCTGCGTTGATATTCAGGTGATGCCGGCCTGCGAACGATGATTTCCTGCGCTTCCGGCCTCCGCCGGCCGAAGCCCTCATAGGTGTCTCAGCCCTATAAGGGCTACGGCCGGCGTAGGCCGGTTCTCGAAAACCAACGTTTCCGGCTCGGCCTGACCTGAATCTCAACACACCCCAGCCCGTCTCCCAGGCTCGCGCGGGCTAAATCGTTGTAAAGGCCGCATTGCTTCCCATATTCCCGGCCACGGGCTTGGAAATGCCGCCAAAGCATTGTAAGGAGCCGCCTCCAAATCATCGGTCGCATGCGCGCTCGCGCAAGGCCTCGCCAGGATAAATTATGGAAACCGTACTGATCGTCGTCCACCTCATGGTCGTGCTCGCCCTCGTCGGCGTGGTGCTGCTGCAGCGCTCCGAAGGCGGCGGCTTGGGCATCGGCGGCGGCTCCGGTTTCATGACCGCTCGTGGCGCCGCCAACGCGTTGACCCGCGCCACCGCGATCCTGGCGGCAGCCTTCTTCGTGACGTCGCTGGCGCTGTCGATCCTTGCCCGCTACGGCGAAAAGCCGATCGACATCCTCGACCGTCCGGCAACGTCCAGCCAGGGCAACGGCGTGCTCAACCAGCTGCCGGGTTCCAATGGGCCGGTGGGCACTTCCAAGCCCGCCGCTCCGGCTGGCGGCTCTGCTCCCGCGGCCCCGGCTGGCGGTGCGACGACCACCACGCCGCTTGCCAACGGCACCACCGCGCCGGCTCCGGCCACAACGCCCGCGAATCCGACCACCGCGCCGGCGACCAACGGCGTCACCTTGCCGGTCACCCCTCAGGTTCCGAACCAGTAGCCGGACAAGCACCGCCGCGATCTGTTGTTCTTTGAACACAGTCGCGGCAAATGCGCCCCCGATCACGAAGATTCAACCGGGCGTGTCGCCTGCCTCAGCTTGAGGCGATGACGGCTAATCGATTATAGATTGCGCGCGGCACTTTTGGCGTCCTTGGGGGACGCCGGGCGACGCCGTGGGCAACACGCATCGAACGATCGGATCTTCGCCATGCAGCTTCGCAGCTTCATCATTTTGGGAGTCTGTGCCGTCCTCGGCATGGGTTCCGCGGCCCTTGCCGGACCGGCAACCATGGTCTCCTCCCCGTCGGTAGAGAAAACCGACGCCATTCCCGCTGCCGCCGCCAAGAGCGACGCATCGCAGCTGAGGCTTCTCAAGAAGAAGAAAAATCCGACCTCGGACGATCTCGCGCAGATCGGCAGGCTCGAGGCCAAGATCGACGCCGACAAGCAGGCGGCAAAGGATAAGGCGCTCGAGGCTCGCAAGATGGCCATGCGCGAGGCCGCCAAGGCCAAGGCTGACGCGGCGCGCCAGGAATGGTTCGCCAAGAAGGGCACTGCCGCGCCGGCTGAGGTCGCCGACGCCAAGCCGGCCAAGAAGACCACCAAGATCATCGCGCCGCTGGATCCGGTCGCGCAGATCATTCCGGTCAAGGCCGAGGAGCCTATCCCGGCCGAGGCCATGAACATCACCGCTACCGGCAACAATGGCGAGTTGCGCAGTGAGCAGCCCGGCCAGAAGCAGACGAGCAGCGGCGGGCTATTTGCCGGCCTCTTCGGCGGCTCGTCGGTGAGCTCGATCAGTTACCTGCCCGAGACCCGCGCGCTTGATTCGGCGCTGGCCAAGAAGGCCGCCAAGCGGCCGTTCAAGGTGAAGCCGGAATTCGTGCCGCAGGACGTCACTTTCACCGGTTATGAGCCGGGCACCATCGTCATCGACACCAGTGCGCGCCGCCTCTATCTCGTCGAGTCGTTTTCCACGGCACGCCGCTATGCCATCGCGGTCGGCCGCGAAGGCCTGCAGTTCAAGGGCACGGTAGCCGTCGGCGACAAGCAGGAATGGCCGCGCTGGATACCGACGCTCGACATGCAGAAGCGCGAGCCGAAGCATTACGGCCAGTACAAGGACGGCATGCCCGGCGGCGGCGAGAACCCGCTCGGCGCGCGCGCCATCTATCTCTATGACGGCAAGAAGGACACGCATCTGCGCATCCACGGCACAATCGCGCCGCAGTCGATCGGAACCAGCGCCTCCAATGGCTGCTTCCGCATGATCAACGAGCACGTCATGGATCTCTACAGCCGCGTCAAGATCGGCACGAAGGTCGTTATTATCTAAGGCTTTCCATCAAACTGCCGAAAGGGCCGGCATCGCCGGCCCTTTTGTTTTGACTGAATCCAAGCCCGTGCGGGCCCCGGCGCCATTTTGGGAAAAAGCCTTCGCGGCGGTTTTTTCTCTGGCGGAATCAATCAGGCCGCGTTAAGCGATGACTCCCATGGCGCGATATGTATTCATCACAGGCGGCGTGGTTTCCTCACTCGGAAAAGGCATCGCCGCAGCAGCTCTTGGGGCTCTTCTGCAAGCGCGGGGCTATCGCGCGCGGATCAAAAAGCTCGATCCTTATCTCAATGTCGATCCCGGGACGATGTCGCCGTATCAGCACGGCGAAGTGTTCGTGACCGATGACGGCGCCGAGACCGACCTCGATCTCGGCCATTACGAGCGCTTCACCGGGCGCTCGGCGAACCAGCAGGACAACATCACCACCGGCCGTATCTACAAGAACATCATCGAGCGCGAGCGACGCGGCGACTATCTCGGCGCGACCGTGCAGGTGATCCCGCACGTCACCGACGAGATCAAGCATTTCGTGCTGGACGGCAATGACGACTACGACTTCGTGCTGTGCGAAATCGGCGGCACGGTCGGCGACATCGAGGCGATGCCGTTCCTGGAAGCGATCCGTCAGCTCGGCAACGACCTGCCGCGCAACAACGCCGTCTATGTGCATCTGACGCTGATGCCCTACATCCCGACGGCCGGCGAACTGAAGACCAAGCCGACGCAGCATTCGGTCAAGGAACTGCGCGGCATCGGCATCGCGCCCGACATTCTTTTGGTGCGCGCCGACCGGCCGATCCCGAAGGAGGAGCGCCGGAAACTTTCGCTGTTCTGCAACGTGCGCGAAAGCGCCGTCATCCAGGCGCTGGACGTGCCGCATATCTATGACGTGCCTCTGGCCTATCATCAGGAGGGCCTCGATTCGGAAGTGCTGGCGGCCTTCGGCATCGACCCGGCGCCGAAGCCGCGCATGGAGCCGTGGCAGAAGCTTTCCAACCACATCCACAATCCGGAAGGCGAGGTGACGATCGCCATCGTCGGCAAATACACCGGGCTCAAGGACGCCTATAAATCGCTGATCGAGGCGCTGTCGCATGGCGGCCTCGCCAATCGCGTCAAGGTCAAGCTCGACTGGATCGAAAGCGAGATCTTCGAGAAGGAAGACCCGGCGCCGTGGCTGGAGAAGGTGCACGGCATCCTCGTTCCCGGCGGCTTCGGCGAACGTGGCTCGGAAGGCAAGATCCTGGCGGCCAAGTTCGCCCGCGAGCGCAAGGTGCCTTACTTCGGCATCTGCTTCGGCATGCAGATGGCCTGCATCGAGGCGGCCCGCTCGCTGGCGGGTGTCGACCATGCGTCGTCGACCGAGTTCGGCCCGACCGACGAGCCCGTCGTCGGCCTTATGACCGAGTGGCTGAAGGGCAATATGCTTGAGAAGCGCAGGGCCGCAGGCGATCTCGGCGGCACGATGCGGCTTGGCGCCTACCAGGCCGAGCTCGCCAAGGGCTCGAAGATAGCGGATATCTACGGCGACACGCAGATTTCCGAGCGCCACCGGCATCGCTACGAAGTCAACATCGACTACAAGCAGCGTCTCGAGGATTGCGGCCTGGTGTTTGCCGGCATGTCGCCCGACGGCGTGCTGCCGGAGACGGTTGAATATCCCGACCACCCGTGGTTCATCGGCGTGCAGTATCACCCCGAACTGAAGAGCCGGCCGCTCGACCCGCATCCGCTGTTCGCGAGCTTTATCTCGGCCGCGGTGGATCAGTCGCGGCTGGTTTGAACCGACAGCGAACAAAGCCGTGCAGACCTATGTCGCGCTGCTCTACAGCATCATCCTGGGCGGGGGACGGCGGGTGGTCATGTCCGACCTGAAGGCCATGGCGGAAAGCCTCGGGCTGAAAAACGTCCGCACGCTGGTGGCGACGGGCAATCTGGTGTTCGAGGCGCGCACAGGCGAGCTTTCAAAGCTCGAGCGCCGGCTGGAAAAGGCGTTCGAGAAAAGCTTCGGCCGACATGTCGACATCATCGTGCGCGGTGCCGAGGACTGGCTGAAGCTTGCCGCCGCCAATCCGTTTCCGGACGAATCAGCGGACACGGCCGATCAGGTTGCGGTGCGCGTGATGCGCGAGCCGCTGCCCGCGGACACCGTCGAAGCACTCCAGGCCTATGCCGCCGCCGATGAGAAAGTATTCCTGGTGGACGGCGATATCTGGCTTGTCTTCTCGCGCGAGCGGCCGAGCTCGCGGCTGCTTGCCGCCGCTAATCACAAGCGCCTCGGCATCGGCACGTCGCGCAACTGGAACACGGTGCGCCGTCTGGCGGAGATGGTAGGCAGTAGGCAGTAGGCAGTAGGCAGTAGGCAGTAGGCAGTAGGCAGTAGGCAGTAGGCAGTAGGCAGTAGGGTGGCACCTTCTATTGCCTAATCCCTACTGCCTACTGCCCTTGTTTCAGACCTTGGCGATCCTTGCCCCGGCACCGCCGATGCCTCAGCAGCAATTATGGTGGCCGGCAGCACCGGACTGTCGCTCTTCCTGTTTCGGCGGACAGGGGTGATCGCCGTATGAGCAGAATACGCAGCAATCGCCCGGTAGGGGCTTGAGGATGATCTTGCAGCTTTCGCATTCGTAGAAATGCAGGCAGGCATTGGCAGGCATTGTCTCGCTTCTACGGTGGCCGCAGCCGGGACAGGTGATGGTGCTTGTAACCTCGATCATTGCTCGTTCACCAATGCTGCTGGATAGCCCGCATTGGCGGAAGCATCGGCGATCGACGCGGTGCTCGTCTTGCGGTCGTCGAAGACGACAGTTGCAGTCTTGGCGCCGACATCGGTCGAAACCGAGACAATGCCGTCGAGGTGCCTGATTGCGGTCGTAACGGTGATCGGGCAGAGCGGACAGGTCATGTCGGGCACCGAGAATGTGGCGGTGTGTTGTGCTGCGACGGCGGGCACCGTGGCCAGGAGCGGGACAACAATTGCAATGGCGACGCGCATGGCGGGATCTCCTACAAATTGAGCCGTCCGAAGACATCGACTGCCGCCGCCGCCACTGCAATGAGGCTCGCGGCCAACAGGACGAATTGGGTGGAACGGCGATAGACCGGACTGGCGCAAAGTGAACCGGCAAGGCAGGCCGCCTCATTGCGGCGATAGCGCCAGAATCCAACACCGATCGAGACGGCCGCGAGGGTGAGGAAGTATGGCTGGTAAGGCGCCAGCGCGGTGAGGCGCGCGATCCAGGCGCCACTGATTCCGACGAGAGCGAAGGCGAGAGGGAGCACGCAGCAGGCGGAGGCGAGGAGACCTGCCGAGAGGCCGCCAAGAGCGAGCGACAGGGCAGCCCGCGATTTCGCCAGGTTGCTGACGGGCAATGGTCCGCTCATTGTGGCTTCTCCGAGGCGTTCGATACAAACAGGCTGATGGCGCCGCCCGACAACACGATCAACGATCCGGTGCCGAGATTGAACATCAGAATCTCGATGCTGGCGTCGAGCGGATGGAAAAGGGTCAGCGCAGCCGCGGTGATCCCAGCAACGGAAAGACTTGCAGCCAAGATCACTGGCGCCGGGTCGAAAAGAGCGGCATGGCGAAGCATGAGCGCCAAGGCGAGCGATAAAGGCAGGCTGGTCAGCACCAACGTCGCAATGCAAGAAGCCATCTCACCGGGAGGTGCGCCGGGAACCAGCGGTGTCCAGAAGTTCAGACATTGATAGCCGATCGAGAAAAGCCACAGGGCAAGTGACGGAAGGGGCAGCCACAGCCAGTGACGTGAACGCCCAGGAAGGCTGACGACGAATGCCGCGAATGCGGCAAGGATGCCGGTGAAGACGGCCCCCGTGAGGCTTAAAGCGAAGCGGATCTCGGCCAGACGAACGAGCAGGCCTGGCCGCCAGCCGTGGGCTGTGGCGATCATGGTGAGGATCAATGCGGCGAGAAGCAAGAAACCGGTGGCCCGCAACAGCGGCGGACGGAGCCGCCTCACCGGCCTCAGATTGGCGGCAAGCGCGGAGATGAGATCATCCGTGGGAATCATGTTTCACTCCCGCCAGAGAAGAAGCTCCGAAGACGCCGGATGGCGCGGTGGGTGGCGACCTTGAGCGCTGCCACGCTCATACCGCTCGCCGCCGAGGCCTCCTTCAGCGACAGTCCCTCGATCTTGGTAAGCCGCAAGGCTTCACGCTGTCCGGGGGGAAGGCGGTCGAGGGCCGCGGCAATGTCATGGATATGTGTCATGTGCTCAAGGTTCGCGGACCGATCGGCAAAGGTTTCGTGGATGGGGTCCGATTCCGTTTCCAAGGCCCTGCGGCGACCCTGGCGGCGCAGACGGTCGATCAGCCTGCGTTTGGCAATGGCCGTGAGCCAGGGACCGAACGGCCGCGCCGGATCATAGGTCGCACGCACGGCGTGCAGCGTCAGCAGTATATCCTGCACCGCATCCTCGACATCGCTGGGATTGCGGTGACAGCGCACCGCGTGAGCGCGCAGGTATGGCGCAATGCTCTCGAGGAGCCGCCGATAGGCATTGGCATCGCCGTCCTGGGCCCTCGCCATGAGGATCGACCAATCCAGCTCCTGCACCTGCGGAGGAAGAGCGGCTTCGCCCCGCACAAGTTTCAGTGCAGGAGGGGTGGTCATTGCCGATACGCCTCCGAAGCAAATCGTCGCGCGACAAGCCGGTCAACGGAAATGGGCCCTGCGCCAAGGGCAATGATGGAGATCGCCATGGCGGCCCAGGGCAGATGGAAGTTGGCCCAACCGTCGGGCACGACAAGTTGGATGATACCGGTCATGACAAGCATCGCCAGCGCGGCAAAGCGGGTGGCGAGGCCCAGAACCAGCAGCACCGGCAAAGTGATTTCGGCGGTCGCGACCAGATAGGCAACGGCGTCGGGCATTGGGAAACCATACTCGGCACCGAAGATGTGCAACTTGAACTCCTCTTCGAACAGATAAATGGTGCTGTCCGAGAGCTGTAGGAAGCCGTCCCAGCGCGTGAGCCCGGAGCGGAAAAACGGCACCGCGAGTGCTGCTCGCAGAAATAGCGGCGCTACGGCCATGGCGACCGAGGAAAGCCACGCCGTCAGCGTACGGATCAGGTTCGGAGCTGACATCATGACGGCTCGTCTCCGGTATCCGGTTCAAGGCTCCAACCGATGAAAGCGCCGGCTTCAAGCAGTCCGGCCAACATCGTCCTGAGATCGAAGTGCTGGGTGGCTTCGAGTACGGCTATCGTCGCGGCCACCACTGACTTGCCGGCGCCTAAGGTCCTGATGAGGGCCGCAGCTCCCACCGGCAGCTGGCGCACGACGACTTCTGCGCCCGGGCGGATGATGAGAGCATCCTCACCACCTGCCTCGAGATCGACAGCAGCGGGCTCGCCGCCGGCAATGTTCATGCGCCAGATGGTGAGGGCGGGAAACTGCGATTGCGTCACCCGGAGCGAAGGATGGAGCGCCAGCCGGACCTCGCCCAGGCGGCCCTGATCGACGGCGAGGAGATCATTCGCCGAAAGCGGCTCCGCATCGGCCGCATGATAGGCCTCGATCCAGGCGCGCTCGATCCTCGCTACGTCAGCGAGGTAGGGAAGTGTCGCCGCGGGCTCGAACCCAGCGATGAATTCGGGGAGGCCTGCACCGTAGTCCAACATGACAGGGCGCCGCGGTGGATGGGCGGTTGCGAATTGCCCCGTCATGGCGCGGAAGAATTCATCCCCGACGATGCGATGAACGGCCGGGTAATTTTCCTTCAGTGTCTCGATGAGGCCGGCCACGACATTGTTGCGATAGACCGCGAAGCGACGCGGACTTGGCAAGCCGTCGGGTCCTACGAGGCCTTGCGGCGTGGCACGAGCGGCGTCAAGCAAGGCCAGCGCGAAATCCCGTTGCTGCTCAGCCAGCCCTTGCAAGGCGCACCTCCTGTCCTGGCGCGTGAGACTTCATATACGCTTCGGCCCGCATGGCTTCGGCATGCAGCTCACTCCATGATGGTAAATCGGCGTCCCATTCGATCAGCGTCGGCGTCGGACCGAGCTTGCCGATCGCGTAGGCGTAGAGTTCCCAAACCGACGGGTCGACCGGCCGGCTGTGGGTATCGATGAGCAGCGGCCTCTGTTTCTCGTCGGTTTCCGGCGTGAAGCCGGCAAGATGTATCTCCTGCACGGCGCCGAGCGGATAGGCGTCGATATAGGCGAAGGAGTCCCACTGCTGATTGGTCGAAGCGACGTAGACGTTGCTCACATCGAGCAGCAGTCCGCAGCCGGTGCGCCGCTGCACCTCGGCGATGAAATCAGGCTCGGCATAGGTGCTTTCTGCAAAGGCGACGTAGGTGGAAGTATTTTCCAGCAGCATCTGACGGCCAAGTGTTTCCTGCACTTCGTCGATGTGTGAGGCGATGCGCTGGAGCGTTTCCATCGTGTAGGGCATCGGCAGGAGATCGTTCAGAAACGCATCGCCGTGGCTCGACCATGCAAGGTGCTCGGAGAAAAGGCCCGGCTGATAGCGGGCGATCAGGTCTTTCAGGCGCCTCAAATGGTCTTGGTCGAGGGGCCCTGCCGCGCCGATCGACAGACCGACACCGTGCAACGAAAGAGGATATTGCTCGCGCACCGCAGCAAGGTACCGGTGCGGTGGTCCGCCCGCTCCCATGTAGTTTTCGGCATGGACCTCGAAAAAGCCGATGTCCGGCCCGGTTTCCAGGATCTCGCGGTAGTGCTGCGGCTTAAGTCCTACTCCGGCGCGCGGAGGAATGTTCATGGTCGACCTCCCGGAAGGCAGTGGAAGGGGCGGATGGCGATGCCACCCGCCGCGGTCTCCTCGGAATCAGCCGATCGGCTTTAGCGAGCCGTGGCCATTTGGCGTGGTCATGGCAGTACAGGTTCCCTTCGCCACCAGCTTGAAGGCATTGCCCTGGTAATCCTTGGTGGCCGTGCCCGCACATGTGGTTCCAGCACCCGCGTAGCAGTCGTTGTGGCCCTTCAGCGCTACGCCGAAACACTTCTCCATCTTGCCGGAAGCGACCTCTTTCTTGGTCTTCTCCTGCATCTTCATCATTTCCGCCTCGCTCATCGCGGCTGATGCGGAACCAATGGCGGCGGCGCCAATGGCTGCGGCGAAGGCACTGGCGACGGCGGCGGATATGAGGCGGTTTGACATGCTTTCCTCCAATGGGTGTTGTTGCGTGAACCCTTCTCCCCCGGCGATGCCGGAAGCCGCAGGTTCTACTGGAAGTTCGCGGCAGCGCTGGCGGAGGTTACGGCGGTTCACACCATCACCGTTCACGAATCTGTGTAGTGCCGCAGTCGGGCTCGTTATGTGGGATGGTTCGAGGTGGCGGCGGGGGTGATGCGCGAGCCAGTGCCGGGAGGCCGTTGCGGCGCTCCAGGCCTATGCAGTCGCCGACGAGTTGGTGCAGTTGGTAGACGGCGATATCTGGCTTGTCTTTTCGCGTGAGCGGCCGAGCTCGCGGCTGCTTGCCGCCGCTAATCACAAGCGCCTCGGCATCGGCACGTCGCGCAACTGAAACACGGAGATGGTAGGCAGTAGGCAGTAGGCAGTAGGCAGTAGGCAGTAGGCAGTAGGCAGTAGGGTGGCGTCTTCTATTGCCTAAGCCCTACTGCCTGCCGCCTTGTTTCAGGCCTTCGCCACCTTCGCGCCTGCACCGAGCGCCATTGTGCGCAGCACATAGTAGACGACGCCGGCGATCGCCACGCCGAAGAACCAGCCATAGACGCCCCACCAGGACGGCAGCCAGTTGGTGAAGTTGGGCAGGATCGAGGAGAAAATGGCGCCGATGCCGGCAGCGATGAAGGCGTTGACGTGCCACCCGCTCTGGAAACGGAACTCGCCATCTTCGCGATAGAGCGCTTCGACGTCGACCTCGCTTTTGCGGATCAGATAGTAGTCGACCATCATCACGCCGAAGATCGGTCCCATCGTCGCGCCGATGACGTTGACGAAGGAAGCCGCACTGCCTTCCCATGGCGCGAAGGGATAGAGCACCAGGGCGATCAGCGCCGCGATGTAGCCGCCCTTCTTGAAGTCGATCTGGCGCGGGAAGACGTTGGAGAAGTCGAAAGCCGGCGAGACGAAATTCGCCACGACGTTGATGCCCAGCGTCGCCACCGCGAAGGTCAGCGCGGCAAGCGCGGCAAGGAACCAGCTGTCGAACTTGGCCGAGATCTGGTCTGGATGCAGCAGCACCTCATGGTAGACGTCATAGGCGGCGATCGTCGTGACGCCGGCCACCAGCGAGAACAGGATGAGGTTGACCGGCAGGCCCCAGATGTTGCCCTTGCGCAGCGCCGCCTTGTCCGGCGCATAGCGGGCGAAATCGCAGAAGTTGAGGTAGAGCGCCGAGAAATAGGTCACCCAGATCGCCGCCACCGCGAACAGCGCGGTCCAGGATCCAGGCTCGCCCGGAACGCCTGCGTCCTTGGTCTTGTCCAGCAGCACATCCATCGGGATGTCGCTGGTGAAGGCGAAAGTGCCCGACTTCACACAGAGATAGATCGCCAGGATCAGCATCATGACCCACACGGCCGGGCCGGCCCAATCCTGGAAGCGACGGACGGTCTCCATACCCTTCTGGATGATCAGCAACTGCAGCGCCCAGATGATGACGAAGCAGATCACCTCGAGGGTCGAGTGTCCCAGAAGGTGCGAGCTCTTGTTGAACTCGTCGAACCATTGCAGGCGTGTCAGCAGCGCCACGATCGCGCCCGAAGCCGCGGCCGTCTGGGCGCCGTACCAGAAGCAGGCGACGATCGCCCGCACCAGCGCCGGGACGTTGGCGCCCCAGATGCCGAAGGAGGCGCGGGCAAGCACGGGGTAGGGCACGCCGGTCTTCACGCCGGCATAGCCGACCATATTCATCAGCGCATAGATGATCAGCGAGCCGATGCCGATGGCGATGATGAAGTTGACGAAGCCGCCGCAGAATAGAAACAGGCTTGCCGCCAGGTAGTAGCCCCAGAGGCTGTGGACGTCGGAGGTCCAGACGTTGAAGATCGAAAACGGTCCCCAGTTCCTGACCGTTGCGGGAGCCAGATCCTCATTGTAGAGGTCAGGCGATGCGCCTTGAATGGTCATTGCAAGTGTTCCCCTTTTTGCAAAACGCGCCCTCACGCGTTGACGCGGAGGTTAAGCCTGACGCAGGGTAACCGGCAAGCAACCCATTTGCCGGCTTTCGCCTTAAAGATATTCAATGAGAATCGCCGTTATCCGACGGCTCCAGGCCTGCATTGGCCGAGTCGCCAAGTGATTTCGCGCATGTCAGCGCGGGCCCGCGGTTTCGAACTTTTTCCATCGGCAACCAAATTTGTTTGGAACCAATTCGCGGGACGTGCGTTTAGTGCGGTTCGACTGCGCTGCGGTCGACCGGGAGGATAATTATGGATCGCTTGCATTTCTTTACCCCAGTGCGAATTGCGCGTGGGCAGGGATACCCTGTGGAGGAAGTCGATAGCGTCTCCGAGGCGATGGTATTCCTGCGGAAGTGGCCAACGGGACGACGCGGCCCGGTTTATCAATGCGCCCTGAATTGCTGCGCGGCGGCACTGTCGGGCAAGATGTCGGCCGAGGAAGCGCGCAAAGCCTTTGTCGGCTTTGCCCGCATCACCCGGCTGCTCGACGACGACATGGCGCTGCCGCTGGGCGGCGCATCGATGGACAATGTCCACGCCCTGAGGCGCTAGCGCCGTCACGCCCCTGCGGCTGCGCTGACAGATGCGACGATGAGGCGTCGGCTTATGGCCGGCGGCGGTGTGCTGTCGTCGGCTCAGTTTTCCTTGAAAGAGCGTGTGAGCGAAGCCTGCACCGGGGCCAGCATATAGTCGAGCAAAGTGTGCTCTCCCGTCAGGATCATGACCTCCGCCGGCATGCCGGGCGACAAATGCACGTCATGCAGCTCTGCGAGATCGGCTGTGCCGACTTTGACCTTGGCGAGGAAATAAGGCTCGCCGGTCTTTTCGTCCGTCAGCCGGTCGGCCGACACTGATGTGAGCAAGCCATGGATTTGCGGCAGATGCCGGCTCGGATAGACCGACAACACCACGCGGGCCGGCATGTCAGGATGTACCACATCGATATCCGCCGGCTTGATGCGTGAATCTATGACCAGATTGGCAGTTTGAGTCGGAAAGAGGCCGCGCGCTTCACCCGATCGGGTGAGGGACGCAATCACTGCGAGGTCGGCGTTCGGGTTAAGGCGATTTGCCTTCTCTATCGAGGCGGCTCGACATGTAAGGGCCGGTTTCGAGCCGGAAAGGATCGGGGTGGCGTGCCGGCTGGTCCGTCACTGCAAATTAAATATTCCGAATATTCAGCCCACCATCCGGTTCGCTACCGCGATCCTAGAAGTGCTTCCCGCGACGGATCTCGCCACGAAAAGCTCGGGATTCCCGGAATCGCTATTTCTCGCGAGAGTATTTTAGCTATCATTAATGTACGGTGGACTGAGTCCGCCGGGCGGCGTTCTGAAGCCACTTACCCCAAGAAGGACGCCGGCCGCTTTGCGTCTTTTGAAGCTAGACCCGTTGTCGCACTGGTGCGGCGGCGACAACGGGGCTGCTCTGTTACTTCGCTTGGCCAAGTTGGTGGCACATAGCCTTGCAGTGGAGCATTCTGCGACATTGGCTCCGATGGCGCCGCAACAAAAAGGTCCGTGTCTCAAGCGCATTGGTCTGAACGCGGGCCAGGAGCGCGAGAAGCGCGGCGCTTGCTGACCTCGAGTCAGTTGGGCGAGGGGCCGACTATTGAACCGATGCCGTCGCGACGGAGATCTGCTCCACGCCGCGCCATCTCGGCTGCCTTGAGACCGCCGACTAGCCTGCGGATCGTGGGATGCCAACCGAGAATCTCAGACGATACGCCGAGCTGGCCGCGCGCCGGCTTTCGCGGCGGCCAGACGCGAAGACCAAAGTACCGAGCAGCCAGGCGGTCGATCTCGCCGCTGAATTGAATGAGCAGGCTCCCATGAGCAGCTTCGAATACCCGGGCAAGGCCATTGATATCCATCGACGGTTTTTCCGCCGGCCGCAATGCCACCACGACAGCGTCCCACATTTCCGGCAGCAGCATCTGCGGGTGAGCAAACACTGTCACTCTCGCGCCTTGCTCGATCAGGGCATCTTCTATGTAGCGCCTGCAGGGGGTGTCGCACAGGAGAGCGATTCTCGTATCGCGGGGGTTTATGCCTGCATCGTGCAACAGTCGACAGCACAGCCGGGCTAAATCGGGATGCAGGTTTATGCTGGGATGCTCTAGATTTGGAGCGGCGACTTTGACCTGCATCTCGCTGCAGGCGTTTAGGTCCACCATCTCGGGAGAGAGTTCCCATGGCTCGGCCATTAGAGCTACGACTGAATTTGGTCGGAGGTACTCGACGGTCGACCGTGATATCGGCAGTGTCCGGGGACAACTCACAAGAATGTCGACGTCATTCCAGTGATGAGGATGCATTCGTCGCAATATCTCCAGCCTGGCCGAATGTCCGGCATCGGTGGCCAGGTCCAAGGCGTCCCAGGAGGTGGCTGGACTTCTGGCATGCTTTTTTCGCTCGGCTGTAAGCGCAAATACGCGTCGGGCGCCGGCGAGCGCTGCCGCGGTTGCCGTGATCGCCTCCGAGCCAAACCCAGCTCCAGTAACCACAACCTGTCCGTCGAGATCAAGTTGCAACGTTCCAATGCACTCGCGGATGGCATCGATGACCGACGCGACCTCGGTACCATGACCAGGATCTTCGCCCTCCGACTGCGAAGTGCTGTTCACAGAGTCCCCCCACGTGTCGTCATGGGGGTGGGTTCGCTCGCAGCGTGCATTCTCCATGCGGTTTGACCGATGATGTAGAGGCAACGTGCCGACTAGGGGTTGTTTGTAATTGTTTGCGCAACCGTCGTTCTATTGTAATCTTAGCAGTTGTTGCGACGGGTTTGCTGTAGGCAAAATCGCCTGATTTTGGCGAAAACGTGCACCACATTCTCGACCGACCTACCTCGTTTGGAGAGGGTCTGGCGCTCCTGCCTATCGCAATCCGTCGCATACGATCGTCCCGCTTCAGCCGAGGGACCAGGCGGCCTTTCGAACCACGAACCCCTCCGCAAATCCGTCCTTAGCGCGGCACTCCATGCCGCGCAGCCGTGCCAGACCACGAAACGTTTCGGCGTCAAACCAATCTTTGGACCGCTGACTGCCGAAGTGGGCAAGAAGCAATTCGATTTTGCGCTGCATTTGGGCTTCGGTCAGCGGCGTGTAGAAGTTTGGCTGACCCAGGTCGCCGTCCCATTTCGGGATCTCATATTCAAGAATAAGGTGATCCCGAAAAAGGTTCCAGGTGATCCTGTTGACCTCGCGATGATCCTGATGCGCATCATCCCGGCGGTGGGTGAAGATCAGGTCAGGCTTGGCTTTTTTGGCCTGGGACGCAAGCCATTCCTTGATCTCCCGCCCTTGGGTCGGAAAGTAGCTATCATCGAAGTCTGCAATCATCACGGTGGGATCTGTGACCCCTTCGAGGAAGCTATGCGCCGACGCGCGAGCCTCCTCGCCCCGGGCTCCGCGCCCGCTTAACACAATCCAGTGCACGTCAAGCTTCGCGCCGCTGGCAACAAGGGACAGAAGGGTCCCTCCCGCGCCGATCTCGATATCGTCGGAATGGGCGCCAAGACAAAGCACGCACAGACTCTCCTGCATGCCTGCGAGCGACAGGGCCCTCATGATCTGGCGACTGCGAGTCCAGTATGACCGGACCGCTCGCGCATCTGCCGGTTCCAGGGCATGTTGCCTTTTTCGACCATGTCCTCGAGCACCTGCCAGTCGCGCAATGTGTCCATGGCGCGCCAGAAGCCATTGTGTTTGTAGGCCATCAGCATATTGGCCTCAATCAGCCTCCGGAAAGGCTCAAGCACGAGTTCTTCGCCTTCGCGCATGAAATCGAAGATTTCTGGCCTGAACATAAAATACCCGCCATTGATCCAGATATCTGAGCTCGTGGAACTGCGGAACTCACGGACGTGGCCGTCCTCGGCGATATCCGCAAAATGATAGGTGACCGGCGGGGGCACCGCGAGGAAGCAGGCGACCTTTCCGCTCGCGCGGAACTTGCGCTCCATGTCGTCGAGGTCGACGTCCGTGAGCCCGTCGCTGTAGTTGGCAAGGAACATGTCCTCGTCCCGAACCAAATCACGAGCGGCCCAGAGCCGTTCGCCGATGTTGCGCCAGATGCCAGTGTCAATGAGAGTGACTTGCCAACCCTTGTGACTGTCATCCAAGAGCCTGACATCTCGACCGTCGCCGGTTACCACGCAATCAGCGAACATCTGCGGCCGGCTGTTGAGAAAGAAATCCTTGACGACGTTTGCCTTGTAGCCAAGGCAAAGGATGAAGTCTTCATGCCCGTAGTCGCTATAGTATTGCATCACATGGCGCATGATTGGCTGCGGGCCGAGCGGGATCATCGGCTTGGGCACCGCTTCGGAATAATCGCGAATGCGGGTACCAAGCCCGCCGCAGAAAAGAACTACTTTCATGGCCGGTACTCCGCGGGATCGATCACCTTGACGAAGGGGATTGGCACGACGAATTTCGCGCCCCATGCCGCCACGTGCGACATCTGTCTCACGATCTCGTCCTTCAGGTTCCATGGCAGGATCAGGATGTAGTCCGGCTTAGCCTCCTGGATGGCTTCGACGGGCTTGATCGGAATGTGCATGCCGGGCGTGAAGCGTCCGTGCTTGTAGGGATTCCGGTCGACCGTGAAATCCAAAAAGTCGGTGCCGATCGCGCAATAGTTAAGAAGGGTGTTGCCCTTGCCGGGCGCTCCATAGCCGCAGATCGTCTTGCCTTCGTTCTTCGCCGAGATCAGGAAGCTGAGTAGGGCGCGCTTGGCGCCATAGGCGCGATCGGCGAATGACGTGTAGGTCTGCATCTGCCTGAGGCCGGCGGTTGCCTCTCGCTCGATCAGTCCAGCCACCGCCGGCGACGGGCGATAGACGCTATCTGCCCGCGCCAAATAGACTCGCAGCGAGCCTCCATGCGTGGGCAGTTCCTCTACGTCGAAGATCTTGAGGCCGTGCCTTGCGGCCACCACGTCGATCGTCGTGAGCGAGAAATAGGAGAAATGCTCGTGATAGATCGTGTCGAATTGGTTTTCGTCGATGAGCCGCTCAATGTGCGGGAATTCAAGGGTGACCACACCCTGCGGCTTGAGCAGTAGCACGATGCCTGCCACGAAGTCGTTGAGGTCTGGAACTTGCGCGAGAACATTGTTGCCGATGATGAGATCGGCCTGCTTGCCTTCGTTGATGAGTTCGCGCGCCAGGCGTACACCGAAGAAGGCGACACGCGTCGGCACGCCCTTGGCGATTGCAGCTTGCGCGACGTTCGCCGCAGGCTCGATGCCAAGTGTCGGAACCCCCAGCGGCTGAAAATGCTGCAGCAGATAACCGTCATTGCTGGCCAGTTCGACTACCAGGCTGTCTTGTCGGAGCCCGAAGCGCGCCGCAGCGTAATCGCAATAGCGTTTCGCATGCGCGACCCAACTTGCGGAATAAGATGAAAAATATGCGTACTCGGTGAATATCTCTTGCGGAGTAATATGCTCCGGCAGTTGCACTAGGAAGCATCCCTCGCAAGCCATCACGTGAAGCGGATAGTAGGCCTCGACGTTGCCCAGGCGGTCCGGCGATATGAAGCTTTCGCAGGGCGGCGACATTCCCAGATCGACAAATGTATGACGAAGAGGCGCTGCACAGAGCCGGCAACGTCGCTCGTGTTCGACGTCCACCTGTTGGCCGCGCGCGTCGGCTGAATGAAAATTCATCAGACCCAACCCCGGATTTATCTGCAGTGACCTTGAACCAGTCGGCGAGAGCCGCTGACTTGGTATTCTGAGAGATAGGTTAGTCAAATCGAATGAGGCTCAGCCTAGGTTGATCCAGAAGAGGTACGCGGACGCCCTTTTTTTGATCATGTATTCTTGAGTGGACAGCAGTTTGTGTATGACAACAGCAAGATAGCTTTGCTGCGATGCATCGCCGGCAGTTTAGGCTGAGGCTCGTCAAAAGGAGCTTTCGAGTGCGTTTTCATCCGTCTTCGCTCAGCGGACCAATGTTGGTCGAGCCGGAACCCATCTGGGATCAACGCGGGTTTTTTACCCGTACCTTCTGCGTTTCCGAGTTTGCCGGCCACGGTCTGACGACCAGCTTCGTCCAGCACAGCATGTCATATTCGCAGCATACGCACACGTTGCGCGGTATGCACTTTCAGAATTCGCCTCATGCGGAGGTAAAACTGGTAAGTTGTATTGCGGGCTCTATTTATGACGTCATTGTCGACCTGCGCCCACAATCGCCAAGCTACCTGAAATGGGAGGGATTTGAGCTGACGGCCAGCAACCGCCGCATGCTCTACATCCCCAGTGGCTTTGCCCATGGCTTCCAGACACTCAAGCCCGACTCGACGGTGAGTTACATGATTTCCGAGTTTTATACGCCGGGGGCGGCGAGCGGCTTACGATTCGACGATCCATGCCTGGCGATCGACTGGCCTGCTCCACCCAGCATATTGTCGGATCGCGACAGGCATTGGCCGCTGCTCACGGCCGAAGCGCGTCGCACGGAGCTACTGAGCTGACAACAGCCCATGTTCGCGTAAAAGTCGGGCGGCGGCAGCGATCTCGGCGAACGGAAGTCCGGATCGCTCGGCTATCGCGAGCAACGAATTGCTGCCGTCCGCTAGGTTGAGAACCCATAGGATTGGCATCGCCCCATGGCTGGAAGCGTGAAGGCCTCCAAGCGCTGCGTATAAGCCGCGCCTGCCAAGCTGAGGTTCGCCCTTGGGGCTGAGGTTGAGAGGAACCCAGTCTTCCTCGACGACGTCGATTACGCCCGCAAGCATGTCGTATGAATGGGCCAGATGCTCCGGACGAATGAAATCGAGATCGTCGGCGGAGGTGTGGTATTGCGGAAAGGTGCCGTGGGCACCGCGTTGGAATAGGCCGACTGGCATGTTGAAGCCGGGCGAGCAGAACTGGCGCTCGTCGTAGCCGTACGGACTAAAGTCGATCACCTTTGCGGATTGGCCCGGGAGATGGGAAAGGACATGTTCCATGGCTCGGTCGATGAAGGCATCACCGCGCCGGCTGCGTTTGTAGGTAGGGCCCTGGCCATCGCCGACGCACGAGACCACAAGGCCGTGGTCGATCCGGGGGATTCTGTCCTCATTGGCCGCGAGCCATGCCAGGGAACCGATAGTTCCGGGAATGAAAAGGAAGCGATAGCTATAGCGTGTCTGACGCGCGCGGAGCTTTCCTGCCAATACCGTCAGCAAAGCCAGGCCCGAGCAATTGTCGTTCGCCATTGAGGGATGGCAGATGTGGGTGGTCAGCAGGAACTCCCGGTCGCTCGTTCCGCCATGGACATATTCACCATATGTCAGCGCGCCTTGCCTGAGTTCGCTGTCGATATGAACGCGATAGCGACCCTCCGGAAGGGACGTCAGGAGATTGTGCGACATGCAGAATCCCCACCGTTCCGCATAGTATGAGGTACGGTAGGGGATAAGGTCGGGTTGCTCCGGTATCGTGAAAACATGCTCCTTCAGCTCGGCGAGGCTCACCACCTTGTCGACCGGAACGCTGTAATTCAGGACATGGAGATTGGAGTGCCGGAAATCGACTATCCGGTTACCTTTTTCGTCGTCGATATAGGCCTCACGGATGATCCATTCTTTTGGTATCACCCAATCGAAGACGGGCGTTCCCGTTGCAACCTCGTGCACCTCGATCGGCAGGTGCCGTGACAAAACGCGCAGCGTCTCGCGAACACCGGGACCAGTGATGCTGCGGGCGATCGGGAAAAGTTCTCTGGCAAGTTCGTAAATCTTCTCGCCTAGTCGGGCAGAAGTATTCACCAGTTGTTGAGCGCCATCATCCATATCGCCGTCGTTATTGTAGCATCGCTGCCGGAATTTTTGCCTGGCTGTGCGTCAGGCGACGAAGATCATGAGCGATCACGCCAGTCGCCATCAGGTGCTTGATATGGGCGATCCGCTGATAGCGCGGACCTTCGAATTCACCGGGCGTCAGTCGCGATGACTTGAGAACGCTGAGAAGTTGCTCAGCCCCGCTTCGAGCGTTGTGGCGCGGCAAAGCGTCAGGCAGGACGCGGGCAAGCTTGCTGAAATTGACACGATACGAGCGCTTGTCCGGTCCCGCGTCGCTGGCGAAGGTGAGTTGGCAGCCGGGGACGACTTCGGTGACGATCTCCGCGATGTCGCGGATCCGGTAGTTGTGCTCCGTTGACCCGACGTTGAACGCCTGGTTCCAGACCGCTTCGGTCGGTGCGGCAAGACCTGCGACGAAGGCTCGGGATATGTCCTCGACATGCACGAGCGGTCGCCAGGGCGTTCCGTCCGATTTGAGATAGAGCAGCTTTTCCGAAACGGCCCATGCCATCAGGTTGTTGAGCACGACGTCGAAGCGCAGGCGAGGCGAGACGCCATAGGCAGTCGCCGGCCGGAAATAGACGGGGCAGAAATCACCGTCTGCCAGTGCTGATATGTCCCGTTCCGCCAGAACTTTGGATTTTCCATATGCCGTGACGGGATTGAGGTCACCGGTCTCATCGATCAGGTCGCTCTCGGATACCCCGTAGTTGCTGCAGGAGGAGGCGAACAGGAAACGTCGCACGCCGGCTTCCTTGGCAACCTGGGCTATCCGGACGCTTCCGCGGTGATTGATCGCGAAGGTGATGTCGGGGTTCAGGTTGCCGAGCGGGTCGTTGGAAAGCGCTGCAAGGTGGATGACGGCCTCGACGTTGACGAAGTCGTCGTGGCTCGCATCGCGCACGTCCTTGCAAATGCTTGGAATGTTGGTGAGCTTGCCTGCGGGGGCAAAGGTGCACCGCTCGTACAGATTGGCATC
Organism: Mesorhizobium sp. B2-7-2; assembly: GCF_006440775.1. GTDB lineage: Bacteria > Pseudomonadota > Alphaproteobacteria > Rhizobiales > Rhizobiaceae > Mesorhizobium. The sequence goes on along the minus strand of NZ_VFTZ01000001.1, from coordinate 415,819 downwards.
GTAACCTATGACGTCGTGCCCCGCAGCGATCAGCATGGGCACCATCACAGAGCCGATATAGCCTTGATGGCCCGTGACCAGAACTCGCATTGTTCCTCCTGCGGAATGCATGGCGCTGTTCGACCTTCGCACGATTTTGTCCCGAGGCTACTGACCCAATCGGATGAGGGGTTTAGGTCTGTCGGCCATGCGCGCAAATTTCCGGGCTTGATAGCGTCTCTACGTCCTGTGCTCGCCGTTCTGGCCAGCTGCGGGATTTTACGGGCAAAGAAGCCGGACGCGCCCCGCACTTCACCGGGCCGGAGAAGCGCCCGGATACATCGCCCACCCCGGGCCGCATTGCTGGCTCTTCGGAACTAATTCAAACGGGCATCGACTAATCACAATTGATATCGGCACACGCGCTGTGGAGGGGTGCCCGGCACGAAGCGCGAGCCATAAGCTGGCGTCGTCGTCTTGGTGGGCTATCTCACGCCCTCCTGTGATTTGGCTATGGCACCGTTACGAGTCTCGGACCGTACGGCATCTTCTTTCTGGCGGGGAGTTCGAAGCTGGACGAACTGAAAGGAAAATCGCTGCGGGGTGCGTTTGCGAAGCTTTGCGGACAAGGGATTTCCTTTGTTCTGCGGCTCGGCTTTGTCGCCGCAATCGCACGCCTCCTGGAACCGGCGGATTTCGGGCTGGTCGCCATGGTAACGGTGGTTACCAGCTTCTTCGACCTGTTCTCCACCGCCGGACTCTCGGCAGCGACGGTTCAAAAGGCCGACATCAGCGATCAATATGTATCGACCCTTTTTTGGGTCAATGTGGCCGTCGGCAGCATCCTTGGCGTGCTCTGCCTCATCGCCGCGCCTTTCCTCGTCGCTTTCTACCAGGAGCCTCGCCTGCTTCCGGTGACCGCCGCGCTGGCGGCCGGCTTCCTGTTCAATGCCGCCGGGGTGCAGCACCTTGCGCTTCTGCAACGCTCGCTGCGCTATGGGGCCCTGGCTGTCATAGAGACAATTGCCCAACTGGCCAGCATTGCGACCGGGCTTGGAATGGCGTTCTATAGCTTTGGCTATTGGGCGCTGGTTGGCGCTGCACTCGTTCAGCCTGCGACGACGACCCTTCTTATGTGGCTTTCGATTTCCTGGCGTCCGGGAAAGCCCGGTAGGCTCTCCGATGTTCGGTCCATGCTAAGGTTCGGGGCCACGATCACGTTCAACAATCTGGTCGTCCATCTGGCCTATAATTTCGACAAGCTGATGATCGGGCGCTATCTGGGGGCAGACGCCCTGGGCATTTATGGGCGAGGCTATCAGCTCATCAATATACCGAACACGACCTTGCTGTCAGCGGTCGGTGGAGTGGCCTTTTCCGGCTTGTCCAGGCTGCAGGGTGATGCGGTTCGCTGCAGAGCGTATTTCCTCAAGGGATATACGCTCGTCAACAGTCTTACACTCCCAACGACAATGTTCTGTGCAATCTTCGCGGACGAGATCATCACCGTCGTCCTTGGGCACAAGTGGCATGCTGTAGCGCCGATCTTCCGTTTGCTCGCCCCCACGATCCTGGTTTTCGGGATCATCAACCCAACCGGATGGTTCCTCCAGTCGACGGGTCTCCAGGGACGCAGTCTCAAGATGGCATACGCCATCGCTGTGCTGGTCTGCCTGGCCATCATCATAGGTCTACCTTACGGAGCCAACGGCGTGGCTCTGGGCGTTTCTGCGGCCATGACCGTGTGGGTGGTGCCGCATATTGTCTGGTGCGCGAAGGGCACGCTTCTGTCGCCTTTCGATCTCTTTGCCGCGATCTGGCGGCCATTGCTGGCCAGTATCGTCGCAAGCGGTGCGGGACTGGAGGCAGCGTTCTACCTGGGGCCGTCGTCCACGCCGCTCCTTCGGCTTCTGATGGGCGGGATGGTCATGGGCGCGGTCTACGCCTGTCTGCTCCTGTTCGTCCTCGGCCAAAGGAAATTTTATGTGGATGTCCTGGCGGCGTTGAGACCCGCTTCGCCGGCTCGAATTGCCGACACATCCGCCAATCTCGGAGCAAGCAGATGAGCGAAAATGTTCCACGGCTGAGTATCGGCCTTGCCGTCCGCAACGGAAAAGGGTGGGTGGAAAATTGCATAGATTCCATCCTCGGCCAGGACTTCGAGGGCCTCGAGCTGGTTGTTTCCGACAATGCATCTGACGACGGAGTGACAGAAACACTTGCAAACTACGCGCGGGCCGATGGGCGCATCCGATTGAATGTCAATCCTTCGAATATTGGGATCCATCAAAACATGAACCGTGTGCTGCGCCTGGCGCGTGGCACATTCTTCCGCTGGATCAGCGCCGATGATTGGCTCGAGCCGGGCTATCTCTCGAAATGCGTGAAGATGCTTGAAGACCGGACTGACGCAATTGGCCTGACCACCGGCTTCACCGTTTACTCGCCCGAGGGGGCGGCGAGATGGGAGGACTACCGGGGGGAATTTCCAAGCTCCGGCGACGCAGCCCAGCGGTTTGAAAGGATGTTGTGGTTCTACCATGCCGGCGACGCCAAGTATGACCCGATCTACGGCATGTACCGACGCTCCCGGCTCTTGGAAACGCGCATGCTTCGCCGCTCCGAGCAGGCGGACTGGCTCATATGCGCCGAACTGGCGCTGACAGGGCCAATCATTCACATCCCCGATCGGCTCGCCAACCGTACGCAGAAGCCGCGTCGCGGCCTCGACCGCGTTGCATTCCGCCGACGTCTTGATCCCATCAGCAGCGAAGAACTCAGAACCTGGCCGTCCCGCACCTATCGCGACCTCCGCGATATCGTTCTGGAAGCAAAGCTTACCGAGGATCAGTTGCGTCGATGCGAAATGGCGCTTCGCCGCTTCTGGGCGAAGGAAACAATCAGGGCCGGACGGGCGCAATTCTCAGATTCAAGGCTTTTGCTGCTCAGGCGCTTGCGTGGAAATCAGGGACGCTTCCTGTCATCGACACCTGTGAGTCAAGACTAGGAATGGGCGATGGTGCAGTCCGCGGACATGGAGGCCGGCCGAGATGGTCCACCAAAATTCCGAGATCACTGACCTCAAGGTTCTGATCACGGGCGGGGGTGGCTTCCTTGGTTCCCATCTTTGCCAACGGCTGCTCGGACTTGGCTGCGAGGTCCACGCGACGTCACGTTTCGAACGAGAGAGAGACGATCGCGGACCGATCTGGTGGCAAGCCGACATGGCCGATCTCTCGACGGTTCGTAGCGTTGTCGCCACGGTGAAGCCCGACATCGTCTATCATCTGTCCGGCTCGGTTGGCGCGAGCCCAGACCTTGAATTGGTGGTGCCGACTTACCAAAGCCTGTTGACCAGCACACTCAACGTTCTGCTGGCCGGAACGGAGGCCGGCAGCAGCCGCATTATCCTGAGCGGCTCGTTTACCGAGCCCCAGCCGGGTCTTGCGCGTCCCACTCCACATTCGCCGTATGCAGCGGCGAAATGGGCGGCGTCCGGCTACGGACGCATGTTTAACACTCTCTTCCAGGCGCCGGTGGTCATTCTGCAGCCATTCATGGTCTACGGACCGCGTCAGGCGCCCGCCAAGCTCATACCGACAGTAATCGAGTCGCTGCTTGTCGAGACCCCACCCAAAGTGACCAGCGGCAAGCGACGGGCTGACTGGATTTATGTGAACGATGTGATCGACGGGTTTGTTTTGGCGGCGACGACAAAGGGGATCGAGGGGGCCACGATCGATCTCGGATCTGGCCGCCTCGTCTCTATTCGCGAAATCGTCGAGAGGATTGTTGCAATCGTCGGCTCCGCACCCCCTCCCATCTTCGGCGCGGTGCCCGACCGGCCGGCTGAAAACGAAGTGATCGCCGATACCGGGTATGCGTGCGCGCGGCTCGGCTGGATAGCGAAAACCTCCCTCGACGAGGGTCTCCGGCGAACGGTGCGCTGGTACCGCAAAAGGCGCAATAACGGCCGTGATCGCGCAAGCCCTCAACCAACTACTCCTTCTGAATAACTGGGATGAGCTCAGCGCACTTTTGTAGGCGTTTTGCGCGGCGTCGGACCGGCCAAATAATGTGTGCAAGCGGGCGTTACGGCCTGCCTGTCTATCGTCAACACGGTCCGGTGTATTTGCAATGGATATGTCGCCGATCGCCAGTTTGGAGACAGCAAGGGAGTTTGCAGCCAGTCCTTCCGGACGTTCCCTCGTTTCGTACCGGTCAGTAGCCCCGCTGGCCATCACGGCGGATACATTGACCATTACCGCGGCGTGCGCCATCTGGAGCGTGCAATCGGGCGCAGATGGAGGCGGGGTGGCGATGCTAACATTGGCCATTGCACCCATCGCCTGCGCGCTGTTCGTGTGCTCGGCGAAGCTGGCCGGCCTCTACCAGCCTTCGACAATTCTTTCCGAAAACATGCGCCTCCATGTCGTTACGTCGCTATGGCTATGCACGGTGGCGCTCCTTGGCGTAAGCACCTTTGCTCTGGGCAAGCAGGTTGATCCGGAAACCGGCGTTGCCTTGGCGCTCGATGGACTGATCTCGCTTTTCGCTCATCGAGTTTGCTGGCGGCTGTTTGTCCGCAGAGATTCAGCAAAAGGAACCACGGCAGGACGCAAAGCGGTTTTGATCCACCAGGGAGCCTCACTCGATGCCAACGCAGCCCCTGAGCTGCAGCAGCATGGAATTCACATCGAGTATCGATTGAACCTTGGGACGCCGGATAACGAAGTGCTGATACGGCAGCGGATCGAACTTGCAGTCGCGATCGCGCAGAACTCAGATGTCGATGAGATACTCATAGCGGCCGATGTTCGGGATTGGCAGCGGCTCAAACCTCATCTAGCGCTTCTGCGCCAACTTCCGTTGCCAGTCTCGCTCATTGCCCGCGACTGGCTGGTCGATTTTGTAAGGCAGCCGGCTCAGATAGTGGGATCGTCGGCTCTCGTCGAACTGCAGCATCCGCCGCTCTCTATTATGCAGCGGGCAGCGAAGAGGCTCATGGACGTCGCCATCTCAATGGCCGCTTTGGCGCTGCTTTGGCCGTTCATGACACTTATTGCCGTGATGATCCAGCTCGACTCGCGCGGACCGGTCCTGTTCAGGCAAACCCGCATAGGTTTCAACGGTAAAGCCTTCAAGATATACAAATTCAGGACCATGAACGTCCTGGAGGACGGCCCAGGAATCCAGCAAGCCACTTCCGAGGACAAACGCACCACAACGTTTGGCCGTTGGCTTCGTCGAACCAGCATAGACGAACTGCCGCAATTGCTGAACGTCCTCATGGGTGACATGTCGGTCGTTGGACCGAGGCCGCATGCCGCTTCGCATGACAGCGAATTCGGTCGAGCGATCGCCAACTACGCTTTTCGCCGTCAAATGAAGCCGGGCATCACAGGCTGGGCCCAGGTAAGCGGACTTCGCGGCGCAACGCCGGGGGTCGACCTGATGACGAACCGGATCCAGATGGACATGCTCTACATAGAGAGGTGGAGTATCTGGCTGGACATCCGCATAATCCTGCAAACACCGTTTGCCGTCTTACGCGGGCTAAACGCGTACTAGACGCGACGATGGCAGGGCACAGCAGTTACCAAACAGACTTGCGAGCGTGCGAGAGACTGGAGCGCAGCCGCTTGAGATAAGAGTCCTGGAGGACTAGATCCTTTGGGATGTCTTTCCATTGCCATGAGCGGTCCAGCGTGTTGCGCGGTTTCAACCATGCTTCCTTGGTGGCGATGCCGCGACCCGACGTGTAGACACGGCTGTAGCCTTCAGTTTTCAGTTTTCTCAAAACGCGGCGATCATAACGGCCGAAAGGAATACTGGCCTCATCGATCTCGCAACCGCAGATGTCTTCCAGCTTGTGCTTGGCATCCACTGTTTCGGTCTGCAGACCGGCATCATCGAGCTTGCTCCAGTCAAGGTGGTGCATGCCGTGGCTCCCGATCCGCATACCCTTCTGAAGAAGTTGCCTGATCCCCGATGCACTCAGATATCCGCGGCTTCCCACTCTCCCTGCGCAAACAAAAAAAGACGCACTGAGATTTCTTTCCAGAAGTGCGGGCAACGCAATGTCGAGATCGCTTTCATTGCCGTCGTCAAAGGTGATGAGGAGGGGGTAATTGCTCGCAGCTGCAGATACTTTGTCTAGGGCGGCGAGAAATGGATCCGCATCCCACCAGAAATCCAGTTCGGCTTTGTCGATACCGGGTGGGGCTATGCCTATGCCGTGGAAGTTGATGAAGCGCTCTTTCGATCCAACCACACCTAATTTCCTATGGTCGCTTTATTCCTTATGATCCTTTGCGCGCAGGAACCGATATCCGGCGCAAGGGAAGTACAAATCGACGTCTGCGAAAAACCCTCCCACCATGAGCTTGTGGTGTTCATTCTTCAACCCGGCCTATCGCCTTTCTCGCATCGCATGATCCGTCCAAGCTCATCAGCGCGGCGGGCTTCGCAGAGTTGGGTGCGATCTGAATGCAGAGAACATCCCCCTTTTTGACCATGCCTAAGGGGCATTCTACCCATAAGTGTGCGGTCGCTTCGCTCAACGGACAGCTCCTCAATTCGCCCGGAGTTGGAACAATGCCATTGTTTGTCTGAGGCGATCTCTGCCCGGCTCAAACATGATGCGGAGTTAGGGGCGTCCATGAAAATAGCTGTATTCGGGCTGGGCTATGTCGGATTTACCACCCTGTGCTGCCTTGCACACCAAGGCCATGAAGTGGTTGGGTTTGACGTCAACGGCCGCAAGGTCGCGGGCGTCAACTCCGGAATTGCACCGATCATCGAGCCGGGACTTGGCGAAATGCTGCTCCATGGGCTGGCGGAGCATCGCATCTCGGCGTTCGTGGAAGTCGAAGACAAGCTCGAAGACTGTGACGCCGCAATAGTATGCGTCGGCACGCCAAGCGGAGCGGACGGCGCCCACGACATGAGATTCGTGACTGAAGTCTCAAAGGAAATAGCGCTGCACGTGGGGCACAGCCTCGCGAAGCCGTTGACCGTCATCTACCGCTCGACCGTAAGGCCCGGAACAATGGAGGGTCTGATCGCACCGATCTTCGCAGGGTTGCTGGGAGACGCGGCGGACCGCGTTGAACTCGCCTACTGCCCCGAATTTCTGAGGGAATCTTCGGCCGTCAATGACTACTTCCTGCCTCCGAAGGTGATCATAGGAACGCAGGACGGCGAGCCAAAGACAGCGTTAGACGAGCTTTTTGCCGGCTTCGAAGCGCCGCGCTTCGTGACGCGATTTGCGGAAGCCGAGATGACAAAATTTGTCGACAACAGCTGGCATGCGATGAAGGTGGCGTTCGCCAACGAAATCGGCCGGATCGGCCTTCAACTCGGTGTCGATCCGGCGAAAGTGCACGAGATCTTTGTTTCCGACACAAAACTCAACATTTCTCCATACTACCTGCGCCCCGGCGGAGCATTCGGTGGCTCGTGTCTGCCAAAGGACGTCCGTGCATTGCAGAACATCGTGGCGGACTGCGGGATAAATGCGCCTTTGATCGACTCGCTCCTGCGCTCCAATGACGCCCATAAATACTGCCTGTTCCAACTCGCCACAAAGGGTCTGAAGCCGGGAGCATCAGTGCTTCTCGCGGGCCTGGCTTTCAAGGCCGGAACGGACGACCTGAGAGAGAGCCCCAATATCGACCTTGCGCGCAGCCTGCTGAGGGAACGCTACAGGCTCTCGATTTTTGATCCGGCCATCGACGCCGGCAAGTTGGTCGGCGCCAATCTGGGCTATGCGTGGTCGTGGCTTCCGCAGTTTGCCACCCTGCTGGTGAGCAAGAAGCAGGCCGAAGCTCGACGTTATGATCGGGTGATATTCGCAAACCGCACTGCGGGCATGCTTTCCTTCTCGAGGGCGCAGAGCGTGATCGACCTCAACGCGCTGTCGGACAGCGCAAACTGGCTGCCAGCCCCTCCCGCATCCCTGGAAGAGTCTGCTCAGCCTGGTGATGCCGCCCTGCCGTTCGATGTCAGGCGCGCTGTGGCTTAGGGGAGAGACATGTCCGCCATCTCAATGTTTGGGGCCGAACAAACTCAATCCGGCAGCCTTTCTGCCCGCAAGGTCCTGATGATTGTCGAAAACCTGCCCGTGCCGTTCGACCGGCGCGTTTGGCAGGAGGCGCGTGCATTGCGTGACGCTGGCGCGGAGGTTTCCATCATTTGCCCTGTCGGAGTAGGGGCGGAAGAGCATGAAGAGACGTTGGAGGGCATTCACGTATACAGGCATGACTTGCCGGTCGAAGCCAAAGGCGCATCGGAGTTCCTCCTCGAATACGGCGCGGCGCTCTGGCACGAGACCCGGCTGGCATGGAAAATCCTGTTTAGGCATGGGTTCGAGACCATCCATGCTTGCAACCCGCCGGATCTGATCTTTCTCGTCGCTCTGCCGTTCAAGTTGCTCGGCAAGCGTTTCATTTTCGACCACCACGACATCAATCCCGAGCTTTACGAGGCGAAGTTCGGCAAGCGTGGGCGGCTGTGGCGGCTTTTGTGCCTATTCGAATGGATAACATTCAAATGCGCCGACGTCGTCATTTCGACCAATGAGAGCTACCGAAGGATCGCGCTCACCCGTGGCAGGAAGCGCGAGAGCGATGTCTTCGTGGTGCGGTCCGGTCCGGACCTGACACGCTTGAGGATCGACTGCCCCGACCCCGGCCTGAAGAAAGGACGCAAGTTTCTCGTGGGCTATGTCGGCGTGATGGGGGAACAGGAGGGAATCGACCTACTTTTGCGTAGCGTCAAACATCTCGTTCATGAGCGCGGTCGGCAGGACATTCAGTTCGTTCTTGTCGGCAGTGGCCCGCAAGTTGGAAATCTCAAGGAACACTGCCAAAGTTTGGGGCTGAACGACTATGTCACGTTCACCGGTCGGGTTCCCGACGAAATGCTCTTCACCGTGCTTTCAACAGCCGACGTGTGTGTCAATCCGGATCGCGTCAATCCGATGAACGACAAGTCCACCATGAACAAGATTCTCGAGTACATGGCTTTCGGCAAACCAATTGTGCAATTCGACGTCACCGAGGGGCGTTTCTCGGCGGATACAGCCTCTCTCTACGCCCGCCCGGATGATCCGATCGACTTTGCTGACAAGGTTGAATGGCTGCTTGGCAACCCCGAACAGCGCAAGGTTATGGGTGATTACGGCCGCGATCGTTTGCAGCGGGAACTTGCCTGGAGCTATCAAGTGCCGAACCTTATCGCCGCCTATCAACGAGCCAGGGCCACCGCTCCGAGGAAGCCGTGAGCCGGGTCTTCCCTGCGCTCAGACGCGGTTCCATTTGTCGAGGATGCGCGAGGCGTCTGCTCCGAATCCAAGAGCCAGCATCACCTTGCATCGGTAAAGGCGAACCAGGACGACGCCGTACATGGCAAGCATGCGCGCCCTTGGGCCTTCGATGCGATCGGAAAAGCCCACCCGGAGCAACTCTGCCGCGGGCGAGAGCGCGACCGCGAAACTGCGCAAGATCCAGCGCGGCCGCCACCCTCGCTCAGAGCGTGCCCGATTGAAATCGTGAGCAACATGCCGTTCCCATTTTGCAGCGATCTCAGTGAGATTCCGGCGGGCGGGATGAAACACTATCATCCCCTTGCGGTAGTGGGTGCGGAAGCCCTTGCGGAGCGCCCGCTGTCCCCAGTCCCTATCTTCCGCAATTTCAATCCCACCGAACGGTCCAACCGCAGACAGAATTTGTTTGCGCATCGCCAGATTGCCGGTCCCGGTATATCCCTGCTTGGTGATGTATTCGCGCATTCGGTAGGCAAAGACGCTTTCGTAAGCTTCAAGTAGGGTAAGTCGGTGTGCGTCCTGACGCGCAATCCTGACGTCGCCGCCTATGATGCCGATATCTTCTCTTTCTGCAAAGCAGCTTTCTATTTCGTAAAGCCAATCGGGATGGGCGATGCAGTCGGCGTCGATGAAAGCTAGCGTTTCGCCGCTCGCGTGGGCTGCGCCGCGGTTGCGCGCTGGCCCGGGGCCGGGTGTGCGCTCGAGAAGGAGCGTGACAGTGGGAAAGGAGGCGCAAAGGTCGCTCGGTATCTGTCTCGATCCGTTGTCGACGACAATGATCTCGACTTTTTGCTGCGGCGGCCGCTGCGCCTGCAAGGATGCGAGACAGCGCCTGAGCATTTCTTGCTGGTCGAGATGTGGGATGATGACAGTGATCATTTCGCGGTCCTCGTGGACTGCCCCAGGTCTGCTGCGGTAATTCATTCCTCGAGCACTTGAGGTGAACACTCGACCAGCGCGATGCAGAAGAGCCATGAAGATCATAAATCGCGGGACGTATGCATCCAGTCGGCCAACGGGTTAGCAATGTGCGTCTTTTGTTCAGATATGCTCCGAACCGGTCTGGACAGATGATGACCCATTGGTGAGACGGAGCCCGAAGCGGGTTGCGGGTGGTTACTGGGGTCCAAAACGTGTTGGCGAGCTGTTCAGGGGCGGAAAATCTTTCATGGGAATGGAGGTTTGGCGTCTCCACCAGCGGCATTTTCGTCGCGCCCAATGCTGGCGCAGTCCATCTCTTGATCAATGATTGCCTCAAATGATCCGCAGCACCCCGATCGAGGGGTCTTCCCTGGTTGTCTCGGCAAGTGATTCATGGCGGGATTTTGCGGCCATGTGGCCGACCATGGCCAATCGGGGCTCGGCTCGCGCCTTCGTTTTCCAGACGGCCGATTTCTTAAACGTTTGGTGCGACACAATCGGGCCGGCGCGCGGCACTCGGCCATTGTTTATTGCGGTGGTAGACGAGCGCGGTGCTCCTCACGCGCTTTTGCCGCTTGGCATCGAGAAGCGCAAATTCGGCTTGAAGGTCTTGTCGTTCTTGGACGGTGGCGTCAGCGACTACAATGCGCCAGTCCTGTTTCCGCACGTCAAAGACTGGCGCCCTTCATTCGTAGGCAAGTTGTGGGATGCAATAGCAAGGATTGCACCCCCTTTCGACATCGCAGTTGTCGAAAAGATGCCCGAGCGCGTGTTCGACATCGACAATCCGCTGACGCCCTTGATCACGGCTCGTTATCCCCACAGCGGGTATGTCATGCGCCTGCCCAGCAGCGTGGACGAGTTTGTCTCCGAGCGCCTCCCGCGAGCCCAGGACACGCGGCGCAAGCTTCGCAAGCTTGGTGAGCGCGGCACAGTCGCCTTCAGGATCGCGAGCACGTCCGCCGAACGCGACGAGATGCTCGAAGCGATGATGAGACAGAAGTCGCGACGCTATATCGAAACGACTGGGGTCGATGGAATGGAGCGACCCGGCTATCGTGCCTTTCTTCGGCAGGCCGCGCTCGAGCTTGCCCCACGAGGCTACGTCCATATTTCGTCGCTAAATTTGGACGGCACGGTCCTGGCGGTGCACTGGGGATACAAGGACGATAGCAGATTTTACTACATGATGCCGAGTTTCGAAGCGGGCGAATGGGTTCGTTTCTCGCCCGGTCGCCACTTGCTCAACCATCTGATTGAGTGGGCGATAGACGCTGGCATGAAGGAGTTCGATCAAGGTCTTGGCAACGAGGATTACAAGACGGAGTATTGCGACGCTGCGATACCACTCCACCAGATCGAGATCCCGAGAACGATGCGGGGTCAGGCCGATCTGCTGGTGCGCAGGTTGAAGATGTCCCTCCGCGACACTCTCGTGTGGCATTCGCTCAAGGGCCTGCGAACCGCGTGGCGGATGCGCAAAATTCCGAGAAGGTAAGGACTGCGCACAGTGACGAACCATCTGCAATTGTTGGGGCTTTGCTGCCAGTCGTTAGACTATGATATCCGATCGCTGGCGTGCTGGAGGCAGACGGCCGCCGCGCGCCTGTTTGTGCCAGCTTGGCCTGTTAGCACTAACGCGACTACCCCACCGCGAGCGCTATCGCAATCGCTATGGTTGTCATTCCAGCGTGAATGCAGCTGCCTCATTAATTGACGGCGACAATCGATTTGGTCATCCCCAGCACCCGCTCCTTGAAGAGGTCAGAGCGAGGAAAGTGATACCTCATCTCGGTCTGTGACAGGAGCTCAATCTCCAGCACATCCTTGACGGCCTGTCCCTGGTCTGGCCGCGACGGTGACAACGGCCAGCGTCGGATCAACTTGGCGCGGGCTGCCTGGGGCAGGAATTGCAGGCCCGGGAAGAGGTAATGCGGCTCAATCGGGAAATACCGATAAGGGGTTTGCACCCAATGATGCGGCGCCAAACCGTGGATGATCGAAGCGAGGTCGGCACGGCGCGCGTGCCCACCCACATGTTCAATCAAGGAATTCGAATACACAATGTCGAATTCCATGGCTCGGATTTCTGCGGGCGGATCGCAGGCGTCGCCCTGCACGACTCTGATCCAGGCAGCCCTGCTCGTCTGGGGTAGGAGATTGACTACCGTCACCCATTTGGGGCGAACCGGACTTCTCTCCCAATGAACCACCGTTCCGCCGAGATCGACCACGCGCATTCGTCCGATGTCGGGGAAGCGCCGCTGGAATTCCGCCCACCGTCTTCTTCGCAAGGTCGTCGCTATCGATCGCTGCTCTCGCGGATCGGTGATGAATTGGCGCAGCTGCAGCATTTCACTCATCAGACTGCCTACCCTCTATAGCGCCCCCTTTTCCACCCGCGGGAAGGGAGGGCGCCCGGTCGAAATCGACACCATCTTAGCTGACGTGGCGATGAGTGGAGCAACTTCGGAAGTCGCTCTCATTATTCATTGTGCTGAACTAGCCATCCACGAAAGAATAAGCCGGCGCTCCGGCCACCTGAATGCGACCGGATGCCCTTCGCGCCCCACATCAGCCAAGGAAGGTGATTTCAGTCCTTGGCGAGCTGCGACCCGGACGCCGCAAAAGCTATTGATCCGTTGCCAGGCATTCGTCGCAGCGAGCCAGATTCCAGACCTGGCATCCACGCGTCCCTGCCCACGGGCGGCTGGCAACGGCATCACCGGGTAGGTTCCTCATCAGTGACGAGCGCCTCGCGGCTATGGCTTTACCACTATCGGCGCTCCGGCTCTCTCGCTTTTGGGTAGCAATCGCCCACCGTCTCTTTGTGTACGATGCTCTCTCGGCGCCTTTGGACCGGCAAGTTGGAACTGGCTCCAAGCGGCTGCGGCTTCGAATCGATGGCGACGCCACTAAACTTGAGGAGCAAAAACCATGGAAAAACCAGCGAACGGAGGTCCCTTACGCCCTGGCGATGTCGTCGAGGTGCGCTCCGCGGCTGAGATTGTCGCGACACTCGACAGGGATAGCGCCCTGCACGGGACAGTGTTCATGCCGGAGATGATAGCATATGTCGGCCAACGCTTTACGGTGTCGCGGCGCGTCGACAAAGTCTGCAACATGGTTGACGAAAGTGGCTCTCGTCGAATGCGCGGGACGGTCTATCTTGAGGATCTGCGCTGCGACGGGTCGAGCCACGGCGGATGTCAGGCAGGTTGCCGTATTTACTGGAAAGAGGAATGGCTGAGCAAAGTCGGTGACAACCACGCCGCGCGTTCTGGGGTCGCCAGCATGGCAGCTTCCGCAGAGCTCGAGCGGACTGCCGGCGCCGCTACGCACCCGGCCACCCCGGTGGATGAAAGCGGGGCGCAGGTCTGGCGATGTCAATCGACTGACGCTCTCAAGGCATCCGAGCCCGTGAGGCGACGGGATTTTGGGCAATATTGGCGCGAATTGACGAACGGCAACTTCAAGCCGATCCCGTTCGTAGCCCTTCTGGTCCGGGCCATAATAATGGACGCGCTCCATCATTTCGGGCTGATAAGGACGCTCCCCCTGCAAGGTCCGAGTAAGGTTGGCTCCAAGCGCGAGATGCTCGGCCTGCAGCCTGGCGAGCTGGTCCGGGTACGGTCCGCGGAGGAAATCGCAGCCACGCTCGACCATCGCGGCGAAAGTAGCGGCCTCTCCTTCGACCGCGAGATGCTTCCCCATTGCGGCGGCACGTTCCGTGTAAAGACTGCCGTGCGGCGGATCGTGGATGAGAAAACGGGCCGCATGCTGAAGATCCCCAAAGACTGCATAATCTTGGACGGTGTCGCCTGCTCAGGCGAACTCAGCGTCAACGGTCGATGGTTTTGTCCCCGCGCGATTTATCCGTTCTGGCGGGAGTCCTGGCTCACCAGGGTCGGCGACGCCGGCGATCAGCCTACCGAACAGTCGTGCCACCGTTAGAATAGCGTGGGGTCTTTTCGAAACAGACTCAAAAAGCACTGGTGGACCTCTCTTCAAGGAGGAGGGGATATGGGTGAGTTCCGGGATAAAATGTCTCACCACTCGCGGGGGAATTGCGACGTCACACCGACAGTCGCCCGTTCCCGCTACGTTCGTACTCCTTTCGTTTCTGGCTGCCATCACAGGCCGCTCTGTTGGCTCGATTAGGTAGTTGCGCGCGCCATGTGTCCCACCCAAACTTCTGCTGCGACCGATCTCACCGGGCCGTCCAAATGATGCCAAATGTTGTCGATTGGAACATGTGCGGCCGAACCCTAGAAAGTCGCCTGGCCGAAACGGGCTTGGTGGGACCGAGCTTCGATGAAGTGAGATTGGCCGCGGCAATCACAGTCCTTCTGCATCATGCCCACGGTTCGATTCACGATGCGAAGGCAGATCTCCTCTTCGCGTTCAGCGGGGGATTTCTGCATTTCGGTCTTCTCGCGGTTCTTGTTTTCTTTGCAATCAGCGGCTTTCTGGTGGCCCCAGGCTTGGTCCGGTCGGGCAAGGTAATCGATTATGCGACAAGCCGGGTGCTCAGGATTTTTCCAGCCCTCATTGTCGTAGTGATCTTATCCATGATCGTGCTTGGTCCGATCCTGACAATGCTGCCGCTGCAGCGGTATTTCTCTGACGATTTCGGCTTGCCACTCTATGCGAAGAACATTCTCACGCTCACTTATGATTTCCTCCCCGGGGTGCAGTTACCGGACGGCCATCCCGCAATTGTCAATGGCGCGCTCTGGACGCTGCATTTCGAAGTTTTGTCCTATATTGCGCTAGCAGTGATGAGTATGGTCGGTATCCTAGGTCGACCACGGCTTCTATTGGCCGTGTTGTTTGTAGCCTATGTCCTTTATGTAGCGAACGGAATCTTTCCTGCCGTCGCCGAACGGCTGCCTGGTCGTTTTGTTACCTTCATCAGCCTCTTCGTCTATTTTGCTTTTGGCGTCGCTCTATCCACTTTCCGTCGGACAATACCCTACTCGGCTGCTTTGGCGGGTCTAGCGTTCCTCATCTTGATAGTTTCGCTTGCGTATGGAGCAGGTATCGTCGCGGCGCCGCTCTGCCTGCCATATCTCGTTGTCTTCGCAGGGCTGTCGAACCTGCCAGGGCGCTCGTTCGTCAGGCGCGATCTGTCTTACGGAGTCTATCTCATCCACGCGCCGGTTCTTTGCTGCTTCAGCATCATGTATCCTGGGATACATTCGTGGCAATTTGTGGCGCTGGTGGCGATGATGGTGACGCTGCCCTTGTCGTATCTCTCTTCCATCCTTGTCGAACAGCCAGCTCTGACCAGGAAAAAGATCATTGCCGGGTGGATTGGCGGCCGGCTTCACTTAATCCAGTCGACCATGGTTCGACTGGTTCGCGTGTAGGAAATCGGCACGTGAGCAGTGTTGCTGGCCAACCGGGGTATTGGAGCCCCAAAGTTAAAAGTCCCGACCGCCGCGCCGGCTTTGGCGAGCGCTTCCAATCCACCAACCAGTTCGCGCGAAGCGGTCCGGCCGCGCTGTCCGGGAAGAGAACCTCCTGGCCGGTATGGGTGTTTCTTATCTCGCTTGAAATACCTTGGGTTTTCTACATCGGGCCGCTTCGGCTCTCGATCTATCGCCTTGTGCTTTTAGCATTGATAGTGCCCTGCGCCGTCCGATTATTCTCAGGCAAGGCCGGCCGGATAAGGCTTGCGGATATCTCGATCCTGATGCTTGCCGTCTGGTCGCTGATCGGTCTCATTGCAAATCACGGGTTGGTCGCCGGGGCCCAATCTGCTGGGATCCTCTTTATAGAAACTGTAGGGCCATACATGCTTGCGCGGTGTTGGATCCGTGACGCGGCCGACTTTCACAACGCCGTTCGCCTGTTTTTTTGGATCATCGTGATTTTGATGCCGTTTGCCGTAGTCGAGTGCCTTGGCGGTGGCAACATCCTGCTCAAGGTGTTCAGTGTCGTCTTGCCTGTCAATGATTATCCGGTCGTTCAACGACTAGGTCGCACGAGAGTTATTTCAATATTCGACCATCCAATTCTATTCGGATTGAACGTAGGAAGCGCTGTGGCCCTCACTTACCTTGTTCTTGGCTACAAGAAAACTGCAGCTCACCGGAATTTCAAGGTCGCACTGGTCGTTGTGACAGCGGCAACCTCTCTATCGAGCGGGCCAATCGCAGGCATGGCCGTGCAAATCTTTCTGATTTTTTGGAACACTTTGCTCCGAGGAAATAGACATCGTTGGAAATTGCTTATCGGAGCGGCGCTCTTGCTGATCGTCGCGGCTGAGATTGTCTCCAATCGATCGGCAATCACGATCGTGACACAAATGATTGTGCTCGACTCCCAAACATATTGGTATCGACGTTTGATCTGGGAATATGGGTCCGCGACCGCGCTGAGCCACCCCATTTTCGGGATCGGAATGAACGATTGGGATCGCCCAGGATGGATGCCGAACGGCACCATAGACAATTTCTGGCTTCTTGAGGCAATGCGTTTTGGCTTCGCTGCCCCGATCTTCTTGCTGCTGGCAGGATTCTCGACCGCCATCGCCACGGCTCTCAGAAGAAATATTGACGAGAGGCTCGATCGTTTTCGAACAGCCTACCTCATCACACTGGGGTTCCTGTTCCTCATCGGATGGACGGTTCATTTCTGGAACAGCACTTATGTTCTAGCTCTATTTCTTCTGGGAAGTGGCGTTTGGATCCTTGATGCGAAACCCGCCCAAAGCGAGTCGGCGGAGACGGATGCCTATTCCGCGGTATCGTCCCCGGCGTGGCTCGAGATGGGCTCCAGGAGACGTGACATATTCGCCACGTTTCCACCGGGCGGGACGGATGAACAATCATTGCGTCAAGCGACGCGATTTTTGATGGAATCGAAGACGTGAAAGAGATCGGGAACGAAGCCGTGGCGGGAACCGGTCGCGACGAAGAAATGTCGCAGCCAGGAGGTGCGCGCGTGTCCGTGGTAACGGTGACGTACAACAGTCGCCGGCATCTGAAAGCATTCCTCGATTCGCTTCAGACAGGACTCGACGGAATCCAGGATTTTGAAGTCGTCATTGCGGACAATGCGTCCAGCGACGATAGCGTTGCCATAGCACTCTCTCATCCCGTCCGACCGAGAGTTATAAACGTTGGGTGGAATTCGGGTTACGCCGGCGGCATCAACGCGGCTGTCGCGACGGTTGGAAAAGACTCAACCCTGCTCGTGTTGAACCCTGATGTGCGGCTGCTGCCCGGTGCGGCCCGATTGCTTATGAATCGGCTGCTGGATCCCACCGTAGGCGTGGCCGTGCCAAAGATCCTTGATGAGGACGGCAGGCTCACGCTTTCTCTTCGACGCGAGCCGTCACTGAAGACGGCATGGACGGATGCGGTTGTGGGAGGGAAACTTGGGACTTGGATCGGAACAGGCGAGAAGATCAGCGATCCAACGCGATACACGGCCGATGGATTCGCTGATTGGGCTGAAGGCTCGGCAATGGCAATCTCGGCGCGCGTGCGCAAGCTCGTGGGAGACTGGGACGAGTCATTCTTTCTTTACAGCGAGGAAGTCGACTATATGCGAAGAGTCCGCGCCGTTGGGTTGTCAATCGCATATGTCTCGGGAGCAGAAGTGATCCACATCGGTGGAGAATCTGGAACCAACCCATCCCTGTCTGCGCTGTTGACGCGCAACCGAGTCCAGTACTACCGGCGCCATCACGGCTTTCTCTTGTCAGCGATGTTCCAAACGGCTGTGGTTTTGGGGGAGGGAGTCCGCGTGGGCACGGGGCCGACACATCGGGCAGCTCTTTGGGCGGCGCTAACCGCCCAGTAGTCTCGCAGCCAATCTACCGATTCATACTGCTATTGTGTTTCTCCGCCAGGCCGCGTGGTGGTTCTCTGCTGGGACGTAGCCGGGTCGACGATGTCCTGCATCGAGGTGGCCACATACACCTTGACCACGTCGCCGGGCACAAGCGACGTGGTTTCTGACGCGTTCATCTCTTTTGGCCCCTGCCGATCTTGCCGGATGATGACCAGTTTCAGGTCGGAACTGCCCTCGGACGTGGCCCCCGGTACGACGGTGCTGGCTGCCAACAGGAGTTGGCGAATCGTATATTCCCGCGATCTCACTTCCGCGAGCTCGCTCAGCGCGTCTCGCAATTGTGTCGCAACCTCCGTCTGGCGTTGGTCGCTAACGCTGAATTCCTGGCGCGTCGTCTCGCTCAGACCTTGCCGCGCGCGCATCGCGTCGATGTCTCCTTGTGCATGATCGGCCCGCATCTGTCCGAGCACACGCCTCAGTTCTGACCATCGAGATGACAGTACTATGCCCTGCTCGACAAGCTTGGTGATCTTGGCGACCTCTGTCTCGGTCTGGGTGATTTCCTCACCGGTGTCCTTGCTCTTGGTCGCCAACATATCCAGTTCGCGCGTATACATGTCACGTAGGTCGGAGAGTTTGTCCACCTGCCGCGTCTTCTCATTGGCACGTGCCGTGAAGAGGGTACCTTCCAGTGCCATTATCTGGTCGACAAGGTCGCGAGCACCGGCGCCCGTCAATTCGGCCGGAAAGTGGATTTCGGCGTCTCCGCCCAGTTCGGCTTGCAGCCTGGCGATACGGCCGAGCAGCCGCAACTGTTTGGTGTGGATCGTGGTCAGTTCGCCAAGCAGGCTGATATCGCTCTGTCCTGCCTTTTCCGGCGGAGGTCGATAGCGCCCGCCGGCCAAGGCCACTGCCTGCAATACGGTCAAATCCGGCCTGAATTGATACGCGCCAGGCGTGGTGACCGCTCCGACGACGTAGATCGATGGATACTGGGCTATTTCGATCGATACATCTGGGGGGGAGATCAGGCCCATCTTGTCGTGGAGCGCCGCCGATATCTGGGCGGCAACCTCGGCGCTCGTTTTGCCGCTCACATCGAGCGAACCGACGACGGGTACCCCTATCGTGCCCTGGCTGGACACAAGAAAATCGCCGCTGAGAGCTTCCCAGCGCTGGTACTCACCCTTCGAGGGGTTCCACTGGATGATCGAGATGTGGATCTTCGTTTGCGCGGCGAGCCGATAGTCGTCGGCCTGAGCGCCAGCAGCAAAGAACATGGGCGCGGCGCCGGCGAGCAGGGCCGCCGCAAACCTTCCATGGCGAAGGCGGGCAATTGGGTTTGAAGACACTCTTCCTCCTCGACGCGTGCGCTCTCGAGCGGATCGTTGCACTGGCATTCCTAGCAGCCAAGAATAGGTCCCGAGCGAAACCGAGTGAACGCAAGAATAGGACCGAGGCGACGGCCAAAAGGAGAAGGTCCATCGTCGAAAGAAGGATACTTCATAGCTTAACTCGACCTTAGGAAGTGCTTCCACCGATGGGATCGCTACGCGAATCTGGCTGGCACGCAACGAGTGTGCCGGCGCTGTTGTTTCGCCGTCGACATATGCAAAGGATCTTTGACGGCGAGTCGATTTGATGAACAGCCAAGATTTCCGTTTTTACGCCTCGCTCTATGTCCAGCGGCTGCGCTACCTGATCATCCCGATCGTGATGGCGACGGTTGCCGGATTCGCGGCCGCGCTCTTGCTTCAACCGATATACCGGTCGGTGGCCAAAATTCTGGTCGACTCGCCTCGTATATCAACAGAACTTGCCCGTTCATCGGTCACAGCGGATCCCATTCAGCGGCTGCAAGTTCTTGAGCAGCAACTCACGACAAGGGCCAGTTTGCTCGGTCTGGCCGAGAAGTTTGCGATCTTTCCCAAGGCTGATGTCTCCGACGACGATGTCGTTGCACAAATGCTTGCAAGAACCAAGATCGAGCCGGTTGTCCTGAATAATCTGGGTAGCGGCAGCGGCGGGGCTATTGCCTTTACGATTTCATTCGACGCAGCCGACCCCATTCTCGCCGCTGATGTCGCCAATGCTTACGCAAACGCCATGCTCGAAGCGAACGGGCGCGAGCGCAAGGCTGTGGCCGACGACACGCACGAATTCTTCAAGCGCGAGGTGGAACGCCTGGACGCCGCGCTGAAGGACGCCCAAGAAGCGATCCTGAGCTTCAAACTGGAGCATAGGGAGGCTCTGCCTGACAGCCTCGAGTTTCGCCGCATGCAGCAGAGAGCCTACGAAGAGAGGCTGGGTCAAATTCAACGCGAGATCATATCCCTTCAGCAAAAGCGTTCGATGATTCAACAGATATCGGCTTCGGGGGGGCAGGGAGCAGCGGCTGACGATCAGCAACTGACCGAGTTGCGGCGTTCGCTTGCGGAGCAGGAGACGATCTTCAAGGATGGCAGTGCGAACCTTGTGGCGTTGCGGACACGGGTCGCCGATCTCGAGAAACGCATCTCCGAAAAGGGCAAGACCGCAATGGATGCCCCACGCGCCGCCGGGATGTCCCCCGAGCTTCGCCTGCAGTTGGCCGACACTGAGGGTCAGCTCTCCTTGATTGCGCAGGAGAAGGAATCCATTGGACCGCTGCTTGACGACCTGACGCGATCGATCGCTGACACAGAAATGAACACTACCAAACTGCGCGCGCTCGAGCAGAATTACGAGGCCGTGCAGACGCACTACAACGAGGCAGTCGCCAGGTTGGCGGACGCATCGACCGGACAGCGTATCGAAAAGGAAGCAGTTGGCCAAAAGCTGTCGCTTATCGAGCCGGCGACCCCACCGGACAAACGTGTCTGGCCCAAACGGCAGGCGATCGTCCTTGGAAGTTTCGGGGCAGGCATCGGATTGAGCTTCGGCATCTTCGCGCTCACGGAAATCTTCTTCCCAACCATTCGCCGTCCTGCCGATCTTGCAGCCGTGTTCCGGGGGCAGCCTTTTGTCACCATCCCCTATATTGCGGCCGATAGCCTGAAACCTGCGCGTAGGATGCGTCTGGGCGTAGCCGCCCTTATACTGCTTGTGGGCAGTAGTCCGATCTTCCTGCTTGTAGATTTTCACCCGCCCGCAAGTTTCGGGGCAAACAGTGCGACCTCGAAGTAGCCAACGGCCCCACATCAAGGAACGGATACGTGCCGCAGGAGACCAGAACATGCCGGCAAAGGTGAAACTCCAGCCCGCGGCGCATGCGGCCTTGGAAGTCGTCGCACGGCAATCCATGGTATCGGTTGACGAGCATTGGGCGGGACTGGAACGTGTGGAACTCGATGGCGATAGGGCCCGCGAGGCCCGGCTCGTCACATTCGCGCCCGGGGAACCTGCTCAAGCCAGCTTTGATGTATTGCGTACCAAGGTCCTCAGGTGTCTCAATGTCAACAACTGGACCACTGTAGCGATAACCTCACCGGAGCCCGAAACCGGAAAGTCAATCGTGGCCGCCAACTTGGCGTTCAGCCTCGCGAATCTGCAGAGTTGCAGGGTCGTTCTTCTAGATCTGAATCTTCGGCAGCCTCAGATCAGTTCGATATTGGGTCTCGGCATGGCCCGAGCTACTGAGAGTTTTTTGCAAGGGCGATCTTCGATCAAAAGCACCTTCGTGCGCTATGGTGAAAATCTTGCCGTGAGCGCCAGTTCGCACGGGGTGACCCGTTCGGCCGAGCTACTTCAAAGCCAATCCGCTCGCACGGCAATGATACAACTCCATGACAAGCTTTGCCCCGCGGTGGTTATCGTCGACCTGCCTGCAGTTCTTGGCAGCGACGACGTTCTGGCGTTCCTGCCCAACATTGACTGTACGTTGCTTGTAGTAGGCGCCGGAACGACCACTATGGCAAAGATCCGCTGTTGTGAACAGGAACTGGTAGGCGAGACAAACCTCCTGGGGATTGTCCTGAACAAATGCCGATATGGACACGATGGCGGCTATTACTGAGCGATTGGCGGGTTCGTATTTCTCGAGCACGTTCACGGCAGGGCCATTTTGCGCCCTCTCGCGGTCGCTGACGCGATGAGCGTGCGAAATCAAATTTATTACGTCGCTCTACCTCTTTCGTTCGGGAGCCTACGAGTTTTCTCGGATGACAATGATCCTTGTTAAAATATGCTTGCGATTACGGGAATGGGGGAAAGCAATGACAAGGTTTATCGCACCTGCCGCAATAGCATTATTTTTTACGTTCTGGGACACGCTTCCAGGTCATGCGCTGGCATCATGGTACCCGTCAGGCGATCGGGGTGGAGATACGAGCCGATCCGCTCCCGGTCCTGTGATCGGCATTGGCTTTCCGGCGCTGGCTGCCTTTGGCGGCTATGTGTGGTATCGCCGTTGGCAGCGTGGCAAATGATCGGCACGGCCCCGACTGATGGCCGCTGAGCCACAGCCCACATGAATGTCTTACGCAGGCAAATCTACTGCGGGGTGGTTGCCACGGGATTTGCAAACGGAGCAAGCGATCGCGTCGCGGAGGCGCTTGCCCGTGACGGTCCGATTTCGGCGCTGCTGGAAATGTTCGGCGTCAGCCTCGTGGTTTGGCTGGCGCTGGTCGTAACCTTCTGGCTATTTTTGGATTCCGAGCCTGAGCGTGCTCACCGATCGGATTTCTACATCGCCGGCTTGGCGGGCTTTGCATTCCTGGTTCCCTTGCCTCAACTGAGCTGGTTGGCACTGGCTGGCGTGGCCGCCTATCTGGCGCTGACGTCGCGCGAGGGGCCGATGCGCAGGGCCGCGGTCGTGTTGGGAGCCATAACGGTTCCGATGTTTTGGGCCCGGATGGCCTTTGCGGTATTCGGAGGCCCCATCCTTGCAATCGATGCAAGAATGGTGGGCTGGATCGTTGGCACGGGCGCAGCGGGCAATACAGTGCCGTTCGCGGACGGTTCCGGCGTAGTTTTCCTCCTGCCGGCCTGCTCGTCGCTCACGAACCTCTCGCTGGCTCTTCTTTGCGGCGTGATGATCGTGAAGTTTTATGGTCTGAATTGGTCGAGGCCGGTCGTTCGCGCCGTAGTCGCCGCGTGTCTTACGACAGTGGCTATCAACCTGGCCCGGATTAGCCTCATAGGTCTTATGCCGGCTTACTATGACATCATCCACGGAAGGGTAGGCATCTTGCTGGCGGAATGGACGACGAACCTCGCGGTGATGGCGATCTATGCCGGAGCTTTGCGGCCCGATGAACAGATTCACGCTTAGCTTTGCCTTCGGCCTTTTGCTGGCCCTGAGCGTCAGCCTCAAGGTGCTTGGCGGTGGTATTGGTCAAAGCGTCACAGCGGACCATCCGGCGAACGAAGACATCGCTGCGCTGCTCCGCGCCAACGGATTTGCCTTCACTTTATCGGAGCCGAACACCGACCCTCAATGGTTCTACGCGACTAAGGAGACATGTCAGCTGAAGATCGCCGACGTCTCACTTCAGGGTTGGCACCGATCGATGCTGGATCGGCAGGCGAAGAATCGAGTGCTGCTTTATTCAGTCGAAGGGAAACTCTACGAGCATCAGCCGATTCTGATGCCGATGGTTCATCACTACATCGGGAGAGCCCTACGGTATGCTGGCATTAAAACACGCCCAGTGGTGGCAAGGGCTATTATCATCGGCCCCCGATGTTCACTCCCACCAATCGCCATAGCTGATCTCGAGCGGCTTTCATAGATCGGCCAAAGTCAGTCTCGGGCTGAGTTTGACCCATCCAACCAACTTTTGAGGTAAGACAGTTCCCAATCCCATACAATGGACAGGTTCCTAACTGCGAACCAAATTGCGAGAATGACATTCGTCTCAGCTTCATGGCTCATGGCTCAGGACAGATGCAATGCAGGTCATGTTGTATATCTTGGCTGTATGGTTCGGACTTGGAGCGTTAGCGGGATTGACCCTGCTTGGAACATCCATCGTCTTTCGGCGGTCTGAATTGCCACTCGCGATGCAGATCGCCGATACGCAGCACCGCCAGCTTCCAGTTAGCGCCTTGCCGCAAACCGTCCGCCCGGCGATAACAGGGCAAACGCAGCTTTAGGCACGATAGCGATTTCCGAAACGTCAGATGAATTTCGGCCGATCGCGTATTGCGCGGGGTCCGCATCGGGGCACGTGATCTGGCGGTATCTTTGAGCGCTGAGCTGACCAGCCGATATTGCTCGGCTGGGTCAGCGTTCAGGCACTTGACGCAGATTTGCGGAAAACTGCTACATCAGATCTCTGAGTTTGTAAGCGACCTCGGTTCGGTTCGTCGCCTTGAGTTTCTTCATGATATTACGGATATGAACCTTGACGGTGCTCTCGCAGAGATTGAGCTCGTACGCGATGATCTTGTTCGCCTTGCCTTTGCGCAAAGCTTCGACGACCGCAGCTTCTTTGCTCGTAAACACGCCAGTTAGTGGTTTAGGCGAACTCTCTGTTGCACGGATTGTTTCTCGAAGAGCAAGTACGGCGTTGGCCGGCACGAAGATACCGCCCGCCCGAGCGAGGCTGATCGCCTCTGCCGCCACCTTCACCGAAACGTTAGTCGGAATGTAACCGCGGGCGCCGCTTTCCAGCGCCGTCAAAATGTCGGCCGGAGCCTCTGAATCCGCCACGATAATGACTGGGACGCCGCCGACCAATGCTATGAACTCTTGCAGTTCGGATCGCACGATCGGGTCGGTTATTTTTTTACCGTTAAGGATGGCTAGGATCGCCGAGGCCTCGACCTGCAAGTCCTGCAATTCCAAGAAAGACCCAACCGCTCTCACCTGTACGACCGGATCAAGAGAGAGAAGGCTACTGGCCAGACACTCCCGTTCGAGGATTCGCTGATCAACGATGACGACCAGGCTGTCGCCGCGATGATCTTCTTCAGTTTCTGCCCGACTAGTCCCGCCAAGACACAGCGCGGGATCGTTCTGGTCCACCTCTATAGACTTACCCCAATGCCCGCCAGGTAGAGGTCGATTCATCGTACCTACTCCATTTTACTTGTTCGGCTGTTGTTGTCTCCATACGTTATCCGGGCCCTACGACCCACCGCACCAACTGCTCGGCTAGAAGTGCCAGGAAGACAGATCTTTAATCCATATCATCCCGCAGGATGATCCCCACCACGGCTTCCGTCCACAAACCCCAACCTGCAGCTGTATCTTACGAAGTTGTGGATAACTCCGCATTAAGAATCTGCACCATTAGAGTTAGTTAAAAAGCGGTAGAGTTAGCCGACCCCGGGGCTACCAAATTGCCCCGCCTCTGGCTTTAGCGCGCCGATAATTCAATGACTTCATGAATGGCGGCACCGATGCTTAACTCGTGTCGGCGTGCCGGAAAGCCGACCGCTTGGTCAATTGGACCGGAAGCCCGGCGGTTGCAATTGGTCGATGCGACCGATGCAGGGCGGTCCGTCTCCGCCGCGACGTGCCTCCGTAGAACAGGCGCTCGGGGCGCGAAATTTCATTCCACTGTATTTGCTCACAACATTGCAGACCCGTAGCGATAATGACTGAAGATTCCTTTGGTCAGCAAATCGGTTTCAAGGCTGACCCTTTGTTGAAGGTCTGCTTTCGAAGGTGATAGCCGACGCGACGATCAGCCGGAGCGGGCAAGGGACGTTTGTGCCGGGTGGCGCAAGGCAAGCGGCGCTCGTAGGATGGCGGGAGCTTGCTCGCCTAGCGCAGGGCTGGCGCGACCTGCTGGAGTGATCTGACCGGCATAAATGGGCAAAGCGACGTTATCATGGCTGGATCGCGCAGCCTAACACTTGGCAAAGACATCGGGCAGTGCGATCGGGCGGCTCACGCTCGCGGCTTGCCTGCGCCGAGCATCTGCCTTCATCCGATTCGACTCGTCCAGTGGGAAGTGGAGGGCCTTGAGGAGTCCCCGGATTTCCTGCCGTGCCATCAGGTGCGACATCGTCGGCTCGGTTCGAAGCACCTGGTTCTCGAAATCGTCCAGCGCGGTAACCCCGATGGTAAAGAACTCGCGAAAGGCGACGCGCTCGGAAATGCCGGCAGTGACCCGAAAGCCTAGATCTACTGCAAGTTGGCGCAGGGAACTGTCAATTTTGCGCTCGTTGCGAGACGCAAGCATGGACATACGGTTGCGGACCACGACCCAATCAAGGCTTGCGTCCTCTGAATGCAGGCGGCTCCTCCGGGCATCTAGCACCACCAAGGCGTACTGCGAGTATCCCAGGATCTCATGGGAGAGCGGGTCAACCCTGGCGAGCACGTCGAAATCGACGAACGAATCGTTCATCGGTGAAATCAGCGTGTCTGCCATACGGTGGGCCAGTCGACTGAGGAACGTGTTCGCGCCGGGCGTGTCGATGACAACGAAATCGTGGCTGGCCGCAATTGAGGCGATACCTTCCTTGAGCTCTCTCACCAGAACGCTGTTGACATCTGCGGCTGCTGCCCGTGCGGCAGGCGACACATGAAAATGATGTGGCACAGGCAGGGTGATTCCCTTAAACCGGGCCCAGCGACGACGGTTGTCGACGTAGCGTGTTAGCGAAAGCTGGCGTTCGTCAAGATCAACCGTCGCAACGCTGTGACCTGAATCGATCAAGGCGATTGCAATGTGCATCGCGGTCGTGGTCTTGCCGGAGCCGCCCTTTTCATTCCCGCAGACGATAACACGCCCATTAGCGCGCCGCCGACCGTTCGATGTCCAGGCACCCGCGCTCATCTCACATCCCTCAGTGCCAACTTATCACACCAACGATGCCGCTTCTGACGGACGGCATCCGAATTTGCGCAGCGTCGACCGGCGCATCGCTATGACGATCACGTAAGGTCAGGCGTAAACCCGTGCGAGACCGGTGTTGTCGGTTTCCGGCTTCGCGAATGCCTCGACTAGCCCCTCCGTCTTGTCGAGATACTGGATCAACGCAGTTACCAGGTGGTAGAAGATACTTGCCGGGACCTCGGTCGCAGCCGCTCGCCCCCTTTCATCAATCCTGTCGATCCACAGGCCTACTGGCGCGGGATCGATATGCCACCTGAACAGGCGGGCAACGCGGGCTTCTATCTCAGGCTTTAAGTCTGGTCCGCCGACGCCGTCGAGCGCGCAGGCCGCTTTCACCGCCTCGCATTGTGGCCAACTGCGCGAAATGCGATCAAGAGGATTTCCATTTCGCGACACAGCCGCATAAGCCAGACCAGTAGCCCGGTTCAATCCACTTGATATTGCCGAGGAGTAGAGTTTTCTCGCGAGCGGCACTAAGTCTTTCTGACCGCTTAACAGCGAAAACTCCACCAGCAGGGATGCCCATTCGAAATGATGTCCGGGCTCCGTCCACTGGCCGTCGTTGCCCGGTAAAGGTTGCCAGTCGAGGTCGAAACGCTCCCCGAGAGTCCAACTCTCCGCGTCGAAGAAATGACAGCGGCAGAGATCGATGATGCGTGCGGCTCTGCGCAAATGCGACCGCTCTCCCGTGACGTTGTACCAAGCGAGAAAAGCTTCCAGCATGTGCATATGAGGATTCGAGTACCGCACAGTTTTCGAGCCCGGGGTCTCGAGGAAGCCGTTTAAGCTGGCGTCTTCCAGGTGAGTGTCAACGAAATGAAGTGTCTCTTCGGCGAGCCGCAAGGCCTCCGGGTGGCTGCATCGATGCGCGTGGGCAAGCGCTAGCAACACGCACGAATGGTCGTAGGTGTCCTCTTCCGGGTCGCTCACACTTCCGTCGGGCTGAAGGGCGCGAACCCATCCACCGCGGTTGGTGCGACCGTGTCTGGCTATGAAGTTGATGCCGTGATCAATAAGTTTGTCGGCAGGTCCCATCCAACCGCGTTCCTTGGCCACTGCGAAAGCGTAGATTTGGCGCGCCATGGTCCGCATTCGCTTAGGCTTACCAAGCGGCCTGCCATCGAAACTCAGTGCCTCATGGAAGCCGCCGTGCACATAGTCGACCCCCGTCGTGGACCACAGCGGGAGGGTTTCATCAAATAGCCAGTGCTTGACGCGCTTGCGCCATGATCCGCTGATGATGACGCGATCTTCCGAGGGTGTGAGCTTCGTCTCGAGGCGTCCGCTCTTCTCCAACTGCTCGACAACCTTCCTGACGTTCTGGCTATGACTGACGGGGGCAACAAACACTGCGTCGGCAGTTGCCACCACCGCCGCATCTTTCATCCCGATGACAGTCAGCAGCCTGCCTTGGCTTCTCAGATAACAACTGTCGCAATCCATCGCGACGACATCGCCCACCATGACATTGCCATCGCGGTCGGTTGGGCTCGCATCGAGCAGTGATTGCCATGACCCAAGATCGCTCCAGCCGAAAGTAGCCGCGACCATGGTGATCTCGCGCGTCTTCTCCACCACTGCGTAGTCGATCGAGACAGAAGGAATGGCTTCATACAAGCTCCGGGGCATATAGGTTCCCGACACATCGGTCCGCGCGCCTCGAAAAGCTCTCTCGGCCGTCTCCCAGATATCCGGCCGAAATTCGAGGAGCGCCCGCCGCATGGTTTCGGCACGAAAAAGGAAAATACCGGCATTCCAATAAAATCGCCCCGACGACAGGTAATGTTGAGCCGTTTCGGCGTCAGGCTTTTCCACGAAACGCGACGCCGCAGCCACTACGCCACCTTCTGCCGCCACCTCGATGTACCCGTATCCGGTTTCGGGGTGTGTCGGCTTGATCCCGAATACGACGATGTCGCCGCGCTCGGCAGCGAATCTGCCTGACTCGACAGTTTCCCAGAATTTGAGTTCGGTCGATATCTCGTGATCCGAGGGGACCACAAGCAGAAGCGTGTCGTGGTCGTAGTCGAAAATAGTTATCAGCGTGGCCAGGGCAACCGCCGCAGCGGTGTTGCGGCCGACGGGCTCGAAAACCGGTCTGCCGCCATTCAAACCCAGTGGAACAATGTCGGAAAGAATTCGATCGGCGTGTCTCTCCGATGCGATCAGATGGATCGGAGTATCGCCACTCGGTCGCGCCTTCAGGCGTCGCACAGTTTTCACAAGCATCGACCCGTCGCCGGAAAGATCATGAAATTGCTTGGGGTTATCCTCCCGCGAAAGAGGCCACAGCCTGGAACCCACGCCTCCGCTCATGACGAAACTTACGATCCGGTCCGGCATGACGCAGCCCTCTCCATAATTCGGTCGCAAGCTCCACGGTGGGCACTGATCTCGAAAATAATGGATGCCCGCGGCAAAGATGTCTCGCCGGCCCGCATGACGCGTATTCTAGTAGCCTGTCGGCACCGAGCCCTTAGTGAATTCGGATAATTGTGTTGCCTGCTTCAGAGGCGATCACCGGATAAGACAGCCAAAAGGATGTGTTAGCCTTCAGCCTAGGCTGTCATACCCTCCCATTCGTCGACCTTAACTCAGGAGCAAATGGGCTTGGCCATTGGCCGAACGGCGACGACCCCTCAGAGCTTGCAAGCCTTGCGCACCAAAGCCAGCCACTGTCATGTCACTAGGCGCCCTGGACGATCATTGGGATTGGGCAAGAGATTTCCTGGCCCCCCGCGATCCTTGTGCTGGATGTCGCAAATCGGCCTCACGATTATTTGCGGCGCTGGGTGGAACGCTCACCGAAACCGTCGGCCGGCGAGGTGCGGGGTTTCGCAACCGAAACAATCGGCGAAACACCGTCAAGAAGATTGTGGTCGCGCAGTCAGATGCAATCAGATAGGGCTGTCAAACGGGTCTACGTTACCGGATCCTGTGACATTGCTGGCGCTGTCAATGTCAATAAAGCCATAAACGCCGCGCTGGATAACGTTGTTTGTGATTGTTATCCCAGATATTGTGCCGTTTGGCTTCGCCCCGTCGACATAAACCGTGAACACGGGCAGCGAGACGTTGGGGCCAGTTCCCGACGCTTTGCCTAATAGTTGATTGTGGTTGACCTTGATTCCATTTATCGAGCCGAAGTCGTTGGTGATCCACACGTCGGCATTGTCACGTCCGATGATCGTGTTGTTCTCAATCAGAACATTGGCTTGCACCTTTGGATGCCCGCCCAGTTGGATGCCGTCATAGTGCGGGTCAGCGCCGCCTGCTTGCAGGTCATGGATATAATTACCCTTTATGACCGCATTTGATCCCGGCGTGATACCGTTCTCGTAGCCAGCGATGTTGTTCCCGATCAGCGTCGAGCCAGATATGTCACTGGTGTCGATGCCGTAGGAGCCGCCGGTCTTACCCTGACCTGTAATCGTGCAGCGTTCGACCGTTAGGCCATCGGCACCCTCGTAGGCATAGATCGGATGCCACCCGTCGAAATCTATTCGGCTGTTACGGATCGTGACGCTCTTGGCCCTCACCTCAATGTAGGTATTGATGATCTTGTTCTCGATCACTGTCCCGGCGACGGTAATGACGTTCGGTCCTGTGTAGATAGTCGGGACAGTTCCTGCGGGCATACCCGTGTTTGTGGCGTCGGGCCAATCATTCCCGTCTGACACGGGGAGAAGGGTCCGCGCCGATACGATCCCCGTTCCTCTCCAATGCGAAGCGACGCCAGCTTGGAAGACAATGACTGCCGATAAGGCGACAACCGGAACGAATCTCGAGAAGTGCATTCGGCTTCGATTCCTTTTTTAGACGTCCCATCGGCCGAACGTAAGGATACGACGGCAGCGGCGGCGGCCCGGCCGGCGGGGGGTATACCCAGGCCGGGCCTAACCGGCGGAGGCGTGGGTGGCATAAAAGACGCCGGCTACGGGCATCATACGCCCGTCCGAAATCCAATGCGCCCGCAGAAGGAGGTATGCCGGACATATCATGCGTGTATCAGTACACCCAAAAAGGTACGCTGGGATGAACTGAGCACCGTTGGCCCGTCTTGCATGTCTCGTTTCGGATCAGCAGTGCCGGCACCGGTTTTGCAGGGAAGGTTTGGCCGCTCGATAGTCGGAGCGCAAGTTGAACAGGGCAGCCGGGATGATAAAAAAAGGGGCGGCGGACTGCACTCATGTCACCTTTTTGACAAATGTTGTGATCGATTTCTGCGCGAAGCATGAGATCGTTCGCATCGATCATCGCGAACAAGTGGCGGGTAGAGTGATGAGCCTTTTCGATCGGGGCGTCACCGACCCCGATCAGATTTCAATTGCCCTCGAAAAGGATAGGGCTATGTCTCGCCTTCGCCGGTTGGCGTATCGGTTACCGCACTCTGACGATCGGCAGGATTCGCAACTCAGTCGCCAGGAACATAGCACCGCGGCGCAAGTTCGGTCGGCAGGAGCGGCGCATCGCGATGAATGAACGTCATTCGTCAATCTCTCCTTTGATCGAATTCGAAAGACGTTGGGCAGCCGGTTCCGCGCGTCGGTGTCCCGAGGCCGGCAACCGCCTGCGATTGGACAAACAGGCGGGAAGATAGCCCAAGAGGGGCCGCTGCAACGTGGATGAAGACGGCAACTGAAAGGCGGCTTCGAAAGATTTGTCTGGAAGCCGCCGATCCGGTCACGCCCAAGACGAATGAGTCGTTCGCGATCGAGAGCCGCGATGTTGCACTTCCCCAGGTGTCGTTGGAGCATAGCAAGGGCCGCGGCCTTAGAGCGGCGAGGAGACTTGCCTACATCGCACATGTGGTCGATATGGAGGTCGTCAATGAGCTCGCCGAAGGTCTTAAGCCGCGCAATGCGGGACTTGGTCGGCGTCTCTCCGCGATCTATTTGGCGTTCGGTTTCGGTCGCCCAGCGGCATGCGTCGTCACGGCGCAGGAAGGTCTCGCTGACATAGCTGCGGCGGACCTGCACGCGCCAGGAACCGGACGAGAGCTTGGTGTAGGTGGCCATTTTTTCGTGTGCGCTCCGTGTGCACTGAGAGATCGAAACGTGGCGAAAAGGGTCGTATCCTGGCGTAAATTCGGGTGGGTCCGCTACGAGCTAAGAATTTGATGTGTTAAAGAAAAAAATGCTGAAAAATCAAGAGCATAGAGTTGCCATAGCACCAATGATGGACTGGGAAGATAGGTAAGTAATATCAGATAGTTGCGGGAGACCGTGTGCAAAAATCGCACACGAAAGTTCTGCTTCTCTTCTTTTTTCGTTCTCACGACGGAGCCGCCGACAGCCCTATTAGGACACCCTTCTGCTGACGATGTTGGCCGCACTATCGCGGACGTTCGCTGCGGTATCCGTGGGCTTTAGTGTCCGATGCGGCGTCCAATTTTCCTGGGTTCTTGGAAGCTTTTCGAGCTTTCTGGGTCGCGCCTCGGCCCGAATTGCGGGTGCTTAGGGACAGTATGGGATAATAGACACGGCTTTTGGATAATTTATGAGGCATCAAACTTTTGGCGCGTTCGCCTTCCTTCGACCGCGCAGCTGTCGCCAGCGGCGGTCGCGGCCAAGGGGCGTGCCGGCGCAACACACGACCGCGGCAAGCGCATTGGTCCCGCGGCAGGCACGGTTCGGTCTAGGCCTTCTCGTCCATCCGGTCGCGCAGCATGCTCCAGCCGAGCAGCATTTTGGGCGCATGCCGCAGCAGGGCGTGGAACGGGATCCGCGCCGGCGGCGCGAACGGCAGCGGCAGGTCGCGGGCGTCGGTTCCAGCGCCCCAATCGGCCAGTACCTTGCCCATCGCCGTCGTCATGGCGATGCCGCGTCCATTGCAGGCACGGCCGGCGATCAGGCCGGGGCCGAGGTCCAGGAGGTGCGGCAGGAAATCCGGTTCGACGGCAGCTATCCCCGACCAGCCATAGGCGAGCGGGGGCAGATCGGGCAGATCCAGATGCGTAGAAAGCCGCCGCCAGATCGTTTGCGGCACACGCGTATCGGCGCCGGCGCCCAGAATATGCATTCCGCCGCTGATCAGCCGGTTGTCGGCATCGAAGCGGAAGGTGAAGAGATTGCGTCTGGTGTCGCCGACGCCTTGCCCACCGGGAAGCAGACGCGCGCGGATGTCGCGCGGCAGGGGCCGCGTCGCGATCTGGAAAACTTTCAGCGGGAAATAAGTCCGCTCAAGCAACGGATTGAGCGATCCGCCATAGGCATTGGTGGCGATCAGCACCCTGGCCGCGCGCACCGTGCCGGTTGGCGTTTTAAGCGCCCAGCCATCGGCCCTTCGATCAACCGACGTGACACGCGTCCGTTCGAAAATCCGCGCGCCGGCGCTTCCCGCCGCGTCGGCCAATCCGCGTGCATAGGCGACTGGATTGAGCACACCGCCTGAACGATCCATCCATCCACCGACATAGCCGCGCGCGCCGGTCAGCGCTTCGACTTCCCGCCGGTCCAGGGTGACGGCGGGTCGGCCGCGCCGCGCCCATTGTCCGGCACGGGATTTAACCTTCTCCAGGGCGGCCGGCGAATGCGCCGGCTGGATCCATCCGTTCTGCACCGCGTCGCAGTCGATACGATGCTGTCGGATCAGGCCGAACACGAGGTCGGCACTGCTGGCGGCGAAATCGATCAGCCTCTCGCCCCGTTTGGGGCCGAGATATGCAAGGATGCTGTCCGGATCCAGTTTGGCGAAGTTCGGCACGACGAAACCGGCATTCCGGCCGGTCGCGCCCCAGGCAATGATTTCGGCTTCGAGAACGGCCACGGAAAGTCCTTTCCCGGCGGCGTGCAGCGCAGTCGAAAGGCCGGAGAAACCACCGCCGACAATGGCGAGGTCGGTATCGATCTCGCCATGCAGGGGAGTCCGCTCGCGATGACTGCGGCTGACGGCATGCCAGAGCGAAGTGCCATGTGCGTCCTGCCGGATCGCGGCATTCATGAGCCAGAGCCGCTCTTGGCAGCGGCCAGCTTCGCCCGTTTGCCGAAGCGCGGCCGCTTTGGCCTGTCGCCGAACAGTCCGTTCGGCCGGACCAGCAAGATGACGCAGAGCATGACGCCGATGGCGACGATCTGCAGCGAGGCGGCGCGAGCCTGCTGCTCCGGCGGGAAGAGAAAGCTGGTCAGCGTGCCTGATCCAGCCCAGATCGCCCAGACCAAGATGCTGCCGACGACGCCACCGAGATTGCTGCCCGAGCCGCCGACGATCAGCATCACCCAGACCTGGAAGGTCAGGATCGGCAGATAATTGTCCGGCGCGATGAAGCCGGTGAAATGCGCCTGAAGTGCGCCGGCCAGCGCCATGATAGCGCCGCCGACGGCGAAGGCCTGGACGCGGTAGAAGCTAGCGCTCTTGCCGAGCGAAATCGCCGCTCTTTCGTCCTCCCGCAGCGCCTTGAGCACACGGCCCCATGGGCTGCGTGACAGATGCTCCAAGGCCAGATAGGCGATCAGCGTGACAGCCGAGACGACAGCAAGGTTCGACAGATTGAACAGCAGCGGAGTTTCGGCGAGGCTGCCGAAGGGACGCGGGATGAAACCGATGCCGAACGGCCCGCCGGTCAGCTTCTGCGCGTTGAGTGCGACCAGTTGCACGACCACCGCGACACCGAACGTGGTGATCGCTAGATAGTCGGACCGCAGACGCAGCGTCGCTATGCCGGTAAGGGCTGCGGCAACGCCGCCCACCACCATGGCGCCGGCCCAGCCGACAAGGATCGGCAGGCCGAAACCGCCGAGGCGCGCGGGGTCGTCCGGTGTCGTCAGCAGCGCCGATGTGTAGGCGCCGATGGCGACGAAACCGGCGAGGCCGACGTTGAATAGGCCCGTCAGCCCCCATTGCAAATTGAGGCCCAGCGTGACCAGCGAGAAGATCAGCGCCGTGCTCAGGAAGAAGGCGCCATAGCCGATGAGATCGATCATCTTTCCCCAACTCCGAAAAGGCCGATCGGCCGCACGAACAGCACCGCCATCAGGATGATGAAGGATACGGCGGCGCGCCATTCGGCACCGATCAACTGCACCGCGCCGGCTTCGGCGAGCCCGATAATCAGGCCGCCGAGTACCGCGCCCGGGATGCTGCCGATGCCGCCAAGAATGGCGGCGGCGAACATCGGCAGCAGCATGTCGAAGCCCATGAACGGTCGGATCTGCACCAGAATGCCAATCATCACGCCGGCCACGCAGGCAAGCGAGCCGCCGACGATCCAGGTGACGCGCACCACCTTGGCGACGTTGATGCCGACAATGCGGGCCAGCGCCGCGTTCTGGCTTAGCGCCTGCATCGAGCGGCCGGTCTGCGTGCGCGTCATCAGCAGATGCACGCCGAGCACGAGCACGGCGGTCAGCAGCAGCAAGGCGATCTGGTCAGGCGTGATGCGGATGCCGAAGCCGATCGGCATGGCGATCTGGATCGCGCGGCTGAAATAGGTCGGCCGTGAGGTGAAGGTGAACTCCAACAGGCTGCGCAGCGCCATGGAGGCGCCGAAGCTCGCCATCACGACGATGATTGCCTGGCCTTGCGAGCGCAGCCGCGAGAACAGCACCTTGTCGAGCAGGAGCGCCAGCAGGGCAGTGAACGCCATGCCGACGACCAGGGCGACAAGCAGCGACCAGCCGAAGGACAGTGGCCCGATCGGCGCCATCTTGCCGAAGGTCGCGCCGATGGCGCTGACCACGGCCAGCGTCGCATAGGTTCCCCAGGCCATGAAGTCGCCATGGGCGAAGTTGGAGAAACGCAGGATAGAATAGGTGAGCGTCACGCCGATGGCGCCGAGGCCGATCATGGAGCCGGTCAGCAATCCGTCGACGATGAATTGCAGGCTCATGCCGCGCCTCCCTTGTGATGCTGGGGGCGCTGGCCGAGATAGAGTTCGGCGACGACCGGATCGCTCCACAATTCGGAGGCGACGCCCTCATGCCGGTCCTTGCCCTCGACTAGGACATAAGCGCGGTCGCCGATGGCAAGCGCTGCCTTGGCGTTCTGCTCGACCAACAGAACGGTGACGTCGGATCTGCGGATCCCGGCCAGCATCTCGAACACGACCGACACGAATTTTGGCGACAAGCCGGCCGACGGCTCGTCCAGTACCAGTACCTTGGGGTGGACGATCAGCGCCCTCGCGACGGCGAGCATCTGCCGTTGCCCGCCGGACAGATTGCCGGCGGCGGTGCGGCGCTGGCGGACGAGGTCGGGGAAGGCGGCATACATCTCCTCGATGCGGGCGGGGATTTCCCGGCGCTCGAGGATGCCGCAGGCTACTTTGAGATTGTCCTCGACCGACATCAGCGGAAAGATGTTTTCGGTCTGCGGCACGAAGGCAAGGCCAAGCCGCACCATGGTGTGGGCGGGTGCTGCGGTGATGTCCTTCCCGTCCAGGAAAACCGTGCCGCCGGTAATCGGGACGAGGCCGGCGATCGCCTTGATGAACGTGGACTTGCCGGCGCCGTTGGGGCCGAGGACGACGACGATCTCACCCTTGCCGACCGTGATCGAAGCGCCGCGCACGATCGGCATGCCGGGTTCATAGCCGGCTTCGAGATTGCGGACATCGAGGACGGTCTCGCTCATGCGGCGCCTCCCAGATAGGCTTCGATGACGCGCGGATCGCGGGCGACTGCTTCCGCCGTGCCCTCGCTGAGCAACTGACCGCTCGCCATTACCAGAACGCGGTGGCAGAGCCGCGCCACCATGTCGATATTGTGTTCGATCAGCAGGAAGGTGATGCCTCGCGCATTGATGTCGTGGATCCGATCGATGATGACCTCCAGGAGCGTCGCGTTGACGCCAGCCGCCGGTTCATCGAGCAGGATGATCGCCGGGTCGGCCATCATGACACGGGCGAGTTCGAGCAGCTTGCGCTGGCCGCCGGACAGCACACGCGCCGGCTCATACGCGAGGTGGGTGAGGGCGACGAGCTCCAGCAGTTCGAGTGCCTTTGTCCGGGCGGCTCTTTCCTGCGCCGCCACTCGCCAAGGCGTGACGAAGTTGGCGAGCAGCCTTTCACCGGTCTGCCCCTGCGCTGCCAGCATGATGTTTTCGATCAGCGTCAGGTTGGGCAGCGGTCGTGGAATCTGAAAAGTGCGGCCGAGCCCTCGACCGATGCGCAGGTGAGCGGCTTCACCGGAGATGCGCGTGCCGTTGAGAAAGATATCGCCGCTGTTCGGCAATATGCTGCCGGCCAGCAGATCGAACATGGTCGTCTTGCCGGCACCGTTCGGTCCAATCAGGCCAAGGATTTCTCCGGCTTTGACATCGAAGGAGACATCGTTGACGGCGACGAGACCGCCGAACCGCCTGACGACGTTCCTTGCCGTCAGGACCGGCGCACGGCTCTCCCGCCCCTGCCGTCTGGTTGCCTCGCTCATCAAACCCTCTGGCCGAAGACGCGCGTTGTCGCCTTCCGATTTTGATTTGTGATCACACTTGCTTTGATCACGCTATTCGGCTTTAATTTCCTCCGCAAGCCGAAAACCGGCCCAGAGCGGAATTCCATGCAGAAGACTGCCATCGAAAGGAACAACGAGGTGATCGCGGCCCAGCTTGCGCCGGTGGGCCGCGAAACGGTGCAGGATCGCGTCTATTCCGAACTGCGACGGGCCTTGATTGGCGGCCTGTTCGAACCAAGCCAGGTGCTGACCATCCGCGGTCTGGCCGATGCGCTGGTCACCTCGACGATGCCGGTGCGCGAGGCGCTCGGGCGGCTGATCACGGAAAAGGCGCTGGAGGCGTTGCCCAACCGTTCGGTGCGCGTGCCGCCGATCACGCTGGATCGCCTCGACGATCTCTTGCGAGCCCGCATCCTGATCGAAGGCGAGGCGATCGCGCTTGCCGCCACTCGCATGGGACCGCGCCAGATCTCCACAATCGAAACCATTCTCGGCGAATGGGATGAGATGCGGGCGCTGAAGCACAAGAAAGATGTCGACCGCGAAGTGACGCTCAACCAGAGCTTTCATTTCGAGATTTACCGCTCCTGTGGCTCGGCCGTACTGATCCCGATGATCGAGAGCCTGTGGCTGCAATCGGGGCCATGCATCCGCGTCGCCATCTACGCCTTTTCGGAAGCCGGTGAGGTCGACACCGCCCAGTATCACCGCCGCATTGTCGAGGCGCTGGCCACGCAGGACGCACGGGCGGCGCGCGACGCGCTGGTCGCCGACATCAGCCGGCCCTTCACCTTCCTGCGCAGCAAGCTGCAATCCGCGGCTGGGAAAGATCAGACATGACCTCTATCCGGATCACCGAGCCACGCTCGAAGCTTGCCGTCACGGCGCTGTTACTGTCCGAGAAGGCGCCGGAAAACGCCGCTTTTCTCACGGCGTATCTCGCCACGCCACGCGTCGTCCCAGGCATCCACGCCATGTGGACTGGACCTGAAATTTCCTGTCCGGTTCCCTCAGCCGACCTCGAAGGCCAAGCCTATGCCCGGCCGCTGCCGGCGGAGAACGCGACGCTGACGCCGCAGCCCGGCGATATCGTCTTGTCCTACGTGCCGCCGCACATGTGGGGTGGCAACCCCAATGCCATCTTCGACATCGGCCTGTTCTACGGGCAAGGGGCGCGGCTTCTGTTCCCGATCGGCTGGCTGGCCGGCAGCGTGGTGGCGCAGGTGCGCGCCAAAGAGAGCGATCAGTTCGCCGCCGCATGCGGGGCGATCCGCCGCAACGGCGCCTGCGATATCACCTTCATCGTGGTGGAGGCCTGACATGACCGACGACAGCTTCGAGCTCTTCGATCTTCGCGTCGAGGCGATCGTCCCCGAAGGCAAGCCGATCTATTGCGGCGCCAAGGCCGGCGACTATTTCGAGCTCAAGGGCGAAACGCTGTCGATGCCGGCAGGGCAAGGCTTTTCGATCTATTCGCTTGCCGCCGTGCTGCCGCTGCTTGCGGCAAAGCAGCGCCCGACCCAGAAGAATGACTGGATGACCTCGGACGCCGAGATCGCTTGTCCCGACCCCAATTGCTCCAGTCGGCTCAGGATCGTCAGGCTGGCCAAGCGGCGATTCAGCCATGCCGAAACCACGGCCGAGCCGCTGCCGAAGGAGAATAACGAGGGATGAGTGCTAAGACCTTCGAGCTCGGCCCAGGCTACAAGATCTCGCGCGTCATTCGCGGTGGCTGGCAACTCGCCGGCGGCCATGGCGCCATCGACGGCAACCAGGCGGTGGCCGACCTCATCGCCACCTTCGATGCCGGCATCTGGACCTATGACTGCGCCGACATCTACACCGGCGTCGAGGAACTGATCGGCGCCGCCCGCCTGCGGCTGGCCGATGAGCGCGGCCTGGATGCAGCGGCCAGGATGAAGGTGCACACCAAGCTGGTGCCCGATCTCGAACGGCTGGCCACCATCAGCCGCAACTATATCAGGGGCATCGTCGACCAGTCGCTGCTCAGGCTGAAGACCGAGCGGCTTGATCTCGTGCAGTTCCACTGGTGGGACTATGCGCAGCCTCGTTACGTCGAAGCGATGGGTTGGCTGGACGAGCTTCGGTGCGAGGGCAAGGTGCACAATCTCGGCACCACCAATTTCGACACGCCCCGGCTCGCTGAAATCCTGGCCGCCGGCATCCCGGTGGTCAGCCAGCAGCTGCAATATTCGGTGCTCGACCAGCGGCCTGCGCACAGCCTCGCCGCAGTTGCGAAGACAAACGGCGTCAGCTTCCTCTGCTACGGCTCGGTGGCCGGCGGCTTTCTCAGTGAGAAATGGCTTGGCGTGGCCGAACCCACCACGCCGCTCGAAAACCGCTCGCTGGTCAAATACAAGCTGATCATCGATGATTTCGGCGGCTGGGATCTGTTCCAGCAAATGCTGCGGGCGCTCAAGTCCGTCGGTGATCGCCATCGGGCCGACATTGCCACCATCGCCAGCGCATGGGTGCTGGAGCAGCCGCGAGTTGCCGCCGTGATCGTCGGTGCCCGCAACCAGGCGCATGCATTGGCAAATGCGAACATCATGGACATCGAGCTCGATGCCGACGACCGCGCACGGATCGCTGCCGTCATCGCGCAAGGCGCCGGCATCGAGGGCGATGTCTATGCGCTGGAGCGTGACCGCCACGGCCGCCACGGCTCGATCATGCACTACAATCTCAACGCGGGCCGGGTTTGAAAACGATGGACGGCAAGCTGTTTTCGCGGGCCAGTGCCGAAGTCATCGACCTGCATCGCTTCTTCGCCGACTGGTTCGTTGCTGCGCGCGCCGATAGAGTGCATTTCGGCCGCTTCGAAGCCGCCATGGGGGAAGGCTTGACGATGATCGCACCAACCGGCCAGGTCCTCGACCGTAAGGCCGTCGTTGACCATGTCCGCTCCAGCCGCGCCACGTGCGACGATAGCTTCGCCATCTCGATCGAGGACATCAAGCCCGGCTGGCAGGACGGCGACACGATCGTCATCCTCTATGTCGAGGCGCAGTTGCGTGGCGGCAAGCACAGCCGCCGCCAGTCGAGTGCCGTCTTCACCACTAGTTCATCGGCGCCCAATGGCGTCCAATGGCGGCATCTGCATGAAACCTGGCTGCAGGTGCCGGAACACTGACACTTTCGAGACGTCAAACCAGTTCGTGTAACTCAAGGGGAACAACAATGAGAAAGACGATACTCCAACTCACCACCGCGCTCGCTCTCGTCACGATTGCCAGCGCCGCGCAGGCCGCCGATTGCAAGATCACCATCGGCCTCGTCATGGAACTGACCGGTCCCGCCGGCGAATACGGCCAGGCCGGCGCCAAGTCTGTCGAAATGGCCTTCCGCGACATCAACGACGCCGGTGGCGTGCGCGGCTGCGATCTCGTCACCGACACGCGCGACAGCCAGAGTCAGGGCAACATCGCGGTCGATGCCGCGACCCAGCTGGTTCAGGTCAAGAAGGTGCCGGTCATCATCGGCGGCATCATCTCCTCGGTGTCGATCCCGATCCTGACCTCGGTCGCCGCGCCGGCCAAGATCGTCCAGGTCTCGCCGGCTTCGTCCTCGCCGACGCTGACGGCACTCGGCCGCGAGGGCAAGACCAACGGCATCTTCTTCCGCACCATCACCTCGGACGCGCTGCAGGGCGTGGCCGCGGCCAAATACGCCCTCGACAGGGGCTTCAAAAAGCTGGCGATCATTCACGTCAACAACGATTTCGGCGTCAACATGGTGGCCGAATTCTCGCGCGCCTATAAAGCGCTCGGCGGCACCATCGTTTCCGACACGCCCTACAATGAGAAGCAGTCGAGCTATGCCTCGGAAGTGACGGCAGCGATGGGAGGCGAGCCGGACGGACTTTATCTCGTCAGCACACCGGTCGATGGCGCCACCATCGCCCGCACCTGGATATCGCAAGGGGGCGTGCAGAAATTTCTGCTCAATGACGGCATGAACAGCCCTGACTTCATTGAGTCGGTCGGTGCCGACTATTTGAAGGATGCCTATGGCACATCGTCCGGCACCAGCCCGACCGCATCGACCGAGTATTTCACCAAGAACTACAAGGCGTTCTCCGGTATCGAGCCCTCGAATCCGGCGGCCGACCGCTCCTATGATGCCGGCGCCATCGTTGGCCTTGCCATTGCCATAGCCGGCTCAGAGGATCCGGCCAAGATCAGGGATGCCATATACAAGGCGGTCGACCCGGCCGGCACGCCGATCTTTGCCGGGAAGGAGGAGTTCGCCAAGGCACTCGGCCTGATCAAGGACGGCAAACCGATCCGCTATGAAGGCGTCATCGGTCCGGTCGCCTTCGACAAATTCGGCGACATCACCGGTCCGTTCCGGTTGTGGAAGATTGTCGACGGCAAAGTGACCACCGATGGTGAAATGACCACCGACGATGTCAATGCCCTGCAGGCCAAGCTGCAGTAAGCTGGACAGTGCTACCGGCATCGCAGCATTTCATCGCGATTGCTGCCGGTATCGCTTGAGGCGGGCCGATATCGCTTGCACGGCATGCGATCGCGAATAGGATCGGCCGGCTGCAATTGAAGGATTCCTGGCGAAGGCTATGCCTCGATCGCTGCGACGCCCGAAGGCTAAAGCCTGGGCGGCAAGGTAAGCTTCGGGGCGACGACGGGCTGGCTGCTGACGCTGCCTCTTCACAAGAGGCTCAGACCCAGCTTGTGCGCGATGGCCTGGCGTGGAGAAAGCGGACCCTGCTAACGACAACTATCACGGTCTTTTTCTCCGCCATACGGGTATCGACAAACCGTTCGTGCGCCGGTTGCGCAAGGATCTCTTGGCACATGGCGTGCCACGGGTATGGTTGGACGAGGCTGAAATCCACATCGGCGCATATCCAGGGCTGCGGCCTTGGAGCGGCGAGGGGACTTGCCTACATCGCACATGTCGTCGATATGAAGGTCGATGAGTTCGCCGAACATTTTCAGGCGAGCTATGCGGGACTTGGTCGGGATCTCACCGCGATCGACCTGGCGCTCGGTTTCGGTCGCCCAGCATCCTGTGCAAAAGTCGCACGTGAAAGTTCTGCTTCTATTTTTTTTCGTTTCCCACGACGGAGCCGCCGACAGTGCAATTCGGACGCTCTTTTGCCGGCGATATTGGCCGCTCCATCGCGGACGTTCGCGGCGATAGCCATGAACTCAATGTCCGAGGCGGCATCCATTTGCCTGGGGTTCTTGGAAGCTTTCGAACTTTCTGGGTCGCGCCTCAGCCCGAATTGAGGGTGCTCATGGACAAAATGGGACACTGGTCAGCTGACGCAATTCCAACGAGACCATGGCCTGATGAGCCGATGCAAGTGGCCGCTCCGCATAACTAGCGGCTACGCGGGCCATGGCAGCGCCGCGCTCAGCGTTGTCGCGCGCGATTCCTCCGTCGGCATTCCATGGTGAGTTCTCGAACCCCGAACATGACCGCTCAGCCCGATGGACGCCGCCAGGCGGCGGTTTCACCGCGACTGAAAGCCGAGCCGACCAAAACCGTGTCGGCGCAGAGTCGGTGGCGTTGAAGGCCGGCAAGGAAAACATCGAGATTGTCACGCCGACTTTCCTGATCGCGCATAGCGCCCGAGCACGAAAACCAGCCGCAGCTGCCCCATATCGCCAAAGTCTCCCCGTCAGTACCATTCGGCAAGCGCGCCATGCTAGAACCATCCAGGGAAGGCAACGCGTGCCGCCGTCGCCAGCGGTGGGACGTCCTCGTCGGGGACCGAAGAATAGGGCCACAATAGCTGGGCTCTGATCGAACTCCAACTGCCGGCTGCCGCCATTGCCTTGTCGAGGGCGGCGTCGCTGACGGCGTAGCGTGCCCGAAATGGTAGGACGTGGTCCGCGAGAAAGGCCTGTACGCGTGCTTGCATCTCGAAGGCCGCTTGTTCCCCGGCTCGTATCTGCGCCCACCACTGCAGTGCGCCTTTCGGGCTAAGGCAGGCGATGTTCGAATAACTGCCATGCGCACCGTTCGCGTAACCGGTTGCCAGCGTGTGGCCTGGCACGAACACCGAAAGGCCTGACAGTTCGCGCCGCATGCCGGCGTACCAGCTGGCGTCGCCGCCGGGGAGTTTTGCCCCGACAAGCGAGGGTACCGCGGTGCCCAATGCGGCAATACTTTCTAGAGTCAGCCGCCGCTTAGCGTGGGGCGGGTTATAGAGCACCAGAGGAGTGCTCGGCGCTGCCTCGGCCAAGCCCGAGACGAAACGCAGCACTTCTTCGTCGCTTGGTGGCCACCAGTCCGGCAAGGTGAATTGCGCTCCCGAGAGTCCCAATCCCGCAACCCGCTTCAATCGCTCGCATGCAATTCGCGGATTGGACTGGCTGATGCCGATCTGGAATGGGATTCTCGCGGCACCGGCGACTGCCGCCACTATCTCGCTCAGCCGGTCGAATTCTGCTTCGGTCTGGCAATGGAATTCACATGCCGTGCCGTTGGAATAGACGCCGTGAACGCCGGATGCGCAGAGCCGCGCGACGGTTTCTTGCGTGGCGCTCCAGTCGATATTGCCATCCAGGCCCACGGCCAGCATCACGGCGCCCCAGATGCCGCGCGGCGCGTGTTCGGGGAGGGCGGAGAGATGATCACTCATGGTCCGACTAGCGCAGCGTGAAGGAGAGCGGCATGAAGTCTCCAAGATTGACCTCTATGCGACCCCTCCTTGGAACGATCAGCAGCGGCGACAACGATCCGGTGGTGATTACCATGCCTTTTTTGAAGCTGCCGAAATGATCGTCGGCCATTCCGGCGAAAGCGATGATGGGAGAAAGGGCGTCGCCAAACGGGTATTTGGCGGTCTCGCGCTGGCTGATCGCTCCGTCGCTGGAAAGCGTGATCGCCATCCCGTCGACCTTCGGCGCTTGCGCCAGTGTCTGCCTGCCGATGACGTAACCGCCTGTGACCATATTGTCGGCCAGCGGCCCGAACGGGCCGGCTTTGGTCCGGTCGTCGATGCGAGAGCCGATGAGCTCGATGCCGAGAATGAAATGCTGGATGGTCTGCAACACGGCCGAGCGGCCAGCTTTGGCGATCTCAGGCGTCAGGTCGGCGCCGAGCCTGACAGCCACTTCGATCTCGAGCCCGGCGAGGTCGCGTTCGCCAAGTTCGATCGTTCCGCCATCGTCGATAACCATTCCGGCGGGGATCGGCGCAGCCATCGCGATACCATCGGGCGGCATGGCCACCTTGGCGACGGGCACGCGCTCTCGGAGCTGCTTCAACACCGCGCCTTGAACGGCCATCGCATCGCCGCGCGTCAGGTCGACCAAACGCGACCCCGGTACGCGTCGACGCGGGTTTCTGTGAGCCTCGGCGATGGCCTCGGCAAT
Organism: Mesorhizobium sp. B2-7-2; assembly: GCF_006440775.1. GTDB lineage: Bacteria > Pseudomonadota > Alphaproteobacteria > Rhizobiales > Rhizobiaceae > Mesorhizobium. The sequence continues at coordinate 371,250 of NZ_VFTZ01000001.1, read as the reverse complement.
CGTATCTATGTCAGCCGGCATCAGCGATTGTTTCCTCGCGGCGGGATTTGTCCGAGGCGTGTGCTGCCTCGATGATGCCGATGAGGTTGCGCCCATAGGCGCCCGTCACCGGTACTGGCTTGTCGTCGACGATGGCGTCGCGCAACGCTGCCCATTCGCGTTTCACCGCATTGTGCATCCAGGCGGGCTCGAACGAATCCGGCAGGTCGGTCCACACGGTATCCCGACCAATCATCGTGCCGCGATCCATGTCGATGCGTAGCGTGCCGCGCTCGCAGACGAGATCCATCGCAAAGCCGACCGCACCGTTGCGATAGCCAATACTCTGCACCTGGCCCAGGCCGCCACGTTTGAAACGCAGCGCCAGCATCGACGTGTCATCCGCTTCCTGTTGATGGAATTTTGCGCCGAGCATGGCGCTCACCGAGATGACTTCGTCATCCATCAGCCAGACGAGACGGTCGAGCGCGTGAATGCCGGCCGTCATCAGCATGCCGCCACCGGTAGCGTTGCGCAGGTGCCAGTCGCGCCGGTTGTGCTCCATCCAGAGCTTGATCATCCAGCTCGACGCGATCAGCGGCCGCCCGATCTCGCCTGCCTCGATGACCTTCTTGGCTGCCATGCAAGGTTTCGAGAAATGCAGGAGGTGGGCGACCATCAGCTTGACGCCGCTCTGCGCCACAGCCGCAGTGATTGCATCGCATTCGGCTACAGTTCGCGCCATCGGCTTTTCGAGCAGAATGTGCTTGCCGGCCTTGGCCGCGCCGATCGCCATTTCGGCATGCAGCGCGTGCGGGGCAGCGATAACGACGGCATCGACGCCGCTGTCTTCGAGAAGTTCGCGCCAGTCGGTGTAGCCCTTGCCGCCATACTCGGCCGTGAAAGCCGCCAGCGCCGTCGCGTTTCCACGGCAGGCAGCAACGAGGCGGATGCCGTCGACCTCCTTGATTGCGCGTGCATGCGCGGCGCCAAAATCGCCCGCGCCGATAATGCCTAATGCAATCATCGTCCTGCCTTCTGATATGCGGCGTCGATCAGCGACATCGCCGCAACATAGTCGTCTATGGAGATTGCCGGCGCAGCGTTTCGCCGCAACCGTTCGAATGTGTCGCGCATGCTGAGGCGGTAGCGAGTAGCCGGCAGTTCGACCGGCAGGTCCACAACCGCAGCGTCGTCGAGAGTTGCGCAGATCGCCTTGTCGCCACGGTCGATGAGCGTGGCGTTGGCGGCGACGATGCGCCATTCGAAATCCCCGCCAGGGAGCATTGAAGCGAAGGTATAGCCCGCCTCAATGGTGAACACCGCGCCGGCATTATCCTCGAGCACCAGCAGCGCGTAGTCCTCAACCGGAGCCCTGTGGATGCGGTTGCCCATCGATACAGCTTTGAGATGAAGCTCTCCACTGGCCAGGCTCAGCGCTGCATCGACACCGTGGATGCCCAGATTGCGCAATGCGCCGCCCCCGCCAATCGCGGGATCGACCACCCAGCCGACACCATCGGCAGCATAACGCTCGGGCGGCCCGTTGACGACGCGGAAATGGCCGTGCGCGACTTGGCCGGCGCGGCCTTCCCTTCGCAGTCTCTCAAAGGCGATCACCGCCGGGCCAAAGCGATTGGGCAAAGGCACGCCGACGAAGGCTTTTCGTTGATGGGCTAGGTCTCTCAGTTGCATCAGCGGCGCCGTGCCGGTCGCTGCCGGCTTCTCGAGGATAAGCGGGACTCCGGCTTCGATTATCCTGCGCGCCCTGGCCGGCACGTTCGAAGGATGTCCCATCAGCAAGATCAGATCCGCAGGTGTTGCAAGAACGTCTTTGAATGCAGCAATCGCGCTCAGCGAGTTGCGCGCTGCGAAGCCCCTTGCATGCGCCTCGTCCTCATCCCACACGCCGATGATTTCAGCGCCGGCATCGCGCGCCGCATCGAGATGCAAGTCGGCGTGCCAATGGCTAATGCCGGCCAAAACGACTTTCATCTCCTGATATTTCCTCCTGCACTTGCAGGATATCCTACAAGTCGTTATAGGACAAGTCGTCAGCCTCTCAAGCGAAGTGGTTGTCGGCGTCGGACAACAGTGGAAACAGCAAACAAGATGCCGGTATTGAAGTCGATCGAACCGCTTAGCCGACCACCGCTTTTGCATGTGACCGTCCAGGAGAGCCTGCGGAATTATATCGAGGCGAACAGGCTCAAGGCAGGCGACCCGTTGCCCCCGGAGACCTTCCTGGCGCAGCGGCTCGGCGTTGGCCGCAATTCGGTCCGCGAAGCGATCAAGGCGCTGGAATCGATCGGCATCCTGGAGACGCGTCGTGGCATCGGCGTGTTCGTCAAGGAATTCTCCTTCAAGCCACTACTCGACAATCTGGCTTATGGCCTGCAGGACTCGCTGCGCGACGTCGAGGAACTGCGCGAGATTCGGCGTGTGCTCGAGACCGGGCTGATCTCCAAGACCATCGAGATGATCAGCGCCGAAGACATCGACGAGCTTCGCCGGTTGACCGAAAGCATGCGCCAGCGCGCGGAGCGCAGCGAGAGCTTTGCCGAAGAGGACCAGCAATTCCATCAGATGCTGTTCCGCTGCCAGAACAACCACATGCTCAGCGCATTGATCGATATCTTTTGGGTGGCGTTCAACAAGGCCTCGGATTTCACCAATCTCGACAATCCGACGCCGCTCGCCACTTGGCGCGATCATCATGAAATCGTCGAGGCGGTCGCCGCCAAGGATGTCGACAGGGCACGTAGCCGGCTCGACGATCACTACAGAGGCATCCAGCAAGTTATCGCCAAAAACCGCACAACCTGAAAAATGCCAAGGGAGGAAACCATGCGCATCAAGACGATAGCCATCGCTGCCGCGCTGCTGTTCGGCACCGGCCTGCCGACCATTGTGCAGGCGCAAAGTCCAAAGACCATTGCGGGTGGTTTTGACGTCGGCCCCGGCGGTTTCCCCAAGAACTTCAACCCGCTCGTCGCGACTGGCGGCTTCACCTGGCTCAGCACCTATTTTGAACCGCTGGTTATCTGGAATGCAGGGCTGACCCAACTCGAAGGCGACCTGGCCAAGAACTACACGGTGAGCGCCGACCAGCTGACCTATACGTTCAACCTGGTCAAGGAGACCTGGCACGACGGCAAGCCGTTCACGTCGAAGGACGTGAAATTCACCATCGACCTTGCCAAGAACAAAGCTTCCGGCAGCCTGTTCGCGGCACGCCTGGGCGATATCGCTTGGGTCGAGGCGCCCGACGACAGCACCGTAATCGTCAAGCTGTCGAAGCCGAACGCCTCCTTCCTGTCCATTCTTTCGCAGGTGCTGATCCTGCCGGAACATGCTCTTGCCGGAATGCCCCCGGAGTCGCTGGCAACCAGCACCTGGTGGTCGACCAACCCGGTCGGCACAGGTCCGTTCAAGTTCAAGAAATACGTCACCGACCAATATGTCGAACTGGCCGCGGATGACGATTATCGTGGCGGCAAGCCGAAAGTCGACGTGCTGATTAACCGCTATTTCGAGAGCCCGGCCGCGGCGGTCGCGGCGCTGCGTGCTGGTGAGATCCAATTCACCTATGTCGAGCCTGACGACGCGGCGTCGTTCAAGACCGATTCCAACTTCAAGGTGATCGAAGGCGGCTCCTACGTGGTCAACTATATCGGTCTCAACCAGCAGGTCGACGTGTTCAAGGATCTCAAGGTTCGTCAGGCGATCATGTACGCCATCGACCGTAACGCGATCATAGAGAGCCTCTATGGCGGCGCAGCCAAACCGGCCAACTGCGGCTTTGTGGCGCCGCAACTGGTCCCCGAAGGGCTGGAAACCTACGCCTACGATCCGGCCAAGGCCAAGTCGCTGCTAGCAGAGGTGGGCTGGGACAAGATCAACGGCGACAAGCCCATCACGTTGCTGACCTATTACGGCTCTCCGCAGGCTGCCAATGTCATGGCAGCCATCCAGTCCATGCTGTCACAGGTCGGCATTAACGTCGTGCCGCGTGTCGTCGATACGCCGACCTACAATGGCATCGTCTACAAGGGAGGTACGCCGGACTGGAACGCATTTCCCATGGTCTATGCCGGCCTGCAGAATGGCCCGAACCCGGCTGGCATCAATCCGGGCCTGAACAAGTCGCAGATTCCGCCCGCCGGCTTCAACACCATGCGCATCAAGTTCGACGACCTGAGCGCGGCTTTAGACAAGGCGCTCGGTGAAACCGATGCATCGAAGCTCGATGCCGCTTGGCAGGACGTTTGCAAGGTGATGAACAAGGACCTTCCGTGGGCAACGCTGTGGGTGGCCAATCGCTACGGCGTTGCCTCCAATAAGCTGAAGGATTTCGTCTGGACGCCTGCGCCCGCCGGCGGTCCTTACGCCGCTCATCCCGAGGCCTGGGACATTCAGTGAGCAGGTGGGTCTCCCGGCCCGCCACAAGGGCCGGTTTCCTCTGCGATCCCGCCCACACCATTCACTTGCGGAAAGCCGATGCTGAGCTTCATAGCCCGCCGCTGCGCCACAGGACTGTTGATGCTGGTTGCCTTGAGCCTCCTCATCTTCATCTTGTTGCGCCTGTCGCCTGGCGATCCGATCGACGCATATATCAATCCTTCCGTGCCGATGTCGGCTTCCGATCTCGAGACCCTACGCGACCGCCTCGGTCTCGATCGGCCGCTGCCGCTTCAGTATTTCGGCTGGGTGCGTGCGGCTCTGTCGGGGGATTTCGGCTATTCGATCCAGCGCAACGGCGTGCGGGTGTTGCCGCTGGTGATGGAGCGCATCGGACCCACGGCTCTCCTGATGGGCGCGGGGCTGGCGATCGCCATTGTCGTCGGTATTACGACCGGTATCTACAGCGCCGTGCGCCGCAACGCCTGGCCCGACATTGCGATGTCCGTGCTGTCGTTCATCGGAATATCGAGTCCGGCCTTCCTGACCGCGCTGCTTGGCCTCTATTTTTTCTCGGTTCTGCTGCGCTGGGCGCCGTCAGGCGGCATGCAGACCGCGGGCGCGCCATTCTCGATCTCCGATGTGCTTGCCCATCTAATTCTGCCGGCATGCCTGCTGTCGATCGGCCACGCGGCGCTGATCATGCGTTATATGCGCGCTTCGCTGCTCGAAGTGCTCAACCAGGATTTTGTCCGAACCGCCCGGGCCAAAGGCGTGCGAGAGTTCTGGGTGATCATCAAGCACGCCACCCGCAACGCGCTCTTGCCGGTCATCACGCTGATCGGGTCGACCGTTGGCATCGCGATCGGCGGCGCGATCTTCCTGGAGAGCGTCTTCAACTGGCCAGGCATGGGCTTGCTGCTGGTCAACGCCGTCGGCACGCGTGACTATCCCGTCATCATGGGTGCCACGCTGGTGATCGGTGTCTGCGTCATTCTGGTCAACATTCTCACCGATGTTGTCTACGCCTTTGTCGACCCGCGCATCCAGGTGGGGTGATGACGATTGCCGAGATCGAACCACCCATGCAGCGCACCAAGGGTCCATTGCGCCGCGCACTCGGTCGCTTCACCGAGAACCGCGCCGCACGGGCCGGTCTGGTCATCGTGATCCCCGTGCTGATAGCGGTCATGACCTACCACTGGTGGTGGCCATACGCTCCCAACGCCATCGACCTGAAGATCATGAACAAGGGACCGTCCGCCACCCATTGGCTCGGCAGCGACGGTGTCGGCCGCGACGTTTTCGCGCGGCTTCTGCAGGGTGGTCGCATCTCGCTGCTGGTTGCCGTCTGCTCGGTCGCGATCTCCACCGTCATTGGCTTCCTCATCGGTGCTATCGCGAGCTTCGGCGGCCGCGTCGTCGATGCAACCGCGATGCGCTTCGTCGATCTCGCCATGACTTTGCCGCCAGTCATCTTCTTGCTGGTTCTTGCCTCGATCGCCGGCACCGGCATCGAGCCGACAATCCTCGTCATCTCGCTGCTATCGTGGCCAGTTCTGTCGCGCATGGTCAGGGCCCGCCTCCTCGAACTGCGCGAACGCGATTTCGTCGTTGCCGCCCGCGGCATGGGGGCAGGGCTGCCGCATCTCCTGTTTCGCCACGGCCTGCCCAATTGCATGGATATCCTCGTCGTCTACGCAACTTTGCAGATCGCCAACGCGATCCTGTTGGAAGCTGGCCTCTCTTTCCTCGGCCTCGGCATCGCACCACCCGAAGCGAGCTGGGGCAATATGCTCAATCTTGCCCGCTCCACTGTCGTCCTCGAACAATACCCTTGGCAGTGGATGTTCCCCGGTGCCGCCCTCGTACTCACGGTCCTCGCCATCAATTTCATTGGCGATGGCCTGCGTGACGCTTTCGATCCCCGATCCAATCTCAACTGAAGGTTTCAAAATGCCACTTTTTACCGGCGTCGTGCCGCCTGTCGTTACCCCCCTCAACGATGACTACAGCATAGACTTTCCGTCACTCACCCGGACGCTGGAGAACCTGCTCGACGGCGGCGTCCACGGACTGTTCGTGCTTGGCTCGACCAGCGAGGTGGTTTTCTACGACCAAGCCGGGCGCAAGGCGATCATCGAGCACGCGGTGAAGGTCAACAACGGCCGCGTTCCGATCTTCGCCGGCGTCATCGATCCGACCACCGAACGTGTCATCAACCATTCGAAGATCGCCAGGTCGGCCGGAGCCGACGCAATCGTCGTCACCGCGCCCTTTTACACGCGCACGAGCCAGCCGGAGATCATCGATCATTTCCGCTACATCAAGGATGCGATCGACATCCCGATCATAGCCTATGACATCCCGGTCTGCGTCCATATCAAGCTCGATCGCAAGACGACGGTGACGCTTGCCAAGGAAGGCACCGTTGCCGGCCTGAAAGATTCCAGCGGCGACGATGGCAATCTGCGTTATGTGCTGAAAGACATGGCCGGCGACGCCGGCTTCTTCGGCATGACCGGCTCCGAGATCATGGTCGATACTGCTCTCGCCATGGGCGCGCATGGTGTTGTGCCGGGCATCGCCAATGTCGACCCGCACGGCTACGTCAAGATGTGGAACCTGATGCAGGCCGGCAAGCATGCCGAGGCCCGCGTCGAGCAGGAACGCCTGCTGAAGCTGTTCGAGATCGTCTGGATCGCGCTCGGGCGCACCAGTGCCGGTTCAGCCGGCGTCGGCTCCTTCAAGACCGCCATGCGCAGCCTCGGCATCATCGCCACCAACAGGATGGCCCGCCCGCAGCGCGATCTCAATGCCGAGGAAACCGCCAAGGTCGACGCGATCCTGCGCGACGTCGGCCTGCTTGGCTGATCATGGAAGCGCCAATCCTCCAGATTGCCGGATTGCGTGCGGTGTTTCGCATTGCGGGGCGCGACATTGCGGCCGTACAGGACATTGATCTCGAGATCGGCTCCGGCGAGACCGTGGCGCTGGTCGGCGAGTCCGGTTCGGGCAAGTCAGTCACCAGCCTCTCCATCATGGGGCTCCTGGCGCCGAAGATCGGCCATATCGCTCACGGCCATATCTCGATCAGACGACGCGACGGTTCCGTCACCGAGCTGACCGGGCTGGACGCGGAGCAACTGCGCCGCGTGCGCGGCAACGACATCGGCATGGTGTTTCAGGAGCCGATGACCAGCCTGAACCCGGTTTACACTATCGGCGAGCAGATCGCCGAGCCGATGCGCATCCATCTTGGCAAATCGCATCGCGAGGCGGCAGCCGAAGCGGTGCGCTTGCTGATGCAGGTCGGCATCCCGGACCCCGCGCGGCGCGCGAAACAATACCCGCACGAACTCTCGGGCGGCATGCGTCAGCGGGCCACCATTGCCATGGCGCTCGCATGCAACCCGACATTGCTGATTGCCGACGAACCGACGACGGCGCTTGACGTGACGATCCAGGCGCAGATCCTCGATCTGCTTGCCACTCTTCAGGCCGAACGCGGCATGGGCATCCTCTTCGTCACCCACAATCTTGGCGTTGTTGCGGAAATCGCCGACCGCGTGGCCGTCATGTATGCCGGCCGCATCGTCGAGACCGGCTCGGTTGGCGAAGTCTTTGCCCGTCCGCGCCATCCTTACACGACAGGCCTGATGCGATCGGCACCGCGACTTGGCCAAGCAACGGTGCTGAAGGCGGCCGGCACACCGCTGCCGACGATTGCCGGCAATGTCCCCTCGCTGGCCATGCTGCCCGGAGGCTGTTCTTTTGCTCCAAGGTGCCCGATGGCGATCGACTCCTGCCGCGCCGCCGTGCCGCCGCTGTTGCAGGTATCGCCGACACAGACGAGCCGCTGCATCCGCTGGGAGGAGCTATGAGCGCGCCGGCTCCTTATCTGTCCGTTCGCAACCTGACCAAGCATTTCCCGCCGACAGCGTTCTCGCGCGGACCTGTGGTCAAGGCGCTGCAGGATATTTCATTCGACATTCCACGTGGTCAGGTGGTCGGGCTGGTCGGCGAATCCGGTTCCGGCAAGACGACAATTGGCCGCTCCGTGTTGCGGCTGATCGAGCCGACCTCAGGCGAGATACGCTTCGACGGCAAGGACATCGTCAAGCTCGGGGCAAGGGAGCTTCGACGTCAACGTCGCAACATGCAGTATATCTTCCAGGACCCCTTCGCCAGTCTGTCGCCGCGCATGACTATCGGCCAGATCCTCACCGAGGGCCTGGATATCCAGGGCATCGGTAATCGGCCCGAGCGCCGCGCCCGCGCCGAAAAGGCGCTCGCCACCGTCGAACTGCCGGTCGATGCCTATGACCGCTACGCGCATGAATTCTCGGGCGGCCAGCGCCAGCGCATCGGCATCGCGCGAGCCCTCATGCTGGAGCCCGAGTTTATCGTCGCAGACGAACCGGTCTCGGCACTCGACGTGTCGATTCAGGCCCAGGTGATCAATCTTCTTCGCGATCTCCAGGTCCGGCTTGGCCTCACCATGCTGTTCATTTCGCATGACCTCGCCGTTGTCGAATATATCTGCGACACGGTCATCGTTCTCTATCTCGGACGCATCATGGAAGTCGCGCCCGCGACCGATCTCTATGTCCGGCCGGGGCATCCCTACACACGGGCATTGCTGTCGGCCGTCCCATCGCCAGATGCGTTCGCCAGGAAGCAACGGCAGATACTGAAAGGCGACATCCCAAGTCCCGCCAATCCGCCGTCGGGATGTGTTTTCAGAACGCGCTGTCCCGCAGCGATGGATGCCTGTGCCGGCGCCGTGCCACGGCTACGGGAGATAGCTCCTGGACGTATGAAGGCATGCATTCGCGACGACATAGGCTGAACATGGCAGCCTAGAAATTGGAGTAGTTCTGATACGTTTTTGGCCCTCAAAGGGTCGGGATCTTATCCCGCCTTTTTAGCGCTCAAGCCATCCAAGCGCGCCTCATCGATCGGAAGCCGCTCGTGGTGCGGCTTTCGTGCCAGAGGCGCCATTCGGCCTGCCTTTTTTCTCCTCATCTGACCCAGCCCGCAAGCCTGCGATGCGCTACACCAAAATCTCCGCCAGCGTCGCCGTCGACGATGTGCCTCGCGCTCTTTTCCAAACTCACAGAGCTGCCTGCGCCTGGTCAGGGCGCTGGCCGTCGAAACCAACGAAAACTGGATGGAGGCCAACCGCTACATCAAGATGGTCGGCCTGCGCGAGCACAAGAAGCTCGCTCTGCGCCAAGCCGCATGACCAGCAACATGGCCGCCGCTTTTTGCTTGACGCACACAACCTTCACGCGGGCCTTCAGCAACCGTTTGATCTACTTGCGGAAACGGTCGCATCCGGAGCCACAATACGCCACCGCTGACAGCATTATCAACAGGGAGTCCAGTTTGGCTGGGGTTCTTGGAAGCTTTTCGAACTTTCTGGGTCGCGCCTCAGCCCGAATTGCGGGTGCTTATGGACAAAGTGGGACACTAGATTCGGGTTGGATAATTTGGCAGGCATCGACTTTCTCGCACAGATGGCTTGCGCGTCCCCGTTAGTCCGTAGCGAGTGGACCCCAGGCGGTCGGCAGAGGCGCCTGCTCAGCGGCGCTGCGTGGCGCGCTGGCTCCGTAGTCAGGTTAAGACTAAAGTTGACGGTGTGTTTTGCAGGCGATCTCGGCCTCAAGTGAGGCCATGCCGAACGAGATGGCGAACGACCGGCGGAAACATCTGCTGGCCGATATATGATCCCATGTTCGTGTTCTCGAAGAGTGCTTCGGCAAGGGCGTTATCCTCGACCGCCGGAATACCGGCCTGGCGCGCTTGAGCTGTTATCTCGTTGGCAACGCGCCCCTGACCTTTGGCGACAACCGTTGGCACGGGCGTTTCGCCCCTGATGTAACGCAACGCCACGACCCGGTCGCCGGATACGAAGACGATAACCGCATTTTTCACGCCCAGCTTCGCCGGTCGTATCACCGCTTCGCGCCGCTGCCGCTGCTGTTCATGGCGGATCAATGGGTCGCCTTCGAGGTCCTTGTGTTCGCGCTTGTACTCGGTTGTTGTCATGCGCATGTCGCGAAGAAACAGCCAGCGTTGAATAGGGACATCGATCACGCCGATGACGACGAAAGCCAGGCCGGCGGCGATTCCCAGCGGCGTCAGGACTGCTTGGATCACCGGTCCCAGGCATGACGGACCGCAACCCGGCGCATCGAATAGCGGCTGCAGCCATATGATCAGCACGAAGACGAAGAGGCATGCCAGCAGCACCAGTTTGATCAGGCCCTTGGCAAACTCAATGACGTTGCGGAGCGACAGGATCTTCTGCAGGCCCTTGGCCGGATTTATGTGGTCGAACTGCGGTTTGAGCGGCTCGAACGAGAGGACCGGGCCGAACGTCCCCAGCATGCCGAAGACCGCGGCGAGAACGACAACGATGCTGACCAGCGGCAGAGTGGCAAGCATCAGCAGCGAGAAGAAATGATGGATGGCGCGCAGACTGACGTCGCCGAACGATTCGCCGGTCCCGGTCACGGTTTGCACGAGTTCCGAAAGGTGCCTGAAGAGCATCGGCCAGGAAAAATAAAGATATGCGAGCGCCGCGAAGAAAGTGAAGCCGGAGATCAGGTCGCGGCTCTGGGGAACCTGGCCTTTGCGGCGCGCGTCGCGCAGCTTCTTGTCGGATGCCGGTAGTTTCTTTTCCTCAGCTTCTTCGGCCATGTTGCAATCTTACCGCACTGTTGTGGTTCCAGTCGGCCCATGCGCTGTGTAAGGTGGCGCCGGGCTTGAATACGGAGAGGTGGATATGCGGTTGCATGTCGTATTCTTGCCTGCGGCCATGGCCCTGGCGCTGTCCGCTTGCCAGACGGCCAAAACAGGCTCGATCGACGCGAGGACCCAAGGCCCGTTCTCGCAGTCGGATCGGTTGATCAAGCTTGCCGACGATATCGATGCGCGAGGGGAAAGCGATACCGCAATAGCGCTCTATCAGCGTGCGGCTACGATGCCGGACGCCAACGCGGGCGCGTTCGTCAAGGCTGGCGACGCCTATATGCGGGCCGGGTATTCGGCCGATGCTGCCAAGGCCTATCAGGCTGCGCTCGCAAAAGCTCCCAACGAGGGGAAAGCGATGCTCGGCCTTGGCTCGGCGATGATAGAGGCGGGCGACATCGATGCCGGCATGCGCGCGCTCGCGCAGGCAGCGCCTCTGGTCAACACCAGCGCCGCCTATAACCGTCTGGGCGTGGCGCAGACATTCGCCGGCCAGACCACCGAAGCGCAGGCCACTTTCGCCCAGGCGTTGAAACTCGCGCCCGGCGATCTCGACGTCGAGACCAACATGGCATTGGCGGCAGCCCTCGAAGACAATTCCGCGGCGGCATTGCCGCTGGTGCAGAAGATTGCCGCCGCACCCAATGCGCAGTTGCACCAGAAGCGCAATGTCGTGATGGTCTACGGACTTCTTGGGCAGGCCGATCAGGTCAAGGCCTCGCCGCCTATCGGTCTGACGACCAAGGAGGTGGCCATCTTGCTGGCGCGTGCCAGGACCATCCGTTCGAAGGGCAGCACGCAGGCCAAAGCCAAAGCGCTCGGCTCCATCCTGGGCTAAAGCAGTTCCAGGAAAAGTGCGGAGCGGTTTTCCGTCCGGAATTGCGTTGAAACAACGAGATGAGGTGGCTCGCCGTTTCCGTGAAACTGTGACCTGTTCCAGCGCCTCGGAGCGCAAGACCTGCGCCGATCTCGCACCAAGCTTGACGCATGGCGCGGTGCTACGGGCGCGCAGTCGGCATAGACTCACTCGACTGACTGCGTCGTTTGCGGCGTCGCCGGCGCAGTTGTGTTGGCTCCGCCTGTCGGAGCCTCCTCGCCATCGAGGTAACGACGGGCCGCTCGCGCCGTCGGCGCCGCCGGCGCCGCTCCCATGCGCTGGCCTTCGATCAGGTCGCGCTGGCTTTCGGACATGCGCTGCAGATTGTAGGCATTGGCGCAGCCGGACGGCAGATGGGAGCCGACGCCGGACACGATCGTCAGATCGGTTCTGGCGGCCGGATTGTCATCATCGGCCGGTTCGGCCAGGCATGCGTTGGGAGCCAGAACGGAGCCGCTGACGCGTTTCTGGGAGCCGCCGGTATCGGTCGAAACATAGCTGTAGCCGGGCGAGTAATCCTGCCGCTGTTGCGGGCTGTTCATGCAGCCGGCCAGAAACAACGTCAGAAAAACGGAGCAGAAAGCGATGCGCAATATCATGGTCGTTTCCCGCTATTTGATGATCAGACCGGTCGATGACGCGTCGTTGGCGTGCTTGCGACTGAGGCGCTTGGCAGCCGGACGGTCGAGCGGCGTGGCGAGACTGTCACGCACCGGCGCGACCAGATAGGGCGTGATCAGGATGACCAGTTCGGTCTCTTCGTGCTGGAACCGCTGCGACTGAAAAAGCGGCCCAAGCACTGGCACATCGCCGAGGACCGGAAATTTCTCCAGGTTGCGTGAGGTCCGCTGCTGGAAGAGGCCGGCAATCGCAAAGGTCTGACCGCTTGCCACCTCCACCGTGGTGTCGGCTCGTCGCACCACAAAGCTTGGCATGGCAAAGCCGTTGGCGCTTACGGAGCCGGAATCCGATAAAGAGCTGACCTCCGGCTGGACGTGCAGCGCGATGCGATTGCGGCCGATGAGCGTTGGGGTGAAACCGAGGGACACGCCGAAAGGCTTGTATTGAATGGTGGTGACGTCGGACCCCTGCGCGATAGGCACGGGGATCTCGCCACCAGCCAGAAAGTTCGCCGTCTGTCCGGTCACCGCGGTCAGGTTCGGCTCGGCTAGTATCTTGACGACGCCATTGCGTTGCAGAGCTTCGATGAGGACATCGAAATTGAGGCCGTGCGCCTGGTTGAGGCTCAGACCAAAGTTCCCACCGCTGCCCGAAGGCACGCCATTGTCCTGGAACATGTTGAATTCGAAGCCGCCGCTCTTGTAACCGACGGACCAGTCGACGCCGTATGACTGCAACTCCGTGCGCGAGACTTCGGCAAAGCGGACCCGGATGTTGACCTGCTGCGAGCCCTGCACGGTCATGTTGTTCAGCGGCGGCTGTTCCGGCGGCGAGAAGGTTCTTGCGACATTGTCCAGATCCTTTGCCTCGTCGACACCTCGTGCTTCGCCCGTGATGGCGATGCGGGTTCCGAAAATGTGCAGATTTGTCGCCGAATTCGGCTGCATTGCGTGCTTGGCCTCGTTGGCGGGCGTGATGTCGGGCGTGACGCGGAATTGAGCGGTTGCCTCGATGCGCTCATCGGCCGTGACCGCAATGAGATTGGTCAGGCCGGGTTTGAGGCCAAAGACATAGACCAAACTTGGCGATACGATCTGCAGGTCCGCGATCGTGGTATCCGCGACCAGCACGGATTCGACCGGCTCATTGAACCGCAGCAAGCGTCCTTGCCCGACCGGAAGATCGAGACTTGGCCTGCTCGGCAGCGGCGAAGCGTTCTGCGCCGCCGCGCCTGCGATCGTGAACAGCAAAGCCAGCAAAACGCCAGTCGTCGCGATCGCGAGCCAGCGCATATCCGTCCGCCCAGCGGCGCATCGGACGCCTGCCGCGGTATCGTGGATCGTCATGCCGTTCCTCTCCTGATTCCCCAGATGTCCCCATTCGTCCGGCCGCCGTCAGGAGACTGTCTCCCGCGAGGCTTTCGCCGGAGCCGAGGGCAGCGCCTGGGCGCGCCCGCCGGCTCTTCCGCTGCGGCCGGTGATCGTGGCCAGCGGCTGGACGTTGAATTCCTGCGCAAGTTCCTGGAAGGACAGGACCGGAAGCTCGATCGCATTGTGCGAGAGCAGGCTGCGCATGTGACGGCGCACGTCCATCGCTGCAAGGACGACCGGCGAGGCGTCGGTGGCGTTGTGCGACAGGGCTCGCTCGATTTCGCTTACCAAGGCCTGCGCATCGTCGTCCGAGAGGTTCAGGAACGTGCCTGACGATGTGCTTTGCAGAGCGTTTCGCAGGATATCCTCGGCGGAGCGTTGCAGCACGTAGGCTGCGATGATGTTGTTGCGGCCGGCGGAACGGAAGCTGATCTGGCGCTTCAGGGACGTGCGGACATACTCGGTCAACAGGAAAACGTCCTGTTCGCGTTGACCCCATTCGATCAGCGCTTCGAGGATAAGGCGCAGATTGCGGATCGGCACGTTTTCGCCGACAAGCCGGCGAAGCACTTCCGCGATTTTCTGCAGCGGTACGATCTCCTGCGCCTGTCGGACAAGATCCGCATAGTCCGGCTCCATGTCCGACAGAAGCCTGCGCGTCTCCTGGATCCCGACGAAATGTCCCGCATACAGCCGAAGTGCGTTTGCGGTCCATCTGGCCGCCGTCTCGGCCGGCGTGGCGAAGGCGAAGCCGCCGTCTTTCAGTATCGATATTTGGCTCTCATCGACCCACGCGAATCTGCGCTGGCCGGCGATTGAAGAAGCTTTCTCGTAAGTCAGCTCGAGCAGATCGAGATGCGTCGGGTCAGCTTCGACGAGAACACGGCCGTCAGGGATTTCGGCGTCCAGGATGGGCGCGCCTTCCAGATCGATGCGGATGGTTCGCGGCGAGAGCGTCTCGTCGGCCTGCATGCCGATGGCCGGCACGTCGACACCGAGATCGCCGAAGAGTTCGCGGCGAACGCCGTCGGCAAGCGCAGCGAATTCGGGCTCCGGAATTGCCGCCGCGAGTTCGACTCCGAAGCGCACGACGATGCGGTAGGAAGCAGCCAGCGTTCCGGTGGAGATTGCAGAATGCGAAGCCGAACCACCGCGTTGTTCCTGCGCCGCGATCTGGCCGATGTCCCGGGCTTCGGAGTCCCCGGCATCGCGGCGATTGATTGCATAGGCGCCCGCGCCGAAGCAGGCGCCAAGGGCCAGGAACACGACAAAGGGGAAGCCTGGCACCATGGCAAGGCCAACCATGATCACCGCCGCGAGGGCGAGTGCTCGCGAGTCCCTGAAGAGCTGGCTGGTTATCTGCCGGCCAAGGTCGCCCGTTCCGTCCGCGCTGCCGACGCGCGTCACCATCGTGCCGGCGGCGATCGCGACCAGCAGCGCCGGGATCTGGGCCACCAGCCCGTCGCCCACGGTGAGCAACGAATAGGTCGCGGCCGCGTCCCCCAGCGACATGTCGTGCTGCAGCGTGCCGACGGCGAAACCCCCGATCAGATTGACCAGGATGATGACGATGCCGGCGATGACATCGCCCTTGACGAATTTCATGGCGCCATCCATCGCGCCGAACAGTTGGCTCTCGCGCTCCAACTGCTGGCGCAGGCGGCGTGCTTCAGCCTGATCGATATCGCCGTTGCGCAGCTCGGCATCGATGCTCATCTGCTTGCCCGGCAGCGCATCAAGCGTGAAGCGCGCGGCCACCTCGGCGACGCGTTCCGCGCCTCGTGCGACCACGATGAACTGCGCGACGGTAATGATGAGGAAGATGACCAGGCCGACCGCGATGCTGCCGCCGACAACGAAGGTGCCGAAGGCGGTGATGATCTCGCCGGCGTCGGCCTGCAGCAGGATCAGCCGCGTGGTCGTGATCGTGATCGCCAGCCGGAACAAGGTGGCGATGAGGATGACCGACGGCAGCGACGAAAACTGAAGCGGGTGAGAAACGTAGAACGACGCCAGCAGGATGAGCACGCTTATGGCGATATTTGCGGTGATGAGGAAGTCGACGAGAAAGGTCGGCAGGGGAATGAGCATCATCACCACTGCAACCAGCATCAGGACGGCGATGACCAGGTCGCTGCGGCGTGACAGCCTGGCCAGGAGTTGCAGAAGTCGCTCCGACGCGGTCATCAGGCAGCCCGACGCGACAGGAAGCTGAGCAACGCGCTGTGCGCCTCGCTTTTGCGCCCGGCGACGAGCAGGGCCCGACTCTTCAGCAATGCAAGCACCGGGTGGTCCATTCCTTCCAAAGTCTCCAGCCTGGCAATCGTCGCAAGCGCCTTTTCGGCCTCGCCATCCAGTATGAGCAGGTGCGCCAGCGTCCTGAGAACGCCGGCATTTTCCGGTGAGAGCTGCGCGGCGATAAGCAGGTACGCCGCGCCCCGCTTTGCCTGCCCATGACAACCGTAGAGATAGCCCAGGACATGCAGCAGATGGACGGTGTCATGCGGGTCGGTCAGATTTCGATTCCTTCCTGCAGGCGGCCAAGCAGATCGCGATGACGTTCGATTTCATCCTCGATCAGCGTTCTGGCGAGCGTTTTGAGTTGCTCGCCGCCCTCAAGGTCCGGGACCAGGTTCGCTATGAAATGCTGCAAAATAGGCACCGAACGGCGCAGGATGGCCGGCTCCGGAATGGCGGGCATGACGAAGTTGCTGAGTATTTCATCCAGCGATTCGCCGGCGGCCTCTCCAGAGGCTTGGAATTCCGCCCTCTCGGGCCTCTCCGCGGCAGCGGCCGATTTCGTCCCCGCAGCACCCTTCGCGGCTTTGTCGGCGCCATTCATCCGTCGCCGGCTGATCGTTTGACCACGCACGCCTTCGGCCTGATGCACGTCGCGGCCGGCAGTCTCCATCCTCGCCGAATCGAGGCGCGGCCCTTCGAGCCGGCGGCTCACGGATATTTCAGCGCGACCGTGGCGCCGCCCTTGGTCAGCAGAAGTTCCGTCTCACCGATATGCTTGATAGTCCAGCCGTCATCGGTGAATGCGCCTTCGTGATAGCGTGCGCCGTCGGCTGCGATGACGTAGGGCCGGTCGCCATACCAGATCGCCTGCAGCATCAGGCGCGGCGCCTGCTGTGCGTTGCCGGTCATGACGTTGGATACGAGGGTAACTTGACCGCCGAAGGTCTGGTCGAACCAGGATTGCGTCTCGGTCCAGACGCCGCTCTTGTCATCGGGAATCACGCCGGAAACCACCAGGCGCCCGGGCGATCGCTGGACGGCTACGGAGCTTATGCCGGACTGATCAAGACGCTGTTTGAGCTGGCTTTCCGCATCGGCGACGGTTTGAATCTGCGCCGGCGATGAATCGTCCAGCACTTCCTGCCCGCGCTCGCCGGCGAATGCCATTTTGACCGGTTGATCGTCTCGAGACGATGCCTGCGAGCCAATATCTGACTTGGCGAGATCTGATTTGGCGAGCGAGAACCCGTTGGCAGCGACAGAAACGGCAAAAACGGCAAGAAGAACGCTGCCGGCAACCAACATGGAGCGGTTGCCGAGCGACCACTGGCTCGATGGGCGTTGCGGATTGACCAGCCGGATTCGGGCGTCACCGATAGCGATGACAAACGGCAACCTGCAGCGGCTGCCCTGTCCTTGACGGATGATTTCGCCTGTGGGGAGCGCAACATCGCCGCCGACGGCTTCGATTTCAAACTGGTTGCCCCTGCGCCGCAGCCTGGCGTGGATCGGGGCGATGCCTGCATCCCTGAGGACGATGTCCGATTCGGTGCTGGAGCCGATCGTATACAGGGCCTCAACCAGGCTGAGTTCGGCGCCGGCATGAAAACCGTGGGTTACGCTGAGCGCGATGGACTGTGCGGATGACGGCGACGGGGCGATAATCGATCGCAGCCGACGCGCCGGCACAGCGTCCAAATATCTGCCGACAGGACTACCGGTCATGCCACTTCATCTCCCGCCAATGGCGATTTCAAATGCAGCCGGACTTCCGTCAGGCAAGTGCGCCGCCGGTCGCTGTCGGCGGCGCATAGATTTGAGCATGCTTCGCGTCAGGCCTTCTCAGCCGACTCGCCGAGCGTCTTGGCGGTGCTCATCAGCATGTCATGCTGTGATTTCGCGATATCTTTCGTGATCTCCAGGTTAAACATGCGTTCCTGTTGCTTGATCATCTTGTCCAGGTTTTGTTCCGGTGACCCTGCAGAACCGGACGTAATGGGAGGGGTGGCAGCCATCATTGTCTCCTTGAGGGGCTGTTCAGGTTGCAAGCCCAGGCTCGTGCACGCGGTCCAGGACCTTGCAGTCGCAATCTAGGGCAGGGCGATCGAAAATGAAAGTCCACTTGGAATATATGAGCGAGTTTTGTTCCAACTGTTGCGTTCCGGGCGTTCGCGGAGTAACCTGAGCGACGGGGTGAATGGGGTGATTGGGAATGGAAAAAGGTCCTTTGGCGGAGCTGTTGGCCGAACGGTTTGAGACGATGCCGCCGCAACTGCGGATCGCAGCGCGTTTTGTGCTGGATCATCCTAAGGATGTGGCGCTGATGTCGATGCGCGAGCAGGCCCAGCAGGCCGGCGTTTCGCACAGCACGATGATGCGATTGGCGCGGTGGCTCGGCCTTGAAGGCTATGAGGACATGCGCAGCCTTTATGCGCGCGCGCTGCGCGAGACGACAGGAGGATTGCCGGCACGGCAGGGCATCGAACGGGACGGCGATTTGGGATTCTCGACGGTCGGCGTCGTTGCCGACGCTCTCGCCGCGCAGATCTCAAGTCTTGGCGAATACGGTAGCGCCATGCAATTCAACGCAGCCGCCGACCTCGTTGCCGGATCGCGCAATCTTTTCGGCCTCGGCCTACGCTCGGCTTATCCGGTCGCGAGCCATTTCGTTGACATCATGTCGTTGGCGGCCAGCGGCGACCGCAAGGTGATGCTGGTCGGCGAGATGACCGGTCAAGGTCTGGAGGCCCTTCAGCACGCGGGACGCGGCGACGTGCTCCTTGCCGTCGGCATGTCGCCGTACGAGCGCACGACGATAGAGGTGGCGCGCCAGTCGGCCCGGCAGGGCGTCGGCGTGGTGGCGATTACCGACAGCAGCGTGTCCCCGCTGACCCGGATCGCGCGGGAAGCGATCATCGTTACCTCGAATTCGCAATCGTTCTTCCGAAGCATGGCGCCCGCATTCGCCGCCGTCGAAATCCTGGCGGCGCTGACGGCGGCGCGGTCCGGAACGGATGCCGCGGAACGCGTGAAACAGTCGGAAGAACAGCTTGCTGCTTTCGGCATCTATTGGAAGCCCCCTCGATAACCGCGGAAGGCTGCGATCGGGGCGGGTGTGACGGCGGCCGGGCCGCCGGCAACAGTGATTTCCGGAGGTCGTCCAGATGGTTCGCCCGATAACGCTCACCAAGCCGCCCCTCCAGACGCAGAAGGTCAACGCCAACGCGGATGCAGCCCAGGTCGCACGGCTGGAGGCGCAGGCGGCGGCACTGCGGGATCAGATCAGGCTCGCCAACAGAATGGGCGAACGCGATTGGGCGGCCCAGGCCCGCCAGGAGTTGGCGCATGTAAACACGCAATTGAGTTCCCTTCAGCCGACGCCGGCACCGGCGACACCGGGCGTCAATGTTGCGAACGCCGGCAATGGCACGACGGTGACGCCGGCACTCTACGTGAACACCAATCTCGCGACGCCTGCCGTGACGCTGGTGGACCTCGATGGCAGTCCGGCCAAGGACAACCCCGCAGCAGGCAACACCGCCCGCGACATCGTCAACGACGTTACCGGCGGCAAAAGCATCGACCAGATTGCGTCCGACCGCCACATGACGCGCGAACAGGTTATCACAGCGCTCAGGTCCGGCGGGATGACAGTGTCGGACAACAGTGCGCCGAACGGCGACACGCAGACGACGAAAATCACCGATGCCAGCGGCCGCACCGTCACGCAGTTTTATGACTACCAGCACGACAGCTACTATGCGACCGTCCAGGAGCAGCCCGGCGGCGCCACGACCACCTCGCCGATCCGGGATGGGCTCGGACGCAAGGAAACCACCACCTACAATTCAGGCACCGGCGCTATAACGACGCGCTACGAGGACGACCTCGGGACCGGAACCGTTACCGAACGGACGTCATTGACCGACGGCGTGTCGGTGGAAACGGTGAGGCCGGGCGCTGGTCCTTCCCTGCCGGTGACCACCGTCACCGGCCCGGACGGCCGCAAAACCATACTGGCGCCCTCCCAGGATCCAGGTGGGTCCACCACGCAGGACATCAAACACGATCTTGCCGACGGAAAAAGCGTCGACCAGATCGCCAAGGAAAATGGTCTCACCGACGAGCAGGTGATCGCCGAATTGCAGGCCGCAGGCTATCAGGTCAAGAGCACCAGCAGCAGCGACGCGCAGTCGGTAGAGCTCGTCGACCCGCGCAGCGGCGGCAAGACCGTCTACTCTCACGACTACCAGCACGACGTGCGCACCGTCACCACCACGGCGGACGGCAAGAAAACGTCGCTGTCCGTCGATGGCAACGGAACCGAGACCAAGACCGTCACCGACAAGGACGGCCGGGTAACGACGACCATCACCGAGAAGGTCAATGGCGGCAAGCCTGTCGAGCACGAGGTTGAGCCGGGCGACAACCTGACCCTCATCGCGCAGCAATATGGCGTGACGCTGGATGATCTCAGGCGCACGAATCCGGAGCTATTCAGCTCGTCCCGCGATCCGGACATCATCGACACCGGAGAAAAGGTCACCATCGAAAACGGTACGCGCACGACCGTGAAGGTCACCTTCAACGGCTATACCCTGACCACCAAGCCCGATGGCAGCTCGACGTTGCACAACACCACCACCGGCACCGACCTTCAGATCGAGGCAGGAAGCACGCAGGAGGCGCTGGCCAAGACACTGCTGGCGGTAAACCCCAACAGCAGCGACCCCAAGGAGGCGAAGGAAGGCGAGGTCGTGAAGACCTTCGTCGAAGGGGTCTTGGCGGGAGAGGCCTTGCCAGGTCTTATCGACGCCGCGGAAAAGGCCGGACAGGACAAACAGGCCCTGATTGACAAATACCACCTGGGTACGCCCGCCAAGCCCAAGCTTGACGGGCAGAACAGGGTTGTCGATCCTTTCGGCGATCCGCCGCAGGGCAACGCGCCCTCCGGGGGAAAGTGGATGCCGATGAAGATCGACGGCGTCTGGACCTGGGCCGATCCCCAGGTCGCTCAGGCCATCATCGACGAGAACATCGCGCTGTCGCGCGTCACCGAGACGCGGGCTCTGGCGGGCCAGGGGCAGGAGCAGCTCAACGTCGATATGCTCGATCCCGCCTACAAGGATGCCGTCGGTGGCGCGCAGACCATCCTGAACAAGGCGTTGGCGCCGCACGGCCTGCAATGGAACGCTCAGAAACCGAAAGGCACGCTTGCCGATGCGCACGAGCGGACGACCAAGGCCAACATCTTGCTGCAGAACGCGCGGGATGCCCGCGGCGAATACGAGAACGCCGGGCACGTCCTCAAGGACGCCATCGCCGGGCAGGGTCCGCTAGCCCCGCTGGGCGATCCGAATGCGCCGGCCGTCAGCGCTCGGGGCACTCCCGACCTTCATCCGCAACGCGATCAAAGCGTCGCCGACCACTCTGCCGTCGACAAGCTGTTTTCCGAGGTCGGTCTGCATCTGAGCAAGGGCGACAAGCTCACCGTCGATTTCCTGGTCGGGCAGGCCGAACTCAACGGCGTTCCCAAGGACTCGAAGGAATACAAGGAACTCACGAGCTTGCAGACGACGGCAGGTAGCCAACTCGAACTGGCTCAGGGCTACCAGAACTATTTCGATGCCCATGCCGATGCCACGCAGGTCAATGCGCGGCAGACGGATCTCGAGCAGAAGCTGTCCAACGAGTATCTTGGCGAGCAGAAGTTTAATTTTGACGAGAAGTACAATCGCATCAACGGCGATTACCTCGGGCACTACAAGAACTCGACGCTGGAGATCCGTGACGGCCAGCTCTGGGTGGTCAACCATTTCGACAAGGGAACCACCGAACAGCAGCTGACCTACAGTCTCACCGACAAGAATGTCAGGGACGAATATCGCGATCGCCAACTCAACAAGGACTGGCAGTCGCTTCTGGCCGGCTACGATGCCAACGCAAAAGCCTGCACGGCAAATGGTCTGCAATCGGTAAAGGCCAGCGAAGAGCAGGCGGCCATGAACCTGAACGACGTTCTCGACAAGCAGCTCGGCAACAGCATTGCCGACCTCAAGACCCAACTGCCGGCGCTGCAGACCAATTTCGACAATGCGCTGACGAACCACAAACCAGGAATGATCGAGGCTCCTGCGGGCACGCTGCCCGATGGCGCGCAGCCGGTCGAGATCGATGTCGGCGGGCAGAAGATCAAGGTGGCGCCGGACGTTGCCCAAAACTACGACAAGACGGGGATCGATGCGCTGACCAAGGGCGGGAAGGCGGTTTGGATCGATCTTGACACGGAAGATGACGATACCAGCGGCCGTTGGGTCGATCCCGAAGTCGCGGTCGCCAAGCTCAAGCTGGGTGCCGTCAGGCTTCAGATATCGCAGGCCGAGGATCTGCGCAGGGTGGTGCAAGGCTTCAGCGACTATCATGAGCTTCGGCTAAGCGAGCCTTCGCTGCTGGCGGATGACAACACCACGGTCGACAAAACCTATCTGGATAAACATGAGCCGCAGGCGCTCGACGGCATGTATCAGCCGAGGTTCCAGCAGCTGCTCGCCAACGGCTACGACAACGAGTTCAGGCAACAGTCGGGCGCGACCCTTGATGAAGCGGTCGGCAAGAAGCTCGGCCTGGACAGTTCGACCGATGATGGGCGCGACGCGATAGATAATGTGACGGACGAGATCCGCGATATCGGCGGGGACAATCCGTATGTGCGCAGCGTGCCGATCTTCTATGTCGACGACCAAGTCGGAACACAGCAGGTTACCCTCTTTGCGGTGCGCGACGGGGACGGCAACACCCGCTATGTCGATGCCACCGGCAAGAAGTTCGATGACCTTGGTGATTTCCAGGACAACAACAGCCAGTTTGGCGAGAACGGCAAGCTTGTCGTTCCCAAAAACCTGGAGATGAAGGCGGGCGCCGACGGCAAGATCGCGCTTGAGGTGGTGAAAGCGCGAAACGTCTCGGTCTGGGATAAGGTTGTCGATCCGCTGGTTGGCATCGGTACCGGCATTGCCACCATCCTGTCATTCACGCCGGCGGCGCCGGTCGCCGCGCCGCTGGCCTATACGGGCGCGGCCTATCTCGGAGCCAGAGCCGTTATAAACGAGGCCAACCATCTGGATCACGGTGGCGAGTGGTACGACACCGAATCGCTGACGAATATCGCAAGCGCGGCGACAACAGTCCTGCCCGTGGCCTCCAGCGGCCTGCGCACCATCGGCATGGCGGCGAAGAGCGAGTCATTCCTGGCAGGCCTTGCCGCCAGTCCCCGTGCCTTCGCCGGAAGCATAGGCGCGACACGGTCGAACTGGGCGTTGGCGTCAGAAACCCGCACCTACATGCAATCGAGCGCCAAACTGAACAAGGCGGCGTGGGGGCTGGACGTCGGCTCGGTGATTGTCGGCACACCTTTGCTGGCGACATCCGCGTACGATCTCGCCGCCAACGGAGACCAGATGAACGGTGTCCAACTTGCCAACGCGCTGACGGGTCTTGGCACAGGCGTCACCGGCACGGGGCTCGGCATTCACGGTCTGCGCACCATGCGGCCAGGAACGGGAACACACGCAACCCCCAACGCTCCCGGAGGCAATTCGCCGCCAGGCAACGGCGGTCCGTTTCAGCAGCCGCCCGGCGGCAAGGGACCTCGGCAGTCGCGGCCGGCGCTTGGTCCCGGTCCCTCCGGGCACCCGATGAATGTTTACGAAATTGGCGCCGATGGCGTTTACCGGTCGACGGGCGAGCAGGTCTTCCATGATCCCAGCCACCCGGTGATCCTGGGAGAAGTAGTCAAGACCGATGGCGCCGGCGGCAATGATCCAACGGCACTGACGGGCCGCGATCCTGATGGCTCGACTGCCCACGACACAACGCATCCCGCCGATGGCGACCCCATCGTCTTGCCGGGTGAGCCGACAGGAACGGAGGCACCGGTACGCCTGGTGTGGGATCCGCAGACGCTCAGCTTTACCGGCATGCCGGATCGCGACACGAGCGGCTACGTCTACACCAGCGGCAAGGATCCGAAGACGCCATCGGCTTATCTCGACGGCCTCAGCGCCGAGCAGCTCGTGACCCGCTATGAACAGGAGAAAGGCTACTATTCCAGCCGCGAGATGGCTGAGCGTTATGGTCCGGACGGCGTTCAGATACCGCGCACGCCGCTTCGCGAGACCTTGCCCGACTTCCGCGTCGGCGTCACCTTCCGGGTGAGGCTGAATACGGGCCAGGCGTTCGGCATCGGGTCGCCAACCGTTGCCGCAGTTGGCTTCGGCGTCGGCACCAAAACCGATTTCGGCATGATCGGATGGTCGATCCTCGACAGCGTCGGCCAACGCAGCCTGGCGCCGGTCAAGGACGCGCTTGGCACCCAGGGCGTGGTGTCTTTCCGGGCACGGGAATACAGGAACATCACCAGCCTTCAGGCTGGGGTCTGGCCGGTATCCAATCAGACGGCCTTCCCGGTTCGCAGCAGCGACCTGTCCGCAGCGGCGAGCAAGGCGATATTCCACGATGCCAGCGGCTACGAGGCCAAGCCGGTCGATGCCGCTGTCGTCGGCATGACGCCCGACGGCCAGGGCACCGTGATCGAGATGATCTACACGCCTTCGCTGAGTGGCAAGGAGGTTAGCCTCGCGCCAGGCCAGCATGACTTCTTTGGCGTGCCGGCGGAAAACAGCTCCGGCCATGTCGCACTGCAGGGAACACTTCCATTCGA
This sequence comes from Mesorhizobium sp. B2-7-2, assembly GCF_006440775.1. Lineage (GTDB taxonomy): Bacteria > Pseudomonadota > Alphaproteobacteria > Rhizobiales > Rhizobiaceae > Mesorhizobium. Next base: position 346,283 of record NZ_VFTZ01000001.1, on the reverse strand, counting down.
TCGCGTCATGACCGAGACCAAGGCCGGCATACGCCTGCCGATCGTGGCCAACCATGTCGCGGCTGTCGATCAGATGCCGCGCATCGGCTTCGAGAAGCGTCCCGAACTGCCTGTCACGGACACGCTGCAACCGGGCGACGTTGTATCGGCACAGGCGTTCGACCAGATCCAGTCGGCCCTTGGCTCGACAAAACTGAAGATACAGTTCGCCGTCAAGGACCCGGCCAAGGCGTCCGAACTCATCACGGCCATCGGGCAGGGCGATGGCATCCGGTCGATCCGCGACCTCGTCGAATCCGGCCAGATCGACCCGACGAACACCGTTCCCCTGGTCGATGAGCCGACGCTGAGCGGACTGCGACTTTCAGCCATACCGGGCAAATCGCCTACGGCGGACATTGTCTTGCTGACCGGCGAAAAGGCTCGCGTCGTCAATCCCGAGGCAATGCTGGTCGACGTCATCTTCAATGACGGCAACAAGCTGCCGGGCGTGTTGGGTTTCAATCCGGACCGGATGGTCACGTCCGCGACCTACAAGGTGAAGTCTGCGCTACAGTCCTGGCTTCCGGCGGGTTCCCGACCCGAAGGGGCGCCACAGTCCCGCTACATGCCAAGCGCCGGCAACATCTACAGGAATCTCTACGGTTCCGACGGGACTCCGGCGACACGCTATACGGTTTCGTTCTCCACGCCTCCGCTGCCGGCAGGCGCGGTGGCTTACAGTGCCGAAGTGAGGTTCCAGTACAAGTCGAAGGCGGCCAAGAGCGCTCCTTCGATCGCCAAGGGCGAGAATGCGACACTGACTTTCGATCGGCCCAACGGACAATCGGATCGGTTGACGGTCCCTGCCTGGCTCGCTCGCGCGGTGGAATACTCGCGCGACGGCGCCGCGACCGGCATCCCAAAGGGCGGCAAGACGTCCTTGGATAAGTTCCTGAACGGACTTGAGCAACGGGCCGAGCCTGACCAGCTCGCCGCGATCGAGCAGTTCAAGAGCGATTTCGGCCCGTCGATCGTCGATGGCGGGTTCATGCGCCAGGACGTCGCCGACGGCGTGCTGACGTTCCTTTCCTCGCAAGCAAGGCCACCCGAGGCCGGTGGGGACGGCATTCGGGCTGCGCCCAGGCCAGCGCCGAAAGGACCAGGATTTGCGGCGGATGGGTCAAAAGATCCATCATCCACCAAGCCGCTTGCGCAGGACGAAATCGCGGCCAACCGCCAAGAGGCGGCAAGCCTGCTCGATGACATGCTCCCTCAGAGCCTCGGCATGCCGGAGGTCACCAAAACCAATCTCATCGATCAGATCAGCCGGTCTCCGACATTGATGGAGCTCTTGCGCGACGCTCACGCGAAAGAGGTGCGCATCGTAAATCCCGCGCGGCACGATCTCAGGATTTCCGACGCCCAGTCAGGCGACGACCTGACCGCGACCGGGTCGCAGTATGTCGGCGACGTGGAGGTCGTTTTTGTCGACGCCGAGACATTCCGCTCTGACGACGCGGACGGCGACACCGTTCTTGCGGAGTTCGTCGACCTGCTCGGCCACGAATTGTCGCACGTCGGTGACGCTCCAATCGATCTCCATCCTGGGGATTTCCCGGATCGGCAGGCCTACAGGGATGCGGTTGTCTCCGCCTATCTGAACGTCGAGGGCGAAGCAGGATTTGTTCAGTACGCTGTTGCCGACGAGCTTGCAGCCAACGGCGGCAAGCCGGCAGCCATCCTCGGCGCCGACTGGAATTCCGCCCAAGCCGATGTCTTCGCTCGTTACAAGGTTGGCGAGATTGATCGAACACAAGCCGTTGACGAGATGGGGGCGCTATTCGGTGACAAGGAGCCAAGCACTGCGGACGGAACCTACGTGGATTTTTACAGCCGGTACGCCGACGGCGTGTACGACGATTATACCTCTTCTGGTTCCGGTCCCGCCGGCGAAACTGGCCGTCCTGCGCCGGCAAACAAGGCTTCGAACAATGGACCGCTCACGCGAGATGACGTCAGGGCGACCCCGCTCGATCAGGTGCCGGATCTCGTCATGGCCGATTTCCAGCCGAACCAGGTTCCGTGGCTTAAGCGCGAGCAGGCGGCCGAGCTGACCGAGCAGCAGTTCCGCGATATGGATCGGGCCGGCCTGCTGCCCTATCTGACCAAGGGCCAACTGCGCGGTATCCCCAAGGCAAAGATTGGCTTTGTCGACATAGCGGGCCTCGGCGAGAAGCAGATTCCCTGGCTCACCGAGGGCCATATCCGCAACCTGACCGACCAGCAGTTCTCCGAATTCGGCAAAGCCGGTCTGACGCGCCACCTGACGAAACCGCAGGTACAGGCGGTGAAAGGAGACAAAATAGGGCTCCTCGACGCGTCGACATTGGAAGCGCGCCAGGTTCCGTGGCTCAAGCCCGGCCAGGTCTCCAAATTCACGTCGCAGCAGTTCAAGGACCTGGGCGAGACCGGCTTGCTGACCAACTTCACCGAGCGCCAGATTCCAGCTATCCCCGAAACCATGATCGGCTCCGTGGACATGGCGAAGCTCGATCCCAGGCAGGTGCCGTGGCTGACCGAGAGGCAGATCCCCCAGTTGACCCGCGATCAGTGGGGCGCCTTCACGATCCACCACACCGAGGCTCTGACCCAGCCGCAGATCGAAGCGGTGACGCCAAAACAGTTCGAGGAATCGAGCCCCGGCCAGTTCCGAAAATTCACGCCCGAGCAGTTCGGGTGGATGAGCGGGGATCAAACGAATGGCCTCTCCGTGCTACAACTGACCACCTTCCGGGCGACCCACAAAAAAACGGTGACGCCGGACCAGGCCGCCGGCGTCGATCTGGCGCTGAGTAATGCAAGGATGCGCGAAAACGCGCAGGCTCTCGCCACCTTTGGCGGCATGTCGACCACATCCTACGTGCTGTGGAGTTCGTTGCCACCGACCTGGACCGCCACCGCCGGAGCGGTTGCGTTTGGCGTGCGGGGCTTCGTGTTCGGCACGCAGGCGATTTTTCCCAATGCGACGGCAAGCCATAAGCCGTTCGGGCGGTTCCTCAATGCGCTCGGCGGCGCCACGTTCATCGCCGCGGCGCCAGGCGCGGCGACCGGAATGATCCAGGGCAAGGACCTTCTCGTCAACAGCACGTTCTCGCTCGGCAATGTCGTCTATGGCACGAAGTCGATGCTGCAATCGTTCACCGGCAGGCCGGTGATCCGGAACCTGGCCGAGCATCTGGCTGGCCCTGGTTATGTGCTCGGCTGCGCCGTCTACACGCTGCATTCCTGGCCGGCGCCGATCGCCACGGTCGCCGGCTCTATGTTCACGTTCGGCTGCGCGGAGTTCTGGGCGTCGGCGATAAGGACGGACCGGATGAACCGCCGTTCGGTGCCGCGAACCGATGGCGATATCGCGGCCGCTGCGAAATCCGAGAAGAAATGGGCTGCATGGGATCGCTGGACCCTGGGCGTCACTTTCGGCATCGGAATGCTTCTCTTCTCACTGGACTCGCTGCTCGCCCAACCTTGGAACCCCAAGACGGTCGCCCCGCCCGATCCGAATAAGCCGGATGGCGATGCGTCCTCCCAGCAGCCCGACGATCACCCGGATGTTCCAGACGGACCGAAGACCCCGCCCGAACATTTCCCGCAACTCGTGGTGTCGGCGGACGATGGCCTGAATTTGCGAAGCCAGCCCGAGGACGACGCCGCCGTGGTGACGGTTCTGCGACCCGGCTCATTCGTCGAACAGACCGCGAAGCCTTCGACCGACCCGTCGGGAAAGGCCTGGATACCCGTCGAAGGTTTCGGACCGGATGGCAAAACGCACAGCGGCTGGGCTTCCGGCGACTATGTCGAGGTTCATCCCGAAGGCAGCAGCAATCCGCAGGGCCGCACGAACCCGACACTGGAGAAGGACGGCTATCAGTGGGTCGAGGTCAGGAACGGCGACAGCATCCGCTTGATCGCCAGGGCGCATTCAGCCGATGTTGCCGATACGGTGGTGCTGAACATGGATCATATTCTAAGCCCGGATTTGATTTTCTCCGGCGACCGCATCTACCTGCCGATTGCGGCGGTCGGCTGAGACGGCGCGGGTCTAATCGTCAGGTTGCGCCTTGCCGATTCTTGCGGCGAACGCATGTGCGATGCAGCCGGCCAGCTTTGCCGCCCGCTCCGCTATCGGATTGGACGGTTCGGAGGAGTACGAGGCGGTGAACCGCAGGTCGGAGGGATGCCATTCGCAATCGACGATGCGTAGCGAGCCGCTGGCAGTATGATCCTGAACGACTTCCCTGGGGAGGGAGGCGATACCGATCCCGTTCAGCGTCATCGTGACGGAGGCGGCCAGCGAATTGGCCGGAAAGATACGCGGCGTCGCTTCAAGCTCGCCGGTCAGCTTGCGGTAAAGTTCACTGTAGGGTCTCGTCGTGCGCGCATAGCTGATGATCGGAAATCGCATCAGGTCGCTCAGCGTCAGCTTGCCTCGATTGGGCAATTTCAACGACGGTGAACAAACCCATACGAGCGGAAAGGAGGGCAGTTCCATATTCTCGATGCTGTATTCCTGAATGGGGCCCATCAGCACTGCAAGATCAAGCCGGTGGGACATGAGCTCATTGCGAAGCGTCGTCGTCGTGTCAACGACGATATCAGTGTCGACAAGCGGATAGTTGGCCTGCAATTCCTTGAGGAAATCGGGAAGCCAGGTGTGCACGATGGTCTCCGCAACCCCGAGCCTGAGCACTCCCGCGGTCTCTGAAAGGGAGTTTGCCGCCAATTGCAGCTGTTCGGCGACACGCAAGACCCGCTGCGCCGGCGGCAGCAGCCGCTGGCCCTCGGCGGTCAGCCTCACGGTGCTGCTCTGCCTTTCGAACAGCTTGGCGCCGAGCGCTTCTTCCAGACTGGCAATGCGCGTCGATACCGCCGGCTGCGTCGTGTTCAAGCGTTCCGCGGCCTTTCGGAAGCTTCCGAAAGTCGCCACCAGGAGGAAGGTTTCGAGCTGCTTGATGTTGAAAGGGATCACGGTTCAATGCCGGACAATAATCTGGGCGCCGATCTTCACTCGGTCATATAGGTCAATAACGTCTTCATTGGTCATTCGAATGCAACCGGAGGAGTTGGCGTGGCCGACAGTCCATGGCTGATTTGTGCCATGAACACGATAAAGCGTGTTGCCGATATAGAGCGCGCGTGCGCCCAGCGGGTTGTTCGGCCCTCCCGCGACGTGTGCCGGCAGCAAGCGGCCCTTCGATGCTTCCCTGGACCGCATTTCGGCCGGCGGCCGCCAATCCGGCCAGTCCTTCTTGTTCGAAATCGTGTCGCGACCGGACCATTCCAGACCCTCCTTGCCGACACCGACCGCATATCGCAGCGCCTTGCCGTCTCCTAGTATGTAATAGAGGCGCCGCTCCCTGGTGTTGATCACGATTGATCCCTTCGGTTGCGTCTCACCGAAATCGACGATCTCCCTCGCGATTGGCGACCACGCCGGCCGCGTTTCGCCATCCGCGACCTGGCCGGGAGCGGATGGCGAGACCAGCACATTTCGGGCTTGATCGTAGCTCCAGCTTCGCGGGTCGTAGCCGCTGTTCGATTGACCATGCGCTGGCGCCATCGTGGCAGTCAACGTGGCAGCGACCAGAACCGATTCACCCAAGCCCTTGCCGAGCCTCGACCCGGTCAGGGGCCATTGCCAAGCAATGCCGGCCGGAGCATTCAAGCTCAAGAGCAGGTTCTTGCATGCCGCCACCGGGGCTGATCCCTTCAAATTCGAGCAACAAAACCGGCGACCGCGAGCCTTCGCTGCCCGATTCCAGCCGCACCATATCGCTTTGCTCGCTGATCGCAACATTTGGAACCAAATACGCGAGTTCAATCCAATTGGACTTCCATTTGAGCGACGCACGCGCTAGGGTGAGCTTGGCGGGTAACCATGAGACGGGCGATGCGGGCTTGCGTTCCGTGCGTCCGCGATAGGACCAATTTTGACGGGACGCGGTACCTGCCTCGTGGACCGATTGTCGGGAGCCAACGCTGCCTTCATGGCTGGTGTGATCCTGCTGTTCACGCTTGCTGCTTCGCAGGCGAATGCCGCCGAGCCACGCTGGCCCGCGGGTCCCTACAAATACATCACCATCGACCAGTCGGTGACGGATGCGCTCGCCGAGCTTGGCCGCAACATGCGGGTGCCGATGCGCGTCAGCAAGCTCGTTAAAGGACGGTTGAGCGCCGGTATGCCAGTTGGAACGGCGCGCGAATTTCTGGAAGAGATTTGCAATCGATACGGTCTGGTCTGGCATTTCGACGGTATCGTCATGAATGTCGCCACCGAAGCTGAGGTCCAGACCGAGCTGATTCCGCTCGATGCCAACACGGCCGCCGGCGCGCAAGATCGACTTTCGCGGCTGGGCGTCATCGATCCGAAGTTTCCGATCAAGGTGTCCAGGCAGGACGACGTCGTCTCGGTATCGGGGCCGCCGTCTTACATCGAACTCATCAGGAAGACACTCGGAGTTCCGGCCGCGCAGGGCAACAAACAGGAGCCCGGCAACGTCGTCTCGGTCCGCGTTTTTCGCGGAAGGCAGGCGGAGGCGCAAAGCGTTCCCTCCGGAAAACCGACGAAGGAATAGGAGGCAGGTTCATGCAGATCGCGCCGATTGGAGCCTTGGAGGCCTCGCTGGCAAGCTTGACCACCGGCATAGGCTCGCAACAGCAGATCACCGTCGGCGCGGCCGCGCAGCCGGGCAGCCCGATGGTGGACGCCAAGCACGAAAAGCACGATGCGGCAAAACCCAACGCGCCCGAGCGCGGCGATGTCGCCACCGGCGCAGGCCGACAGGTGGCCCAGCCATCGTCCGGAGCCAATCCGGCAATGGCGGGTCAATCTTCGAGATCGGAGCGGGCGGAGCCGATCGTCGAGCGCAAACTCTTCGACTATCTGGCCGAGGTGGAGAAGACCGGAGGGGGCGCGGCCACGGACCCCTCGGCCCTGTTCGGTTCCGCTGTCCAGTCGCTGGAAGGAACCATGCAGCAGGTCCAAAAGGCCCTTGGCAAGGCAAACACCCCGGCGCCGGCGGAAACAGCCGCCACCCAGGATGCCGCCCCGTTAGGCAAGGAAGCCGAAAATGCGCCGGCAAAGAATGCCCAGCAACTGCTCGAGCGATCCATTTCAGTGATGTGGGCAGCAGCCAATCTGGAAGTCGTGACCAGCAGCGTGAAGGCCGTGACGTCGTCCACCAGCACGCTGATCAAGCAACAGTAGGCGCCGCGGAGTGCTCGTGCCCGAATTGTTCCAGTTGCGGCGGTCGGCGCTGTTCAATCAATGTGCCGCAGGGTGCCGCGTGGCGCTTGTCATCGCCGGGATGCTGATGCTCCAGGCCTGTTCGGTGGAGCTCTATTCCAATCTCGATCAGCGGCAGGCCAACGAAATCGTGGCCACGCTGATGCGTCATGGGATTCCGGCCCAGCGCGAGGCCGGCAAGGACGGCAAGATGACTGTTTCGGTGCAGAAGGGCCGCTTTGCCGAGGCGATGGCCCTTCTCGACGAAAGCGGCCTGCCCAAACAGGAATTCCAGACCCTCGGCGACGTCTTCAAGAGAGGCGGGCTCGTATCCTCGCCGGTGGAAGAGCGGGCAACGATGATCTATGGCCTGAGCCAGGAACTCTCGCAGACAATCTCCGAAATCGATGGCGTGCTTTCCGCGCGGGTTCACCTTGTCCTGCCCGAGAATGATCCGCTGAGGCAGCAGTTGGTGCCGTCGTCCGCGTCGGTATTCATCAGGCATCGCGCATCCGTGCCGATGAACGAGCTGATCCCGCAGGTCAAGATGCTGGTGGCCAAGGGAATCGCCGGACTGACCTACGACAATGTCTCCGTCACGCTCATTCCGGTCGCCGCGACCACCCCGGAGCAGGAATCCGAGCCAGGGTTCATAACCTTCCTTGGTCTGTGGCTGCACCCAGACAGCGTGGCGGCGGCGATGTGGCTGTTCTACGGCATGGCGGCCGCGATACTCGCGCTGGCCGCGCGGCTGGCGTACCTGCAGTGGTACCGACGGCCTAATGTCTACGCCCTCGAAGCTTCCGCAATCCCCGCGAGGAAGGTATGACCGGGGCCGGCTCGGAGCAAGCCGCCAGCCCGGAATGGCAGGAATTCATCTCCAGCCTCGCATCCTATGCGGACGCGGCCCGACTCGCCGAGTGCTTTGACGGTGCGATCAGCGAATCTGCGTGCCAGCGCATGCTGCAGTCGCACCGCCTGCATGAGCGGCTGTCGAAGCTTCTGCTCGAGCACTTCCGGCTCTCTTGCGCGGCCGATGAACCGTCGGACGACGTGGATCGGGCGATTGCCTTGTCGTCGGGCGAGGAATTGGAGGACCTCGCTCTTCGCTCGGGCGCCATCTACTGGTCCGGCAATCTTGCCGCCGTCATTGACGGGCGCGAAGCCGATGCCCTGCAGGCGGCACTGGGCGCGGACCTCTGCACCTTTGCGGTTGCCAATCGCGATCTGGCCGGCCCAACACGGCCGCTGCAGCCGCTTGAGGATATCCGCGGTCGTGTCTATGCCGATGGTTTGAGCTGCCTTGGCGGATGGTGCCAGGCGATGCCTGGCGAGACAGGTGCACGCGTCCGCATCAAGCTCATGCCGCACGAATTCGTCGACCGGACGGCCAAGCCGTTCATCGAGGTCGGTCCGGCAATTGTGCGGCGAGCGATGGGTTAGGGTGATGGCCGAAGTGGACACCGCGACCGTTGAAGTGCCAAGGCGCCCCCATGCGCGCATCCTGCGCGGCGCTGAGGCGCGGGCCTGGCAGGATGGATATGCATTTCTCGATGCCGCAAGGCGTGATGCCCAGCAAATGCGCGAAGCCGCCCGGCGCGCCTACGCGGCGGAATACGCGCAGGGTTATGAGGACGGCAAGGCGCAAGGCGACGCGGATGCCAGCCGGCTGATAAGCGAAACGGCAGTCAAGGTGGATCGCTATCTCCGCGGGCTCGAAGCCGAAGTCACTGGGCTCGCCCTCGAGATCGTCAGGCGAATTCTGGGGGAGTTCGACGTCGCAATGCTTGTCGCCAGGGCCGCCGGACAGGCCGTGAGCGAAATTCGCCGTGCCAGATATCTGAAAATCCGTGTCCATCCCGCTTCCGTGGAGCGGGTCCGCGAGGAACTGGACGCGGTCTTGCGCCACAGCGATCTGGGCATGATGGTTGAAATCGATGCGGATGATGCGCTGGCGCCGTCAGCCTGCATCCTCTCGACCGACATCGCCGTCATTGACGCCAGCATCGACGCGCAGCTCGATGCCGTCGCCGCCGCAATCCGATCGAGGGCCGGAGCGCCGGCATGACAGGTCCCGCCATCGATATCGAAAGCCGTCTGGCGTCCATCATTCCAAATATCCGTTCTGGCCTTCGCGACGATTCGAGCCGCCCCCGCAAAGGACGTGTGCGGCGGGTCACCGGAACGGTCATTCATGCGACCGTCGAAGAAGCCAGGATCGGTGAGATATGCGAGCTGGTCGACCCCAGAACGGGCAGAACGACCAAGGCTGAAGTCGTGGGCCTCATGGATGAGATGGCGGTCCTTGTTCCGCTTGGCGATCTGACCGGTCTTTCGAGCCTGACGGAAGTCGTTGCGACCGGCAAGGACCAGCTGGTGCCGATCGGACCCGGCCTTCTGGGCCGGGTGATCAGCGCGTTCGGCGAGCCTTTGGATGGCAAGCCGCTTTCGCCGGACAGCATTGTCGGCAGCTATCCGGTCAATGCCTACCCGCCATCCCCGCTGGAGCGCAGTCTGATTTCCGAGCCGATCCAGCTCGGAATCCGCGCTCTCGACGGGCTGCTCACCTGCGCACGCGGGCAGCGCGTCGGTATTTTCGGCGAGCCAGGCGTCGGCAAGTCCATCTTGCTTTCCGATATCGTCAGCGGCACCGACGCCGATGTCGCGGTGGTCGCCCTGGTTGGCGAGCGCGGGCGCGAGGTGCGCGAATTCCTCGAACACCAGCTTGGATCGGAAGGGCGCGAGCGAACGATCGTGGTCGTCGCGACTTCCGACCGGCCCGCCATCGAACGCGTCAAGGCCGCCTATGTGGCGACAAGCATAGCCGAGTTTTTTCGGGATCAGGGCAAGCATGTGCTGCTTGCGATGGACAATATAACGCGGTTTGCGCGTGCGCAGCGCGAGATCGGTCTGGCCTCGGGCGAGCCGCCGACGCGTCGTGGTTTCCCGTCTTCGCTGTTTGCGGTCCTGCCGCGTCTGCTCGAGCGCTCGGGACCCGGTCGAGTCGGGTCCATCACCGGCCTCTACAGCGTTCTGGTGGAAGGCGACGGCACGCTGGATCCGGTCGCCGAGGAAATCCAGGCGCTGCTCGACGGCCACGTCTTCCTGTCGAACGAGCTTGCGCAACGCAACCATTTTCCCGCCATCGACATCCTGCGCAGCCGAAGCCGGCTGATGGATGCCGTCGTGCCGCCGGCACATCGGGCTGACGCTGGCCGCTTGCGCGAACTGCTCGCCCGCTATGCCGACATCGAACTGCTCCTGCGCGTCGGCGACTACGAAAACGGCAGCGATGCCGTGGCGGACGAGGCGGTAGCGAAGATCGATGCCATCAACGCCTTCCTGCGCCAGCCATCCGCAACATACGAGAGCATCGACCGGACACGCCAGCGCATGCGGGAGATCGTCAATGAAGGAGCGTGACATGATCGCTCGACTGCGCGACCTCAGACGCCGCCGCGAGGAGCGCGCACAGGAAGAGGTGACCGTAAGGCGCGCCGCCGCCAACCAGGCCGCGAGGGAAGTTCAGCAGGCGGCTGCCGCCGTCACCGAACACCTCCAGCGCACGGTCAACGCCGAGGATGCGGCGTTCAATGCGCTGGTCGGGCAGCCGGTGAATGCCGCCAGCCTCCACCGGCTGCAGGGACGGTTCGAGGCCGCCGCCAGGAAAACCGGGCAGTTGCGGGAAGGCGAGAAAATGGCCGGCGACCTCGAGAAGCGACGGAATGTCGAGCTGTCGGCAGTCCGCAACGAGCACCGTGCGAGCATCAAGGCTGTGACCAAGCTGGACAGGCTATCGGAGCAATTGGCCAAACGCGACGCGTGTCGGCGCCAGGCCCTTGCCGAGCTTTCCGAGGAAGAGGAGCGCGGCCAGCCGCGCTCGTCCACAGAACGATAGCCCAATCAGTGATCGATATGGATGTGATGCCTCAGGACTTCGCGCCGGCAAGAACGAAAGCGCGGGCAAAACCGGCGAAACGCGCGGCCGCACAGTCGAGCATCGGCGAGCCGCTGACTTTGGCAACGGTAGCAGCCGCGGATGTCTGGGCGTTGAACGCCTTCTACCGTCGCCGCACTGCCGCGCGGATCACGATTGCCGGAAGCGCCATGGCGATCGCGGCCGCTTGGCCGGGGCCGAATTCCGCGAACCAGCCGCTATGCGCTGTTGGCTTCACCGTCGGGGACATGGCCGGGCAATTGCGCCTGCCGCTTTCTGTTGTCGAGCGAGGTCTCGCCAGGGTCGACGGAGCGGTCGATATGAAACGGCTTGCGCCGGCCCACGCCGCGCTCCTGTTGGAGGCGACGTTCGAACACGATCTCGAATGGATCGAGGACAGGCTGGGCGAGAAGATCGCGATTACCTCGCTGGCACCGGCAGATGCCGTTTCAGGGGAAACTACATTCGCTTTCGCCCTGACCGACAAGGATGAAACCATAGGCTGCGTCCTGACAGCGAATGACACCGGTCTGCCGGTACGGATCGGCCGCCTTCTCGACGAGCTCGGCAAACCAAGGCCGCCGGTCCCGGCCGAATTTCCGCTGTCCGTCCATCTTCGGCGCGGTCCGCTTGCGATCACCATTGGCGAGCTTCAAAGCCTGCAGGCTGACGATGTGGTGCTGTTCGACGATACGGCGGAAGAGGGCGTGGCGACGCTCATCATTGCCGAGCGCCTATTCGCGCCGGTGGGGCTGACCGCCGGCGGGCCGCAATTGCTTGCCGCGCCGACCGCAATCACTGGATCGAACTGGGAGTGGGCCATGAACCAGAACACGCCGCCGCCGGACACCTTGGAAGAATCGACTTTGGACGAATTGCCGGTCGTCCTTGCCTTCGAGGTCGGCCGCACGGCAATGCCTCTTGGACAAGTAAGGCAGCTTGCGCCCGGCGCCATCATTCCGCTCGCCGATGTAGCCGACGCGACTGTCGACATCATTGCCAACGGCAGGCGTGTCGGTCGCGGCGAGATCGTGCGGATCGGAGAAAGCCTGGGCGTGCGGGTCCTGCGCATGTTCGACAATGCTTGACAACTCGCCCAACCTGCTTGGAATCCTGATCGCCGTCGGTGTGGTCGGGTTGCTGCCGCTGGCGGTCGTCACGATGACGGGCTTTCTGAAGATCTCGGTCGTGTTGTTTCTGATCCGCAACGCACTCGGCGTTCAGCAGATGCCGCCCAATTTGGTGCTCTATGGCATAGCGCTCGTGCTGACCGTCTATGTCACCACGCCATTGCTGAGCGAGATGTCGAGCCGGCTTCAGGAAGGGCAGGTCCAGTTCCAGACAACCGACGATCTCGCCAGGGCGGCGCAACTGGTCCGGGAACCATTGCAGCGCCACCTCATGAAATTCACCCAGCCGCAAGAGCGTCAGTTTTTTCTCGATGGAACGGCCCGCCTGTGGCCGGAACAGGCCCGGCAGAATCTCAAGGACGACGATCTGTCCATTCTGGTTCCTGCCTTTGTCGCCTCCGAGCTTACCCGTGCCTTCGAGATCGGCTTCCTGCTTTATCTGCCTTTCCTCATCATCGACATCGTTGTCGCGAACGTGCTGATGACGCTCGGCATGATCATGGTTTCGCCGGTCCTTATTTCGATCCCGCTGAAACTGTTCCTTTTCGTCGCCATAGACGGCTGGTCGCGGCTTATGCATGGCCTCATCCTGAGCTACTCGTGACGCTGCCGGGGGTTTCATATGAGCAATGATTTCATCCTGGCGAAGGTCCAAGGCGCGCTTCTCACCGTTTTGCTGGCCTCCAGCCCGGCCATCATCACCGCACTGGCCGTCGGCGTGCTCGTCGGCCTTGCCCAGGCGCTGACACAGATTCAGGACCAGTCGCTGCCGCAGACGATAAAGCTCGTCGCCATCCTTCTGGTTATCATCGTCTTTGGTCCATTGCTCGCTCAGCAGATTGCGCAGCAGGCGTCGACGGCGCTGGACGAGTTTCCCGTCGTCACCCGTTGAGACACACGGATGCCGGTCGAACCGCTCTTCACCTCGGTCAAAGAGCTTCAATTCTATCTCCTGGCAGGCGCTTTCGCGCTCGCGCGCATGACCGGGTTCATGCTGCTCATGCCGCTTTTTTCGCGCGTGCCGCTGTCAGGGCTTCTGCGCAGCGGTGTGGCGTTGGCGCTGGTGGTTCCGGTCTTTCCGATCATCGTGAACAAGTTGACGACCACCGATCTGCCGACGACGATGATCGTGTTGTACATGCTCAAGGAGGTCGTGGTCGGGGTAACACTCGGGCTGGCGATGGGCATACCGTTCTGGGCCGCGGAAGCGGCGGGCGATATACTGGATCTGCAGCGCGGCTCCTCGATGGGTGCGCTGATCGATCCGATGATGACCCATGAGACGGGGGCCACCGGCACCTTGCTCGCCATCATCATGGTCACGATCTACCTCGCAGCCGGAGGCCTGCAGCTTTCGTTGACCGGTCTCTACGACAGCTATGGCCTTTGGCCGATCGATCATCTCCTGCCTGTGTTCAGCAAGGACGCTGCTGGAATCTTCCTCGGTCTGCTGAACCGCGTCGTGGTTATGGCGCTGACTCTCGTTTTCCCGCTCATCATCAGCATGCTCTTGTCCGACATCGTGCTGGCCTTCCTGGCGCGAGCCTCGCCGCACCTGAACGTTTTTGCGCTTTCGCTGGTCGTCAAGACACTGGTCTTCAGCCTCGTCTTCGTCCTCTACGCAGCTTTCCTGCTCTCCTACATGAACCGTGACCTGGGCTTTCTGCGCGAGGCAGGTCGCCAGATAGAAGCGATCGGCTGCCGAGATTGTCAGTGAGAGTCAGTATGTCTATGCTAAAGTTCTAATAATTTAGAGTTTGCCATCTAATTAATAAATACAATTTATCGAAGAGGAAAGATTCTGATAATTTGACAATCCGCTGGCTTGCCGATGATCTTACGCGATTTCGTGAATCGTCCATTTTTCCGGAAGCCCATGCCTCGCCAAGTCACTTCATTGTTCTATGACAATTTGCGAGTGATCGATGCAGATAAACTGCGGAGGCTCGTTAGAGCGGGGGCCTACGAAGGCCGGACAGGAGGGCTTGCGAGGGGCAAGCTCCAAGCCAACGTCGTGATTGTTCCCCGTCGCTTTGCCGGCGATTTCCATCAGTTTTGCGTCCGCAATCCCAAGCCCTGTCCGTTAGTGGGCGTGAGCCGTGCGGGCAGTCCATTTCTTCCAGCGCTAGGCGACATCGATATCCGCACCGATGCTCCGCAATACAATATCTACCACTTTGGGGAGGTGACCCATCAGAGGACAGATATCATCGACCTCTGGCGGGACGATTTTGCCGCCTTCGCGCTCGGTAGTTCGCTTACCGTCGAAGTGGCCCTCCTGGAAAAGGGCATCAAACTGGGCAGCACCGGCTGCGGCAAAGTCCTCCCAAAGTTTCGGACCAAAATCAAGACGCGCGGCGCAGGACCTTTTGAAGGCGAGATGGTCGTCTCCATGCGTCCCATAAGACGAGGTGATGTCGACAAGGTTCGCGCCCTTACCGCACGCTTCCCGCTTGCCCATGGTTCTCCTGTCCATGTCGGAGACCCATCGATTATCGGAGTAGGAGATCTGATGGCTCCCGACTGGGGTGACGCGGTCGAGATCATGGAAGGGGAGGTCCCAGTGTTCTGGGCAAGCAGCCTGACCGCGCAAGATGCTCTTGCTCGCGCCGAACTCGCGGTCTCGATCACGGTATCGCCAGGGCATATGTTGATCACCGACGTCGATGCAAAAGCGGATGCCGGCACTTTCAAGCTTTGATAGTCGATTCCAAATCTCAGGAACCGAGGACCTGAAAAGGTGGCAGAAAGGACATTCACAGTCAGCGCGCAGTTGAGCGGGGAGGTGTCCGTTTCTGTACCCGGAATGGGGCGGAGGAGGTTGGAAATATAGGGGATAAGTCCGGCCAGAGATTCCGCAACTTCATGGTCAGGTTGATCGAGGACGCCGCAAGGGGCGCATAACGAGCCTGCTGCTGTCCATGACGAAATGAGCGGGCCGGCACGAAGAGCCGGTCGTCGCGCCCACTCAGTCGCAGGCGGGAGCAAAAAAGGCCATCCCGGTAAATGCGGAGGTGGACGGCCTTCTTTGCAATACTTCAAACCTTAATAGGACTTCTTCGCGGCGCTCCTCTTGTGCTTCACCGGGCACTTGTGCTTCTTGGTCGCCTTGCAGGCCTTCGTTACGTGCTTCTTAGCCTTCTTCATGGTCATAGCATCCGAGGCGGGTGCAGAGCCAGTTGCGTCCGTCGCTGCTGGCGCTGGCTTCGTAGCCGCGGCGGCGTCGTTAGGGCCGAGAACTGGCATCGAGACGGCGAGCGCGAATGCAAGACCGACGGCAGACAGAAGAGACTTTTTCATGTGTCTATTCCTTGTTTGGCAAGTCGGGGGTTGAGCGTCACCGATCAGGACCGATGGGTGTCACTCCAAGCAGCTTCAAAGCTTTCGCGAGCATCCGGATTCCCTGCGCCTCCTTCTTCTTGGCGCAGTACCGGTTTCCCTTTCTCTGAAGAGCCTTCGCCGCGGTGACCTGCGTTGCCGCGGCATGCGTTTTGAGGGCTTCGTCGACTTGACGGCTGAGAATGGTGCAACGCTCGGTCCGGGTGAGCGGCGCCGCCTTTGAGGTGGAGGCTCCGATCGCTGCCGTAGCGAGCGACAAGCTGAGCAACGCACCCATCAAGTTGATCGAGATTCTGTGCATCGCTTGTCGCAAACCCGAGCAAGTGCAGCACTGCTGCAGCCGATGAACTGATCCCTCCAGAGCATGATACGCTTGAATGATTTCTGCAGTTTTTCCTGAATGTTTCTGGATTGTGTCTGCCCTCGTGCGGAAGGTTCGCTGCCGCAAATGCCGGAGGAGCATGCGCGACGTCAAAACTTGGTGGTGGCATGACACGGCTCATTCACGCCTGCGGTGGTGGCAATCGAGCTGTCGGGCAGGAAATCAATAGAGTTAGAGCCGGCGGTCTGTTTCGTTCGATAGCCTCCGACAGTGCGGCGAGCGGGCGGAGGGAGTTAGCCCGCCTTTAAAGATAAGCGTTTCTATTTGCAGCCGTTACAGCCGTTAGCATTCAGTGGCTGCGGCGAGTAAGGGTCCTATTTTGCTAGATTAGAAATCCATAATCTGGGTGGATCATTAGCGGTTCCTAAACCGGACAACACTAACCTCTGCCGATTGGTAGGGGGGCCCCGGATGAATGCCTTCAGGCGAACAATAGGCTTCGGCCTAATCATGTTGATTAGCGTTGTCACCCTGGTGGGGTTGCGTATTGACGCGAGCAGGGAATTTGCGCTTGCCAAGGAACGATATCTGGAAAATTCACGGGCAACTTCGAGGGCGACTGCAAAGACCGTCGAAGACGCTCTGAACGCCATCTATCAGAATGTCCGAACCCTGACGTTCCTGCCGAGCGTCCGGGCCCTTGACCGACACGGCACCAACCTCGGCGACGAAGGGCGAGCAACGATCCAGCAGATTTACAACAACCTCGCCGACAACGTCTCGATCTCGGAGGTCTACTTCCTGCCTCTGGATTTCGATCCCGATCGGTTCGACGCCGTGACCGGCAAGCTGGAGGAGCCAATTCTTCAGTTCGACCAGCTAATCGTCAATGCCAAGGCGAGATCCGAAGCTGCGGCAGCGCCCAAATCCAGGAAGCTGGACGAGAATGCGCTGACTCGCCCGCCCGAGGAGGTCGAGACCTATGAATACCACGAGCTGGCAAAACAGCTTGCCTGGCTGAAGGCAAACTACCCCAACTCAAGCACCCTTGACGGGCTAAACGTGCCGATCATCGGGACCAAAGAGCTGATCACCTGCGACAACACGAATTTCATTCGCACCGGCGATGATGCCGACCGGTCTGGCTTCATTCTTTCGGTTCCGGTCTTTGGACAGGACGGAACCCTGCGCGGCTCCGTTTCGGCGATCATGCTCACCTCGGCGCTGCGAAAGCTGCTGCCTGGCAGTGGCTATGTGATCGTCAATGCCGGATATGGCTTCGAGTCCGACCAGCACCGGATGTCAGAATCGCTGGTGACCAATACGAGATCTTTCACGGGACCTGATCCCAGGCTGATCTATTCCGAGGTCATCCCGCTGTCGCTCAACGATCCGAGAAGCGCCTGGCGCCTTTGGGCTGGCTTTCCCGACACGCAATTCACGAGCAATGTCGATGTTCGATCGGTGCGGGAGTTCGAACTGGCTGGGTATGTGGCCGTCGGTATTGTCACCTTGCTGGCGTTGATTTGTTGGTACTCCATCGGTCGCACCATGATCATGCAAGCGCAGGCGGCTGAGACGCTTGAACAGAGGGTAGAAGAACGCACCGCCCAGATCCAGCATCTGGCAACACACGACATTCTGACCGGACTTCCCAACCGCGGTCTACTGGCCGACACGATGGACGAAGCCCTACGCAGCCTCAGGCAAGGCGAGAAGCTTGCCGTCCACTGCATCGATCTTGATCGCTTCAAACCGGTCAACGACACCTTAGGCCACCCCATCGGCGACGAGTTGCTGAGAGCTGTCGCGGACCGGCTGAGGCATCATGTAGGCGAGACCGCCATGGCCGCCAGGGTGGGCGGCGACGAGTTCGTTCTCGTTCAGCTTCTGCTTAATGGCAACGATCAGGCCGGGGCGCTTGCCGGCCGGGTCATTCATGCTTTGTCCGCTTCATTCTCCATCCAGGGCCACAATATCAACATCGGTTGCAGTGTCGGCATTGCCGTTTTCCCGAACGACGGACAAAGCCCGGAAACGTTAATCCGCAACGCCGACCTCGCCCTATACAAGGCCAAAACCGAGGGCCGTGGCACATGCAGGTCGTTTGAACCTGGAATGGACGCACGGCTGCAGGAGCAGCGCCAATTCGAAGCCGAGTTGGCGCAGGCAGTGTCGAAAGACCAGTTCGTGCTCCACTACCAGCCTCTGCATGATACGAGGACCTCGAAGCTCACCGGTTTCGAGGCGCTGGTTAGATGGAACCACCCGGTGCGTGGACTTCTGCCGCCTGCAGAGTTCATCCACCTCGCCGAGGAGTCAGGGGTTATCGACGGTCTGGGGGAATGGATCCTAAAACAGGCCTGTAATGACGCGTCGAGATGGCCTTCCCACGTCAAGGTTGCCATAAACTTCTCGCCTGCGCAGTTCAAGCAGCCGGGGCTGGCGCTTCAAGTAGCCTCGGCATTGGGCGCGTCAGGCTTGTTGGCGTCACGGCTCGAGCTTGAAATCACCGAGTCGGTGCTATTGGCGCACAATGAAAATACGCTCCAGACATTGCACAGCCTACGCGATCTCGGAATCAGCATCGCGATGGACGATTTCGGAACCGGCTACTCATCGCTCAGCTATCTGCGCTCTTTCCCTTTCGACCGCATCAAGATCGATCGTAGCTTTGTCAGCCTGATATGTGAAAGCAGCGAAAGCCGGGCGATCGTCAAGGCCGTCGCCGAACTTGGGGCCACTCTCGGTATGACCACGACAGCCGAGGGCGTCGAAACTGAGGAACAGTATCAGTTGATCAGGGAGCATGGCTGTACCGACGTACAGGGTTGGCTGTTCGGTCGCCCCCTACCTCAGTCTAAGGTCTTTGCCCTATTCGAAGAAGCAGCCCATTTGAGAGCTTGATAATCGATCAATGGACCAAGATTGGCGTGCGATGCGATCCATACAGGTCGTACGGCTAGCCACGGCTTGGTTCAGGCAGGCGGGTTCGCCGGTTCGTGAGGTCCCCCGGTCAGACGCTTGTGCTTCCCGAACAGGTGCAGCTTTTCGGGGTATCCAAGCCTCAGCGCCGCGTCGCAGGACGGGCATTTGAATGAGGATATGGTTTTAAACCATGTGCCTTTTCGAACGATGGGACGTTCGCACCGTGGGCACTCAAAGGTGAGATATTCGTCGTCAAGCTCTTGAGGAATCGGCAATCCGGCACCTTTAGGCTGATGGATGCCCACCATCATCATAGGTAATGGTGGGCATGCATGAACTGGCGATGAAGGGACTATGCTCGCCAGCACTCCCAAATGAAGATCTGCGGAATATGTTGCGTCGTCTGGACTTATGAGTTGGCGGATAAGACGTCTGTCCGACGCGTGTTACGACTGACGGGCATGACACAGGTGTCGGGGGAACAACTCGGGCATTTGCGCTGTTCCCGAGTAGCCTGCCGCGCACGTTGCCACTTCGCGCCCTCAGGCTACTCCAGTACTGCCCGCTGGCTCTGGCCGGCGGCTTTTTGTCGGACGGCGGCCTAGCCGTGCACAGCCTCCGTTTGCGGTATATAGAGCGTCCCTGATGGGACTTTCGCCGCGACCTGAAGCGTGAACAGGAGATGATTTTCATCGTCCGTCACTTTCATGGCTTCATATACTTCCAGAAAAAAGCGCTTGCTCTCGTCCAACTTGGTCCAAGGGGAAAAGTTCCTCGGCACTCCAAAACGTAAAACCCCGGTATAAACGATGGCGTCGCCCTCGTGCGTATGGGCCTTCTCGCGCACCGGCAAGACGTCCTGTTCGACCTGGAACGTATTCCGATCGACGATTTTGGGCGCTGCCATATTCTCGCTTGTAACCTCGGTCATCAACTTCTTCTCATCGCGCGGGGTACCGTTCAATCACCTCAGCCACACCGTCCGGATTGTCGGCCACTGCATAATGGCTGGCGCCTGGGACTACGTCGCTTTCCACATGCGTCATGCCCTTCGCGCGATAGCCGTCCACCAGGCCAAAAGCCGACTTTCTGCTCGCGGCCCCAAGGTTGGCGGGCCGCGATGCGCTTCAAATCGGCCGTAGAAACAGGCTTGCCGCTCGACGGAAGCAGACGTTGGCGGCGACCAGAGTGGCCGCGGTGCTAACGGGATCTGGCGTGGTATTAACCTGAGACCGTGCTTGGTGTGTACGCATGCGGGGCAAATCTACCTACTGGTGGCTTGCGAATCCCGGGTCGAAGGCAGATTGGTCTCGAGGAAGCGATGCCAGGCGCCGCCGAGCAAGAGCGACGTTTGCGCCTTGTCAAAGCCCGCCGAGAGAAGGCCCTCCGAAAGCGTTGCAAAATCGAGGTTCGACCTGAACCAGGATGGTTGCTGCGGGAAACTTGCCGCCGCCTGTGTCTCGCGGGTCCAGCGGCCTTCGCGCATCCAGCGCACCACGCTGTCGGGCTGGTCCTGGCAGAGATCCGAGCCGATGCCAAGATGGTCAGGTCCCATGATCCCGGCCGCTTCCGCAGCCATTTTCCCGAACTGCTCCAGCGTCGTGTCCGATCCGTTCGGAAGGTGCAGCGGATACAGCGACAGGCCGAGCAGCCCCTCCTTTGCGCGCAATGCCTGCAAGAGGGCCTTGGAGACATTGCGGTTGCTGTCGCGCAGCCAGCGTGGATTGGCGTGGCTGACGACCACCGGCCGCTCGGAGAGCGCGATCGCTTCCAGTGCGGTCCGCTCGCCGGCGTGGGACAGATCGATGATCATGCCGAGCCGGTTCATCTCGGCGATCACCTCGCGCCCCATCCGTGTCAGGCCGCTGTCCTCCTTTTCCATCCAGCCGCAGCCGAGCAGCGACTGGTTGTTGTAGGTGAGCTGCATGAAGCGGATGCCGAGATCGAAAAGCATCTCGATCAGGCCGATGTCGTCCTCGATCGGCATCGGGTTCTGCAGGCCAAGCAGGATCGCCGTCCGGTTTGAGGCCCGCGCCCGCTCGATGTCGCCCGCATCGCGCGCCAGGAGGATCAGGTCCTCATTGTCGCGAAGCCAAGTGCGCCAATCGACGAGATGGCGCACCGTCTCGCGGAAACCTTCGTGATAGCCGACCGTGGCATGAACCGCGGTCAGCCCGCCCCGGCGCATCTCCTCGAAAATTGCGCGCGACCAGTTGCAGTATTGCAGCCCATCGATGAGCATCTGCGGCGCGTCGCTGGTCATTCGGGCGCGCCCGCGTGGATGTAGGAGGTCTTGACCTGGGTGTAGAACTCGACCGCGGCGCGGCCTTGCTCGCGCGGACCGTAGCTCGAGGCGCGGACGCCGCCGAACGGCACGTGATAATCGGTGCCGGCGGTCGCCAGGTTGACCATGACGCAGCCGGAGCGCGAGGCGTGGCGGAACTTCGTGGCGCGCGCCAGCGAGCGCGTAGCGATGCCGGCCGTCAGCCCATAGGGCGTATCGTTGGCAAGGAAAATCGCCTCGTCGAGATCGTCGGCAGCCATCACGCAGGTTATCGGCGCAAACATCTCCTCCTGGTTGATGCGCATGCGCGAGCGGCCGTTGAGGAATACGGCCGGCGCCATGTAGTGGCCGCGATGCGCCAGATCGAGCGCCTCGCCGCCGGTCGCAAGCTCGGCGCCTTCGCTGATGCCGAGCGTCACATAATCGAGATTGGCCGAGAGCTGCTCGGCGCTGACGACCGGCCCCATCTGGACGCCGGCTTCGAGCGCATGGCCGACCTTCAGGGCCTTTGTTTTCGCCAGCAGCTTCTCGACGAAGGCGTCATGCACCTGCCGGTGGACGATCAGGCGGGACGAGGCCGTGCACTTCTGGCCGGTGCCGCCGAAGGCGCCGTTCACGGCAAGGTCGACGGCGCGATCGAGGTCTGCATCGTCCATGATCACAAATGGATTCTTCGACCCCATTTCGAGCTGCAGCTTCACGAAGCGCGCGGCGGCGAGCGCGGCGATGCCGGAGCCGATGGCGCCGGAGCCGGTGAAGCTCAGCCCTTGTATGTCGGCATTGACGGCAAGCTCGCGGCCGATCGTCGATCCTGAACCCATCACCAGGTTGAAAAGGCCCTTCGGGATCGCCTGCCGGCTGATGATCTCGGTGAGCGCCCAGGCGCTGGCCGGCGTGACGCTGGCCGGCTTCCAGATAACGGCATTGCCGAAGGCAAGCGCCGGCGCGATCTTCCAGGACGCGGTGGCGATGGGGAAATTCCAGGGCGAAATGATCGCGACGACCCCAAGCGGCTCGCGCTCGATAAGCACATCGACGCCGGCCCTGACGGAATCGGACGAGGAACCCAGATTGCGCAAGGCCTCCGCGGCGAAATAGGTGAAGAACTGGCCGGCGCGATAGACCTCGCCGACGCCCTCGAGAAGGGTCTTGCCCTCCTCGCGCGACAGCAGCTCGCCAAGCTCCTTCGAGCGCGCCATCAACTCGCGTCCGATGGCGTCCAGAACGGCGGCTCGCGCTTCCAGCCCGGCCGCCGCCCATTCCGGTTGCGCGCCTTGCGCCGCCGCGACGGCGTCATGGATGTCGGACTGCCGTGCCTGCGCGAAACGCCCGACAACATCGGTCACGTCGGACGGATTGATATCCTCGACCCAGTCGGCACCGTCGCGCCATTCACCTGCAACGAAGTTCTGACCGCTCAACATCCTGTTCCACCTGCATCAATTCGGTTGACAACGACCTAACCAATGCTGTGAACTTCAATCAAGCTCAATTTTTGGCACAAATGTTCAGGCAAGCTTAACAGTGACCAGAACCATCAGCCTGACCGGCATGCGCAGTTTCGTCGCGGTCTGCGAGACCGGCGGCGTGCGTGCCGCCGCCGACCAGATCGGCCGCACGCCGTCCGCTGTGTCGATGACCTTGAAGCAACTGGAAGACGATATCGGGGCGCCGCTGTTCGAGAGCGAGCGCAAGGGCGCGCTTTCGCCGGTCGGCCGTATCGTGCTCGACGAGGCGCGCGCCATGATCGCGCATTACGATCGCGCCTGCCTGGCGATCACCAGCTACGCGGCGGACCGGCGGGGGCGCTGCGACGTGGCCAGCGTGCCTTCGGTCGCGGTGACCTTGCTGCCGCGCGCGATCGCCAAGCTTCGCGCCGAAGGCAGCCGGTTCGACATCCACGTCCGCGACAGCGATTCCAGCGCCATCGTCGAGGCGGTCGAGAATGGCATGGTGGAGGTGGGCCTCTGCGTGCTCGCTGGCAGGCGGACGCAGCTTAGCTTCGAGCCGCTGTTCCATGAGCCGCTCGATTTCGTCTGCCCGGCCGACCATCCCCTGGCAAGATCGAAGCGCCCGTTGAAATGGGCTGAGCTCGATGGCGAGAGCTTCATCCGCAATGGCGCGGCCGCGGCACTCGGGCTTGCCGAGACCGAAGCGCTCGCCGCCGGCTCCAAGCTCACCGCGACCAATGTGAGCTCCAATTTGGCGATGGTGGAGGCCGGGCTCGGCGTTACCATCCTGCCGCGGCTCTGCCGCTGGAAATCGAGCCACGACGTGCGCTTCGTGCCGCTTGCCGATCCGCGTTCGAGCCGCACCGTCGGCTGGATCGCCAAGGAGGGTCGTAACCTGCAGCCGGCGTCGCTGCGCTTTATCGAATGCATTCGCCTGCAGACCCGGGCGAGCGAAGGAGAGTTCGGCTATGCGGCGGCATGATCGGTGGGTGAGGGAATGACACGCCTGACGCAAGCCCGCATCGAAACGCTCGCCCGCGCCGCGTTGCTGCGCCACGGCGCCAGCGAGGGTCAGGCCGGGGCGCTGGCCGCGGGCATCGCGGCGGCGGAACGCGACGGGTTGAAGTCGCACGGCTTGATGTATCTGTCGACCTATTGCGAGCATCTGACCTGCGGCAAGGTGCTGGGGCAGGCCGAGCCGCGCCTGACGCGGCCGGCTCCGGCGGTCGTCGCGGTCGACGCCGCCAACGGCTTCGCGCATGCGGCCATCGCCCTCGGCCTGACGGCGCTCATCGAGGCGGCACGCACGCAGGGCGTGGCGGCGCTCGCCATCCGCAACTCCTATAATTGCGGCGCGCTCGGCTATCACACCGAGCGGATCGCCCAGGCCGACCTGGTCGGGCTAGGCTTCACCAATGCGCCGGCCTCGATCGCGCCCTGGGGCGGCCGCGAGGCGGCGCTGGGCACCAATCCCTGGTCGCTGGCCGTCCCGGACGGGCAGGCCGGCGCGCGCTTCGTCATCGACCAGAGCGCCAGCGTCGTCGCCAAGAGCGAGGTCATCAAGCGCGCCCGCGCCGGCGAGCCGATCCCACCCGGCTGGGCTTTCGACGCAAGCGGCGAGACGACCACCGATGCCGGCGAAGCGTTGAAGGGCACGATGGTGCCGGCGGGCGGCTACAAGGGCGTCGGCTCGGCGCTCTTGGTGGAGGTCTTCGCCGCATGCCTGACGGGAGCCAACCCCGGGCTTGTCGCCAGCCCCTTCTCCGGCAAGGCCGGTGGCCCGCCTGGAACCGGCCAGTTCTTCCTGGCAATCTCGCCCGATGCGACCTCGGCCGGGGCATTCGCGGGGAATCTGGAAACCGTCACCGGCGCCTTTGTCGGTGAAGCGAGGCTTCCGGGCACGAGGCGCTTTGACGCGCGAGAGCGGAATGCAACCGAAGGCATCGCGGTGGCCGCCGAAACGCTCGCCACGCTCGAAAAGCTGGCCGGGACCGCCGCATGACGGCGATCGCGCTGCGCCCGCCGGAGGTCGTCATGCGCCTTAAGCGGCTGGGCGCGGCGCATCCGACGCGGCTCAGCTTCCTGCGCCAGCTGATCCGCCGCGCCACCAGGGAGAAATGGCGTGTCCGTAAGCACCTGTTCGACCTCAACGACAACGGGTTCGGGCGTGCGGTCTATGCGGTCGAGACGCCGGCCAGAACCTACAGCCTGGTCGCCTTCTCGACCCCGCTCGACGATGAGAAGCGATCCGACCGGGTGATCGCGCAGGCCTGGGACACGAGCTACGTGCTTTACGACGGATTGCCGGGTCAAGCCGAAATCGCGCGACTGGAAGCAAATGCGCCGCTGCAGGAGGCGGGCCGCTACACCAGAAGCGAGTTGGTGCTGGCGCGCGCGAACAAGAGCGTGCGGCTGTTCGAGGACGTGGCGTCGGCGCTGGTGCGGGGACAACAGCCGGACGCGGAGCAACTTCTCGGCGTCGGCTATCTGCTGCGCACCACGGCCGTCTACGGCAACGGCAAGTTCGGCATTGCCGACCGCGACGAGATCGCCGCGCGCCCGGAGCTTGCCGGGTCTTTCCAGGCCGAGATGCTCACCGTCTGGCTGATCCGATCCTTCACGCTCGACTTGGTCGACCACATCGCGGGTCGCCGCAATCCGGCCGGCGCGGCGAGGCTGGCGCCGGACTTGCGCCGGGCGCTCGGCGTGGGTAACGCCACGGGACTCGGCATGGCGCCCTTCCTCGTGCGCCATCCGCTGCTGACGCATAGCTGGTTCCTCGCCCGCGAAACCGCGCTGGCGCGGGTGCGCGCCGAGCCGCAGGCAGGCGAGGCGGAACGGAAAATCTTTGCACAGGCGCTCGCCGATCTGGCCCAACGCGTCGCCCGCTGGCACAGCGACGATGACCGACAGGCCGCCGCGACACGATCCCTGGCCGCCGATCTCGATAGGCTGGCCGAAAACCTCGACCGGCTTCTGGCGAACCCGCAGCCCTGGGACGTGCTCTACCGCTTCGCGGAAGAGCACTTCTCCCTGGAAGGGCAGGAGGCCTGCGTCTCCCTGATCCTCGAGCCGCACGGGGCGCTGGTCGACGAGCTCGGCGACACGATGAAAGCCGACGAGACGCTCGGCCATGCCATCGACGGCGGCATGGACTGCGGCTCGCTGCGCCAGGCGCTTCTCGACTGCTATTCATGGGCGAGGGCAATCGACTTTGCTCAGCCGGCTGCCAATGCGCGCTTCTGGTATGTATCGGCGGAGAAGCTCGAGCCCCGGCTCGGCGAGCGGTTCGAGGAGGACGGCGCCGAGCTCGAACAACCTTTGGCCACCGCGCGCGATGCCCTCAGCCTGGCGGCCGCGTTGGCGCAGGAGCCGGCCTCGGCCAGTGTCGCGGACTTCCTGCTGCGCCGGCCTGAATGGCGCCATGCGGTGCGGCGCGCCCAGATCGTCGCGAAATTCCCCTATGCCGAGATCCACGACAATCTGATCGGCGCCGAATTGCGGCCCGTCGACATATTGCGTGCCAAGCTGGCCTTCTTCGGCGCGCGCAGCTTCGATCCACGGTCTGACCGCTGGTTGCGCATCGCGCTGTTCAGCGGCGAGCCGCTGATCGAGGATGTCGCCGCGCAGGCAGGAGAAGCCGCGTGATCGACCTGTCGCTCAACGAGGTGGAAACGCTGAGCGCCAAGGCGGCGCGGGGCGTCGGGTTTTCATGGGGACTAGCCGATGATGTCGGCCGCGCCGCACGCCGGATCGCCGTCGAGGACGACAATTGGGGCATGGCCATGCTGAGCCTTGCCGAAAACGCGCAATCCCTCACGGCGCCCGATCCTGCTCGCGCGGCGCGCTGGCGAAAAGGCGAGGCCGACAAGCCTGCCCAAACGCCGCTCTGTCCGATCCGAACCGCGGCTTTGCTGCTCGACGCTCCGCCTCCGGCGAGCGCGTTGCCGCTGGCGATCATTGGTGTCGGTCTGCCGGTCTGGCTCGACGCCATGCTGCGCCGCTCGGCCATGCGCGTCGCGCGACCTGCGGGGCTGGCGAAGCGCGCCGGTGTCGTCATCGAACATCGCGCCGAAATCGAGCAGCCGGCCACAGGCCGGCGCGGCGCGATAGACGAGCAAACCCTTGCGGCGCTCAGTTCCTTCGCCGCCAGAACCTATGTGCCGGAAAGCGAGCGATCGCGCATGCGCGGCGCGGGCGGCGGCCGGGTGGACGATGAATAAAAAAGGGAGAAGAAAATGAGCGCAGCCGATGGCCAGAAGATCGCCATGCGTGGGGCGGGCTACTACTCGGCAAACACCGTCGGCGCCAAATACGTTATCGATAAGGTCGGCGATCTCGTCGTCAAGGCAGTCGCCGGGATGCCTCGGCTGGCCGATGGCCAGCCATTCGCCGTCGCCGATTTCGGCGCCGCTGACGGCGGCACCTCGATGGACATGATGCGGCGGCTGGTCTCCGCCGTTCGGGAGAGGGAACCGGACCGGGCGATATCGATCACCTACACCGACCTGCCCCATAATGATTTCTCGACCCTGTTCCGGCTGAGCCAGGGACTGCTGGGAACCTCCGCCGAGGTTCCGCTGGCCGAGACGCCCGGCCTCTACATCTTCGGCAGCGGCACCAGCTTCTATCGCCAGATCCTGCCGGACAATTCGCTGTCCTTCGGCTTTTCCGCCACGGCGATGCACTGGATCAGCAAGCGGCCCTGCATGATCGCCGACCATGTCCAGGCGGTCGGCGCCACCGAGGCCGAGCGGGCGCAGTTTCGCGCCCAGGGGCTGCGCGACTGGGAGACGATCCTATTGGCGAGGGCCCGTGAGCTCAGGTCCGGCGGCAGGCTGGCGCTGGCCAATTTCTGCGTCGACGAGGAAGGCCGCTATCTCGGACATACGACCGGGGTCGACATGTTCGACACCTTCGCGCGCCATTGGCGCGATTTGGTTGCGGCGGGGCGGATCAGCGAGGCGGAATATGTCAACGCGACGTTCCAGCAATTCTACAAGACGCCGGACGAGTTCGCAGCACCCTTTCGCGATCCCGTTTCGCCGGTGTCGCAGGCCGGGCTGAGGCTGGAAAACATCTTCACCATGCTGACGCCGTGCCCCTATGCCGAGGCCTTCCGGGTCCATGGCAACGCGCAGGATTTCGCCAGGGCCTATGTGCCGACGCTCCGCTCCTGGTCGGAAACCGTTTTTGCCAACGCGCTCGATCCCTCGCGTCCCGCCAATGACCGTGCCGCAATCGTCGACGATCTTTACGGCGCTTATGAAGCCGAGGTCGCACACGCTCCCGAAGGTCACCGCATGGACTACGTCCACTGCGTGGCGGAGATCGTCAAATCGTAAGGGGTGCCGAGAGTTTGCGCGCCGCTTCCTGAAAACGTTTAGATGACGATTATCCGGGCCAAACTGGACGTCCATTCTTGAAGTTTCACGGCCTCCGCCCCCGAACCGCCTCTGTGCCACAAGAAACATCGAAGCCGATCGCCGCTGGAGCGCGTCTATAGTAAGTGATGTGCCGCTCACGCGTGGGCGGCGTACAGTTGGATCAGGTGCGACGCGTGACCTGAACCTTAAAACGGGTTCTTGTCTGGATTGATCGCCTGAGGAAGCAGCAATGCTGCTTGAGTCCTAGCCGCCGCACAGACTTCGGATGTCGGCTGGCTAAGAGCCAGATTCAGCCCGTACTGACCATACTGCCAATTTTGGTCCTTGGCAGCCTGATCCAAGTCTGACTTGTTAGAAATCGCCTTCACGGCTTTCCGCATATTTTCGACGTCAGTCTCACTGAAAGAGAGATCATTATGGCGATAGCAGGTAACCGTCCGGTGAAGCACGCACATCTGCATTAAAGTATCGACTTTTACCGTCGTAGGGAGCTTTTCCGCCTGGGGGCGTGGTCTACAGGCTGGCGCGTCTGGATGTCGCAGCCAGGCTTGGACTTTCACCGTGGTCTATCGCGACCCGAAGCGCAGCTTGGCCGCATCGGTCACGGGCGTGAACAGGCTAACCAGCGTACCTTCCGGATCGCGGAATTGGGCGGCACGGTTGCCCCAAGGCATGTCCTTAGGCTCCTGAACGACTTCTACGATTTCCTTCAGACGAGCAAATTCGGCATCGACGTCCGCGACCAAAAATTCGAGAATGGCCGTGCGATTAGAGGCAGGTTGCGCGCTGCCTTCACGGAAAAGAGCGACCGTTCCCGCCCCGCCGATCGCGATAACCCCGCCAGCCACGACAATTTCGGCAAAGACCGGGGCGAGCCAGTCGGCTGTTGTCCCGGTGAGCGTTTCGTAGAAGCGCACGACGGCAGCGATGTCGGCGGCGATCAAACGGGTCGAAGCAAATTTCATGACGGATCCTCGCGGGTTGGCCACGGCGAATGCGGTGGCCTGCGTGTGCCTTGTGGCATAGGGCTGCTGCCAGCATGATGGCAGCAGGTGACAGCAGTGCGCCGCGCCGATCGCCTTTTCCAGATCATCCAGATCCTGCGCCGCTCCAGCCGGCCCGTGACGGCGGCAGCGCTGGGCGCCGAACTTGAGATGTCGAAACGCACGGTCTATCGCGGCGTGGCTGACCTGATCGGCCAGCGTGTTCCGATCGCAGGGGAAGCTGGCTTTGGTTGCGTTCTGGCCGATCGCTATGACACGCCGCCACTAATGCTGACTTGGCAATGCGCGCACGCCGTCATATTGCTAGTCGGCCGCCCGAGGCTTATGCTCCTGGATATCGGCCGCCAGATGTTCGGATGCAGCCGACAGTGAGAGGTACGTGCTCTTGCCCGTTAGGGAGAGAGCCATGCCTCAACTCAATCTTCGCAACTACATTTTGAAATCTATTGCTGCAGAGGATTTTGCGCTTTTGCAGCCGTCCATGCATCGTGTCGAACTCGCTATCAACGCCCGGCTGGAAGAACCCTATCACTCGATCGAGCATATCTATTTTCCAGAGACGGGTATCGCATCGGTGGTTGCCACCATGACCGGAGGACGACAGAGCGAAGTCGGCATCATCGGTCGCGACGGCATGACAGGGGTTACGATAATTCTCGGTCAGGACAGTTCTCCCAACGCAACCTATATTCAAGTCGCCAGCAATGGCTGGTGCCTGCCTGTTGAAAATCTTCGCGCTGCGATTGCAGAAAGCCGGACCCTTCGCGAGTCGCTGCTTCGCTACGCCCACGCATTCCTAGTTCAGTCATCCCGAACGGCACTGGTCAACGGTCACTCTAAGATCGAAGAACGACTGGGCCGATGGTTGCTCATGGTCCATGACCGCGTGGGGGGAAGCAAGATCAACCTGACGCACGAATTTCTCGCGACTATGCTCGGCTCTCGGCGCACCGGCGTTACTGCGGCCCTCCAAATGCTCGAATATAGGGGACTGGTCCATGCCAGGCGCGGCGAGATCACAATCGTCGACCGCGCCGGAATGATAAAGCTCACGAGAGGCGCCTATGGGGAGGAGGAGCAACGCCACTTCGGCATTGCCCCCGGCTGAATTGTCCGGAATCGGACATAAGCTTGTAGACGGCCGAATATTGGCCGTAAATCGTGCTGGTTTGGGTTCAGGGAGGAACTCGCAATGACCAACACTTTTCAAAGCGTTACGGTTGAAAAGGCGACCGAAGCTTATGTCCTTTCCAGAGGCCGGGCTTGCTTCCTTTCCATCGCACAGGCAATCCGCGCAATCCGAAGACTGATGCCGGCCTGCAGAGCCACCGACCACGAACTGGAGGAGATGTTGGCGGCCGCCTGCATCGTTCATGGTGTGCCCGTCGCCTTCGACGTGACAACGGCCGCCAGCGCGGAAACGCGGCTCCACTCGTAGGACAGCGATGCCCGCGCTTGCGCAGACGCTCACTGCATCGGACGTTCGCCAAGCGATTATCTGTTACCTGATTGATAAGGTCGACAATTCGAGCGTTTCGATATCCGAGGTCATCCGGGGCCTTAGAGAAATGTTCCCGCTTTGCGAAATGACGGATTGGGAACTGGCCGACTACATTGCACGAAGCGCGATCGACGCTGGGTTTGCGATTGAATTCGACGCGGGGGTTCCCTGATCGTCGTCATCTTGCCGGTCAGCGGTAGTGGCGGCCCATTCGTCCCGATATGGAACATTTCCCTCGCTAAGATTGTTACGGTAGGCGGTCGATTCCTCAGGGATGCAGCCGCCTCCAATAAGTCCCCTCATGAAAAAGCCCGTTGTCCTGTCCCCCTGGCAGCGGGCTTTTTGGGGACGAGATGCAGATCGAACTAGAGAAGCAGCGGCAATGTTGGGTTTTCGTCCCAACAGAGCCGTATCGAACGGATCGACTTTAGGCGGGGTCTTCTCGAAAATCCTGCAACGACGCGTGGCGCAAGTCATCCTCGCCCGTGCAGACGCTTCACACAGCCAATCAGCCCCAGTTTGATCCACTGCCTCGCCGGCCGCTTCCACGGAGGAGGAGGCGCTTGCCAAGGCGATCATTGCGACAGTTGAAAGGCTCACCAGCAAACCAGAATGAAACCCGTGTCTTTAGCCCGCTTACAATGGCGTCGCGTTAATTGCGGTATTAAACCTTGAATTCGCTGCGATTCGTCGCTTATCGATTGCAGCGGCGTCTGTTCGGGTATTTTCTGCTCTTTCCCGCCATATTTGCCCGGCTCCGCCGCCGTGACCCACGTTTCGTCAAGCTGGCACTCGTTCTTAGTAACCTTGTCGTCCTCTTCGGCCCCCGTTACGCAGGTTGGCGCCTTGGATTCGCAGACTGACGACGTTGGCGCCCATCGCTTGATAGCGCCTACAGTCCTCGTGAACGGCGGATCGCTGAAGCCGTTCTAATGGCAGGCTCCCGGCTATTTCCTTCAGGTCATCAAGGACCGAAGCAATATGGGGCCAAGGAAAGTCCGTCGGGTCGTAACCCTCCGGCAAAGGCCGCGGTGGCGCCGATATTGGACGAAGGCCGTTAGTGGTTGCCGAACTCAGGTCGGGCACTCACCAGAAGTTTGGCGACCCGCTTCTCTCAGCTAGCTGTCCGCGGTCCGTTAGTCCCATATGCTCGGTAGCTACGGCGAATAGATAGGCTGCGATGTCACTCGCGGTGGCGCTTTCGTCCATCAACATCACGTAGACCGTGTCGGCGTAGGCGTCATATTCGCCGGTGGCATCTGGTATGCCGGAGACGCCGATAGGATCCCAATCGTGCAGCAAAATCTCCCGAACCCGAGCCCGGTTTTCTCGTGACTGATACTTGTTTCGCCCGTGAGCCATTCTCTTGTCCTATGCAGCGATGGCCTTCGATGATCGACGTTTCCAGTTCCACGGCAGGAGTTCGTTCAGCCGGCCTTGCGGCGTGTCGGCGATGCGGGCGAGCACGTCGCTCAGCCAGGCCTGTGGATCGACGTCATTAAGCTTCGCCGTGCCGATCAGCGTATACATGATGGCAGCGCGGTCGGCGCCACGGTCTGAACCCGCGAAGAGCCACGACTTTCTGCCGAGAGCCAGACCACGCAGCGCCCGTTCGGCAGCATTGTTCGTGAGACAGATGCGCCCGTCTTCGAGGAAACGGGTGAAGCCTGCCCAGCGCTTGAGCATGTAGTCGATCGCCTGGGCAACCGGCGCGTGGCGCGAGAGCTTGGCCCGCTCGCCACGCAGCCACTCTTCCAGGTCAGCGACGAGTGGCGCAGCCCGTTCCGACCTGACGGCGAGGCGCTGCTCGGCAGCCATTCCATTTATGTCGCGCTCGACGTCGAACAGGAGATCGATGCGTTTGACGGTCTCGAAGGCGATCGGCGAGATCGGCGGCGCCGTCTTCCCTCGACGCGCACTGGCGGCGATGTCGGCAAGGACGAAGAACTTGCGCCGCGCATGGCTCCAGCACAGCGCTTCCGTGACCGGTCCGGGTCTCCGGTCGGGGAGATAAAGCCCGTTGTAGCCGGCATAGGCATCGGCCTGCAGAATGCCGGTGAACTGCCTTAAGTGCCGCTCGGGATGATCGCCCGACCGGTCGCGCGAGGCATAGAACAGCGCTGCCGGCGGTGCGGTCCCAACAAAGGGCCGGTCATCGCGGACATAGACACAGGCTCGGCCGGTATCGGTCTTGCTGCGGCCTTAACCTTCTGATTGGCGATGTAGGCCCAGGGTAGGAGATCGTCGATCTGGCTGTTTGGGTGGCCATTGACGATCCGGGCGAGCACTTCGGCGAGGTAGCCGAGCGGCTCGACGTCGTTCAGCTTGCAGGTCTCGATCAGCGAAGCGACGACGGCCCAGTGCTCGGCGCCGCCGCCTGCAGCGCTATCTTGGCGTCTAGTCCAGGTCGAGGCGCGGTTGCCAGTAATGACGGACGCGCGTGGGATGCCGATCGGTCGCCGTTGTTAGTCACCTTACACTGCGCCAGCCCAACCGGGATTCGATACGCCTGGCGCTAGCTTTGACCAGATGGATCAGATCCGGGTTCTTCTGTTTCAGCTTGATATCGGGAACCACGATAGAGATCGTCGCCCTGCAAGCCCCCTCGCCGTCGCATATGGGGGCGGCGATGCAGGCCACAGAGAAGTCGGATTCACCGGCCTGGATTGAGAGGCGTTGTTCGAGGGCCGCGGCGGCCGTGCTCGCCAGCACCTTCTCATCCGTTTCGGCTCGGCCGGTCGGGGAAGCCGTTGCGGAGCGCGCAAAAATGGCGCGGCGTTCCTCTTCCGGCAAGTGGCCGACCAGCATGCGGCCGGAGGCGGTCCAGTTGAGGGGGCTGCGGGTGCCTACGCGCGAGGTCACCTGGAAGTGGTCCTTGCCCTCCTTCATGGCGAGCACCACCATGTGATCGCCATCGCGCCCGCAAATCTGGATGGTCTCGCCCGAGCTTAGGGCGAGTTCGTGCATCTCCTGGATCGCGACGTTGAGAAGATCAAGGGTGCGCGCATAGGTCAAACCATAGTGGTAGAGGCGAGGCCCGAGCCACAGGAGGCCGTTGTCCTGCCGGTCAAGCAACTCCTTCTCCACCAGGTCGTCAACGATCACATAGATGGTCGACAGCGGCGCGCCTATGTCGCGGGCGATCTCGTAGGCGGTCGCCGGTCGCTCCACCTTCTGCAGATAATCGAGGATCTGCAGCGCCCGGTCGATGCCGCTGGTGCGCGAGCGGCGCGGCTCAGGCGCCGCAATTGGCGCCGCTTCGATGTGGGCCACTATCCTGGTCATTGGTTCGGACATCTTTCTCAAGGCGAGTGTAGAATGGGATGGCTGTTTGCGATACCTGATATATCAATCCGGCCATTTCAGGATCGCCGCTTCCCGTGCGCGCAGGCGCTCCTCAAAGGACGTGGCGGCCATCACGTTCGACTTGCGCGCCTGATCCAGTTCCACGGCCAGTCGCTTTGCCACGACAAGCTCCTCACCCGGATGCAGATTGCAGGGGTCGAGGAAGAAATAGCCGTGCTCGACCTCATGGTCGCGCACGACGACCGGAGGGTCGCCGGCAGCCAGGCGGTCGGCCAGATCCCAGGCGGCAACGCGGGCTTCAGCAGGGTTGACCGAAACTTTCAGACGATCGAGCGGATTTTTGGTCGGATCCGGGGCGATCTCGGCGATTATACCCGGTCGGCCATCGAGCGCCTCGACCCAGCAGTCGAGCGCCTTGCGTTCGCGGGCGCGGATGCCGTCATGGTCACGTGTTTTCCATGCCTGAAGTGCCGCCACAGCGCCGACGATGCCTTCCTTGCCCACCTTCATGCCGCGGCCAATGCCGCGATTTTGCAGATAGACGTCGCGCACCCTTGCCTTGGGTCCTGCAACGATGCCCGAGGTTGGGCCGCCGAGAAACTTGTGACCGGAATAAAGAACCAGGTCGGCTCCATCGGCCAGGAAACCCTTCAGGTCGTATTCCGACGCCGCATCGACGATCACCGGTACGTTGCGCGCGTGGGCCACTTCGGCGAAAATCTTCAAGGGGATTTGCGCGTAGCCCACCACGTGGTGTGACACGACGTAGACGGCGGCCGCGGTGTTTTCGGTAAGGGCGCCGGCGAGTTGATAGGCCGCGGCACTTGTCGCCTGGCCGACCGGCACGACCTTGGCTCCGGCAATACGGATCGCCTGCTCGATGGGCGCGCCGTAGCTCACCATATGGCCGGACTGGATGACCACCTCGTCCTTCAGCCCGGCCGTGTCGGGCAGGCGTTCGATCGCGACCAGATCAGGTCCGGTCATGCAGGCTGCCACCGCCAGGCTGATCGCCGCCGAGCAGGACGCCGTGACAAAGCCGGCTTCGGCGCCGGTCAGGTCGGCGATCACGGCGCTGGCGCGACGTTGTAAGTCACTCATTTCGACGAATTCGGTCAGGATCGCCGCCACTGCTTCGACGGCATCCGGCACCACGATGGAGGCGCCGAGCCCAGTCATCGTGCCGGAAACATTGATGACCGGTCTCAAGCCAAGGCGGCGACGAATGTCCTCAATCGGCATGGCGGTGGTGCTCCTTAGTGGGAATTCAATCGATGGCGATGATGGCTTCGATCTCGACGGTGATTTGGCCAGGCAGCGAACCGTGCCCGACGGCCGAGCGCGCGTGAATTCCGGCCGGGCCGAAGACGTCGATGAACAGATCCGAGCAGCCATTGATGACGGCAGGATGGTCGGCGAAATCGGGCACGGCATTGACCATGCCGAGCAGTTTCACCACACGCCGCACACGGCTCAAGTCGTGGAGCGCAGATCGCATCACGGCAAGCAGGTTGATGCCGGTCAGCCGTGCATGTGCATAGGCCTGCTCCACCGTCACGTTGCCGCCGACCTTGCCGGTGTGCTGCATGCCGTCAGCCTCGGTCGGCCCCTGACCGGACAGGAACAGAAGCTTGCCTTCCTGAACGTGGGTGACAAAATTGGCGATTGGAGGCGGTGCCTGGGGCAGGGTGATGCCCAGCGCCTTCAGCCGGTCATTGGGCGAGTTTTCCGATCGCTTCATCGGCTCGGAAAAAGTCATGTAAGCGAACTCCAGTCAGTCATTTCTTTGGTCGTGGCGAATGCAGGCCACATGATGTCCGCCGCCGATGGGCGAAACCGGCGGGATTACCGCGGCGCAGGCTTCGATTGCTTCCGGACAGCGAGTGCGAAAGACACAGCCCGATGGCGGATCAATCGGGCTGGGAATATCGCCCAGGAGCGGGACCCGAACGCGCACGCGCGTTGGATCCGGCACCGGTGCGGTTGCCAGTAACGCCCTGGTGTAGGGATGCCGTGGCGCCGCATAGACCAGCCTGCTTGGACCACGCTCCATCACCCGGCCGAGATACATGACGACGACCTCGTCGCACAAATATTCAACCACCGACAGGTCATGCGCGATGAACAGCAGCGTCAGGCCAAGCCGCTTTTGCAGATCGCCAATCAGGTTGAGCACTTGGGCCTGCACCGAGACGTCGAGCGCCGAAACCGGCTCGTCGGCAACAATGAATTCTGGTTCCACCGCAAGTGCCCGGGCAATGCCGATCCGTTGGCGCTGGCCACCTGAAAATTCATGCGGGTAGCGAGAGGCATGATCGGGTGAGAGGCCGACAAGGGCAAGAAGCTCGGCAATGCGGTCCTGCCGCGCCTTGCCACGCAAATAGCCGCGCGCGTCGAGAGCTTCGCCGAGTATCGCGCTGACACGCAGGCGCGGATTGAGGCTGGAGAAAGGGTCCTGAAAGACGATCTGCAGCTTTTGCCGATAGGCACGCATCTCGCGTGCCGACAGCGAGAAGAGATCGACGCCATTGAACAGGGCTTTGCCGCTGGTCGGCTCGATCAGACGCAAAATGGCGCGACCGGCGGTGGTCTTGCCGGATCCGGATTCACCGACCAGACCGACTGTCGAGCCGCGCTTGACCTCGAAACTGACGTCCTCCACGGCGTGCACGACACGGCCGTCGCGCGCGGGAAACCGCTTTGTCAGTGCCTGGACGCTGAGCAGGGGAGCTGCTTGTGTCGTGTCGTTGGTTTCAGCATCGGCAATCATAGTTCGGCGCTCCGGATGCAGCGGGAGAACCCTGCCGAGCCCGCCGGCATCAACGGTGGCGGGGCGGCCCGGCACGGGGCGATTGCGTAATCGCAGCGCGGCTCGAAGGCGCAGCCGGGCGGCAGGGCGGTGATCGCCGGCACGCTGCCGGGGATGGAGTAGAGTATTTTGCGCTCGCCGGCCGCATCGACGTCGCGCGCGGCATTCGGCGTGCAGGCAAGCAGGCCGCGCGTATAGGGATGGCGCTGATGCGCGAACAAATCGTTGACGGGTGCCTGCTCGACGACGCGGCCGGCATACATGACAACGACATTGTGCGCGATCTCGGCGACGACACCGAGATTGTGAGTGATAAACAGGATCGACATGCCGAACTGCTGCTGCAGCCGTCGCAAGAGATCAAGAATTTGAGCCTGGATCGTCACGTCGAGCGCCGTCGTCGGTTCATCGGCGATCAGCAGCGAAGGATTGCAGGCAAGCGCCATCGCGATCATCACGCGCTGGCGCATGCCTCCTGACATCTGGTGCGGATAATCATCGAGACGCGATGCGGCATCGGGAATTTCCACATGCCGCAGCATCTCCAGCGCCCGCTTGCGGGCCTCCTGCCGGCCGACCGGTTCGTGCAGCGCAATCATCTCGCCGATCTGGTCTCCGATGCAGTATAGCGGATTAAGGCTTGTCATCGGCTCCTGGAAGATCATCGCGACCTCCCTGCCGCGGATCCGGCGGAAATCCTTCGCAGCGAAGCTTGCGAGATCGTCGACTTTGCCGGCCCGGTTGCGAAATAGGATTTTGCCGCCGGCAATACGGCCCGGCTTCGACAGCAGCCCCATGATCGACAAGCTGGTGACCGATTTTCCCGAACCGGATTCGCCGACCACGGCCAGCGTCTCGCCGCGCTTCAGGTCGAAGGTGACGCCGTCGACCGCCTTGGCGGTGACGCGCCGGGTCACGAACCAGGCCTTGAGGTCCTGGACCGACAGGATCGTGTTCTGGGCCAGCGCCTCGCTCAAGCTTTCCATCCGCAATGAGGACAAGCGCCGTCGCCGGCATGCGCCGATGGCACGTGCCGGTGGGCTTCTATCGCATTCGCTCCCAGGATCGCGTAGCGCGGTTCGAACAACTGGTTGAGCACGCTAGTCGCACCCTGGGAGTCTTTCACCGTCAGTTCGGCATCGACCAGTTCGAACAATGTGAATTCCGCCGGCTTGCCCTTTTCCAGCAAGCTGTCGGCTGGCAGTCGGATGGCCCGGCGTGGTGCCACAGTCGACGCTGTCACTACGTCCTCGAACGCCATGCCCAGCGACAGAAGCTTCGACATGGTCGTCGCCATGTCCCACACGGTACCGTCGAGCGAGCGGTTGTGCAGATCGGTCGAGATCGTCTTCGGCGGCAGGCCGCGTTCCAGAGCGGCCTTGGCGACATCAAACGAGAAGGATGCCCCGCCATGGCCGACATCAAGCACGATGCCGCGCGACGCCGCGTCCTCGGCCAGACGGTAGAGATCGTCGTCCTCGAGGATCGAGCCGCCCGCCTTGCCGTTGAAGCAATGGGTGACGATGTCGCCCTCGGTCAGCAGGCCGAGAATGTCGTCATAGAGCGGCGGCGGCTCGCCGACATGCACCATCACCGGCAGCTTGACGATGCGGCCGAGCTTCTTGGCCAGCTTGACCGGCGTCAGATCCCAGCCGCCGGTGATGACGTGGCTTGCCCGCACCTTCAACCCGACGATGACGTCGCGGTTGGCTTCAATGGTGGCGATGGTTCGGTCGATGTCGATCGAGCGCATGTCGATCAGTTCGCTCACCCGGTTGCAGGCGACAAGCCCGATCGAGCCGATGTTCAAGAACGCGTAGAGGTTCTCCTGTGCCGGCTCGACGATGAATTCGCGAAAGCCGTGGAAATTCGCCTCGCCGGCAGAGCCTGCATCAACCATGGTGGTGACGCCGCGCGCGGCACCACATTGCTGGGGCCGAATGGAGATATCGGTGCCGCCATACCAGACATGGACATGCAGATCGGTCCAGCCGGGCGACAGGAAGGCGCCGTTCGCCTCCACCACCTTGACGTCGTCGCCGGCGCCAATCATCGAGCCGATCTCCGCGATGCGCCCGTCCTTGTCGACGAGCACGTCGATGGCAGGACCGAAACGATCGCCGAACGCCACGGGCCTGCCGCCCCTGATCAGCAGCGGCTGCTTCATTTCGGGAAAACGGTTGCCGAACATCAGATGTCCTTTACCAGACGGGGATCGAGAAGGTCGCGCAGGCCGTCGCCAACCAGTTGCAGGGCCAGCACGGTGATGACGATGGCAGCGCCCGGGAACATCATGATCCAGCCGGCCTGGTCCATGTACTGACGGCCGACCGCAATCATCGTGCCCCAGGTCGGGATGTCCGGAGAGATGCCGACACCGAGAAACGATAGCCCGGCTTCGGCCAGGATGGCGTTGGCGAAGATGAAGGTTCCCTGCACCAGGATCGGCGAGGTGACGTTGCGCAGCACGTGACGCACCAGGATGACCGGCGTCGGCACGCCGAGCGCGCGCGCCGCTTCGACATAGGGCAATTCGCGGATCACCAGCGTTGAGGCGCGCACCACCCGCGCCAGCCTCGGCGCGTAGACGATGCCGAGCGCGACGACTACGTTGACTGCCGTGGCGCCGAGTGCCGCCACCAGGGCGATGGCAAGCAGGATATCGGGAAACGCCATCATGGCGTCGACCAGCCGCGAAACCGGCGTGTCGAGCTTCCTGAAAAAGCCGGCCGTCAGCCCAAGCACAATACCGATCACCGAGGAGAAGACGACCACCGCGAAGCCAACCGACAGCGAGGTGCGCGCCGCATAGAGCATGCGCGTGAACACGTCGCGGCCGAGATCGTCGGTGCCGAACAGATGCTCGAGGCTTGGCGGATGCAGCCGGCTGGCGATCGAAAGCTTGGTCGGCGCATAGGGCGCGATGATCGGCGCCAGGATCGCCGCCAATGCGATGACGACGAGCAGGGCCAGCCCCACCGCCGCCGTCGGGCGGCCGAGCAGCCGTGATAGAAGATTGGGCTCCTGCTGCAGCGGGGTTGCGATGGCGGCCATCAGTAGCGCACCCGCGGATCGATGAGGATGTAGAGCATGTCGATGACGAAATTGACCAGCACGTAAAGGCCAGCGATGACCAGCAGCGCGCCCTGGATGACCGGATAGTCGCGCCGCAGCACCGCCGAGACGACGAGGCTGCCGACCCCCGGCAGGCCGAACACGGTCTCGGTGACGACGGCTCCCGAAATCAGCAGCGCCGCCGTCAGGCCGATCACGGTGAGGATAGGGATAAGTGCATTCTTCAGCGCGTGTTTCAGCACCACGCGCCATTCGCTCATGCCTTTGGAGCGGGCAGTGCGCACATAATCGTCGTTGAGGACATCGAGCATCGAGGCGCGCGTGAAACGCGTGATCAGGGCCGAGCTGACCAGCCCGAGCGCCAGCGCCGGCAGCACGAGATGGGCGATGCGCTCGCCGAACGAGGCGCCCGGGCCGCCATATCCCGACGTGTCGAACCAGCCGAGCCTGACGGCGAAGAACTGGATGAACAGCAGGCCGAGCCAGAAGCTCGGCACGCTGGCCGCGAACATGGCGATGGTCGTCGCCGCCT
The DNA here is from genome assembly GCF_006440775.1 of Mesorhizobium sp. B2-7-2. Taxonomy (GTDB): domain Bacteria; phylum Pseudomonadota; class Alphaproteobacteria; order Rhizobiales; family Rhizobiaceae; genus Mesorhizobium. The sequence continues at coordinate 306,014 of NZ_VFTZ01000001.1, read as the reverse complement.
GGTCGAAAAGCGAGCCGCGCCTATAGGCAGAAAGGATGCCCACCGGCAGCGCGATCACGGTCGCGATCATGAGCGAGAACACGGTCAGAAAGAAAGTTGGTTCGGCGCGCTGGAGGAGTGCCGTGGTGACCGGCTCGTTGAGGAAGATTGACTGGCCGAAATCTCCCTGCATAACCCCGGCGAGGTAGTGCAAGAACTGTTGCGGGATTGAACCATCAAGTCCCAGTTTGGTGCGAAGGGTGGCGATGTCGGCGGCGGTGGCGTCGGGACCGAGCATGATCGCGGCCGGGTCGCCCGGCGTCACCCGCACGATGACGAAGACGATGGTGGCGACCAGGGCCATCACCACGACCATGCCGAGGAGCCTGTTGAGAACCGAGCGCAGCATCCGCGTTGATATCTCCGGGGCCGGTTTTGCGGGAAGGGCCGCCGGACCGCGGCGCCTCCCGGATCATGCCACGCTGCCTTCCCGCGACGGAGCGGGAAGGCAGGGGATTGGCTATTTGCCTTCGAGGTAAGCGTTCCAGAAATAGGGCCAGGGCGCCGGCGTGACGCCCTTGAGGTTCGGCGCCTCGGCGGCGAGCGCGTTGAAATCGCCGACCTTGTAAACCGGCGCTTCGTCGTAGATCACCTTCTGCACGTCTTCGTAGAGCTTGGCGCGCTTGGCCGGGTCGGTCTCGGAGTTGAAGGCATCGAGCACCTTGTGCTTGGCATCGCTCGACCACCAGCCCGGCGTGTTGTCGGACATGAAGCCGTTGAGCGACGGTTCGGCGAGAAAGGGACTGTGGGTGATGTAGATGTCCCACAGCGCCGGATCGGTGCGGTTCTTGGTCAGTGTCGCCCATTCGACGACATCGAGCTCGACCTTGAAGCCGGCCTGCTCCAGATAGGCCTTAGCCACTTGTGCCATCTTGTAGTGGAACTCGTACTGGCGGCTGGTCAGGATGCGCAGCGGCTTGCCGTCATAGCCGGCGTCCTTGAGCAGTGCGGCGGCTTTCTCGGTGTCGCCCTCGGGCTTGTAGGCCTCGGTACCTGTGTCCGAGTGCCAGGCGAAGCCTTCCGGATACATGGCACCATCGACTGCATAGAAATCCTTGGACCCGAAGGCGGCGAGCAGCATATCCTCAGGCGCCAGCGCTGCCTGGATGGCCTTGCGGATACGGACGTCGGAATTCAGCCCCTGTTTGGTGTTCATCACGAACACGGGCCAGCCGAACGGCTTCAGGATAAGCGGCTTTGTCTTGCCGCCGGAAATCTTGTCGTAGGATTCGACAGGAAGAGAATCGGCATAGGCGAACTGGCCGGCGACGGCGCCCTCGACGCGCGTATTAGGATCCGGAACCGGCACGAAGCGAATTTCGTCCAGATATTGTTTCCTTGCCCCACCATAGCCGTCCGGCTCTCCGTCGCGGGGCCTGTAGCCATCGAAGCGGGCGAGTTGGATGAACTGATCCGGCTTACGGTCCTTGAGCATGTAAGGCCCGGTCCCGATGAACTTTGTCAGCGGATCTTCGTCGGCATTCTCAGAGGGAATGATGATGGCCGCCGCATTGTTCAACGACAGCAGCGACAGCAGCGGCGCGTAGGGTTTCTTCAGTGTAATCTTGACCGTCCTCTCGTCGAGGGCGTCGAGCGAGCTTATGACGTCCGCCGCCTGCTTGCCGCGCGTCGCCACCTTCATCCAGCGTTTCAGCGAGGCCATGACATCGGCCGATGTCATATCCGAACCGTCGTGGAACTTGATGCCCGTCCTTAGCGGGATCGTGTAAGTCAGGCAGTCCGGCGATATCGTAGGCATGTCGGCGGCCAGGAGCGGCGTGATGCCCCACTTGTTGTCGAACGTATAGAGCGTCTCGTAAATGTGCTGGGTGATGATGCCGACCAGATCGGCGGTCGATGCCATTGGATCCAATGTCGGAGGCTCGCCGACGGTGGCGACGTCGATCACCCCCCCCTTCTGCGGTTCAGCCCATGCCAGCGCCGGCAGCAACGCGGCGAACGACGCGACGACTTGCAGTACGCGCTTCATTCGTTCTCCTCCATGTTCCAGTTTTATGGAATATATAGCTTAGTTACGCACTAAGCTTACGCCGATGGCTCGTCGCGTCAAGCGGCGAAGCCCGAGCTGGGCTAGATTGCGGATCCCGTCCGTGCGCGAATGGTCATGAGACAACTTCTTCAGATCTCGCCGCACTGGCCGAACCCGGGTTTCCGGATAGCGTTGGGCTTCGTGGCGCTGCCTTGTGCTGTTGGCGCGTTCTTCCGACGGAAGACATGCCAGTGCTTGGATGCTCAGGATTGCGGCTGAGGCGGACTGAGCTTGCCCCCAGGTTCTATCCAGTTTTGAGTTCGTTTCCGGCGTGGGTTTGTGCCGGCCGAGTGCAGAATTGGAAGGCGAAGCTCATTGTCAACCGGGACATACGCGGCGAAGGTAGCACCCAGCGTTGCCATACCTCATCCTTGGCCAAGAGAGCCTATAAGGGTCCTGATATCGAAGGGGGCTTCCCGGCGAGCCGCGCCGTGCGGTAGAGGTTGTGCTATTCAGTGGTTGGGAGGCTCAGACTATGAAACTACTCGGCGTCTTTTTGCTGCTCATATCCGTCATTCCTGCTGGAGCGGATGACCGGTCCGACCTACGAGACAGACTTCTGAAGTGCGTGAGGTTCCCCGCCTCGTCAGTTGACCTGCGCCTCAAAGCAAGTTTCAAGGCGAATTTGGATAAACGAGGCAAACTTGCGTCGATCAGCGTTCCTACGCTCCGCAAACAAACGCAGCTTCGATCAGCGCGACTCAGCTTGCCGCCGAGGTAAAGAGGTGCTGGCCAACTGGCGCTGATATGGTCAACATCGATTTGACCAGCGCTTTTCCCTGAAGCCCTTTGCCGAGGTGCCCGAAGCCTTCAATTGGCTGCAGCAGCATCTGCTCGGCGACCGGGAGATGGTCGAGATCCTGGCCCTTGGCGTGCACATGACAACAGGCCATGCTGGAAGGCGGGATGGCCTTGCGGGCCCGGGGGGCCGACCAAGGTCCACATCCTTCAATCACCTGCATAGGGGTCGACGGTACTCGCGGCACCACTTGTGGATGCACCGCACAGGATGAGTCTGGCCAAGGAGCCGGTGGCTAGTGTCGAGCGCTACGATGCGCTGCGCCAAGCTCCGGAGGTGCACCACGCGTCATGATTCCGTCATAGGCTCTGAGGCGACGGGTTGCGGTTCAGTTTGAAATGAGCGAGCCTATTTAGCCTTCGCATCATCCTTGCGGACTATCGACAGCTTAGGCCCATTCGCCTCACGAATGATCTTCGCGGCTTCGTCTATGGTGATGCCGCACTTGCGGGCATAGTAGGTTGCTTCTGCCGCCAGTTCGCCTTCTACCGGCGCTTCAACGACATGCGGCCTAAGCTTTGCCTTCTTCCCCATCGGCCGAATCATAGCACAAACTCCATGCTCTGATAAGGAAAGCCTGTCGCGCCCGCGCCCGTCGTGTCAGATAATGGCGCAAGCCGCGCCGAGGGCGCCGGGGATGTCGTTGTCGCGTTACAGTAGTGTCTACTGGCCAGGTGAGCTGGACATGCTCCAGCGGGTATTTGACCGCTTGTGCGACGAGCGTTGCCTAGTCTAGCGTAAGCAATGTTCTCAGGCCACGGCCCTGAGTTCAGAGGCGCGGATGTAAGCCCAGGGCAGGAGATCGTCGATCTGGCTGTTTGGGTGGTCGTTGACGATTCTGGTGAGGATGTCGGCGAGGTAGCCGAGGGGCTCGACGCCGTTGAGCTTGCAGATTTCGATCAGGGAGGCGATGACGGCCCAATGCTCGGCGCCGCCATCCGAGCCGGCGAAGAGCGCGTTCTTGCGGTTAAGCGCGATCGGACGGATTGAACGTTCGACCGTGTTGCTCTCGATCTCGATGCGTCCGTCGTCGAGGAAGCGCGAGAGGCCTTCCCAGCGCGAGAGCGTGTAGCGGATCGCCTCGGCGAGCTTTGTCTTCTGACTGATCAAGCCGAGCTTTTCGCGCAACCAAGGTTCGAGGTCGGCAATAAGTGAAGCGCTCCTCTCCTGACGCATCGCACGGCGCTTGTCGGCCGATAGGCCGCGGATGGCGTCTTCGATCTTGTAGAGCTCGGCGATCCGTCTTAGCGCCTCGCTGGCGATCGGCGCGGGACCGGCAGCTGCCAGTTCATAAAAGCGCCGACGGACATGGGCCCAGCAAAAGGCGAGCGTCACGCCGCTCTTTTCGGCCAGCGCGCGATAGCCACCATAGCCGTCGACATGAAGGATTCCGGTGAAGCCTGCGAGATGCGCGATCGGACGCTCGGCCTTCCGGTCCGGCGCATAGACATAGGCCACGCTTGGCGGGTCGCTCCCCTCCCACGGTCGGTCATCGCGGGCATAGGCCCAAAGTTGCCCCGTCTTCGTCTTGCCGCGGCCGGGGTCGAGCACCGGCGCTGTCGTCTCATCGGCGAAGAGTTTTGGTGAGGACCTCAGCTTTCCAAGCAGCCGCTCGTGCACCGGACGCAGATGCCAGGCGGCACGGCCGACCCAGTCGGCGAGCGTCGAGCGATCGAGATTGATGCCCTGCCGAGCGTAGATCTGCGCCTGACGATAGAGCGGCAGATGATCGGCATGTTTGGAGACCAGCACCTGGGCGACCGTCGCCTCGGTCGGCAGCCCGCCTTCGATCAGCCGGGCGGGCGCCGGAGCCTGAACGACAACGTCCTCACAAGCGCGACAGGCATATTTGGGCCGACGCACCACGATCACACGCAGCTGCGCCGGCACGATATCGAGCCGCTCGCTCGCGTCTTCGCCTATCCGATGCAGGCCACTGCGGCAGCACTGGCGGGCATGGTCCTCGATGTCGACGACCTTCTCCACGCGAGGAAGGTGTGCCGGCAGCGAGCCACGGTTGGCCCGACGCTTGGTAGTCCTTGCCAGACGTTCCGTGGCAGCAGCCTGCTCGTTCTCTTCCTCGCCGGCCGCCTCGATCTGCTCGGCCTCTTCGAGCCCCAGCAGCAGCTGATCCTCGGGGAGCGTCTCTGCGCGACGGCCGAAGCGATGGCGCTGCAATTCCTTGATGATCTGGATCAGCCGGGCATTCTCGACGTCGCGCGCCAGGACCATCGCCTTCAGCACATCCGGATCATCGGGAAGCTGGTAAGCCGTCATCGCCATGAGCCGATCAGACCATATTCGCCAACGGCTCGCGACAGCGGAATCGATGCTGATTCACTTCGTCGCGGGTCAGCCCGCCTGGGCTGGAATGCGGGTCCGGCGCGCTTCGTGGACGCGCCGCCAATCGAGCCCTTCGAGCAGCGCCGAGAGCTGTGCAGCCGTCAACCTCATCACGCCGTCATGCACTTTCGGCCAACGGAACTCGCCATCCTCCAGACGCTTGGCATAAAGGCAGACGCCGGTGCCGTCCCAGAAGATCAGCTTGATCCGGTCGGTGCGCTTGGCGCGGAAGACATAGACCGCGCCGCTGAACGGATCGGCGCCCATCGTCTCGCGCACCAGCGCGGCCAAGCCCTCAGCACCCTTACGGAAGTCCACCGGCTTCGTCGCCACCATGACCTTGACCGCACCCGTCGGCCCGATCACGACGTAGCCTTCAACGCGCGGATCACCGCCGCAACAGTCCTGGCGTCAGCGCCACGGCCGACCCGCATGGTGACGCCGTCGATCTCCAGTTCGATCATGCCGGCATCGCGGGCGGGGTTCCGTTTGCGTTGTGGCTGCCGTTTCCCCGTCGGTTCCGACTCCGGCGCCGCCACCACTGCCGGCACAACGGTTCCGGTGCCAGCGTTTCCGCCAACGGCGCACGAGCGGCGCAACGCCAGGCAAACAGCTGCTGCGGGGACAATGCATATCGCCGGGCCACCGCACTCACAGTCTCGCCGGCATCGTAGCTTTCCGCCACGATCCGCGCCTTCTCCTCCGGCAGCCATTCCCGCCGACGACCGGAACCGGAGAACACCTCGAACCGGCGCGCCGGCTCGGGATCGCTGGATTTAAGCGTAAGCTCTGAAATCGTCATGTGTCGAAGCCCTGAAAGCTCCAACATCCTCGCTCAGGCCGACCTCCGAAAGGTGCCGCCGGAACAGCGCTTACAGTCTAGCCAAGAGAGACCGTGATCAGCGCGAATATCTGGCTATGGAACTCTTCCAAGTTTTCGATGACGGGACGCGCGACGAAGCGGAGCTTTGGCGGACGCTACACTGAAGAACCCACTGCATTTAGGCGGCCGCTATAAACATTGCGTACGATAGGGTTTGAAGTGATCGCGGGAGACCGTTACATCCCAAAACCCACTATTGAGGAAGCAGTCTTTTCCTATCGGCGACGGTCAAAAAAATTGACAAGTGCTAGCATGACGCTGCCCATTTGGAAGCTGTAGTCAGCAAGCGAGGCGAGGGTCATCTCCGAGCTATGCGGGCAAAACTGATAGACATTGCTAGTCCGTGATTTGAACCTATGGGCCAACTCTTGAGGCCGAGGCGATAGAGACTTTCGGTAAGTAGCTCGCTGGTTGCTCGCGGAAGCATACGGAACGATAGGGGAAGCTTCGTGATTTTGGCCCTCGAAAAACGCAATGAAATCAGTGCCACAACCATGCCCTCCGGGCTCACCATAACCTTTGATTTCATTGACGAAAACTGCCGTTGGCTCAAAACGTTTTGGGCCTATTGAGGACCCATACATTCTTCTGTTGGGTCGCACTGTCAAAGTCGAGCCACCCCATCGTGTCCTCAAGCCGTCTCGCTGCATGAGAAAAGGTCTTCGCCAGCGCTCGAGCTGGCAGGTCGATGACTACCGCTTTCGAAGCGAAGTTGAGCAACTCATCAGTAGACGAGTTGCCGGAACTGCGCCAACGGACTCTGCCGTCCAAGTGAGTGGAACCTTCCGATCGACGCTGCCTTATCTTCATGTTTGAAAAAGTAGCGAGAGGAAGCAATTGAGCAGCATTGCCTGGCGGAGTCTGCTTTTACTGCAGGTGCTTGCACTGGCGCTTGCCTCCTGCTCCTCATCTGAAACCGTCGAACAGCAATCGAAGCTTGCCGCCTCGACGGCTGAGGCGGCGGTATTGGTGACCGATGCCTGGCTTTCCGGCGCCGCACCGCCGCACTATGCATCTGCGGCCCTACAATCCTTTGCCGGCACGCTTGGTGACGCCGACCGGCAAGTTCAATCGGCCCCCTCATCCGATATCGCAAGGCGGGACGCGCTGAAGTCGGCGGTCGGCCGGCTGACGATCGCAGCAGCCGCGGCCGAGCGCGCCGTTAAGGCTGAACAGCAGATCCAGGCCAGACAGGCGCGGCAGGATCTTCGCGCCGCGCAAGCGGATCTCACCGCAGCCTATCGCCAATATTTTGCGCAGCAGCAATGAAGAAGCTGCTCGAAATTTCACTCGGTGTCGTGACCAGCGTCGGCGGCTTCCTGGAGGTCGGCTCGATGGCGACGGCGGCGCAGGCCGGTGCATTGTTCGACTACCAGCTCATCTGGGCCATTGTACTTGGCACCGTCTGCATAGCCTTCCTGGTCGAGATGGCTGGCCGGTTCGCCGCCGTGAGCCATCACACCATTGTCGACGGTATTCGCGAACGTTTCGGCTTTCATGCTTTCATTTGGCCGCTGCTTGCGGTCTTGTTGGTCAACTTCCTGGTGCTTTCCGCCGAGATAGGCGGCGTTGCCATTGCCGCCGAGCTTGCCACCGGAATCAGCTTTCAATGGTGCGCGTTGCCGGTGGCTTTCCTTGCCTGGCTGCTGCTGTGGAAAGGCACGTTTGGGCTCATCGAGAAAGGGGTATCGATGCTTGGCCTGGTCACGCTCTGCTTCGTCGTCGCAGCCGTGATGCTCCGCCCCGACTGGAAAGAGGTGGCGGTCGGGGCCGTGCCCAGCCTGCCGCAGCAGGACACAGCAAAATACTGGTTCATGGCCGTCAGCATTCTCGGCGCATCGATCTCGCCTTATCTTTTCATGTTCTATTCGTCGGGCGCGATCGAGGACCAATGGGACAAGAGTTACCTCGGCGCCAATCGGGCGATTGCCGGCCTTGGTATGGGCTTCGGAGGGACGATCTCGGTCGCCGTGCTGATTGTGGCCGCGCTCGTGCTCGGCGCCCATGGCGTGAACCAGGTGGATGACTATAACCAGCTTCCGCTGATGCTGATCCCGATCTTCGGCTTCTGGGGCTTCGTCCTTTTCGTTGCTTCGCTAGGCATTGCCTGTTTCGGAGCCGCTCTCGAAGTGGGTTTGCAGCAGGCCTATCTCGTCGCGCAGGGATTCGGCTGGACATGGGGTGAGGATCTGAAGCCGCGCGATGATCCCGGATTCAGCCTCGTCTACACATTGACGCTCTTCCTCGCCGCCGTCCCGATAGCGTTCGGTCTGGACCCGTTGAAGCTCACCATCTTCTCGATGGCGCTGACCGCGGCCAGCCTGCCGCTGACGGTCGTTCCGTTCCTTTTCCTGCTGAACGACGACCGCTATGTCGGCAAGCATCGCAATGGTGTCATTTCGAACGCGGCCGTGATCTTCGTCATCGCGCTCGGCTTCGTGCTGGCGGTGGTGACCATTCCGCTGCAGATATTCGGAGGCACATGATGCAGCTGCTGCGCGATATACTGGACAAGCAGGTCGTCGATCGCGAGCAGGTCAAGATCGGCAAGGTTGACGGTCTAGTCGCCGAGCTGAGGCAAGGCAAGCCGCCCAGGCTCGTTGCCGTCGAACTTGGCTCGATCGCATTGGCGCGCAGGCTTGGCGCACGGCTTGGGCGGTGGACGGCGCGCCTCGCGGCAAAGCTTGGCGGCAAGCGCCAGGCAAGGCCGCATCGGATCGCATGGAACAAGGTGCGCGACATCGGCGTCGACATCGAATTCGATATCGACGTTCGCAGGACGAAGATCTTTGCCTGGCAGCACTGGTTGCGCGATCACGTCGTCGGCCGGATCCCGGGAGCCTGACGATGGCGAATGTGAACCTCGAGCATCTGGCCGGCCGGCGCGTGTGCTCAGAAAGCGGCAAGAGCATCGGCTACATCGAGGAGATCATCGCCGAGCAGGATCGTGACGATCTCGTCGTCATCGAATTCCATATCGGCATCTTCGCGGCGTTCGAACGTCTGTCCGCGTCGACGGTCGGCACCGCATTGCTCGATTTCTTCAGGCTGCGTCGCAGGTCGGGCCTCTATCGCATACCTTGGGACAAGCTCGACATTACCGATCCGGCGCACCCGCGGCTGCTCTGCTCGGATGACGAGCTCTCGGGATTCGAAGATATTGGCAATTCTCGAACAAATCCCGCTCCCCTCCATCAGCGCGACAGTTTGAGGCGGCGGTCTTCCGATGTTGTCCGAGACGCTTTGCACCGACCGCGGGCGCGCCGTCTGTCCAGATGAGCCCGGACTTGCCGACGGCAAGGCCGCTACTCTTGCCATATTGCGTTTTTGCCCAAGGAAACTCCTCGTATGCGGAACGATCGAGTCCAACTGCCGTTACCGTCAAAAAGGCAGGAGCGAGCAATGACTGGACGCACCACCCACGATCAGCAGATACGTGTCATCGAGAAGCATGAGAATACGAAAAACGCGCCCAAGGAATTCGAGGCCAAAGCGGAGCTGAAGCGGTCGGCGGCGGAGCGCGAGGCAAGGCGGAAGGGGTCGAGCCTCAGGGGCGATACGCCTGACCTGGTCGATCCAGACGATCGCAATATCCTTCGCGGTAAAAATCAAGAAAGTGCCCATAACAAGAACCGAAGTTCCAAGTAGGATCGCGCTCTGCGGCACCCGGTGGAGGCCCCGGCAGCAATCGGTGCCTTCTCGATAATCTGTGGCAGCAGTCTTTTGCGCAACTTGCGCGGGTCCTTAGAAGGATTCTCGACGAATAACTGTGATCGGTTTCGACGTGTTCGACTGGAAAAGGTCTTCAGGCTGAACCACCACCTTCGCTAGCGGTTGGCCACCAAAAAGACCGCCTGCGGGAATGGAACCTCGCCCCTCCTGCAAAGTTAAAGCGCGGGAGCGATTGTCATGTCAGCAAACGCCGGCCTCCTGGTAGGCTGCGCATTTTGGTTCCTTGCCCATGGCAGCAGCTGGGTCGCAGCCGAGGAACCCGGGCATCGACAAGCGAAGGTCGTCGAACCTCTGATCGAGCCCATGATTCCGGATACGCCGCAATCCTCGAACCCAACCGCACCCCAAGACTCGCCGGGCAGCGGGCTGTCGCTGTTCCTGAGCAACGGTTGTGGTGCATGCCATACCATAAGAGGCACCGAGGCTTGCGGGACGATTGGCCCGGACCTCTCCCATGTCGGATCGCGATCAGCGATTGGCGCCGGGGTCCTGCCGAACACCGAGGAAGCCTTTGCACGTTTCGTCGCTCGCCCTGATCTGTTCAAGCCAGGCGTGAAAATGCCGGCGTTCGACATGCTGCCGCAAACCGAAATCCAGACGATCGCGCGATATTTGAAAGCCTTGCAATGACGCCTGGTTCTCGTGCCGAATTCGGGACAGCGTCGTCCAATGCTACTGCCGAAGAAGACGCCGTTCGCGTGGCGAACCAGCCGATGATGATCCGCGTGAAGCATGCCGTATTCGGCGCCATCGGTTTGCCTGTCGTCCTGTTGCTTGGGGCATGGATCGGCTTTTTCAACGTCGGCGCCAGCAGCGGCCATTGGAAGGTGACGGCCTGGTTCCTTCAACTCGCCATGCGCTCGGCCGTACGCACCTATGCATTGGCCGTGGACGCGCCGAAAACGCTCGACCGGCGGGGGCTCCCGGCGGCAGCCGGACATTTTGCCCGAGGCTGCGCGATCTGCCACGGCGCGCCTGGCGAGCTCCGCTCGCCGGCGGTGCTGCGGATGCTTCCGCAACCGCCGGATCTTGCGCTCACGGTCGGAGATTGGACCGACGCCCAGCTTTTTCGGATCGTCAAGCATGGAATACGGTTCACCGGCATGCCCGCCTGGCCGGCCCGCGACCGCGATGACGAGGTCTGGGCAATGGTTGCTTTCCTGCGGGAACTGCCAAAACTCAATCCCAATGAATATCGGGCGCTTGCCTTCAATGGCAGCGATGCAACCGGCAGCGACCGGCAACCCGCCACCCCGGATGTTCTCTCCGACTGCACGCGCTGCCACGGAGGCGACGGCGAGGGCAGGAGTGAGGCCGTGCCCGCGCTGGCCGGGCAGAAGGAAGCTTACCTGCTCGCCAGTCTTCAGGGTTATGCCAAAGGAGACCGCACGAGCGGCTTCATGGCTCTGCCGGTGACCGGCATAGCTCCTGACGAAATGGCCGCGCTTGCCCGGTATTTTGCGATGCTGCCACCGGCCTCGGGGGAACACGATCAAATCCCGGCAGCGGTGATCAACAGCGGACGGCAAATCGCAGAAGCCGGAATTCCGGAGCGGAACGTGCCTGCCTGTGACGGCTGTCACATCGGCTCCGACAAGAACCCGATCTATCCGCGCCTCGACGGTCAGCACGCCGCTTACCTCGAACAACAATTGAAGCTGTTCCGGTCCGAGAGCCGAGGCGGCACGCCATTCTGGCGTATCATGGCGACTGCCGCCCAACGCCTCACGGACGACGATATACGGGCGGTATCGGCCTACTTTTCCAAACCGGCGGAAGATGCTCAGCAACCACCATAGTACGTCGCCCGGAAACATTGCAGGGCCGAGAGCGCCTGCCAAGCAGGGCGCCTCGAAATCGGTTCAAGGAACTTTATGCCATCCTGCCAGTTCCAACAGCGCACAGACGGCCTGAGCGGACAGCCGGCTGAAGCATCCTTTGCGGGTGAACTAGGCTGAATGCACTTCCGGCGGCCCCACGAGACATGGAATTTCGGGACTGCAGCCTGTCCCGGCCCCCTGTCGCAGCTATGGCGCGTAGATGCCGCAAAACAGAAGAACGCCGCCGATCAGGCAGAAGGCGAGGAGTGTCGCAACGTAGAAGCCTGGTTCGCGGAAAATCCTGATATCGCGTTTCAGACTCACGGCTCGGCCCCTTCGGTACTCTACGAAGCCCTCAACACGGAACGGGACCGGCGAGTTCCGGATCTTGTGTTTCGTCTGTTTCGGAGAGCCCCCAATTGGCGGGCGTTGGCCAGCCTTCCGGCTGCCGCCGGCGCTCTCGTCTCTGGCTGCACCGGTATGCAATCGGCCCTCGATCCGCACGGCGAGCGGGCCGACGCTCTGGCTGTTCTGTTCTGGATATTCACGGCCGTGCTCGGACTTGTCTGGCTGGTCACCATGGCCGGGTTGTTCTTCGCGCTGACACGCCGGCGAGACAGTCGCGGCGAACCGGCGCAAGCGCGTCCAGCCGTCAAACGGCCGATGCGTATCGCCTTTGCTGCGATGCTGACATCGACCGTCATCATTCTCTCCGGCCTGGCCGTGCTCAGCTTCGACGGACAAAGGGCGGTTTACGGAGACGGGGCCGGGGCGGCCATAACAATATCCGTCATAGGGCACCAATGGTGGTGGCAGGTCCGCTATGAAGGAAACAACGGTTTCGAAACGGCGAACGAGATTCGCATTCCGGTAGGCAGCGCGGTCGACATCAAGCTCACCACGAGTGACGTGATCCACTCGTTCTGGATACCAAGCCTCGCCGGCAAGCTCGATCTCATTCCAGGCAAAAGCAATGAGCTCCATATCCAAGCGGATAAGCCCGGCGTGTACCGCGGCCAATGTGCCGAATTCTGCGGCCAGCAGCATGCGCATATGGCGATCTTCGTGGAGGCGCTGGAGCCGAGCGAATTCGAACGCTGGCGCGCAAAGCAAGCCGCGCCGGCAAGGACGATGGCTCATCTTGCGAAGCAAAGTGTCGTTGCTTCCGCGGCATCGTCTCCATTCGCCGCCCTTTCGGAGCGTTCGCGATGAGCCAGGCGGTCGACGAACGTCACGAGACCCGTGACACCGATCTGGATGACGAGGAACTGCGCGCGAGGCTGAGCAAGACCTGGGGCACGGCGCGTGGTCTGATAGGCATTCTCTCGACAGTCGATCACAAGATCATCGGCATTCGCTATATCGTCACCGCCTTCGTCTTCCTGTTGGCCGGCGGCATCATGGCGATCATCATGCGGCTGCAACTCGCACGACCGGACAGCCACTTCGTCGACGCCGAGCTCTACAACCAGCTTTTCACCATGCATGGCACAACGATGATGTTCCTGTTTGGGGTGCCGGTCGGCGAGGCGTTCGCCGTCTATCTGGTGCCGCTCATGGTCGGCACCCGCAACATCGCCTTTCCGCGCCTGAATGCCTTTTCCTACTACGTCTATCTGTTCGGCGGCCTGATGTTGTGGGGCGCTTTCGCGTTGAGCATCCGCCCTGATGTCGGCTGGTTCTCCTATGTGCCCCTCGCAAATCTGAATTTCACCCCAGGCAAGGGGCCGGACTACTGGGCGCAGATGATCACCTTTACCGAAGTCGCGGCGCTCGCAGTCTCGGTCGAGATCGTCGTCACAGTCCTGAAGCAGCGCGCGCCGGGCATGACGCTTGACCGCATTCCACTCTTCGTGTGGACGATGCTTGTCCATTCCTTCATCATCATCTTCGCCATGCCGGCGATCATGCTCGCCTCGTCTATGCTGATCATGGAGCGGCTGGTCGGCACGCAGTTTTTCAATCCGGACGCGGGCGGCGATCCGCTGCTTTGGCAGCACCTTTTCTGGTTCTTTGGTCACCCCGAAGTCTACATCATCTTCCTGCCTGGAACCGCTTTCGTGTCGGCGATCGTGGCGACATTCTCCCGGCGGCCGGTCTTCGGCTATTTGCCGATGGTGCTGTCGCTGATCGCGATCGGCTTTTTGTCCTTTGGCTTGTGGGTCCACCACATGTTCGTGACGGGCCTGCCTGAAATCGGCGCCGCATTCTTCACCGCCTCCAGCATGGCAATCGCCATTCCGAACGGGGTCCAGATATTCTGCTGGATTGCGACGCTATGGGACGGCAAGCCGGTGCTCAAGACGCCGTTGATCTTCGTGCTCGGTTTCTTCTTCATCTTTGTCGCCGGCGGCCTCTCGGGCGTGATGCTGGCGTCGGTGCCGATCGATACGCAGGTGCACGACACCTATTTCGTCGTCGCCCATTTCCACTACGTGCTTATAGGCGGTACCGTCTTTCCGCTTGTCGCGGCCGTCTATTACTGGTTTCCGAAAGTGACGGGCCGGCTGATGGATGAGCGGCTCGGCAAATGGCAGTTCGTCCTCGCCTTCAGCGGTTTCAACATCACGTTTTTTCCGATGCACCTGCTCGGCCTGCGTGGCATGCCGCGCAGGGTCTACACCTATCCCGCGGAGATGGGCTGGGGCGGACTCAACCTGCTCGCCAGCGCCGGCGCGCTGCTGTTCTTCGCAAGCTTTCTGCTCATGCTCTACAACATGATGGCCAGCGCCCGCTCGGGCGCCCTTGCCGGCGACAATCCCTGGGGCGCCGACACGTTGGAGTGGGCGGCCAGCTCGCCGCCCCGGCCGCAGAACTTCGATCGCATTCCGTGCGTCACCAGCGGCTCGCCGCTATGGGATCAGGGCGACGACAGGGCGGTGGTCGGCGGCCTCAAGGTTGATGAGCGCGAGCTGGTCGTGACGAGCATCAGCGAGGCCCGGCCCGACATTCGCGAGGAATCGCCCGCGCCCTCGATCTGGCCCTTTCTGGCGGCGCTTGTCACAGCCCTCGCGTTCATCGGCTCGATCTACACGCCCTGGGCGATTACTTGGGGTTCGTCCGTCGTCGCCATCGTGCTGGTCGCCTGGTTCTGGCCGAAAACGATCGAGGAGAATGTTTAGATGGCCCGCAGCGTCATCGATGTCTCAGGTTTGCCGACCTATGCCTTCGGTTCGCGTGTCACCCCCTGGTGGGGGACCTTCTCGTTCTGCCTGCTGGAGGGAACTGGCTTCGCCCTCGGCATCGGCGGTTATCTCTACCTGGCCGTCACCAACAAGGATTGGGCGAAGGACGCGGTGCCCTTGAGCCTGCTCTGGTCGGCGCTCTTCACGCTCGTCCTTGTCGTCAGCGCGCTGCCGAATTTCCTGATCAAGCGAGCAGCGATGCGGGAGAGCTTGCGCTCGGTCCGTCTGCTGCTGCTGATCATGAGCGCGATTGGGCTGGTGCTTATCGGGCTGCGCATCATGGAATTCTCGGCCTTGCCGGTACGCTGGAGCGACAATGCCTATGGCTCCTTTGTCTGGCTCCTTCTCGGCCTTCATGGCGTGCATGTGCTGACTGACGTCGCCGACACCCTGGTCCTTACCGTGCTGATGTTCACGCGGCACGGAACGGGCAAACGCTTCAGCGATGCCGAGGATAATGCGTTCTACTGGTATTTCGTCGTGCTCTCATGGCTGCCCCTTTACGCCGTGCTCTATTGGCTGCCGAGGTTGTGATGCCGATCGCCCGCTCCGTCGGCGAGGCATCTTTGCTCGGAGTATTTGTTTCGGCGCTGTGCATCATGCCGGCGCCCGCCACATTCGCACATGGTGCAGGCCAAGGAACCGGCGGCTGGTCCGTGGCCGGCTTGACTGTTGTTCCGCTTGGCGTCGTGCTGCTTCTCTACAGCGGCGGCGTCGCACGGCTGTGGCGGCGGGCGGGAGCGGGGCGTAGCGTCGCGTGCTGGCAACTGGCCTGCTTCGCGACAGGCTGGTCAGCGCTTGCCGCGGCCCTGATGTCGCCGCTGCATGAATTGGGCGAGCGGCTCTTTACGGCGCATATGCTCGAGCATGAGGTCCTGATGGTGGTCGCTGCCCCTGCGCTTGTCCTGTCGCGACCGCTCGGCGCCATGTTGTGGGCGTTCCCGCCCGTCATACGACGACGCCTGGCGCGCGCGGCGCGATGGCAGGTCGTGCGAATAACATGGCGAGGCCTGATCGAGCCGGCCTCCGCAACGATCCTGCACGGCCTTGCCATCTGGTCATGGCACATGCCGGTTCTCTTCGACGCTGCACTCGCAAGCGAGCCGGTGCACTGGCTGCAGCATTTCAGCTTCTTGGCAAGCGCGCTGCTCTTCTGGTGGGCTTTGCTCAATGGCCGGGCGCGCCGGAGAGGCTACGGCGCGTCGGTGTTCTATCTGTTCTTCACCTCGATGCATTGCGGGCTGCTCGGCGCGATCCTGGCCCTGTCAAAAAATAAGCTATTCGTTCCGAGGAACTCAGTGGCGTCACAATGGAATCTGACCGTTCTCGAAGACCAGCAACTTGGTGGCTTGATCATGTGGGTGGGGGCCTCCGCCTTCTACTTGGCGGCCGCATTGATCCTGGCGGCTTTTTGGATCGGAAGCGGATCGTCCGCCATGAAGAAGGTCGCCGGTACTGCGAGTTCCATGCGAGACTAAACCGTTAGCACTTCTGCCGCCGCTGCCATCGTTTTGTCCACCGGCACAGGTGATCGACAAGCCCATCTATTCGCCTTGGCCGGAGAGTAAGCTGCAGGCTGTGCTTGCGGCACGCCAAATCGACACGCTGGTGGTCACCGGCGGTGAAACGATGTTTGCGTCCTCGCAACCGTTCTTGGCGCCACCGAAATCGGCTATCGCGTCGGTCACCGATGCGCTTTGCAGTTCCTCCGACGCCACGCATTACGCCCTCATGACCGTCTACCACCAGCGCTTCACTCAACAAGTCGAGACAGTCGACATGGAGACGATTCTCTCGGCCTGGACCTAAAGCTATGCGACGATCCTCACCGGCACCGACTTCGCCGCCGGGACGTGCGCTTTATGAGCCCTGTGCCACAGCGGAATCAAAGGATTGAGTTCGGGATAATAGCCGGCGCAGTTGCCGCTTGGTATGGAGTAAGGCGTGACCCGCAGGCCTCCCACCCGCCGCTCGACACCGTCATCGGCATGCGCCTCGAGAGCGACTTCCTGCCCGGCGCTGAGCCCCATCCGTCGGATGTCTTCCTCGTTCATCAGCAGGACCATTCGCGTTCCGATGATGCCGCGCAACCGATCGCGATAACCATACACGGTCGTGTTGAACTGGTCGTTCGACCGTACTGTGATCAGCGTCAGTACGTCCTCGCCCGACACATCGATGTCGGGGTCGGTTTCCAGCGTGGTGGGCAGCTTGAAATTCGCCTTTTTGTTCGGCGTCTGCCAGACGCGCTTCGACGCCTTGATGTCGCGATGGAATCCACCTGGCGTGAGGAAGCGTTTGTTAAAATCCTTGAAATGTGCCGGGAAGCAGCGCTCAATCTCGTCGCGGATGCGGGAATAGTCAGCGACCCAGTCGTCCCAGGGAATCGAACTCATGCCGGCGACGGTCGCCTTGGCGAGTTCCGCGACAATGCTTGGTTCGGACATGAGATGCTCGCTCGGTTTTGGCCGCGACCCGAAGGAGCCGTGAATGCAGGCGGTCGAATCCTCCATCGAGACCCATTGCGGCCCGCTGGCCTGAATGTCCTTCTCCAGCCGAGACAGGCATGGCAGCAGATACGTGACTTTCCCGGCGATCAAATGGCTGCGGTTGAGCTTGGTCGCGATCTCGACATGCAGGTCGAGGTTCCGCCAGGCCTTCTCGACCAGTCCGGTTTCCGGAACGGCCCGCACGAAATTACCGCCGAGTCCGACGAAACCGCGAACCCGCCCGTCGATCACGCCCTCGCACGTCTCGACGGTATCGAGCCCCTTATCCCGCGGCGGCTCGAAGCCGTAGAAGTCGCGAAATTTGTCGAGCGGGACGAGCTCCGGCTTTTCGGAAATGCCGACCGTTCGCTGTCCCTGCACGTTGGAGTGTCCGCGCAACGGCGATATGCCGGCTCCGGGCTTGCCGATATTGCCGCGCATGAGCAGCAGGTTACACAGCATCTGCACATTCTCGGTGCCGTGGCGATGCTGAGTGAGCCCCATGCCGTAATTGCCGATGACCGCATTGGCCGAACTGTATACTTCAGCGACATGTTCGAGATCAGCCCGCGAGATGCCGGAACGTCGAACGATGTCTTCCCAATCGGTCGCGCGCAGATAGGCTTCGAAATCGGCAAAGCCGTATGTATGCTCCTCGATGAAAGCGGTATCGAGGACGCGTTTTCCGCCTCGCTCTCGGGCTGCGTCATCGAGCGCCAGCACAGCCTTGGCGATACCATTCATGGCCGCAATATCCCCGCCCGCCCGGATCTGGAAGAAATCGCTCGACATTTTCGTTCCTGGCCCTGGCGACAGCATCTCGACCGGGTTCTGCGGGTTCTTGAATCTCACCAAGCCCCGCTCCCGCAGAGGGTTGAAGGTGATCACCGGGACACCGCGCTGGCGAGCGTCCTCGATGGGGTGTAACAGGCGCGGCGCGGTGACACCGGTATTGTGGCCGAAGAAGAACATCATGTCGGATTTGGCGAAGTCCTCCAATTGCACCGTTCCGACAGGAGAGCCGATCGATTCCGGTAGGCCGACCGACGTCGACTCGTGACACATGTTCGAGGAATCGGGCAGGTTCGAAGAGCCGTAGATGCGGGCGAAGAGCTGATACATGAACGAGGCCTCGAGCGAGGCGCGTCCGGACGTGTAGAAGACCACGGACTTCGGGTCGAGGCGCCGGAGTTGAGCGCCCATATCGCCGAACGCGTCCGGCCACGCCACAGGCTCGTATTTGTCGGTGGCGCGGTTATAGCGCATCGGCTCCGTCAGGCGTCCCTGTTTCTCAAGATCGTGATCCGGCCAATCCAGGAGTTCGGTCACGCTATGGGTGGCAAAGAAGGACGGCTCGCAGCGCCTGCTGGTCTGCTCCCACATCGTCGCCTTGGCGCCGTTCTCGCAGAACTCGAAAGGCCGCGGCTCGGCCGGCTTCGCCCATGAGCAGGAGACGCACATGTAGCCGTCCGCCTTGTTCTGCTTCAGCAACATGCTCCATATGTCGGACAGCAGCAGCCCCTGGTCCCGCGCGTTGCGGATCAGAGACTTGAGCGAGCCCCATCCGCCGGTCGGATGATTGTATTTCTTGATCTCGACGCGATCGGTGACAGCAGGTTCCATGTGAGTCGTCCAAAAATGAGGAAAGCAAAGGGAAAACCAAAGCGGGCCTCAGTTGTTCCAGCTTGCCTCGTCAGTGACTCATCGTAGGCCGCCAGTGCTCGGGCTCGCGAACGGTAGCGCACGGTCGCGTCGGATGGCTCAATTGTGTCCAAAGAGGCGCTGCCGATCTCCATCAAGAGTGCCGAAGGACGGTGCCGGACAGCCTTCAACCTAGCGGACGATTGAGGTGGTGCCCGTCTGTCATCAGCTTCGCGCTGCCCAGGGCCAGCGTGCCGCCGGTGCTGGTGAGGGTGGTCAGCGTCTGGTCGAAGCTGTTGAGGTCCAGCGTGCCGCCATTGACCTGGAAGGCCTTCGAGCCGATGACGGCCTGGCCGATCCCGCGCGCAAGGTTCCGCTGTCGACGATGGTCTGGCCGGTATAGGTATTCGCGCCCGAAACGACCAGGCTCCGGCTCCGGCGCTGCGCAGATTGCCGGCGCCCGAGATCACGCCCGAAAACCCAAATTGTGGCAAGCGCTGCGGCGGCTTTCGGGTTGATGATGAGCGCCGCGGCATTGGCGCAGCAGGGCACTTCTACACTGCCGGGCGGAGCAAGCTCGCTGCGGGAGCGTTATGAAGATGGAGCCTGACCTGCCAAAAATGACTGACGTCCGGCTGCCGCTGCGCTGCGCTCGTCGATCGGAGAGATCGTGCTCACGCCCGGCGACAAGCGCGGCGAGGTCCATGCCGAGCTACGCGGCGAGCTGCATCAGATGTTGGGTCGAGTTTAGAATATAGCTCTCTTAGCGCGCGAACTATAGCCTAACGCCGTATTGATGGTAGCGGTAGAGCGCTACCGCCTTTCCTCCCGCTCGGAGAGCATGCGATATTTTCTACAGTGTCGGGCGTGATGGGCCTGTCTCGGGTTGCAAAGACCGGTGGGGACGGGAGAGTCTGACCCGAACGCTATCCACGACGCGAACGGCAGTTTTGCGCCCAGCTTCGGTCATCAAAGTTAGCTGTGCCCCTGCCTAAAAGCGGACGTCGCAGGCGACCGCGCTGGAAGTCATGATAGCGCCACTAGCAAACGATCCGCTTGGCGCCAGCCCCTAATTCAACAGGTCGAGAGGCCGCGCCCCGCCCCGCCTGCAAATTGTTCATGTGAGATGAAGCTTCTGCACTTCGTAGGTCCAGACCCGAAACCCTTTGAGAACATGCGGGCCGAAGGAGTTGATGAGCGGAATGTCGGCCGCATCGCGGCCGCGGGCGACGACGATCCTGCCAATCCTGGGCGTGTTGTTTCGGGGATCAAAAGTATGCCAAGCACCGTCCAGGAAGACCTCGATCCAGGCGCTGAAGTCCATGGGGTCGACGACCGGGACCCCGATGTCGCCGAGGTGTCCGTTGACATAGCGTGCAGGAATATTGAGGCAGCGGCACAAAGTCAGCGCGAGATGGGCGAAGTCGCGGCAGACGCCTATGCGTTCCTGGTACGCCTCGAAGGCCGTTCGCGTCGATCTGGCCTGCATGTAGTCGAATTGAATATGACCGTGGACGAAGTCGCAGATTGCTTGCACGCGGCCCCAACCTGGGGCAGTGGCGCCAAACATGTCCCACGCCGCCTGGCTGAGACGATCGGTTTCGCAGTAGCGGCTGCCCATTAGGTAGACAAGGCAGTCGTCCGGCAAATCCCACACCGCTACTTCGCGGGCAGCTGGCAGCAGCCTGTCTATCTTGCCGTCATCCTCGATCGTTGCATCGCCCCACATCGTCAGGTCGCCCGCGGGCGCGACAAGCCGGCGGCATCGGTTGCCAAAGAGATCATGGTAGGTCGATGTCGGAACATCGGGCGTGGTGAAGACCGTTTCGGGGATCCTGATGTCGGCCGCGCGGTCGTGGTGGACCGATAGCAGGCATACCAATGCGGTCGGTTGCTGGCAGGTCAGCGTGATCTCATAGCCGTAGCGGATCAGCATGTGGATCTTTCCTGCCGGAAATCAGCGGGGGTCAGAGTGCAGGATTCGCGACGTTGCGGGAGTAGGCTTGGCAAGCAACATCATGGATGGACATCAGCAAGGCCTCGAATGCTGAAAGGTATGTTGTTTCAGCAGGCCCGGTCTCGGCCAAGGCGATATCCGATTTCGCGAGCGCCTGACATCGACCAAGAAGCAAGCCGTCATGATCGGTGAGGCGGACGGCGTTGCGCGCTGAAAACGTGGAAGTCGGTCCAGGAGCGACCAACTTCCACTCGACGGCCATTTGATGGTCCATAGAAATCGCACCCGGACGCGCCGCCCTCATTTTCCCAGACCGCAAGCGCGGCGACGTTGCGGGTCCGACAGCTTTCGTTGTTATGGCCACTCATGATGTTAGCCGATCCTCATTACTCGCCTCCCCGGCGAGAACGCCCGAATAGAGCCTTGCGCCATTCGCATCGGCGATCGTCATGGCGTCCGGCCGCTGCGGCATGTTCAGGGTCCCAGCCAAAAGCCTGGCGATTTCGATCGCATCGTCGAGGTCGGCGGCTTCCGCGGCCTCGCGGCCGAGCACGGCATGCGCATCGTCCGCTTCTCGGGTGCGATAGAATTCGATCATGATCTTCATCATCATCCATCTCGCTGTGTCAGTTCTCGCCTTAGCCGCGAGGGGTACTGATGTTAGGAAGTCTGGTGTGGGCGCCGAACACGCTTTTAGGCTTGGGCAGGGCCTTTTCCTGCTTCGGCTTCCTGATTTCCCGGCTCGAGCGTTTCGGTCCCTTTGCCATGTGCGAACGTCCTTTCGATGAGCGTTATGGTGTCACCCGGCGATGTGGCGACCGGTTCGAGACTGTCTTGCGTCGCCACCCGTTCATGAGGTTCGCCGTCGTTGCGGATGCGGTACTGCGCCGAATCTTCCCTCGACGGGAGTCTGGCTGTGATCCGGTAGATTTCCGAAGTCTTTGGAAACGTGCCGAAGCCGCCCTTCAGCCGGACAGCCTGTCCGAGGGCAAATAGATGCGTTGCGGCTTCGCGGCGGACCGGGTGTGCGTTGCGTTGCATCATCGTGGTTCTCATCATTGTCTCTGGTCCTGCTCCAGTGCGGCTTTGAGCGATGCCGGTTCGATCGGCACCATCTGCCGCGTAGCACCGCTTGCGGAGATCGCCGGCAGGTGAATGAAGGTGGCGACGCGGCGCCACGCGATCAGGGAAGCTCCTTCGAGGGCTTCCTCGTCGTGATCGACGCGGTAATCCCCGGGTGGTTGCGGTGCATCAAAGCCGGGCAGCGAAAACGCCGACTTGAAGCGAACGATAGTTGGTGTGGTGCGGCTGGTCATTTGTTGCGGCTTTCAGCGGAAACCCGCGCCTGCGCGTTTCCGTATCATTCCCACTCGAACCACCGGAATGATGCCCGACGCTGCCAGTACATCCGTGGTCAGCGTCGATGTCATTCCAGGGGTTCGAACGGAACGAAATGTGCGCCGGACCGGCGCTGCACTCGTTTTCGAGAATTCGGTGGTGAATGGCGGGGCTCTGACACAAAGCCAACTCGACCAAATCAACGAGTTTTACCTATGCGCCTCATTTGAGTTCTAAACAAGGTCGAGACGCTTTTTATTTGTCCCTTGAAATAACAGACGCACACCCGCAAAATTCAAGCCGGCAGAAAATTTCCCACAAGTGCGGATGAATTTCTGCGCGGCTCGAATTATTTCATTCGAATTCTTGGTCATCAGCGAGAAATAATTCTGGCACTCCTATCTATCGAGTGCCAGCCCGCCTATACAGAGGCAGCGGCCGCCCAATGCCGGCCACAGAAAGAAGTTCCCATGAAATTCCGGCCACTCCACGACCGCGTCGTCGTTCGCCGCGCCGAAGGCGATACCAAATCCAAGGGCGGCATCATCATTCCCGACAATGCCAGGGAGAAACCGCAGGAAGGCGAAGTGATCGCCGTCGGCCCGGGAGCACGCGACGAAAGCGGCGCCTTGATCGTGCCCGATGTGAAAGCCGCCGACTTCATCCTGTTCGGCAAATGGTCCGGCACCGAGGTCAAGATCGATGGCGAGGACCTTCTGATCATGAAGGAAGCCGACATCAGGGGCATCATCGACAAGAGCGAGACCGGCATTGTCGACAAGACAATGGCCGTCAAGAACGCCGCCTGACCGGGCAGTCTTCACGGCAAACCGCGCACTCCAATTTTCGAACGGGATCAACGATCATGTCTGCCAAGGAAATCAAATTCTCCACCGACGCGCGCGACCGCATGCTGCGCGGCGTCGAGCTCCTGAACAACGCCGTCAAGGTGACGCTCGGCCCCAAGGGCCGCAACGTCATCATCCACAAGGCTTATGGCGCGCCGCGCATCACCAAGGACGGTGTGACGGTGGCCAAGGAAATCGAGCTTACCGACAAGTTCGAAAACATGGGCGCCCAGATGGTGCGCGAAGTGGCCTCGAAGACCAACGACCTTGCCGGGGACGGCACGACCACCGCCACGGTGCTGGCCGCCTCGATCCTGCGCGAAGGCGCCAAGCTGGTCGCTGCCGGCATGAACCCGATGGACCTCAAGCGCGGCATCGACCAGGCGGTCACCGCCGTGGTTGAGGAAATCAAGGCGCGGGCCAAGAAGGTCAAGTCGTCGGCCGAGATCGCGCAGGTCGGCACCATTGCCGCCAACGGCGATGCCAGCGTCGGTGAGATGATCGCCAAGGCCATGGACAAGGTCGGCAATGACGGCGTCATCACTGTCGAGGAAGCCAAGACCGCCGAGACCGAGCTCGACGTCGTGGAGGGCATGCAGTTCGACCGCGGCTATCTCAGCCCGTATTTCGTCACCAATGCCGACAAGATGCGCGTCGAACTGGAAGAGCCCTATGTGCTTATCCACGAAAAGAAGCTCGGCAACCTGCAGGCGATGCTGCCGATCCTCGAAGCAGTGGTGCAGGGCGGTAGGCCGCTGCTGATCATCTCCGAGGACGTCGAAGGCGAGGCGCTGGCCACGCTGGTCGTCAACAAGCTGCGCGGCGGCCTCAAGGTCGCGGCCGTCAAGGCGCCGGGCTTCGGCGATCGCCGCAAGGCGATGCTGGAAGACATCGCCGTGCTCACCGCCGGCCAGATGATCTCGGAGGATCTCGGCATCAAGCTGGAAAACGTCACCATCGACATGCTCGGTCGCGCCAAGCGCGTGCTGATCGACAAGGACACCACCACGATCATCGACGGCGCCGGCGCCAAGGCCACCATCCAGGCGCGCGTCGCCCAGATCAGGGGTCAGATCGAGGAAACCACGTCCGACTACGACAAGGAAAAGCTGCAGGAGCGGCTGGCCAAGCTCTCCGGCGGCGTTGCGGTGATCCGCGTCGGCGGTGCTACGGAGTCGGAAGTCAAGGAGAAGAAGGACCGTATCGACGATGCGCTGAACGCCACGCGCGCGGCTGTCGAGGAAGGCATCGTGCCCGGCGGTGGTGTGGCGCTGCTGCGCGCCAGGTCGGCGCTCAAGGGCCTGACCAGCGCCAATGCCGATGTCACCGCGGGCATCTCGATCGTGCTCCGGGCCCTCGAAGCGCCGATGCGCCAGATCGCTGAGAATTCCGGCGTCGAAGGGTCGATCATCGTCGGCAAGCTTGCCGACAGCAAGGACCACAATCAGGGCTTTGACGCCCAGAACGAGGTATATGTCGACATGATCAAGGCAGGCATCGTCGATCCGGCAAAGGTGGTGCGCACGGCACTGCAGGATGCCGGCTCGATCGCAGCGCTTTTGATCACCGCCGAAGCCATGATCACCGACATTCCGGCCAAGGATGCCGCACCTTCACCTAGCGGCGGCGGCATGGGCGGAATGGGATACTGAGACCTTGGCGCCAGGAGACGGCCGTGCGTGAACCGACGCTCCCCCCGGTGTTCGGCAGGCTTGGGGCCAAGTCGCCGGTCGCCATCGTGGCGGCTTCGGCCACATCCAGCAATATGACGAACCTGGCGGCCCGTATGCGAGAAGGTCTCTCGTCGCGCAGGGGCCTGGCTTTGAACCTCTGCGTGGTGCTGTGGACAGTACTTGTCCTGGCGGCGGTATTTTTCATTCTGCAAACCTGAACCGATCGGCGGCGGGCGAAAACGAAAGGACGCGGAATATGGCAAACCGCCACGGCTTCGTATGGACCATCCGGACAGCTGGACCGTTTTCGACGTCTTCACCGGCCAGCTCGCCGAGTCCGATCACAAGATCATGGTCGGCATCAATGCCGGCCAAGCGTACGAGATGGTAGCCGGCTGAGCGATCAAGACGCCAAGCGGCGGGAAGAGGCCGGCCGCTGACTTGTACCGATGTACCAACGAATAAATCCGCCGGAATGTCGGGGGCGTACAGTCCCATTGTCGCTGGCCAGAACATGGGCACCGGCGCTTGAGCGCGTCCATCATACTCCCGCCCCTCGATGGGAGCCGGATTATGGACAACGATCATTCCGCCGATGTGATTTCGACTTTTGACTGCAATATCCTGCGCGACGCCTTCAGAACATCGGTCATCGAAAATCGCACCCTGAGAATCAATGGCAGGGAAACGCCGCGCTTCTGATCCGCGATTATGCCGGCAACTCCGATTTGATTCGGCACTGCTGGCCTGGATCGTACGAAAGTAACCTTGTCGCCGTGCATAACTTGCCGGAGCGGGCAGCTGCTCCGCGCTCGCTTTCATGTTTTGCCTGAAAGGATGATGAGCATGAGATACTTGAAACCCCGGATGCTCCGGTCGTAACGATCGAGCCAATCGTCGAGGCCGCAAAAGTCCTATTGAAGCGGCCGACGACCAGAAGCGACGAAGCCGCAAGACGAAAGATCGCCGACACCGACCGCACGATGCGGCGGGCGCGTCACCTTGCTGAAAGCAACCGCCTGCTTTAAGGCTCGTTTACATTCATATCGGTTGTCGGGATTCCCACGGACGCAATCATTTGATTCAAGGCTGAAAAATGGAGGTTGGCGGTTTCGAAAAGGGATTATCCCTTGTGGCCTGTGGGCCGCCAAGCGCAATCAATGTGCGTCGTCAGGCTGCGCCGGCGAAGCGATCGATCCTGAAATCGTCGAGTGGCGTTTCGCAGCGGCCGGTCGTGATCAGTTCGGCGATGGCCTCGCCGACGCCCGGGCCGAGCTGAAAACCGTGCCCGCAAAAACCGAAGGCATGGAACAAGCCCGGCGTCGTTGCCGACTGCCCCATGATCGGCAGCATGTCGCTCGTATAGCCCTCGCATCCGGACCATGTGCGGATGACCGCGACCTTTGCGATCGCCGGAAGCAGCCGCGCGACGGCGCGCAACTGTAACGGCAGGCGCCTGGGGTCGGCTCTTGCGTGGCCGGGGTCGAGATCCACCGGCACCCTTTCGGCCGCGCCGCCGAAGACGATGTTGCCCCGCTCGACCTGGCGCAGATAGGCGCCATGCTCCTTGTCGCGTGTCCATATGCCGACCACCGGCAGGATCCGGTGCGGCAACGGCTCTGTCACGCCCATCTGCGGGCCGCGCGCTTCCAGTGGAACTTCTTCTTCGAATTGCGCAGCGACGCGGGCGCCCCAAGCGCCGGCGGTGTTGAGCAGGTACTCGGCGGCGAACGCGCCTTTTGAGCTAGCGATACGGAATCCGGCGTCGGTGTGGCTGATCTTATCGACCTTGGCATCCTCGACGATCTCGACCCCCAGCTTGTGGGCAGCCTCGGCAAAGGCCGGTGCGATGAGCCGGGGATTGCCGCTGCCGTCATGCGGCGAGAATGACGCAGAGATCGCCTCGGGACCGAGGCCGCGAAACCGGGAGCGGATTTCGCGCGGGCCAAGTTCCTCCAGCTCCAGTCCCCAGGGTCGCGCCGCCTGAGCATAGGCCCGCATGTCGGCAAGACTTCCCTCATCGAAAATCAGTCGGATGTGGCCGGTGGCGCGAAATTCGACGTCGCGGCCAAGCATCTTTTCGGCCTCGCCCCAGAGCTTGAGCGAGCGATGGGCAAGCGGCAACTGGGATAAATGGCGGCCCGTGCGCCTGATGTTACCGAACGAAGCGACGGTCGCCCCGGAGCCGATCCGGCGGCGCTCGATCAGCGTCACGCGCGCGCCGCGCCTGGCGAGAAAATAGGCCGAAGCCGTCCCCATCAGTCCGCCGCCCAGCACGATCACATCCATAGTCATTCCTTAGCGAAGAGCAGCAGATCCTTGGATGCATCCATCTTGTCGGCGCCGCGGCATTGCGTCAAAGATGGGTTTGGACGGAAGTCATAAGCTCGACCTATGGAGTTGGGATTTGCGGGCCCGGCAGCTCGAAGTGTTCATCGCCGTCATGCGCGCAAGCACCGTGACCGCCGCGGCGCGGATGCTGAACATCTCGCAGCCCGCGCTCAGCCAGATACTGCTTCATACCGAGGACGAGCTTGGCTTCACCCTGTTCGAACGGGTCAAAGGCCGGCTGCGGCCGACGCCTGAGGCGCTCGAGATCTTCGCCGATGCCGAGCGGCTGTCGGCGGGACTGGAAGGTTTGCGCCGCAAGACTACCGACCTGCGTCTCGGGCGGACCGGGCTGGTGCGGGTCGCGGCTTCGCCACCGCCGGCCATGGCGATATTGCCGCGCGCCTTCACCGCATTCCGGACGCAGCATCCGGACATTTTGCTGCGTTCCAACAGCGCGCCGATCGCCGCGATCGTCGACATGCTGCGCGCCGGCGATGCCAGCCTCGGCGTAGCCATGGACGACCGGCTGCCTCCCGATATCGAGGCGGAGGTGATCGGCAGCGTCGGCTTCGCCTGCCTGCTGCCTGCCGGGCATTCACTGCAGAAGAAAACGGAGCTGACGCTCGCCGACCTGGCCGGGGAGGAGCTGATATCCTATCGCGGCAATACCCGCCCCGCTGACGAACTGGCCCACGCTGCCCGCGCGCAAGGCGTGGCGCTTTCACCATCGCTAGAGATCGACGTCTCTATTTCCGCGATCGGTTTCGTCCAGGCCGGCCTGGGTATCGGCCTGGTCGACGCGCTGCTGCCCTGGCACCAGTTCGCCGGCCTTGCTGTCAGGCCATTGGCGGCCGGACCGGAATTTCCGATCGCGCTGCTCACGTCGCGTGCCCGGGCCCTGTCGCGCGCCGACGAGATGATGCGCGACGAAATCCGTACGGCCTGTTCCGCCGTTCTCGGTGAGCATCGCGCCAAGGCATAAGCAGGACTTATATCCTTCCCCCTCATCCATCTTGGACGTTGATCGTCCGCTCGTGCGAGTTTTGGTCGGCAGACAGGAAGGGACGCATCATGGACGGTGCCATCGCGGCGGACGAGGCGCAGAACGAAGCCGACTGGAAGGTCGGCGTCGATATCGGCGGAACATTCATTGACTTCTGCGCGCTGGAGACCCGTTCCGGCCGGGTCGCCTCGCTGAAGGTGCTGACGACGCCGGACGATCCGGGCGCCGAGCTGATGGCGGGCCTCGCCCTCCTGGCGGAACGTGAAGGCTTCGATCCCACCCATATGACGCGCTTCGTGCACGGCACGACCGTCGGCATCAATACCATCATCCAGCGCAAGGGCGCCGCGCTCGCGTTGTTCACCAATGCCGGCTTCGAGGACGTGGTCGAGCTCGCGCGGCTGCGAATGCCGGACATGTATTCGCTGTTCTGCGCGCGGCCGGACCCGCTGATCTCGCGCGACATGGTGTTCGGCATTCCGGCCCGCATGCGTGCCGATGGCAGTGAAACTCAGGCACCCGACATCGCCGTCGTCGAACGGGCGGTTGCGGCTGCGAAAGCAGGCGGAGCGCAAGGGATTATCGTGTCCTTCCTCCATGCCTGGCGCAACGCCGCGCAGGAAGCCTCGGTCAAGGCCGCGATCGCCCGTCTGGCACCGGACCTCTTCGTCTTCACCTCTGCCGAAGTGTGGCCGGTCATCCGCGAGTATGAACGCAGCTCGACTGCCATTCTCAATGGCTATGTCCATCCGCGCGTCTCGGGCTATCTGACAGCGCTGGAAGAGCGGCTGAGGAGCTGCGGTGTGCCGGCGCGCCCGATGCTGACGAAATCGAATGGCGGGCTGATGAACGCCGCCGAAGGCAAGCGCGCATGCGTGAACATGCTTTTGTCGGGAACGGCTTCCGGCGTCATCGGCGCCTCGTGGCTGGCGCGTCAAGCCGGCGAAGACAAGATCCTTACCCTCGACATCGGTGGGACGTCGGCCGACTTCGCGCTGATCATAGACGGCGAGGCGCAGTTCGGCACCGGCGAACTGATCGGCGAATTCCCGCTCCACATTCCATCCGTGTCGGTGAGCTCGATCGGCGTGGGCGGCGGCTCGATCGCCAGTATAGATGCGCAAGGCGTGCTGCGAGTCGGGCCGGAATCGGCTGGCTCGGCACCGGGACCGGCATGCTACGGCCGCGGCGGCGAACGGGCGACGGTGACTGACGCCATGGTGGTGTGCGGGTGGCTCGGCCACAGCGAGATGGCCTATGGCCAGCTCCGGATCGACACTGGATTGGCGCATCGCGCGGTCGGCGAGCTTGCCGCCCGGCTCGGCCGCACGATCGAGCAGACCGCGCAGGCAATCCTCGATATCGCGGTGTCGGAAATGTTCGTCGAGGTCGAGAAACTCGCCTCGCGCGCTGGTGTCGACCTGCGCGATTTCACGCTGATGCCATTCGGCGGCGGCGGCCCGATGCTCGGCTCTTTCCTTGCCCGCGAACTCGGCATGAAACGAGTGATGGCGCCGCGCCGCCCCGGCGTGGTCTCGGCACTCGGCGGGTTGGTGGCGGATCTGCGCGGCGATTTTATCCGCACGATCTTCAGCCCGCTGTCCTCAGCGTCGCTTCCCACCATCCGCGACGCCTTCGAAGCGCTTGCGGCTGAGGGGCGTCATTGGCTCGCAGCGCAGGGGCATGGCGCGGCCGCGGAACTCAATCTCTTCTGCGACATGCGCTATGTCGGGCAGAGCTATGAGATCGAAGTCGTCCTTTCGCCGCAATGGCTGGCGGATGGCGATGTGGCCGCCATCGTGCAGGCTTTTCACCTCACCCATCAGCAGCTCTACGATTTTCACGATCCGGACGGCGATATCGAGCTTGTGAACATCCGGCTGTCCGCCATAGGCGCAGGGCCGAAACTTTCCTTCCCGCAAACCGATGAGGTCGACGCCCCCGCCGATCCGACGCGCCGGCTCCCGGTTTATACGGGCCTCGGCGTCGAGACCGTCGACCTTCACGACCGGCAGACCCTCATGCCTGGCAGCACGTTCCGTGGGCCCGCCGTGGTCGTTCAGGAAGACACCACGTTTGCGATCCCCGCGGGAGCGCAGGCACGGGTCGACCGCCATCTCAACCTTCTGCTGACCTTCCCGGAGTGATGCCATGTTCGACCGGACAAACCTTCAGGTTTTGGCGAACCATGCCCGCGCGGCGGCCGAGAATATGGCCCACACGCTGCACCGCACCGCGCACTCCGCCTTCGTCAAGGAGACGCAGGATTTCACGGTGATGCTGATGGACAGTGGGGGCGCGACTTTCGCCGTGCCGATGGAACTCGGCGCCACCTGGTATCCGGGGCTTTCGTATCATCGGGCTATCGCGATGGTCGACGATTACCGGCCGGGCGATGTTGCGTTCACCAACGATCCCTATTCCGGCCACGTCGCCACGCATGCGCCCGACACGCATCTGTGGAAGCCCGTCTTCGTCGGCGGTGAGATCGTCGCCTGGACCGGCGGGCACATCCACAACACCGACATGGGCGGGGCGGTGCCGGCTTCGCTGAGCCGGGGGCTGACCGAAATCCATCAGGAAGGCATCCGCTTCCCGCCGATGAAGCTGGTGAGGGAGGGCGTCTTCGACGAGACCATCCTGCGCATCATGAGCACCAATGTGCGCAAGCCCGACCTCAACATCGGCGACATCAAGGCACTGGTCGGCGCGCTCAACACCGGCGAGCGCAAGATCCAGGCGATGGTGCGGAAGTTCGGCAAGGCCGGCTTCGTCGAAGGCGTTTCCG
The DNA here is from genome assembly GCF_006440775.1 of Mesorhizobium sp. B2-7-2. Lineage (GTDB taxonomy): Bacteria > Pseudomonadota > Alphaproteobacteria > Rhizobiales > Rhizobiaceae > Mesorhizobium. The sequence continues at coordinate 275,095 of NZ_VFTZ01000001.1, read as the reverse complement.
CGCTTCTCGACCATGCGGAGGCGCAGGCGCGCGACGTGCTGCGCGCCATGCCCGACGGCACATGGGAATTCGCCGACTATGCCGACGAGGATTCGGTCGAGGCCAATCCTTGCCGGCTGAAGCTGACGCTGACGATCAGGGGCGACGAGGCGGTGCTCGACTTCACCGGCTCCGATCCGCAGCTCGGCTCCTCGCTCAACGTGCCCTCGGGCGGCGACCCGCGCCACACGATGCTTCTGGTCGGCGTCTACTATGTGCTCTACACGTTGAACCCGAAGATCCTGCTCAACACGGGCCTCACCCGGCCGTTTACCTGCATCACGCCCCTCGGTTCGGTGCTCAATCCGGTCCACCCGGCCGCCGTGGGCATGCGTTCGCTCACATGCGCCCGGCTGCGCTCGGTGATCTTCGGCGCTTTCTCGCAGGCCGTGCCGGAGCGGATGCCCGCTGCGCCGGCCGGCAACAACTGCATCGTCAACGTCATGACGACGGACGAGCGCACGAGCCGCACCGTCATCGCGGCGGTGAACCCGGTGGTGGGTGGCGGCGGGGCGATGCCGCATCGCGATGGGACAAATGGATCGGGGGCGGATGCCGCTTATCTCAAGAACACGCCGATCGAGATCACCGAGACCGAGACGCCGGTCGAATTCGTCAGATATGGCCTCGCCAAGGACAGCGGCGGCGCCGGGCGGTGGCGGGGCGGGCTGGCGACAGAGATGGCCTTCCGCGTCTTCGCGCCCGACTCCCGGATCACGGCACGCAATCGCGACCGCAGCTTCTTCCGACCCTGGGGCGTGCTGGGCGGCAAGGCGGCCGGTCTCTCGGACATGGTCGTCAATCCAGGGACAGAGCACGAGCGGCGGCTGGGCAACATCGACACGGCGGTTCTGCAGCCAGGTGACGTGCTGGAAATCCGCTCGGCGGGGGGCGGCGGGCGCGGCGATCCGCATCAGCGCGAGCCCTGGCGGGTGGCGCTGGACGTTCGGCGCGGCTACATCTCGCAGGCTGCGGCCGAGCGTGACTATGGCGTCGTCTTTCGCGGCACCGCGGTCGACGAGCAAGCGACGGAGCAGCTGCGCGCGCAAAGGGCGCCCGCCATCGGCCATTTCCATTTCGGCCCCGAGCGCGACGGCTACGAAGCGCAGTGGACGCCCGCCGCCTATGACCGGCTCCATGCTCTGCTTGAAGCCTTGCCGATCCACTGGCGATTCTTCGCCAAGACCGAGATCTTCCGCCGCATGAAGGGATGCGCCGGGCCGAAGGGCGTTCAGGCGGCCTTTGATGCGGTCTGCGAGCGTTTTCCCGAACTGCCGCGTCCTCGCGCAATGCGGGAGGCTGCGGAATGATCACGGGCGGCCGCATCGTCCGGCTGGCGGAGCGGGACCGGGCAGAGGTGCATTTCCTTCTCGACGGTGAGAAGCGCGGCGCGCTCGCGGGCGACACCGTGCTGACCGCCATGCTGGCGTCAGGACACGCCTTGCGGAACTCCGAGTTCGGATCGGAGCCGCGCGCCGGCTTTTGCCTGATGGGCGCCTGCCAGGATTGCTGGGTTTGGCAGGAGGAGGGACCGCGCCTGCGCGCGTGCACGACCCTGATCTCCGAGGGCATGCGGCTGCGCACTCAGCCACCGGAGAACTGGCCGTGAGCGCAGTTGCCGCGCCGAAAATCGTGATCGTGGGTGCCGGCCCTGCCGGTATCAGGGCTGCGGCGACGTTAGTCGATGCTGGCTTCCACCCGATTGTGATTGACGAGGGGCAGCGCGCAGGCGGCCAGATCTATCGCCGCCCGGCTACCGGGTTCACCCGTACGCCGGAAGAGCTCTATGGATCGGAGGCGGCCAAGGCCCGCGCGCTGCATTCGCTCTTCGACCGACTGGCCGAAGAGCGGCGGCTCACCCATTGCGCCGGCACCTCGGTCATCGCCACGCATGAGGGGCGGCTGCATGTGCTGGGGGAGGGCGGCGTGCAGATGATCGTCTGTGACCGCCTGATCCTTGCCACCGGCGCGTCCGACCGCGTCGCCCCCGTTCCAGGCTGGCAGAACGCCGGCGTCTACAGCCTGGGTGCTGCGCAGATCGCGCTCAAGGCGCAGGGCGTGGCGCTCGGGCGACGGATCGTCCTTATGGGATCCGGGCCTTTGCTGACCCTGGTTGGTGCCCAACTCGTCAAGGCTGGCGCGGATGTGGTGGCGGTGCTCGACACCTCCCCCTGGCGCCAGCAACTGCGAGGCCTGTGGGATCTTGCCGCTCGGCCAGCCGTCGCGTTGCGCGGTTTGGTTATGCGGGCGCGGCTTGGTGGTCGCTACCATGCGGGCGTGACGCTCGAACGGATCGAGGCCGACGGGTCGGGCGTGGTGGCGTTTCGCTGGCGCGACGCCGGCGGAAAGGAGCGCGTCACCTCATGCGACATGATCGGCATGGGCTGGCATCTGCGGGCGGAGACGCATCTAGCCGACATCGCCGGATGCGCCTTCACCTATGACGAGCAGTGGCAGCAATGGCTGCCGAAGATCGACGAGATGGGGCGGGCCGGCAACGGCCTGTACCTTGCAGGCGATGGGGCTCGCCTGCTTGGGGCGGACGGCGCGGAAATCGCCGGCAGGCTCGCGGCGGCAGCCTGCCTTGCCGATCTGGGACATCCGATGCCTTCCGTCGGCGCCGACCTGCTCAAGCTTAAGCGGCTCAAGCGCTTTGCGCGCGGTCTGGCCATCGCCTTTCCGTGGCCGGGGGCGATGGCCCGGGCACTCCCCGACGATGCGATCGTCTGCCGCTGCGAGAACGTGACAGCAGGAAGCATTCGCGCGAGCGTGGAGCATGGCGGCGGCGAGGCCAACCGAGTGAAATCGCTGTCGCGCGTCGGCATGGGCCGCTGCCAGGGACGCTATTGCCTGCCGGCCGCCGTCGAAGTCATCACGGCGCAGGCCGGATGCGCGCCAAAGGATGTCGGCCGGTTTCGCGGACAGGCGCCTGTGCGGCCCGCGCCTGTCGGCGCTTTTCTCCAGGAGGGCTGATGCGAGCGCGAAAGTCGTGGCGAGCCTTAGAAATCGGCGACCTTACCCCAGGACGAAGCATCGAAGCGCCGCGGATCGTAGGATTTCGGGTCGACAATCGGCTCCGAGCCGGTGACGAGATCGGCCACCAGGTGTCCGGCGCCGGATCCTATGCCGAAGCCGTGTCCCGAAAATCCTGCGGCCAGGAAGAAGCCCTGAACGGTATGGATCTCGCCGATCGCGGGCACGCCGTCCGGCGTGCTGTCGATATAGCCGGCCCAGGCCGCGCTGATCCTTGTCTGGCGCAGCGCCGGCAACAGCTCGAGCGCGCGGGCGTGGGTCAGGCGGATGGTCGCCTGGTCCGGGACCGGATCGAGAATGCGCATGCGCTCCATCGGCGTCGGTTGGTCGAGTCGCCAAAGCTTGAGCGTTTCGTGCCCAGAACGCAAACCCTGCAGGCCGCCCGGCGCAAGGCTGCGCCACCGCTTCAGGAACATCGGCACGAAGTGCGACGAGAAGCGCAGCTGCTGCGGCGTGACATCGACGCGTCCCCGACCGCTTATGGCGAGGGTATAGCCGCCGTCGCCGCGGTGCGTGACCGAGATGCGCGCTGTGTGCAGCGCGTCCGGCAGGCCCTCCGCGCCGGGCGAGACGGACAGGATCGAGGAGCGGATCGATGCCTGCGGAAAGCGGAAGCCGAGCTGACGGCAAAAGGAGGAGGCCCAGGCGCCGCCGGCCAGGACCGCCACCTTCGTGCGGATCGTCCCGCTTTCCGTGACGATCCCGCTCAATCGCCCGCCTTCGGTCTCGATGCCGCGCGCTGCGCAATTCTGGTGCACCGTGCTTCCGAGCTTCAGGATGGCGCGGGCGACCGCTGGCGCGGCTCGCGATGGATCAGCGGTGCCGTCGCTCGGCGAGAAGACGCCGCCCTTCCATGGTCGGCCTGTTGCGCGGCCCCGCTCACTGGCCTCGGCGCCGTCGAGCATAAGCGTCGTTACGCCGGCCGTTCTGGCGAAGTCGCGCCAGCGCGCCCACCTGGTCAGTTCCGCCTCGTCATTGCTGAGGTACAGCAGGCCGCAGCGGCGAAAGCCGGTGTCCTCCCCGCTGTCCGCCACGAAACGCTCCCACAGATCGAGGCTGCGTGTCGCCATTGGCAGCTCGCGGGCGTCGCGGTTCTGCTGGCGGCACCAGCCCCAGTTGCGGCAGGACTGCTCGGCGCCGATGCGTCCCTTTTCGACGAGCACGACCTTCATGCCGCGCCGCGCCAGGTAATAGGCCGCAAAGACGCCGACGATGCCGCCGCCGATGACCACCGCGTCCGCGGATTGCGGCAGTTCGCTCGAAGTCTGAATTTGCTGCAGCGGTGCGCGCATGATCCTCTCCGCCTGGGGGCTTCAATCTACCGCGCTGCGCAGGCAGGCGCTGCTGCAGTTGAGAGCGAGGCAGAATTTTATTCCGCAGTCCGGTTGAATTCGGAAGCCGATGCGCTTCAAAGCGGTGTCCGATCCGATGGACAGGCCGTTGGGCTGTGCTAGTGTCGCTGGGTATTGGCAGCACGGCATTTTGTGCTGTGGCATGCGTTCCGTGGAGACGGCCATGAAGCTGGATCGGATCGACATCAAGATCCTGCACGAACTGCAGAAGAACGGGCGCATCACCAATGTCGAACTGGCCGAGCTGGTGCATCTGTCGCCGAGCCCATGCCTGATGCGGGTGAAAAAGCTCCAGTCGGAAGGCTACATCGAGGGCTATTCCGCACAGGTCAATATCGGCAAGCTCGGCCAGACGCTGACGGTGTTCACCGAGATCACATTGAAGAACCATCGCCAGGTCGACTTCGCCCGCTTTCTCGCCGTGGTGGAGAAGATCGACCAGGTCATAGAATGCCACCTTGTCTCGGGCGGCTACGATTACCTGATGAAATTCATGACCGCCGGTATCAGCGAGTATCAGACGATCATGGAACGGCTGACCGACATGGATATCGGCATCGACAAGTATTTCAGCTTCGTGGTCCTGAAGTCGCCGATCGTCAAGGCACACATGCCGCTGCCCAGCCTGTTCCCGATGTAGTCGGCTATGGCCGCGCCCTGACTGCAGTTGTCGCAGGTCCCTTACAGTGTGTCCGGCCCCAACAGAGGATGCAGCCTCTCCAGTTCGGCCTGCATCTCGGCAATCATCCAGGCAGCGATGTCGGACACGATCGGTCGCAGCGGTCGTGAGGGTGGCGCAACCAGCTGATGGGTCCGGCCCGTGTTGATCTGCCTGTCGGATGCCCGAACGAGCGTCCCCTGAAGCAACGCCGTTGAAACATTGCTGAGCCAGCCGAGCGCCACGCCTTGGCCGTTCATGGCCCCCTGAAGGACGACCGCATAGTCCGAGAACTCCAGCCACTTTGCCCGGCTTGTCTTGCGGTCCGCCACGCTGCCCCAGGCATCCTGCCACTGCTGCTCAGCATCGGTCAGATGAAGCAGGACATGACCTTCCCCGTTTCCTGCATGCACTAACTGGCCGTGGGTCGACAGATAGGACGGGCTGCACACCGGCACGATGATTTCCGGACAGAATGGCCAGTGGTGATAATGCGTATCGTCGTCGGCCAGGAATCGCGTGGCAAGGTCGACGTTCTCGGCCGGGCCTCGCAGAGGACGCCCGCGATCAGTTCGAACCTCAGGTCGACGTTGGGGAACCTCGTGTCGAACGCCCCCAACCTCGGAACGAACCAATGGGTTGCGAGAGAGCTCGAAAGAGAAAGGGTGACGACCGGCCTCGCGTCGCTGTTCTTCCTGATCGTGCCGATCACGCCCTCGATTCCTTCAAATGCCTCGCTTACGGCCGCATAGAGGGCGCGCGCCTCCGCGGTCGGGGCCAAACCCGCTGGACCTCGTGCGAAAAGACCGACGCCAAGATGGGCCTCCAGCTGGGCGATGCTGCGGCTGATCGACGGCTGCGTGACGTTGAACTCGCGCGCGGCCGCCGTGAAGCTGCCCGTCCGGACGGCAGCTTCGAAGACAAGCAGTCCGCGCGCGGACGGAACGAGTTTTGCAAAACCGGCCATGCGTGCAGCGTATAGCTGCCCAAAGTATTTTCAAGCTTACCGCCGCGCTGCAAATGGCGAACTATAACCCTCGCGAATGGGCGGGACCAGACATGAGCGTAGCGGCAACTCGAGCAGGCACAGCATCCAGCGATCCCCTGCTTCAGCCCTTTCGGCTGAAGGGCCTGATGCTGCGCAACCGCATCGTCAGCACCAGCCATGCCTCGATGCTCGACGAAGGCGGCCTGCCGCTCGAACGCTATCAGCGTTACCATGAGGAGAAAGCGCGGGGCGGCCTTGCGATGACGATGGTGGGCGGCTCGGCGATGACCTCGCCCGATTCGAGCTGGGGCGGCGGTCAGCTGGATCTTTCGAGCGATCGCATCGTACCCCATCTTCAGTCGCTGTCGCACCGCATTCATCGCCACGGCGCGGCCGTGATGTGCCAGGTCTCGCATCTGGGCCGGCGCGCCAGTGCCTATGCCGGAAACTGGCTGCCGCCGGTGGCGCCGTCGCGCGTTCGCGAGATGCGAAACCGCAATTTTCCGAAAGAGATGGATGGCGCCGACATCGACAGGATCGTCAAGGATTACGCGAGTGCCGCCAGGCGCTGCCTCGAGGGCGGTCTGGATGGCGTCGAAACCGTCACCGGGGGCCATCTGATCGGCCAATTCCTGTCCCGCCGAACCAACAGGCGTACCGATGCCTTTGGCGGCTCCCTGGAGAACCGGGCGCGCTTCGGCCTGATGGTCCACGAGGCGATCCGTCATGCGGTGGGTAACGACTTCGCCGTCGGCATCCGTTTCGTTATCGACGAGGCGGCGGACGACGGATCAAATTTCGAGGAGTGTCTGGCCTTCGCCAAGCTGTTCGAGCGGGAAGGCCATATCGATTTCTTCAACTGCATCGTCGGCCGCATGGACACCGATCTAGCGTTGGCCGAACAGAACATGCCTGGCATGTTCACCAGGAGCGCGCCGTTTCTGCCCTTGGTCGGACAGTTCAAACGGGAGACCAGACTGCCCGTCATCCATGCAGCCGGCATCAGGGATGTCGCCACGGCCAGGCATGCGATCCGCGAGAACCTGATCGATCTGGTTGGCATGACGCGGGCGCACATCGCGGACCCAAATATCGTCAACAAGGTGATGCGGGGAGAGGAAGAGCGCATTCGCCCGTGCGTCGGCGCATCCTACTGCCTGTACAAGAAGGTGCAGTGTATCCATAACCCGGCCAGCGGCCACGAAACGATCGTCGGGCATGTCATTGACCGGGCCGAAACATTGAAGCGGGTGGTCGTCGTCGGCGGCGGTCCTGGCGGGATGGAGGCGGCAAGGATTGCAGCCGAGCGCGGGCACAAGGTGACCCTGCTCGAGGCCGGAGCGCGGCTTGGCGGGCAGGTGCTCGTTGCCGCCTCTGCCCATCACCGCAAGGACCTCATCGGCATCGTTGACTGGCGTGTCGACGAGCTGGCTCGCCTTGGGGTCGCAGTCCGTCTCAACATCTATGCGGATGCCGAGCTCGTCCTTGCCGAAAAGCCGGACGCCGTCATCGTTGCCACCGGAGGCATTCCTGACATGCAATGGCTGGATGGCGCTGAACACTGCGACAGCGTCTGGGACGTTCTGACCGGAGTCGTGCCAGCCAAAGAGGATGTGCTGATCTACGACGAGACCGGACGTCAGGCCGCCATCTCCTGTGCCCTCCACTTGGCACGTCTGGGGCGCGTGGTCAGCTTGGCCATGGCGGATGACACCCTGGCGATCGAGACGCCTTATCCGGACAGAGTGAGTTTTCGCAAACTTGCCTCGGAGCTCGGCGTCCGCGTTGCCGGCGATCTGCGCCTGGTCAAGGTCGCGCGCCAAGGCGACGGGATCGCCGCCATGTTCCGGCACGAACTCACCGGCGCAGAAACGGAAATGACCGCGGCGCAACTCATCATTGAGCGCGGCACGGTGCCCATCGAAGACACCTTCCAGGAATTGCGCGGCCGCGCCGCCAACAACGGCGTCACCGATCTTGCCCTCATGATGGGAGCAAGCACAGAGCAAGCTGATGGCGCGCAGGCCGCTGGATCGTTCGTCCTGCACCGCATTGGCGACGCCGTTGCCAGCCGGGATGTCTACTCGTCGATCTATGAGGCCTACCGGCTCTGCTCGCGATTGTAGCGTCGCGAGAGGCGCTCATGAAGCGCGTGACCGAGATGGATGCCGGCACCGGCAAACGTTTCAACTTCGTGGTGCTGAAGCGCTTGCGTCGTCAAGAAGCACATGCCTTCCCCGCCCTGTTTGCGATGTGAGGCGCGATCCTTTGCCTAGCGATGGCCATACTGGGTGACCAGTTCGGGGTCGCGGACGAGCCCGTCGAGCCACGTCGGATCGAGCTTCGGCACGGAGGAGAACAGAAGCTTGGAATAGGGGTGGGCGGGCGCTTTCAGCCCGTCGGGTGAGATCTGCTCCACCCGCTCGCCATTGTACATGACCATGATCTCGTCGCAGATCGCCTCGACGACCGAGAGGTCGTGGCTGATGAAGATATAGGAAAGGCCAAGCTCGCGCTGCAGCTCCTTGAGCAGTTCGATCACCGCGGCTGCCACCACCGTGTCGAGCGCCGAGGTGATTTCATCGCAGATGATGAGCTTGGGATCGGCTGCCAGCGCGCGTGCAAAGTTCACCCGCTGCTTCTGGCCGCCCGAGAGCTCCGACGGACGACGATAGCGCAGCGCTCTCGGCAGCCGCACCATGTCGAGCAGTTCATCGACGCGCTTCGTGCGCGCCTGCCTGTTCATCGCGTGGTAGAAGGCCAGCGGGCGGGAGATGATGTCTTCGATCGGCTTGGCCGGATTGAGCGCGGTATCGGCATACTGGAACACGATCTGCATCTCGCGCAGCTGGTCCTGGCTGCGTTTGCTTGCGGCGCGCTCCAGTTGCTTGCCGTCGAAGATGATGTCGCCGGCCGCTGCCGGATGGATGCCGGCGATGACGCGCGCGAGCGTCGATTTTCCGCAACCGGATTCGCCGATGACGCCGAGGTTGCGGCCTTTCTCGACGACCAGGCTGACGGCATTGACAGCCCGGATAAGTGGCAGTCCATCGTCTCGCACTGCACCATAGCCGGCCGTCACATTGTCGATGCGCAGCAACGGCTTCGCGCCGGCATCTGCGTCCGCGTGCGCTTGCCGCCGCTTCGGCTCGAAGGCCGCGAGCAATTCGCGTGTGTAGGGGTGGCGGGCCGCAGAAAGGATTTCGGTGGTGCTGCCGGCCTCCTGCACTTCGCCGCCCTTGAGCACTACGATGTGATCGGCGATCTGGGCGACGACGGCGAGGTCGTGGGAAACATACACACCTGCTATCCCGCCAGCCCGCATCACCGACTTGAACGCCTTCAGCACGTCTATCTGCGTCGTCACATCGAGGGCCGTCGTCGGCTCGTCGAAGATTACCAGCTTGGGATCGCCGATAAGCGCCATGGCCGCCGATAGCCGCTGCAACTGGCCGCCGGAAACCTGGTGCGGATAACGGGCGCCGATCCCTTCCGGATCCGGCAACGACAAGGCCCTGAACAGCTCGACAGCGCGCTTTCGCGCCTTCTCGGGGGGCATCAGCCTGTGGATGCGCGTGACCTCGATCACCTGCTCCATGATGGTCGCCGAGGGATTGAACGAGGCGGCGGCACTTTGTGGAACATAGGCAATGTCGGTGCCCCGCAGCTTGGCTCGCTGCTTTTCGGAAAGTGCGGCCATGTTCTTGCCGTTCACATTGATCTCGCCGCCGGTTATCCGGCAGCCGGGGCGTGCGTGCCCCATGAGTGAGAGCGCCACCGTCGTCTTGCCGGAGCCGCTCTCGCCGATCAGCGCGACGATCTCGCCGTCGGCGATGTCGAGGCTGACGCCCTTGATGATTTCGACGATCCGTCCGGAATCGGTCTTCGCCTCGATCCTCAGGTTCCTCACCTCGACGAGATTGGTCATGCGTCCCTGTCCCTGATCTTCTGCGGCAGGTTGTCGATCAGCAGGTTGACGCTGATGGTGAGGCTGGCAATCGCCAGCGAAGGTACGATGACTGCCGGCGCCGCGAACGGCAGTCCGCCGATATTCTCACGCACCAGCGCGCCCCAGTCGGCCAGAGGCGGTTGCAGCCCGAGCCCGAGAAAGGACAGGCCGGAAAGCAGGAGCACGATGAAGACGAAGCGCAGGCCGAAATCGGCGAGCACCGGGCGGATAATGTTGGGAAGGACCTCCGAGCCGATGAGGTAGGCGGTGCTTTCGCCGCGCACGCGGGCGACGGTCATGAAGTCCATGGTGTTGATGTTGACGGCAAGCGCGCGGGCAAAACGGTAGGCGCCAGGGATATAGATCACCGCGAGCGTCAGGATCAGCACCGGGATCGACGAGCCGACCGCGGCAACGACGACGAGCCCGAACAGCTTGCTGGGGATGGAGTTCATGGCGTCGAGGAAGCGGCTGAGGCAGGTGTCGAACCACCCGCCGGTGACGGCCGCGACCATGCCGAGCACGACACCTGAAAAGCAGGCGATGAAGACGGCGGCAAGCGATATGCCGACGGTGTAGCGCGCGCCCATCAGCACCCGCGAGAGCATGTCGCGGCCGAGATAGTCCGAGCCCAGCCACAGGGCTTGGCGCATCGGGCCGAAATAGTCGTCATCGACGATGTCGCCGATCGAATGCGGGATGATGTAGGGCGCGAAGATGGCGATCAGCGTCCACGCCAGGATAACCAGCGAAGCCACGACGCCGACAACATTGTAGCTGTGGCCGAGCAGGGATCGTCGGGAGGCTGCAGCGCGTGCCATCGTCATCTCAGCCTCGGGTTGGACATGATGGCCACGATGTCCGCGGCCGTGATGAGCAGCAGATAGCCGAGGCAGAAGATCATCGCGCAGCTCTGGATCAGCGGCAGGTCGCGTGTCGCGACGGCATCGACCATCAGCTTGGCGATGCCAGGATAGTTGAAGATTGTCTCAACGATGATGACGCCGCCGACCAGATAGGACAGCGACAGCGCAACCGCGTTGACGATCGGGCCGAGCGCATTGGGAAGCGCGTGCTTCAGCACCATGCGGCCGCGCGAGGCGCCCTTGAGCAGCGCCATCTCGGCGTAGGGCGTGGAGAGCGTTTCAATCACCGCGGCCCGCGTCATGCGTACCATCTGGGCGGAGATGACGAAGGTGAGCGTGATCACCGGCATCGCATAGATGCGCACCAGGTCGGTCAGCGAATGCGCCTCGTTGACCGAGGACAACGCCGGCAGCCATTTTAGATAGACCGCGAAGAGCAGGACCGCCAGCGTCGCGACCATGAACTCCGGCACCGAGATCACCCCGATCGAAAGCACGGTGACAGCGCGGTCATAGAGCGAGCCGCGCAGCATCGCGGCGGTAATGCCGAGCGTCAGCGCCAGCGGCACCGACAACAGCGTTGTGATGGCGGCTAGCTTCATGGTGTTGACCAGACGGCCGCCGATCAGCGCTGCCACCGGCATGTTGTTGGCATAGGACGTGCCGAGGTCGCCATGGAGCAGGCCGAGAAGCCAGCGCAGGAAGCGCAGGATCGCCGGATCGTTGAGGTGCATGGCCTCGCGCAGGCCGGCGACCGCTTCGGGCGTCGCCGCCTGGCCGAGCAGGATCGACGCGGTGTCGCCAGGCAGCATGCTGGTGGCGAAAAACACGGCGAAGAGCACGATCAGAAGCGTGACGAGCGCGATCCCCAGCCGCTTCACCACGAGGTTCAAAACCCCAGACGTCATGGAGGCTCCTGCGGTTGCGTTCGGCCGAAATATTGCTCGACGCGGTGCCGAGGGGCCGGCTGACCGGGCCCCCGGCAGGCGCCTCTCAGGCTTCGAGCCAGAGATACTCGGCCATTGCGTAGCCCATCATGCCACCAAGCGGGTTTGCTTCCAAACCCTTCACCTTGCTGGAGAGGGCATCGACATTCGAGATATAGGCCGGGATGATGGTGCCCGCCTCCTCGGACACCATGGTCTGCATCTGGTCGTAGATCTCCTTGCGCTTGGCCTGGTCGAGGGAGCCGCGCGCCTCGACAAGCATCTTGTCGAACTTCTCCGACTTGTACTGGCTTTCGTTCCACGGCGCGTTGGATGCGTATAGCAGCGAGAACAGGATGTCCGGGGTCGGGCGCGGATTGATATTGCCGAAATGGACCGGCGCCTTGAGCCAGTAATTGTCCCAGTACCCGTCGGAGGGGACGCGCTGGACATCGAGCTTCATGCCGATATCCGCCCCGGCCGCCTGGATGATCACGGCCATGTCGATCGAGGAGGTGGCAGCGTCGGAGGCAATCACCGGGATGGACTGGCCGAGCACGCCTGCCTTCTGGAAGTGGAACTTCGCCTTGTCCGGATCGAAAGTCTTCGGCTTGAGGTCGGCGTTGTGGAAGATGTTGGCCGGCGAGACCGGCTGGTCGTTGCCGACCTCTCCAAGGCCGCGCAATGCCGATTTGACGATCTGCTCGCGGTTGACGAGATATTTCATGCCGGTCACGAAGTCGGCCTTGCTGCCGGGTTCCATATCGAGCCGAATGTTGAGGTCGGTGTAGTTGCCCGAGGTCGTCTTCGACAATTCGAAGCCCTGCTGGCCGGAGATGAGCTTCATCGCACGTGGATTGATCGCAGCGGCGAAATTGATGTCCCCTGACAGAAGCGCGTTGACGCGCGCGCTGTCGTCGCTGATGGCGATGAATTCGAAGGAATCGAGATAAGGCTTGCCCGACTTCCAGTAGTTCTTGTTCTTGGTGACCACCGAGCGCACGCCCGGCTCGAAGGTCTCCAGCACGAAAGCGCCCGTGCCGTTGCCTTTGGAAAAGTCGGTGGTGCCGTCCCTTACGATCATGAAGTGATGGAGCGCCAGGATGGTCGGCAGGTCGGCGTTCGGGTCGGCGAGCGTGATTTCGACGGTCGACTTGTCGACAGACTTGAAGCCCGTCATCTGCGCGGCGATCTTGGCGACCTTGGAGCCGACTGCCTTGTCGAGGTGACGCTTTAGCGAGAAGACGATGTCGTCGGCGGTGAGGTCCTTGCCGTCATGGAAGGTGACGCCCTTGCGCAGCTTCACCGTCCAGGTCTTGGCGTCCTTGCTGTCGATGCTTTCGGCCAGCTCCATCTGCGTCTTGCCATCCCTGTCGAGGAAGGTCAGGCGGTTATAGAGCGAGCAGCAGCGGACATAGTCGGTGGAGAGCGACGCCTTGGCCGGATCGAGCGTATCGGCCGTCGAGGACGACCAGCCGGCAGCCTTGAGGTGGCCGCCTGAGACTGGCGTGGCGGCGACGGCATTGGTGGCTCGGCCGAGCACAGCGCTTCCCGCGGCAAAGGCGGCGCCGCCTGCCAGCAGCATTTTGAGGAGTTCGCGGCGGCTCGCGCCTCGCCTGATGGCGTTTTCGACCATCGCATCGTCTGCTCCGGTCCAGTTGGTGATCTTGTCGCTCATGTCATTCCCCTTTCTGTTGTTTGGCCGGGATGCGCGTCTTGATGCGGCTTTCCGGGTCTTGAGCTCAGGTTCGTTCCTTCAGGCTTTCCCGCACGGCCGCCGCAAAGTCGGCCATTGAGGTGAAGTGGTAGTCGGGCACGGTGAAGTGCTTGGGCTCTGTCGTGCCGCCATAGCCCTTCTGGGCGTGGCGGCGCTCGATCCAGCAGTTGGTCATGCCGAGCGTCCGGGATATGCCGATGTCGTGATACTGGCTTTGCGCAACGTGCAGGATGTCGTCCTTGCTGTCGCCGCGGGAGGCCACGAAGTCGAAGACCTTTTGAAAGAAGGCAGGGTCCGGCTTCTCGGTGCCGGTATCGTCGGCGGTGAAGGTAGCGAAGAAGGGCGATCCAAGCTGCTTCTCGAAATGGTCGAGAGCCCAGCGCCGGGCATTGGTCATGGCAATCAGCTTGTGGGACTTCGCAAGGCCGGCTAGTGCCGCCCTGCTGTCGGAGAAGCCTTGCCAGCCGCTCGCCGAATCCCGGAGGCGGGCGCCGTATTTCTCCTCGGCCGGCAGGCCGAGCCGCGGTGCGATGACCATGTAGACACGCGCGAGATCGTCGGGGAAAAGCTTCGCATCGGGCATGTAGCGGGCCTGCCGGTAGAGGGCGAGCGCTTCTTCGCCGTCGACGGAAGCACCGGCCTCCGCGGCGATCTCGGCCAAGCAGGTCGTGATGCCGCCTTCGAAGTCGATCAGCGTACCGACCACATCGAAGGTCACGTATTTGAATTCGTTAAAGCCCCTGGCCAAGACTGGCTCTCCTCTGCGCGCGGCCGAATTACTCATGCTGAACAGAACAATATTCCGTGCTGTCCGCGGCGTCGGCCTTGTTCGAATGCCCGGAAATTCGGGGCTTTCTGGCCCCTTCTTAAAAAGCAGTCTGGCACTTCCCCCGCGCTGGATTCGCCGAAAAGGCGCGAGGTAGCGGCACAAAATTGCGAAATCGTCTGCCCCAGCGATATTTCGAGACACGACATAATCACTCTCATCATGCCAGCGCCTGGCGCACGTCCGGGTCCTCGAGCGTCTGGTCGAGCGTCTGGCGCGTGCGCTCGACGATCGCGTCGATCTCGTCGTCGGTGCAGCAGAGCGGAGGGGCATAGCCGAGAACACCGTGCGCGAAGGCGCGGATGATGATGCCATTGTCCCAGGCCCTGTCGAACACGCGTCGCGCCGGCATGGCCGAGGCTGGAAGCGGCGTTTTCTTCTTTTTGTCGATCACCAGCTCGATCGCAGCAAGCATGCCGCGACCGCGGACGTCGCCGACCAGCGGATGGTCGCTCAACCCTGACAGGCCCGCCATCAGGCGGGCGCCGGCCTTGACGCCGTTCTCAAGAATTCCGTTTTCATAGAGCTTCAGCACTTCAAGTGCGACGGCTGCGCTGACCGGATGGGCGGAATAGGTGTAGCCATGGCCGACCGCAGACGCACCCGCGCCATCGGCGATGGTGTTGTAGACATGATCGGCCATGAACACGGCGCCCATCGGCACATAGCCCGAGGTCAAGCCTTTCGCCGTCGTCATGAAGTCGGGAACGATATCCTCCTGGATGCAGGCAAACAGGGGGCCTGTGCGCCCGAAGCCGGTAATCACCTCGTCGGCTATGAACAGGATGCCGTATTCCCGGCAGAGCTCGCGGATCGCCTTGATCCAGCCTTTCGGCGGCACGATGACGCCGCCCGAGCCCTGGATCGGCTCGGCATAAAAGGCGGCGACGCGCTGCGGGCCGAGATCCTCGATCTTGGCCTTCAGCGCCGCAAGCGATGCGGCGGTGATGGCGTTCGGGTCATTCCCAACCGGATTGCGATAAGGATAGGGCGAGGGGATCTTGTGCTGCCATTCGAAGGGAATGCCGAAGCCGGCATGAAAGGCGGGCAGGGCGGTCAGGCCAGCGCCGACCACCGACGATCCGTGATAACCTTGCTCGATGGAAATGAACTGGTCGCGCTGCGGCTCGCCCTTGGCATTCCAGTAATAGCGGACGAAACGGATCGTGCTGTCGACCGCATCCGAGCCGCCAAGCGTGAAATAGACGTGGTTGAGGTCGCCGGGCGCGCGTTCGGCCAATTCCGAGGCGAGCCGGATGGCGGGCTCCGAGCCGAGATCGAAATAGGCAGTGGCGTAGGGCAGCTCGCGCATCTGCCGGGCCGCCGCCTCGACGATGCTGTCGTGACCATAGCCGGCATTCACGCACCACAGGCCGGCGAATCCGTCGAGAAGCTGCCGGCCGGACGCGTCGGTCACTGTAGCGCCCTTCGCCGATTTCAGCACGCGCACGCCGAGCGCCTCATGGGCGCGATAGGAGGTGACCGGATGGATGAGATGGGCGCGGTCGAGTTCTAGCAGGGAATTGGCGAGCATTTTTGTCCTCCGGACTATCCGAGCGCCTGGTTGGCGAGGGCGTAAACTCTTGGCCTGGCCTGTTCCGGCCCATTCCTGGCGGGGCGGTCCATGGCAACGCCTCCGCCGACATGAGCGAGGCCGATTTCGGCCAGCCATCCCGCGAGGCCGGTGCGGCTGTCGGTATCCACGCGCAGGAACGCGCCGGGGCGCGACGCGGCGAAGAAGCTAATCAGCACTTTGGCGTCCGCGGCGTTGTCCGCAATGACGGGGCCGATCACCTCGCCGCGTCCGAATGGGCGGATTGCGGCATAGGCCGCGATGATGCCTTTGCGGCGGATGACTGCGAATTCACCCCACTCGGCCAGCGCATCGATCAAAGCTTTACGGTCGGCGCCGTAGGCGTCACGGTCCAGGGCCTTGATTTCCAGCAGATCGTGGGTGCTTGCGGCTTCCACACCCTCGGGAGCCTCAAGCGCTGCCACCTGGCCATGGTGCTGAAGAATCGTGCCCGAGGGCATAAAGCCCAGCTTCTCATAAAGGGGCATGCCGTCGGTTGTCGCGACAAGTCGCAGTGGCCGGTCGCCGGCAAGGGCAAAGGCCTGTTCCATGAGCCGGCGCCCGAGTCCTTTGCCCCGCGCCTTCCTGTCGACGATCACCATGTTGATCATGGCGCAATCGGCGCCGTAGGGCGTTACCAGGATTGTGCCGGTGACCCGGCCCTGGTCGTCGAGCGCGACCGCGCCGCTGGAGAGTTGCAGCGCCATCTGCCAGTCCTGCGGGCGATGCGGCCAGTTCTCCTGGCGAGAAAGCGCGACTGCGCCCTCGATATGATCCGGCCCAAAGTCCTGGAGTTCGCCTTGCTGCATGAGGCACCTTTCCATCTGGCCCCAAGTCTCGGCCATCGGCGGGCTGCAGATCGTCTGAAGGTTTCGACTTCGGCAGTATCATTCGCCTTTGCGCAGGGGGTGCGCCGCATCTTGTGCTGGCGCGGGCCGCAGCGGATGCGCCGCAGGCCGCCGACCAACCCCTCGGGATCGGCTGCAGGGTGCTACAGCGTGCCAAACAGGCCAGCGGATACGGAACTTTCTGCTTTCGGAACGTGCATTTCGGTCAGGTGGCTCGCTCCCGGCCAGCCTATGATGAAAAACATCCGAACGCGGATGTGCTTCCACTGGAGATCGACGAACATGGCTTCCTTCAGGCCCAAATACATCACCTTCGACTGCTACGGCACGTTGACCAATTTCCAGATGGCGGAGGCGGCGCGCGACCTCTATGGCAGCCGGCTTGACGAGCCGCGCATGCAGGAGTTCATCAAGAACTTCGCGGCTTACCGGCTCGATGAGATTCTGGGCGACTGGAAGCCCTATGCCGAGGTCATCCACAACGCGCTGGAGCGCGCCTGCAAACGCAATGGCGTCGGCTTCAGCCCCGATGACGCCAAAATGGTCTATGAGCGCGTGCCGACCTGGGGGCCGCACGCCGACGTTCCGGCCGGACTTGCCAAGGTCGCCAAGGAAATTCCGCTGGTCATCCTCTCCAACGCCATGAACGCGCAGATCATGTCGAACGTCGAAAAGCTCGGCGCACCGTTCCATGCCGTCTACACGGCCGAGCAGGCACAGGCTTACAAGCCTCGCTTCAAGGCCTTCGAATATATGCTCGACAGGCTTGGCTGCGGTCCGCAAGACATCCTTCACTGTTCGTCTTCCTTCCGCTACGACCTGATGTCGGCCCATGACCTCGGCATCAAGAACAAGGTTTGGGTCAACCGCGGCCACGAGCCGGCCAATCCCTACTACGGCTATGTGGAGATATCCGATATTTCCGGGCTGCCGGGTGTGGTCGGGCTCTGAAACAGGCGGATTACCGATGAAGTTCGTCTCCTACTGGCACGACACCGCCCCCGTCTTTTCCGGCGGGGCGCAAGGCCCGGTCGAGGGGCACTACGACGCCGCCATCGTCGGCGGCGGCTTCACCGGTCTCGCCGCCGCGCGCCAGCTGGCGAAGGCCGGCGCCAAGGTCGTGGTGCTGGAAGCGGAGCGGGTTGGCTGGGGCGCCTCCGGGCGCAATGGCGGGCATCTGAACAACGGCCTCGCGCACAGCTATCTTTCGGCCAAGGCGGAGCTTGGCAAGGAACGCGCGATCGCGCTCTACCGCGCGCTGGACGATTCCATCGACACCATCGCGGCGCTGATCGCCGAGGAAGGCATCGACTGCAACTTCCGTCGCGCCGGCAAGCTGAAGCTCGCCTCCAAGCCGAAGCATTTCGAAGCGATCGCCCGCAACTTCGAAGCCGTCCATGCGGAAGTGGACTCGGATACGGCGCTGCTGTCGTCGACCGACCTTAAATCCGAGATCGGCTCGCCCTTTCATGGCGCAATGCTCTCGAAGAAAAGCGCCATGATGCATATGGGCCGCTATGTGGCTGGGCTGGCGACAGCGGCGGTCCGCCATGGCGCCATTATCCATGAGAATGCAACCGTGACGGATCACAGGCAGTCCGGCGCACTGCATCAGCTGACCACTTCGCGCGGCCGCATCAGCGCAGACAATTTGCTCGTGGCGACCGGCGCCTACACCACGCCGAATTTCGACTATTTCCGCCGCAGGATCATCTCCGTTGGTAGCTTCATCATCGCCACGCGGCCGCTGAGCGATGCCGAGATCGCCGCGACGATGCCGGGCAACCGGACATGCGTGACCTCGATGAATATCGGCAACTACTTCCGGCTTTCGCCGGACAAGCGCCTGATCTTTGGCGGCCGTGCCCGCTTCTCGGCAACATCGGACCAGCGCTCCGATGCCAGCAGCGGCCAGATATTGCGGGCAAGTCTCGCTGCGATCTTCCCGCAGCTCGCCAAGGTCGAGATAGACTATTGCTGGGGCGGGCTGGTCGACATGACCAAGGACCGCTTCCCGCGGGCCGGCTACCATGATGGGGTCTGGTACGCGATGGGCTATTCAGGGCACGGCGCGCAGCTTTCCACGCAGCTCGGCATGATCATCGCGGACGCCATGCTCGGCCGCGAGGATCGCAATCCGCTGAAGGGCCTCCAATGGCCGTCCATCCCCGGCTATTCCGGCAAGCCCTGGTTCCTGCCGATGGTCGGCCTCTACTACAAGGCGCTCGACCGGATCCAGTGATCGGGGCTGGGGTTAGCCCAGCCCGCCCATATGGAAGCTCTTCATCTCAAGATATTCCTCGATGCCGGCCTGGGCGCCCTCGCGCCCGAGGCCGGACTGCTTGACGCCGCCGAAGGGAGCGACCTCCATCGAGACGGAGCCGGTGTTGAGCCCCACCATGCCGAATTCCAGCGCCTCGCCGACGCGCCAGGCGCGCTTCAGGTTCTCGGTGTAGAAGTAGGAGGCCAGTCCGTATGGCGTGCCGTTGGCGAGCGCGATCGCCTCCTCTTCGGTCTCGAAACGGAAGAGCGGCGCTACCGGACCAAAGGTTTCCTCGCCGGCGAGCTGCATCTCAGCCGTTGCGCCGGTCAGCACCAGCGGCGCAACATATTGCGGGCCCTGCGGTAACGCCGGCTTCTCGGTTGCGATCGCAGCACCCTTGGCGAGCGCGTCCTCGACATGCCGCTCGATCTTCTCGACCGCCGCCATGTTGATCATCGGTCCGATCGCGACGCCGGGCTGCGTGCCTGGCCCGACTATCATGGCGTTCACGCGGGCGCTGAGCTTGGCGGCGAAGGCGTCATAGACCGAGGTCTGGACGAGGATGCGGTTGGCGCACACGCAGGTCTGGCCGCCGTTGCGAAATTTCGAGGCGAGCGCGCCTTCGACTGCCAAATCGAGATCTGCGTCGTCGAAGACGATGAACGGCGCGTTGCCGCCGAGCTCGAGGCTGAGCCTTTTCACGCTGTCGGCCGCGCCGCGCATCAGCAGTGAGCCGACCCTGGTCGAACCGGTGAAGGAAATCTTGCGCACGGTCTCGTTCGCCATGATCTCGTTGCCGATCTCGGCCGGCATGCCGGTGACGATGTTGATGACGCCGGTGGGGATGCCCGCTCGTTCGGCAAGCACGCCGAGCGCCAGTGCCGAATAGGGCGTGAACTCGGACGGCTTGATGACCACGGTGCAGCCGGCGGCCAACGCCGGCGCGACCTTGCGGGTGATCATCGCGTTGGGAAAATTCCACGGCGTGATGATGCCGCAAACGCCAACCGGTTCCTTCAGAACGATGATGCGGCGGTCGGATGAGGGCGCGGGAATGGTGTGGCCGTTGATGCGGCGCGCCTCCTCGGCGAACCATTTGACGAAGGAGGCGCCGTAGCGGATCTCGCCTTTGGCCTCGTCCAGCGGCTTGCCTTGTTCCGTCGTCAGGATCAGCGCGAGATCGTCCAGATGCGTGAGCATCAGGCCATGCCAGGCCTCCAGCAGGGCGGCACGTTCGGCATGGGTCTTCTTTTTCCAATCCTGATAGGCGGAAGCCGCGGCCTGTATGGCCGTTCGGGTCTCCGGACCAGCCATGTCTGGCACCGTGCCGACCGATAGCTGTGTTGCAGGATTAATCACATCGACCGTCCTGCCGGAACCTGCCGCGACCCATCTCCCGCCGATGAGGCCGGCCTCGCGGAAGAGACTGTTGTCATTCAGGTTTTTCATCAAAACGACCTCGCAAATCAGGTGAGCGCCGCGACGACGGCGGCCGTAATGGCGTCTGTCTTGTCTTTGCCGGCGGTGGTTCCGATGCCGCGCGCAGTCGTCGCTTCGACCGCTTTCATGATGCGGAAGGCCCCATCCTTCTCGCCAAGATGATCGAGCATCATGGCGCCGGACCAGATGGTGGCGATCGGATTGGCGATGCCAAGATGGGCGATGTCGGGCGCGGAGCCGTGCACTGGCTCGAACATCGACGGCGCCGAGCGGTCGGGGTTGATGTTGGCGGAAGCTGCGTAGCCGAGCCCGCCCTGGATCGCCGCGCCGATGTCCGTCAGGATGTCGCCGAAGAGATTGGAAGCGACGACCACGTCGAGACTCTCCGGCGCCATGATCATGCGCGCGGCGAGCGCGTCGACATGATAGCTGGTGACGGCGACATCCTGATATTCCGCAGCCAGCTTGCGCGTGATCTCGTCCCAGAACACCATTGAGTATTTCTGCGCATTGGACTTGGTGACGGAGGCGAGTTTGCCTCGCCGGGCTCGCGCCTGCTCGAAGCCGAAGCGCAGGATGCGCTCGACGCCGGCTCGGGTGAAGATCGAGGTCTCCACCGCGACTTCGTCCAGCGTGCCCTGGTGCACGCGTCCGCCGGCGCCGGAATATTCGCCTTCGGTGTTCTCGCGGATGCAAAGGATGTCGAAACTTTCCGCCCGCAGCGGTCCCTTGACGCCCGGCAACAGGCGGTGCGGCCGGATATTGGCATATTGCACGAAGGCCTTGCGGATCGGCAGCAGAAGGCCGTGCAGCGACACGGAATCCGGCACTTCGGCCGGCCAGCCCACGGCGCCGAGAAGGATGGCATCGAAGCCGCGCAGGGTCTCGATGCCGTCCTCGGGCATCATGCGGCCGTTTTCCTTGAAGAAGCGGCAGGACCAGGGGAACTCCGTGCCTGCAAGGCAAAAGCCTCCCTGTTTGGCTACCGTTTCCAACACTGTCCAGGCAGCGGCGGTGACGTCGCGGCCGATGCCGTCACCGGGGATCAGGGCGATAGAGTAGGTTTTCATCGACATCTCTTCACAGGCTGATCAGGACGCTCTTGGTCCTGCGGTTGGCGAGATAGGCTTCGCGGCCAAGGTCCTTGCCGATGCCGGAGCGCTTGTAGCCGCCAGTGGGCAGGATGTGGTCGCGCGAGCGGCTGTAGCGGTTGACCCAGACGGTGCCCGCCTCGAGCCTGCGCGCGAAACGGGTCGTGCGCGACAGGTCGGCGGTGAACAGGCCGGAGGCCAGCCCGTAGGTCGGATGGCTGGATAGCGCCAGCGCCTCCTCCTCGCTGTCGAAGGTCTGGACGGTCAGGACCGGGCCGAAGATCTCCTCGACGATCGCCGGATTGTCCTGACTGACATTGGCAATCAGCGTCGGCTCGTAAAAATAGCCGGGAGCTTCCATGGCCCCGCCACCGATCAGGCATTCGCCGCCTGCGGCGACAGCGGCCCGCACGATGCCGTCAACGCGCGCCCGCTGCCGTTCCGAGATGATTGGCGAATACTGCGTCGCCTCGTCCCAGGTTGCGCCGGGCCGCACTGCCTTCATCCGCTCCAGGATGGCGGCCGTTAACTGGTCGATCACGCTCTTCTCGACGATCAGACGCGTGCCGGCCACGCAGGCCTGGCCTGCATTGAAGGTGACGCTGCCGGCGATTGCCGTCGCCGCCTTGTCGAGATCGGCATCGGCAAAGACGAGCTGCGGGCTCTTGCCGCCGAGCTCCAGCGTCATCGGCTTGACGCCGGTGCGGGCGACGTTCTCCATGATGGCTGAACCGGCGCGGGTCGAACCGGTGAAGCTGACCTTGGCGATCTCGGGATGACCGGTAAGCGCCGTGCCGGTCGTCGGGCCGTCGCCGAGCACCACGTTGATCAGCCCCGCCGGCAGGCCGGCTCTGACCGCAAGCTCTGCCATGTAGATAGCCGAGAAGGGCGTCATTTCCGACGGCTTCAGCACGACTGCATTGCCCGCGGCCAGCGCCGGCCCGAGTTTCCATCCGGCCATCGAGATCGGAAAATTCCACGGCGTGATCGCACCGACCACGCCATAGGGCTCGCTCATGATCATGCCGAGACTGGCGTCGTCGGTCGGCACCAGCTCGCTGCCTTCCTTGTCGGCGAACTCGGCAAAGAAGCGGATCTGCTCGGCGGTGACGGCGATGTCGCCGGCGACGAGCTGGCCCACGGGCCGGGTCGAGCTCAGGGCCTCGATCCGGGCGAGCGTTTGGCCCTCCGCCTCCATCAGATCGGCCCAGGCGTGGAGCGCCTTGGTGCGCTCGCGCGGCCGGACGCCGCCCCAGTTGCTGGCTTTCAGCGCCGCTTTGGCGCTTTCCACCGCCCGATCGACCAAATCCAGACCGGCCACGGGGCAGGCGGCGTAGGATTTGCCATCGGACGGACGGCGCATCTCCATCACGCCCTCGGCCGAAACCAGCTCCCCATCGATGAAGTGGCCGACGGCAAGGGCGATTGTATCGGGATTGAAGCTCAGGCTCATGGGCAAACCATTTGGCAGCATCGGCCTGAGCTTAGCCCGTGCCGGCACGCAGCATGCGCTGTTCGGTGATCCGCCGCCGACGAATGTTGCGTGCTTGGAACAAGAGACGGCAAAATCTTCCGCGGAGGTCGCTGCCTGCGCGGACGCTCCCTAGCCCACCGTGACGTAGATCTTGCGCACGGTCTCGATGGTCCTCCAAACACCGGTGAAGCCCGGCTTCATCACGAAGCTATCGCCGGCCCGATAGGTCACCGTATCGCCGGCGTCGGGCGTGATCTCGACCACGCCGGCGAGGATGTGGCAGAACTCGAAGGTGTCGCCCTTGATCGAGCGCGTCTCGCCCGGTGTCGCCTCCCACACGCCGGTGTGGACAAGGTCGTCCTTGGCGACATCCTGGGCCCAGGTCTTGAAGGCTGGGTCGCCGGCAATCAGGCGGTCGGGCAGCGCCTTGGATTCGCGCGGCGGGAAAACCGGGTTGGTATCGACGGTCTTGAGCAGAGACAAGGTATGATCCTTCCAGTTGACGTTTCAATAGCCGCGCGAGCGGTCGACGAGCCCGATCGGATCGAGACCGGCGCGATGGCGCCTTATGTTGTCGATCACGGCGCGCGCGGCGGTCGCGGGCTGGGTGACGCTGGCGACATGCGGGGTCAGGATGATCTTCGGATGCGACCAGAACGGATGGCCAGCGGGAAGCGGCTCGGGATCCGTTACGTCGATCATCGCCGACGACAGATGACCGCTGTCCAGCGTGGCGACAAGCCCTTCATGGTCGAGCTGCGGTCCGCGCCCGGTGTGGACGAGAGCCGCGCCCGCG
Source organism: Mesorhizobium sp. B2-7-2 (assembly GCF_006440775.1). Classification (GTDB taxonomy): domain Bacteria; phylum Pseudomonadota; class Alphaproteobacteria; order Rhizobiales; family Rhizobiaceae; genus Mesorhizobium. Next base: position 251,256 of record NZ_VFTZ01000001.1, on the reverse strand, counting down.
GGCAACTTCGCGAAGAGATCGGCATTGAGGAAACCTCGCGTCTCGTCGGTCAGCGGCAGGAGGCAGACCAGTATATCGCTGGCCGCCAGCATCTGCTTAAGCCCGAGGTCGCCATGATAACAGGTCACGTCCTGGATCAGCCGCTGCGAGCGACTCCAGCCGGCAAGTGGAAAGCCAAAGGGCTTCAGCCGGTCGAGGACGGCTTGGCCGAGCTGTCCGAGACCGAGCACACCGATCCGACGCGAGCCTGCTTGAAGCTGAGGGACGTCGCGCCATTCTCCGGCTCGCTGCTGCGCCAGATAGATTGGCAGGTTGCGGTGAAGCGCAAGCACGGCGAGTGCCGCATACTCTTGCATCATGCGCACGATGCCTTCTTCGATCATGCGAACGATCTTGACCTTCGCCGGGACCGCATCGAAGCGGAACTGATCAACGCCGGCGCCGAGGGAAAACAGGATTTCGAGGTTGCGGTAACGGCCGAGGTCCTGAGGAACGGTCCAGGTGATCAGATAGCGAACCGCGTCGGGATCGACCGACGCCGGGTCCATCGCGAAGGGCAGTTCGGGTAATTCGCTCGCGAATGCCTCGGCAAATACCGCGCCGCGCCGCGCATCGGAGTTGAACAGGAAGGTCATTCCGGCTGCTCCTTCACGCCGCGCATCGTGCACCCAGCGCCTCGATCATCTGCTGGCAGGCAGCGAGCTCGCTCTCGAGGATATATTCATCCGGCTTGTGGGCGCGGCCGATATCACCCGGGCCGCAGATGATCGCGTCTAGCCCCGCGGCCTGGTAGAGCCCGGCCTCTGTGCCGTAGCTGACGGCGGCGAGCGGCGTCTGGCCGGTCAGCTCTTGCAACAGCGCCGCCAGCGGCGCGTCCTGCGGAAGCGACAGCGCCGGATAGGCGCTTACCGGCGTCCACTCGACGCGAAAACCGTCGATCGCCCGAGTCTCAGCGCTGGCCCTGACCGGCGTGAGCAGGCTGGTCGGGTCGACGCCGGGAATAGCGCGCGCCTCCAGGTCCAGCGTGCAGGTGTCGGGGATGATGTTGACCGACTGTCCGCCGGCGATCACGCCGGCCTGCAACGAAGAATAGGGCGGCTCAAAGGCCGCATCGAACGGGCCGTGCATCAGCCCTCCGGCTTCGCTCACGGCTGTGCTCAGGACATCGGCCATCGCATGGATGGCATTGAGGCCTAGATCGGGGCGAGAGGAATGGCCTGAGCGCCCCCTTATGGTCACGCGGGCGGCCGCCTTGCCCTTGTGGCCGCGCACGGCGCGCATGCCGCTCGGCTCCCCGACGATGACGCCGAGCGGCTTGGCGCAAAACTCGCAAAGGCAGGCGATCAGGTGCGGCACGCCGCGACATCCGATCTCCTCATCATAGGAGAAAGCGATATGGATCGGCGTGGCGAGGCGCAGTTTCGCGAGCGCTGGGACCGCCGCGAGCACCGCCGCAAGAAACCCTTTCATGTCAGTGGTGCCGCGTCCGTAGAGCCGCTCGGTCTCGCGGCGCAAGGCGAAAGGGTTGGAACTCCATTGCGGCTCGCAAGCGGGGACGACATCCATGTGGCCGGAAAGAATATAGCCCGGTACATCGGCGGGACCGATCGTGGCGAATAGATTTGAGCGGTCGCCCTCAGGCCCGGGAATCAGCCTGACCTTTGCTCCGTATTCTCTAAGATAGGTCTCGATCCAACTGGCGATGTCATTGTTTGGCTTGCCGGCGACGGAGGGAAAGGCGACGAGACGGTCGAGGATGTCGCAGACGTCCATTCCTGCCCTCAAATCAGTTCGGTTCGCCGGACTCGGCGCCGGTCATAACTGCAGAATTGCCGCAGACGATGGGCGCTTTCCTTCGCGATTGCGTGCCGAAAGCGGAAATGTTTCAGTCGAATCTTGCGTTGGCGCGCGGCATTCGAGCAAATCGTATTGGTCTGGTCGTTTAAACGTGGACAGGGCAGGGGTGTATGTCACCCGTTACGCAATCTTTCAGAGGCAAGGAATTGAAGCCGTCCGAAAGCTTGAAAATCGATGCCTTCTCGGTGCGGATCGCCGAGATCGAAGGTGTTGAACTGGACCGATTGCATGCGCTCTCGCTGTCTGTAGGCTGGCCGCATCGTGCGGAAGACTGGCACTTCCTGCGCGAAGTGGGGCAAGGCTTGGTGGCTCTCGATGAGATCGGCCGGGTTCTCGGCTCCGCGATGTGGTTCGGGCATGGCGATAGCTTCGCGACCGTCGGCATGGTCATCACCTCGCCACGGCTTCAGACGCTTGGGGCCGCGCAGTGGCTGATGAAGCGGGTTTTCGATAACCTTCCCGGGCACGACCTTCGCCTCAATGCAACCCGCGCCGCCCGGCGACTCTATCTCTCGCTCGACTTCCAGCCTGAGAAGACCGTCTATCAATGCCAGGGCATCGCCCGCGTCCCAACGGCAGGCAGCCCCACGGAGGCGGGCAGCGACGTCCGGACTTTGGACGCAGGCGATATTCCGGCAGCGGTCGCCCTCGACGCGGCGGGGTTTGGAGTGAGGCGGACAGCGCTTATCGAAAGGCTCTTCGCACACTCGAACGGATATGGTCTTTTCAAGAATGACAAGCTGAGCGCATTCGCGCTCTGCCGGCCATTCGGGCGAGGCCATGTCATAGGACCGGTCGTGGCCGAAAGCGATGCTGATGCGGTTGCGATTGTCCGGCCGCATGTAACCGATCATTCTGGGTCTTTCCTCAGGGTTGACACTCACATGCACAATGGCGAGTTCGCTGCCTTCCTGTCGCACGCCGGAATGCCGGTTTTCGACACGGTGCTGACCATGTCGCTGGGCAAACGCCTCGCCGATTTTTACGAAGGCCGCTCGGCTGGGCCGAAGACCTATGCTCTGGCAAGCCAAACCCTGGGGTAGTTGGTGCTCGTCGATACATCCCATCTTTGAAACCGAGAGGCGTCGCGTCATTTCCGGGGTTTCGCCGAAGTTCGTGAACGATCTGATGAAGCTGCGCGCCGAGAGGGGTTCGCTTGACCCGCTCCGGCAATCACTGGCGGCGGCAAGCTGGCCGCTCACGCCGACTTCGTGCGCCAGTGGACGGCCAATAACGGCAATCTGATGCTCGACGAGCTGTGCGGTGCGATCGCGTAAGTCAGGCCTGTTGTCGGGTCGCCGGCCCGGCGAAGCTGCAACTAGACTAGGCGGGCGCGCTGCAGAGCAAGGCCTCCCGAACAGCCTCGAAGAAGCGACGGACCTCAGCGCGCGCATCGTTGGCGTCCTGGCCGCGTTCGGTCGCGACCGAAAGCAGATGCGTAGCAGTTTCCCGCCAGAGCGTAGCCGCCTCGTCACTCGGAAGGCGAGCAATTGCGTTCGCCACGATTCGAATGGCGGGAAGTTCTCGACTAATTGGGAAGGCATGCACCGACATGGACCGGATGACCCGCAAACGTTCCATGCCGAACCTATCGATCGAAAGGAAACAGAAGCTTAAGAAGCGGGGCTTAAGCCCTTCGCCAAGACCTTGTCGCCAGATGATGAAAGATCTCCCGTAGGGCCATTCTCGAGTTCGCGGGAAGTTGCGCGGCTCCTGGGATTTGGCCCGGAACAATCACGCGCCTGAAAGCAGGGCGCTTAGAGCTTCGAACTGAAGCCGCACTGCATCACCATCGCCTCGATTGCCGCCATGCTAGCTATCGGGCTTGCCCGTCCGGCAGTTTATGGCCATGTGGCGCGCCCTTTCCCAATTTGTGTAATGCCACGGCGAAGTAATTGATACTGGGAACAAATTAGCAGTTCGAAAGTTCGCGACAACGCGGGAGAAGGACTAACCGCTCCCGAGCCGGTTGGTCGAAGGCCTGCTTTCGTTCCAGGATTCCCGCATATGAAGATTGACCAGATCGCCCCCCTGACTGAGTCCGTGCCACCCAAGCTCTATGGCGGGACCGAGCGCATCGTTTCATATTTAACGGAAGAGCTGGTTCGAAGGGGCCATGACGTGACGCTGTTCGCCAGCGGCGATTCACGTACTTCGGCCGAACTGGTGGCATGTTGCGACGTTGCGCTTCGCTTCAATCCCAAAGCAAGGAATCCGATTCCTTACCACGTGATGATGCTTGAACAGGTCCGCAGACGGGCGGACGAATTCGACGTGCTGCTCCTCGCGTTCCTCGGCCGCATCTCACCCGAAAAGGGGCCGGAAGCCGCGATGGAAATCGATACGCGGGCGATCGGGGATGCGCCGATCGCCTATCCCGTCGCCTGTCTGCCGCAGGCATGGTCGGCCGGTTCCGCGTTTATGATGCTGCAGGCCTGCCTGGGGATCCGCATCGATGGTTGGAAGCGCGAGATCAATGTCGAACGCCCACGGTTGCCGATAGGCATCGACAACATCGTCATCCGGCACTTAACCGTGGGCGAGGCGAAGGTCGACCTCAATTTCCAGCGCGTCGGCGACCGGATCGTCTGCTATCTCGGCGAACGGCACGAGGGCCTGGTGCCGCTGGTCGTTCGCTCGTAGCAACCGGGATAGCAGGGCCTGCTATAGATGCTCACCGGCATTCAGGTGCTGCTGGTGAGGTCTCTCGGACTCCTCTTGAACCGAAAAGAGCTCCTTCCAATCTTTTCTCTTGGTCTCCAGCGGGGCGTGCAGGTGTTCGAATATCACCGGTGCATCTGCGGAAACGACCAAAGGGGTCAGTTGTTGAAGGAGGTCACTATGGACGGTGATGCTTTCAAGCAGCCGGTTTTCGTAGGGGAGAATGGCTACATCCAAAAGATCGACTGCGTGATGGATGCCATTGAGTTTTTGGAAGAATGGCCTGTGGAGAGACGTGGCCTGCTTCACGCGGCGGCCTGCGAAGCGTGCTACTCGGCTTATGACGGTCGCAAACCAGTCGAGGCCGCGCGCAAGGCCTTTACGACTTGGGCCCGCAAGGTTGGCGTGATCGAGGACGTGCCCACAGCGCCGTCGTGGATGACTGGGCCAAAGATCAGCAACGCCAACCTCTTGTGAGGCGTGCGAAAGGGCTCCTCGTCAGGCGCGGCTTGCGATGAATACGTGCCGGAGCGAAACGCCGCGTCAGACGCGTATATGGGACCTCGGCCGCCCCTCTTCCTATCCCATAGAACCGGGGTTGACTGATGGAGGCCGCGCCGCTGCAAACGCTGTCTGTTCGGCCGGACGACTTCGCCGCTCTCATGGAAGTTCGATCTCGCCGTCCACCTCGTGGGTGAGGCCAGTGCCTTCCGCCGTCAGAGTCATGCGGACCTTCAACTTCTTGCCGCCGATTTGCCCTTCGCGCACCGTCTCCTCGATCTTGCGCTGGGAGGTGACGCCGACTTCCTTCAGGAACTTGCGGATCGACATGTTGAAGGCATCTTCGCTCACGGCGGAACTCCTCTCTTGTCCGATAGGGATTTTAAGGGAAGGCAAAGCATCAAGGAAGCAGGACCGTGCCGTGTCCCCATAGGACTGGATTCCGAGCCCGAAGGAGCGTCGGGCTCGGCGATTGGAAGGTATGGAACCGTGATTGGCCTCTGCTGTCGCTAGTTGCGAAGGCAGAACGGTTTCTAGAACCAACAATGGGGCTCGGCAACGTTGGGGTCTGTCCAATGGGCGAGAGCCGATGACCAGGTTCTGTTTTCCACATCGATAACCATGCCTTCACTCCTGATCCCGATCGGGTGGATCTCCCGGATTTGGGTGCGGCCACTGCAAGCGGTGCGTCCTGCTGGCGAGACGATAAACGACAAAAAGCAGTCGTTCTGGCAGGATCTAAGCCAAATACGCCAGCCTCAACCACTCACCCCTTGCAGCGAAGTCGGAAGTGTCAGTCCCCGCTAGCATGCTATGGACACCTGGCGGCCTGCCGGCGCCCTCAGCATCCAGAAATTGGCTTATTGACGCACGATTCCGCGGCATTTCTCGCGTGATTTCATTTGGTATCAATCACATCGAGCCCAGTGTTGCAGAACCGGACTGGTCGTCTCATATGGCGCCCTTCGCCGGGGGCTGTCGGTCCCGCATCCCGCCTTACGGCGGCGCTATGCTGATGCTCCTTCGGCCGCCCTGTTGAACCGGTCTCAGGGCCACGAACCTGCTCCGGCACCGAACTGACCTGTTTGCGCTTACGGACATTTCGGTGCCTCCACTTTGTACGCCCTTTTCACATTGGTCGGGCGAGCAGTGGGCTCTCCCGATGGAGAGGCCGAGAAGGGCGGAGTTTTGAGCGACGGATTGATGAGGGAAAGAGAGGAGCAAAGGCCCGGTGCGTGCAGACGTCGCGGAAGCAGAGTGTCACCGAGAGCGGCGGCGGCGCACCGTGCCGCTTGCGCGCCAAGGCCGGCAAGGGAAGCTGCGCCGCGGCGCAACACGCCACAATCACTGCCTTGCATGCCGCGCCCTTGCCCGCCTTGCTCTTCGCGGCCTCCTGTTCCTGCCCAATTGCTTGGGCGAGAACCGAATAGAAGGGAGGCGCTGCACAGGTGCGCGGGCGAAATGGAAAAAGCAGAAATTGAAGGGCTGAAGGACAAGGTACCCTGCGCTGCGGTGCTGGAGCGCGCGGGATTCGCCCTCGACATCAAGCAGAGCACGCGCAAGGCGATGAAATATCGCCGTGAGGCGTCGATCATCATCGTCATCCATGACGGCAAGGGCTGGTTCGACCCGCTTGGCGACGACAAAGGCGATGTCTTTCGCCTGGTCGAACATCTTGAGAAGGTGCCGTTCGTCGAAGCCATGAACGACGTCGCCAGCCTCGTCGGGTTCGTGCCGTCCGAGCCTGTCTGGCAGCGGGTGTCCCGCCAGCGGGAGCCTGTCCTGTCGATACCGGAGCGCTGGCACGCACGGCGCAGGCCATGGCGCGGATCGGCGACTTGGCGCTATCTCACCGAGGGCCGGCATCTTCCCGATCGCATCGTCCGTGCCGCAATCAGCGCCGGCGTTCTGCGCGAAGGCCCGCACGGCTCGATGTGGGCTGCCCATGTCCACACCAACGGCACCGTTGCCGGTTGGGAAGAACGCGGACCGGACTGGCGCGGCTTTGCCACCGGCGGCGCCAAGGTGCTGTTCCACCTCGGAAGTCCCGATGCGTTGCGCCTTTGCGTGACCGAAGCCGCGATCGACGCCATGAGCCTTGCCGCGCTTGAGGGTTTCAGCGCCGACACGCTCTATCTCAGCACCGGTGGCGGCTGGTCGCCGGCAACCGATGCGGCGCTCCGCGCGCTTGCCGCCAAGCCGGGTATTGAGCTCGTCGCGGCTACCGACAACAACAAGCAGGGCGAGGTCTATGCCGACCGCCTGCTCGGACTGGGGGAGGAAGCTGAGTGCGGCAGTGATCGCCTTCGACCTATAGCGGATGATTGGAACGCCGATCTGAGAATGAAAGCGGAAGCAGGAGAGGAGGAAGGAGGAAGCTGCCGCATGCCCGCCGGTCGCCTCAAGGGTGAAGCTTCGCCCGGCTCGCGCCGGCCCTTGACCCGCCCGGGCGGAGAGGCGGCCGCGGGGGGAGGGTCCGGAAGAGCCGAAGAAGATGGTGATCCACAGGGGATGAACCGCACTCCGGCTCCGCACAAGGCCAGGAGCCTCCCATGACCCAATCCTTCATCCGCAAGATCTACTTCGGCGTCGCCGATCGCCGGCAGATGCCGATGACGGCATCGAGTTCATCGAGGCCGAGCGTCTGCTTCCGCTGTTCGACCGCAACCTGCGGACTACTCACCTCAACGTCGAACTCACCGAGACCGAAATCGCGCTCTCGCTGATCACCCGCTGACTTCCCAAGCCGCGACATCGATCGCCTGGCCGACCCGCCCGGCCGGGGGTTTGCGCGCGCCTTCAAGACGAGGATTTCTCCAGATGTCCAACGACGATCCATTCACGCTCGATCTGTTCAACACCACCACGCTCTCGTCCAGTCTCGGCTTCGGCATCACCGCCTTCGGCAACGACTTCGGCGCCGACAACGAAGAGACTACGACGCCCGCCGTGCCGGAGTCGCAGCCGGCCTTCCAAACCGTCCACTCGCTGTGCCGCGCGGCCGAGGCCGGCCTGGATGGCAACAACTTCTTCCTCGAGACCGATCGCGGTCTTGCCCGGAGCTGGAAGCAGCGAGCCCGCGATAATCTCGATGCGATACGGCTCGCCGCCGAAATCGAGAGCGCCGATCGGCCGGCGACGCGCGAGGAACAGGCGCGGCTGATCCGCTTCACTGGCTTTGGTGCGTCCGAGCTCGCCAATGCGCTGTTTCGCCGTCCCGGAGACGATGATTTCCGCGCCGGCTGGCACGCAATGGGCGCCGAGCTCGAGGAGATGGTGTCGAGCACCGACTACGCTTCGCTCGCGCGCAGCACGCAGTATGCGCACTTCACGCCAGAGTTCATCGTCCGCGCAATGTGGGCAGGCCTGGTGCGTCTGGGCTGGCGTGGGGGCAGGGTGCTCGAGCCCGGTATCGGCACGGGATTGTTTGTGGCCCTGACGCCGGCAGAGCTGCGCGACGAAGTGCACGTCACTGGCGTCGAGCTCGATCCGGTGACCGCGCGAATTGCCAGGCTGCTTCAGCCCCGGGCACGCATACTCAATACCGACTTCGCCCGCACCCACTTGCGGGCTGACTTCGATCTCGCCATCGGCAACCCACCCTTCTCGGATCGTATCGTCCACTCGGATCGCGTCTATCGGTCGATGGGGCTGCGCCTGCACGATTACTTCATCGCCCGCTCGATCGATCTGTTGAAGCCCGGTGGTCTCGCGGCGTTCGTCACCAGCTCGGGCACCATGGACAAGACGGATCGTTCGGTGCGCGAGCACATCGGCAAGACCGCCGATCTGGTCGCCGCCATCCGCCTTCCCGAGGGCAGTTTCCGGGCCGACGCCGGCACCGATGTGGCGGTGGACCTTCTCTTCTTCCGCAAGCGTGGGCACGGCGAGGCCGAAGGCGATCTGTCGTGGCTCGATACGGACGAGGTCCGTCCTGCCGACGGCGGCGATGGCGCGATCCGCATCAACCGCTGGCTTGCCCGGCAACCGGATTCCGTGCTCGGCACGCACGCGACCACGTCGGGACGGTTTGGCGAGACGTATACCTGCCTCCCGTGTCAGGGCGTCGACCTTGCAGAGGCGCTGTCGGATGCCATCTCGCTTCTTCCGGAAGCCATCTATGACGGCGAGCCCGAGAGGATCGATCTCGAAGGCGGGCACACCGAGCACCTCGGTGAAGACCTCCCCGCAGGTCCCTCGATCCGCGAGGGTAGCTTCTTCGTCGCCTCGAACACCGCGCTGATGCAGATGGTCGACGGCGCGCCAGTGACCCTCACCGTTCGCAAGGGCCGGTCGAGCGATGGGATGCTCGACAAGCACGCCCGCATCATCCGCAAGCTGATCCCGATCCGCGACGCGGTGCGCGAGGTCCTCAAAGCGCAGGAGCTGGATCGGCCGTGGAAGGCGGCGCAGGTCAAGCTGCGCATCGCCTGGTCAAACTTCGTCCGTGCCTTCGGTCCGATCAACACCACCGTCGTGTCGACCAGCGAGGACCCGGAGACCGGCGAGGTGCGCGAGACGTATCGCCGCCCGAACCTCGCGCCGTTCCTCGATGATCCTGATTGCTGGCTCATGGCCTCGATCGAGGACTACGACCTCGAGACGGACATGGCGCGGCCTGGTCCGATCTTCACCGAGCGGGTGATCGCACCGCCCGCGGCCCCGATCATCAATTCGCCAGCAGACGCTCTCGCGGTCGTGCTGAACGAGCGCGGCCTAGTCGATATCGATCAGATCGCCGAGCTGTCGCATGTCGATCCCGACCTGGTCATCGCCGATCTGGGCGACGCCATCTACCGCGATCCGGAGAGCGGCGCCTGGCGGACCGCCGACGACTATCTCTCCGGCCAGGTCCGCGGCAAGCTCAAGGCCGCTGAAGCCGCCGCGGCTCTCGATCCCGCCTTCGAGCGCAACGTCCGCGCCCTCCTAGCTGTCCAGCCCGCCGATCTCGGCCCATCCGACATCACCGCGCGTCTCGGCGCACCCTGGATTCCGGCCGCCGATGTGGTCGCCTTCGTCAAGGAGACGATGGGCGCCGAGATCCGCATTCACCACATGCCCGAGCTCGGTTCTTGGACGGTCGATGCCCGCCAGCTCGGTTACATGGCGTCCGGCACGTCCGAGTGGGGCACCGAGCGCCGGCATGCCGGCGAGCTCGTCACCGACGCGCTCAACAGCCGCATGCCGCAGATCTTTGACACCATCAAGGATGGCGACAGCGAGCGGCGCGTGCTCAATGTCGTCGACACCGAGGCGGCCAAGGAGAAACTCACCAAGATCAAAACGGCCTTCCAAAACTGGATCTGGTCCGATCCCGACCGCACCGACCGGCTGGCGCGGGTCTATAATGACCGGTTCAACAACATCGCCCCGCGAAGGTTCAACGGGGACCATCTGCAACTTGCAGGCGCCTCAGGCGCGGTTTCTCTTTATGGACACCAGAAGCGCGGCATCTGGCGCATCATCTCGGCCGGTTCGACATATCTCGCGCACGCCGTAGGCGCCGGCAAGACCATGACCATGGCGGCCGCCGTCATGGAGCAGAAACGGCTCGGTCTCATCGCCAAGGCCATGATGGTCGTCCCAGGACATTGCCTGGCGCAGGCCGCGCGCGAGTTCCTGGCGCTCTATCCGATGGCCCGCATCCTCGTCGCCGACGAGACCAATTTCACCAAGGACAAGCGGCGCCGCTTCCTCAGCCGCGCGGCCATGGCGAATTGGGACGCCATCATCATCACTCATTCGGCCTTCCGCTTCATCGGCGTTGCGTCCTCGTTCGAACAGCAGATGATTCAGGACGAGCTCGCGCTCTATGAGTTCCTGCTCACCAAGGTCGAAAGCGGCGATCGCGTGTCGCGCAAGCGCCTCGAGCGGCTGAAGGAAGGCCTCAAGGAACGTCTGGAGGCCCTCGTAACCCGCAAGGACGACCTGCTCACCATCTCCGAGATCGGCATCGACCAGATCATCGTGGACGAGGCGCAGGAGTTCAGGAAGCTCAGCTTCGCGACCAACATGTCGAGCTTGAAGGGGATCGATCCGAACGGCTCGCAGCGCGCCTGGGACCTCTATGTGAAATCCCGCTTCATCGAGACCAGGAACCCGGGCAGGGCGCTCGTCCTCGCCTCCGGTACACCGATCACCAATACGTTGGGCGAGATGTTCTCGGTGCAGCGCTACCTCGGCTACGCGGCTTTGTCCGAGCGTGGCCTGCACGAGTTCGATGCCTGGGCTTCGACCTTCGGCGACGTCACGACCGAACTCGAGCTGCAGCCCAACGGCAAATACAAACCGGTCACCCGCTTCGCCACCTTCGTCAATGTCCCTGAGCTGATCGCCATGTTCCGCACCTTTGCGGATGTGGTCACGCCCGAGGATCTGCGCGACTACGTCAAGGTGCCGGCGCTCTCGACCGGCACGCGTCAGATCAGGACCTGCAAACCATCTGACGCGTTCAAGCGCTACCAGGCTCTCCTCGACGCCCGGATCAAGGCGATCGAAGGGCGCGAAGCGCCACCCGAGCCCGGCGACGATATCCTGCTCTCGGTCATCACGGATGGCCGCCATGCCGCGATCGACCTCCGCCTCGTCGATCCGGACAATGACAATGAGCCGGGCAATAAGCTCAACGACCTCATCGCCAACGCTTACCGTATCTGGCGCGACACCGCAGACGCAGCCTACGTCCGGCCGGACGGCACGCCGTTCGAACTGACTGGGGCCGCGCAGATGATCTTTTCCGATCTCGGCACGCTCAATGTTGAGCGGACGCGGGGCTTCTCGGCCTATCGTTGGATCCGCGACGAGCTGGTGCGCATGGGCGTGCCGGCGGCCGAAATCGCCTTCATGCAGGACTTCAAGAAGTCGGAGGCCAAGCAGCGGCTGTTCGGCGACGTCCGCGCGGGCAAGGTCCGCTTTCTCATCGGCTCGTCCGACACCATGGGCACCGGCGTCAATGCCCAGCTCCGGCTCAAGGCGCTGCATCATCTCGACGTGCCATGGCTCCCCTCGCAAATCGAGCAGCGCGAGGGACGCATCTTGCGGCAGGGCAACCAGCACCACATCGTCGACATCTTCGCCTATGCCACCGAAGGCTCGATGGACGCCCAGATGTGGCAGAACAACGAGCGCAAGGCTCGCTTCATCGCCGCTGCACTCTCGGGCGACACCTCGGTGCGCCGCCTCGACGACCTCGGCGAAGGGCAGGTCAACCAGTTCGCCATGGCCAAGGCGATTGCCTCGGGCGACCCGCGCCTGATGCAGAAGGCCGGGCTCGAGGCCGACATCGCCCGGCTCGAACGCCTGAGGGCGGCGCATCAGGATGATCAGTTCGCCATCCGCCGGCAGATCCGCGATGCCGAGCGCGACATCGAACACTCGACACGTCGCATTGGCGAGATCGGCCAGGACCTCGCGCGGCTGGTTCCGACGACGGGCGAGGCGTTCCGCATGAGCGTGGGCAACGCGACATATGTGGAGCGCAAGCTCGCCGGCCGCGCGCTGATGACCGAGATCCTGACCTTGATCCAGCTCCAGCATGCCGGTACCCGCACCATCGCCGCGATCGGTGGGTTCGAACTCCAATATTGCGGCGAGCGCTTTGGCCAGGACAGCTATGGCTACATCACCACGTTGCTGCGCGCCGGCGCGACGACGGAAGTCGAGTTACCTGTGACCACCACGCCGTTTCGCGCGATTGCAAAGCTCGAACATGTGCTTGGCAATCTCGAGGAAGAGCAGGAGCGCGCACGCCACCGGCTCGCGGAGGCCGAGCGGCGGCTCGCGTGCTATCGCTCACGCGCGGGCAGTACCTTCGCCTTCTCGGACGAACTGGCCGACAAGCGCCGCCAGCTCTCCGAAATCGAAAGATCGCTGTCGCAGGAGATCGATGGTGTACGCCCCGCTGAGGTGCAGGCGGCGTAACCCGCTCCCACGTTCTGAGCGGCCCTCGCCGGCTCGGTGGAGGGGCCTTCCCGAACGAAGTAGGGAAGCGAAAAAGCAAGGAGGACTGCTCGCAGATCGGGTGGTCCGCCGACGCTGACGCTCAATCGCGCCCGTCGCCATCCCGGCCCGTCATCCTGCGCAGGGCTGAAGAAGCCCCGCTTGGCCAGCCGGGCAGGGATGCTCCAGCGCAATTGCCCCGTCCCGCCCGCTCCGCGGGCCGGGGGATGTCTTCGGAAAGAAGACGAGAAAGGACCGGCGACGGGGCCTGTCCATAACCCACCAAGGAGCATTCCAATGGAACTGAAGTTTGTCGATCCGCGCTCGCTCAAGGACAATCCTGACAAGGCGCGGCGCTCCAAGTCCAGCCCTCAGGCCGACGCCTTGCTGCTGGCAACGATCAAGGCCATCGGTGTTGTCGAGCCGCTGATCGTCTTCGCTGAGGCCGATGGCGGCAATGGCTTCGTCATCGATCAGGGTCATCGCCGGGCGAAGCAGGCGATCGCTGCAGGTCTCGAAGAGATCGCCGTTCTGGTCGTGCCTCGAGCCGAGGACGGCGGCGCGATGCGCTCGCTGGCCACCTCGATCACGCACGAGCAGCTTAACCCGGTCGATCTGTGGCGTGCGATCGAGCGTCTCGTTGCGCTGAACTGGACCGAAGAGGCAATTGCGATCGCCCTCGCGCAGTCGGTGCGCCAGATCAAGAAGCTGCGCCTGCTCGCCAATGTGCTGCCGGCGATGCTCGACGCCATGGCCAAGGGCGATATGCCGAACGAGCAGCAGCTCCGCACTATCGCGGCCGCTTCGCTTGAGGAGCAGAAGGAGGTCTGGAAGGCCAAAAAGCCGAACAAGGGCGATCCGCAGGTATCGTGGTGGAGCATCGCCAACGGTCTCACCAAGCGCCGGATGTACGCGCGCGACGCAAGCTTTGGCGACGAGCTGCGCGAGGCCTATGGCATCGCCTGGGTGGAGGATCTGTTCGCACCGGCCGACCAGGACAGCCGGTACACCACCGACGTCGAGGCCTTCCTCGGCGCCCAGCAGGAATGGATGACTCAGAATCTGCCCAAGAAAGGCGTCATCACCGAACCGAACACCTATGGAGAGGTGAAGCTGCCGCCAAAGGCGGAACGCGTTTATGGCACGCCGAAGAAGTCGGATCACGCCGCGATGTATCTCGACCGCGAGGGAAAGGTGAAGACCGTTCACTTCCGTCTGCCCGAGGCCAAGAAGAAGGCCAACGCGACGGAAGCCGCCGAGGCGGTCGTCATGCCGAAATCGCGTCCCGATGTGACCCGTAGGGGCATCGAGATGATCGGCGACCTGCGCACCGATGCTCTCCATGAGGCGCTGTCACGGGCGCCGATCGAGGACGACACGCTGTTGGCGTTGCTCGTTCTCGCCTTCGCTGGCCAGAACGTGCGCGTTGATTCCGGTGCCGGCGGCGATCATTGGTTCGGTCGCCGCATGCCTCGGCACGCCGCCACCCTCTTCGATGCCGAGGGCAAGTTCGCTTTCGACGCCGAGACTTTGCGCATCGCGGCCCGGGGCGTCCTCATCGATGCGCTCTCCTGCCGCGAGGGCATGAGCAAGTCGGGCGTGGTGGCGCTCGTCGCAGGGGGCGCGATCGGGGCAGACAGCTTCCTCGCCAATATGGGCACCGAGGACTTCCTGTCCTGTCTGTCGCGTCCGGCGATCGAGGGCTTGTGCGACGACACGCCGGTTCTGCCGCGGGCGCGCGTAAAGGACACGCGGGCCGCGCTCGTCGAGTACTTCAAGGAGGGGCACTTCGTCCACCCGGCTGCGCTGTTCGCTGCCGATGCGGCAAGCCTGACCGAGTGGCTGTCCAAGAGCACCGTCCCCGAGGCCGAGGACGACGTTGGGCCTGAGGTCGACGGTCTGAGTGGAGAGGACCAACGTTCCGAGAAGGGCGAGCTCGAGGAAGGCTACCGCGAGGCCGCCGAATAGACCTCGCCTCCTTTGATCGCTCTGCCGCCGCCAGGTTCGCTTGGCGGCTGCAGGTGTACGGCCGCGGCAGCGAGCGCTGGCGATACAATAGAACTCCGGCGTAGGCCCAGGGCCATGATGGTGTGACCCGTGTGGTGCGTGCCGAGACACCTTCGGTCGATGAATAGGCAGGTGGCCATGATCACCCGTCCTTCGGTTTCAATGTCGAAGTCGAGGCCCGTGCCGGTCCTCACTCGGGCTTTGTGCGGTCCTGAACCTGCGGCCGTCCGCTTCAAGGCCGCGTTCCGCGCCGCGAGGCGGCCGGATCGGTCCGGTCTCGGCATGGCAGGCCCGCGCCCCGCGCGAGGGCTGAAGAAAAGCCCTGCTTGGCCGCAACCCTTCCATGCTCGTCTCGGTCCGCCCGGACCCTGAAGCGCCCGTCATTCCGCCGGTTCTTTTTGGTCCGCGCCCGAGGGAGGGCCGGCACGGAGCCGGTCCTGGCCTCGAGAACCAGAAGAAAGGACATGCCAATGACCAGGAAAGCCGCCAATCCCCGCGCAACCGCCCGCGTCGCTCCGTTGCGCAAGGGCACTACCTTCCAAATGGTCCGACTCGTGTGCCCCGACGCCGCACAGTGCTCGCTCGTCTCGGAGAGTTTTGGCCTCCCGGTGCTCGACAGCGACGGCATTCGCGACTTGCACGAAAAGCTCCTCGTGGTCACGGCCGCGGCGCTCGACGAGGGACTTGGGGAACGCGCCATGCAGATACACCTACAACGCGTCGTCGGTGCCTTTGTCGGGTCCGCCTACGGGGCCGGCCAGTTCTACAGCCGGTCGGTATCCGAAGCTCGGGACGCGACGGCCAAGTCGGCCTGCGACGATCGGAACGAAGACGTCGCAGGTCCGGTCGGCTTCGACAGCGCTGCCCAGCGCAAGCGTGAGTTCGCCGCCGATATGGCACTACAGGCCCATGCGCTGCGCATGGCCGCCGAGGGGGCTATTGCGGCCTACGAGCAGGTTGTAGGCGAGGTCTGGAAGCCCTTCGAGCGTCCAGTCGAAAACCCCGGCCAATCCGTCGACCGCAAGGCGGCCGAATTGCAGATGGCGGCTCTCGGATGAACGTCGAGGGCGGGGCTCCGGTCCCGCCCTCCTTCCATGAGCACGTCCGGCTCATCCGGCCGTCGCATCAACTGCGAAGGGCCTAGCCGATTTTCATGGGCCGAACAGGCCGCTTTCGATAATCGCCAAGTGAACGTCGCGAGTGCCGCTCCTGGTGCACGAGGAGAGACGACCTGCTGCCATCCGGTGCGCTCGGGCATTACGGCTGCATCGTCTCCCAATTTTCCGCCCCCTGGCGACCAACTCGACAACGACAATCTCTCGCTCCAGCGGTTTCATGTGCGCGACTTTGCCCCGGGTTCGCATGTCGCTTCCGGCGCGCGACGCTGAGGGGAGGGCCGCCGATGCCTGCTCCTTTCGCCAGCCTCGGCCCGATCGGCACGCTGGGCTCTTTCACGGCCCAATCCCCGCTCTCTCGTGATGGCTTTCCTGGTGCGGCTGCGGATCTTCCCCGATCAACCCGCAAGGGGTCCGCTAGCACGCTGCGGCCGCTCGGCTGACGCCTTCGGGTGATCGCGCCCGCCTCCGCACACTGACGGAGCCATCGAGCGGGAATTGGCCCGCTCCAAGATGGAGCCTCAGATGTCCCACGATCTCATACTCGCCCAAAAGGCCGCCTGGTCCCTCGCCCGCACTCTCATGGTCCCCGTTATCCTCTTCCAGGTCGACAACGAATTTGGCGTCATGCCCGCCTCTGAGCTCGACAACGCCGATGTCGAAATCCTCTTCGAATACGATCCCTATAGCGGGGGCCGGTCGGTTCATTGAACCGGCCTTCTCTCGACTGCATTCAGGCGGCGCCCAGCGCCGCCTTCCTACTTTCTGACGGCCGCTCGCGCACCCCGTCGTTCCCGAGGTCCTGGCGGAGCCAGGCAGTCAGCGCAACGGCTTCGCCGTCCTCCGCTGTCGCTGCGGCCCACCCCATCGTGCAAGCACGATGGGACCCGGTCGGGTGCGCGGCCCGCCTTCCTGCTCCGCCCAAGCGGACCCCGTGACGGGGCCGCGATCGGCGTGGCCCGCAACTGGAGGTTCATGAAAATGACCAGGAAACAAAATGCAGAGCGCATGGACGTCTATGCGCGGATCACCGACCGCATCGTAGCCGAGCTGGAGAAGGGTATCCGTCCTTGGATGCAGCCGTGGCAACCGAGCAATGCCTCCGGCCGCGTCACCCGGCCGCTCAGACACAATGGTCTGCCCTATAACGGCATTAATGTGCTGCTGCTTTGGTCGGAGGCTGTCGCACGCGGCTTTTCCAGCCCGATGTGGATGACATTCAAGCAGGCGCTCGACCTTGGCGGCGGGGTTCGCAAGGGCGAGACCGGCCCTGCAGTGGTCTTCGCCAGCCGCTTCACCAGGACGGAGACGGACACCAGGGACGAGGAAATCGACCGCGAGATCCCGTTCCTCAGGGCGTATTCCGTCTTCAACATTGCGCAAATCGATGGCCTGCCGAACCAGTTTTATCGACGGCAAGCGGAGCCGGTGCGCGATCCGATCGCCCGGATCGGGCATGCCGACCAGTTCTTCGCCAATACTGGGGCGCTAATCCAGCACGGCGGGGATCGCGCCTACTTCGCCCCGGTGACGGACCACATCCAGATGCCGCCTTTCCAGACGTTCCGGGACGCCCCGTCATACGTTGCCACACTCAGTCACGAGGTCATCCATTGGACTTCGGCGCCGCATCGCGTGAACCGCGACCTTAGCCGCTACGCCAAGGATCGCAGCGAGCGAGCGCGCGAGGAACTGATTGCCGAGCTCGGAAGCTGCTTCCTCTGCGCCGATCTTGGTATCGCGCCCGAACTCGAGCCCCGGCCGGACCATGCGAGCTACCTCGGCTCGTGGTTGAAAATCCTCGCCGACGACGAGCGCGCGATCTTCTCGGCCACAGCTCATGCGCAGCGCGCCGTCGGTTTCGTGCATGGGCTTCAGCCGCAGGCCGCAGAAGAATGCGAGGCCGCCTGATATTTCGCGCATCAGGCTTCGGAGGGGAGGCCAAGTGCTCCCCCCTCTGTTTTGCTCGGCCGTGCCGGCCGACGACTATGCCGGAGAAGCCTCCCAGGTAGTGGCGAAATATCCCCACGCGGGCTGATCCGAAGAGCCGGGCAGATTTCCTTTTCGCGGCCATCCTCAAGTTCGAACCGAAGTTGCCGTTGTTCCGGCGGCAACACATCGCCTAGCGACGAAAGCGTGACGCCTAGCAGCCGGATTCTGTTGTCACCGACACGGCGCGACTGCGCGTGATCTGCTGGAAATCGGCAAATTTGACCTTCAGCGTGATCGTCCGGCCCCGGATATCATTGCCTTGACAGTATCCCCAAACCTTGGCTGTCAGCGGCTTAAGTTCGGCGATCGCTGCAGCGAGCTCCAAGATGTCGGCTGCGAACGTATCCTCGGCGCCGATGGATTTGCGCGGCCGATCCAACTCGACCGCGCGTTTCGTCGATGGCGCGCGCGATCTGATAGTACCAGAGCCCTGACTTGCCGAAATGCTGCTGCAAGAAGACAAGCGAGCGGTCCTTGAGATCGGCGCCGGTCTTAATGCCCAGCGCCTCCATTTTGGCGGCCGTCGCGGGACCCACACCATGAAATTTCTTGACTGGCAACATCTCCACGAAGGCAGGCCCATCACGGGACGTGACGACGAACTGGCCGTTTGGCTTGTTCTGATCGGACGCCATCTTGCCGAGGGATTTCTTGTATGAGATGCCGGCGGAAGCGGTGACACCGGTCATTAGCAGGATCTTTGCCGTGATCATCTCGGCGATCGTCGTGGCCGACGAAATATTGAGCCTGTTCTGCGTCACGTCGAGATAGGGCTCGTCGAGCGAGAGCGGTTGGATGAGATCGGTGTGTTCGGCGAACACCTCGCGGATCTGGGCCGAGGCGGACTGGTAGACGTCGAAGCGGGGCGGCACGAAGACCAGCTCGGGGCATTTGCGCTTTGCCGTGACGGAAGGCATCGCGGAGCGAACACCGAAGCCCGGGCCCTCGTAGCCTGCGGCAGCCACCACGCAGCCCGCAGCGGCCCCGCCAACGGCAAGCGCTGCCGCGCAGGTCCGGATTTGTCACGCTGTTCGACCGACGCGTAGAACGCATGCATGTCGACATGGATGATCTTACGCGGGTCGGCGCTGCGGTCTGGGGCTATATGACTGCAATGCACTCGGCCAGGATATGTGCTTCGTGCTACCCGGATCTAGGACTCTCAGATCGCAAATTCAGCCTGCGCGCGACCCTGACTGCGGCGGGAAGTCCGAAAACTGCCCCCCGGAAGGGGACGAAGGACTTCGTGTTCGGGACGGGGTCATATCCAGCCAAGCCGAGCGCTGGTCTGCACCGCCCTCTGGCGACGACGTCGTCATTGGCCCCGATCGTGGGGATTGCGTGGGCTTCCGGTCAATCGCCCCGTCGCCGGCCGCCAGATGCCGGCGAAATAGAACCAGTTCCCGTTGGCGAGGCGAAAGCTGTAGTTCTTCCCCTGGCTGCGGTGCCGGAATTCGGACGCCGGCACTAGGCAGCGATGGCTCGGGAATGATCGATCCTCTGCCCGCACCACAGTGAAAGGGCGGCAATCTCGATGCCACAGCGGACGGGACAATCGGGCCAGGACAGGAGCGTAGACATCATGACTCGTCCTACAAGCATAAATGGAGGTTGAGCGACGCTGCAGCCATGCCTCGGTCAGGTAGAGTCAAAGAGATCCTTCTCGAAGGGCACTGACTATCTTTCGTTGGCACTCAGAAAGCTGGTCCTACAGAGGTTGGGGGCTGCGATGCGCATGCCGGAGGGCCCAAATGACTTTGGACGCCATCCACGAGCATGTTCGGGAATGACTTGCTACTCTCAACGTGGAGTGCCACACTACAGTGCGCCACATTACTATGTCTTGAGAACACCGCTAAAATGAGCCTGAAGGAACCATTGAAGTAATTCTGAAATGGTGAGAGCAATAAGATGGCAGCTGGGCCGATCTACCGCTTCGCTGGGTTCAGCCTAGATACCGATGCTGGCCTGTTACGCAATGGTTCGGCGGAAATCGCGCTACGACCGAAATCGTTTGATTTGCTGAGTTGCCTGATCCGCAACGCCGGCCGGGTTGTGCCAAAGGCTGAACTGATGGACGCCGTCTGGCCAGATGTTACCGTGACCGAGGATTCGCTGACCCAAACAATCAGCGACATACGGCGTGCGCTTGGCGATGAGGCGCAGATTCTGGTGCACACCATTCCACGCAGAGGTTATCGCTTCGTAATAGAACGATTGGAGGTCGCATCGGATGCCAGTTCCGGAGCTGTCCATCGCGAGAATCAGACAGACGACGAGGCGAAACCTTCAATTGCTGTCTTGCCGTTCAGCAACCTCAGCGGCGATCCCGAACAGGAGTATTTCGCCGACGGAATTTCCGAAGACATCATAACGGAATTATCACGCGTCAAATGGTTCTTCGTCATCGCCCGCAACTCAAGCTTTACCTACAAGGGGAAAGCTGTTGATGCGAAACAGGTGGGCCGTGAACTTGGGGTCCGTTATCTGCTCGAAGGGTCAGTCCGCAAGGCGGGAGATCGCGTTCGCATCACAGGGCAGTTGGTCGATGCCGAGACTGGGCGTCACGTCTGGGCGGACAAGTTCGACGGCAGGTTGGAGGACATATTCGAACTGCAGGACCGCATTACGGAAGCCATCGTCGGTGCGGTCGAGCCGACCTTGAAACTTGCCGAGCTGCAGCGAATGCGCGGTCGGGCTACTGACAGCCTGGCGGCTTACGATCTGTGCTTGCGTGCACTGCCAAACATCAATTCCGTCATCACCACCCGCAAATTCAATGACGACGCGCTTGGTCTTCTTTATCGTGCGGTCGCGCTGGACCCCGGCTATTCGTTGGCTAAGGCGCTAGCCGCATATGCTTATGTGCTGAGAAAATCGCAGCACTGGTCGACGGTTGTCGAAGATGCCGAGGGCGTGCGCTTGGCCACCGAAGCTCTGGAGGCACATGCAGACCATCCGACGACGCTGGCCTGTGCCGGCCACGCCTTAGCCTATCTCGGCAAACGCTATGACGCAGCGGTAAGAGCGTTGGATCGTGCAAGCTCGCTTGGTGGAAGCTCATGGCGTGTGCTCACGTCGAGTGGCTGGGTCAGCAATTATATCTGTGATGCGAAATCCGCCCTGCAATCGTTCGAGCGCGCAATGAGGCTCAATCCGATCGACCCTGAAATAGGGTTCAGCCTTTCCGGAATCGCCACGGCCCACATGATCGCGGGGCGATATGGCGATGCCCTATCCGTCGGATCCGAGGCGATCGATGCAGCCCCCACCTGGGCGACCTGCTATAGGATTGTTGTTTTCGCGCTTGTCGAACTCGGCCACATTGATGGCGCACGAGAGATTGCACAGAAACTGCTTCGCGTGTCCCCAGGCTTCTCGGTAAGTCTCTACCGCAGCACGGGAACTTTCAGGAAAGTGGAATTCTTCGAACGGTATCTGACCGCTCTGTTGCGCGCGGGTATTCCAGACTGACGTAGGATTGGATTCCTTTGTGGCGTCACTCACCTGCGGCTCATCTGATCATCACTTCGCATACACCTTTGGGGAGGCATCGAATTGGATTCTCGTTAGCTCTCCCAGCCAGCAAGTTCGAGAGCAGATCGTATTCGTTGCTGAAGCTCCGAGCGCACCAGGCGAAAGTCTGCAACGATCGCTTCTACGGTCAAACTCGGCTCGAGTTCGCTTCCTGTTTTGGCGCATGACCGCGCCTTCTCGATATCCCCGTCGAGAGCATGACATGCCGCGAGCCGACCCCAATACCACACACTCTTCAGGGGTAAGCAGGAGAACGACATAGCGGCTTCCCTGTAGCGACCCGCAATAAGCAGGGCCTCCCCCCTGTCGAAATAATACCAATGCGGGTGCATCGGATTAAGTTGGATCGCTTGGTCCAGAAGTGCCAAGCCGGCCTCGGCATTTCCACAAAGCGCGTGGAAAAAGCCGGTCTGAGCCAACGTATCGGCATCGTAGGGGTTGAGTTCCAGCGCCCGAACGAAATGCTGCGCCGCAGCCTCGAAGTCGTTCCGATAAAGGAGGATCAAAGCCAAAATCCGGTGGCATCGTGCCTCGTCGGGGCTGAGGCCGATGGCGTGCAGGGCTCGGTTGTGAGTCTGATCAAGCACAGACTGTGGGGCGCTGAGATACCCACCTATGATCGTATCCGCCAAAGCGAGATAGGCGTGGGCAAGCCCCGAATCCGGATCGAGTTCTAACGCCTTCAGCAAATGGTCGCGCGCCTGCTGGTTCACCCCCTCGCCATAACTGCGCAGCAGCGCAATGCCACGCAGAATATGGACGTAAGCCTCGACATTGGCGGCAGCTACAGGAGATACACGCCGCATGGCCGCGCTCTCGATATTGGCGACCAGCGCCGCCGCGATCCGCCGCGCAACGGTTTTTTGAAACGCGAAGATTTCGCTCATTTTGAATGAAAATGCTTGCGTCCAGACCTGCCGGCCGGACGCTGTTTCCGACAGAACAACACGCGCATGATATCCGTCGTCGAAACTCTCAACGGTGCCTCCGGCAACAAAGTCCACCCCGAGGCGCGCTGCGGTCGCCCAGACGTCCTGGTCGGAGTATTGGGCAAGCGCGAAGGCCGAATGACGCGCAAGTACCGCAATGGTTTTGAAGTAGCAAAGCGCGTTGATGATCTCCTCGACCGCGCCATCAAAGAGCGACTTTGCTGCCAAATCCGCAACGCTAACCCGAAACGGCAGTATAGCGACCATTGGCTCAGGTGCTCGTATGGCTTCAACTGCTGCCGATGCAGGCGATATCGACAAGGCGCCGTCGGCGGGCTGGAATATGTAGCCGCGCCGAGGAACGTTGCGGATCAGCGACTGCGTCTCATCGCCTAGGCATTTGCGCACATCACGAACGCACTGGGTGAGCGAGTCTTCGGTGACCGTGGAGCGGGGCCAGACCGCTTCGAAAAGCTCGTCCTTGCTCAGCACGCGCCCTGGGTTGCGCACCAAAAAGGCGAGCAAATCAAACGTCTTTGGTCTGATGGGCACGATCTCGCCGTCGCGCCGTAAAGTGCCGCGTTCGAGATCGAGAACTGCGCTGCCGATCTGTTGTGCCAAGCACCTGCACCATCGCTGCGCCTGATCGCGCTGCGATCATCGGAGCCTCATAGGACGGTAAAGGTCAAGCCCGTCGGACGCCGGTGCGATAGAGGCTGGCCTGAAAAGTCCGGCAAGGCGCCGCCACAGCCCCCGATGTGCTTCGCCGGAGAGCGCCATTTGGTCGCGAGGTGTTAAAGCGTCAAGGTAGTGCAGAATCTGCACCGCTTCACCGCCACAAAATTCAACGCTGCCTGTCGACAAAATCCGATGCACCTCCTCCCTCGCAATGATCGACGGAGGGAATGGTCCTTCAACCTTCACATGCATGGTCGACCTCCAGGGTTGGTGGCGGCAGGGGCGTGGGCAGCGAGGCCAGGTAGGCGGCGACTTTGCCCTACAACCGCCACAGCGTTGCGTCGCGAATATTGCGAATTTCGAGCTGAAGGACCGTCCTGCGCAGATAGTCGGCGCAGCTGCCAATATGGCCTGCGGCAAGCGACAGGATTTCCACGGTGGTCTCCTCTGGTAGCGCCGCCGCGTATCCTGGGCCAGCCCGGTTAGCGACGAAGGCGATGGCCGGCAATTGTCCGCCCGCGCTTCGGACGGACACCCAGCGAGGAACGTTGGTCGGCGGATTGGCCGCCATTTCCCGGCGCAGCAGCCGGTTGATCGCTAGGTCGATGTTGTGATCATGCAAACGGTAGACGACACCCCGGCAACTGCCGCCACGATCGAGTGCCAGCATCAGGCCAGGCCGTTCGCGCGAGCCACGCCACCGGGTTAGCCACAGGGAAAATCGCCGATGCCAACCGTACACGGTTGCCGGACGTTCCTCGACGAATTCGAAGCACGGATTCCACAGAAGCGATCCGTAGGCGAATACCCAGACGTTGCGGCGTCGATCGGCAAGCAGCCGTTTGCCGATCGCAAGATAGTCGTGATCCTCCATGTATCGCAGCCCAGGCGCGGAGCCGGGGTCATCGATCGTGCAGTCGATCTTGACAAGGAGGTCTTCAGTAAGGGCGATGTTCATCGCGGCCCTCGTCCAATATTCTCTGTCGGAAGCATCGCAGCGCTTGGCCGTCGTGTCCTGAACGGATGCTGATTTAGTTCTGAAATTGAAGTGAAGTGAGGGTCAGACCGGATGCCCAATCGAGCTGGCAGCAAATTGTGGCATTGGTGAAGGCGTTGCGTTTGCATGCGCATGATCGTCGGCAACGCACGCCGCTCGCGGCGCCTGCGCATAGGAGACCCCGCGCTGCAGCATGGGCAGGATCGCCGCCGGCCGTTCGGCGATGAGGCAGGCGGACAATACCTCGCCGCACAGGAAGCCCGTCTCCTCGAGATGGGCCAGCAAGGCCAGCCAAGGCGACCAGAAGCCGAGAAAATTGGCCATAAGGATTGGCTTTTGGTGCCGGTTGAGCTTCCGCCAAGTCATCACCTCGGCCAGTTCCTCGATCGTGCCGATGCCGCCCGGCAGGGCAACGAAGGCGTCGGCGTAGTCGAACATCAGCCGCTTGCGTATGTGCATGTCGGGGACTGCGATGACCTGGGCGATGCCGCCCGGCATGCGCATCCGTTCCAGCAGGAATTGCGGTGCAACGGCAATGACCTCGCCCCCTGAATTGGCCGCAGCGGCGGCAACCGCGCCCATCAATCCCTCGCTGCCGCCTCCATAAACGAGGCGAATGCCCGCAGCTCCTATCTCGCTGCCCAGAGCCGCCGCAGCTATATTCAGGCGGGGGTCACTCCCGGGGTTTGCGCCGCCGAACACTGCGACGGTTTTGATATTAATCTGCAGCGGATAAAGCAGTTGTTCGCTCATACTGTTGTCTTCGTTAGCACTCCCGAACACGGGCGATCTCCTCAAGCTTCATTCAAGCTAGCTGTGCCAGGGCCGGCAAACAGCATAAGGTCGGCCCTGGCCCACAGGGCATAACAGGCCAGCAGCGTCAGCGGCGCGGCGAGCGCGAGCGTCTGGCCGCCGGACCACACCCCGGGCAGGGCGTTGGCGATGGAAAGCATGGCCGCCAGCATGGCCGGCAGCCGGCTGGCGAGCACGGCGCTGCGGAACGGATCTGGCCAAGCGGCGGGCCAGGTTGAGCCCAATCCGAGGGACAAGGGGACGCCTGGCCGGTGCGCCGCGCTGGCGAACTTGCCAAACGCATGCATTAGGCCCGCAGTTGCCGCCAGGAGTGGCTGGCCGGATAAGAAGAGCGCCGCGCCAAGTCCAATTGCACCGACCGCGGATAAAAGGTCGCCGAGCCGGTTCAGCCTTTGGTCGGATGCGCCGGGGTCTACCCAGGCGCGGTGATAACTCTCGCCACTGCAGAAGAATACCAACGTCGCCAGCGTCAGCGCGAGCGCGCTGCCGGAGCCGGCGAAATAGTCGTAGAGCGCCCCTGTCGCCGTGCCGTGCACCGCGCTGCCTGAGGTGAGCTGCACCGCGATGCCCATGGCAAGCCCCAGCGCATTGCCGAGATTGTAATAGCCACCGGGACCGGCCATGCGTGCCCGCGCCGCCTTTGCCAGACGCGGCAGTGTCCGCGCGGTCCAGTCAATACCCGCCCCTTCCCGCCGCGCCCGTGGCCCGTCCGCGTTGGAAACGTGTTGGGCGGCGCGCATCCGCTGCTCGGTGCGGCGCAGCACTTTGGCGACTGGGTTCGTTTGGCCGAGGCCTGTCTGCTTCTTGGCGAAATGCGATAGGATGTTCACTACCGGTTCCCCCTGTCGCGTCGGTATGCCCGGGCGGTTCGCGTTCATTGGGTCGGCATCATTTCTTGATAGTGCGTCTGCTGCAGTTCGCCGGCGTTCCGAGAGGCTTGGCCGATGTCGGGCATACATTCGACTTCTGCGCTTTTGCGGCGGACGCGATGGACTTCCGCCCCTTTGCCCGCCACCGCTGCGGCATTGTCCGAGGCGTTACTCTTCGCCTCGACGACTTCAAGGAACTGATGAACCTCGGCGATGCTGAGGAACGTGCCGTTCCGGGCGTCATAGCCGATGCTGACGAGCGCGCCCTTGAATTCCGTCGTGCGTTTCATCTCGATCTCCTGCAAGGGGGATGGAATGAGCCAAGTGCTGCTTGGTTTAGGACCTGGCGACGCGGCGCCGAAAGCCGCTCATCGGCCGGCGAGCCCGACTGCCATTGTCAAGGTGATGCCGGTGAGGATGAGGCCGGAGATTAGGTCGAAGATGCGCACATTCGTCCGGCCACGAAGAAGCGAGGCGATCATGCCGCCGCCAAGCGCATAGCCGTAGCAGCACAGCGCGGCCATCAGCATCAGCGCCGTGACGAATTCGACCCTCGCGCCGCCGGCCGCGAATGACTGGCCAAGTGCGGCCGGCACCAGCAGCAGCTCGACATAGGTTAGCGGGTTCATGCACACCACGCCCATGACGCGGGCGAAGCATGAGCGGCCGATCGCATCCCTGCTGGAGCGATCCTCGATGCAGCCGGCAACCGATGCGGCACGAAAGGATTGCAGCGCAAACCATGCCACGGCCGCTAGACCGAGCCAGGAAAGGACTGTCTTGAACGCTGGCTCGGCGCCCGCGATCGACCCGGCGAGCAAATAGGAGGTCGCGATCAGGACGACATAGGTTACCCAGACTAAGCTAGCCACGAACATTATCCGACCGCGCAGCAGGCCTTCGCGTATCAACATCAGATTGTTCGGTCCGACCGAGACCATGGAGGCCATACCGAGCGCAAGGCCTGTCTGGAATCCATTGACGGCGACACAGCTCATGGTGTTTCCTCGAGTGGTGCAACACAAGTTTCAGCCTGTTCGCGCACCCGTTGAGCACCGGGAAACAGGAGCACATTGTTGAGATGCAGATTCGACATATCTCTGTTCCTCTGCGCTGAGCCTGTCCGGGCCGGGGTGAGCTCCAGTCGTTTAAGCAGCCTGCCGCTGTTCGATCCGCGTGTCCTGAAGGCACGCTGAAAATGTTCTGAAAGCTTATCGGGCCGATCGGCCGCCACATTTCGATGGTGGAGGCTCTTAATGGGAAGGCGTCGCGTCTCGGCTGCCAGAGGCTGTGGGCGCCTCAATCTCGCGCCGAGCTACCTATTCGGCGGCTCGCCGCCGTGCGGCGCACCGTGCCCGACTGCTTTCATCGCGATCGCCGAGCGTCTACCGTGTGGGCGCGCAGCTCACGATGCTGGTCACAGTCGTCATGCAAGCGGCGCCATCGAGGCGCTGCCGTCCCTCGGTAGCGCTCCGGGGAGGACCGCTGCTCCTGCTATCCACCGCTCGGAGATTCGGGAGTTGAATCGCGTTCCGCCGATAATTTCAGGACTCTTTCATCCGGACCTCAGGACATTGGTCGCAGCTTCAACGCAAAATTCTCCCGACGCCAGGTCAAACGGCGCAGCGATCTCATGGAGAGGAACGCATGGTTCAGGTTTGCAATCACCGCCACGATGACCGACGTTGGGCTGGTCGCGGGCACGATCTGCTCAATTTGTTATCGGACTTTAAAGCTCGTTCGAGGCGCGGCCCTGCGCCAGTATCCTCCTGGTGTCGTTCGTTAATGCGAACAGGACCCCGTAATATGCCAGGCGTGCAACGTTCGCGTCATCTCCTACAAGTGACTTGGAATATTTCAGGCCGTCCTAAGTGGCCGGTTGGAATGCGTAATCTGGTCAGTGCCCTGACCTTGTTCATGGCCTTCCCTGCGACCGCCGGACCTGGGGTTGCGGAGGCCGCGTCAAGATGTTGGACATTGCCTGCAGGATTCAACCGCGACTTCAGCGTGCATTTTGACGTAACTTTTGACGATGGAAACGTCTCGGCTATCAAGATCTTGGAGTTCAATCCTAGAGATGCAGAAGAGGCCGTTCGATCTGCATTCGAAGCAATCCGACGCTGCTCGCCGTATCGGGGTTTTATAGGGACTGAGCAAGTGACCATGACGGCCCAGGCTCGCAGAGCTGCGGCTTCCCAAGAGTAGGTATCAAGGTACCCTCCGACCATGTTATTGCAAACAAAGTTCGTCTGCCTTCCTCCTGTTTGAAGTCAGGCGTCCCGAGCGGACAATGCCGGCTAGCCAAAAAAGCCTCCACATCGTCGAGGCGTGGATGATCTTTGCCGTTTGCGGATGCGACGCGGAGAAACAGGCGGTCTCGCCTTCAATCGGAGATCGCGCATTGCGCAATCCAGAGGGATCACCGTTGCTGCCATGACAAGATCAACTACCCTGTACTTCGTCATATGCCCTCGTTCTACGTGTTTCATCCTGGCCACAGAAGGGACCACCGTGTGGGGGCAAATGATCGGCAGGTGACCGAAAATGGGCGGCGTCTGGACAGACGAAAATCGAGGACGCACTTGGTCGCGTCGGTGTAACTCGAAACTCGCCTCGTCTCAGTCGCTGAGGGGGTCACGGTGGTATGCCGGAAGTGCTGAGAAGCTTATTCGTTCATTATGCCGCTTTCGAACGGATTGAGGCATCCCTATTCGCATCTTGCTAACTTTTTTCTTCAGTCGGCCCTGTGGAATCGTCGTCGATCGCTTTGTCCCCGCGACCGTAGCGGTAAATACGTTGCTCTTCTGCACTGGGCTCCGCCGATGTCGGCTTTTCTATCTTAATCATCTGAAAGAGGACGTTCCGTTTTGGCCCTATATGAGACGTCCACTATATGCGGCCGCTCAATTGCAAAAGCCGGTATTTGGAGCGCGTGTCTGGGCCAGCTTCGATAGCAGCCAGCAACGGCATTACCCGGTCATGCACGCGAAGGCGAGTCCTATCTCATCCGCGATCGCCAGATGGATCCAGCCTCTGATGCTGCACACGTCGGGCCCCGGTAACATCTGCACGGCGAAAGGGTCCACATCATCTCCTTAGGCGCAGATGATCCAATCGTCCCCGTCTCTCCGTTTCACAGCGGGCACCAACGACCTCTCGAACGGGCTGATCTGGCCGAAGGACGGCTGAAGCCTCGACCGCCTATGCCGCAATGGCGCGACGCGAGTTTCTTCCCCTGGGCGAAGCCCATTCCTCGCGCAACCAAGAAACGCGCGCCTCGCCATCCTGCGCTTTGCTGCGGTCGCAAGCGATGCGGCGGCGGTCGCCTCCGGCCTCACGATCGCCATCGAGGCCGCATGGTGCGGGCTCGGAAACGAGAACGGAGACTGAAAATGGCTACCATCGGCATCTTCAAGAAGACCAATGCGAACGAGTTCACCGGCGAGATCGTCACCCTCAGCGTCCAGGCCAAGGGCGTGCGCATCGTCCCCGATACCCGCGCCAGCGGCGAGAACGCTCCAACCCATCGCGTGGTGGTCGGCAAGGCCGAAATCGGTGCCGCCTGGTCCAAGCGCTCCAACGAGGGCCGCGACTATCTCGGGCTCAAGCTCGACGATCCGAGCTTCACCGCTCCCATCTACGCCAACCTCTTCGCCGACGAGGAAGGCGAGGGCCACAGCCTCATCTGGTCCCGTCCCAACCGCCGCAACGGCGAGTGACCTGGCAGACGCCTCGCCCGGTCCCGGGCGAGGCGCCTTCGGCCGGTGGTCGCGCAAGCTCGCCTATAATTGATCAGAACGGCTGGCGAGCCGGACGCCCGCCCCACCACCATTCTCCGGGATAAACTGAATACCTGCGGATTCGAATGCTCGTCGCAACGCGTCAATGGTCACTCTGTTTGCACTTATTGGACCGGTTAGGGGCTCTAGTCGCTTGATTGTAGCGAGCGAGACCTTGGACCGCTCCGCAAGCGTCTTCTGATCCCATTGAAGCAAAGCACGTGCGGCTCGCATTTGTCCGCTTGTAATTTCATTCGTACTAAAAGTATCATTTGATGCCATAGGGCTTGATTTTTTGCCTGCGCTCACTTAAATCACCGCTAGTTGCCACCGCCTGCGGCTCACGAGAGATGATCTCCAGGTCGCTTGGGCGGCGGTGAAACGGTCGAGCAGGGTGCAGGAACACCTTGCCCGACCTGACCAAAGCCAAGCTGTGTGGAGCTCGGATCATGGCTGATTCCGACAATACCACGACTTTGCCTTCCGTCACGCTTGGACGGGAGATGCAATTTCCGTTGACCAAAAAGCGTGCCGGCCCGTCAGCCGAAGCTCGGTTGTCACCCGATCCCGCACTTCTCCTGTCCCTTGCCTGGATCGACGCCCATGTTGGTATGCTGGCATCCTGCGTCCGGGAGCAGCAGGAAGAGGAGGAGAGGCTCTTGGACCACGGCGCACCCTTGCCCACCGGCGCACTTATTGGCCGCGGGGAGGGGGCTAGCGCCGACTGCGGCGATCTCGATGCCCGGGAACAGGATGATGCCGAGAAGGCCGACACCTTACTGGCTGATCTCGTTTCGACGCCTGCTCAATCGCTGGCAGGCGTAATCGCCAAACTTGCGGTCGTGGTTCGGGAAGCGAAGGACAACACCGACATCTTCGAATTTCCGCTGCCGCACATCCGCTCCGCATTGGCCGACCTGCGGCGTCTCACGCAAGACGCGATTTGCGACCAGCCGGCCGGCTGGCCCGCAGGCGATCAGTCGATCGGAGCGCTGCTCGAGCAGCCTGCATCATCTTTCGCCGCCTGGCGCGCCTTCGATGCCTGGAGCCAAGGCGATGACGAGGCCTATCGCGCCTGGACGAACACATTCAAAACACTACACGGCGCAAGGCAGTAGCTCCCGCAAAAGTCCTAACCTGACCGCTGGGCGGTGAGATCTCCTCCTCGTCCATTCGTCAATGACGGAATCCAAGGATTTCGCTTAACACCGCGTCCCCCTATCAAATCCTTGAGAAGGGAAGGATGCGGATGAAGCCGGATACATCGCAGTGGCGTGACCCACAGGCATATGCGTTTATCAAAGGCGCCGCCGCCGATGAGATTGCCTGGGAATTCTTGCGACGCAATCCGCAATATCAGCAGGACTACGCAACCTCACGCTCGGCTAACGCGATGCGCGCATTACGCAAGCGCTGGGGTTTGCAGTTTCGCCGCCCGGCCTGACCAGTCCGCGGTGGAGCAACCCGTCTATTGGGCGCCTCAGATTAACCCTGGGGTCGTCAACCTTGTAGAGGCTCCGCCCGAACTGCGCACGGGCCAGGGCGGCACCTCCGGCGTCCAGCTGGCCACGGGCCGACGTGACGAGGCCGGCCTTCACATGCGCTCTTCGCCGGGCGGCACGCAACTGGCGCTCCTCGGCGACACCAAGCCAGGCGAACCGCTTGCCGCCATCATCCCGCTCGATGACATGGCGCACGACCGGCTGCAGGCAATCGAGCGGTTCATCCGCTCGATCCACAGGCAACACCTTCCCGACGCCCGCTTGACCGCGGCCCAGCGCCGGCGCCTTGCCCACATGCTGCGATGCCTCGATGGCCGGGAAGAGCAGGCATCCCATTTTGAAGTCGCGACCGCCTTGTTCGGTCGGCGACTGGTCAGCGCCGCCGACTGGCACGACTCGGCTTTTCGATATCAGACGCATCGCTTGGTGCGCGACGGCTTGAAGATGGTCGAGCGCGGCTATCGCCAATTGCTTCGTGCGCGACGGCGTCATTCCTGAGACGGTTCCGACACCGCCTGGTTCACTTATTGCGTGTCTGCAGGCCGAGGCCTACGATCTGGAGTGAACGGGGTTTTGATGCACTTTCTACGTCACCTGGAATCGGACATCCAGGTTAATCATAGGCGGTGGGCCTAGATTCGGTAGAATCTTTCGGCGTTGGAGCAAAGCACGGCGACGCGCTCAGATTCGGAGCGCACCAACGACCTCTCGAACGGGCTGATCTGGCCGAAGGACGGCTGAAGCCTCGACCGCCTATGCCGCAATGGCGCAACGCGCGTTTCTTCCCCTGGGCGAAGCCCATTCCTCGCGCAACCAAGAAACGCGCGCCTGCGCCATCCTGCGCTTCGCTGCGGTCGCAAGCGATGCAGCGGCGGTCGCCTCCGGCCTCACGATCGCCATCGAGGCCGCATGGTGCGGGCTCGGAAACGACAACGGAGACTGAAAATGGCTACCATCGGCACCTTCAAGAAGACCAATGCGAACGAGTTCACCGGCGAGATCGTCACCCTCAGCGTCCAGGCCAAGGGCGTGCGCATCGTCCCCGATACCCGGGCCAGCGGCGAGAACGCTCCAAGCCACCGTGTCGTGGTCGGCAAGGCCGAGATCGGCGCCGCCTGGTCCAAGCGCTCCAACGAGGGCCGCGACTATCTCGGGCTCAAGCTGGACGATCCGAGCTTCACCGCTCCCATCTACGCCAACCTCTTCGCCGACGAGGAAGGCGAGGGCCACAGCCTCATCTGGTCCCGGGCCAACCGCCGCAACGGCGAGTAACAGGTAGCAAGCCCGTTCGGCTTCGGCCGGACGGGCTTCGGCGCCTAAAACAAGGCTTCAGCGGTGAAGCCGCGATCAACTGCTCTTTCGCAACAGAATTCCATTATCGGGCCGTACTTCAATTCCAGCCTTTTCGATCGCATTCACAATTGCTCACAGGCAGCACCTTCCCGACGCCCGCTTGACCGCGGCCCAGCGCCGACGCCTTGGCCACATGCTGCGATGCCTCGATGACCAGGAAGAGCATGCATCCCATTTTGAAGTCGCGACCGCCTTGTTCGGTCGGCGACTGGTCAGCGCCGCCGACTGGCACGACTCGGCTTTTCAGTATCAGACGCATCGCTTAGTGCGCGACGGCTTGAAGATGGTCGAGCGCGGCTATCGCCAATTGCTTCGCGCGACGGCGCCTTTCCTGAGGGGGTCCCGACACCTGATTCACGTGGTTTGCAAGCCCTGGGTTACGATCCTGAATTGAACGGGAGCTTTGCGCCTTCATCTCGGCCATTGATGCAAACTTAGCTTCTGCCCGGACGCGGACATCGCAGGGTGACATGCTGGAGGTCGTCACGCGCCTGAAGCAGACGATGCGAACTGAATCCCCATCCGCATTGCGGGGGCCGGCGTCCAGCCAGTCTCCACGCCTGGTTCGCCGCCCACCAACTATTGGGCGCCGGGCGTCCATTCGGGCAACGGCGCCAGGCTTCGGTTGAACTGCTTCCACCACATGGTCTCATCAATCTCGCAGCAGGCGCGAAGCATGGCGTGCGCCTTCTCGAAAGCCTGGGTAGCGAGATCATCGAATGTCATACGCGCATCGTATGGCACCGATACCACAAGCTCCTGACCGGTCTGTGTGCCGCCTTCGTCAACCTGAAGATAAAGCCAAACGACGAAATGCGCGCCTTGGCCGCTTGCGTCCGCATTGCCGATCTTGATGCGGTCGATGCCTGCTGCGGTGACTTTCATGCAGGGGCCCCTTCATTCGAATTTATAATGAAGCCGAGAAGTCCGCTGCGGTCATGAAGGTTCCGAAGCCGTTGTAATTATGGTGAAGAGCTGGTTAGGCACTCCTCGACCTTTCTTATGAAATTCACAAAGGTTGGTGAAAATCAGGAATTGCTGAAAATCAGGCCGACTGATTGCATCTGGTGCCGGACCTCGGTCGACACCGTTGGTCCGTTCGTAATGAGCTGGTTATGCCGAAATCCACTTGGGCTCAACTTAGGCCGAGTGTCTCAATCAACCCCCGGCTTTCGGCCGCCGCATGCGAGGGGCCGCTTCTTGCCAATTATCCGTAGAGTCGACGATCCGCAGGCGGCACCTTGCCACGCCGCTTGACCGCGCCCCAGCGCCGGCGCCTTGGGCGCATCTTGCGAGAAGAGCAGGCACCCCATTTTGAAGTTCGCGACCGCCTTGTTCGGCCGACGGCGGATAGCAGTCAGTACGGACGGTATGTGAGCGCCACGACACCATGCGCGAAGCGGTGCGTGCGAACGAGGTACATAGTATCACCCTATGCTGGGGATCTGAGAGGATTACCTTCGAGGAGAGTGATCGCGGCCATCGGATGCAAAGAGAATACGGGCGACGCTCGCCCGTATTCTCATAATTAGCGATCTTCGGGCCCAGATGCATCTGCGTGGACTGTTCACTCGCTGCCTTTTCGCTTTCCGAGGCGACGTTACTCCCTCGCATGGGTCAAAATGCGAAATACCGGCCAATGGGTAATCGCTTCACGCAATCTGCTGAAAAGCTTTCCTTCGATGCCGATGGCAGACCGAACTTGAATGGCAGCCCATCCGGCTTTCATGGTCCCGCCGACATGGCAATGGCAGACAATAGCGTGCAACTGCCAATCCGTAAGCTCGAAGAAGCGTTTCGCTTCGCCATAGGTATCGTTCTTCAATCCCTGCGCGCGCAATATCGGATCAGCGAAAGCGACGCTGAGCGCGGAGTCCAGGGACCGCGCCTTGTCACGCACGTCCAAGGTCATGTATTCCGTCCCGGGAAAAGCGGCGAGGCGCCGCTCGGGATTTCGCTCGAGCAGCATGGCCCAATGTTCCAAACGCTGCCCTCGCGTCATAGCCGGAAAGGATACTTCGACTTCCGCGACCTCATGTAGTTCTTCAAGTGTCTGATGTTTCATGGCCGTCTCCTGTTGGCGAGGCGCTCTGCCTGCAGAATGCACAGGTCGGAATAGGCCTCAGTCGTCCCTATGCAGGCGAACCAGCAGTGCGTCGGGAAGTTCCAATGGCGAGAAGATTTGACAGTGTGCCTGCTTCAATCTCCCGCTGTCTCTGTGCCTTGGACCATCCCGCGCAACGAGCTACTGCGATGCTTCGACCAGCCGTCGGAGCAATGGGTAATCCTTCAGGTCCTTGTAAGGCGTGAGATCTAACTCCCCTGGCACGCACTGAAGCTGTTCTTCATCGATCGCTTTCTCGTGCCCCTTGATGACGCTTTGGTAGTGCCGCCAGGTCAGGCCAGCCCCTCTCACCGCATCTCTTTCGATGCGCGAGGCAATTTGGTGGGCGTGCAGATAATGAAGCCGCAACTCGTCCAAGAGAGCTTTTTCAACAATTTCGTGGCACACCAGAAATGGTTCGAGCCGCACGTCCTTGCCTCTCCACCTGATGGTGCGCGGCAGATGTCGGTCGATGTAAATCGTCCTTGCATCCGTGCTGTACCCAGCAACGTAGGGAATGTCGAACTCGTGGCTGACCCTAACTCGTCGATGAAGCGCAGAAACGACATCGGACAGGACGAGGTCGCTGATATCTTCAGAGCTATGACGGACCTCGTCGGCTAATTTCAAGTCCGCTCCTGCGTTTTCCAGCCGAAGCGCCCGCCACACGGGCGAGCGCTGCGCGATGATTTTTTATTTGTTGACGATGATGCGCTGCTTGTCCCGGTTTTGGGCGTAAGTGGCCTTGTCGTAGGCAGTCTGCGCCTCCAACTGGTCCTTGGTGAAGTTCGTGTAGAGGTAACGGTTGCCGTTCTTGTCGGTCATGAACTTGAGGTTCTCCATAGCGACCGCGACCTTCTTTTCGCCAATGCCCAGAAAGCCGCCTACATCAACGATTATTGCGTCGACCTTCTTGTCACCAGTCAGGATGACGTCGCCGATCTCGCCGACCTTCGCATCATCTGCTCCATAGACATTGGTTCCGATCAGATTTGCCGCACTGATTTTGTCTGACGGCATTTCGGTCAGGGACGACTTGTCGATCGAGGCTGTCGAGGTCGTATCGATTTTGCCATTAGCCGCTTGGCTGTTAGTCGTCTGCGCCGTGGGTGCTGCCGCGGTATCATAAGCCTTGGTATCGAAATTGGGTTGAGCTTTGAGCTCATCCTTCGTCGTCTTTGCGACTAACCAGCGATCGCCCTTCTTGTTGACCCATTCAAGCTTGCTGAAATCATAGGCTACGTTCTTTTCCCCCACGCCAAGGAATCCGCCGACGCCAATGACGACGAGTTTGGCCTTCCCGTCCTTGTCCAGGACGATGTCATTGACATCGCCTATCTTCGTCGCGTCGTCGGCGGTGCTGTCATAGACGGCGGCTCCCATGATCTTGGAGACGAGCTTGCCATCAGTGACCGGGGCAACAACCTCCGTCTGGGCAGCGGGGTTGCTGGTATTTGCGGCGTGAGCACCCGCCGTGCAGAGCGCCGTCGACATGAGAGCTGCCGTCGCGGCCGTAGCTAGTATCTTGCGGACCATTGTGAGTTTCCTCCTGTTTCCTGGTCGATGACGTCGGCATCTGCCATCCAACGGAAGGAACTGCCTTACGTTCCGGGTGGGGGCCAATGGTCGCAACCGGCGCCGGACTGAAGGCTCATGCAGAACCTGCACGGGTCTACCGCACCCCGTCACCAACGAGTGACGTGACCCGACCTGCGAACAGGATTAGAACTGCCGTCGATGCCAGGGACGTAGCCTAATTGTCCGAAGAGGACGTTCCGTTTTCGGCCGCAACGAGACGTCCGCAATCCAAGCCGCTCAACAGCAAAAGCCGGTATTTGGAGCGCATGTCTGGACCTGCTTCGACAGCAGCCAGCAACGGCACGACCCAGTCATGCACGCTGGATCCCGTCCGCGATCGCCAGCTGGATCCAGGCTCTGATGCACATGCCAGGCCGTGGTAACCTCAGCACTGGCGAAATGGTCCACATCAGGTCATTTACCCGCAGATGATCGCATCGTCCCGTCTTCCATTTCACAGAGCGCACCAGCGACCTCTCGAACGGGCTGATCTGGCCGAAGGACGGCTGAAGCCTCGACCGCCTATGCCGCAATGGCGCGTTGCGCGTTTCTTCCCCTGGGCGAAGCCCATTCCTCGCGCAACCAAGAAACGCGCGCCTCGCCATCCTGCGCTTTGCTGCGGTCGCAAGCGATGCGGCGGCGGTCGCCTCCGGCCTCACGATCGCCATCGAGGCCGCATGGTGCGGGCTCGGAAACGAGAACGGAGACTGAAAATGGCTACCATCGGCATCTTCAAGAAGACCAATGCGAACGAGTTCACCGGCGAGATCGTCACCCTCAGCGTCCAGGCCAAGGGCGTGCGCATCGTCCCCGATACCCGCGCCAGCGGCGAGAACGCTCCAAGCCACCGCGTGGTGGTCGGCAAGGCCGAAATCGGTGCCGCCTGGTCCAAGCGCTCCAACGAGGGCCGCGACTATCTCGGACTCAAGCTGGACGATCCGAGCTTCACCGCTCCGATCTACGCCAACCTCTTCGCCGACGAGGAAGGCGAGGGCCACAGCCTCATCTGGTCCCGTCCCAACCGCCGCAACGGCGAGTGAATCGGCAGACGCCTCGCCGGTACCGGGCGAGGCGCCTTCTGCCGGTGATCGCGCAAGCTCTCCGCGCCGCCGGCCACCACGACAGGCTTCCTGTCGTTGAATGCGTCGCTTGATGCGCGATGGCCTGGAAGATGGTTGAGCGCTGCTAGCGCCGGTCGTTGCAGGCGACGGCGCCACTTCCGAAGGCCTCCTAGCGGTGCGAAATAGCGCCCCTCAATTGCGCACCTGATCATCGTGCCCTTGCTCCTCCATCCTGGCCATCGATCGCCGTTCAACCGCAACGGCCGGAAGGAGAAACCTCATGAACGCCGACGCCGCGCCACTGCCGCCGCGCTACCTGCGCACTTCTGAAGCCGCGCATTTCCTCAGTCTCTCGGCGCGCACGCTTGAGAAACATCGCACCTACGGCACCGGGCCTGCCTATCGCAAACTTGGCGGCCGCGTCGTCTACGCCGTCGACGACCTCCAGCTCTGGGTTCAGCGCGGCGCGATGACATCGACGTCCGATCCGCATGGCTCGGTGCTGCCCGCCAAGCCTCAGGCCGCCCGCCTGATCCCTTATGCCGGGCGCGAACGGCGCTGAGCCCGCTGATTTCCCCCTTGTCGGCACGACTACGCCCACCGTTGGAGCGCGAACAGCTCGACCTGTTCCAGGCGCTGCCGGGCGTGGTCGCGCCACGCGATGCGCAGGACCTCATGGCCTATCCCTTCTTCTCCCTCGCCAAATCCAGGCGCATCGCGCCGATCGACTTTCACGCCGGCGATATCGCGATCCGTGTCGAAGCGATGCCCGGTCACGGCATGGCGACGATCTGGGATGCCGATATCCTGATCTGGGCCGCTAGCCAGATCGTCAGCGCGCGGGACGCCGGATTGCGCACATCCCGCCTGATGGCCGCGACGCCATACGAGATGCTTACCTTCATCGGCCGCGGTGTCTCCAAGCGAGACTACCTGCGCCTCAAGGCGGCGCTCGATCGCCTGCAGTCGACAAGCGTCGTCACCTCCATCCGCCAACCCGCCGAGGGCCGGCGTCATCGCTTCTCGTGGATCAATGAATGGCAGGAACGTTCGGGTCGAAACGGCCGCCCGCTTGGCGTCGAAATGATCCTGCCTGATTGGTTCTATCGCGCCGTCATGGACGACACGCTGATCCTGACGATAGACCGGGCCTATTTCGGGCTGACCGGCGGCCTGGAGCGTTGGCTCTATCGCCTGGTACGAAAGCATGGCGGGCGCCAGCGCGCCAGCTGGCGTTTCGACATCAGCCACCTGCATCGGAAATCCGGCAGCCTCTCGCCGCTCAAGCGCTTCGCCTTCGAGCTGCGTGACATCGTGCGTCGCCAGCCTTTGCCGGGATATCTACTGTTCACGGAGGTCGAAGCCAGCGGCCGTGTGTTGTTGGCTTTCGAACCGGTGCCGACGCCTGTTGACAGGATCGTGCCATCGGGAACCCGAACTATCGTGCCATCGGGAACCGCCTCCTCGTGCTTTCGGGAACCGCGATCGGCCTTAAGGAACGGACCCGAAACGAAAAATCGCGCTCTTAACTTGGAGTCTAATTCTCAATCTAACAGTCTTGCGGAGCAGCCGCGGATCGACGGCGGGGAGCAGAAGCCGCGATTTGTCGGCCGACGCGGTGGAGGCGACGCATGACGCGGTCTCCTCAATCGACGCCGCGCGCCGGCCTCACGACTGTGGAGCTGATCTGGATCGAGAAGCGGATCGAGCACCGGATCCGCTTCGGACGCCCTGCCGATCAGACGATCATCGACACGCGGCGTCGCGTCGTGGGATTTGCGCCGGGCAGTGTTTTTGCCTTCGTGCGCTGGGCGGCGAATGATTTTGGCACCGTCGTTTCGCGCATCGACATCGTGCGCGCCGTCTTGCCCTCAGAAGCGTACCAGACGCTGCCTTACGTCCGGCCAGGCGGCGAGATCCTGCTCAAGATCGCAGGCTGGGACAAGGTTGAGCGGGTTCTTCAACTGATCGATGCGATCGAGGCGATCGGCCTTGATCCGGCCGATGCCGCCCCTGACTATTGGTGTCAGACCCACAACCGACTGGTTGCCGGCGGAACGCCGCGTGTCTATTCGCTCGAGCAGCACCGGGCCTTTCTGTTGCGCAAGCGAGCGACATCATGAGCCGCGCCGCCTGCATGGCCGTGACGCTTGCAGCCGTTGCCGCGATCGTCGCTCCAGCTGCTGTGGAAATGCCGCCGCTGCTGCTATGGAACGCATCGGCCAGCGCACCCCTCGGGCTCTATGCGATCCGGAGAATGGCCGTTCCAACGGCCGGCGCGCTCGCCGTCATCGAACCGCCGGAGACCGTCGCTCGATTCGCCGCCGAACGCGGCTACCTTCCGCTCGGCGTGCCAATGCTGAAGCACATCGAAGGGCTTCCTGGACAGGAAGTTTGTCGCGTCGGCCGCGTCATCACGGTGAACGGGTTTGCCGTTGGCGCCGCGCTGGAGCGCGATCGCAAAGGACGCGCGCTGCCTGACTGGCAGGGCTGCCGCACCATCGCCGCCGACCAAATCTTCGCCATGAACCGGGATGTCCACGACAGTCTCGACGGCCGCTATTTCGGCCCGTTCCCGATGGGCTCGATCGTTGGACGCGCGATGCCGCTTTGGACCGACGAGAGGGGCGATGGCCACTACACCTGGCTTGCTCCCGCGAACTGAAATTCAGCACAGCCAACAAAAGGAAGGAGATTGTCCATGGCCGAGATCGGCGTCTTCCAGGAAACGGAATCCGGTTACTCCGGACGCATTCGAACACTGCTCGTGGACGTCGCGCTGGTGCTTGTCCCGATCAGGACGTCCAACGGCAATGCGCCGGATTTTCGCATCCACATCGGCGATGGCAGCGGCCCGGAGGTCGGCGCGGCCTGGAAGGAAAACGGGCAGACGGCTGGCGACTATTTGTCCTGCCGACTGGAGGATCCGCTGTTTGGTCGACGCTTCCGCGCCGGTCTCTTCCGCTCCGATGACGGTTCCTGGTCGCTGCGCTGGATCCGGCCGAAATCGCTGCCGGAGCGTGCTCGATGAGTGCGCCATCGGCGCCGAAATATGCGCACGAAAGCCGCCCCGTCAGTTGGTTGCCTGGTCGGAGGCAAGCACGTTGGCTTATCGCTGGCATGCTGATTTTTTGTCACGCGATGACGGAGGCCGTCGCACAGAGCGCCCCGGGGCCACGTATGCCTGCGGACGATCCATATGCCACCCATATCGCCGAGGCGTCGCATCGCTTCCGTATTCCTCAGCTCTGGATACGGGCAGTCATGCACATCGAGAGCGCCCGCGACCCACGCGCCGTGTCGCGCAAGGGTGCAGTGGGTCTGATGCAGATCATGCCCGCAACCTGGGCCGAACTGCGTCTTCGTCACCAACTCGGCAGCGATCCCTACGATCCGCACGACAACATCCTTGCCGGCACCGCCTATCTTCGCGAGCTCTATGATCGATACGGTTCACCGGGCTTCCTGGCCGCCTACAATGCGGGGCCGGGGCGCTACGAAGCCTCCTTGAAGGGCCTCCCGCTGCCGGCAGAAACCCGGGCCTATGTTGCGAAGCTTCGCCCTTTGTGGCGCGGCGGTGATGCGCCCGGCGCGCTCACCGCCGGTCATGCCAAGGCCATCACTTGGAACCTCGCGCCGCTGTTCATAGTGCGGTCCGGGTCCTTGACCGATTCCGGTCTCTCGTCCGGCGAGCACGCTTCTGTCGAGGTCTCATCGTCACTGTTGGTGCGCAAACTTTTTGCGGCCAGTTCGCAGCCGCGCCGACTGTTCACCGGGTCTTACGTCCGGACATCGCGGCGATGATGAAGTCTCCGCCAAATCGCGCCCCGGCGCCTCTTTGGGCGTCGTGGCCTTTGAGGCGCATAGGGTACAAGGCAACAACCGAAGGATGGCAAGATAAAAGGGCGCACATTGTGCTGCGGTCGGTTGGTTGCATTTATTGGGTTTTTTGCCGTTTCTCGCACATTGCGGCGCCTCGGCGCAATGTGCTGAGAACATGCAAATTATTGTATTTGCTGTACTTATGGCAAGGTGAGGGCGGGCGCCGTGTCTGATGAGCACGAGTTCCGTATCCGTCCAGGCCGCATTCGCTCGACGCGAGCTCAATCGTCGCGGCCCTTCATCGCCCAGGCGCTTGCGGCAGCGCAAAAGGCTGGCGGCAGCGTGTCCCGGTCAGGCCGGATCGGGACAGGCAAGCGCTCGCAGTTCGGACGCGGCAGGGCAGCGAGCGTTCAAGCCAATCGCTTCCTCACCGGCCGCTCCCGCCTCGCCACGATCAAGACCCGCGTGGTTCGCCATTCGAAACGTGGCGCGCCGCTGGCGACCCACCTCAATTATTTGCGCCGCGAGGGCGTCACACGCGACGACACGAAAGCCCGAATGTTCGGACCGGAGGTCGACGATGCGTCGACTGCGGATTTCGTCGATCGCTGCAAGGACGACCGGCATCATTTCCGCTTCATCGTCTCGCCCGAGGATGCCGCCGACATCGCCGACCTGAAATCCTTCACCCGTGATCTCATGGGTCGCATGCAGGAGGATCTCGGCACGTCGCTCGACTGGGTCGCGGTGGACCATTGGAACACCGACAATCCCCATGTCCACGTCATCCTGCGCGGCCGGGCCGACGACGGCCAGGACCTGGTCATCTCGCGCGACTATATCAGCCGTGGCATGCGCGATCGCGCCAGTGACCTCGTCACGCAGGAGCTCGGCCCCCGGTCGGATCTTGAGATCCGCCGGCACGTCGAGCGGCAGGTCGAGGCCGAGCGGTGGA
Organism: Mesorhizobium sp. B2-7-2; assembly: GCF_006440775.1. GTDB lineage: Bacteria > Pseudomonadota > Alphaproteobacteria > Rhizobiales > Rhizobiaceae > Mesorhizobium. Next base: position 209,208 of record NZ_VFTZ01000001.1, on the reverse strand, counting down.
CCGGGCTCGACCGCCAGTTGCTCCGCGACGCGCGCGACAACGGTGTCATAGATCTGGCGCCACATGCGGATCGCCAGCCTGATGAATTCATGGCGCCAAAGATCGGGCGGCTGCGCAGGCTGGAAACGCTCGGCCTCGCCGAGCAACTCGGTCCTGGCCAATGGATCCTCAGCGACAGAGCCGAGGCGACGCTGCGCGCGATGGGTGAGCGCGGCGATATCATCAAACGCATGCATCGCGCATTCTCGGTCCGCGATATCGAACGCGCGAGCGCCAGCTATGTGCTTGCCGCTGAGAGCATCGGTGAGACGATTAGCGGCCGTCTGATCGAGCGCGGACTGGATGACGAACTGAGCGGCAGTGCCTATGCGGTCATCGATGGCGTCGACGGCCGGTGTCATCACGTGCGGCTCGCCGATATCGAGGCGGCGGGCGACGGTGTGCCGGGCGCAATCGTCGAACTGCGCACATTCGAGGACGCTCAGGGTCGGCGGCGGCTGGCGCTTGCCGTGCGCTCCGATCTCGACATCGACAGACAGGTGGTTGCGGAGGGGGCGACCTGGCTCGACCGGCAGGCGCTTGCCGGTCCTGCGGCGGCTCTTTCCGATGGCGGCTTCGGCGCCGAGGTGCGCCAGGCGCTCGATCGGCGCGTCGAGCATCTGGTCGGGCTGGGGCTGGCCGAGCGGCAGCCGGGCGGGACTGTCTTTGCCGGCAACTTGATCGACACACTGCGCCGAAGGGAGCTCGAGGCGCTGGGCGGCAGGATCGCGGCCCAATCCGGCCGTTCCTTCAACCGTGCCGCACCTGGCGAATCCGTGTCCGGTACCTACAGCCAGCGCTTTGCGCTTGCGTCCGGCCGTTTCGCGATGATCGACGATGGCCTCGGGTTCCAGCTCGTGCCCTGGACGCCTTCGCTGGAAAAGCGCCTCGGCCAGCATGTCACCGGCAGCACTCGCGGCGACGGCGGTGTCGATTGGAGCTTTGCCCGCAAACGCGGGCTAGGTCTCTAGCAGCTGAAAGGATGGATCCTGCCATGTCGGCCGCGAAAGCCCTTGCGAGCAGATGCTCACGGTTTTCCTGAGCCGTGGTGCTGACGACTTGGACGGCGACACAATCGCGGCATGCAGACTTGGTGTTCGGCGGCACCTCGGGCCACGCTGGTCGATCGCGCCGGCTTGCCCGTCAACTTATGCGCCTGCGCGCGTGCAGGTGGCGGGCGAACGCTACGAGGCCTTCGTCACGGCGCGCGACAGCCTGGCGGTAGGCGCGAAGCTGCGCCAAGAGATTTCCGAAGATAGCGATCCGGTGGGTGCCGAGAAGAGGCAGCCTTAGCTGCGCCGCAGGGGATGTCGATATCGAATGTCCAGGTTGGGTGGCCCTGAATTCTTGTCCGGCCGCCCTCCGAGCTTGATCAGCGTGTCTCGGCGAGGATTGTCGCGCGCCTGATTATCGCCGATCTGACCGACTCGACGAGCTGCGCGGGAAAGTAACGTGGCAGCGAAGAAATCACGGCCTCGGTCCACCTCTCGGCATTTCCGGAGATGTCTTCGAAAATCTTGCGCATCAGGGGCGCCCCCACGCCGGAAATGTCGGCGGTCTGCACGAAATGGCGGGGCACAATTTCATGTATGGAATAATGCCGGCTCTTGCCGGCAGACATCGCCAGCTTGAATTTCTTGCGAGGGATCTGCCCAGCATCAAGGCTGGGCTGTGCGCTCAGCACGTCATAGAGCGGCGTCATCCGAAACCGCCCGCCGGGCCCGAGAAAAATGCTGAAGTTCTTGGCGTGGCCGTCGGTCGCGCCAATGAGCCAGAATATTATGCAAGCACGCAAAAACAGCGAGACGTCGTCTTCGGGCCTGTCACTGCCCTTAAGCAGCTCGATGATCGACGGCATGCCGGGACCGCCCTCTGACTGGTACTTGCGTGTCGGCGGGACCGACAGTGCTTGACACATATCCTCCTGTGGTAGGCGCATGAGACGGCCATCCGCGGCCCACAACCGGTCGAACCGCTCGACGATCAGCGTACGGCGCTCGCCGAAGTCGGCGATCTCAGTTCTGGCGGCGGGAACGCCGAAAGCATCGATCAGCTTAAGGCACAGATATTCGTTCTCAACGCTGTTGGAGAGGTCGATGCCGTTCGGCAACCTGCCGATCTGCGGTTTCAGGATGTGGGTGGTCGCCGCCGTGCCGACGGGCTTATACCAGCGTCCGTCCTTGCGTAGCAGCGCCGTCTTTTCCTGGGCGCCGGCGATCGAGATGCGGAAATCTTCATCCTCGCCGACGCCAAGCGGGGCGACAGCGAGGTTTGCGATTATCCCGGCGATATCCTTTTTGCTGACCGGCTTGCCTTCGCTGCTACCAGGACTGCCGGGATCGGCGCCATCAGGCAGGAATTGCAGTGCGCCGACGCAGTCATGGCCGAGGGCGGCAAGCATGCTGTAGGCATCGGCACCATCCGCCCCGACACGTTCGGCAATACGCTTGCGGATGGCGTCATTGTCGGGAAGCAGGTTGTCGAAGACGTTGACTACAGGCGCGCCGATATAGCGGTCCTCCCGCAAGGGAAGCGAAAGCGAGACAGGGAAGGTACCGTGCCAGTCCAGCCATTCGCGGGCATATTGAAAGTCCACGGCGCCGGTGGATTGCCTGCGCAGCACGCCCACCAGCCGACCGTTCACGAAGACGTTTAGCGGCGTGTGAGCCGGCCTCCGCGCCATCAGAACAGGTCCGCGATCTCGGTCGCGCTGCTTTTGCTGCGCGGGCGAACGACGAGTTCAAGGTCGAGGGCGGAGAGTGCAGCCATCAACGTACTGAGCTGCACTGCCGGCTCGCCGGCTTCAAGGCGAGACACGGTGGCCTGACGCAGGTGGATCCGGCTGCCAAGCGTCTCTTGCGTGAGATCGGCTTGCCTGCGGGCGCGACGCAGAATGGCGCCGAGTTGCTTTTCGTTGCGAGCGATCTGGTCGGTCATGGTCGTCTCCTGGAGCGTATATACGCGATCGCGTATGGCTTTGCAATATACGTGACCGCGTATAAATCTGTCGCATACGCAAATGCGTATAGAACTCAGATATACGCGGTCGCGTATGACGTCTGCTAATCAATGCCTAGTCCAAGAGGACAGCGCCCTCGCTCGCGCCCCGGGCTCTTGGGCTTCCCGATTCCCTGTCTTCCTTGCCGATGGCACGATGCGATGCGATCGGCGTCAGACGGCTGTTGCATCTCGCGTCACCTTGCTGACCTCTCGCCACAAGGAGAAGCGAATGTCGGGAACGAAAGTCCTTTGGGGACAGATTGTCGTGGTCTTCCTGATCGTGCTCCTCACGATCTGGGCCTCGACGCAATGGTCGGCCTGGCAGCTGGGCTATCAGGAGCGGCTTGGAACGCCTTGGTTCGTCATCGGCGGCATGCCAGTCTATTACCCGCCCGCAATCTTCTGGTGGTGGTATTTCTACGACGCCTATGCGCCGGCCATCTTCGCGCGTGGGGGTCTGATTGCCGCCTCGGGCGGCTTCATCGCGATCGCCGTAGCGATCGGCATGTCGCTGTGGCGTGCTCGCGAGGCGACGAAGGTCGCGACCTATGGCTCCGCGCGCTGGGCCGAAAGGAGCGAGGTGCAGGCGGCAGGCCTGCTTGCCCCCGACGGCGTGGTGCTGGGGCGCTATGGAACTCACTATCTGCGCCACGACGGGCCTGAGCATGTGCTTTGCTTTGCGCCGACGCGTTCGGGAAAGGGTGTCGGGCTTGTTGTGCCGTCGCTGCTGACCTGGCCTGGCTCGGCGATCGTGCATGACATCAAGGGCGAGAACTGGGGTCTGACCGCCGGCTTCCGCGCCCGCCACGGCCGTGTGCTGCTGTTTGATCCGACGAATGCACGGTCGGACGCATACAACCCTTTGCTCGAGGTTCGCCGCGGTGAATGGGAAGTCCGTGACGTGCAAAACATCGCCGACATCCTGGTCGATCCGGAAGGCTCGCTTGAACGGCGCAATCATTGGGAAAAGACGAGCCACGCGCTCCTGGTCGGCGCAATCCTGCATGTGCTCTATGCCGGACCGGACAAGACGCTTGCCGGCGTCGCGGCATTCCTGTCCGATCCGAAGCGGCCGATCGAATCGACCTTGGCCGCGATGATGACGACGCAGCATCTGGGGCAGGGCGGTCCGCACCCGGTCATCGCCAGCGCTGCCCGTGAGTTGTTGAACAAGTCCGACAACGAACGCTCCGGCGTGCTCTCGACCGCGATGTCCTTCCTTGGACTCTATCGCGATCCGGTGGTGGCACAGGTGACGCGCGCATGCGGCTGGCGCATCGCCGACGTTGTCGCCAATCCTCGTCCGGCAACGCTTTATCTCGTCGTTCCACCCTCCGACATCAGTCGCACCAAGCCGCTGATCCGTCTCATCCTCAACCAGATCGGCCGCCGTCTGACAGAGGATTTGCAGGCCAGGACGGATCGCCATCGATTGCTTCTGATGCTGGACGAGTTCCCGGCGCTCGGACGGCTCGACTTCTTCGAATCCGCGCTCGCTTTCATGGCCGGCTATGGATTGAAAAGCTTCCTGATCGCGCAGTCGCTCAACCAGATCGAGAAGGCCTACGGCCCAAACAATTCTATTTTGGACAACTGTCATGTACGGGTCAGCTTCGCGACCAATGACGAGCGCACCGCCAAGCGCGTCTCCGATGCACTGGGCACCGCGACCGAGCTGAAGGCGATGAAGAACTATGCCGGTCACCGGCTCTCGCCCTGGCTCGGTCATCTCATGGTGTCGCGCTCGGAGACGGCGCGACCATTGCTGACGCCCGGCGAGATCATGCAACTGCCGGCAGGCGACGAGATCGTCATGCTGGCCGGCACGCCGCCGATCCGGGCGAAGAAGGCGCGCTATTTCGAAGACCCACGCTTGCGGAAGCGCATTTTGCCGCCACCGGCTGTCACGGCTCGAGCCGAGCCGGAGCCTGACGATTGGACGGCGCTTCCGTTGCCGCTCCCCCCATCTGGTATGGCAGCGGCAACTGCCGTGGCGAAAGTTCAGGAGGAATCGACCGAGTCCGAATTGCGACGTCAGCCCGAGCTCGATCGACTTCTCCCGGCTGCAGCGGAGCTGCCGCCCGTCAACGAATTCGAGATCGAAGCGCCTGACGAGACGGATGATCTCGCATCGAGCAGCACCCGGATGGCTCGCCTTGTTCGGGGCGTGGCACGTCAGATCGCGCTCGATCCGGACGACGGCATGGAGCTGTGAAGGTCGTGACAGCAAGAAAGAAGAAGGTCCAAATTTCCGTCTATCTCGACCCTGCCGTGATGGCCTTGCTGGTCGATTATGCCGCCCGGCGCGATCGCTCGCAGTCGCTCATCGCTGAAGCGGCGATCGCCTCGTTCCTCTCTCCGGATGCCGACGCGCAACGGGAGGCGGCGATCTCCAAACGTCTCGACCGGATCGATCGCCGGATCGCGCGGTTGGAGCGCGACGTCGGCATCTCGGTTGAAACCCATGCGGTATTCGTCCGCTTCTGGCTTGCCACCACTCCGGCCTTGCCTGAGCCGATGGCCCAGGCAGCGCGCGCCAAGGCAAGCGAGCGTTATGAAGCTTTCGTCTCCGCGCTTGGCAGGCGGCTGGCCAAGGGGCCGAGCTTGCGGCAGGAAATCCCCGAGGACATCGCGCCACCCGGCGATCCCGAGCGATAGTGATGTGAGGGCCCGCGGGCGAAGGCGCCGGCGGAGTTCGCGCGGCGCCTTCAGGTCCTGTTGATTGCTGTACGTCTTCCCGTTGCCGACCCGGTCAGTTGGCGGCTCCGCACAACTGTGAGGTCGTCAATCCTGGCGGCACGTTTTCCGTGGGGCCAAATCCGTACTTCGCCATGATGCTGGCAATCGTGCCATTCGACATGACCTTGGCCAGCCCCTGATTGTAAAGGTCGCGCAGGTCGCCATCATCCTTCCTGAACGCGATCGCGACGTAGCTGATCGACTTCTCGTCGGTCGTGAATGGGTTGGCGCGCTCCAGATCGGGGCTCTTTTTGCCGGCCAGCAGCCCGATCGCAGTCGGGGACGAAAATACCGCGGCGTCGATGCGGCCGGCGCGCAGTGCCGCGATGTTGGTCTCGATGTCGGGAAACTGCAGGATGCGATCTTGAGGGACGCCCTCGGCGATGGCGTTCTGGATGACGTTGCTGCCGCGGCCGCCGCCCATGATCGTGTCGGATTTCTTGGCAAGATCAGCATAGCTATGGATCGCCTTGGGGTTGCCGGCGAGTACGATCGCCGCGTCGTCCTGCCTCAGGTCGGGAGCGCCGAAGGCGACCTGCTGGCATCGCGGCGGCGTTATCGACAAGCCGGACGCCACGGCATCGAAACGCCCGGCCATCAAGCCAGGGATCAACGCGCCGAACTCCGTGACCTGGAAGTCGATCTGCTTGACGCCGAGGTCGGCGAACGCGGCTCTGAGCAGGTCCGGATGCCAGCCGAGCAACTCGCCGGTTTCCTCCTTCTTGTAGCCCCATGGCGAGCGGTTGTGGATGCCGATCACGATCCTGCCCTCTCTCAAGACGCGTTCCTTAGTTGTTTCCGCCGTGGCCGGCAGCACGGATCCAACGATCGCGGCATAGGCGATGCAGGCCAGGCCAATGGCGGCCGATCGGGCTCGAAATTTCATCGTGCAGTCCTCCCGTGAGATTAAGTTGCGCGCAGGGGTTCGGCCCCAGCCCTTCAACGCTACGTTGAGGGCCGCCAATGCGTCAATATAGATATACAAGATATGTACAAAATATTGCCGACGCGAGGCAGCGAGAGGCGGCTCACCGCTGGATTGGCCGTTGAGCGGATAAGGCTCAGCGCACGATCATCGCCTACAAGGTTTCTAAGAACTTCCAGAGGTAGCAGCGAACCGCGCCGGCGGCGGGGATCATATTCAATTTTGCTAAAATCTTCGGAACCGATTGCTCCGGCCCGGTTTGAATCCCGGTTCAGGAGTTCGAGTGCATGCGTAAATTGACCGGTCACCTCGCCTTCATCGAGTTCCAATCACCGACGCTGGTCGAGAGCGCTCCTGCCGATACGGACTGGCTGCACGAAATCAAATACGATGGCTACCGGACCGAGCTTATCGTTGAAGGTGGCGCGGCACGTGCCTTCACCCGTCGGGGCTATGACTGGTCGCATCGGTACAAACGGATCGTCCAGGCGGCGGCGAACCTATCGGTCAAATCCGCAATCCTCGACGGCGAAGCGGTCGTCCTCGGCAAGACTGGCTTGCCGGATTTCCAGGCTCTCGAGCGGGAGCTGGCAAACCCGAGCTCGCCGAAGCTCATGTTCTTTGCGTTTGATCTTTTGTACCTCAACGGCCGAGACATTCGACAGCAGCCGCTGATTGAGCGCAAAGCTGCTCTGCACAGGCTCCTGCAGGAAACGGCTCCAACGCTGACCTTTGTCGAACACCTGGACATTAGCGGCAAGGACGTGTTCGACCATGCCTGCCGCATGGGCCTGGAGGGGGTGGTCTCAAAGCGGGCTGACTCTCCCTACCGTTCCGGTGTCCAAACGAGCTGGCTCAAGGTGAAGTGCGTCAAGAGCGACACGTTCCCGATTGTGGCTTTCGTCGAAAAGCTTGGCGCGCAGCCGCGCCGCGTTGCTTCCCTGTATATCGGCAGATGGGAGGGCGAGCGGCTGCTTTATGCTGGAAAAGCGCAAAGCGGCTATACGCTGGAGGCAGCCCGGCGAGTTCGCGAGCGGCTCGATCCGCTCATCATCAGCAAATCGCCTCTTTCGGAACCCATCAAAAAGCCTAAAGCAACTTGGGTGCGGCCGGAGGTGCCGGCTGAGGTGCAATTCAGTGGCGTGACCGACCGGGGTATCTTGCGCGAGGCGGTGTTCAAGGGATTGCGCGAGGATCTCGCTGTGATCCCAGCGAAGCCGCCGTCGCCCTCCAAGCGCAGGTTGGAGAGCCAACATGGCGTTCCTGGCGAGAACATTCTCCAGCTGCTACCCGATGCGGTTGCACCTTCCAGGGAAGAGCTTTTGGGCTACTGGCGGCGGGTGGCCGACCGAGCGTTGATTCATCTGGGCCGAAGACCATTGAAGCTGGTTCGCCATGCGTACGGGGCCACCTTCTATCACAAGGGGCCGCTGCCGCCGATCCCTGCGTCGGTGCACCAGCTGCGGGTGCAAAAACGCGAAGGTGGCGAAGGTGTCCGGGTTTGGGTGGATGACCTTGACGGACTGCTCGGCTTGATCGAAATGGATGTCATCGAGCTTCATCCTTGGAATGCCACGATTGACGACATTGAACATGCCGACCGGCTTGTCCTGGACCTCGACCCTGGCGAGGGCGTCTCCTGGGATGCGGTGATCGAAGCCGCGCTGTCGCTACGCGCGATCTTGGAAGCAACTGGCTTGGACAGCTGGCCGAAGCTCACCGGCGGCAAAGGTATTCACTTAATGGCACCGCTCGCCGCGAAGATGACTCATGACAGGGCGCGGCAATTGGCCAAATCGCTGGCCCAATGTCTCGTTGATGCCGATCCTGACCGGTACCTGTTGTCAGCCGACCCGGCAGCGCGGAGAGGCCACATTTTTCTAGATTACCTTCGCAACGGCCGAGGCAATACCGCAGTTGGTGCGTTCTCACCTCGATCGCGGCCCGGCTTTCCGATTGCGCATCCAGTTACATGGAAACAGGTTGAAGTCGGCATTAGGCCGGACGTTTTCACCATGAGCCATCCGTTTAGAGCCGCTGCTCAAACGGCGGCTTGACTGTAAGAAAGAGCACGGCAGGGTCCTGTCGATGACGTCCGCGTCGCATTCGAGGCTGCGGCGCGCTAGGAAGGGATGGTTTTCGATCGAAAGAAAAGCCCGTCGCAGCTAATGAGCGTAAGCGACGGGCTTTCCGGGACGAAAGAGCAGCTACACCTCGGCGGATCGACTGCTTCGCTTAAATCATCAAATCGTGAATGCGTTCTATGATGGGACACTTTTTTGTTCGATGCCTTGGGAACCAAATCCGAGTTTGAAAGTTGCGGCCGCTGGGGGAAAAGAGATTCCCAGCCAATGTCAGACAAAAACCAGACGATACCGATCGTCCAAAAGCTCGTTCAAGAAACCGGTATTGCTGAGGCGCAGGCCTACGAGCTTGCCCTCCTAATTGGTATGAATTGGAACTCGCTCGTGCGAGAGGCGAAGCTCATTCGCGCTGCGGCAAGGGCCGAGGTCGCCCAGGACGGGCCGCCTGTCGAGAATTGACGCGCTAGGAACCGAAATATTTTTCCTGACCACCAGTCCGCCGGTCACGTAGAGGCTTAGAATCTGATCAGCCCATTGTGCTGGAGGACATACGGAAGGATCAGGACCATTCCGATCCCACATACCCATAGGATGGCTTTGTTCATTCCGATATCCGTTGAAGGCCACGCCGAACATTATCGATCCGTCAGCCATAGTGAAGCTTCGGCTTGCTTTCGGTGCCGGTAAATTGAACGCCGATCCTGTCGTTCTTCCGCCAGCGCATCACGCATCGATAGGCGATCCCATCAACCGGCACGTAGAGTAGAAATTCTGACGGGACCCTTGTTTCGGCCGGCACTGTCAATTCTGCTCCATCCGCGTGTTGATTGCGGATCGTGCAGGTGGTTTCCGAGTTCGTTATGCTGGTGATGATCGTCGCGCCCTTGAGGACGCGCTTCCGATGTTCGCCACGGAGTTCCCTGTTCGACAACGTAGATTCCTCCGGGCGCAATCAGCGCCGATCGACCCCGAAGCCGCTCGCTTCTTATCACGAAAACATCACAGAACGAACCGCGGATGGCGAAAAGCCCGCCGCTTAGCTGCAGCGGACTTCCAACCGGCTGGAGGAAGGAGAGTGTCACAACGGGCCTCCTGCCTGTTCACACTTCCGTCCTGCAGGCCAGACTATCGGCGCGAAATCATCAGGCACAGTTGGCGCAGGTCCCGATCGTAGCTGTCCTGACTGCCCAGCACTTCGACACAACGCTTTTTCATCCGAGCCAATTGAGTGCCGGACAAGCCAGAGACAGCGCTGGCCACCTTTGGAGGCGTCGGGTTAACCGGGCTTGTCAGGCCGCTCGGATTGGTTCCTACCCCGACTCCGGCAGTAACGCCGTCGCCGACCCCAACACCAACTCCGATGCCCGTCCCACTGGTGCCGCCTACCGTAGCGCCTAAGCCAGCCGTGACGCCGCTCGCACCGCCCACTGTCGCCCCAGCGCCTGCGTTCACCCCATTAGAGCCGCCTACGGAAGCACCAGCTCCGGCATTGGCACCACTTGATCCGCCAATGGAGGCACCGAGCCCGGCGTTCACCCCGTTGGAGCCGGCCAAGGAGGCCCCAGCCCCGGCATTAACACCTCCACTGCCGCCGACTGATGCGCTGACGCCAATTCCGGCTGCATTTGCCGACACGCACATAATCGCGATGACAGCACCACCCGCGAAAGTTTTAGCAAGTTTTCCGAAGACGCTGGCCATAACATTCTCCTGTCGTTGCTTTGAGCACCTGCAACAAGCCATTTGCCGTTACTCAAATTAGTACGCCCCGAGGTACGGAGGGTTTCCGCGCAGAAGCATGAGCCGCAAGATATGGTTTCTCAGCGGTTAACAATATACCCGGAGTTTTAATGTCCTCGTCGTACTACCGCTGCCAAGCCGTTGTCCTCCGATGTTGGCTTGTCGGCATGACGGGGAGGGTTGGTGAGATTGCGAGCCTGACGAACCCAAACTGCGGCGGCCGACGGCGTGGAGATCAGGGGAATCGCTAACCTTCGAATGGCGAGTCATGTTCGCCAATGCTGCGAGCCGCGCGTTGCAGGTCACCGAGCGGCGCTTGGCTTAGCCATGATGAATACGCACATTCAACTCACTTAGATTGAAATGCCAACATATTCCGGAACGGCCCACCGCGGACCCGATCGAGAGCATCACCGTGTCGAGCGAATATGTTTACGTCCCGCTGGGTCGGGTGTGTGGAGCAGCACTCGGTTTCGGCCGGTTTGCTTGGCCAAATAGAGTGCGGCGTCCGCTTTACCCTGTAGCTGCTCCGGTGAAATGGCTTCGTCAGCGGTCTGAACTGCAACTCCAATGCTGAGAGTGACGCTGCGCGAGACGCGCGATCCTGGGTTGGGCAAAGCGGCGGCCTCAACGCTCTTACGAACCCGTTCAGCCACTGAGACAGCCTCTTCCTCTGTCACCCCGGGCAGCAGCACGAGGAACTCTTCCCCACCGTAGCGGGCAACATGATCTCGATCGCGCCTGACGTTTTCCTGGATAATGTTGGCGACCTCCACCAGACAGCGATCGCCCTCGGCATGGCCGAGGTGATCGTTCAGCTTCTTGAAGTGATCAATGTCGCACATCAGCATCGCGGCCCCGTCGAGGCAGCGTTGCTCGGTTCCCCACAGATGGTCGAGCGTTTCCGTCATCCAGCGCCGGTTGGCGATGCCCGTGAGCGGATCGGTCTTCGCCAGCAGTTCCAGCCGATCGTTCGCCTTGGCCAATTCGGCGGCCCTGCGGCGGTCGCGCAACTCAAACAGGAAAGTCTTTTGAGCGAGAATTGTCATGATGCGACGGGCTGCAACCGTCGCGAACAGACCGCTGGCGAAGAACAGCGTTCCATCGATCGCGCTGCCATGCTCAATGGCCGGATTCTGCACCTGAAACACGAGATACAGTCCGAGCGCCAGCGCCGCAATCGCGACTGTCCAGACGAGCGGGATGCCAAAGATGATGATAGCTGTAATGGCTACGAACAGCATGACGTTCAATTGCCGTTCATAGAACTCGCCGCCAGCGGCTACGCCGACCAAGGCCACGGACAGCAAAATCAGGAACATACCTGTAATCAGCGACCCCCCTTCGAGCCAGGAAGGGCGCGGCTTCCGCCATATGAGCACCACTGCGATGACGGCAGGCGGTATAATGGCTCCAGGCAGGAGCATAGATTGCGCGGTTGCGGTTGGGAGCACCAGCATGTTGAGCGCCAGCGTTAGCACATCCAGCACGGCCACCCAGATCATCCAGGCACGGATGATCTTCGCCGTTTGCGACCAGACCCGTGCCCGAAACAGACGCCTGACCTCACCTTTGAGGCGGATGTCGCGCGTTCGGCGCGCCAGAAGCCGGTCGACTTCAGCAATTAAGGCAGGATCATCCTGCACATCGATGTGCGTAAGATCTGACACAGTCGAGAGGCCTTACGCTTTCTCCTGACCACCCATTCGGACCCCACCCGGAGTTCCGTACAGCCCAAGCGTGTCAAACTATCCTGAAGATTTCATTTCCAGGCGTGGTGTGTTCCAAGAACCTGGGCTGCAGCCAAGGACGTGGGCATCCGGCTGGAAGCCTGACCGGCGCACCGTGCTCTGCGCGAGATCAACTCTTGGATTTTGGTGTCTCGCGTTCGAGAGTCCCTCGGTCGTTCGTGTTCTGAGATGGCGCGTAGCCGCGCCTTAGGTTTCCGCCGGGGTTTTTTGCTTTGCGTCAAAACATCAAATGAGATTAGTTTCTCATGTATTCCGCTCAGGGAGCTCTGCATACCGATTCCTCAAGGAGCTAACCAAGCTGGCGTGTTCAGTTCGGCCGAGATCGCCTTGTTGGCACGCGTGCTCGAAGATTGAAACCGATGGTCAATCGCTTCAGCGACGTGAAGCGCTCGCGTCTCGCGTTATAGCAAGCTATCAGGCAGGCATTAGAGACGAGGAAGAACTGGCGTCGGAAGCTACCGCTCGGACGCTAATGGCCATACCTAGGCGGCCAAATATTGGCAGGTGCCTAGACTAGGCCTTCTTGGCAATTCGGAGCTTTGAAAGCAATTTCCACAATTCCGTCTCGTCAGTGATTCCCTTATCGAAGGCTGCGATAACTTCGCACGCAAGGCATTCCCTCTGCTCCTCGTCTTTGAGGGCCAGACGTCGCTCTCTGCACAGTTGGTCGAATACCCTCTGAAGGATGTCGAGATCGCAAGGCGCGTATACGCCGCTGTATTTCTTGAAGGCCACTGCGCTTCTGTCCCCCCGGACCCGAGCAAACTGAACTCTAGATTATTGCGCTCCGTGCCAAACTTGGGCGCTAGTAATCGCATGCCGCGCAATCCGAACGAGTGGCGATATTTGGCCCTTCTGCCGCCTATCGGAACCGCTCCAAATCTGGACCCGAGAGCATGCTTTTATTGCGCTCAACCGCTCTAGCGATTGCGGCATCGATCTCGTGGCGTATTGGGCCTGATTGCAGCGTTGCGCCAAAATTTCATATCTTCAGCGAGTTGAATGATCCACGTCGAATTCACGCGGCCTCCCTCGTCCACACGTGACCGCCAGAAAGCCGCTGGAGCGACTGGCCATGCCGTCGAGCCAGGTTCCTCTCGGCGTCAAGCAACTCGTGCTCCCCAGTCAAGCCGTTCATAAAAAGCTTGAGCAAATGGGACGCTAAGCGTTCCCCTTGTTCCGAAGCGGATAAAATGCCGCGCTCAGCGCAGATCGCCCGAAGAACCCGAGCTAGCATCTCGATTTCGCTCGCCTCCAAAAACCGACCTGGATACAGCATGACGTCCGCTCCCGAAAAGCCCGTTGATCCGGCGTTTACGCGACGTCAGGTGCGGCACGCGATTACCTATGATAGTCTCATTCATTTTTTTCCGATCTAATGCCGCCAAGACTCCTGTTCCGGGCGAGAGGCCGTTGGAGCAGGATCAATTCTGTCCATGCACGCAAACCGCGATGCAAAGGTTCCGGGTGCACAAACTATCGGTGACGAGACGATGATGCCTTCTAGAGCTCACGAAAACTCCCTTGAGCAGGGAGGCGGCGCAGCTCTCGCCAAGACTCGACTTCAGCAATTTCAGTGGTGCGCAAGCTTAGAACAGTTTCTTCATGCCCCGATAACATGTGTTATTCGGCGGGAACAGGTCACGGCCTAGCTTGGAGGTTCAGCAAAGGCATAGTGGCATGCGGGGAGGCACCATGAATTTCGTGAGAAATAGCGTCGGTCCGTTTGAGGCCGCCATGGTCGCGGTCATGACCTTAGCGGCGATCGGAATCATACTCGTCATTGTCCTAGGGATTTACTGAATTTCCCTCCGTCCGTTCATCGTCAGATCACGAATGCCCGCCAGTCACGCCAACGCAACAGCTCGATCCCACCCGCACAATCAAAGAAGATCAGGACGTGAAGGATCGCGTCTGTGCGCTCCGGCACCCGCCTACATGGATTGGCAGCCGCCAGGGGGCGGTGCAAGCGCGAACGCCGCTTAGAAACCAACGGATGAGCGGAACGAATATCGAACGACGTCGTTACCTGTCGTTGCGATCATGGCTCTTTGGAACCACGCTTATGCCGATTACCTCGGGCCGCGACCTCGTGCATGGGCTTCTGGAAGAAACCAGCATTACCGAGGCACAAGCGCGAGAGTTGGTCTCTCTACTCGGCACGAATTGGTCTTCGCTCGTCCGAGAGGCCAAAGCCATCACCAACAAGCCGAGGCCGCCGGGACTGCGCTCGTAAGACATTCCAAGCTCGCGCTTGGCAGCAAAGCCGCCCGCCAAATGGAACATTAGCGCCTGATCCAAGTTCGGTACGCAACTCAACCCGGTCATCCAACTTGGCACATGTCCTTTCCCCGAACGTTTTGATCCGTAAGCTTCAGAACATCTCCGATCTGACCCAGTCAGATATAGCTATTTTAGAAGGCATTCCGCTTTCAAAGAGGGACTATCATGCAAACGAGGATATTGTACGCGAGGGCGATCGACCTACTCATTCATTTGTGGTCTTGGAGGGCTTGGTGGGATCCACCAAGCTTACCGGCGACGGCAAACGGCAGATCACGTCCTTCTTTGTTCCGGGAGATATTCCCGATCTGCACGGTATGCATCTCTCGGTTCTGGACTGCACCTTTTCATCGCTCGCGCGCGCCAGTCTGGGCTTCATGCGGCATGATGCTATGCGAGCCATCTGCGACCGACATGCCTCCATAGCCGCTATATTTTGGCGCTCGACGCTGATCGACGCAGCGATATACCGAGAATGGGTTACCAACGTTGGAAGGCGCGACGCCTATACCCGTATGGCTCACATATTGTGCGAACTGATCGTCCGCCTTCACTCGATGGGGATTATCAAAGATCATGTAGCCAATCTCCCGGTCACGCAGGCAGCCCTTGCCGACGCGTTGGGCCTGTCGACTGTCCACGTGAACCGAGTGCTTCAGGAGCTGCGACGCAACGGGCTCATATTTACCGAGGGCACCCGATTCCATGCTGTTGATTGGGCCGGGCTCGTCCGAGCCGGAGATTTTGACGCCACCTACTTGCATCAAAGGACCGCAACAACATTCTGATGGCGAGCTGGTGCGATGGCGAGATACTTCTTTGATAGCGGTGATCGCGACGTTGTCCTCAAGGATGAGGTAGGCATCGGATGCGATGGGATCGGGAGCGCGCGTCATCAGGCCATAGAAGGTCTGGTAGACCTGACGAGAGAATTCCTTAAGGACCTCAATGGCCAGGAGTTGTTCATCGAAATCCGCAACGAGCATGGAGAAAAGCTGGCAAAGTTGAGCCTATCTCTGCATGCGCAACCGAGCGCTCAATGAAGGTTAGGGATTTCCGTGACTGGCGGCGGTCTTTGCCGCTTGGACGCAGACCACGCTTCATGATCGCTGACCGCCTATGTCGCCCGTAATGAGCATATCGCGACGCCAGAAATTGACAGTCGGCATCACCGCAAGCAAAGCAATTCGACCGCTTGTCAATTTGGAAAGCGCTTGGATTGCTTTGCGTTCCTGTACAACCCGCGGTGGCGGAGAACAAAGCGGCGTGGACATGATCCCAGTCCCAGTGGGACAACACTTGCACCGGCTTCTCCGATGAATCAGATCGGAAGAGTTTCGGAAACGTGAGTCGATTGGAAGCCTACGTCCAAGTGAAGAAGCGCTTTCCCGTTCTTATCGAGCAGCGAAATAAAGCTTGCTTGGCCGACGTCCCTTACAGCCACGGCAGCCGGAATCTTGATGGTGCCCAGCGTAGCTGAACGTCGGATAACGGAGTACCTGTCGGCACTTGGCAAATTTGTTTGACATGTGTCGGCAAGGCCGAAATAGGGATTGCCGCAGCTCTCGCGTGTGGCACGAGGGGAATGCATCTGTGGGTGAAATACTATCGGGTAGGTGACGGGTGCCCAGCCTCGCTTCAGTTGCCGCCGTCAGGGCCGTCGCAGAATACTTGCTCGTTCAAATGGGCAGCACTTCCGAGCGCTTGACCTGGCCCAGGGCAAAGCTGCTTTCGATCGAAGCGATGTTGTCCAGCCGCGTCAGCTTGTCCTTGATGAACCGCTCATAGGCCTCGAGGTCGCGCACCACGATGCGCATCAGGTAATCGCGCTGGCCGGTCATCAGATAGCAGTCGACGACCTCCGGCCAGCGCAGCACGGCTTGCGAGAAACGGTCGAGATCGTCCTCGCGTTGCCGTTCAAGCTTGATCGACGCGAAAGCGCTGATCGGCAGGCCGAGCTTCTTCTGGTCGACGACCACGGTGTAGCCCTTGATGACGCCGGCGCTCTCCAGGAGCCTGACGCGCCGCGCGCAAGGCGAGGGCGACAGACCGACGGCTTCGGCGAGGTCGTTCGAAGTCGCCTTGGCGTTCTTCTGCAGCGCGGCGATGATCTTCAGGTCGATTGCGTCGAGCGCTGGATTTGGCATGCTTGCCTCGTTCGGGCGCCGTAATTGGCTGGATCAGCCAATATCATCGATCGGTTTGCGCAAGAATAGTCACATTCGGAAGATCGACGCAGGTATCGTTGAGCCGCGATTTCACAGGAGCCGACGATGACGATCCTTTCCGAGCTTGAGCGCAAGGTTCTCTGGCTGGCCGTCTGGATGATCCATCACGCAAATCATCTTCGGGCGTCGGCGGACGGCCTCAAGGTCGGCGGCCACCAGGCGTCATCGGCGTCCGCCGCGACTTTGATGACGGCGCTCTATTTCCAGATCCTGAGGCCGCAGGACCGCGTCGCCGTCAAGCCGCATGCCAGCCCGGTTTTCCATGCCATCCAATATCTGTTCGGCAAGCAGACGCTTGAGCAGCTGCGGAATTTTCGTGGCTATCGCGGCGCGCAATCCTATCCGTCCCGAACCAAGGACATTGACGATGTCGATTTCTCGACCGGGTCGGTTGGACTGGGCGTGGCACAGACCCTGTTCTCCTCCCTGGTCCAGGATTATGTCAGGGCAAAAGGCTGGAAGACTGACCAGCCGGAAGGCCGGATGATCGCCCTGCTCGGCGACGCCGAAATGGATGAAGGCAATATCTTCGAGGCGCTTCTCGAGGGCTGGAAGCACGGCCTGCGCAACACGTGGTGGGTCGTCGATTACAACAGGCAGAGCCTCGACGCGGTAGTGCGCGAAGGCCTGTGGCAGCGTTTCGAATCCATCTTTCGCAACTTCGGCTGGGATGTGGTGATCCTGAAACATGGGACGTTGCAACAGGCCGCCTTCGAGGAAGAGGGCGGCGAAAAGCTGCGGACCTGGATCGATGCATGCCCCAATCAGCTCTATTCCGCGCTGACCTTCCAGGGCGGCGCTGCCTGGCGCAGGCGCCTGCTGGACGATCTGGGCGATCAAGGACCGGTCAGCCGTCTGATCGAGAAGCGCAGCGACGATGAGCTTGCGGCCCTGATGGCAAATCTCGGCGGCCACGATCTGGCGAGCATCATCGATGCCTTCGAGGAAGCGCGCGGACATGATCGTCCGACCTGCTTCATCGCCTATACGATCAAGGGCTTTGGCCTGCCGCTCGCCGGCCACAAAGACAACCACGCCGGACTGATGACACCGGCGCAGGTCGACGTGCTGCGGCAACGCATGGGAGTCCGCGAGGGCCGCGAATGGGACATGTTCGAGGGCCTTGCCTATGACGAGGCTGCGATACGATCCTTCCTCGCGTCGTCGCCTTTTGCGCAGCCAGCCCCGCGTCGTCACAAAGCCCCAGCTGTTCCGGTGCCAGCGCGCATCGGCTTCGGCGCTCAGCCGGCCATGTCGACACAACAAGGTTTCGGGCTTTTGATGCACGAGATCGCAAAATCGGACAGCGAGTTTGCAAGCCGTGTCGTCACGACATCCCCCGACGTCACCGTCTCGACCAATCTCGGCGCCTGGGTAAACAAGCGGGGTCTGTTCGCGCGCGGCGACCAGGCGGACATTTTCCGCCAGGAGCGCATTCCCTCCACCTTCAACTGGACGTTTGCGCCGTCGGGACAGCATATCGAACTGGGCATTTCGGAGATGAACCTTTTCACGATGCTTTCGGCGCTCGGGCTATCGCACTCGCTTCACGGCGAGCGCCTGCTTCCCGTCGGCACGCTCTACGATCCCTTCATCGAGCGCGGTCTCGATGCGCTCAACTATGCCTGTTATCAGGACGCCCGCTTTATCCTAGCGGCGACGCCCTCCGGCGTGACGCTGGCTCCCGAAGGCGGAGCGCATCAGTCGATCGCCACGCCGCTGATCGGCATGGCGCAGGACGGTCTGGCGACGTTCGAGCCTGCCTATGTCGATGAACTGGCAATCATTCTGTGTTGGGCATTCGACTACATGCAGCGTACCGGCGAAGCCGAGCCTGACGACCATACCTGGCTGCGCGATCAGACCGGAGGTTCGGTCTACTTGAGGCTCTCTACGCGCTCGATCGAGCAGCCGACACGCCCGATGCAAAGTAAGCTGGCGCGCGACATCGTCGATGGCGCCTACTGGCTGCGCGCGCCCGGGCCAAACGCCGACCTGGTGATAGCTTATTCCGGCGCAGTCGGGCCGGAAGCGGTACAGGCGCTGGGATTGATGGCCGGCAACCGGCGCGATGTCGGGCTTCTGGCCGTGACCTCGGCCGATCGGCTGAACGCCGGCTGGTCAGCCGCGGCCCGGGCGCGCCAGTACGGCCATCCGCGTGCTTCAAGTCATGTCGAGCGCCTTTTTGCCGGTCTTCCGGCGTCCTGCGCCATCGTGACGGTGTTGGACGGGCACCCCGCGACGCTCGCCTGGCTGGGGTCGGTCCATGGCCACCGCACGCGCGCTTTGGGCGTCGAGCATTTCGGCCAGACTGGTACGATCGCTGATCTCTACCGGCATTACGGGATCGATGCGCAAGGGATCATGGCTGCAGCGCAGGCGGTTTCGGTTGGCCGGCCGCTGAGGCACCTCGGCTCCGCCGCCTGACAATCGATCACGCGCCTCCCGGCCGGCTCGTTCGATAGGAAGCCGTCAATACCGGAATTCCTTGAGAGCGGGTGTCAGCCGTCGGCGCCATTTTCCTCCGCTGCGAGAAAACCGTGGGGGGAATGGAAATGGCTGGCGGCGATCTTATGAGCCGTGAAACGCTGCGGTCTTCGATCGGGACGGGAGCGGCGATCGCGCATCACGGCGAGCTCATCCAAGGCGTCTTCAAGGATGATGGCGGGCGCCTTCATCGCGGGCTCGTCACGCTGCCGATCGCCGGTCTGAGGTCCGAGGCGACCTTTGCCAGAACCGACGGCGATGCGGTCATTGTCCACCCCGATCATAAGATCAAGGCGTCGGCAGCCGCGCGGCTCACGCTCGATTTCTTGAATGTGACCGGTGGTGGCGTGCTGACACTTCAAAGCTCGATTCCCGTGGGGCACGGCTACGGCTCATCGACCGCGGACGTCGTCGCTTCCATTCGCGCTGTGGCCGCAGCCCTCAAGGTCCAGTTGCGGCCCTCGAGCATCGGGCGTCTCGCCGTTGCCGCCGAGCGCGCCAGCGACGCGATCGCATTCGATGAGCATGCGGTCCTGTTCGCGCAACGCGAGGGCACGGTGATCGAGAATTTCGGCGGCTCGCTGCCGCCGCTGCTACTGGTCGGGTTCAAGGCGAATGGCGGCGTCCCGGTCGACACATTGCAGCTGCCGCCAGCGCGCTACGACAGTGCCGAAATCCAGGAATTCGGCGTGCTTCGGGCGCTGGTGGCGCGCGCGGTTTACCGTCAGGACCCAAATCTTCTCGGACGCGCCGCCTCGGCCAGCGCCTTGATCAGTCAACGGCACTTGCCGAAACAGGGCTTCGACGAGATCGCCGAAATCGCCAGGCGAGCCGGGGCGTGCGGGGTGCAAGTCGCCCATAGCGGCTCGTTGTCTGGTCTGATTTTCGATCTTTTCGCATCGAATCTGAAGCGACGGGCAGCTTTGGCCGCACAACAGATAAGACGCGCCGGCTTCCAGGACGTCGAGGTCCATCTGGTCAATGCGGAGGGCTGGACATGGTGACCGTGGCAGTTGACTATTTCAGGGATCTCGAGACCCCACGCCTTGCTCGCTTGGCGCCAAATCTGGTGGCGGCGGCTTTTCCGTTGATGAAGCTGATGCCGGCCCGCTACATTCTGGATCGGGCAGAGTCGAATGGCGAATTGAAGGCAGGCTCCCACATTGTCGAGACGACGTCAGGCACGTTCGGCATGGCAGTGGCGCTGCTCGCGGCGGCGCGTGACTATCGCCTTACCCTCGTCACCGCTTCGACCCTTATCGACGCCAAATACAAAGCCCGGCTGGAGCGCATCGGCGCCACGGTCATCGCACTTGACGATCCCCGCGGTGACGGCAATCAGCCTGGCCGGCTTGAGCGCCTGCAGGAAATCCTGGGCAAGGAGCCGGATGGCTTCTGGACCCAGCAATACGACAGTCCGGGAAACTGGCTCGCCTATGCGCGGCTGGCTGAACTTTTCATCCGGACAATGGGAAAGGTTGATTGTCTGGTCGGCTGCGTCGGGACGGGCGGCTCGCTATGCGGCACCGCGTCCTTTCTGCGAACGGTCTTTCCCCATCTGACGGTGTTTGCCGTCGATACCCATTGCAGCATTCTGTTCGGGCAGCCCGTCGGCAAACGTATGCTGCGGGGCCTGGGCAACAGCGTTCTGCCGAAAAACGTCAGGCATGAGCTTGTCGACGAGATCCATTGGGTCGGCGCCTATCCGGCGTATCTGAGCGTGCACCGTTTGTTGCGCGAGCACGGCATCTTCATGGGGCCAACCAGCGGCGCCGCTGCGTTGGTGGCGCGGTGGGTTGCAACGACCCTTCCGGACGCACAGGTCGCGGTCATCATGCCTGACGAAGGCCATCGCCATGCCGAGACTGTCTACAATGACGACTGGCTTGCAACCCTGCCTGGCTGGCCCTGCAAGGAACCGTCTGAGCCGAGGATGCTGACGACAATCGCACCGGCGGCAGAGACGCAATGGACGCGCTTTCTTTGGCTGCGGCGCAGTCTCGACGATGTGCTCAAAAGCCAGGCAGCAAGTGCGGTGCCGTCGGCTATTGGTGCGGTGGAGAATCTATGAGGCGAGATCCAGCCCGCTTTTGTCGAGCCAGCGCCAGGCGTCTTGCGTCGTCTGGAAGATTCGATCGTGTTCGTTCGATCCAGTCGATCGATCGAGGTCGCTGGCGGTCACAACGGCCACGACGCGGTCGGTGGCTGCGATGACCCCTTGGTCCTTCAACGTCGATATGGCGATCAGCGGCGTAACCGATGCCAGTTCGGCAAAGATTCCTTCGTCGCGCGCAAGGCGTTCCTGCATCGCGATCAGGCCATGATTGTCGACGGGGACGGCGTGCCCGCCCGATTCGCGCAGAGCCTTCAGAGCCTGAAAGGTGCTGCGCGGCGTGCCGATCGATACGGCAAGGCTGTCGAAGAGCATCTTGCGTTCACTCAAGGCATCGGCGCCGCTGGCAAGCGCGTCCGCCAACGACCCATGCACCTCCGCAGCGACGAGACGGGGCAGCTGCGTGATGGTCCCTTGCGTGTACAACTCGCAAAAACCCGCCCACACGCCGGACAACGCATCGCCATAGCAGACCGGCAGGACGCACCAGTCCGGCGCCTTACCATCCGATTGCTCGACGATCTCGTAGGCGATCGTCTTGTAGCCCTCGATGCCGAGTGGATGGCTGCCGACGACCGGACCGTGATAGGGCGAAGCGATGAACCAGTCATAGCGGGCAGCCGCCTGTTCCAGCAGCGACCACCGGTCCATTTTGTTGACCAAGGGCAGCACCGTCGCGCCATATTTTCGGATCTGCGCCAGCATCGCGCCGGCCGACCCGGCGAAAGTCGTGACAACGCACTTCAGCCCGGCTCTGGAAGCGTAGGCCGCCAGCGAGGCGCCGGCGTTGCCAGAAGACGCGGTCGCGACGGTCTTCGCGCCACGTGCGCGCGCCACGCTGACCGCGACGGTCGAGAAGCGGTCCTTATGCGACCAGGTCGGGTTCCGGCCTTCGTCCTTGATTGCGAGGTTGGGCACGCCGAGAAGCGCGCCGATGCGAGGCGCCGCAAGCAACGGTGTCAAACCCTCGCCAAGGCTTACTGCATCCGCGGCTGTGCAAGGCAGCATATGCGCAAAACGCCATAGCGAGCGCGAGGCGGTGGCGCCGTCCAGGGGATGAGGGGGAGCATCCGCATAAACCGGCCGCAGATTTGCGGGTGCCGTCCCCTGACATCGCACGCACCCCTTGGAGTCGATGGTGATATCGGCGGGGTAGGCGGCATCGCATCGGATGCAGACGAATTCCAGAACCCGGCTTTCTTCCGTTCCGGGTCGGCTAATCTCGCCTGAGGAATGCACGGAACTGTTGTGCGCGAGGTCGCGAAACGGCCGGCTCGGCATGGCTATTCCTGTGTCAGGAAACGATGAATTCGCTGGTTGTTTCAAACAGCCAACAGCACCGCTGTCAATGCGGAATGTGCACTATAGTGTGTCGCACCATAGTGCGCGTCGTAGCATCCGTTGTTTGATGAAACTTCGCGGCGTTTTTGGTCTGAACGTGCAGCGGCTTCGGAGAGAAAGAAAACTTTCTCAGGAGCAGTTGTCCTTCGTTTCGGGCCGCACGCGAGCCTATATCAGCAGCGTCGAGGCCGGTCGGCGCAACGCCACGCTGGATACAGTCGAGATCCTGGCGAAGGCCTTGGATGTCGAGCCGCAAGAGTTGATCACGGCCGTTCCGTCGAATCGGCGAGCAGTCCGCGGGACAAAGCAGACGACGCCAAAGTCAGCGGAATGAAGCGCGGCCTGTTCACCTAACATTGATCCGGCTTTCAGGTCCTTTATCTTTGCGCCGGCCAATTGACTCCTGAAGTGTACATTCGGCGCAAGTCCCATTGAATATATCGCATTTGTGACCGTAAGTTCTTCGCAGGGATGGGGCCTGACTCCTGTCGAGGTCTGCCGATGGAGATCGATAGTCTTGTTGGGTTGTTTGCAGCGATCTCAAGGATCGATGCCGCGTGCTCGGTGGATGACGTCCTCCAAGAGTTCCGCTCTGCCATTGAGCGTTACGGCCTGCGTTATTTTCTGATCACCGGGCTACCCGTGCCGCACGACACCGACTGGAGGCGAGAGATCCTGGTCGATGGTTGGCCGGCCGAATGGTACCTTCGCTACATGGCAGAGGATTATTTTTCGCATGATCCCTGCGTCGCGCAGTGCCGGCATTCGCCGAAGCCATTCCTGTGGCACGAGCTTCCGCCGGCAAAGCTTTTTGCGCGCGCAAAGCTGGTGATGGATGAAGCGGCGGACTTCGGAATGGGCCAAGGTCTCTGTGTTCCCGTCCACGTGCCGCTGGCAGGCCCCGGCGTCGTCTCGGCAGCGGGCGATCGGATTGAAATAGCGCCGAGCGTCGTGCCATTCATCGAGACGCTTTGCGTGCACACGTTTCGACGCCTGTCAGGGCTGGAAGAATCCGCCCAGGGCGTTGAGGCCGCGCCCTTGACGCCGCGCGAGCGCGAACTCCTGGAGTGGAGCGCCGAAGGCAAATCGAACGAAGACATCGCCTGCATCCTGTGCGTCACAAGGAACACGGTTGAAAGCCATCAGCGCAACATTCGAGGCAAGCTCGATGCAGCCAATGTCTCGCATGCCATCGTCAAAGCTCTGCGACGACAGGAAATCCAGATTTAGCAATACCTGAATACCACCATACGGGCACGAAGCATGTTTTCCTACGACCTCCATTTTTGGAGGCGACATGGTCCGTATTCATCTGGTCACCTGGGAAAACAGGAAACAGTATAGAAAAGTGCTGGAGCGCTATTTTCGCATCCGGTACGACATTTACGTCAAGCATAGACGATGGCGCGCCGTCGCCCGCCCCATCAACATCGAGATCGACGCCTTCGACAACGAGCATGCGCTTTATGTTCTGGCGCTCGACACCAACGGCAAGATCGTCGGCGGCTCCCGTCTTGTACCGACGCTGGAGCCGCATCTGATGAGCGAGGTCTTCCCCGTTCTCGCCGGCGGCACGCCTCCGAGAGCGGCTGAAATTTTCGAATGGACGCGTTTTTTTGTCGTCCCATCGCTTCGCACGCACGGAGCGTCGTCGCCGATCGCCGGCTTTGTCCTGTGCGGTCTTCTTGAGACGGCGCAAAGTCTGGGGATTCGACAGATCAGCGTGGTGTGCGAAACATTCTGGCCGAAACGCCTGCGTGCGCTTGGCTGGACGCTTTTCGAACTCGGCAACGCTCTCGAGCATCCGGATGGCGACATCATCGCGCTGCTGATCGATGTCACGCCTGAGGCTATTGAGCAGACGCGCCGCGCTTATGGCATCAGCGGCGTCATACTTGCGGATAAAATCTAGGCTGATTGTCACCGGCAGCTGAAGGTTCGCCCGCCTGGGGATATTGTCATCGCGCCCATTTGCGCGGTAGTCAGCCCTATGATGCACCGCATTTGGTTGATGGACTCATGACGCCGCTGGTCCTGATCTCTTCGAAGGACCCGGATTTCTTTCTGGTTTTCGGGCACATCCTTTCCGTAGCCGGATTCGAAACCCGCCTGATCACGGCGGACAAGGAGATTGCACGGACCATTAAGGCCGAAACGCCGCTTGCCGTTATCCTGGACTGTCATCCGGGCGACCGCGCAATCGCCAAGCAATGCCTGTCGCTGAAGTCGTCCGAGGCGACAAGAGCAACGCCCCTTGCAGGTTTGGTCGCGCCTCGTTCCGGCAAACTGCACCTGGACCTTATCAAGGCGGGCGTCGACGAGATATTTTCGCGACCGTTCGCGCCCGAGCAGCTTCTGAGTTGGCTGCATGGCAAAGCAGGTGTCGCGAAGCGTTCGCGCGAAACCAAGACAGGCGATCTGGTGCAGGGCGATTTCCGGTTGGAGCGACAGACCCACCGGACATTCTTCAAGCAAAAAGAAATCGTTATGCCGCCGATCGAATTCAAGCTCTTGCGCAGCCTTCTGGCGCAACCTGGCAAGGTGTTCAGCCGGGAGGAACTGGTCGCGACCGCATGGCCTGAACACGCTACCGCAACCGATGTGCGCGGTGTTGACGTTCATATTGCCAGGTTGCGAAAAAGGCTTCGGGCATCTGTGGGCAATGATGTGATCCGGACCGTCCGCTCTGCTGGTTATGCATTCGCGCCGGACTGGTAGTTCGCGCGGCGATTTCGGCACCGGTCCGATCGTCATGTTGCCGATCGCGCCGCCGTTGCGTGCGCGACGTTCACAGGTATCAGCTCTCAATGGCTCAGGATGGTGTCCAGGAACAGCCTGGCGCGCGGGTGTGCGGCTCTAGAGAAAAAATCGCTGGAAGATGCGTGCTCGACGATGCTGCCTTGGTCCATGAACACGATCTCATCCGCGACTTCGCGGGCAAAACCCATTTCATGCGTCACGCAGACCATGGTCACACCGGTTTTCGCGAGCGCAATCATGACGTCGAGCACTTCCTTGATCATTTCCGGGTCGAGAGCCGAGGTGGGTTCATCGAACAGCATGATGCGGGGATCGAGGCACAGAGCGCGCGCGATCGCCGCTCGCTGTTGTTGACCGCCCGACAGCTGGGCCGGATAGGCCTGCGCCTTTTCGGGGATGTGCACCGCCGTCAGATGCCGCATGGCGATCTCTTCGGCCTCGTGCGCAGATTTCAAGAGGACCCGGCGCAGCGCCAGCGTGCAGTTGGCAAGCACGGTGAGGTGAGGGAAGAGATTGAAGCTTTGGAACACCATGCCTGTCAGGCGGCGCGCCATCGCGGCATCGCGATCGCTTTTTCCCAGACTTCTGCCTTCAAACTCTATCGTCCCCTTTTGGAAACGCTCAAGACCGTTGATGCAGCGTATCAATGTCGACTTGCCGGACCCGGAGGGTCCGCAGACGACGACGCGCGCACCTGGCCGTAAGGTCAGATCTATGTTTTGCAAAACGTGCAGGGCACCGAACCACTTGTTGAGACCGTCGATCCGCACGAGCGGGAAGGGCTGAAGTGTCGAAGTCGGAAGCGCGCGCCGGTCGAGCATCAGCGGCGCCCGCTTGCAAGCAGGAGCTTCTCGATGCGCTTCACTCCATAAGAAACGATCAGCGCCAGGGCGAGAAACAGAACGCCGGCGATCGTCAGCGGCTCCGCGTAGCGATAGGTCTCGGAAGCGATATCGAAGGCGCGCCCGAGCATTTCGGGCACGGCCAGGATCGCGAGATAAGGCGTCGCCTTAAGGATCGAAACCAGGTAGTTGCCCAGGGGCGCGGCGATGTTGCGCAGCATTTGCGGTGCGATGACGAAGATGACGGTGTCGCGGCGGGTGAGCGACAAGGCTCTGGCTGCTTCCTGCTGGCCCCTCGGAATAGCGTCGATGCCCGCCTTGAACACCTCCGCCAGATAACCGCTGTAGTACAGGCTTAGCCCCAATATGCCCACCGTCATGGCGCCAAGCCGGATCCCGTAGAAGGGCAGGACGAAATACAGGAAATAAAGCCAGGCCAAGACCGGCGTCGAGCGGATGAAGTCGATCAGGAAGCGCACGGCGAGGCCCGGCGCACCACCCCCGCGGCGGATCATTTCGAAAGTGAAGCCAAGCGCCGACGCACCGAGGCAACTCAAGACCGTTGCGAGCAGGGTAGTCCCGATCGCACCGATTATGATCGGGATGGTCGAGAGCGCGAAATCGAGGTTAAATCCCACGAGGCGCTCCTCTTTCGGGATTGACCCGCGCCTCGAGCCAGCGGCCGGCGAGCGCGATCGGATAACAGACGACGAAGAAGGCTAGCAGCAACGCCGAATATATCGCGACCGGGTCGTATTCGGTCTGCGAGATTTCCTTGGCGCGGAAGGTCATGTCCGTCAACGTGACCAAGGAGACGAGGGAAGTCGCCTTGACGAGCTGAATAAGGTTGTTGACGAATGTGGGACTCATGGCGACCAACGCTTGGGGAAGCTCGATCAGAAGCAGGATCGCCGGGCGCGAGAGGCCGAGCGCCATTCCAGCCTCGCGTTGGCCGGCAGGAAGAGATTGGAGCCCGGCCCGCACCGCTTGGCTGGCGTAGCCGCCGCTATTGAGGCCGAGCACCAACGCACTGACGGTCATCGCCGACAGAGTGATCCCCATGACCGGCAGAACGTAGTAGAAGACGAAGAGCAGGACGACGACCGCCGAACTGCGCCAGAATTCGATCACTGCCGTGACCAGAAAACGCGTCAAGCCGGTGGTCACAAACTGCGCGACGCCGAAAACAAGCGCGAAGGGCACCGCGAAGACCAAGCCATAGGCGGTGACCGCCGCCGTTATGCGCAGCCCTTGCAGGATCCCAAGCCAGATGTCGAGCATGCTCATAAGGCTTCGCCGCCCTTTGCCGGCAAGGGGAGCGGCGAAGCGAGCGTCGGGGCGTTTCGAGCATGTTTTGAAACGCCTGATTGGCGCCGCGAAACCGAGCCCTCGGGACCGAACCGCATGACAATCCTCCGCGCCGTGGAAAGGACGATCGCCGCCACTGCCAGGCCATTTCATAAACCCGGTGGGAGTCTTGTGTCAATAAACATGTACGTACCATTGCGATAGTTCGCATTCTGCCGATGTCGGAACGCCGCAATAGGCTGGCCTTAAAGCTTCCTGAGCTCGGCGCCGCCGTTCGCCGGTTTTTGCTCGCTGCGCTACGACGGCGGTCGAAAGCTGTTGAATCGGGCTGCTCCAGGCCTCTTTTGCTCATCCCGACCGGGAACTGCTCGATGAGTTCCCGGGCCAAACGGGGACAGCATGGCTATCTTGCATATCGATACCGAAGCACGTTCGCGCAGCTCGCGTATGCTGCGCACCGCGCTCGGGCCCGCCATCGGCCGGTTCCTGGACGATCCCGCCATCGTCGAGGTCATGCTGAATCCGGATGGCCGCATCTGGGTCGATCGGCTCACGGAGGGCCTGGCCGACACGGGGCAAACGCTCGCGCCTGCCGCTGGCGAGCGGATTGTGCGCCTGGTCGCCCATCATGTCGGCGCCGAGGTCCATTCCCGTTCCCCGCGCGTCTCGGCCGAGTTGCCGCAAACCGGTGAGCGTTTCGAGGGCCTGCTGCCGCCCGTGGTCGCCGCGCCGGCCTTCGCGATCCGCAAACCCGCGGTCGCCGTGTTCACGCTCGATGACTATGTCGCGGCGGGCATCATGACTTGTGGCCACGCCGCTATGTTGCGCGCCGCGGTTGCTGGCCGGGCAAACATCCTCGTTGCCGGCGGCACGTCGACGGGCAAGACCACCCTGACCAACGCGCTGCTCGCCGAAGTGGCGAAAGGGACGGACCGGGTCGTCATCATCGAGGACACCCGCGAACTGCAGTGCGCGGCCCCCAATCTCGTCGCGATGCGCACCAAGGATGGCGTCGCCACGCTTTCGGACCTGGTTCGTTCCTCGCTGCGCCTGCGGCCCGATCGCATTCCGATCGGCGAGGTGCGCGGCGCCGAAGCGCTGGACCTCTTGAAGGCATGGGGCACTGGGCATCCCGGTGGCATCGGCACCCTCCATGCGGGCTCCGGTATTGGCGCTCTGCGCCGACTTGAACAACTGATCCAGGAGGCCGTCGTCACTGTCCCGCGTGCGCTGATCGCCGACACCATCGGCCTTGTCGCCGTGCTCGCCGGACGCGGCGCCGCGCGACGGCTTGTCGAACTGGTCAGGGTCGAAGGTCTGGGCCCCGATGGCGACTATCGCATCGCTGAAGCCTCACCGATCAACACAGGAGACATTTCATGATCCGCCTGCTTTCGCGCTGCCAAGCCAGCCTGGCCGCGGTCGGCGCCGCCATTGCCTTCAATCTCATAGTCGCGCCGGTCGCCCTTGCGTCAGGCTCCTCGATGCCGTGGGAACAGCCGCTCGAGAAGATCCTGCAGTCGGTCGAAGGACCGGTATCCAAGATCATCGCCGTCATCATCATCATCGTCACCGGCCTGACGCTGGCCTTCGGCGACAGTTCGGGTGGCTTCAGGCGGCTGATCCAGATCGTTTTCG
Source organism: Mesorhizobium sp. B2-7-2 (assembly GCF_006440775.1). Lineage (GTDB taxonomy): Bacteria > Pseudomonadota > Alphaproteobacteria > Rhizobiales > Rhizobiaceae > Mesorhizobium. The sequence goes on along the minus strand of NZ_VFTZ01000001.1, from coordinate 179,930 downwards.
GCCTTTCGATCGCCTTCGCGGCGTCAAGCTTTTTCCTTTCGTTCTTCTCGTTTGGCGGCGGAGCGTTGATCTGATGACAACCGCTTTTGAACAGCTCGACGCAGTGCCGGGGTGGACGGTGCCCGTGCACCGGGCGTTGACCGAGCAGATCCTGCTCGGGGGCGCGCCGCGTGCAATCGCGATCCTGAATGGCACGCTGGCGGGCGCTGTCGGTCTTGGGCTGCGGCTCTGGCTGGTCGGTCTTCTCATATGGGCAATCGGACATTTTACGGCGGTATGGGCTGCCAGGCGCGATCCGCTTTTTTTCGAAGTCGCACGCCGGCACCTGCGGCTGCCCGGGCATCTGTCGGTTTGAGGGCGCCGCTATGATGAGCCTTGCCGAATACCGCCGGACTGCTGCTCGCCTTGCCGACTTTCTACCTTGGGCGGCACTCGTCGCCCCCGGGATCGTGCTCAACAAGGACGGCAGCTTTCAGCGCACCGCGAGGTTTCGCGGACCCGATCTCGACTCCGCCGTAGCGGCGGAACTTGTTGCGATGGCGTCGCGCATCAACAATGCCTTTCGCCGCCTCGGCTCGGGCTGGAGCATCTTCGTCGAAGCGCAGCGGCACGAAGCGGCTTCCTATCCCGAAAGCCAGTTTCCCAATGCGGCCTCCGGCCTGCTCGATGCCGAGCGCAAAGCCGACTTTGATGAGGAGGGGGTTCATTTCGTATCGAGCTACTTTCTCACATTCCTGTTCCTGCCGCCTCCCGAAGACGCCACGCGCGCCGAGGGCTGGCTTTATGAAGGTCGCGACCAATCGGGCGCAGATCCGGGCGAGATCGTCCGCGCTTTTGTCGACCGCACTGAGCGTGTGCTGTCCCTGCTCGACGGCTTCATGCCTGAATGCCACTGGCTCGATGACGGCCAAACGCTGACCTACCTGCATTCGACCATCTCGACCAAGCGCCATCGGGTGCGCGTCCCCGAGATCCCGATCTATCTCGATGCGCTGCTGGCCGACGAGCCGCTCGCCGGCGGGCTCGAACCGCGGCTTGGCGACAAGCATCTTCGCGTGCTCACCATCGTCGGCTTCCCGACCGCCACGACACCCGGCCTGCTTGATGACCTCAACAGGCTGGCCTTCCCGTACCGTTGGTCGACGCGCGCGATCCTGCTCGACAAGGTCGACGCTGTCCGCCTTTTGACCAGGATACGACGGCAATGGTTCGCCAAGCGCAAGAGCATCGCCTCGATCCTGAAGGAGGTGATGACCAACGAGGCATCAGCACTCCTCGACACTGACGCCGCCAACAAGGCGGCCGACGCCGACACGGCGTTGCAGGAGCTCGGCGCCGACATGGCTGGCATGGCCTATGTCACCGCCACCGTCGCCATATGGGATTGCGACCCGCGCGTGGCCGACGAGAAACTGCGGCTTGTCGAGAAAATCATCCAGGGCCGCGACTTCACGGCCATTGTCGAGACCGTCAACGCCGTCGACGCCTGGCTCGGCTCATTGCCCGGGCACGCCTATGCCAATGTCCGTCAGCCGCCTATCTCGACGCTCAATCTCGCCCACATGATCCCCCTTTCTGCCGTGTGGGCGGGGCCCGAACGGGACGAGCATCTGGTCAGTCCTCCCTTGCTTTACGGCAAGACCGAAGGTTCGACCCCGTTCCGGTTGGTTCTTCATGTCGGCGACGTCGGTCACACGCTGGTCGTCGGCCCGACCGGTGCCGGCAAGTCGGTGCTGCTGGCGTTGATGGCGCTGCAATTCTGCCGCTACCGCAAGGCTCAGATCTTCGCCTTCGACTTCGGCGGCTCGATCCGCGCGGCGACGCTCGCCATGGGCGGCGACTGGCACGATCTCGGGGGTCATCTCACCGAAGGCCTGGACGCTGCCGTTGCGCTGCAGCCGCTCGCCCGCGTTCATGACACGTACGAGCGCGCCTGGGCGGCCGACTGGATCCTCGCGATCCTGACGCGAGAAGGCATCCAGATCACGCCGGACGCAAAGGAGCATATCTGGGCGGCGTTGACCTCGCTCGCCTCGGCCCCGGTCGAGGAGCGCACCATCACGGGGCTCAGCGTGCTTCTGCAGGCCAATGACCTGAAACAGGCGCTTCGCCCTTACTGTGTTGGTGGCCCGAACGGCCGGCTCCTCGACGCAGAGGCCGAACACCTCGGCCAGGCATCCGTGCAGGCGTTCGAAATCGAAGGCCTGGTGGGCACGCCGGCCGCGCCGGCCGTTCTGTCCTATCTGTTTCATCGCATCGGCGACCGGCTCGACGGTCGTCCGACACTGCTCGTCATCGACGAAGGCTGGCTTGCGCTCGACGATGACGCGTTCGCCGGGCAGTTGCGCGAATGGCTGAAGACGCTCCGCAAGAAGAATGCCAGCGTCGTCTTCGCCACCCAGTCGCTATCCGACATCGACAATTCGGGTATCGCGCCGGCGATCATCGAAAGCTGTCCAACCCGGCTTTTGTTGCCCAATGAACGCGCGATCGAGCCGCAAATTACTGCGATCTACCGCCGCTTTGGCCTGAACGACCGCCAGATCGAGATCCTGGCGCGAGCCACACCCAAGCGCGATTATTACTGCCAGTCCCGTCGCGGCAACCGTCTCTTCGAGCTCGGCCTGTCCGAGGTCGGGCTTGCGCTTTGCGCCGCGTCCTCCAAGAGCGATCAGGCCCTGATCGGCAGCATCATCGCCGAGCATGGCCGCGACGGCTTCCTGTCGGTCTGGCTGCGTGCCCGCGACGTCGGCTGGGCCGCCGACCTCGTTCCCAATCTCACCGTTCCCGAACCTGAAAAGGATCCCCAATCATGACTATTCGTCAATGCCGCCGGCGCGTCCTTCTTCTGGTCGCGGCGACGCTCGCCGCGCCGGTTGCGATCTCGCCGATGATGACTGCGCCAGCGCATGCCTTCATCGTGTTTGATCCATCGAACTATTCGCAGAATGTCCTGACGGCCGCGCGTTCGCTGCAGCAGATCACGAACCAGATCACCTCGCTGCAGAACCAGGCCCAGATGCTGATCAACCAGGCGCGCAACCTGGCGAGCCTGCCTTTGTCCTCACTGCAGCAACTGCAACAGTCGGTGCAGCGCACGCAACAGCTTCTCGGCGAAGCACAGAACATCGCCTTCGACGTCCAGCAGGTCGATAAGGCATTTCAGCAGCAATACAGCAGCATCTCGCTTTCTGCTTCCGACCAGCAACTCGTCGCGGATGCGCGCTCGCGCTGGCAAAACACAGTGGGCGGCCTCCAGGACGCAATGCGCGTCCAGGCGGGCGTCGTCTCAAACATCGACACCGGCCGCGCGCAGATGTCGGCATTGGTCGGCGCCAGCCAATCGGCGACCGGTGCGCTGCAGGCGACGCAAGCTGGCAACCAGTTGCTTGCGCTTCAGGGTCAGCAGCTTGCGGACCTGACAGCCCTGGTCGCCGCCAATGGTCGCGCCCAGGCGCTGACCGAAGCCGAACGTGCCGCGGCGGTCGATCAGGGTCGCGAGCAACGCCGACGCTTCCTGGCGGCTAGATCCGGCTACCAGGCCGGCTCGGTCCAGATGTTCAACCGCTGAGGTCGATCGCCATGGACGGCAAAACCTTCGCTCGCGTTGTGGCCGTCGTCTTCGTCGCCGTCGCCATGGCGGCGACGGCGCTCGAGATGAGCCGGAAGGAAGACAAGCCGGCGGGGGAGGGGCCGCACATACCGGCGGCCCCGGTGCCGCATCCGCTTCGCGATGGCCTGCGCCGCTGCCAGGTCCTCGGCGAGGCTGCCCTGCGTGACGAAGGATGCGCGCGGCTGTGGGCCGCACAGCGTGATCGCTTCCTCGGTCTCGAAAAGCCCTCGCGGAGTTCGACAAGCGAGCCGGCCGCTTCGCGGTCGCCGGATGCTGGCCTGCACGAGGCCCGATAGACATGGGCAATACCGGCGTTATCGACCAATTCCTGGCCACCTTCACCCGCTATATCGACAGCGGCTTCGGCCTGCTCGGCGGCGAGGTCGCTTTCGTCGCCACCACGCTGATCGTCATTGACGTGACGCTTGCCGCGCTCTTCTGGAGCTGGGGCGCCGATGACGACGTCCTCGCGCGGCTCGTCAAGAAGACGCTCTTCGTCGGTGTCTTCGCCTATCTGATTTCGAACTGGAATGGCCTCGCCCAAATCGTCTTCGAGAGTTTCTCCGGTCTTGGTCTCAAGGCGAGTGGAACCGGCTTCTCGGCACAGGACCTGCTGCACCCGGGCAAGGTGGCGCAAACCGGCCTCGACGCCGGACGACCATTGCTTGAGGCGATCTCCGGTTTGATGGGTTACATCTCCTTCTTTGAAAACTTCATCCAGATCGCTTGCCTGCTCTTTGCGTGGGCGCTCGTCCTGCTCGCCTTCTTCATCCTGGCGGTGCAGCTCTTTGTGACGCTGATCGAGTTCAAGCTGGCGACGCTGGCCGGCTTCGTGCTGATCCCCTTCGGCCTCTTCGGCAAGACGGCCTTCATGGCCGAACGCGTGCTCGGCAACGTCATCTCGTCCGGCATCAAGGTTCTGGTGCTTGCCGTGGTCATCGGCATCGGATCCACGCTCTTCGGCGAATTCACCCAAGGCTTCGGCGGCGAGAACCCCACCATCGACCAGGCCATGGCGATCGTCCTGGCGGCGCTGTCGCTGCTTGGCCTCGGAATCTTCGGTCCCGGCATTGCCAACGGCCTCGTCGCGGGTGGACCGCAGCTCGGCGCCGGTGCGGCCGTCGGGACTGGCCTTGCCGCCGGCGGCATCGCAGTTGCAGGCTACGGAGCAGGCGGCCTCGCGGCACGAGGCGCGACAGCCGCATTCGCGGGGGCGGCGTCAACCGTGCGTGGGGGGACATCACTCGCTGGTGGAGGTTCGGCCGCTTACAGGCTTGGCGCCGCCGGCCAGTCGGGCGTGGCAGGCGTCGCCTCAGGCTTGGGCGGCATTGCGCGCGCTGGCGCTTCGGCGGCAGCCTCTCCGCTCAAGCGCGCCGCCGCAAACACCGGTCAATCGCTCAAGTCAAACTTTGCCTCTGGCGCCGGTTCGGCCGCTGAAATCACCGGCGGTTCGCCGACCATGGGAACGATCGGCGGCGCTGCGGCGTCAACGGCGGCGGCTGCTTCCGGCGCGGGCAAGCCATCCAGCGCCCAAGGAGAGCCCGAATGGGCCAGACGCCTGCATCGTTCCCAGCGCCTCGCCCACGGCGCCCAGACCGCCGCCCACGCGGTGCGCGCCGGCGACAGCCATGGCGGCGGAGCCTCGATTTCTCTTTCAGAAGGCGAATGACCGATGAACATCTTTAGGCGCCCCGCCGTCCACTACGGCAAGAGCCCTCGACCGGAAACTCCCTATCAAAAGGCGGAGCAGATATGGGATGAACGCATCGGCTCCGCACGCGTGCAGGCACGCAACTGGCGCGCCATGGCGTTCGGGTCGCTCATCCTGTCGGCGGGGCTCGCCACGTCACTGGTCTGGCAGTCGGGCCGCAGCACTGTCGTGCCCTGGGTCGTGCAGGTCGATAAGCTGGGGCAGGCTCAAGCGATCGAGCCCGCAACCGCCGGCTATAAGCCGACCGATCCGCAGATCGCGTGGCATCTCGCCCGCTTTGTCGAGCAGGTACGCTCCATCCCCGCTGACCCAATCATCCTGCGCCAGGACTGGCTGCGGGCCTATGAGTGGACCACCGATCAGGGCGCGGCGGCGCTCAACGACTATGCTCGCGCTGCGGATCCTTTCTCCAAGGTAGGCAAGCAGCAGGTCGCGGTGGACGTTTCTTCGGTGATCAGAGCCTCGCCGGGCTCCTTTCGTGTCGCCTGGATGGAGCACCACTACGAAAACGGTCAGCTTTCAGGCACCGAGCGCTGGACCGCGATCCTAACAATCGTGACGCAGATGCCAAGCGACGCCGAACGGCTTCGCGCCAATCCCCTCGGCATTTACGTCAACGCCATCAACTGGTCGCGGGAGATGAGCCAATGAGCCCGACATCGCGTCTTGTTTCCGGCACGACTTTCTCGAGATATCTTCTATCGGCCATGCTGGGGACGACGCTGCTTGCGGCTTGCGCCACGCCTGCGAAGAAGCCGCCGAAATTCAGCTACGATACCTATGTTCCGCCGTTGCCGCCGGCTCCGGCCGCCGCGACCGACCAAAGGCCGAAACCTCTTCGCGTGCCACCAGGCTGGGCGCCCGCGCGGGGCGGCGCCATCGGGCAAACGCCGGCAGCCCGTGTCGAGAACGCAAACGCCGCGGCGCGCGTGGAACCGCGCCGTGAGGGCTACTATAACGCGATTCAGATCTACCCATGGAGCGAAGGAGCGCTCTATCGGGTCTACGCGTCACCTGGCCAGATAACGGACATCGCGCTTGAGCCGGGCGAGAGCCTGACCGGAGACGGTCCGATCGCGGCTGGTGATACCGCGCGCTGGATCATCGGCGACACCGAAAGCGGGTCCGGCATTGCCCGACGCGTCCACGTCCTGGTGAAACCCTCGCGGGCGGACATCACAACGAACCTTATCATCGCCACGGACCGGCGCAGCTATATGCTTGAGTTACGGGCAGGCGTGAAGCCCTACATGCCCGCCGTTGCGTGGTCCTACCCAGCTCTGAAAGAGAGCCTTCTGCAAACGGTCGCCACAACACCGGTCATACCGGACGTTACAGTCCGAAACTATCGCTACGGCCTCACCGGCGACAGCCCGCCCTGGAAGCCGGTGAACGCCTACGACGACGGCCGCAGGGTATACATCGAGTTTCCACGCGGCATCGTGCAAGGCGAGATGCCGCCGATTTTCGTTATCGGCGCGGACGGCGAGGCTGAAATCACCAACAGCCGCGTCTATCAAAACATCCTCATCGTCGATCGCCTTTTTGGTGCGGCCGAACTGCGTCTTGGCGCCGGCAAACGGCAGCAGGCGGTCAGGATCGTGCGTGTCGATAGAAGAACCGATGGGCTGCGGCGGGGCCCAAGCGACAGCGCCGCGTCAAAGCTGCCGAACGCAACGCACACGGGAGCGCCGCAGCCATGAACGAGAAGAACATGGCCGTCGAACCCATGCGGCTTCGCGCCGACCCGCCGCGTGTGACGCGTCTGTCGCGCAAGATGCTCGCAGGCATCGGCTTCGTCGCCTCGCTCGGTGTCGGCGGTGCGCTGATTTACGCTCTGCAGGATGCCAACACGCTCAAGCAGGGCGAGGAGCTCTACCCAACCTCCAATCGGCCGCCCGCCGATGGACTGGCAACACTGCCGCGCGACTATGCCGGCCCGATCCTTGGGCCGCCGCTGCCTGGCGATCTCGGCAGGCCGATCCTCGATGCTCAGAACAACGGGCAGGCGGTCGTGCCGCCCTCAATCGCAAGCCCCGCGATTGACGAAGCCGAGCAGCGCCGACGAGCCGATGAGGAAGCGGCCAGAACCTCGCGCGTCTTCTTCCAGACAGGGCAAGGAGATCCCAGGCCCGCCGAAGCGTCCGCTCCTGCTGTTAACGACTTTGCCGATCAGTACGGTCAGCCAAGTGCGCAGGATCGCCAGCTTTCCTTCCTGTCCGCCGCCGCTGACCGGCGGACCGTGGCCCCGGATCACATCACGCCGCCCGCGTCACCCTATGTGCTTCAAGCCGGTGCCGTGATCCCGGCCGCGCTCATTACCGGCATCCGCTCGGACCTTCCCGGACAGATCAGCGCTCAGGTGACCGAAAATGTCTATGATAGTCCCACCGGCCGCTCGCTGCTCGTCCCGCAAGGCGCTCGTATCATTGGGCAGTACGACAGCGGAATTGGTTCCGGGCAGCGCCGCGTGCTGCTTGTCTGGAACAGGCTGATCTTTCCCGACGGGCGCTCCGTCGTGCTGGAGCGGCAGCCCGGCGCGGAAGCCCAGGGCTATGCCGGCCTGGAGGATGGCGTTGACTATCACTGGGGCGAGTTGTTCAAGGCCGCGGCGTTGTCGACCATTCTGAGCATAGGCGCACAAGCCGGTTCTTCCGATCAAGACAGCGATATCGTGCGCGCTCTGCGAAGCGGCGCTTCCGATAGCGTCAGCCAGGTAGGCCAGCAGGTGGTTCAGCGGCAACTCGCTATGGCACCGACGCTCACGATCGGGCCGGGGTTTCCCGTTCGCGTCCTTGTCACCCGCGACCTTGCCCTTGAACCATACGGAGGTTGACATGGCCAAGTTGAAACTCGCAACGATTGCTGACGACAAGCCAGTGAAGATTACGGTGGAACTGCCGGCGCCCCTGCATCGCGATTTGGTGAAATACGCAGAGATACTCGGGCGCGAGACCGGGCGGCCATCTGCCGATCCATCGCGCTTGATTGCGCCGATGCTTGAACGGTTCATCGCAACGGACCGCGGCTTCGCGAAAGCGAAGAAGGAGCAGGCTTGAACCGAGCTTTCCGATGGCCCATGACCGGCGAGCGTTGAGCCGAGACGCCGATAGGATGCTCTTCTGCGATGGTTACATCCTGCGCGTCAGTCGCACGATAATCCGACGCCGGTCGGAAAGGTGGGAATGCCGTCGATTTTCTGCTGTGTGGGTGGGGCGGAATGAGAGAAGTTTAAGGAGCGGCGCTATGTCTGGCTCTCGCAATTGGTCAAGCTCGACGATGAAGCCAGAACATACATCGACGGGAAATGGCTGCGGTTGTCGTCTCATCGACAGATGAGCTGCATGATGTGATGGAGTCTGACTATGAAGCGCCCGCCGCCGTCGCACTGCAATTCGACATCAAGCCCGTAGCGGAAGGCGCCGAGGCGCTAGTCTAGCCACTGCCTGAGAACCGAAAGAGCGTCACGCCTGCAATTTACCCCGAGCCAACAAATATCTGAGGAGGCAATTCCAATGAAAGCAATCGTTGTTGGAGACCAGACGGCGGGAACAGCCGGAATGAAGCTTGTGGAGCGGCCCGAGCCGCAAGCCGCGATAAACGACGTTGTCGTTCAGGTGCACGCGGCGGGCTTCGTCAACACCGAACTGGAGTGGCCTTCGACCTGGGCGGATCGGGGCTTTCGTGACCGGACACCATCGATCCTCGGCCATGAATTGGCCGGTGTGGTTACCGCGCTTGGCTACGGTACCACGGGGCTGTCGATCGGTCAGCGAGTGTTCGGCCTGTCGGACTGGCATCGCGACGGCACGCTCGCCGAGTACGTCGCAATGGAGGCACGCAACCTTGCGCCACTGCCCGGCGATGTCGACTTCACGGTGGGCGCAAGCCTGCCGATCTCGGGCTTGACTGCATGGCAGGGGCTGTTCCAGCACGGCCGCCTTCAGGCGGGGCAGAGCGTGCTTGCGCATGGCGCGGCCGGTGCCGTCGGTTCGATCGTGGCGCAGCTCGCACGGGAAGCCGGAGCCTATGTCATCGGCACCGGACGCGCCGCCGACCGCCAGAAGGCTCTCGACTTCGGTGCACACGAATTCGTCGACCTCGGGAACGACAGTCTGGAGGACATCGGCGGCGTCGATCTGGTGTTCGATGTCATCGGCGGGGGTGTCCAGAAGCGGTCGGCAGCGCTGATCCGGGCAGGGGGAACACTGGTGACCGTCGTCGGCCCGACGGATGTTCGACCTTCAGAAGGCCTGACGATCGACTTCGTCGTCGAGTCCGATCGCGCCCAACTGGGTGAGATCGTCCAGCGGGTGCGCGACGGACGGCTGCGGACGAACATCGGCAAGGTCTCGAGCCTGGATGATGCCGTTGCAATCTTCAACGCAAGCGAGCGGCGCACCGGAAAGACGGTCATCCGCATTCGTCCGTAAAAGCTCGGGAGGGCGGCCGAAACCCTAACCTGAGGCCGTGCTGCTGAACCAGCCGGGAAGGCTTGGAGAACTCCCTCACCCTGCTGCAGCGCGCGACGCCCCGTTAGTGCCAAGTGACTACGAACCACAAGCGATTTGACGGCCTGAACGCGGGTGATGTCTCATACGAATGTGCGTCCTGAAGGGCCGCTGGTACGACATCCAGACGAGCGAAGCAGGTCATCGAAGAGGACGAGACCGGCGACGACGTGAGCCGGGAGACGTGCCCCGCTTCATGCAGCCGGACGAGACGGTGGCGAAGACCGGCGCCAATTCCGATCGCGTCGACGGCGCGTGCAGCGGGTTCTGGCTCGGTCACCCATACAAAGAGAGCCGCTTTGCGATCATAGGCCTGCGGGCCGGCGTCAATGGCGGCTACACCATCGCACCGATCACCAACACGCTCGACCGAGGCAGCGGCTACACCAGCCAGACCTCGCTGGGCAATCCGCAAGGCTCGGCCGGGGCGGACAGCCGCTAGTCCGAGAGCAGTTTCACCATCGTCAGGCGCATGCTTGCCAGTCTTCGTGCCGAACTATGAAATGCCTCCCGCTCGGCTTCGAGCAGAAATTCAAGCGTCATCACGTCAAGCAGGAATTCATCCACCGCTTCAGCCAGTTCGTGCGACTTGCCTTTGATTTGAGCAAGCAGCGCGCGTGACTCCGCGACCAGGTTGGCGCCGCCGTCCTCGATCAGCCCCTCAAGCTTACTGAAGCAGTCCAAATCTGAAGTCCCCTGCGGCGACCCTCAATCGCCGACGAGCCGGAAAGTTCCCAAGCGAAACAAAAATTCGATGACCGCATCTCGCGAGCAGGGATCGCTCGACGAGCTCTTCGAAATCTAGACCGCCAGTATCGAGCACCCATGGCTAGTGCGGATGCCTAAGGCGATCGCAGGTGACAGTGGACATCCGCGCACTGGCAATGACGGGACTATGCTCGCCCGCTGCGCGGCGAACATCTTCGGAAGATGTTTCCCGGTCCCGCCTTATGAGTTGCCCGGCAAGACCTTTGTCTCGGGAGTAGTGCGACTGAGGAGTGAGGCTCAGTTATTTCGGGAACGACACACGCGCTTTGTTGTTTTGTGATCGGCCTGCCGCGTACGTTGCACTTTGCGCACCCAGGCTACTCCAGCACCTGCCCGTCGGCCTCTGCCGGCGGGCTTTTTCTTTTCTTGACAAGGGGCGCAACCAAAGGCGAGTTTGACCGCATTTGAGGGATCATCCGATTTGGGAGGGTCTCGTGCCAATTCGTCAAAGAGCCCGAGAAGCTGGCATCTTCAGTTCTTCGGACCTGGAGTTGCTCGGTCGCGTGTTCGACAAATTGAAGGTCGAACATCAGTCTCCCGAGCGACGCGAAGCTCTCGCGTCTCGCCTTCTGGCCAACTACCTGGCAGGGATCAGGGAGGAGGCTGAACTGCTGTCAGTGTCAAAACTGCCACTCGGTCGCTAGTTTAGGCTGACCGTCCCGGGAAGAGGAGCAAAAGCAGTTTGAGGAAGATGGCCCGTCGGCTCGGTCGGCGGGCTTTCTCGCTTTCTGCTACGCCTGATCCTCACCCGAGACCTTCCCGCTCACAACCAGTTCGGCGCGATGCATGGAGTTTCCGATGTGTCGCAAAGGAAGAGACGACAAGAAAGACCTGCCTGATCCATAGGCTCGGCGGACGGGCGTTTCCAAAGACCCAGCCCGAGAGCTTATTGACAGACGACAGACCCGTCGACCATCTGCGGGGCTTCGACGCGCACGGCATCGGCCAGCACGGGCGCGGTGCCGGTGGCAAGCGCGCTGGCGCCGACCGTGCCGACAACGGCCAGGGAAGCGACGGCGGCCATCAGGCGCTTGCGGGTGCTGGAAGATATGCTGGGGGAATTTTTCATGATCTCGTATCCTCTTCAAGATTGTGCCCTGAAGGGCGTCCTGTTTAAGAAGAATAGAGAGGGGAACATTACGATGTCATATCCAGTGCATGAATCTTTAGTAAGGTTTGGCCGTACAGTACAGACTTTAAAATGGTCTGGTTGCGGCCATCCATGTAGGGACCGGAAGCTTCGATCTCAGACAAAGCCCGTTCATCAGCGGCTCTTACGCTCTAATCTCCTGCCTCTGGAATGAAACGTAGGCGATGGTGAACAGCACCAGAAGTGCTGCGATCATGCCGGCGAGCTGCGGCCAGATGAGGGCGACGCTCAGCGAAAAGGGCAGGGGGGCGCCCATCAGTGCCCCGCTCAACTGATCGGTAAACAGCAGACCGAGCGAACGCGTTGCCGGATTGAGCAGGGCCAGCGTGGTTTCTCCGTAGAGGGTGTTGGGCGAGATGCGTGCGATGGCCTGCTGAACATCGATCTGATGAACTGCCGTCAAGGGATCGAGCGGGTCGACCGGCGCGACGGCTCCGGCAATGAGCGGCGCCAGCATGGGCCAGAACACCGTGAACAGCAGCCATGCCGTGAGCGCGCAAAGCGCCGACGTTGCCGGCGATTTGACGATTGTGGAGAAGGCCATCGCTACCGCCAGCCAGACGCCGGCGTAAACGAATGAGGCGAACAGGAAGGCAAGACCGCGGGTGATCTCCTCACTGCTCGGTGGCAGCCCCAGCAGGAGCATGCCAAGACCGGTCACTAGCAGCCAGAGAGCCAGCAAGCATATGGCGATCACCAACAAACCGCCCATGAACTTGCCGGTAAGAAGCGCGTCACGATAGATCGGCTGTGACAGGACGCGCGACAGCGTACGGCGATTGTATTCGCCATTGATGGCGTCAAAGCCAAGCGCAATAGCCACCAGAGGCACCAGGAAGCCGAGGAAGAATACGAAGGATGGCAATGGTTGTTGCGCGGTGGTGAAAAGGCGCAGGAAGAGGAACTGGTCCTCACCGACTGTGGCCTTGATCTGCCCGATCGCGGCATAGACCGAGCCGATGGCGGTGAGGAGCACCAGGACCATCACCAGATGAATGCGAATGCTGTTCATATGATCGGCTGCTTCCTTGAGCGCGATCGTCGACAGGCCGGCAAACGGCGATCCTTCACGCCGCGACGTCATGGTTTTCTCCCTCGAAAAAGCGAACATAGACCTCGTCGAGAGTGGCCTTGCGCATGGATATGGAATGAAGTACTCCGCCGGCGCCAACGATATGATGCGCAACGTCCGCCCTCACATCCGCGTCGGCGTCGATGCGCCATCGGCGGTCCTGCAAGGGCGTCAGGCCGGACACGTGCCGCACCCCGGCCAGGACCTTCACCAGATCCGCATTCTCGGTTTCGACTTCGATCCTGAACGTGCCGCCGAGGACGTTGGCGGTGAGCTCTTCGACCCGGCCGACGAGGCCGACTTGGCCCCTACGGAAAAGGGCCACCCGGTCGCAGATCGTCTGCATCATCGCGAGTTGATGGGAGGACAGCACGAACGTCACGCCCTCGCCCGCAAGCTCGCGGATCAAGTCCAGCAGCTCCTGGGTCGACTGGGGGTCGAGACCGGAAGTCGGCTCGTCGAGAATGGCGATCTCCGCCTTTTTGACCAGCACCTCCGCCAGCCCGAGCCGCTGGCGCATGCCGCGCGAGAAAGTCGCGACGCGGCGATTGGCGACCTCCTCGAGCCGCACCCTCCCGAGGGCGCCGGCGATGCGCCCGTCGGCCTCTTTCGATATGACGCCCGCAAGCCTTGCGGTGTAGGCGAGATTTTCCCATGCAGTCAGATGATCATAAAAGCCGATCTGGTCCGGCAGGTAGCCGACCCGCGTTTTGACGGCCAGCGGCTGGCGCAACGGATCGAGTCCGAGCACACTGATCGAGCCCGCAGTCGGTTCCGTGAGACCGAGAAGCAAGAGGATGGTGGTGGTCTTTCCTGAGCCATTAGGGCCTAGCAGGCCGAACACCTCGCCCTTCTCGACCGCGAGGTCGATGCCATCAACCGCCGCGAAACGACCGTAGCGCTTAATAAGGCCGCGCGCTTCTATGACCGTCGTCATCGGCGTCCATACCGCGTTACGGCAAACGCGAGCATCAGCGCAGAGGCGCCGATAACCCCGAGGCCAGTCACGCCCCACAGCGTGGATGTGCGCACCGTCACCCGGAAATTGGCGCTATCGGATGCGCCATCTCCATTGGCGCGGACCGAGACCATATAGTCGCCGGCGATCGCCTGGTTCGAAGGTGTCATTGAGACGCCGACATTGGATGTTCCGCCTGGTGCGATCTCGTCGACTTTCTCTGGATTGAAGGTGACTTTCCAGCCAGCTGGCGGGCTTGCGGAAAGCTTCAGATCGCGGGCAGGGGCCGACCCGCTGTTCGACAGTGTGAATGTGAAGGTGCGCTCCTGACCCGCCGTGGCATCGCCCGAAAGCCGGCCCTGGGGACCTGAAAGAGAAACGGATGGCCTGCCGGTGATGTCGAGCAGCAGTCTGGTATCGGCGCTGGCGCCGCCGCCGCTGGCGGCTACGGCCACCGGATACTGGCCCGCCTGGGCGTTGTCGGGCGGCTGGACGCTGATGGACAGCGTTTTCGATTCTCCCGCCTTCAGCGGCAAACTGGTCAGTTCCTGCGAGCCGTAGCCCTGCTTGAAGGTCACCTGGAAGCCGGGTGGCGCCTTCGAAAGCAGGTTGACGGTCGAATCCTCCTGGCCGTCGTTCTTGATGTCGACCTGGAAGTCGAAAGCCGATTTGGCGGTGCCGCGCAACGCCGGGAGTTTGGGTTCCAGCGTCAGCTTTGCAGGCTCGGTCTTGGTGAGCGTCATCGCCATCGGCAATTTCAAAGCCTCGGCGGAGGTCTTGCCGGACACGGCAAAGTTGACCCCTTTGCCGATATCGCCTTCAGGCGGCGTCAATTTTAGCGTCAGGCCCACCGTGCCATCAGGATCTGCGATTGCCGCCGTAACGGGTTTGCCGCCGCCGTCGATCTCCCACTTCCAGCCACCGGGCAGGCCATCGACTCCGAACTCGACGCGTTGAGGCGGCAGTCCGCGGTTAGCCAGCTTCAAGGGCACGCTGACGTTCTTCCCGGCCTGGGCCGAGAACTCCGGATAGGGCGTGGTCAGCCATAAGCCGGTCGGCGACTGAGCAGCGGCACTCGCGGCGGACTGTGCGTGTGCCTGGGGCACAGTTGAAGCCAGGCCGATTGCCGTCAGGCCTGCTGCGATCCAAGTTGTCGGGGTCGAAAAGGGCGCGCGAATACCCGCAGGAATCATGCATACCTCCCGCTCATAAACCGAAAATTCTGTTTCCTTGCAACGCCTTGGAGGCATTTCGCGGGGAGAAAATTGCAGCCGCTAATGTGGCGCGAGTTGGGCGATTTCAGCCGATCAGGCTGTGTTCACGGATTTGTGCCTTTTTGTAATAGCGCGTGATGACGCGACCAGTGTCGCTCGCAGCCGAAACGGCGGTCCAACCGGCCGTGAAGCAGATGCTGTGCAATGACGAACGGCGATCTCGGGATCTTGGCAACGTTTCCACGGACACGGCATAGTCGCGGAATATTCAAACTGGGTCGCTCGTCCGCCCGACCCATCGGTTCGGTCAAAATTGCGCTACGCAACAGAACGCAGGAACGTTCCGTTTCCCCAGGCATTTCCTTAAGTCTGCATATCATCCACTCCTACTCGCCGGGGCCCGGAAAATTGTCAGCCACGGAGCATAAGCTTGCGAACCCTGACGCCGGTGAGATCTCGATCGTCGCTCTCATTCCTGCCTTGCGGGCTTTTGCGCGAACGTTCTGTCGGGAGGCCTATGACGCCGACGATCTCGTCCAGGAGACGTTAACCAAGGGACTTGCCAACCTGGACAAGTTTGAGCCGGGCACGCGCCTGAAGTCATGGCTCTTCACCATCATGCGCAACACGCACTACACGCGTGTCAAAGCGGCGGCCAGGGAGGCGCCCGGCCTGCTCGACTGCGCCTCCAGCCGGCCGATTTCGGAACCCTCCCAGGAATGGTCCGTCCAAAGCAGGGAAGTGCATCAAGCCATCCAGAAGCTGCCGTCCCATCAGCGTGAGGTTTTGATGCTGATCGGCGTGCTGGGCGTCAGCTACGAAGAAACGGCGGAGATCTGCGGTTGTGCCGTCGGAACCGTAAAAAGCCGGCTTAACCGTGCCCGTGCCGGTGTTCTGGAATTCCTGGAGGAAAACTCGCCGCAAGCGCTGATCGAGCCACGCCGTCAACTTTCGGAGCACCATTCGGATACTGGCGCGCAGGACGCCAAGACCGCCGAAGCCTACCTGCGCTGAGCTCTCCCCTCATTGCCTTCCCCTGTCTCATCAACGAGGCCCAGTTCAGGCCGAGCAGAGAAACAAGTTCGAGCGCCTGCGCTTCGGTGATACCCGCCTTTGCGACGTAGGCAGAGTGGCCCGGCAATGCCGTTCAAAGTTGTTCGTTGTCGTCTCCAGCCGCCCAGGCATGGCGCAACGAGGCGGCCGACTGTATTGGGCGCCCAAATCCCCGCAGCCGCTGCGCCACGGTATCGACCAGAACCGCATTCGATGCCGCCATCGAACCGTCCGGCTGCAGAAGATTGTTTTCGAACCCGACCCGGACGTCGCCACCAAACAATGCTCCCGCGCATACGCAAGCAGCCTCGTCACGACCGAAGGCGCAGACCATGAACGACCGGAAACGCGGAATGCCGGGTGAAAGAAACGGCAGCAGATCGTTCGGGGCAGATTGCTGTGACGCCGTATAGCGGCCGAGAACCAAAAGCACGGGAATGTGATCCCAGGGGATCAGGCCGCGCCGGTGCAGGTCGAACAGATACAAAGCCTCGTCAGGGTCGTAAAGGATGATCTGCGGCATTATGGTTTCACGCTTCAGCCAAACCAGGAATGCCGCAAAATCTGGCTCGGCATCTCTGCCGGGGACAAGCTCACGCAGCGCGAGCGATACCGCCTCGGGTCTGGTCTCGCGCACCACATCCATCTGCCTTCCAGGCTCGTACGCGCCAAGCGACTCGCTTGTGATCTGCACCACCATGCCGTCGCCGACTGCCTGGCGAACGGCAAGGATGGCAGCCCGATAGGCGTCAGGATCGAGAATGTGCAGGCCGTGCCGGTCGCGCACGTGGAGGTGGATCATTGCCGCGCCCCGCTCGAGGCACTCGGCCGCCGCTCGAGCGAGTTCGGCAGGCGTCATGGGCAAGGCCGGATGGTCGGCCTTGGTGCGCCGGCCGCCATTCGGCGCAACGGCAATGGCAACCGGCCTATCGGAGGATCGGGACATCATGTCGGGACCAGACAATTGGATCATTACGATATCTTGTGAATCACTTGTTGCAAATAGGATTGAGGCGCGCCAGACTGCCGTGATGGGTCAGGGGCCTTTGACGGAACGCATCATCGCAGAGTTCGACGGCATGTCGGCGCAGCTGCAGGCCGCAGCGCGCTACATGCTCGACCATCCGAGCGACGTGGCCCTTCTTTCGATGCGCGAACAGGCGAGGCAGGCAGGCGTGCAGCCGGCCACGATGACGCGTCTCGCCAAGCATCTCGGCTTCGAAGGTTACGACGTCATACGCGATACCTACGCGGCAGCGGTTCGGAGCGGATACCAGGGCTTTGCCGGAAAAGCCGGGATCCAGGTGCTCAGCCAGAAGCTCAGGGGCGATCGCGGCCAGGCCGCCGAGATGATGGATGCGCTCGCCGCCCACATCGACCGGCTTTCGGGGCCGGAGGTTCTGGATAGGATCGTGGCGGCCGCGAGTTGCCTCTCGTCGGCGCGGCGGATCTATTGCCTCGGCCTGCGCTCCAGCCACCCCGTCGCCTGGCACGTGCACTACGTCCTGTCGCTCGTCGGCGATCGATCGGTGCTGCTCGACGGCGTTGCCGCAACCGGTGCCGACGCGATAGGCCGCGCCACCCCCGACGACGTGCTGCTGGTGGCGAGCGTGCTCCCCTACACGCGCCAGACGGTGGAGATCGCCGAATATGCCGCCAGGCGCGGTGTTCCGGTCATTGCCATCACGGACAGCGAGGTGGCGCCGCTCGCCCAGATCGCAACGAAGGTCATCCTCGTGCCGACGCAAAGTCCGTCCTTCTTCCACACCATGGCGCCGGCCTTTGCTGTCGCAGAAATTCTGGCTGCGCTCCTTACCGGCCACGGCGGCGAGCAGACCTTGGCGGAACTGCGACGTACCGATGAGCATCACGCAGCGCTCAACGTTCACCTCAAACCGCGTCTGGGCAAGAAATGACCCATCTGCTCCACCGCACCATCAAAGGCTCGCTCCCCTTCGCAGTGGGCGGCAAGGGCATCCGAATATTCGACAGCGACGGCCGCGCTTACATCGATGCATCGGGCGGCGCGGCCGTCTCGTGCCTTGGTCATGGCCATCCAGATGTCATGGCGGCGCTGCGTGATCAGCTCGACCGCATTGCCTATGCCCATACCAGTTTCTTCACCACCGAGATTGCCGAGCGGCTGGCCGACCGCCTCGTTGAAGATGCACCCGCTGGTATCAGCCATGTCTATCTCGTCAGCGGCGGATCGGAGGCCGTCGAGGCCGCGCTGAAGATGGCGCGGCAGTATTTCGTGGAGAAAGGCGAGCAGCAGCGCCGCCACGTCATCGCCCGCCGCCAGAGTTATCACGGCAACACGCTCGGCGCGCTCGCTGCAGGGGGCAACGAATGGCGGCGGCGGCAGTTTCAGCCGCTGCTCATCGAAACCCACCACATCGATCCGTGCTTCGCCTATCGCTATCAGCTGCCCGGCGAAAGCGACGCCGAGTACGCTGCGCGAGCGGCGCAGGCCCTGGAGGACAAGATACTCGAACTCGGCGCCGGCGAGGTCATCGCCTTCGTCGCCGAAACGGTGGTCGGCGCGACTGCCGGAGCCGTGCCGCCGGTGGCTGATTACCTGAAGCGCGTCCGAGCCATTTGCGACCGCTACGGCGTCCTGCTCATCCTGGACGAGGTGATGTGCGGCATGGGCCGCACCGGCACGCTTCACGCATGCGAGCAGGAAGGCGTCGTTCCCGATCTCTTGACCATCGCCAAGGGACTCGGCGGAGGCTATCAGCCCATCGGCGCCGTGCTGCTCGGCCGGCATATCTTCGACGCCTTCGCGAATGGCTCCGGCTTCTTTCAGCACGGCCACACCTATATGGGCCATCCGATGGCCGCGGCGGCTGGGCTCGCCGTCCAGGAGGTGATCCGCCGCGACCATCTGCTCGACAACGTCAGCGCAACGGGCCTGCATCTGGAGCGGCGCCTGAGGGAACGTTTCGGGAATCATCATCATGTCGGCGACATTCGCGGCCGCGGCCTGTTCCAGGCGATCGAACTCGTGGCGGACCGTGGTTCTAAGGAGCCTTTCGATCCGGCGCTGAAACTCAACGCGCGCATCAAGCGCGAAGCGATGAACAACGGATTGATGGTCTATCCGATGGGCGGCACGATCGATGGCGCCCGCGGTGACCATGTGCTGCTCGCGCCGCCGTTCATTTCCACCAGCCAGGACATCGACGCCATCGTCGAACGGCTCGGCGATGCTGTCGATGCAGCCTTGCGCGCTCCCGATTTGGCGGGACGCGCCTGACCAGAGCCCGGCGCAAGGCCGGAGGACCACCAGGGAGGAAGTCGAATGCGTAACTTGCTGAAAACCTTAATAGCCGCCGGCACGGCGGGGTGCCTGCTTGCCGCCACACCTTCGTTTGCCGAGCAGAAGTTCATCACCATAGGCACCGGCGGTGTGACCGGTGTCTATTATGCCGTGGGCGGCGCCATCTGCCGGCTCATGAACAAAGACAGACAAAAGACCGGCATACGCTGCTCGACCGAATCGACGGGCGGGTCGGTCTTCAACGTCAACTCAATCAATACCGGCGACCTCGATTTCGGCCTTACCCAGTCCGACGTGCAGTTTCAGGCTTATAACGGCGTCGGCCCTTTCGACGGCAAGGCCATAAAGGACTTGCGCGCGGTCTTCTCGGTCCATCCTGAACCGTTCACCGTTCTGGCGCGGCCGGATGCCGGCGTGAAGGTCTTCGAGGACTTCAAGGGCAAGCGCTTCAACGTCGGCAATCCCGGCTCCGGCACGCGCTCCTCGATGGAAGAGCTGCTGAAACAGATGGGCTGGACGCTGAAGGACTTTTCGCTCGCCGCCGAGCTCAAGGCCGACGAACAGGGCAGTGCGCTTTGCGACAACAAGATCGACGGCTTCTTCTACGGCGTTGGGCATCCGTCCGCCGCGATCCAGGATCCGACCACGGCGTGCGGCGCCAAGCTCGTTCCGCTGACTGGTCCGGCCGTCGACGCGCTGGTCAAGGCACACCCCTATTATTCCGTCGCGACCATCCCCGGCGGCATGTATGCCAACAATCCCGATCCAACGACGACGTTCGGCGTGCGCGCCACCGTGGTGACGAGCGCCAAGACGCCCGACGATGTGGTCTACGAGATGGTCAAGGCGGTTTTCGAGAACTTCGACGATTTCAAGAAGCTGCATCCGGCCTTCGCCAATCTGGATCCGAAGGAGATGGTCAAGGCCGGCCTTTCGGCGCCGCTGCATCCGGGCGCCGAGCGTTACTACAAGGAGAAAGGCTGGCTATGAACCTTCGGCATGGCCAGGCTGCCTCGGAGGGCAGCCCGGCCGCAAGCCGAAACGCCAATATGAAAGAGTAGGGGCCGAAGGAGAGCGATGACAGATCAGTTCCGCCAGGTGGAAGCGCCTGAAGACGTCGACCTCGACAAGCTGAATGAGATCGTGGCGGAGGCCGACACTGGTGGGCGTAAGCCGACGGGTCTCGCCGCGTATCTCGTTCTGGCGGTGTCGCTCGCCTGGTCGCTGTTCCAGCTTTGGTACTCCTCGCCGATCCCTTACGTGCTTGGCTTTGGCGTCGTCAGCGACGGGATCGCGCGGTCCATCCATCTGGCCTTTGCACTTTTTCTGGCGCTCGTCACGTTTCCCGCCTTCAAAAGCTCCTCGCGCAATTGTGTTCCGCTGCCTGACTGGGTGCTGGCCGTCGCCGGGGCCGCCGCAGCGCTCTACCTCGTCGTATTCTACAGTGAGATTGCAACGCGGCCCGGGCTTCCCACGACGGCGGACCTCATCATCTCCATCGTTGGAATTGTCGTCCTGATGGAAGCTGCCCGGCGCGCCGTCGGCCCGGCAATCACCGTCATAGCCGGGCTGATGCTGATCTACATCTTCGTTGGGCCCTATATGCCCGGCCTGCTGGCGCACAAGGGTGCCACTCTGTCGCGCGCGGCCTCGCAGATGTGGCTCACCTCCGAGGGCGTGTTCGGCGTAGCGCTCGGCGTCTCGACCAACGTTGTTTTCATGTTCGTGCTGTTTGGAACATTGTTGGAGCGAGCGGGGGCAGGTGGCTACTTCATCCTGCTTGCCTTCTCCATCCTCGGCAAGTATCGCGGCGGCCCCGCCAAGGCCGGGGTCGTGGCCTCTGGCCTGACGGGAATGATCTCCGGATCGTCGATCGCCAATGTCGTCACCACCGGCACCTTCACCATTCCACTGATGAAGCGCGTCGGCTACACGCCGGTCAAAGCCGGCGCGATCGAATGCGCGGCCGGCGTCAACGGGCAGCTCATGCCGCCCGTGATGGGAGCGGCCGCCTTCCTCATCGCCGAATATGTCGGCATTTCCTACGCCGAAGTAGTCAAGCACGCCTTCTTTCCCGCGCTGCTCACCTATGGCTCGCTCTTCTATATCGTCGATATCGAAGCGATGAAAATGGGGTTGAAGGGTCTGCCGTCGCGCAGCCGACATCCCGCCTTGCAAGGGGCCGTGCGCTCTCTGATGGGTATCTGCGCGTTCGTGATTCTGGCTGGCCTCGTCTATTACGGCATCGGATGGACAAAGACTTTCTTCGGGAGCGCCGCCACGTGGATGATCGTCGCGGCGCTCATCATCGTCTACGTCGTTCTCGTCGCCTACAGGGCGAAGCATCCCGACCTGCCCCTGGAGAGCCTCAAAGGCGACATTCGGGAAATACCCCATTTCGGCGAGACGGCACGAACCGGGCTGCATTTCCTGCTGCCGGTCGTGCTCCTCATCTGGTGCCTGATGGTGGAAGAGCTTTCGCCAGGCCTCTCCGCCTTCTGGGGCTCCGCCGCGCTGATGGCGCTGGTCGTCACGCAGCGCCCGTTGACGGCGTTCTTCCGCGCGGAGCGTCAGCTTGCGCCGCGTTGGCGGGAAGGCTTCGTCGATCTCATCGAGGGGCTGTCGGCGGCCGCACGCAACATGACCACGGTCGGCATCGCCACGGCAACGGCCGGCATCATCGTCGGCACGGTGCTCCTGACCGGCGTCGGTCTGGTAATGACCGAGCTTGTCGAATTCATCTCGGCCGGCAGCTTCATGATCATGCTGCTGTTCACCGCCGTTATCTGCCTCATTCTGGGAATGGGCATGCCGACCACCGCCAGCTATGTCGTCGTGGCGACGCTGATGGCTCCGGTGATGGTCAATCTCGCGGCGCAGAACGACCTGGCCGTGCCGCTGGTGGCGGTGCACCTTTTTGTCTTCTATTTCGGACTGATGGCCGACGTGACGCCCCCCGTCGGTCTTGCTGCATACGCAGCCGCCGCGATTTCCGGCGCCGATCCTGTGAAGACTGGCTTTCAGGGATTCAAGTACGAAATCAGGACGGGGCTGTTGCCGTTCATCTTCATCTTCAACAACGGCCTGCTTATGATCGACCTGCAGGGCCCGCTGGATTTTGTCCTCGTCGTAGGCACATCCGCGCTGGCAATGATCGCCTTCGTTGCAGCGACGCAGAACTGGTTCCTCGTTCGAAATCGCTGGTACGAGGCCATAGCCCTCTTGCTGATCTGCTTCACGCTGTTCCGGCCCGGCTACTGGCTCGATCTGGTCGATGAGCCCTTTGTTGAAAAACCCGTGTCGCAGTTGAACCAGACTGTTGATGCGACGCCGGCGGGGCAGGCGGTTCGCCTCAGGTTGAAGACGGTCAACATCAATGGGGACGAGATCGAGAAGCTGGTCAGGCTCGATCTCGCCGAAGGCAAGAATGCCACGGAGCGGCTGGAGAGCGCAGGACTGAGCGTCAGTGAGCTGGGTGATAGCATGACGGTCGGCATCGTGCGGCTCGGAAGCCAGGCGGCGAAGTTCGGGCTGCAGCCCGGTGACGAAATCACCGGGGTCATGGTGCCAAACGACCGTCCATCGCGCTACTGGTTCGTGCTTCCCGCGCTTTGCCTGTTCGGTCTGGTTTTCTGGCTACAGAGGCGCCGAAAGCAGGCCGCCTTGCCAGTTGGAGCCGTTCCCTGAGGTATTGCCCTGTGTTTCATTTCAATGGCCATACCTCAACGACGCCGTGCGCGACAGCGCAGGGGACGTGCGAGATTTTGTCGATAGCGTCGCCCAGGTCAGCAGCTTCGATCACGGCAAATCCGGCGATCGGCAGGTCTGACGACATGAAGGCACCCTCCTGCGTCTTTACACCTGGTGCATCCGGATTAGGCACCTGTACCGGCGTCCCCGCCCTCCCTATCAGGGCGCCTTCCGAGCGCAACCTCTCGTCCTGTTCATGAGCAGCATCCCTGACGGATTGTAGAGTGCGATCGTATCCGGCCGGGTCGCCATATTGGATTGTAACGAATTTTGGCATCGGGACGTCTGCTTTCGCGGGGTTCGACGTGAAGCTCAGGCGAGGACCTAACTCGGGCAAGACGAGATTGGCACGACTACCTCGCGAAGAGCCGTCTTGACCTGATTGCTGGGAGATCTCCTACCGCATGTCTTCACCGCCAGAGCCGTGCAAGAAGGACTGGATCTCATCCATGTCGATCTTCCCATCACCATTCTGGTCGATTGCAGAGAAGATGCGCCCGACAGCGTCCTGAACCTCGTTTTCGGACAACGATCCGTCGCCATTTGTGTCCAAAAACGCGAACATCAGTCGCATTCCGGCGCCGCGCATCATCATACGCGGGCCATGGTGTCCAGCCATCCAGTGCTCGCCGGACGGGCCGCCATAACGGTTTTTATGCCAAGGGACGCCATGACGATCTGCGCTGTCCTGAGCGTTGTCATGCTCTTCTTGACGATTGTTGGCCACGTCAGAGCTTCGATCCTGCTGCATCCGCTCCTGGATGGCTTGGTCAATCATCTGGCGGATCATTTCACGCGTTGGGCCGCCCGCTTGCCCATTCGCATCCGGCAACTGCCCGGCACCAGGCTGTTCAGTCGCCGGGGGAGGCGCAGGGGTTCCGTTTGTCTGGGCGAGAGCAGGGAAACTAGCGAAAATAAGAGCGGCGGCCGCAGCCGTCGTGCAGCAAGGGAATCTCATGACATGCTCCATTTGGTTGGCCGTGGTCTGCCTCAAGCGGATTGGGCTGCCCAAACTGGCGGTATGCTCGATTGTTCCGGCCGGTGTTTCTTCGGCAAGAGGGCATGAGGGACGGGTTGGGCAAACATGGTCGGAGCGATCGAGATCCGGAGCATCAAGTAGCTCATTGTGGCGTCCTCGTTTGGAACGCTGATGCAGGCGCTGATAATCAACTCTTTTTGAGGAACGGAACGTGAACCTCGAGTGGACATTGGATGGAGGTCAGCGCTGGCTGCGGCCGTTCGGCTTCTTCTGGCGCGTCCTCTTGCCGCTCACTAAGACCCGGTCTTGCCAGGATGGCCACCTTCACCGTCGTCGCCGGCTGGAACAAATTCTTCGGGCCGCTGATCGCTACCAATTCCGGCGAGACCTGCAGGCGCTCGGGCTGGCAATTTTGGTCGGCGGCGCCGGCACATCGATGAAGTAAAATGTGCTAATCGCGTCCGCGGGCGTGGCGACGCTGCCGACGGCGATCCTCTTCCTCGCCTTGCAGCGCCACTTCGCGCGTGCCATCGCGGCGACTGGCATCAGAGGCCGGCGATGGCCGACATCGAGATCGCCGGCAACCGTCAGGCTGTGGGCTCTCCACGAAAGGCGGATTGATCTGGCGGCTGGGGATTAATCTCGGCCACGTCAGCCGATGCTACGCCTGCCGCCCGAACGTTCGGATCGCGACTCGCTCAAGGCCGGCTGCTTCCGTTTGATCCCGTTCGACAACAGGCTCGAAGGCAACCGTCTTCTGGTCGAAGCCAACTTCACCACGCAGGCAGTGCTTGTCCCAGGGGTTATTGGACTTCAGACGGCACCGCTGTCGCTCAAATTTCAAGGAGAGCATTAGCGCTATCGCGCTCTGCAAGCTTCGAATGCGAAGGGATGAGCTGCAATGCGATCCTTGGCGTGACGAAGCTCGGCGATCGCACGGTGCCGTTCGGGCTCGGCTGGCACCGCTATTTTCCGCTGAGACCGATTGAAGGGGCGGCTTCCGGGCCCCGCAACCAGGTGCCCGAAGCTTAATTTTAGGGACTGGAGAGCGCTGCCGCGCCGTTTGGCCAACAACGATTTTGATGGCTTGGGACGGCGCGGCCTCTAGCGCTCCCGAACGGGCGTATGCGGCTCGGGGTCGAGACCGCTCCTGCTGTCCCTATTTTCCTTGCCGATTGGCACGTTCAGCCTTCCACATACACGATGCGGCGCGTCGACGGCTCAACCAGCACCGGTCGGTTGTTCACATAGACGTACCGGTACCGGTAGTTCGGGATCTTCTGCAAGGCTACCGTGTCGGGCAGGGTTGCGCCCGTCACAACCTTTCCTTGAAGGTAAACAGGCTTGACCCGATGCTCGCTGATGTAAGTACGCACCTGTTCGGGCGGATTGATCACGGTGCCAGCCGCACCGCCGCCCACGATCCCCGCCGCGCCGCCCACAGCAGCGCCAACTGGGCCTCCGATGATAGCGCCGGCGATCGCTCCGGTAGCGCCGCCGGCGACCGCTCCGGCATTAGCCTGATCGCGAGGAGCTCTCACGATCGCGACGCCGGAGTTGGCCGGCCGCTCGGTTAAGACGACCCGATTGCCGCCGAATTCTGCGGTAACGTAATCGGAATAGACCCAGCCTTGACCACCGGCCTCGGCGATGGTGCACCATTTCGAGTTTGCAGGCAGCCGTTCAGTGTGGCCGTCTGACCCGCCCGCAGCACGCCGATGACTGGATATTGCGAGCCCGGACCGGCGCGAACATTAAGGTTTGTAGTAGCGGATACGGGAGTGTCGGCAAAAGCTGCGCCAGACCAGCCGACAAGCGCGCCTGCCACTGCAGGTAACAAAAGCCTTCTCATCGTTCTGTCTCCGTTTCATGGTTCCCTCAGAGCCAAAAACGAGGAAGAAGCGCGTGCGTTCCGCTGGCGGAATCGCTGAACGGATAGATTCCAAATGTCATCATTGAGCTGTCTCTGCTGCTCCCGCTTGAGTCTAGATAGATCGGGCTGGCATCATCGGAGTGGCCTTGGCGCACACCGTCGCGCGATAGGCCGTGGAGTAGTTTTAGGACCACTGAATCAGCAATCGTTGCGGGGAGAAGCCGGGCAGGTCTTGAAATGCCAGCACAACTGACGCTACATAGCGTCATAGTTTTTGGCCAGTGCACGGAGGTGCTGCGATGGGCCTGGCACGATATGCGGATAACGGTTTGTTCGCACCGAAGAAGATTGCGGAGGCTTTCCGCACCACGAGCGAGGAGATCGCGCGTACCGCTGGTCTAGGCAAAGACGCGATCCAGCGCCGGGAGCGGGTGCGCTCAGACAAGACGCAGCGCCGCCTGCGCGAGATGGTGGAAATAGTGAACAAGGTCGAGCCGCGATTTGGCTCCGCGCTCATGGCGTACGCCTGGTATCGGTCCGAGCCGCTGCGGGGATTTTCGGGGCAGACGGCTATGCAGCTCGTTCGGGAGGGTCGAGCCGATGAGGTCCTCGACTTCATCGACTCGGTCGATGCAGGGATTTACGCCTGAGCATCGCCGCCATCACCTATTCGGGCCGGCTCTACCGCGCCCTCAATCCGGTGTATGGCCGCGAGCCCATGTCGGGACGCGGTGCCGAGTTCTATGGAGGGCGTTTCAACCCCAAAGGCATGCCGGCGCTCTGTGCGTCGACTTCGATCCTGACAGCTTTGCGCGAAGCCAACCAAGTTGGCGATCTGCAGCCGACGACGCTGGTCACTTATCGTGCCGAGATCGAAGCCGTCTTCGATGCGGGCGACGCCACTGCACTTACAGCAATGGGTCTCGATGCGGCGGCCCTCGCCGACCCGACATGGCGCGATCAGATGAGAGACCATGGCGAGGCGCATACGCAGCGATTTGCCCGTGAGATGTTCGCGCAAGGCTATAATGGCCTGCTCGTGCCGAGCTTCGCCAAGGGCGCCGCCGCAATCGGCGACTTGAATCTCGTTCTGTGGCGATGGGGTGACACTGCCCCATCCAGGCTCGAGCTGATCGAAGACGAGCAACGGCTCGGTTGATCTAGCCGGCCGCTGCCCGCGTTGCCAACTATACTGCCTTCGACAGGGAACCGGTTAGGGCTGCACTGAAATGACAACTCCGACCGTCAGGTTCACCAAGATCGGCGAGATTCCCTACGATTTTGTTCGCAAGCGCTTGTCAGTCGCCGTCCAGGACAGCAAGCGCGAAC
Organism: Mesorhizobium sp. B2-7-2; assembly: GCF_006440775.1. Classification (GTDB taxonomy): domain Bacteria; phylum Pseudomonadota; class Alphaproteobacteria; order Rhizobiales; family Rhizobiaceae; genus Mesorhizobium. The sequence continues at coordinate 152,666 of NZ_VFTZ01000001.1, read as the reverse complement.
AGATCCTTATCACCAAGGGAGCCGTGCAGAACGTCCTCGACGCTTGTGGTTTCGTGCATGGCTGGATACCCCTCGGCGCGACGGAACGCGAGGCAATCGATGAACGATTCAGACGCTGGAGCACGCAAGGCTATCGCGTTCTCGGCCTGGCGATCCGGCGATTTCAAAGCAAGGCGGGCTTCAGCCGCGACGATGAAACCGACATGGCGTTCGCGGGGTTCCTGCTGTTCCTCGATCCGCCTAAGGAGGGTGTACGGGAGACACTGTCAGCGCTCGCCGGTCGCGGCATCGGCGTAAAGGTCATTTCCGGCGACAACCGCTATGTCGCGGCGCATCTGGCAGAGGCCGTGGGCCTGCGGGCCGACAGGATCATGACCGGCGCACATCTATCGAAGCTAACGAAGAACGGGCTTCTGGCCGGCGTCCGCAACACCGATCTGTTCGTCGAGATCGACCCGAACCAGAAAGAGCGTATTGTCGAGGCGTTGCGCCGGAGCGGCCATGTGGTCGGCTATCTAGGCGACGGCATAAATGACGCGCCGGCGCTTCATGAGGCAGACATCGGCATTTCGGTCGATACGGCTGTCGATGTGGCGCGAGGCCGCGGACATCTTCTTGCTCAAGCGCGATCTAGGTGTGCTGGTAAGGGGCGTCGACGATGGCCGGAAAACGTTCGCCAACACGATGAAGTACATCTCGATCACGACCAGCGCCAATTTCGGCAACATGATCAGCATGGCCGCCGCCTCGCTTTACCTGCCATTCCTGCCTCTGCTGGCCAAGCAGATCCTGCTGAACAATTTCCTCTCCGACATCCCGGCTCTCGCGATTGCGGGTGACAATCTCGATGTCGATCAAGTGCGTCGGCCACGTCACTGGGATATTCATTTCGTGAGACGCTTCATGGTGAGTTTCGGGCTGGTGAGCTCACTGTTCGACTTTGCAACCTTCGCGTACCTTCTTCTGGCCGTTCACGCCACGGCAGCCACGTTTCAGACCGCGTGGTTCGTGGAATCGCTGCTCACCGAACTCTCCATCGTGCTTGTGGTGCGGACCCAAAAGAGGCTGTGGCGCAGCCATCCCAGCCATTTGCTTGCGGGCCTCGCCCTCGGCGTCGGCATTATCACCATCGCCATCCCTTTCGCACCGTTCGCCAGCAGGTTCGGATTTGTGCCTCTGCCAGGACCTGTGCTGGCCGTGCTACTCGCAATCACCACGCTGTACGTGCTTGTGTCGGAGATCACCAAGAGCCGCCTTTTCGGCCATGGTAATCGAAGCAAGCCTAGACGAGAAAGTCCCGGGTCAAATCCCAAATCGGTCGCGCCGATCGGCATCCCTGGCTGAACCCAAGGACGCGGTTCGGCGATTCCCGCAAAGTGCAACGGCTCGATATCTAACAGGGCGACGTCAACCGCCGACGGCGGCCTTGGTGACATTCACGCCAAGATCGTAAACCAGCTGCCCCCCATAGTAGCCTGTCACCGTGACCAGCGCCGCGCCGGCTATTTCAATCGCGGGAATGGCGGGGGCCAGCGTGGCCAGCTCTCGGTTTCGCACCCACAGCGCGAGCCGGAGCAGGCCCCAGCCCAGAAAGGTCAAGGCGCTGATCCCGCCCAAGCCCTCATGGATTTCCGCTATCTCGCTGCTGAAGCCGGCCGCCTCCGCGTGGTCAAGGGCCAAGCCGCCGAAGAACCATGTGCCGACGGCAAACAGGCCGGCGGCGACGGCGGCAAAGGTGGAAATCGTCCCTACGCCCGAGCGCTTCGTCACGGCATTGCGATTGGCGAGCGCGACAAGGTCGATGACAACGAGCGCGTACATGAGCACGATGGGGAAATGGACCAGGATGGGATGGATATGCTGAATTTCGGGCATTGCAGATATTCTCCCGGAAGCTTGATGGTCGTTGGACGCTCGGTCGGCTGTCAGTCGTTGTCCCCGAGTTCCTCGTCTTCCCGATCGCTGCGAGCGCCGGAGATCGGCTTGCCGTCGCCGCATTCGTCGCCGACATCTTTGACCGACTTGGGACCAGCGGCGCTCATCATGGGGATAGCTTCGAGGTCGATTGGCGCGGAAGAGGCGGCGGATGCGGTTGCGCATGATCCATGGTCGGATTCCGCAAGGGCGGGTATGACAAAAACGGTCAAACCTCCGAGGGCGACAAGCAAGACGGGAAAATTGCGCATGGTTTCGTATCCCTCTCTGAGCGCCCGTCATCGGGCGCGGCGGCCCTTGATAGAGACGTGCTCCTTGCCGCCGGCTGATGATGATTGACAGCGGTTTGACAGCTTCCACATGCGACAGCTCTCTCCCATGAAAACCGTTGTGATGAGCCTCGCCGCTCTGGGAGTGGCCGCATTTGTGCTGGCCACGCCGCTAGTCGTCCGGGCGCAGGACGACGACGATGACCACGACCGGGCGCGCGATCTTTATGAGCGCGGCGAAATCGAGGGTCTCGCCCATATCATGGCCATTGTCCGCGCCAGGGCTCCAGGCGAGATCGTTGCGGTTGACCTCATTCGCGCCGGAGACAGGTGGATCTATCGGTTCCAGGTGGTTGCCGCCGATGGGCGGCGCAGGATCGTTGACATCGATGCCGGCGCCGGTGGCGTCTTGAGCAGTGAAGGCGACCGTAAATGAAGATCCTCGTGGCGGAAGACGAACCGCGCATCGCGGCCGATATCGCGGGGGTCTTGAAGGCCTCGGGCATGGCCGTCGATATCGTGAGTGATGGTGAAGCCGCGTGGTTTGCAGGCGATGTCGAGAACTACGATGCGGCGATCCTCGACCTTGGATTGCCGAAGCTTGACGGCCTCACGGTGCTGAAGCGCTGGCGCGCCAACGGACGGCGCTTTCCGGTGCTGATCCTGACCGCGCGGGGGCTGTGGACCGAGCGGGTGGAAGGCATCAACGCCGGAGCAGACGATTACCTTCCCAAGCCTTTTGAAATGGAGGAGTTGCTCGCACGATTGCGCGCCATTCTGCGCCGTTCAAGCGGGCAGGCGGCACCGGTCCTGAAATCGGGTCCCTTGTTGCTCGACACGCGCCAGATGCGCATCTGCCTTCGCGGCATTCCCGTGGCGCTTTCGCCGCTCGAATATCGGCTTCTCGCGTTCCTGATGCATCATGCCGGTCGCGTGGTCGCGCCGACCGAGCTCGCCGAGCATCTGTACAGTTCCGACAACGAACGCGACCCGAACACGATCGAGGTCATCGTTGCGCGTCTGAGGCGCAAGCTTGGCAGCGATATCATCGAAACCCGACGCGGCTTCGGATATTTCGTGCCGGACGGGCCCGGCTGATGCGCAATTCGATCCGCTTCAGGCTATGGTCGGCCGCAGCCATATCGATCGTGATCGCTCTTGCCATTGCAGGCGTCGGCCTGCGCTATCTGTTCGAGCTCAACGTCGAGCGACGAGTCGTCAGCGAGTTGACCGTCGACCTCAACGAGCTGATCGGCGCGACGAGCTTCGCGGCCGGCGGCCGTCTGTCTGTCGCTTCGACGCTTTCCGATCAGCGCTTCGCCAGTCCGCTGTCCGGCCACTACTGGCAAGTGGAAGACCTTGCAACCCACAGCCTCGTTCGATCGCGCTCCTTGTGGGATGCCACACTCGCCTTGCCTGAACAATCAGCGAATGGCGAGCTGCGGAAGGAAGAGCTCAAGGGGCCAGGCGGCGAGCTCACGGTTGCCGTTCTGCGCACGATTACCGACGCCGACGGGCGGGCGTTTCGTGCCGTCGTTGCGGAGGATCATCGTAATGTTGAAGTCTCGGTCGGCGAATATGTCCATGATCTCGTACCGGCACTTATGATGCTCGCATTCGCCCTGATGGGAGCGTTCTTCATCCAGATCACCGTCGGTTTGGCGCCATTGGGAGGCTTGCGCGTAGCGGTCAGGGACGTGATTGCGCAGCGGAAGGCTCGTCTCGATGTGGCCGCGCCGAGCGAAGTGCAGCCGCTCGCGGACGAGATCAATCGGTTGCTCGCCGCCCAGGAGAAGGCCCTGTCTCGCGCACGCTCGCGCGCCACCGATCTGGCGCACGGCCTCAAGACGCCGCTGCAGGTCCTGTCGGCCGATATCCGCGCTCTGCGCAAGAAGGGTGAGACCGAACTTGCCGACGAGATCGAGAAAAGCGCCGGCGCAATCCGCCGCCATGTCGAGCGGGAACTGGCGCGCGCTCGTATGGCGCCTGGCGTTTCCGGCGATGCCGCTTGCCTTGTCCGAGAGGTGGCCAACGGCGTGGTTGCCGTCGTTAGACGAACGCCAAGGGGCAAGCAGCTCTCATTCGCGATCGATGTCGCCGAGGATTTCATAGCGCCGGTCGAGGAGGGCGATCTATCCGAGATTCTCGGCAATCTGTTGGAAAACGCGACGCGCTTCGCGAAAACCCAGGTCCATGTAAGCGCATCCGCAAGCGCTGGGGAGGTGATCATCAAAGTCGTCGACGATGGGCCGGGCATCCCCGAGGCCGCCCGGAATGCCGCATTGTTGCGCGGAGTCCAGCTCGACAGCAAGGGCGGCGGCAGCGGTCTCGGCCTGGCAATCGTCTCAGATGTCGTCGAAGCCTATGGCGGCCGCCTCGAGATGGCCAATGCCAACTCCGGTCTGGCGGTGACCATCTACCTGCCTCGTCATAGTTGAGCTGTGTTCAGGCAAATCCCGGGAAGTAATCGACTTTGATTCTGGAACGGCGAACCCCCATGGCCAACAGCTTCCTGCGCAACGCCTTGACCATCGCCTGGGGGCCGGAGATGTAGAAGGTGCGTTCGAGATAGTCGGGCATGGTGAGGCGCACGAGGCGTGCGTCGATGTAACCGGGATACTGGCCGTGCTCAGCACCCTTGGCCACGGCATGAAACGTCCTTATGCCCAGTTCGCGTCTCGCCAGGCCAAGCACGTCGCGATAGGCAATGTCGCCTTGTCCCTCCGTTCCATAGAGAACGACGACGGGCCGCACTTCCTTGCGATCGACGAGATACTGCAGCATCGAGCGGAAGGGCGTGATGCCGATGCCGCCCGCCAGGAAAGCGATCTTGGTTTTCGGATCGGACGGCAGCGTGAAATCGCCGGCCAGTTGTGAAGCGTGAATCGTGGCGCCCGGCTTCATGGCTCCCAGCGCCCGCTTGAAAGCGCTCGATTGCGGATAGAACTTGACGCCAAGCCGCACCGATTGCTCGGTCGGCGATGAGGCGACAGTGAAATAACGCCGGTTGCCGCGATTGTCGGAACGGTCAAGGCCAAGTGTCCACTCAAGATACTGACCCGCCTGGAAAGCGAGCCTCCGCTGCGATCTGAAGATGAAGTCATAGCTGTCGACGGCGGTCTGCTCGATGCGTTCCAATGTCAGCACGAAACGGCCCTTCGGGCTCACGGCGTGAGCAAAGAGGTTACCCACCAGGAGAGCGAGCTCGGGCGTGAAATAGAACGAGCCGACATGGATATTGGGCGCGAACAGAAGGCCGACAACACCGGCAAAGGCGACACGCGGCCAGCGCTGTGTAGGCGCGGTCAGCGGCTCGGTCAGCATCACGAAGGCGAAGAACAGCATCGGCGACGAACTCAGCGTCTCCTTGAGCGCATTGCCATATTGCGCGGGCTCAGTCGTCGCCAGGATCGTCGCTACCGCTACGGCCACAAATGTCGCGACGAGATCCAGGCGACGTAGCTTTCTGACAACAAGAATGCCGCCGACCACCACCAGGGGAAGCAGCCAGGGATTGCCACCGACCCACCAGATAGCCGGTTTGTCCAGCAGCAGGGCCGACAACGCCACACCGAGGGCCGCTGGATTGAAAAGATGTTTTCTGCCGACCGCGAAGATGAACTTGGATGAGATCGCCCAGACTGAAGCGAAAGCGACGGCGGCGATGCCGTTCAGATCCGTGACCGGATCGAGGATGAGGGCCAGAATGAGCGCGGTGATGTAGACGGATTCGTTGTTCGCCGGAACCTCGAAGACCAGGGCGAAAGCCTTGTTGGTAACCCAGCAGACCGAAACCGTCAGGGCCGTGGTGTAGACGAGCGCAAGCGGATCATGCGGCACGAGCTTGACGAAGCCGAAGGCGAAGGCCGCGCCCAGCAGCGCCATCAGATAGTAAAGCACCAGCCGATACATGGTCAGGTGATCGAGCAAACGGTCGACTGCCTTGATCATAGTTTGCAAAGGTCTCTGAACCCGCTTGTCGACGTGGCGCGGCCATTGACGTCGACCACATACCCCTCGAGCCCGGGAGCCTGCTCGATGAAAAGGATACCGTCCCGGCCCATGGCGAAGGCAGCGGTGGCGAAGCGATCGGCCTCGAGCACATCGGGTCCGATGACCGTCAGGCTGACGATGTCGGTGATAGCGTCGCAAGGTTCATGGGGATTGTAGATGTGCTGGCCGCGCGCATAGGTGCCGGACGTGGCGACGCCGCGACCGCGCGGATAGATGACCTTGATGATCTCTTCCGTCTTGAAGGGGTTGCGGATGCCGACGCTCCAGTCTTGCGCGGACGCATTCCTGCCGCAAGACTGAATGTCGCCGCCCGCCTCGATGAAGAAATCGCCGACGCCGGCTCCGCGAACGATATCGGCGGCATTGCGGATGGCCCAGCCCTTCACGATTCCGGAGGGATCAAGCGAACCGTCGACCTTGCGGATATTGAAATATCCGTTCGTTTCGCTTCTTGTCCGCTCGGCCAGCGCCAGCACTTCCATCATCTCGCCGCTCCAATCCTTGATCGGAACGTCGCCACGGTTGATGGCGGAAATCTCGCTATCGGTCCTGTAGGTGCTGAATCGGCGATCGATTTGCCCGAAATAGTCGAAGACGGAATCGATCAGCGAGCCGGCGGCGCCATCAACATCGAGTGTGACGGGCATTCCCATCAGAATTCGGGTCTCGCGCATGGAGTCAGGAAGAAGCCTTGCTCAGGGCGCCGCCGAGCGACTGGATGAAGGCCTTGCTGGTCAGCGTTGCGCCCGAGATGATATCCACATCGGCGCTCTGCGCGCTGATCGCTTCATCGCGCAGCATCGGCAAAGCCTGCCGGTTGATGTTGACAGAGGTACGTCGATCATTGGGGTATCTCAGCACCTTCAGTGCCGTGACCCGGCCACCCTGGACAAGCGCCTGAATCTGGATGATGCCGTAGTAGGCGTCGGCGGCAGGGCCGGTGTAGACCCCGTCGGTATAGCCATGCGTCGCGAGCTTCATGCCCGTATGGAGGACGCGCGCCTGGGGATAATCCGGCCGCGGCTGCGGGACGGGAATGTAGACGGCAGGCGTCACCGCGAATGACGGTGTCCGCGGCGGGACGGCATTTTCACTTGGGAGCACCACCGTTCGCTTCGGCGACGGGGGCGGTGTCGGCGTGACCTTCGGCAGCATGTCGGTAATGATGGGCTGCGGTGCCGTGACCGCAATCGTCGCGGAAGTATCCTTCCCGGGTTCGACCGTTGTGCGTGGCGCCGGCTCCTGTGCCGCATTCGGCTGGGGAACGACCGGGAAGATGGCTGCCGCTGATGGGACTGGACTGGCAGGAGAGAGCCGAGTAATCGGCGGCAACGTGGCCTGTTGCGCCGCGTCGGCGGTCCCCTGTGTGTCGATCAGTTCGTTGTCTGAAAGCTTGCCCGCCTGATCCCAGACATAGGCCCCGGACGAGGCGATCACGAAGAGAGACAAGGCGAGCTGTTTCATGAGCATTGTTCCGATTTCGAGCACGCTGCGGCCGAAGCCGGTTCGTGCAAGTTAGGAGCAATATCTCACGAGCTGGCTGACAACTGGCTGTCAGCGCTCCGGCCTGCGAAGAATGCCGAGTCGACGAACTGGGACGCCGATTGACTTTGATCAAGGCATTTGTTCGGCTCGAGGAGCAGTGAACAGTCGGACTGCCTTCCTGTGCTTGCCGATGTGGACCCAAACCATGGCCGAACCGACAATTGTTCCCCTGCTCAGATGAGTCGTCTTCACGCCGAAAATCACCTGGTTTCACGTGTCGGTTGGTTACGAGCCGCAGTGCTCGGCGCAAACGACGGCATCGTCTCGACCGCCAGCTTGATCATTGGCGTTGCAAGCGCCAATTCCACCACGGCCAGCGTGCTCGTCGCCGGAGTCGCGGGCCTGGTGGCTGGCGCCATGTCGATGGCCGCCGGCGAATATGTATCCGTCAGTTCCCAGGCCGATACCGAGCACGCGGATCTCGCACGTGAGCGAAAAGAACTGGCGAGCCAACCCGAATTCGAGAGGCACGAGCTTGCCCAGATCTACGTCGATCGGGGTGTGGAGCCTCAATTGGCGTTGCGGATGGCTGATCAGTTGATGGCAAAGGACGCTCTTGGCGCACATGCCCGTGACGAGCTTGGTATTTCCGAGATAACCGCTGCGCGACCGATACTGGCCGCGCTGGCTTCGGCGGCGGCGTTTTCAATCGGCGCGGTCATGCCGCTGGCGATGGTGCTGCTTTCATCGCCCTCCCAACTTGTTGCCGTCGTTTCGATAGCGTCGCTGTTGTTCCTGGCGGTGCTGGGCGCAATCGGCGCAAGGGCAGGGGGTGCCAATGTATGGAAGGCCACCATTCGCGTCACCTTCTGGGGAGCGCTGGCTATGGCGCTGACCGCAGGCATTGGCGCGATATTCGGGACTGCGGGCTAAGGTCCGCCGCTTTCATCGAGGCGTTGGACCCATGCGGAGCCACGTTATGTTCATCATTAACGTGCTGGTATGTCCTGGGCGAGAAAATAGCCAGCCTGGCGAAGCAACTCCCCGACACGGATGGCCCTCGTTGATCGATATCAACGTCGCAAGCCGCCTGATACGCTAATCCACGTCACCGCTTTTGATCGCTGCCTCAAGATCCCGGCGAAGTCGGTCCTCGTCCAAATCATGCTCGCGCGCCGCTTCGGAAAGGGTGTGAAAGGAAGCGATCGGACAGCCGACGCAAAGCATCGCGTGCTGGAGAACGACGCGGATCGTTGCCGGGGTCGCGCGCATGATCCCGTCCATCGTCGCATCGTGGTTCAGTTTGCGCTTCATGCAGGCATCCTGACCGAGCTTTCCGGTGCCTTCCTTGCTCTGAAACAAAGATGACATCGTCTTGCTTGCTTGACGGTCGATCGCCGCGCGGTTCTCGCGACTTTCGATCGACTCGATTGTCTCGATGTCATGGTCTTCGGCGTACGCGCTATATAGCCGAGGAACTCCCAGCCGACGCCGAGATGCTTGCGATCCTCGCGGATGCAGATGGCGACTTCGCCACGCCTGTCGGCCGGATCGGCTGCAAGCGTCGCCACCGCGATCAGCATTCCGCCGCTCGAAAAAGCGAGAAAGCGCGGGTGTCGCGCCTGTAGGTGGGTTTTCGATCGGCCTTGGGAGACGATGATTTCATCGTCACTTCGGCGATATACCCGATTCAACCTGACAGCGGCTGACAGCCGAATCGGCGTGCAGCCGATTTCACCACCATCAGTTTGATTTGGCGCAAGGACTGCGGATGGCCGCGCGAGCAGGGTGAGGACAGGCGTGAGCGCTCATGCTGCCGCCGCAAGGAGGATTGCCATGAGGACAATATCCAAGCTTGGACTTGTCGCCGCTGTGCTCATGACTTGCAGTTCTAATATCGTCCAGGCTGCGGCGCTTGTCCAAGTCTCGTTGTGGGACAAGGGTGCGAGTATGGAGATGCCCACCGGGCTCACCTATGCAGCGCCAGGACTGGACAGCACAAAGGCCACCATGGGCATCAAGATTTCGCGCGGTGCGGTGAAAGCAGGAAAGGTGACCTTCAAGCTCAAGAACGATTCCAAGGATACTATCCACGAGATGATCGTGATATTCCTTGCCGATGCGAAGAAGCCTCTTCCTTACATCGATGCCGAGAACCGGGTCGATGAAGACAAAGCTGGCGACGAGGGCGAGGTTTCGGAGCTGGATCCCGGTAAATCGGGTTCGTTGACCGTTGATCTGAAGCCCGGAAGATACCTGCTCATCTGCAACGTGTCCGGTCACTACGCCGCCGGCATGTGGACCGAATTTACAGTCAATCCTTAGGCTGGCCGGCTCTCGGCCGAATGTCGGGATCGCCAGTCTAATTCGGAGATTCGGGATACCCCACAAGGCTCCGGCATTTGTTTGCCGAGCCACCAGGCCCGATTGCTCTCGCGATTTTTCGAGTCAGCGTCTCAAAGTCCCCGCTGACCGAGAGCACGCATTTGCCCAATCCACTTCGCCCGTTTCGCCTCGCTGGCGTTCGCGACCATGTCGAATAAGGTTTGCCGCACCGACCTGATGCCGACGCGCTTTCGACCGCCTTGGCCGTTTTACCCCTGGACCGCGCTACTTCGGCTCTCGCCGGCGCCGGGGCGACGCGGGCTTATTTCGTGCTTCCTGACGGGCGCGTCGTCGACCGGAGCGCCTGATACGAGCGAGGCACGTTGCGGGAGCAATGGCCGGCTCGCTTGAAGCTGTTCGCTATCTGCTTTTCAAGGGCAGATTTGCGCGAACGCAAAGAGCCAACATCGTCGACCCGATAGCGTCAGCGTCCGGAAGCAACCGCTGGATAAAGTCGATGTTGCACCGAGCATGCGCTGCATGTCCCCAGCAAGCAAAGTGAAGGTGATGAAGTTCATGGTCGAGGAGCAAAAAGTGATCGAAGAGTGGCCGGCGCTTGTGTTCAGCACCGAAGCGGCAAGCGGGGCCACGACGGGCCACACGTTGCTGCCCATGCTTATCGCGGGGTTGGCCCTGGTCGTTCTCGGCGGCGCGGCCGTGATGATCTTTGTGTAGCGGAATAAGTCGGAGCGGGACCTGGCGGGCCTCGGCACTTTCCGCGAATTGTTTGCGCTTCGGCAAATAAACGGATTTCGCCCGAGTTACGTTTTGGCATCGGGCAGGCCCGACAGGGGTCAGAAGCGGCCTTTTGATTTGCACATTCGATCGAGCAGCCTCATCCTTGCTTACGACGCGGACGCTGGATCGTCGTCCTCCGGGACCACGCAGAACGCGAACGCAAGGTCCACGGGATCGATGCCGAAGCACCCTTCGGCGAGCTGCGCGAGCCATCACCCGGCGCCAGGAATGATCGCTGCCGGCGGCCGCATATAGTTCAGCGAGGCGCCGCTGGGCGCTGGAGCGGCAGTGTTGCACGTGGCCGATCAAACTGGCTTCGAAGTCATCGTCTCGAAGCGGAAGAATTCCGTCCATCGCCCTGGCACTCGACAGCTTGGCTGTAGACGAAATCCTATGCTGTCGACGAGTACGATTTGCTTGGCCGTCGAGGATTAAAACCGGGCAAACCGGCGTTCGCCCTCGTGGAGGGACAGGGCGTATGTTGGACCTGCATTCATCACCCTGAACCGTGAGAAGCGCGAACGACCTTGGCAGCGCGTGCAGGAACGCGCTGGCTCGGCGCCGAGGCATGAAGCGGCCCGCCACGCAATAGGTTCGGCCGGGCTTAATAGGGCGACTGAAACACATGCGCGGCGAAGACGACCTGCGACACGCGTCATTGCAGGACTGACCCGAGAATGGAACGTAGGGCGCCTGGCAGCCTTAGTTGTCGGGTGGCGCACCCTCGCCAGATGGCGCGTTATCCTCGGACTGCCCACAGTCCGAGAGCCTGCCATTCGTCCCTCGCGGGTCGGCAGGCTCAAAAAAGCTTATCGATTTCTGGGAAACTGAATGAAGTCGGAACCCCCGGCGGGCGCCAGTGTTTCTTCATCTAACGGAGGATGAAACATGGCAGCGCCGCGCGCGGTTTGGAAAGGTTTCCTGAAATTTGGATCGGTCGCATGCGGCGTAAAGCTGGTGGGAGCAACCACTGAGGCCGGGAGGATCCATTTCAAGATTCTGAACCGCGAAAACGGCTTGCCGGTGAAAAGCGCGTATATCGATGAAGGAACCGGCGATATCGTTCCTTCAGAAGATCAGATCAAGGGCTACGAGGCTGAGAAGGGCGACTTCCTCGAAATCGAGCCGGACGAGATCAAAAAGCTGAAGCTTACGTCGCAGCATACGCTCGACATTGAGGGCTTCGTCGCGATCGATGAGATCGACACGAGGTATCTGGAAAAGCCCTATTACGTCATTCCGGCCGACGGTGCCGCTGTTGAGACGTTTTCGGTGCTGCGGGAAGCAATGGCCAAGAAGCGGGTCGCGGCGCGATCTTGTGTTGTGCTGTATCAGCGGGGCAGGGAAGTCATTATCCAGCCCTTCGGCAAAGGAATGCTATTGACCGAATTGCGAACCCACAACGAGATGATTTCAGCAACGAGCGTCTTCGAGGACGTGAAAAGCCCCAAATACGACAAGGATCTCCTCGAAATTGCCGGGCTGCTGATCGACAAGAAGGTGACAAAGTTCGACCCCTCGAAATTCGAAGATACCTATGAGGATGCGCTGATCGCCATGATCGACGCCAAGCGCAAGGGCAAGAAGCCGCCCAAGCCGGCGCCGAAACCCAAGGAGAACGTGGTGGACCTTGCTGCAGTGCTGAAGAAGAGCCTCGCTGCGGAGGGCATCAAGGGGCGGCCAAACGCGAAGCCCGCGCGAAAATCCGCCTAGCGTGGCAACGGACTGCCCCGTATGTATTTCTTTTGTGGGGACAGCATGTGCAACGACTATGAGCAGCATGTCGCTTGGGCCGAATATTGCCGGATGATGGCTTCGCTGGCGCTGGAGATCCCGGCTCGTCAAACTGAACTCGATCTTCCCCAAGCTGACGATATCCGCATCAATGATCCGGCGCCGATCATGCTCGCTGCCGGAGACGGAGTTGAACTTGCGTCGATGACGTTTGGGTTTCCGCCGGCCGGCCCGAAGGGAGGACCGGTGTTCAACTTCCGATCGGAAGGACGTCGTTTCGCCGACAGCAAACGCTGTCTGGTCCCGGCCTCGGCGTTCTTCGAATTCACTGGCACCAAATACCCGAAGGCGAAACACCGCTTCGCTCTGAACGGCGCTCCTTTTCTGGCTATCGCCGGGCTCTGGCGGGAAGCGGCCGGCAACAAGCCGCCCACCTTCACCATGTTGACGACCGATCCCGGGCCGGATGTCTCGCCATATCACAATCGCCAGGTGGTCGTTCTTCAGCCTGAGGATTGGAGCGCTTGGCTCGATCTGTCGAAACCGGAGAGCGAGTTATTGCGGCCCTGGCCGGCGGGATCGTTGTCCGTTGAAACGGTACGGCCAGAGCGCGCCTGAGTTCCGTTGCGGAGAGGCTCCGGCACACTGAGCGGTCCAATGTCGAAAATCCGCCGATAGATGCCCTTGCGACGCCAGGCGCCACGTGCGCGTCCATTCTCTCTGTCTCGCTTGGGATCGAACATGATCCCGCCGAAGTGGCCAAGGAACGCGGCGGCGGCATCGCGATCAGCGAAACAGTGCAGTCGCCATTGCTCCTGCTTGCCGTCTTCCCAGATCGCGATCACCGATCGCGTCCGGCAAAATAGCCCTTGCTCCTCAAGAAACCGCCGGATCAGCGTGAAGTTGTGTGCGGTGCATATGTCGTCGGGCAGCGCCACCTGGTGCGGCATATCGCGATCGATCATCGTTGGCGGCGGAATGCTACGGCTGCGGGCCGCCATTAACTGCTCAATTTCCGTCGCCTGGTTTCAAAGGCTTGCTGCAAATCGATGTCGGTCTGGTCGCGCATCGCATCGGAAAGCGATATCGCAAGGTCAAGGCTGTCCGGGTAGATCGCCATGATCCAAGCGACAGTCAGCTCTGTAATCGCCTGCTTCTGGCTGACATCTGACAGTCCACGCAGGTGCTTTGCCATCTCTTGAGCTGCTCGGCGGATGGCAGGCATTTCGCGCCTGTCGATTGCGTAGATTTCGGGCTGCTCGGCTTCGGTCGCACGCATCGGTTTCATGTTTCTGTCTCCTTTCGCAAACAGTGAACGAAAAGAGAACAAAGAGTCAAGACACCCCTTGACCGCATGGGAATATGTTCCTCATTTCAGGGGATGCCGGAACAACCCGAAAAGTGGCCACGAGGCCATGCTTGGACGCTGATGCATGCTCATGAGGCCGGGCAGGTGGCCGGAATCAGCTGTGGCAAGTGCAACCTCAAGCGCTTCTACAAGCCGCTCGAGCTGCGCGAGGTTATTGGAAACGTCACGATCGACGAGGTTCGGGAAAAGGTTAGGTGCCAGAAATGCGGCAGCCGCGAGTGGATGAACGCCGAGCTATTCCATCCAACCGGACAGCAGGCGCACACGATCCGATATAGGCGCCTGGTTCAGATCCGTTGGGAGAAACGGGTTATCTGGCGGGATGAGTGAGCATCGAGCCTACCTAATTGGGGTCGGCGACAAGCCGTGAAACTCTTCAAATTGGTCCGGGAAGTTGTGTGCCAGGTAGCGCACCACCTTGGAATTATCCATCAGATGCTCAAAATAGCGGCGAGCTGCCACCAGTTCCAGCCTCACAGAGCCACGCCGTTCTACGGCCCTCAGAAACTCACTGCTTAGCCTGCCAAGTTCTGGCGTCATCGCGCCGAGTTGATCTTCAGACACGTTGGCTATTGTCGTTGGATCGAAGCCCTCGGCCAGCAGAGGGCGCGGCGTAAAGGCGACAAGGATCTTTGTGTATGTGAATGTGACCCGCTCCATGGCAACCATCAGTCGGGCAATTTCCATTTGCCTGGCCGGGAGCACATGTCGCAGTAATCCGAAGATCTTCACCTTCACAAAGCAGTCCTGGAGGAAAGCGAGGACGTCCGGGCAAATCCCGCTGACAGGTTGCCGGCCCGCGCTGCTGCCTGCAGGCGACATGCCGGCATCCTTTGCTGTTGCCGTCTCTAACGTAGCGTCGTCGTGTAACCTTTGCATCAGGCAGTTTGGGATGGTGGCAAACCCCTCGTACATGAGCAACGAGAGAAACTCTTTGTCATTAACTATTACGCGAAGCGCTTCAGCCAGACGGACCAGGCAGCGTTCCGCTTCCTCGGTTTCTCTTATGAAATCGCGCTTGCTGCTGCACGCCGCCCTGTAGGCCGGAAACAGCTTGGGTGCGAACAGCTTCTCCTTCGACCCAGGTTGATCGGCAGCAATTTCGCGGGCGTGTCTCTGGGCGCTGCCGTGCAACGCGTTGTAGGCCGCTTCGCGGGTCAAACGACGCTTCAACCGCACCATAGGATCTCCGCACTGGCTCGCGCTGACAGCTTGACGAGGGGGTCGAGCGTGGAGAAGAGGTAGGAGTCCAGCTGCGCTCCATTGTTCGCGGCCAATTGCGATTTGCCGACGATTTCAGAAGCGGGGGCAATGAAGTAGTCGCGAATGACCAGGTCACCCGGGCGCATCCTGATCAGGGTGAAAATGTCGGCCACCGACTGGCCTTGGGTGTCCATGGACCAGAAAGGGTAGCCGTGGTCGGAAGCGCGGCAGCGTGCGATTTCGACCGCAACCGTGAACTCGTCGTTGACCCGCAAGAGGTCGGCCTCTCTGTCGTAGGTCGCCTTTCCGCCAACGCATCCGATCGCGGCCAGTAGGTCCCCGATCGCCTGTGTGCGCAGCGACGCCAGTCGCTCTCGCGATGTGATAAACTGCCAGTTCTTGGGCGGCTGATACCCAATCAATTCGTAGGCCTTCAGAAGGCTCCCGAAGCGATGATGATACAAGCTGGCCTTGGGGCAATCAGGCGCAGCGTCGATGATCGAGCTGGATAGGGCGCCGTGACGCGCCAGGACCTTCTTCAGTGCAGCCAGAACCTCATCATTGCTCACGCGCAGATGCGAATAGAGCTTTCTGTGGATGGCTTGAGCCCGATCGAACAGCCTGCGATCTACGATCGGCTCGAATGCGCCTTCCGCGCGCACCCACTGTTCAGGAGGATTGCTCACTGCCTTTGCTTTCAGCTTGCGGGAGCGCCGGTTCCAGACATTGGTGCCGACATATTTTTCATTGGTTAGGACGCTGCGCGCAGTTTCCCGCTTCCATGGTCGCCCAAGGTCCGTCAGCACGCCGCGCTTGTTTAGAAGCCTTGCCATCTCAAGCTCTGTCATGTGCGTTTTGACGAACTGACGGAAGATCCACCGAACCGTTGCAACCTCTTCAGCCGGCCCGGGCACCAAGATCGTTCTGTCGGTGTGGACGCTCTTTTGCTCGTGCTCGGAGAGAATAAGTTTTGGACGTCCCGAATGGTCTATAATCTGGCGTCTTAATCCGAGCCCTGGCTTACCACCCTGGCGGAATCCCAACCGGATCAGCCTCGCCTGCCCTATGAACGTCTTTTGCGAGAGCATGCGGCTGTGCTCGGCCGCCATGCTGCGTTTGATGGCCTTAAGCACGTCCGAGCCGATACTGCCGTCGTTCAAGAATTGCTCGGCGCAGAATTCGATCCGAACGCCGGCCATATGGCAACGGTATTCATAGGAGGCGCTTTCATCGATGTTCTGAAAACGCCCCCAGCGGCTCACATCATAGACAACGATGGTTTCGAAATCGGCGCGGCCGCTCTCCACATCGGCGAGCAAACGTTGAAGGCCAGGGCGTCCGCCTAACTTAAGGCCACTGCGACCCGCGTCCTCGTATGTGGCGACGATATCGTAACCCATTATGTCGGCATAGTTGCGGATGGCATCTTTCTGGTTGTCGATCGAGTAGGTCTGGTGCTCTCTCGACATGCGCAGATATTGCGCAGCGCGAACCCTCCGCCTCCCTTCAGGAGTGGTGCGGTTCGATGTAGCCTTGTCCATCGTCTTGCGCCGTCGTGCTGGCGCTTTAAACTAGCGGTCGATGATCGGGCGGCAAGAGGAACGGAATGCGCCAGTACGTCGGGCTGATCCACAAAGAGGACGCCAGCGATTACGGAGTGTCCTTTCCTGACTTTCCCGGTGTGGTCACGACTGGAGCAAGTCTCGAAGAGGCGCGCGAGTTAGCTGAACAGGCTTTGGCCTTTCACGCTGAAGGCCTGATCGAGGACGGCGAGGCGGTTCCTGATCCCACTTCCCTTGCGCAGGTCATGGCAGAAGCCGACCGGCGGGTGCTCACTCCGATCATGGTTCCGCTTGACGCCTGCTGAACGTCTTTCCTCTTTGGAAACCATGGCGTTCAACCGCCGCGAAACCGTGATTCACTTCGTGAGCGGGCTCCGCCGCCGTTCCGCCGCAATGCGACCGCAGTTCAGCTCCGTTCGCCCCCGTCGTCAGTCCCTGGGGCTTCAAAGGAGTTCTAGTGATGATCATCAAGAAGGCCATTCTGGCCGTGCTCATGACCGCGGCACTTGCCGGCTGCGAGACGCAGACCGAAGGCCAGCAGCGGGCCACCACCGGCGCGCTGATCGGCGGCGCCGGCGGCGCCCTGGTCGGCCAGGCGATCGGCGGCAACACCAAGAGTACGGTGATTGGCGCGGCGAGCGGCGCGCTGCTCGGCGCCGTCGTCGGCTCGGCCACCACGCCGCAGCGCCGCGGCGACCAGCTCTGCCGCTATCAGGACCGCTACGGCCGCATCTATACCGCGCCCTGCGACGACCGGTACTACAACGGCAATTATTGATTATCTGGATTCTTCCCGCTGACTTCGATCGGCGGGAGGAAGTCCACCCCGATGCCGGCGTTGATCATTCAGCGGGGCTCGGCTTCAGCACCGGCTTCCTCCGGGCGAACCAGCGCAGGACCGTGCGGCCGAGTTGCTGGCCAGGCATTTCGATGACCCTGTAGGTGACGAACGACAGAAGCAAGACCACCGGCAGCACGATCGCCAGCACGATGGCGAAGCGCAGCGGCGCGTCCATCTCCTGGCCGTAGCGGGCAATGACGAATGCCGCGACCGGCTGCAGCACCAGCAGGTGGATGAGATAGATGCTGTAGGACAGCTCGCCCAGAACATGAAAGACACCGCCACCCAGCGCCACGGCGATCTTTCTCGAAACGGTGCCCGCCAAGCCGGGCAGCATGCGGTAGAGGACAAGGGCAAAGAAGCCCAGCACCAGCGCTTCGCGTATCAGGAATTTCGAAAGCCCGTAGCTGTCGCCAAAGGGCAGCGACGCAAGCCCCATGGCCAGGGCCAGATGCAGGAGCGGCCGCGGCCGGCTTTGATGCACGATGCCGGCCAGCAGCATGCCGCAAAGGAACACCTGGATCTTCAGCGGCAGGAAGGACGGCATAGGGAAATGGATCGATAGTTGTCCAAGGAGCAGCACGCAGCCAATGCCGATCGCCGCAATCATGATGGCGCCCCAGATCCAGTCGAAGCGGCGCACCAAAAGCATGAGCGCCGGGAAGACTGCGTAGAACTGCATTTCCAGGCCAAGACTCCAGTCCGGCAGCGGCGTCCGGTAGGCGAGATTCGGAGAAAGGCCGAACAGGAATGTGAGGTGGGCGACGATGTTCTTCAGGCTGCCGTCGAGAAAGCGCTCGGGCGCCTGTGGCGCGCGCTGCAGGAAGGCATCGATGACCGTCCGTGAGTCATAGAGATAGGGCCCGAGCGCCAGTGCGAAGAACAGCATGACGTAGAACAGCGGCGCGATGCGGAAATAACGCCGTGTCCAGAATTTGAGCCAGGTCTCAGGCCGTTGCCAAGGCTCCTTGGCCTGGCGCAACTGATAATGAAACACCATCAGAAATCCGGACAGCATGATGAAGAGATCGACGCCGAGCGCAGGATCGCCAAGCACCGGAATATGCCAGCCGGTCAGGAGCAAGCAGTGACCTAGCAGCACCCACAGCGCTGCGGCGGCGCGAAGGCCGTCCAGGCATTCGATGCGTGCTGACTCGGTAAGGCTACTGTTCATGCTGCAATGCAGCATGGCGAGCGAGCCACGAATGTCAACCCGCGATGTCACCAGAAGAAGCCTTGATGCGATTCCGGCAAACATCAAGCAGACAGCAACCGCTCAAGACCGATAGCAGCTGCCGCCGATATTCGCGGCATGATCTGGCAGCTGTGCGATGCTAGCAACGCCGTTCCTGTTTCGGGTGCATGCGCGTCCGCACGACTACAACCGCTAGACGCCCGCTGGGCTGAAACAGCTAATGGTCGAATTCGGCTTCGCCGACAACGACGTGCAGGCCTTTGGCTGCAACAACTCCTGCGCCAAGGCTCATACCCGTGGGCCGGTGCGGGCTTACGGCTTGTGGCGAGACCTCAGCAACGATGAGGAATATCCGCTGAGGTCTGGGCTTTTGGAAAGAGAGCTTCACGTCTGATGAGCAGGCGCGTTTCCCGCTCGAAGACGAACCAACAAACAGTGTAGCCGCCCAAGATCAAAAGGCTGCCGGTCGGGACGTCAAACTGCCGACCCTGGTCAGCGCTTCTCGAAGCTACAAGGTTGCCATGCCCGCGAACGGGTGAGGGCAATCCAGGTTCCCACCGAGCCGGCTTGGCGGCACGGGATGCCATGCGCACCTACGCCAAGTCCAGACAGGTTCACTTGTTAAGTCCGTTCGCCATGTCCAGGTGCTGCTGCAGATGCGGCAATGTCGCCGCTGCCCAGGCCTTCAGGTCGGCCTGGTCGCCACCCTGGCTGTAGCGCTTGAAGAGATCGACCGCATCCTTGTGCGCATCGACCTGATCGGAATGATATTGCTTGGTGAAGTCACCGCCCTGCAGCGCCTTCAGATCGTTGAGGGTTGACTGTTGCTTGTCGGTCATGGCCGTGGGAAGCGTGGCTTTCACCTTTCCGCCAGTTACCAGGCCCTTCAAGTCGGCGGTCGTCTTCTCGTGGTCGGCGACCATCTGCTTGGCGAAGGCCTTCGTCGCATCGTCGGACCGTTCGAGCGCCAGCTTGCTGGATTCGATCTCGAACATGTCGCTGGTGGCTGCTTCGGTGATGAAGTCCTGCGTCGACGGCGCAACGCCCAGAACCGAATTCACGCCGGTCTTTTCCGTGGTCGAGGTCGATTGGGCCCAGGCCGGCCACGCCAGCACGAGCGCGGCGACCGTCAGAGCGAACTTTTTCATCGATTTGTCTCCGTTGTGATTTTCCAACCGAAGACGAGCCGGTTTGTTCCCCACCCGAGATGAGCGCGGCGCGCTGCACAACTACCTGACGGTCCGCCGCTCATCACGTCAGTGCATCATGTGGCCTGGCGCGTTTCGGCTTTGCGGGAACCTCGGTGCCATGGTCCGGTTATCTCGCTGCGAGGAGGTGCTCCATGAATGCGACGAAGGAATTCCTGCGCAGCTGGCTGGAGGAGAACGTCGGAAACTTGCCCGCCGATACCGAGGTCAGCGTTCCGATGCTGGCGCAGCAGTTCGAGCAGGATGCCGATGCCGCCGGCTACGGTCGCGAAGTGCGGGAGCAGGAGGTCGGGAACATCGAAGACGCCATCCAACGCGCTCTCGATAAGACCCCCGAGGGAACCGGTGAGGTGGAATCCGGTCCCGATAAGGAGAATTCACTGGCGCCGGTTGTCGATGCCCTGGAAGCCGTCGAGCCCGAGGCTTTGGGCGACGCTGAGGGTGGCACGAAGCCGGCCGGCTAGCGGCTCTCCTTCTCCAGCCTCGCGACCACCGCGTCCAGAACAGCCTTTGGGCAGGTTCTCCCTCGCGCAACGCCTTGAACCGCCATGATCCTTAGACAGCTTCGAAGCAGCCCGCGTGAGCGCTTCGAATTACAAAAAAGCTGAAAGGGGAATTGCTAGACATTGTTGCTACATCGGAGGGGGACGCAAGGGGCGACCGGGCGCGTGCCGCATTCCTGGAAGCGCGCCTAGCAGCAGCTGTCGGTTCTACCTGCTTACTGAGCCAGCGGCTGAGTGACGCGCGTCCCAGCCGCTCACGGAACAAAGGCGAGCCGCAGAGGTTCGGAGCTGCTTCCCGCAAGCCGCAGACACTTGGTCAGCAGAGGTATCCGATGACGAAGCCCCATCAAAACGACGATCCCGCCCGATCGGCACCAAGCAGCGACCGGACCGGCCAGCACACAGGGACGCACAGGGATCGGCCGCAAGAAGATCCCGCGGAAGGCTCGCGCAAGATTGTGGATCGCGAGCTCGCGCGGCAAAAGCAGTCGCCCGGGATTGAGAACGAGGAACCCGAGCAGGGCCTGCGGGATCAGGTCGAGGAAGAGACAAAGCTGCCTCAGAAAGGGTCGGCCTGATCGCGGCGAGCAGCGGCGCGACTGCCCTCATGACGGCAAAGTCCAGGCGGAACCTGCTTCTGTTGCTTGCGGCGGCAACGGCTGGGTTGGCGCTCTACAACAACCTCCTTGCGAGACGGACATTGGCCGGACGCCCGCTTGGGCGCTTCGTCCATGTCCGCGGAACGAAGCTGCATTTCCTGGAGGCGGGCCATGGGCAATCGTTGCTGCTCTTGCACGGCAACGGCGCTTCGGCGGAGGACTTCATGACAAGTGGCATCTTCGGCGAAGCCGCTGGCAAATATCGCGTGCTTGCCTTCGACAGGCCCGGCTTCGGCATGAGCCCACGCCCAATAGGCAGATCTTGGACCGCCGGCGCTCAGGCCGATCTCATCCAGGCCGCGGCGGAAAAACTCGATGTCGAGCGCTACATCGTTGTCGGGCATTCCTGGGGAGCCGCCGTGGCGCTCGAGATAGCGCGTCGGCATCCCCGATCCGTCGCCGGTGTGATCGTTGTCGCTGGTTATCATTACCCGCCGCCAAGGCTAGCGCTTGCCATCTCCTCGCTGCCAGCGGTCCCCCTGATCGGGACGGTGCTACGCCACGCCATACTGCCTTCGCTGGTCAGGCTGAACTGGCGCTGGGCGATGAAGAAGATTTTCCACCCGGCAATGATCGCGACGCCGTTCGCGGCAACGACAAGGGGATTGGCGAGCCGGCCCTCGCAGCTGCGGTCCATCTCTGCTGAATCCTTCCTGATGCTGGCGTCGGCACTGTTCCCAAATCGTCGATACGCCGACATTGCCGTCCCTGTCGGGATAATTGCCGGTGCCGGCGATCAGCTGTTCGATGCCAAGGCCGAAGCGCTGCGGCTACACGCCGAGATAAACCACTCGCTGCTGGATATCGTCTTGGCTGCCGGACATATGGTGCATCAAAGCAAGCCGCAGGCGGTTCTAGCCATGATCGACAAGGTTGCCGCTCTCGCGAGTGTTGCCGACCCGGTCTTGGAACCTCTATGATGCGGCAGCTCCAGACGCGCACCGTGGGGTGTCGATCGGTAGCGGGTGCACAGGCCCTTAAAGGACAGCCAGCAACAGTCGAGATAACGCTTCTAAAGACCTCCATGGCGCTCGTCGCCGTTGATCATCAGATCAGCCTGCGAGAGCTATTGCCAGTCCCCCAGGCCGCTCGCGTTATGGCTGGAGAAGTGCGCCACCATATTGCGCCCAAAGGTGTTCGCAGTCCCATATCCTCAAGCTTGGCGTTCTTGGTTCCCCATATAAGACCATTGCACCGCGAACGTCGTATCCAAGCACCGAGGCATTGGCGACGAACTGGATGGCGCGGCCTAAGCTGATGGCGCCGATCGGGACTTCAATTTTGCTGGTGAGGTCGATCACTCCGAAGATTTCCGCATCCGTGCCTCTGCCGGCCAAAACAGCCATCGAGATCGCATCGTCCAGGGCAAGGAGCATCGCGTGAGTCCCCCAAGGAGCAGTTGCAAACTCCAATGCGCGGAATTTGTTCCGCGTCGCTAAAAGAATCTGAGATCACCCTTCACTTTCCGTCGCCTGGTGCACATCCGTTAGGAGAAGCGAGTGATCTGGCGCTATGAGTAAATGAACAGCGGGAGCGGCCGCGACACTCTGCCCGGTGGCCAGCACGAGTGGGGCCGCCATCGATCGCAGCCGACGTTCCACCCGCCCGGAAATAGGCGATGCCGATCCAGCCGAGCAGCAGCAGGAAGGTCAGGTGGATGTGGATCTCGGTGCCGCCCACACGGAGGATCGGATAGGACCACTGCATGACGTCACTCCGTCGGGTCGGAAGCAGGCCGCGCCCGCCGAGAAGTTTTGCAGTTGCGTCAAGTGCCCTCGTCATCCGTTCGAGCGCGTCGCTCCCGCCGGCTCGCTTACAGGGATTTGGGCCGGCGCGTCATTTCCTCAAGAGACAAGACAATAGGCCTCTTCGCCCGAAATGCGCGACTCGACCATGCTGGATCCGTCTCCCAATCCCGGTCGCGGTAGCCACTGCGCTGCACGAGCTGCAAAGGGTTCTTCTCGCCATAGGCGGCGCTGGTGGCCGCGCACCTTCAGTCCCAACAGTCGCTCGGTGGCAAAGCCGACTTCCCGTCGCACGTTGAAGCGAAGGCGGGGCATCTTCCGCGTTTGCGGCAGAACCTCAGTGGGTTTCCCATCGTTTTTCAGGCGTCATTTAGAGGGCGATAACCCTCCTATGAGCGGAGGTCGAAGCCCTCTTGTCCAGTGACGCAACAAATCGTCGAGTCTCGCCCGGCACAGCACGAGAGCTTGGTGACGTCCTTTTCGACGCCCACCGCAGCCAGCGTTAGGCCCTCGACTGTGGTGAGATACGGAAAGATCGTGTCCGCAAGTTCGTCAATGGTGAGCCCCTGCCGGATCGCCAGCGTCGCGGTTTGGATGCTGTCGGCACCTTCCGGCGCGAGGATATGGGCCGAACAAACGGCCGTCGTTCACATCGTCGACAAGCTTAATCAACCCGCGGGTAAGAAGGCCACTCGGTCTCCAAAACCGCTGCTCCGTTGAAATCCTGCCATAGGTTGCGCGATCAGCGCTTAGGGCGGCCCGATTAATGCTGCGGCTTCGCACCTCAACTATGCAGCCTTCGCAGCGTGGATAGTATGAAGCATCTCGGGCTTTAGATGCGTGTAGCGTCGCAGCATCTTCCAATCCTTGTGTCCCGTAACCAGCGCCACCTGTTCGATAGTGAACCCGGCTTCGAATAGGCGGCTCGTGCCTTCGTGCCGCAAGTCGTGAAAATGAAGGTCCTGGATGCCAAGGTCAGCGCATCCTCGGCGAAAGGCGGTGCCGACTGACCGATGATTGAACGGGAAAATTCGATCATCGTCATTGCTGCGCCTTGCGCGCTGCTCCTCGACAATGGCCCACGCGTCGTACCCGGTTGCGGCGAACAGCGGTATGCGCTGATTGTTCCCCTTCTTGTTGCGTGGGTCTTTGCGGTCGCGGATCAGAAGCATTCGCGTGCGAGAATCCAGATCGGACCAACGTGCCTTGCAGATTTCCTCCTGACGCATCGCGGTTGCGACGGCAAAACGTATAATGCGGCCAACCGGCGCTATCTGAAGTGGGTTTAAATCGAAGTGAGCGACTAGTCTGTCGAGCTCGTCCTGGGTCGGCCGCCTGTCGCGCTCACATCCCTTGCCGACCAGGCCGAGGCGCTTAAGCGCGATACGGGCGAGATCGACGGATTCCACCTTAGTCGGGAGACCGTGGACGGCCGCAGCATGGGACAGGACAAGCTTTACGAAGCCGATATCGATACCGAGCGTCATCGGGCCGGCACCCTGGGCGGCGCGCTCGCGGCCGAACTGAATGAGCCGTTCGCGATCGAGAGCTGCGATGCTGCTCTTGCCAAGATGTCTTCGGATCATATCGAGGGCCGCGGCCTTGGAGCGGCGAGGGGACTTGCCTACATCGCGCATGTCGTCGATATGGAGGTCGATGAGTTCGCCGAAGGTCTTAAGACGCGCAATGCGGGACTTGGTCGGCGTCTCTCCACGATCGATTTGGCGTTCGGTTTCGGTCGCCCAGCGGCGTGCGTCGTCGCGGCGCAGGAAGGTCTCGCTGACGTAGCGACCTTTGCGACGGACTTGCACGCGCCAGGAACCGGACGAGAGCTTTGTGTAGGTGGCCATATTTTCGTGTGCGCTCCGTGTGCACTGAGAGATCGAAACGTGGCGAAAAAGGTCGTATTCTGGCGTAAATTCGGTTTGGCCCGTTAGGAGCTAAGAATTTGATGCTAAATAAAAAATGCTTATAAATCAAGGGCATACAGTGGCCGTGGCCCCGATGATGGATTGGACGGATCGGCATTGCCGGTTCTTCCATCGTCAGCTGACGCGCCGCGCGCTGCTTTACACCGAGATGGTGGTGGCGGATGCGGTCATCCATGGCGCGCGCGAAAGACTGCTCGGTTTCGACAACGTCGAGCACCCGGTTGCGCTACAACTTGGCGGATCGGATACCGCAAAGCTCGCCGAGGCAGCGCGGATCGGCGAAGCCTTCGGCTATGACGAGATCAATCTCAATGTCGGCTGCCCATCCGACCGCGTCCAGTCGGGGACGTTCGGCGCCTGCCTGATGAAGACGCCGGTTCTGGTCGCCGAGTGCGTCGCGGCGATGAAGGCCGCGGTGAAAATCCCCGTCACGGTCAAATGCCGTATCGGCGTCGACGATCAAGACCCGGGGCCCGCGCTCGACACGCTCGCCGACGGCGTGCTCGCCGCCGGCGCCGACGCGCTCTGGGTGCACGCCCGCAAGGCTTGGCTGGAAGGGCTGAGCCCCAAGGAAAACCGCGAGATCCCGCCGCTCGACTATTCGCGCGTCTACCGGCTGAAGGCCAGAAAGCCGGACGAATTCATCGGCATCAACGGCGGCATCCAGTCGCTCGCCGAGGCGTCGGCGCATCTTTCCCATGTCGACGGCGTGATGCTCGGCCGCGCGGCCTATCATACGCCGGGGATCCTGACCGGCATCGATGCCGCCTTCTATGGCGAGGCGCCTGCCGCCTTCGATTATTCGGCGCTGATCGATGCCATGGCCGGCTATGCCGCGCGCCATATCGAGCGGGGCGGGCGGCTCGGTCACATTACCCGCCATATGGTCGGACTGTTCCACAGCTTGCCCGGCGCGCGCCGCTTCCGGCAGATCCTCTCCACCGACGCGAACAAACCCGGCGCCGGGCCGGAGGTGCTGAAGACCGCGTTTTTGGCAATCGATTTCACGGCGGCGGAAGCCGAGGCGGCCTGACTGTCGGTTAAAGCGTGTCGCGCCGCATACTACTGCTGCGCGACACGCATCAGTCCCGCAGGATCATGCGGTCGCCGCGTACGTCGAAGCCCGACAATGAGCCGATGAAGTTCATGCCGAGCAGGCTTTGGTCCAGCATGCCGGGCGCGGCGACCATCACCGACATGTCCTTGCGCACGATGCCGCCGATCGCCACTTCGTCGGTTCTGACCGTCGCAGCGCGCGCCATGCCGTTGGCCGTGGCGACATCCACGCTGTAGCTTAGCGCCGCCGGGTTGAACCCCGCGGCTTGAGCATCTTCGGACGTCAGCACCGTGCTGGTCGCGCCGGTGTCCACCACCGCCCGCACCGGCGTGCCGTTGACCAGGATCCGGGCTTCGAAATGGCCGTTGTCGGCTTTGTCGAGCGTGACGGTCGGGCGGCCATTCTCCACGCCGAGCGCCAGCGGGCTGCCCGGGACAAAGCCGGCGGTGACGCGGCTCGCCACATCCTGCAACTCGTAGCGATACTGATAGCCGGCGATCAGAACGAGGATCAGTGCGGCCCAGACACCGATATTGCGTGCCATGTCGCCCAGCGGCCGGCCGGAGCGGAGCAGGCTCGCACCGATCACCATGACCAGCACGCCGACCCAGATCAGCCGGCCGAAATCATTGTTGTTCATGCCGAAAGTGCGGCCGGCCGAATTGTTGAGCATGAGCAGCACGACCCCGACGCCGATCACCGCCATGACGATCCAGAACAACCGGTTCATCGGTTTCTTCTCACAGAACGCCGCGCTCGCGCGCCATGCGGGTACGCCGGGTTTCGCGGCGCGGCCGCCGCTCGACCGTTTCAAGTCGCGCCGGCAGTTCGGCCATCACTGATCGGCGCGTTTCGGGGGTCATTGCGAGCCAGGCGGAAATCTCGTCGCGCGTACGGCCGCAACCAAAGCAGAAGCCGGTTTTCATATCGATCGAACAGACCAGGATGCAGGGAGATTCGATGGCGGTCATGCTGTTCTCTTGCCTTTATTCCACATGGTGCAACCGCCGGAGCAATGCAAGCCCTCCGCATTGCGCCGCAAGGCGACGCGTTCGCGGCATCGTCAGGCGGTTGTGCCGGCTGGAGAAGGCGGCTATGCCGCTTGCGACTTCCGCAACCAACCGCGACCGACATAATGCCTGCTAAGCCTTTCGACGATTTCCGAAGCCTTCTGGCGGCATTGCCGCCGGCCGACGATGCGGCGAGCGCCCGTGTCCGGGCGCTTTTCGCCAAAGCGGCAAAGCCGAAGGAATCGCTCGGCCGCGTCGAGGACGTCGCGGCCTGGATTGGTGCCTGGAGCGGGCGCGCGCCGCCGGCGATCAATCGGCCTCTGGTGGCGATCTTCGCCGGCAATCACGGCGCCGTCAGGCACGGCATCTCGCCGCGGCCGGTGGCGGCGACCGCAAATGAAGTCGAACTCTGCGCCGCCGGCGGCGCCGCGATCAACCAGGTCTGCATCGCCAACGATCTCGGCCTGAAAGTCTTCGACCTCGCCTTGGATATCTCCACGGGCGACATCACCGAGGAGGCCGCGCTCGATGAACGCGGCTGCGCCGCGACCATGGCCTTCGGCATGGAAGCGGTCGCCGGTGGCGCCGACCTCCTTTGCCTGGGCGATCTCGGGGTCGGCAATTCGACGATCGCCGCCGCCCTTTGCGCCGCGCTGTTCGGAGGCGACGGGACCGATTGGGTCGGGCCGGGGTCGGGTGCCGATGCGACGATGATGGCGCGCAAAGCCGAGGTCGTGGATCGGGCGCTGGCATTCCATGGCCCGGGTCTGGGAGACCCGCTCGAGGTTTTGCGCAGGGTCGGCGGGCGCGAATTCGCGGCGATCTGCGGCGCCATTCTCGCGGCGCGCATGGAGAAGATTCCTGTCCTGCTCGACGGGTTCGCGGCGACAGCGGCGGCCGCCGTCCTTTATGCGGCCAATCCCGGCGCGCTCGATCATTGCCTGCTTGCCGGCCTGTCGCCGGAACCCGGCCACGCCAAGGCGGCCGAAAGGCTCGGATTGCGGCCGCTGTTCGATTTCGGGATCAGCCATGGCGAAGGGGTAGGGGCTGCTCTCGCTGCCGGTATCGTCAAGGCCGCGGCGTTGACCAGCTCGGGCATGGCGCTGGCTGTGCGGCTTTAGCGCCCGGCGACTCAGCGGCGTCCGCGCGCGGCGACCGTCTTGGTCGGCAGGGCCGGCAATTCCTCCATCACCCGGCTCAACGGGAAGATGGCGATCGCCTCGGTGCCTTCGCGCAGCTTGGAATGAAGCTCGAACTCGCCGCCATGCATGGCGAGCAGGCCCTGCACGATCGGCAGGCCGAGGCCGGTTCCCTGTTCGGCGCTCTTGATGGCGATCGAGCCCTGGCCGAAGGCGGAAAGCACCACCGGGATTTCCTCTTCCGGTATGCCCGGGCCGTTGTCCTTGACCGAAATGTACTGGCCGCCGCCGGCGGTCCAGCCGACACGCACGCGCACTTCGCCCCCTGAAGGGGTGAACTTGATCGAATTGGACAGGAGGTTGAGCGTGATCTGCCTGACGGCACGCTCGTCGGCGAAGAGGCGCGGCAGGGTCTCCTCGAACTCCTGGATGATACGGATGTCCTTGTTGCGGGCGCGCAGCTCCATCATGTGGCAGCAGTCCTCGACGATGGTCACCAGCACGACCGGCTCCTCGTTGAGCTGGTAGCGGCCGGCCTCGATGCGCGACAGGTCGAGGATCTCATTGATCAGGTCGAGCAGGTGCTGTCCGGACTCATGCACGTCATGGGCATAATCGCGGTAGGTCGGATTGCTCATCGGCCCCAGCACTTCATTGGCCATCACTTCGGAGAAGCCAAGGATGGCGTTGAGCGGCGTCCGGAGCTCGTGGCTCATCGAGGCGAGAAAACGCGATTTCGCCAGATTGGCGTCCTCGGCGCGCCGCCTTGCTTCATCCGACATCGATTTCGCGGTCTCCAGCTCGGCGATCAGCGCGTCCTTCTCCGAGCGGAAGGAGAGCAGCATCAGCGAAGCCTGATTGAGATGGCGCGCTACGTAACCGAAGAAGGGAAGCGCCGCGATGAGCAAGGCCGCCATCGTGGCCTCGATCGGCGTCCACAGGCGCATGACGGTGTAGACATAAACGGCAACGGGAATGGCAAAGGTCGCGAACAGCGCGCCGCCAAGCGAGGAGGCCATCACGGCCGTCGTCGCCATGGCGATCAGCAGCACCATGGCCTTGGCAACATGGAACTGGTCGATCTGGCATGTGGCGCAGCCGACCCAGGCGAACCACGCCCAGCCGAGGCCGCAGAGGAAATGGCCGATCAGGAAGTCGCGACGCGTCTGCGCCGGGTCGAGTTCGGCCGCCTCGGTCCGCTCCACACGACGCGCCATGAACGCGACGATCGTGTAGCAAAGCAGCGTCGACAGGGCCCAGATTGTGATCTGGCTGTCCAGACCCGCCAGCCGGCCGATGGCCGCCACGGCAAGCACGAGCAAGGGGATCGCAAGCGCGCTGACCGACATGGCGCGCGCATGCAGCTTCAGCAGTTCACGGTCGAAATCGAGGCTGCCCGCCTGCTGCGAAAGGCGGTCGCGCGTCTTGCGCACCGCGCGCGCCACATCGCTGTTGCGGTGCGGTTTACGGCGGTCCACAATAAATTTATCCGCTGTGTTCGAGCGTTGCAAAGGCATACAGACTTCAATTTCTGCGCGCAGCGACTTCCGGTTCGTTAAGCTACGTTCGAATGATTAAGAGACTGTTTGCCATATGAGCCGTTTCGGGCCGCGAGGACCGCGCCGACACTACGCGGCAAGCCGGCCGCGAAGCTACTGGCGCAAGCTGCTGGACTACGGACTTGCCATCCTTCTGCTTGGTTTGCTCATCCTGGTGGCGGCACGCCTCGACCGCTTCGAGAGGCGCCAGGAGCAAGGCACGGCGATCGTCAATGACGGCGATTCGATCACGCTCGGGGCCGAGCGCATCCGCATGCGCGGCATTGACGCTCCGGAGTATCAGCAGACCTGCCAAAAGGCCGGCGCCGACTATCCCTGCGGCAAGCTGGCGCGGCAGTCGCTGGTGCGCCTGATCGCCGGCAGGCCTGTTGCCTGCAGCGGCTGGGAGCGCGACCGCTACGGCCGCCTGCTCGGCGATTGCAAGGCAGGCGACACCGACCTAAACCAGGCCCAGGTGCAGGCCGGGTGGGCGGTTGCCTTCGGCGATTTCGAGACCGAGGAAGCAGCGGCGAGAGCGGCCAAGGCCGGCATCTGGGCAGGCACCTTCGCGGAGCCGCAGGACTGGCGCGACAGCCATCACGGCGCGCCGGTCGAACGAAAGCATGGCACGCTGGCCTCGTTCGGCGATGCAGTGCGCGAATTTGTTCGCTTCTGGTGATGGGCTGACCAGCGCCTTATGATCCGGTGGATAAGCTGGAGGATGGAATGAAGCTGTTCGATGGCGGTCGCGCCCCCAATCCCCGGCGCGTGCGCGTCTTCCTCGCCGAGAAGGGGCTGATGGTGCCGCTGGTGCCTGTCGACATGGGCGCGCTGGAGCATCGCGGCGAGCAGGTGGCTGAGCGCAATCCGCTGCGGCGCCTGCCGGTGCTCGAGCTCGACGACGGCACCATCATCACCGAATCGATCGCCATTTGCCGCTATTTCGAGGAATTGCATCCCGAGCCCGCTTTGTTCGGCACGGGCGCGCTCGGCAAGGCAAAAGTCGAGATGTGGCAAAGACGCTTGGAATTGAACCTGATGAGCAGCGTCGCCGCCGCTTTCCGGCACATCCATCCGGCGATGAAGGAATGGGAAGTGCCGCAAATTCCGGAATGGGGCGAGGCCAACAAACCGAAGGCGATCGAATTCCTGCACCTGCTCGACGACGAACTGGCGGAGCGCGAATTCGCCGCCGGCGATGCCTATTCGGTCGCCGACATCACCGGCATGATCGCCATCGACTTCATGAAACCAGCGCGTATCAAGGTGCCGGAGGAATGCACGAACGTGCTGCGCTGGTATGCGGCGCTTACAAGCCGGCCAAGCGCGATGGCCTGAGTGACAGCAATTGGATAATCCGCCGGACATGATCGAACCGCTGCCGCGCCTCGTCGAAAGGGTGCGGGCCTGCCGCATCTGTGTCAACCAGCCGCTTGGCCGGCCTTTGCCGCATGAGCCGCGGCCGGTGCTGCAGCCGTCCTCCACGGCGCGCATCCTGCTTGCCGGCCAGGCGCCGGGCACCAAGGTGCATGTGTCGGGCATGCCGTTCACCGACGCTTCGGGAGACCGGCTGAGAGATTGGCTCGGTGTCAGCAGCAAGGAGTTCTACGACGCCGAAAAATTCGCCATCGTGCCGATGGGCTTTTGCTTTCCCGGACAGGATGCCAAGGGCGGCGACCTGCCGCCGCGTCGCGAATGCGCTCCGGCCTGGCGCCCGGACCTAATGGCGCTGATGCCGCAGATCGACCTGGTGCTGACCATCGGCGGTTATGCGCAGGCATGGCATATGGGCACGACACGCCTGCCGTCACTGACCGAGACGGTCAGGAACTGGCGCGCCATATGGGATCGACCGTCCCTGCCGAAAGTGCTGCCGCTGCCGCATCCATCGTGGCGAAACACCGGCTGGCTGAAGAAGAATCCCTGGTTTGAAATGGATTTGCTGCCCTTCCTGAGGGCAGAAATCCGCTATCGCATCGATTAGGCATTCTGCAAGAAATCACTCGCATTTACCGCCATCGGCAGAATTTCTTTCTTGTGAAAGGCTCTGATAAAAGGGATTATAGCCAAACTATTCCCCTGGAGCCTCCCATGGATCGCCTCGATAGAAAAATTCTCCGCCTTTTGCAGGAGGACGCGACGCTCGCGGTCGCCGATGTCGCCAAGAAAGTCGGCTTGTCGACGACGCCATGCTGGCGGCGCATCCAGAAACTCGAGGAAGAAGGCGTCATCAAGCGGCGCGTCGCCATCCTCGATCATGAGAAGGTCAATGTGCGCGTCACCGTCTTCGTGTCGATCCGCACCAATTCGCACAGCCATGAATGGCTGCGGCGCTTCTCCGAGGTCATCCAGGAATTCCCGGAAGTGGTCGAGTTCTACCGCATGAGCGGCGACGTCGATTACCTCTTACGCGTCGTGGTTCCAGACATCGCCGCCTACGACGCTTTCTACAAGCGGCTGATCGCCAAGATCGAGATACGCGACGTCTCGTCGTCCTTCGCCATGGAGCAGATCAAGTACACGACCGAAATTCCGCTCGACTATATGGTGCTGGACAAGGAATCGGGCGCGAACGCGGCGTAGACGCCAGGCCGGGCCGGCAGGCCTTAGTTCTTCTTCTTGTTGAGGAAATTCCACGGCGAGTTGACCGGGAGCGTAACCGTGTCCGGCACGCTGTCGACGCCCGCCACCTCGGCCTTGCGCATGGTGTAGCCGGACTGGACGATCGAGACGCCATCGAGGATGAAAAGCTGGCTTTTCTCCATGCCGGGCTTCAGCACGCCGGTGACGGCGACCGGTTCGTAAGCCTCTTTCATCCTGTAGGGATGCGCCGGGCTCACCAGCACGATCTGGTTGGGTGGCGGCGTCGGCATGTGGCTGCAGGCGCCCGTCCACGGCACCAGCAGGAACTGGTAGATAAGATCGCCGTCACGATCGACCGGCAATGCATAGCCGGCTAATTGTATCGTCTTGTCCTGCAAGTTGAGCGACAAGGTCTCGCCATGGTCGGGCAGCTTTGCCGCGATCATCGGCAGGTTCGCGTCCTCGGCGGTCGCCTGCGTCGCGGGGCGCAGATCCTTCCAGAGGATATGCGCGGGTTCCGCCGAGGCATCGGCTCCCGTGGCTGCGAGGAGGAGCGCAGCCGCCAGCGCCGCGCATGACTTGAAACGCTTGCTCATGGTCGCTCCATCTTCCGCCAGTCCATTTGCTGAATCGAGTAAAAGCGTCGTGACCGATCCATGCTCAACGGTTCAGCCGCAATACATGCCGGCGCGTGCCGGCGGTACCGGTCTCATGGAAGCCCCTCGTAGTAAACATGTCGCGAAAACCCATGAAGCGGTAGCTGGGTGCTGCCTCATCGACGGGATAGGCTTCAATGACACGCGCGCCTTTGCTGAAGGCATGGTCGATCGCCGCGTCAAGCAAAGCGGAGGCCAGTCCGCCGCCGCGCAATGCCCTCGGCACATAGAAGCAGACGATCGACCAGATGCCGGTCTCGCTGTCGTCCTGCTGCTTTGAAAGTTTCCGGTAGGTCTCGCGCGGCGCCACCGAGCACCAGCCGACCGGCCTGCCGTCCATCTCCGCGATGATGCCGACCGGGGTGCCTTTGTCGATGAGCGCCATCATCATGCGCTTCCTCTCGTCGTTCTGAATGTGTTCGCGGGTGGAATGGCGCCAGGCCATGCACCAGCAATATTTCGGTGCGCCGGGCTGCTCGAACAGGTTTTCGAAGTCGGCGCGTGTCTCTGGCGTCACCCCGACGAACCGAATCCCGGCAAGGTCAGGCTTTTGCGACTGCGAGCCTTTCGAGCTGTCTGGCATCCGTCAGTTCCTTCACCGCATCCTTGCCGATCCAGCGCGCCGTCTTGTCGGACGATGCCGCCAATCTTTCCGCCAGCGCAAGGGCAGGGGCGTGCAGGCTCATTGAGCGCTTGCCGATCTGCCGCAGCGCCCAATTGACCGCCTTGCGGACGAAATTGCGCGGATCGCCGGCATGCTTCTCGATCAGCGGCAGATAGGCGAGGAAGGTCGCGTCCGGCTCTTTCTTGAGATGCACCGCGCTCCAGGCCAACATGGCAAAGGCGGTGCGGCGAACGAATTCGCGTTCGTCTTCGGCAAACTCGTCGATCAATTCACGCCAGAATGGTGATTCGGCGAACAAGTCGGCAACGGTGTCGACGATCTCCCAGCTGTCGAAATCCGCGGCCCAGCGCCGGCATTGATCGATATCGACCTTCTTCGGCTCGCCGGTGAAGGCGGCCATCAGCCGCGCTTCGCGGATGCCGCTGTTCCAGAGCTGCAGCGACCGCTCGTGGTTCTTCTTCAGCTTGCGCGCCAGCGGCCGCAATTGTGAATTGCCGACGCCGAGCGCGCTGGCGGTGTTGATGCCGAAGCGCGCCATGCCCGCCCGGTTGTCCTCGGTGCCGACCGAACGCAAATGAGCGACGATGTCGTCGGCGCTCCAGCTCGGATCGGGCAGTGGCATCGTCACCTATCTTTCCAGGCGCGCCAGCAGCGAGGACGTGTCCCAGCGCTTGCCGCCCATGTCCTGCACATCCTTGTAGAACTGGTCGACCAATGCCGTCACCGGCAACTTGGCGCCGTTGCGATTGGCCTCCGCCAGGCAGATGCCGAGATCCTTGCGCATCCAATCGACGGCGAAGCCGAAATCGTATTTGCCGGCGTTCATTGTCTTGTGGCGGTTCTCCATCTGCCAGGAACCGGCCGCGCCCTTGGAGATCACCTCGATGACCTTCTCGATGTCGAGGCCAGCCTTCTTGCCGAAATGGATGCCCTCGGCCAGGCCCTGGACGAGGCCGGCGATGGCGATCTGGTTGATCATCTTGGTCAACTGGCCTGCGCCAGCCGATCCCATCAGGCCGACCATGCGAGCGTAGGCGTCGATGACGGGCCTGGCCTTGTCGAAGGCGGCCTCATCGCCGCCGACCATAACGGTCAGCACGCCGTTCTCGGCCCCGGCCTGTCCGCCTGACACCGGCGCGTCGAGGAAGGAGAAGCCCGCCTTGCGCGCGGCGTCGTCAAGCTCGCGCGCGACCTCGGCCGACGCTGTGGTGTTGTCGATGAAGACGGCACCCTTCTTCATCGCGGTGAAGGCGCCGCTCGCACCTGTGGTGACCGAGCGCAGATCATCGTCATTGCCGACGCAGGAGAAGACGAAGTCCTTGCCCTCGGCTGCTTCGGCCGGCGTCAGCGCCAGTTTGCCGCCATGCTGGGCCACCCACTGCTCGGCCCTTGCCTTGGTGCGGTTGTAGACGGTGACGTCATGGCCGCCCTTGTTCCTGAGGTGCCCGGCCATCGGATAGCCCATGACGCCAAGACCGAGAAATGCAACCGATGCCATAAGCCTGCCTTCCAACAAAACACAGTTTCCAGTGGCGGAAGGTCTAGGCCAAGCGAAAAATTCGTCAAGGCACGCAGAGCCGCTTCGGCTGGTGCAGGCGGCCGGGGTGGCGATCTAAGTCTTTGTTTTATGCATGTCGTTTCCCCTAAAACCGCTGCGCACTTTTAGGCGACATGTATTAGCGATGCAGATGGACGGTGATGCGGCGCTCGATCCACTCGACGCCATGGCGCAGGATCTCGACCATCACCAGATAGACGATCGCCACCCAGATATAGGCCTGGATGTCGAAGGATTTCGCGTAGGCGAGCTTGGCGTTGCCCATCAAGTCGTAGACGGTGATGATGGCGACGATCGCGGAAGCCTTGATCATCAGGATGAGCTCGTTGCCGTAGGGTCTCAGCGCGACGATGATCGCCTGGGGCATGATCACCTTGCGCAGCGTCTGCAACCTGTGCAATCCGAGCGAGGCCGCACCTTCCCATTGGCCGCGCGTCACGCTTTCGATGGCGCCGCGCAGGATTTCGGCCTGATAGGCGGCGGTGTTGAGCGAGAAGGCAAAGACGCCGCAATAGAAGGCCTCGCGGAAGAACCACCACAGCCCGACCGTCTCAAGCTCAGGCCGGAACGAGCCGATGCCGTAATAGACCAGGTAGGTCTGCACGAGCAGCGGCGTGCCGCGGAAGAAATAGACGTAGCAATAGGCAAGCGCAGATAGGATCGGGTTCTTCGACATGCGGCCATAGGCGACCGGCAGCGACAGGAGCGCGCCAACGACCATCGAAATGCTCACCAGCGATAGGGTGGTCCCCAGGCCTTGCAGATAGGCGGGAGCATATCTGGCGAAGAATTCGGCGTTCCAGGCATAGACCAGATAGGCGATGATGCCGGCGCCGAACAGCACCCAGATGCCGACCAGCGCGTAGCCGAGGATACGGGCTCGCGACCACCCGCGCGCTTGCGGAGGCGGCTTGTCGATGGCGATGGCCTGGCTGACGCTCACCGCGCCTCCCTCCGTCCGAGGTAGCGCAGGATGTAGCTCGTGGCGATCGACGACAGGACGGCCAGCGCCAGAAAGATCAGCGCCGCAACGCTGTAGAACAGGAAGGCATGCCTGGTGACGCGCGCGGCGACACCGGATTGGCGCAGGGTCTCGGCGAGATTGACCACCGACACCAGGGATGTGTCCTTGAGCAGGCTTAGCCAGCAATTTTCGAGGCCCGGAAAAGCGATGCGTATCAGCTGCGGCAGGACGATGAGCCGCATCGTTTGCCATTTTGACAGGCCAATGGCGTAACCGCCCTCATACTGGCCTTTCGGAATGGCGCGGAACGCGGAGAGGAAGACCTCGCTGGCATAAGAGGAAAAGATCAGCGACAGCACGATCATGCCGGCGATGAAGCTGTTGACGTTGATCGTCGCGTCGGGATTGAACAGCCGCACGACATATTGCAGGAGAAGCGGCATGCCGAAGAAGAACAGGAACAGCGTCACCAGTTCGGGCAGACCGCGAAAGACCGTGGTGTAGATGTTGCCGGCCAGGCGCAGCGAGGATTCTTCATGCTGCTTGGCGAAGGCGACGAAAAAGCCGGTCACCAGGCCAATCGGCAGTGTAGCGAGCGCCAGCGCGATGGTGACCAGAACGCCAGACGCAATATCGTCACTCCAGCCCTCCGGTCCCCAGCTGAGAAGTGTCCAAATGCTTTGGGCCGGCATTGACGGGTCGTGTCTCCGTGGCGATCCCGGAAGGATTTAAGGGCGGTGAGGGATGCCTCACCGCCCTTGGCGTATCGATCAGGATTCGGCGCCGTAGACGTCGAACTTGAAGTACTTGTCGTTGATTTCCTTGTACTTTCCGTTCTTGCGGATGGCGTCGATCGCGTTGTTCAGCTTGTTGACCAGATCGGTCTCGCCCTTGCGCACGGCGATGCCGGCGCCCGGTCCGAAGATTTCCACCGGCTGCGGCGACGGCTGGCCGAGGATCTTGCAGCAGGCGCCGTCCGGCGAATCCAGCCACTGCTGCAGCACGACGATGTCGTCCTCGATCGCATCGAGACGGCCATTGGCGAGGTCTGCCTGTTCCTCGGGGCTGCTCGGATAGCCCTTGATGGTGCTGTCCGTGAAGGTCTTCGACGCGTAGTTGTAGTGCGTGGTCGTGGTGGCGACGCCGATGTTCTTGCCGGTGAGATCTTCCTTGGTCACGCCCTTGAGCGGCGAATCCTTCGGCACCGCAATGGCCGACGGGGTGTTGTAGTATTTGTGGGTGAAGTCGACCTTTTCCTGGCGCTCGGGCGTGATCGACATCGAGGCGACGATGGCGTCGAACTTGCCGGCCTGGAGCGCCGGGATGATGCCGTCCCAATCCTGCGCGACGAAGGTGCATTTCACCTTCATCTCGTCACAGAGAGCCTTGGCGATATCGATGTCGAAGCCGACCAGCTGGCCGTCCGAGGTCAGGTTGTTGAAGGGCGGGTACGCGCCTTCGGTGCCGATCCTCAGGGTCTTTTCCTGAGCCTGGGCGACGCCGAGTGTCAGCAGCGCGGCCGAAGCGGCAAGCGCGATACGCAGTGCAATACGCATGATAATCCTCTCATATGTCATGGCCGCTGTCCCGTGCGGCTCTTGTGGGCGGCCGTTTCTTGACCACCCGCTGAGGCGGATACTCCCACTCTTTGCGAGAAAAAAGCAACTGCAATTCAACGGCAAACGACAATCGGGATGTGCCGCTGCGTTACTTGGTTTGAGCCACGAGACCTGTGCTGCGCTCCACAAAGTCGGCTATCGATTTCGTGTCGTCGAGGTGGAAAACCGGCAGCTTTTCGCCTTCGACCATGAAGTCGGCGGCAACCGCGACAATGTTGGGATCGTTGGCCGAAAGCGGCGTCCGATCCTTGGCATCGAGCCGCCTTGCCTCGATCTTCTTATGTGGTTCGCGCTTGTAGCCTTCGACCAGCACGATGTCCGAGGGCGACAGCCGCGCCAGAATGTCGTCCAGCGCCGGCTCGTTCTCGTCGCGCAACTCGTGCATCAGGGCCCAGCGCCGGCCGGAGACGATGGCGACCTCCGTCGCGCCCGCCTGGCGGTGGCGGAAGGAGTCGGCGCCCGGCTTGTCGATGTCGAAATCATGATGGGCGTGCTTCACCGTCGAAACCGTCCAGCCGCGCGCCACCAGTTCGGCGACCAGCTTTTCCGTCAGGGTCGTCTTGCCGGAGTTCTTCCAGCCGGTGATGCCGAATATGCGTCTCATGGCCCGAGGCTTTGCAACAGACGCTCCGCCGCCGCAAGGTCGTCCGGTGTGTTGATGTTGAAGAAAGGATCGATCTTTTGGCCGCGAGCCTCGATCATGGCGAACTCGACCTCGACATGGCCGTGCCGCTCCATGAAGGCGGAAACCCGTCGGTCGTCCTCGTCGACCAGGAAACGGCGCAAGGCGTCGCGCAGGCCGAGCGGCCAGAGCGCGAAGGTCGGGTGCCATCTGCCGTCCGAGCTGGCGACGGCGATCGTGCCGGGCCGATCGAGCGCTGCCGCCACCAGGCGCTCGACGAGATTGTCGGGAAAGAACGGCGTGTCACCGGCGGCGCTCACCAGCCATCGGCAGCTTGTTTGCGTTGCCGCCCAGTCGAGGCCGGTGAGAATGCCTGCGAGCGGGCCGGCATGGCCCGGCATCGTATCTTGGATCACCGGCAGGTCCATGCCGGCAAATCGCGCCGGATCGCCGTTCGCGTTGAGCCCCAGTGTGGCGACCTGCGGCCTCAGTCGCGTGGCGACATGGTCGATCAGCCTGGCTTTGCCCAATGAAAGGAGCGGCTTGTCGCCGCCGCCCATCCGGCGCGACTGGCCGCCGGCCAGAATGATCCCCGCAACAGTTCGGTCCATCGCGCCTATATGCCGTCCGGTGCCATGTCGGGTCCAGCGCTTTCGGCGGCAGGTTGCTGCCGTCCGACGACGCGCTCGCGGTAGAGCGCATAGAGGCCCGAGCCGATGATGATGGCGGCGCCGACGGTCATCGGCGTATCGGGGATATCGCCGAAAACGACGAGGCCGAGCAGGATCGACCACAATAACGCGGTGTAGCGGAATGGGGCGATGAAGGAGATGTCGCCCGAGCGCATTGCCATGATGATGAACTGATAGCCGATGAGCACCAGCACCGCTGCCAGCGCCAGAAGCGTGGTCGCCCGGCCGCTCATCGGCATCCAGCCGCCCATCGGCGACAAAAGCAGCGCGCCCAGCACCGTCATGGCAAGCGCGGTCGCCGTCGACACCAGTATGGTCGGGATGGCCTGCGGGATGCGCTTGGTGGCGAGGTCTCGCACCGCGCAGCAGGCGACGCTGGTCAATGCCAGCAGCGAATAGACGCTGAAGCCCTCGAAGCCCGGCCGCACGATGATCATCACGCCGGCGAAGCCGACGGCGATGGCAAGCCAGCGCCGCCAGCCGACGCCTTCGCCGAAGAACAGCGCCGCGCCCATGGTCACCGCTAGCGGCAGTGCCTGCAGCACGGCCGAGACGTTGGCGATCGGCAAATGCGCAAGCGCGATCAGAAACGATACCGTGGCGCCGGCTTCGCCGGCAACGCGCGTCGCCACCATCGGCTGCAGCACGGCCGCCGGATTGGCAAGCGCGCCGCGCCGCCAGGCGAGCAGGCCGACGAACAGGGACGCGAAGGCGCCGCGCACAAGCATGACCTGCGCCATGTTCATCGATTCCGACGAGAATTTGGTGATCGCGTCGTTCAAGGTGAAGCCGACCATGGCCACGATCATGAACAGCGCGCCGCGCAGATTTGGCGAGAGAGGCAAAGGGGTTTTCCGGATTCAATTTTAATTCAGCCGTCTAGCAGGCAGCCGGAAAACAGCAACGGCAAAGAAATGGGCCACGAATTTCTGCGTGGCCCATGAGATCGATTTGCCGAGCTTTGGAAGGCTTACTTCGGCGTCAGCACCTCGGTGCCGTTGCCGTTCTGGCCGGCGATGGTCCACAGCCCGTGCAGGGAGCCGTCCTTCTCGATCTTGTAGACGACGAGACCTATCTCCTTGCCCATCGCGTAGCCGGCGGAAAATGCATTGTCGTTACGCATGCAGATGCCGTCCGAGGTCGAGCCGCCGGTTTCCCAGTGGATGGTGCAGGTCGTGTCGCTGGTCAGCGTGATGGTTGCCTCGCCGTCATATTTCGAGCCGTCGAAATTGGTGCCGGCGACGGTGTAGGTGCCGCCGATCGATTGAGCCGCGGCCGATACGGAAGCAACCCCAAGCATTGCGAGTGAAAGCATGAATGTGCGCATGTGCACTCCCCCTAGAGCGAAAATTGCGCGCGAAGGCTAGGCTGTAAAAGGCCGGCGGTAAATCGGCCGGAAGGCGACGCCAACGCTTTATTTTCAGTGCGGCCAGGCTGACCTCAAGGGCCGCGCAGGGTCTTGGCGATGGAGCCGGCCAAAGGGTCGTATTTTGCCTTGAGCGCGGCAGGGTATTCGATCCAGACGGTGCGAATGACGTCGTCCTTTCCGAACAGGCGCCGTTCGTAAAAAATGTTGCCGTCCTTGGTGCCGGAGAGCACCGCCCAATTCTTGCCGGTCTTGCTGTAGGTGACCTTGTAACCCGGTTCGGTGCTGGCTTTCTCCTGG
The DNA here is from genome assembly GCF_006440775.1 of Mesorhizobium sp. B2-7-2. Lineage (GTDB taxonomy): Bacteria > Pseudomonadota > Alphaproteobacteria > Rhizobiales > Rhizobiaceae > Mesorhizobium. Next base: position 112,161 of record NZ_VFTZ01000001.1, on the reverse strand, counting down.
ACGACGAAACCTTGCGGCGTGTCGTTGTCAACGTTGTAGATGCCGGAACAGGTCAGGCTGGCGCCGTCGGCGCTAAGCCATTGCTGTCCGTCGCCATTTTCCGGCTCGGGCATCGGCTTGTTGAAGATGTCGTCGGGAAAAGTGCAGGACTGGCCGAACCGCGCATTCACGTAGGTGAAGGGCTTGGCCATCGCGGCCGCCGCCATGATTGTCGACAGGGACAAGATGGCCGCTACCGACGACCAACCGATGCGCTGCGGACGTTTCATGATCCCCCCTTTGGTCGATGACCGAAGGTGATCCTGCACCAAATCGTAGAAAAAATCAGCCGCCGGTGACGCTCATATGCCGAGATACCGAAGGACGGCTGGTGCGGCGGTCGATGACGAAATCATGGCCCTTGGGCTTGCGGCCGATGGCCTCGTCGATCGCCTCGCCGAGCAGCTCGTTGCCTTCGGTGGCGCGCAACGGCGCCCTGAGGTCGGCGGCGTCCTCCTGGCCAAGGCACATATAGAGCGTGCCGGTGCAGGTCAGCCGTACGCGGTTGCAGCTTTCGCAGAAATTATGCGTCATCGGCGTGATGAAGCCGAGCCGGCCGCCGGTCTCCGTGACATGAACATAGCGGGCTGGGCCGCCGGTCTTGTAAGGAATATCGGAGAGCGTGAACTGGCGCTCCAGCGAGGCGCGCAGCAGCGACAGCGGCAGATACTGGTCGGTGCGGTCGGTCTCGATCTCGCCCATCGGCATCGTCTCGATGAGGGTGAGGTCCATGCCGCGGCCATGCGCCCAGCGCATCAGCTCGGGGATCTCGGCATCGTTGAAGTCGCGCAGCGCAACCGCATTGAGCTTAATCTTCAGCCCGGCCTTCTGCGCGGCATCGATGCCTTCCATGACCTTCCCGAGATTGCCCCAGCGCGTGATCTGGTGGAATTTCTCGGCATCGAGCGTGTCGAGCGAGACGTTGATGCGCTTGACGCCGCAATCGGCGAGCTCGGCCGCGAAGCGCGACAGCTGCGAGCCGTTGGTGGTCAGCGTCAGCTCTTCCAGGGCGCCGCTCTCCAGATGCCGCGACAGCTGGCGCACCAGATGCATGATGTTCTTGCGAACCAGCGGCTCGCCGCCCGTCAGTCTAAGCTTCTTCACGCCTTTCTCGATGAAAACGGTGCAGAGCCGGTCAAGCTCCTCGAGCGACAACAGGTCCTTCTTCGGCAAGAACGTCATGTCCTCGGCCATGCAATAGGTGCAGCGAAAATCGCAGCGGTCGGTGACCGACACGCGCAGATAGCTGATGGTGCGACCGAAGGGGTCGATCATGTCCATTTGCAAACGTTTCCCATGGCCTGAGCGGCACCGTTATATACAGCTATGTGATACGATCCAATGCCGCATTCAAGATAGACGGTCTTGATCTTTGGTAACATTCCCCGGCCGACACCGCATGTCGGCAAGGTCTAAATGACCTTTTCCGGCTGAGCGAAGCAGCGTAGGGAAGGGTGGATTGATGCAGGATGGACGACATTGACGGCGCCGAAGGAACTCAGAGTCTCGAAGGACAGAAAACTGCTGTCCGTCACCTTTCCCGGTCATGACCCGTTCGAACTGCCGGCCGAACTTTTGCGCGTTGCTTCGCCCTCGGCCGAGGTGCAGGGCCATTCGCCGGAGCAACGGGTGACGGTTCCCGGCAAGCGCAATGTCACCATCCTGAAGATCGAGCCGGTCGGCAATTATGCCGTGCGCATCACCTTCGACGATTTTCACGACACCGGCATCTTCACCTGGAACTATCTGCATACGCTTGGCCACGAAAAGGACGAGCGCTGGAACGCCTATCTTACCGAGTTGGCCGAGAAGGGACTGAGCCGGGATCGCTAGGCCATCCTGTCCGCGTCTTTCGGCTTGGCCAGGGCTGCCAGGATCTCGCTGGTGTCATAGTAGAAGGGTGTGCCTTCAATCAGCCGGCCATTCCTGAAGCGCAGGACTTCGGCAAATGGCTGCTTGATCGTCACGCCGGTGGCTCGCGCTGTCAGCGAAAGCGTGCAGCTCATAAAGACGACGTCATCTTTTTGCGCCGCCTGAAGGTTCTCCACCGCAACACCGCTCCAGCTTTCGTGCATCGTCTGGAAAAGAGAGGCGATGCCTTCAAGGCCGTTCCAGTCGCCGGCATAGGGCAGTGAGTGCGGTTCATGCGCGACGACATCCCTGTGGAAGGCGCTGGTCAGCATCTCGATGTTGCCCGACCCCGATTGCAGGAATCGCATTTCAACGTCGAACATGTTTTCGAGAAGTTCCATGGCGGTGCTTTGCCGCTCAACTGCTTTGTCCATGTCGATCTCCGTGTCCGTTTTGTACGGTGAACACAGTTTGCGCCGGAAATCATTGTGTCGACACCCGTTTCCTGATTGTCAGGTTTGGCACGTCGCGAGGACGTCATAGAGTTGGGGTAACGCCGGCAAAGGTTCGGAGGCGGGAAAATGTCTGAGATTACCACGGTCGAACAGCTCGAAGCGCTCTATGGCCTGCCGGGCGAAGCTTCGGTCGTCAAGGAACTCGACCATGTGATTCCCGAATATGCCGCCTTCATCGCGGCCTCGCCCTTCGTGGCGCTGGCGACGAGCGGGCCCGAGGGCCTCGACTGCTCGCCGCGCGGCGATCTCGCCGGCTTCGTGCGCATTGTCGATGACAAGACGCTGATGATGCCCGACAGGCGCGGCAACAACCGCGCCGATTCGCTGAAGAACATCATTCGCGATCCGCGCGTCGGGCTGCTCTTTCTGGTGCCGGGCTCGGGCACCACGCTGCGGATCAACGGCCGCGCTCACATCACGACCGATGCCGAGCTTTGCGCGTCTTTCACGGTCGACGGCAAGCCGGCCCGCTCGGTCACCGTCATCGATGTCGACACGGTCTATTTCCAATGCGCCCGCGCCATCGTGCGCTCCGAGCTCTGGAACCCGGCCATGCATGTCGACCCGAAGTCGCTGCCGACACCCGGCCGGATTCTCGAGATCACCAGCCGCAAGAACATCGACGGCGAGGCCTATGATAGGGAATGGCCGGAAAGAGCAAAGAAAACGATGTGGTGATTGGAAGCCGGCTCAGGCTTCCTTCAGCACGTCGGCGATCTTGCGCATCTGCTCGCCGATCATGTCGCACTGCTCCGGCGTCGACTGGCTCATCGCCTTTTCGATCAGCGCCATGTGCACCTTCAGGGCCTTCATCAGCAGAGCCTCGCCCGCGTCGGTGAGGTTCAGCCGCAGCACCCGCTTGTCCTTCTCGTCGCCTCCGCGACGCAGCAACCCGCGCGCCTCGAGCTGCGGCAGCAGCATGGTGATGTTGGAGCGGCCGACGAGCAGCTTGCGGGCAAGGTCGTGTTGCGACATGCCGGGGTGGCGGTAGAGGTTCATCAGCACGTCGAGCTGCGCCGGCTTGAGGTCGAGCGGGGCGAGCTTAACCGCCAGCGTGCGCTCCAGCACATGGCAGGCGCGCGCCACCGCAACCCAGTTGCGAAAGCGAGGGTTGTCCCAGGGTAGCTCTTGCTTAATGTTCATGTTTGAACTATTATGTTCATGCTTGAACGAATGGATGGACTGCCAATATGGCATCATTTGGAATGAAGGTCATCCGGGGCGTTTTCGGCGCGGCCGAGCATGTTGCGCCGCGTCTTAGCGGCCGCGCCGCCTTCGAATTGTTTTGCCGCACACCCAACGTCAAATCCCTGAGCGACGGCGAACGGCGCGCTGTGGAGCGTGCCTCTGCCTTCATGGCCGAGGCGCGCCATCACAGGCTGAAAACCAGGACCGATTGCGTCGCGGTGCATGAATTCCGGCCGGAGCCGGACAGGGAGTCGCGCGGCACGGCGCTCGTCATTCATGGCTGGCGCTCGCGTACCGAATATATGCGCGCTTTGATCGAAGGGTTTCGCGGCGCCGGCTACAAGGTTGTTTCGCTCGACCTGCCCGGACATGGCCATTCGCTAGGCCGCCATCTCAACATGGTGACTGCCGTGGACGCGGCGCGGGTCGCCGGCGAATGGTTCGGCCCCTTTGCCGCCGCCGTCGGCCATTCCTTCGGCGGCGCGATTGCCGCCAATGCCGTCGCCGCATCGGTCAAGGGCATGCCGCCGCTTGCGGCGCAAAAGCTGGTGCTGATTGCGGCGCCGAGCTCGCTGCCTGCAATCTTCGACGACTTCAGCGATATGATGAATGTCGGGCCGCGCTCGCGCGTCGCCATGGCGGACAGGGTGAGATACCTTTCGGGGCGTCCGCTCAGCGAATTCACCGGCGACCGCCAACTGGCCGCAGCGTCGGTGCCGACACTGGTCATCCACGCGCCGGACGATCGCGAGGTCCATGCCGACCACGCGAAGCGTTATGCGGGCGCCGGCGAGCATGTCCACCTGCATTGGGCCGAGGGGCTTGGCCACCGGCGTATCCTCGCCGACAGGGATGTCGTCGCGCGCGCGGTCGACTTTGTGACTGGGCAGCGGGAAACGGCCCTGCACTAATCGACCTATCAGTCCGCCTTCTTTTTCTGCCCCGGCTCTACGGGCAGGCCCGCTGCTTTCCAGGCGGTATAGCCGCCGAGGATATGCTTGACCGGCGTCAGGCCCATGTCCTGCGCCGTCTTGGTGGCTAAAGCCGAGCGCCAGCCTCCGGCGCAGAAGAAGACGAAGGTCTTGCCGCTGGCGAAGAACGGCTTGTGGTACGGGCTTTCGGGATCGATCCAGAATTCCAGCATGCCGCGCGTCACATGCTTGGCGCCGGGGATCTTGCCGTCACGTTCGACCTCGCGCGGGTCGCGCAGATCGACGAAGATTGTGTCCTCATCCTCCAGCAGCCCCGCTGCCTCCTCAGGCGACACGACCTCGATCTCGGCATTCGCCTCGTCGAGAAGCTGGCGATAACCTTTCTTCACGGCAAATCCTCCCGGCCACGCTTGCTGCGGCCGCCGAAATTTCGATCACAAAGACTGACGTTTGTCACGAGGTCAGGCGTTAGATCGGGATGGCGTTTCGTTGAATCGCCGTCACGATCTAACTGTTTGTTGGAGCATGATCTTCTCCAAAAACCCAGTTCCCACTTTTCGGGATCATGCTCTAGTGCCGGCCATCGTCGTCCACGCCGCCATGGCGCCGGCAACGGTCGCCATAAGAGCGGCATGGGTTGCGCCGTCGCGCGCCTGGATCGACATGCCGTGCTGAACCGTAGCATAGAAGGTCGCCGCGGTGCCGCTGTCGAAGCTTGCCGGCAATTCGCCCTCCGCCACGGCGCGCTCGAGCCGTCGCAGCAAGGCGGTCCGGTTTTCCGCCCGGCGGCGGCGCAGATCATCGCAGATCGCGCCACTGCTTGAGTCCTGATGCAGCGCGCCGAGCGCGATAAGGCAGCCCTGCGGGCGATCGCCCTGCGAGTAGGCCTTGGCTGTCTGTCGCAGGAAGTTCTCCACCGCCTGGCATGCCGTCGGCGCCTTGTCGAGCGCCGCCCAGATCTCGGTACCTTCGGCGTGCGTGTAATATTCGGTCGCTTCAAGGAAGAGCGCCTCCTTGCTGCCGAATGCGGCATAGAGGCTGGGAGACCCGATCCTCATTGCCGCGGTCAGGTCTGCGATCGAGGTACCCTCATAGCCTTTGGCCCAGAACAGCTCCATCGCGCGCCGCAACGCGGCGGTTCGATCGAAACTTCGGGGACGGCCTCTTTCCGACATGGCGCTCTTTTCTGTGTTGATCGTTACATAATTCACTTGACGATTACGGGCAAGGCTGACAGGTATTTATGTATCGATCGTTACACAAAGGAGAGATCAATGACTTCCAATCAGCTGCGCGGCAGGGCCGCTTTTGTGACCGGCGGCAGCCGCGGCATCGGCGCGGCAATCGCAAAAAGACTGGCGCGTGAGGGTGCCAGCGTCGCGCTGACCTATGTGAATGGGGAAGCGCAGGCGCAGGCTGTCGTTGACGAGATCGAGGCGGCGGGCGGGCGTGCCGTCGCCATTAGGGCTGATGGTCGCGATGCCGAAGCGATCGAGCATGCCGTCGATCAGGCGATGGACACGTTCGGGCGGCTCGACATACTGGTCAACAGTGCCGGCATATGGCGCGCCGCGCCGATCGATTCCCTCTCGCTCGCCGATTTCGACGAGAGCATGGAGGTCAATCTCCGAGCGCCTTTCGTCGCTTCCAAGGCCGCAGCCCGACACATGGCGGATGGGGGTAGGATCATCTCGATCGGCAGCAATCTGGCCGAGCGGGTGACCGATCCTGGGCTCAGCGCCTATTCGACCAGCAAGGCGGCGCTGATCGGCTTGACAAAGGCCCTGGCGCGCGACCTGGGCCCACGCGGCATCACCGCCAACATTGTTCATCCGGGCTCCACAGACACCGACATGAATCCCGCCAGCGGGCCACATGCGGAGCACCAGCGCCGCAAGATGGCAACGCCGCGCTTCGGTGAGGCCGAGGAGATCGCGGGAATGGTGGCCTGGCTGGCAAGTCCTGAGGGCCGCTTCGTCACGGGAGCCTCGTTGACCATAGATGGCGGCGCCAACGCCTGATTGTTTTTTTCGACACCGCCACATGCGTGTGAGGCCCGAGGACAGCCACTGCCTCGGGCCTCACAAGGATGTGAAACTGTTCTGCAACACGGCCGCGAAAATTTATGGAAGCTTAACGAAATCGGTATGAATCGGTATAGTCACGTCATACATCCGCCATGCGGAGGGCGGGACCGTCCAGCGGCGCGGAACGGGAACCGGCCACAACCGGTGCGGGTGAAGCATGAAAATCCTCGGGAACAAAAGAACCGTCCTGCCGGTCGCCATCGTCGCGACACTGGCCTTCGGGCAGCAGCCGGCAAGCGCGCAAGGGCTGTTCGACATGCTGTTCGGCGGCGGCATCCGGCATAACCCGCAAGGCGAGTTCCCGCCGCCGCCGAAACCGCGCAAGATGCGGCCGGCCGGAGAGGATGGTGGCAGCGTCAGGATCAGCGGTCCGACCTACAACACCTACAGGGCCGACAAGCTTGTGCGGGTCGATTTCAAATCGCTGCTGCCGGCACCGCAGGCCACGGCCGCTCAGGACGCCGCGTTTGTGCCGTCTGTGACGAGCAACAGCTTCCGCGATGCCGTCGCTGGCTTGAGCGACTACGAGCTGTTTGCCGAGCCGGATATCGCCAAGGCGCTGATCGCCTATTATTCGGCCAATCCGGATTTCATCTGGGTGAGCGACAATATCCCCAACAGCCGGGCGCAGGATGCAGTGCGCGTCCTGGGGGAGGCGGCGAGCTATGGCCTGACGCCGGCCGACTACTCCGTCGATGTCCCGGCAGCCGCTCATTCCGCCGCCACACCGGAAGAGCAGACCAAGGAACTGGTCCGTTTCGAGATGGCGCTGTCGGCGCGCGTGCTGCGCTATGCCCATGATGCCCAGAGCGGCCGCGTCGATCCCAACCGGATGACCGGCTATTACGATTTCCCGGCCAAGCCGCTCGATCTCGAAGGCGTGCTGAAGACGCTGGCGCATACCCAGGAGGTCCGCACCTATCTCGAATCGCGGCATCCGCAGAATGCCGAATACCAGGCGCTGCGCGTCGAACTGGAAGCGCTCGAGGCGAGCGAGGAAAACGAGATCGTCGTCGATCCCAAGCTCCTGCTCAAGCCCGGCGAGAGCAGCCCGGAACTGCCGAAATTGCTGACGCTTATTTCCCGTAATCTCGATGACGAGATGGGTGGCAGCTATGGCGAAGTGCTCGCGAGGCTCGGCAAGAGCGAGCTCTACGATCCAGAGCTGGTGCCGGTGATCAAGGCGGTGCAGCAGCGCGCCGGCATGAAGGGCGACGGCGTCATCGGCCCGCGCACGGTGGCTTCATTGGCCGGCGCCTCAAAGGCCGACAAGGTCGAGAAGGTCAAGGTCGCGCTCGAGGAACTGCGCTGGATGCCGTCTGATCTCGGCAGTCCGCGCGTCTTCATCAACCAGCCCGCCTTCACCGCCAGCTATATCGACAATGGCGAGGAGAAGCTGAAGACCCGCGCGGTCATCGGTCGGGTCACCAACCAGACCGCCTTCTTCTACAACCAGATCAAGCAGGTCGACTTCCATCCTTATTGGGGCGTGCCGCAGTCGATCATCGTCAACGAGATGCTGCCAAGACTGCGCGGCGATCCGGGCTATCTCGACCGCGCCGGCTATGAGGTGACGGATAGTCACGGCAAGCGCATCCCATCGGCGGCGGTCGATTGGGGTGCTTATGGCGCCAACATTCCGTTCAATGTGCGGCAGCAGCCGAGCGAGGCCAATGCGCTGGGCGAGTTGAAGATCCTCTTCCCCAACAAGCATGCCATCTACATGCACGACACGCCGCAGAAGTCGTTCTTCGAGCGCGACATGCGCGCGCTCAGCCATGGCTGCGTGCGGCTGCAGGATCCGCGCGGCATGGCCGCCGCCGTGCTGGGCACCACGGTCGACGATATCGCCGAAAAGCTGAAGCACGGCCATTCGACCGAGAATGTCACGCGCGTCATTCCGGTCTATGTCGCCTATTTCACCGCATGGCCGGACATGTCCGGCAAGGTCGAGTATTTCGACGACGTCTATGGCCGCGATTCCAAGCTGATGCAGGCGCTCGACGCGACCGAAGCGGTGCGCACGCCGTCAAGCTGAGCGCTCTTACTCTCAAGCAATTTCGGACGGAAGGCTACGGCGAAGCCGCCCAGCCTGACCGCTTCACACTTTTCCTGGAATTGCTTTGATCAACGGCCGGCGCAATCCGGCGTCGCGCCCGGCGATCAGCCAATAGATCAGGCCGGCCACGAGGCCGCCGCCGGCGATGATGCCCATGTCGGCCCAGCGTTCCGGATCATCGGCGGCGCCCGGCCAGATCAGCATGAAACCGGCTGCCGCAGCTGCGGCGCCGAACAGCATATGCAGCCAGAAGCTTCGCAGCGAAAAGAACTCGGCGACCATTGCAAAGACCAGCGTCTGCATCGCCGTCAGGACGATCGTCAGAAAGTAGATGAACATGCCGAGCGGCGGCACCACCAGCGCGGCGACCGGCGTGAACGCCATAAGCTCGAAGTACCCCGGAGCATTGGGCAGCGAACTCAATATCGCGTAGATCACCACCACGGCGATCAACCCGACCAGCACCGCGACCAGATAGCCGACAAGCACCATCAGGATGCGCTTCAGGACGTAGCCGATCATTGCCATGCACCCCCGTGCCCGCAATCATGGCGGGCAGTCAGCCACCAAAGTTGTGACGATGCAAGGATGGTCCGTCGCGCTGGCTCCGCGCGGCGCCAAGGTCTTCAGGCGCCACCACATAGATGCTGGGAGTCGGGCAGGGCCCATGTGCCTTTAGCCGCGAGGTCGACGGCGTAGTAGACCATGCCGCGCAGATCGTCTTTCGGACAGTCGCGCGGGATCGCGATCAGGCACATGACGATCGGATCGCCGACCTTGGAACTCGCCAGCCCCGGTTCGCGGCCATAGGAGACCGCCGTGCCGCCGTTGGTAAATCGCGCCGCGCTGCCGGCTTCCGGGCTGGCGGTTTCCAGCGGGTCGTCGCCCAGCCTTGTCGTCAGCGCCGTGATATGGGTGAAGCCGCATTTTCCGATCGACACGGGCAGGGGCTGATCGACTGGTTTCGGCGTCCTTGCCGCAAAGTCGAGCGCCTTCTTGCCGATGAGCGCGATATTGTAGTCCTGCACCCATTGCGGCGCATTGCCGTAAGTCTGCAACGCATTGTTCTGGGCGCTGACGATGCAGGCTGCGTCCATCTTGCAGGCATTCCGGTCGGCGGCCAATCCCCTGGCGATCCTGCGTTTGTCGCCGCCGAAGGCGGGTTCGAAACCGGCATAGGCCTTGGTAACCAAAGCATCGATGGCCGACATTTGCGGGTCGGCGCAGATCGCCTTTTCGGCGGGCAACTGCGCCTTTCGGCAATCGAAGGACGGGCCGTCCGCGCGCGCCGGGATCGATGTCCCAAGCGCCGATGCGGCCACAAGCAAGGCGATTGCGCTGATGTGAAGCCGCATGTCTGTCGTCCGTCCGGCCTGTTTCGATGATCAAGTCTATGCCGAACGCAGGTCCTTCGGAATGGCGGAGGCAGGCAACAAGGCCTATTTGGGTTCACCGGTTACGGGATCGTAGGTGATTTGGACCTTGGCTTTGTCCGTCGTGTAGTAGGTGATGGTGTAGCCGTCACTATCCCATTCGACCTCCTTCACATAGCGGAAGTCGGTGCGGTGCTCGACCTTGGCGACGACCTCCGAGAGCTTCTTGGCATTTTGCGGCGGCACTGGCTGGTCGTCCGCCGCAAAGGCTTGTCCACTGATAAGCAGGAAAGCGATACCGGTTGCTGAAACAACAGTGCGCATGAGAGCCCTCAAATCTCGTCGGCGTCAGTGCCGTCAGAAACTCGCACGCAGGCGGGTTGGTTCCGCAGCGCTGCAATAACGGACTTTTGCAGCGCATGCCTCGATGAAGCCGGTTCTTGCCGGCAGGAGCCGGCCAATGTTGGCTGGCGGAGAAAACATAATAATTTCAACTGGTAAAGTCGCGCTTCGGATGTGCCTCCTGATGTAACGAACGACTAACCATGCGCCGGAGGGTGAATTCGCCATATTAGCTGTTCGTGGTAGAGCTTTCGCCAAGACCCTGATAGAATTCTGGTCATAACAGGGTGGCAACAGTGCGCCGGGCCTGCCGAGGATTTCCGTCGGCAGCCGGCGACGCGTTTCTTTGAGCGCAGGTCGCCTGTTCTGGACTGCAGTGGGACTGGGGGCTCAATCATGGCTGAACGGAACTATACCCGTCAGCTTGCGACAATCATTTCAATCGACGCCGTTGGATTCTCGAGGCTTATGGGCATCGACGACGAGTTGGCTGTTGCCGCCTTCGAGGAACGGCGCGACATCATCGCCGACAGTTGCGGCGCATTTGGCGGACGCACGTTCGGCGATGCCGGCGACAGCATCATGGCCGAATTCGGCAATCCAATCGAAGCCTTGCGGGCAGCCTTCGATTTCCAGGCCCGGGTCGTGGCGCTGAATGCCGCCGTCGCCGAGGACATGCGCATGCCTTTTCGCGCCGGGATCAACACCGGCGACGTCATCGTCCGGGAGGGCCGTCTCTATGGTGACGACGTGAATATCGCGGCCAGGCTTCAGGAATTCGCGCCGCATGACGGCGTCGCCATCTCGGCGACGACGTGGCATCACGTGAGGGACAAGACGGCGGCCGTCTTCACCGATCTCGGCGAGTTCAGCCTGAAGAACATCGCCCTGCCGGTGCGGGTCCTGATCGCCGGTCGCGGCGGCAACGGCCCTGCCGCGACGGCTTCCTTTGCTTCCATTCCCGCCACGCCCGGTCATTCCAGGCCGATCGCCAAGGGCCCCCCGGCAATCGCCGTGCTGCCGTTCCAGGGCAACGGCAGCGAACCCGATGTCGGCTACATGGCCGACGGTATCGCCGAGGACATCATCTACGGTCTTTCCAACACGCGCTGGCTTTCGGTCATCGCCAAGGGCTCGAGCTTCCAGTTTCGCGACGACAGCCTCGGCACAAGGCTCATCGGCAACGCGCTGGGCGCCCGTTACATCGTCAGCGGCACGTTGGCGCGCTCCAACAGGCAGATCCGCCTCAATACGTCGCTCACCGATACCTCGAACGGGCGCCTGGTCTGGTCGCAACGCTTCGACCGCGACCTCGTCGACATCTTCAGCCTGCGCGACCAGATCGGCAGCGAGATCGTTTCCATCCTCGACAAGGAGGTCGACCGCGCCGAACAGGCGCGCACGTTTCAGGTGCCGTGGGAAAGCCTCGAGACCTGGCAACTGGTCAGGCGCGGCCGCTGGCACATGAACAGGCGGACACGTCGCGATACCGAAATCGCGCTCGACTTCTTCGACAAGGCCTACCAGGAAGATCCGAATTCGAGCGCCGTGCTCAACGAGCTCGCATGGTGGTATTTCTGGCGGGCCTGGCTGCGCTTCGGCGACAGCGACGATCTGGAGAAAGTCGAGACGCTTGCGCGCAAGGCGCTGCTGATGGACAGCCTCGATGCGCGTCCGCATGCCTATCTCGGCGCCGCCGACATCATGCGCGGCTTGCCGGCATTGGCAGCCGAGCATCTTGCCGAAGCGATCCACATCAATCCGAGCTTCGCCTTCGCCCGCTCGGCCATGGGCAGCGCGTATCTTTTGCTTGGCGATGCGACCGGCGCGATACCGTTCTTCCTCGACACCGAGCGGTTGAGCCCGTTCGACCTCTATCGCTTCCACAATCTGGGGGAACTGGCCGCGGCCTATTGCTTCGTCGAGGACTGGCAGGCCGCGATCGCCACCGCCGAGCGCTCGCTCAACCTGTCGCCGGGCTACTTTTACGCAAGATTCCTGAAGATAGGCGCCCTGATGAGAAGCGGTCGGCGCGACGAGGCGGCGCATGAACTCGCGATTTTCATGACCAGGCACCCCGATTTTTCCGAGCAGAGGATACGCTGGATACCGTTCGTGGACCCGGCCAAGAACAATTTCCTGATCGGCAATTTCGATCGGGCCAAGTCTGCCGCATGATCGCCGGGGCCGACAACAAATGACTGTGAACGAATTCACATACGCCGGACCGATGCAAACCTAGGCCAGACAATGCCGGCATCGCATTGACGTGGATAGCCGGGGGGCTTGAACGCGATGATCACTTTGAAGTACTTCGCCGCCGTCCGCGCCGCTCAGAAGAGCCAGCGTCCGCTCGCCGAAATGCCACCGTTCGACATCAACCGGCTGCGTTCCAAGAGCGGCTTTGCTTCCCGCATCGCCGGCTTTCTTCTGGGCGATCCGCGCTGGCTGCTGGCGCTGCTGCGCCGTTTCTGGCCGAATCTCGGCTTCGGCAATTTCCTGCTCGTCACCAAAGGCGCGGATGTTCGCGACATATTGGAGCGGGGCGACGAGTTCGAAACGCCTTACGGGCCGGAGATGGCCGAACTCGCCCGGGGTTCGAATTTCATTCTCGGCATGCAGGACGGCGCCGCGTACCGGCAGATGAAATCGGCGGTGCTGAGCGCGTTCCCGCCGGCGGAGGTCGAAGCCGCCGTCAGGCCGATCGCCGAGCGCCATTCGCACGATATCATGACCCGCGCCAGCCCCGGCTTCGATGCCATCGCCGGATTGATGAAGATCGTGCCGGTGCGCATCTGCCGCGATTATTTCGGCCTCGAGATCGACGACGAAACCGAGTTCGCCGACTGGTCGATCGCGCTCAGCGCGTTGTTCTTTTCCGATCCGACGGCAAGTCCCACCACGCGCCAGCTTGCCGTGGTCGGCGGCGATCGGCTGATCAAGGTCATAAACCGATCGATCGCCGCGGTCAGGGAGAGAGCGGGCAAAGACGACCGGCCGCTTGCCCGCCTCGTCGCGCTGATGGACCAAGGGCGCCTGTCGTTGCCCGACATTCATTCCATCATGCTCGGCATGGTCGCAGGCTTTGTGCCGACGAACGTGCTTGCCGGCAGCAATTGCCTGGATGTGATCCTGTCGCGATCCGATGCGCGGCAGGCCGTGGATGAGGCCATCGCGGCCGGCGACACCGGCAAGCTCGACCGGGCGATCATGGAAGCCATGCGGTTCAAGCCGATCTGGATCGGGCCCTGGCGCTATACCAGGCGTGACGCGGTCATCGGCAAGGGCACGCGCCGCGAGCGCCTGGTCAAGGCCGGAACGGTGGTCATGCCGGCGACGCTTTCAGCGATGTTCGATCCGGAGATCGTGCAGCGGCCGAACGAGTTCGACACGTCGCGCCCGCATCGCGACTACATGGTTTTCGGTTACGGCATCCATCTGTGCATCGGCGCCGAGATCGCCCGCATCCAGATCGGCGAATGCATCCGCGCGCTGTTCGGCAAACCGAAGCTCGCCCGCGCGCGGGGCAGGGCCGGCAAGATGGTCAATGTCGGCGCCTACCCGGCAAGCCTCAAGGTCGATTTCGAGCGCCCGCCGCTTTGCCGCACCGCCGACCAGTCGATGGTGACGGTTGTCTGCCCGATCACCCGCGCCATGCCGCTCGATGCGGTGCGCGACAAGGTCGCCGACCTCGGCAATCCCGCGATCGGCGAGATCAGCGCCGCACTCGACAAGGTCGCCACCATACATTTCACCAGCCTGGCCGTCGCGCCTACCGGCAGGGACGAAAAAAACGGGACCGAGACCGGCGCGCTGGTGTTCGAGATCTCCGGCGACGGCAGCACCGACGACGTCATTGCCGCTATTGCGCAATCGATCGGGCATCGGCTGCGGCCGATCTTCAGGGATGTCTGCGGCCTGCCGGACGGCGGCTCGCTGGAGGACTTCCTGAAGAAGAACCACATAGAAATTTCGCCGTCCTTCGGCAGCGCCGCGGGGCTGGTTTTTTCCGGCACGCCGGGACATTCCGTGCGGCGGATCCTGGCCGAGGCCAAGCTCGCCGATAGCGTGCGCGAGATCGCCGAAAAGCCGTGCGCGGGCGCCGGCAACGCGATGGACGTGCTGGCCGAAGCGCGCCGGCATGTCCGTTGCCTCGGGCAATTCGGCTGGGCGTTCGAGCCCGCCGAAAGCCTGCTGGAAAGGCCGCCCGGCCACTGGTCGCGTGCGCTGACGACGACGCTGCTGACGCCGGCGATGTTCGCCACGGTCGCGATTGTCGTTCTCGCCTTTTGGCGCATGACTTATGTGCTCGTGTTCGGGAACCCGCATGGCGTCACTATTGCCAACATCGCGATCGCCGGCGCCGCGCTTCTGCTTACGGTACTCGGTCTGCTGGCTATTCTGGCTCTGTTCGTGGGCCTTTGCTTCCTGGCGTTGCGGCGGCTCGAAGACAAGGACCGGCCGGCGAACACGCCGGTCGATATCGGCGCGCTGGAAAGGATCCTCGCCAATGAGGACCACTGCGCGCAGAACAACCTGACGGCGATCTCGACGATGAAGCCGGGGATCTTGCGGCGGCTGGCGCTAAGGCTCGCCTTCTACCTGATCTCGATATCGGCGCAGAAAGTGTTCAGGCCGGGCTTCCTCGCCACCATCAACACCATTCATTTCGCCCGCTGGGTGCTGCTGCCCGGCACCGACAGGCTGGTGTTCTTCTCCAATTACGGTGGCAGCTGGGAAAGTTATCTGGAGGATTTCATCGCCAAGGCCTCGGCCGGCCTGACCGGCGTGTGGAGCAACACCGAAGGCTATCCGCGCACGCGCTGGCTGTTCCTGGACGGCGCGCGCGACGGCGATCGTTTCAAGCGCTGGGCGCGGCGCCAGCAGGTGCCGACGCTGTTCTGGTACAGCGCCTATCCGCATCTCAACACACCGCGCATCCGCATCAACTCCAGGATCAGGCGCGGCATCGCATCCGCCACCGGAAACGAGGCGCGCGACTGGCTGAGCTTGTTCGGTTCGCTGCCGCGCCCGCAAGCACAGCCGGCGGACGCGACCAGCCTGCCTGAACTGCCGTCCGCGCCGCTCGAAGAGCTGGAATCGGGTGAAATCCAATCCATCTTCTTCGGACCGTTCGGCGCGCTCGGCCATGCGCACATGCTTGCGATCCAGGTGCCGGAAGGATTGCCGGCAACGAAGCGCAAGGCGTGGCTCGACTTCGTGACCGAAAAAACCAGCTTCGGCGACGGCGTACCTGCCGGCCGCGCCATGACCGTGGCGTTCGGCCCCAACGGACTGCGCCGGCTGGGGCTCGAGGGCGGCGTCGACGACGAGCCGTTGGACACGTTTCCTGTCGCCTTTCGGCAAGGCATGGGAACGCCCGAGCGCAGCCGCATCCTCAACGACACGGGTCCCGACGCCCCCGACAAATGGCAGTGGGGGTCGCCCGCCAATCCCGTCGACGTCGTCATCGTCTGCTATGCCGGGACGCCGGCCGCGTTGAAGGCGGAGATCGCGGCCATGAAGCGACAGACGACAGGCGCGGGGATGGCCGTGGCCGCCGAACTGCCGCTTATGGTGCGGCGCGACGGCAAACGGGCCGTCGAGCATTTCGGCTTCGTCGACGGCATCTCGCAACCGATCGTTCGGGGCACGTCGCGCGCCGCCAAGGGAGCCGCGCCGATGCATTTGCTGGCACCGGGCGAGTTCCTGTTCGGCTACCGCGACGAGCACGGCTTCTACCCGGCTTCGCCGTCGGTGGACGCGGCGCTGGACCGAACCGGCATCCTGTCGCAGGTGCGGCGCAACCGTCAGATACTGGGGCAGCCGCCTCCGCCGCGCGATTTCGGCCGCAACGGCACCTTCCTCGTCCTGCGCCAGTTCGAGCAGCATGTCGAACTGTTCGACGATTATTGCAGGAAGGCCGCGACACAGGCAGCAAATGAGACTGGCGACGCCGCCATCACACCGCATTGGGTGGCGGCAAAGATGCTCGGTCGCTGGCAGGACGGAAGCTCTCTGGTGCGCAATCCGAACGGACGTCCGGGCCGCGGCATCGACAATGATTTCGCGCTCGGCGCCGAGGATCCGCAGGGGCATGCCTGTCCGCTCGGCTCCCACATACGCCGTTCCAATCCGCGCGATTCGCTCGGCGAGGACCGCGAGACGCAGATCAGAATCGGCAAGCGCCATCGCATCCTGCGCGTCGGCCGCACCTACGAGAAGAAGGACAGGGGCGGGAAGACGGAGAAGGGCCTGCTCTTCATGTGCCTCAACGCCGATATCGAACGCCAATATGAATTCATCCAGCAGACCTGGGTCTCGTCCAATTCGTTCCAGGGCCTGGTCGGCGAGACGGATCCGACGATTGGCGCGCGGGGCGGCGGCGGCCGGTTCTCGATCCCATCCTGGGAAAAGGTCACGGTGCTCAAGGATGTGCCGCAGTTCGTCACCACGAAAGGCGGCGGCTATTTCTTCATGCCGAGCCGGTCGGCGCTGCGCTATCTGATCTCGCGGCTCTGACCGGGTGCGCTGAAAGCAGTTCGGAGCAATGGCGAAGCTGCCGAGCGGACTATGGCGAAGGCGCTGAGCTCGCTACGGCGACGGCGAAGTCGCCGAGCCTGCTCAGTCGTCGTCCTGCGATTCGGCGATCTGGTTCAGCGCGGCGGCGTTGGTGATGCGCAGGCCGCCGCGCTTGATGGCGATCATCTGCCGGCTGCGCCAGTCGTTCAGCGTCTTGTTGACGGATTCGCGCGTCGCCCCGAGGAATTCGCCGAGCTCCGACTGCGAAATCGGAATCCAGCCGGCAGCGTCTGCCATCACCCCACTCAGGAACACGAGCCGCTTTGCCAGCCTGGCCTCGATACCGAAAAAGGCCTGGTCGCCCAGCTCGCCGCTGACCCAGCGCAGCCGCGTGCAAAGCAATTCGATCATCGCGCGGGCCAGGGGCGGGTTTTTCTCAATGCGGTCAAAGAGTTGTGTCCGGCTTAGAGAAACCAGCTCGCATGCCGTAAGGCAGATGGCGGTCGCCGTGCGCGGGCGCCCATCCAGGGCTCCGATCTCGCCCACGAGGCTGCGCGACAGCTCGATATTGGCCACCAGCTTTTGCCCACCGGGCGAATAGAGCGAAATCTCGACGGTGCCGCTCATCACGCCGTAGATGCGGTCGGAAGCGTCCTCCTGGACGAATAAATGCTGGCCGGCGGCATAGCGCTCAAGCTTGCAGCCGCCGAACAACAGGTCGAAGTGGCGCGGGTCGATGCGCGCCAGGCGCGGCAGGTTCCTGTCGTCCGCGCCGTTTGTAGCCATGATACGATTCCGCCTCTCGTTAGACGGAAATTGTAGGATAAGTGCGTGCTCGATCAAAGCGTCGTCTCCTTCTGTGGTGGCTGACCGAAATCGGCAGTGGCGGACAGACGTTTCATGTCACGCGTCACACGCCGAAATTGGATAAGCCGGCAAACTGTAAGGAGACCGGGCGCACTGGCGGTTGCGGGCCGATCTTGGAAACGCCATCCGCGCGCTTGGGTGGGAGGTGCCCATGCGCGCAGACGGCAAACCTGAAAATGGCTAGGTGATCGAAATTTCTCCTCGAGAACCGCATCCATATCGCAGTCCGGCAGCAGCTTCGGACGCCGTAGTCAGCTCGGGCCGTCGATGCCGCCGTTACAACATCTGAGCGCAAGCCCTGTTCGGCGTATGTGAAGGCGCTCACAGATATACGCATCGGGCGGACTGATGGTTATTTTAGAAGTGTATGGTCTTTGCTTTGCAATCGGCATGATTGCCTAGTCGGCAAAGAGATCAACCGAAGTATGGCTGGAACCTTGTCTTGACTACAGGTGACGGTCGGCGTCATGGTTCACTTTGGGGGGCAGGCCATGGCAGCCGCGAAGGGATTCCTTGTAAAGGTTCGCGGCGACGGCGCGGGGCTCTCGGTCCAAGGCGGGCCGCCCCGGATTGGCGGCATCGAAGCCGAGCCGATCCTCTCTCTGCCTGCCGACGTGAGCGCCGGCACGGCCGCGGCCGGGGATCGCGGCGCCACCTGGTTTCGGTTGGCCACGGACGCCGCCGATACACATAACCCCTGGGATCATGCCCACGATCTTGTCGCCCGGAACCCGGCGCTGGCGGCCGCGGGCGCCGAGGTGCTCGCAATCGAGCCCGATATCGTGCAGCAGTGGGATTATAAGGACAGCGGCGGCGATCGCGGCATGGCGGCAAGCGCAGCTCCGGTCTGTGCATTCGACGATCAGGACCCGCAGGGCGGACAGGCGGTGGTCGCGGGGCGCGTCGCCTGGAATGCCGCGCCGGACTTCAGCCAGTTCGCGGCGGCGCGCGAGAAGGTAGGCGCCAAGCAGGCCAACATCACCATCGCCCATCTCGATACCGGTTTCGATCCACGCCATCAGACCATTCCGGCCGCGCTTCTTGCAGCGCAGCAGCGCAATTTCGTCGATGATGGGACGGGTCCGAACAACGCGGCCGATCACGCTCCGGCCGGCACGCTGACCAGCAATCGCGGCCATGGAACCGGCACGCTCAGCCTGCTTGCCGGCAACAAGCTCGACGGCTCCTCGCCGCACTGGCCAGGCTTCAACGATTTCATCGGCGGCGCGCCACTGGCGAAAATCCTGCCGGTGCGCATCGCCGACTGGGTGGTGCGGCTGACCACCGGCACCATGGTGCAAGGCATCGACTTTGCGCGCAAGCAGGGAGCGCAGGTGTTGTCGATGAGCATGGGCGGCCTCGCCTCGCAGGCGCTGGTCGACGCCGTCAATCTTGCCTACGATCACGGTGTGGTCATGGTCACGGCGGCCGGCAACAATTTCACCATCACGCCGCGCAGCATCGTCTATCCGGCACGCTACAACCGGGTGCTTGCGGCCTGCGGCGTGATGGGCGACGGGCGCGCCTATGCCGGGCTCTCGTTCGGCACCATGCAAGGCAATTACGGGCCGCCGTCGAAGATGGATACGGCGCTCGGCGCCTACACGCCGAATGTGCCCTGGGCCGAGATCGATTGTCGCAAGGTGGTCGACATGGATGGCAGCGGCACCTCCGCCGCCACCCCGCAGGTCGCGGCCGCGGCCGCTCTCTGGTTAGCCGAGCACTGGGACGTGGTGAAGAATTATCCTCAGCCCTGGATGCGTGTCGAAGCCGTACGCAAGGCGTTGTTCGCGAAAGCCCTGAAATCGACGGCCAAGATGAACGCGGCGGAGACGAAGGAGAAGATCGGGCAGGGCGTCTTGCGGGCCTTCGATGCGCTGGGCTTCCCGCCGCCGGCGGCGAACAGCCTGACCAAGCTCGCTCGAGCCACCTACACGTGGAGCTGGCTGGACCTTTTGACCGGAGGGAATTCGTTGGCGGCGCAACCGCCGGCGACGCTGCGGCAGCGGAGGATGTTTGCGCTGGAACTGACGCAGATGGCGCAAGCCACGGCGGCAATCGACCAGGCGATCGCCGACCCGGATGGCGATCCGGACGAGGTTTCGGCGGCGGCCCGCAACCGCTACCTGGAGGCGGCGCTCGACCAGGGCAACCCATCGAAGCCGTTGAAGGCCTTTCTGGAAGGATGGCTGGGCCGGCCAAGCGCCAGCGTCGCGGCTCCGGCGCCGGTCGTGGGCCCGGCACCGGCCATCAGGCGCAAGCCGCGGCCGCTGCCGCCGCCGCAACGGCGGCTGCGCATCTACGCGCTCGACCCGTCGGTCGCCAAGCGACTGGATTCGGTTTCGGTCTACCAGGCGACGCTTTCGGTGCCGTGGGACGACGAGCCTGCGACTGACAGGCCGCTGCTGCCCGGTCCGATCGGCGAATATCTCGAGGTGGTCGATGTCGACCCCGCGTCCGACCGCGTCTACGACCCGGTCGACCTCAACGACAAGGTCCTTCTGGCGCAGGACGGCCTGCCGCCTTCGGAGGGCAATCCGAAATTCCACCAGCAGATGGTCTATGCGGTGGCCATGACCACGATCGGGCATTTCGAGCGCGCTCTTGGCCGGCGGGCGTTGTGGGCGCCGCACTACGCCGAGGCTCCCGGCCGCACCGGTGACATGACTGTGAAGGCGCATTACGTGCCGCGCCTGCGCATCTATCCGCATGCGTTGCGTGCCGAGAATGCCTATTACAGCCCGGAAAAGAAGGCGCTGCTGTTCGGCTATTTCCCGGCGACCAGCAATCAGGGCGACGTCACCACGCCCGGAACGACGGTGTTCTCGTGCCTGTCCAGCGACATCGTCGCGCATGAGATGTCGCACGCATTGCTCGACGGGCTGCACCGCCGCTTCCAGGAAGCATCCAACCCGGACGTGCCGGCCTTCCATGAGGCCTTTGCCGATATCGTCGCGCTGTTCCAGCATTTCACGCTGAAGGAACTGGTCGGCTTCGAGATCGGCAAGGCGAGGGGCGAATTGTCGGCCGCCTCGCTGCTTTCCGGTATTGCCAAGCAGTTCGGCGAAGGCAGCGGCCGGGCCGGGCCGTTGCGCGAATATGGCGGCGCCGGCATGGCCGACCTCGACTACGACAAGACTTTCGAGGCGCATGACCGGGGCTCGATCCTGGTTTTCGCTGTCTACCAGGCCTTTCTTGCCATCGCCGACCGGCGGACCGACGACCTGATCCAGCTTGCCACCGGCGGGTCCGGCATCCTGCCGGCGGGCACCTTGCATCCGAGCCTGGTCGAGCGCCTCACCGACGAGGTTGCCAAGACCGCCACGCAGATGCTGACCATGTGCATCCGCGCGCTCGACTATTGCCCTTCCGTCGACATCAGCTTCGGCGAATATCTGCGCGCCCTGATCACCGCCGACCGCGACGCCTACCCTGACGATCCGCTGCACTATCGCCTGGCCTTCCTGGAATCCTTCCGCAAGTGGAAGCTGTTGCCGCGCGACGTTCGCACCATCTCGGAGGAGACGCTCGCCTGGAGCGCGCCGGAGGATCCGTCGCCGGTCTGGCTGAAGGGCCTACTCGGCAAGATCGACCTCGGCTGGAACCAGAAATTGAAGCGGGCCGATATCTTCGCGCTCAACGACAAGAACCGCTATGCGCTGTGGAAGGCGATGCACAAGGCCTTCGCCTCCGATCCGGACCTCTACAAGCAGTTCGGCCTGCTGCCCGACCTGCCGCGCTACAATGACGACGGCACGGTCATGCACCCGCCGAAGAAAGGTGAGACGACGTTCGACATCTACAGTGTGCGCCCGACGCGCCGCGTCGAGCCGGACGGCTCGTTCCGCGTCGAGGTGGTGGTGGTCATCCAGCAGCGCATTCCGGTTGCGCTGGACGGCACGGCGATGCCGCAAGGCATGGCCAAGGGCGAAGGCTTCTTCTGGTTCCGCGGCGGCGCCACGATCATCATCGATCCGCGCGAGGGTTTCGAGGAAATCCGCTACTCGATCATCAAGAACACCGGCAGCGCGGACCGGCAGAAGCGTCAGGCCGGGACGATGGCGGCCAATTATCTGTCGCCGCTGCGAGCGCTCTATTTTGGCGGCGAAGTGTCGGAGCCCTTTGCCTTGCTGCATGCCAGCGACGGAGACGACGACCATGTCTAGAAAGCCGGCGGCAAGAACTAGGCCGGCAAAAGCGGCTCCCGCGGCGACGCCGGCATCGGGCATCACCGTCAGGCATTACTGCCAGGGCATCGGCGACTGCCACTTGCTGACGTTCAAGAAGCCTGACGGTAAGCCGTTCCGCATTCTCATCGATTGCGGCATTCATGTTTCGATCAAGGGTGGCCCGGCGCTGGTCGCCGACATCGTCGCCGACCTCAAGAAGGAGACCGGCGGCAAGATCGACATCCTCGTCGTCACGCACGAACACTGGGACCATGTCTCCGGCTTCCTGACCGCGAAGGACCTCTTCAAGGATTTAGTCGTCGGCGATGTCTGGATGGCTTGGACCGAAAATCCCGCGGACGGCGAGGCCGCGGAACTCGACAAGTTCAAGGGCCAGGCGCTGGCGGCCCTGCAAGGCGTGGGCCAGAAGCTCGACGGAATGCAGGGGCTCAGTTCTTACATGGCCGGCGTGCGCGACGGCTTGCAATCCGTGCTCGGCTTCCAGTTCGGCGCCGCCGGCGAGCGGGTGCGCTCGGCCCGCGACGCAGCGGCAAAGCTGTCGCAAAAACCGTCGCCGACCTATTTCGAGCCCGGCGGACCGCCGGTGACGATCGACGCATTGCCCAACCTGCGCGTTTATGTGCTCGGCCCGCCGCGCGACAAGGCGGCGCTTCGCCTGGATGAAAAGGCGAGCGAGATGTTCCCGCTGGCCAGCGGTGGCCCGTACGCGCGGGCGCTGGCGAGCGGTCTCAAGATGAACGAGGCGGCCGATGCCGGTTACGTCGACGAGCTCAGTCCGTTCGAGCGCAATGTCGGCACGCCGCTTTCCGCGGCGCTCGCCGGCGACAAGGGCAGCGACCCGGCCATCGACATCGCCGCCTTTGTCCGCAAGCATTACTCCGGACCAGTCTCGGCCGCGGCATCCATGGAAGACCGCGACCAGTCCTGGCGGCGCATCGACGCCGACTGGATGGGGATCGCCGCCGACCTGGCCTTGCAGCTCGACCGCGGCGTCAACAACACCAGCCTGGTGCTGGCCTTCGAGTTCATCGACAGCGGCCGGGTGTTGCTGTTCCCCGGCGACGCCCAGATCGGCAACTGGCTAAGCTGGAAGGACCTGAAATGGCCGGTGGGGCAGAGCACCGTCACATCGGCCGATCTTCTGGCGCGCACCGTCTATCTCAAGGTCGCCCATCACGGCAGCCAGAACGCCACGCCGCAGAAACAGGGCTTCGATCTGCTGACGAGCTCGGACCTGTCGGCCTTCATCCCGACCAACAAGGTCGACGCGCTGAACGTGCACTGGGGCGAGATGCCCTATGACGGCATCCTGACCGCGCTCGAGACAAAGACAAAGGGCCGCGTCATCCGTGCCGATGATCCATGGCTGGCGGACAAGAATGGAAAGCCGGTCTTTGCCGCGCCGTCCGGTTCGATCCAGGCGGTGCGCAGCGCGCCGCGCGATGCCGCGCGGGGACCGGGCGGACTGTGGGTGGAAGTGGATCTGGTCTAGGACCACCGGAGCGCCGCCGCGGCAGGCGCTGATCAGTCCGGCCTCAAGGCCGATTGCGAAAAATCGAAAACCGATTTATGGAACACTCGGCTGAGTGAGGGCGGCCACTCAACACATTGCACAAGGTCGCCCCATGCCCGATGCATTCTCCCGCGTCATCGCCTTCCTTGCCGTGGTCACGGCCCTGCTGTTTGCCGGGCTGCATTTTCACCAGGGCCACATCATCGCCACGCTTTACTTCATGACCGGCGCCATTCTGGTGACCGCCGTGACGCGCATGAATGTGAGGAGAGGGCTGATTTAGGCGCCAGCGCCGTCCAGGCCAGCTGCGCACGTAGCGATGACTGTGAATTGGTGGGCTGGATCATCCAACTCATTCAGGAAGTTGGATGGTGGGCGATGCAGGGATTGAACCTGCGACCCCACCCGTGTGAAGGGTGTGCTCTCCCGCTGAGCTAATCGCCCGCCTTGGGCCCGAAGGCCGAAGCGAGCCGCGATATAAGGGAGGCGGGTGCGCGAAGTCAAGGCGATGTGCCAAGCTTATCGCGCGGACCAGTTTCCGGTTTGTCAACCGTCCGATCCGAGTCCCGCTCAGCGTGCCGCCGCGATCAACCGCTCGGCCAGTTGCGGCGTCAGCGTGTCGAAATGCGAGATCACCAGAGTTGGCTCGAATTCGCGCACATGGCGGTCGGTGTAGCCGAAATCGACCGCGACCACCGGAACGCCGGCTGCCTTGGCGGTGTCGATGTCGGTCTGCGAATCGCCGATCATCAAGGCGTTCTCCGCATCGCCGCCGGCCAGGCGGATCGTCTCGGTGAGGTGGCGCGGATCGGGTTTGCGGAAAGCAAAAGTGTCCTGGCCGCAGATCGCGGCAAAATAGTTCGACAGGCCCAGCGCGCCGATCAGCGTCGCGGAATTGGCTTCGTATTTGTTGGTGCAGACCGCCATCAAATAGCCGGCTGCCTGGAAACGGTCGAGCGCGGCGATGACGCCCGGATAGGGACGGGACTTGCCGGGAATGTTCAGCGTGTAATGGTCGAGGAACAGCTTCAGCAGCCGGTCGTGCTCTTCGGCCACCAGGGCCTTGTTCTGCGCGACATGCGCACGTTCGATCATCACGCGGCCGCCATGGCCGACGAAGCGTCTGAAGCCGGCTTCATCGACAGCGGCAAGATCGCTTGCCGCCAGGCTGTGGTTGAGGCTGTCGAGCAGGTCGGGCGCGGTGTCGATCAGCGTTCCATCCAGGTCGAAGACGATGATGGGGGGGGTCATGGGTGGGTCCTGCGGCAATTGCGTTGCCGCAGCCGATACAGGCTGGCCCAAGTTCAAGCAAGAAGCCTCGATCGGTCCACAGAGCCTTTGAGGGCGAGCCTTTGACGGGACAGGCAAAAATGCTAGGAGGCGCGCGAAACCGGCGAAATCGGGGCTCCCCATGGATGCAAGGCAGTTGAAGGTCGAGGCCGCGCGGGCAGCGCTCGCCTATGTCGGCAGCGGCATGCGGCTCGGCATCGGCACCGGCACCACGGCCGAAGAATTCGTGCGGCTGCTGGCCGAGAAGGTTGCGACCGGCCTCAAGGTCATCGGCGTGCCGACTTCCGAGCGCACCGCAGCGCTCTGCCGCGAGCTCGGCGTGCCGCTGTCTACACTGGAAGAAACACCCGAGCTCGACCTCACCGTCGACGGCGCCGACGAGGTCGACCCGGAGCTGACCCTGATCAAGGGCGGCGGCGGCGCGCTGCTGCGCGAGAAGATCGTCGCGGCGGCGTCCGAGCGCATGATCGTGATTGCCGACAAATCCAAGATGGTCGAAACCCTCGGCCGGTTCCCGCTGCCGATCGAGGTCAACAAATTCGGCCTGCGCGCCACCGAGATCGCGGTACGCGCCGCCGCGGCAGGTCTCGGCCTTTCCGGCCCGGTTACATTGAGGATGACGGGAAGCCAGCCATTTGTTACAGACGGCGGCCACTTTATCCTCGATGCATCTTTTGGCCGCATTCCGGATACAAGAGCGCTGTCGAATGCTCTCTTCGCCGTTCCAGGCGTTGTCGAGCACGGTCTATTCATCGGGCTGGCGTCAACGGCCATCATCGCCGGCGGCGACGGTATCGAAACCGTCCATGCAGCCTGAAACCAGGGAGTTCTACCGACTATGATTTTGCCTAAACGAGTTCGCCGCTTTTCGACGCTTCTGGCGGCCTCGGCCGTCCTTGCGCTGTCGTCACCGGTGTTTGCGCAGGACATCAGCGAATCGCATCTGAAGGCCGCTCGCGCGGCTGTCGCGGCGATCCATGCCACGGACTCGTTCGACAACATCCTGCCGCAGGCGGCCGGAGCGCTGGAGTCGCAGCTCATCCAGAAAAACCCCGACATGCAGGAACTGATCGGCAAGACCGTGACCGAGAAGGCGCTTGGCATGGCCTCGCGGCGCGCCGACTTGGAAAAGGAGGCGGCCATGGCCTATGCCAAGGTGTTCTCCGAGAAGGACCTCAACGATATCGCCGCCTTCTACAGCTCCGAGGCCGGCAAGAAGCTGCTGGATAGCGGCCCTGCGGTGACGCGCGACCTCGTCAAGGCTGCCGACATCTGGCAAAATGGCGTTGCCCGCGATCTCGCCCAGCAGGTCGGCGAGACGCTTGCGGCCGCCGCCAAGGCAGCGGCGCCGGCAGCGCCGGCTCCGGCCGCCGCCGCACCCGCCGATGGTTCCGCTCCGGCAGACAATTCGGCTCCGGCTGACGATTCGCAGAACTGATCGTGTCGATCCGCCGACTGCGGCTGGACCACAAAGCCCGGGTTTGCCCGGGCTTTTCTTTTGCCGCTTGGCAGCCTACCTCTGACCTCCGTCTTTCTCATCCGCAGGAGCCCAAGCGATGGCCGCTTATGACTATGATCTGTTCGTCATCGGCGGCGGCTCCGGCGGGGTAAGGGCGGCCCGGGTGGCGGCGGCTCTCGGCAAGCGCGTGGCCATCGCTGAGGAATACCGCTTCGGCGGCACCTGCGTCATTCGCGGCTGCGTGCCGAAGAAGCTCTATGTCTATGCTTCGCAATTTCCCGAGCATTTCGCCGATGCCGCCGGCTATGGCTGGACGGTGCCCGAGGCGAGCTTCGACTGGCCGACACTGGTCGCCAACAAGGACAAGGAGATCGCGCGGCTCGAAGCGATCTACAAGAAGAATGTAGAAGGCTCCGGCGGCGAGACCTTCCATTCACGCGCAGTGCTCGTCGACACGCACAGCATCTATCTGGTTGCCGAGGACCGCACGGTCAGCGCCGACCAGATCCTGATCGCCACCGGCGGGCGTCCGGCGCCGCATCCGGCGCTGCCGGGCCATGAATATTGCATCTTTTCCAACGAGGCCTTCGATCTCAAGGAGCTGCCGAAGGCGATCATGATCGAGGGCGGCGGCTACATCGCCGTCGAATTCGCCAACATTTTCCACGGCCTGGGCGTCGACACCACGCTGGTCTATCGCGGCCAGGAGATTCTGAGCCGCTTCGACATGGACCTGCGCCGCTCGCTGCACGAGACAATGGAGAGGAAAGGCATCAGGATTCTTTGCCACGCGGTTTCGGAATCGGTGCGCAAGACACCGGAGGGCAAGCTGGACGCGCAGCTCACCACTGGCGAGACACTGACGGTCGACCAGGTGATGCTGGCGATCGGGCGTATCCCCAATACCGAGAATATGGGCCTGGAAGGCGTCGGCGTCGAACTCAGCAAGACGGGCGCGATCGTCGTGGACAAATATTCGCGCACCAATGTCGATAACATCTGGGCGATCGGCGACGTCACGCATCGCGTGCAACTGACGCCGGTGGCGATCCATGAGGCGATGTGCTTCGTCGAGACGGCCTTCAAGGACAACCCGACAGCGCCGGACCACGACACCATTCCGACGGCGGTATTCTCGCAGCCGGAGATCGGCACCGTCGGCCTGTCGGAAGACGACGCGATCGAGCGCTATCCGGATGTCGAGGTCTACCGCGCATCCTTCCGTCCGATGCGCCACACGCTGTCTGGCCGCGACGAGAAGATGCTTATCAAGCTGGTGGTCGACGGCGTATCCAGGAAGGTGATCGGCGCCCATATTCTAGGCCCCGATGCCGGCGAGATGGCGCAGCTTCTCGGCATTCCGCTGAAGGCTGGCCTGACCAAGGACGATTTCGACCGCACCATGGCCGTGCATCCGACCGCGGCCGAGGAACTGGTGACGATGTACAAGCCGACTTATCGCGTGAAGAACGGCGAACGGGTCTGACCGGATCGCGGGATGCGACGGCCGCCGGCGATGCCGGTGGCCGTCGAGATGTTCCTACAGAAGCGTGCCGCGCAGGATTATAAGCGCCACCGAGAAGTAGATGATCAGCCCGGTGACATCGACCAGCGTGGCGACGAACGGCGCCGAGGCGCTCGCCGGGTCGAAGCCGATGCGCTTCAGCGCGAAGGGCAGCATCGATCCCGACAGCGAGCCGAAGGTGACGATGCCGACCAGCGCCGCGCCTACCGTCGCCGCGATCAGCATCCAGTGCGGGCCGTAGTCGTAGAGGCCGAAATACTGCCAGAGCGCGATGCGGCAGATGCCGACGATGCCGAGGATCGAGCCGAGCACCAGACCGGTCGGCAGCTCGCGCAGCGCCACCCGCCACCAGTCGCGCAGCCCGATCTCGCGCAGCGCCAGCGCGCGGATGACGAGCGAGGTCGCCTGCGAGCCGGAGTTGCCGCCGGAGCTCATGATCAGCGGGATGAACAGCGTCAGCACGATCGCCTTCTCCAGCTCGCCCTCGTAGCTCTGCATGGCGTTGGCCGTCAGCATCTCGCTGAGGAACAGCGCGCAAAGCCAGCCGGCGCGCTTCTGGATCATGGCGAGGAAGCTCATCTTCATATAGGGCTCGTCCAGCGCCTCCATGCCGCCGAAGCGGTGCGCGTCCTCGGTCGTCTCCTCGATCATCGTGTCGATGATGTCGTCGATGGTGACGATGCCGAGGAGCTTGCCGTGGTCGACGACAGGCAAGGCGAGCAGGTCGTATTTGGAGATGGTCTGCGCCAGGGTCTCGCGATCGGTGAGCGGCGTCACCGCCACCGGCATGCGATCGGGCGCCACGGACAGGATCGAATCCTCCGGATTGCCGGTGATCAGCCGGCGCAATCCGGTCGCCCGCAGCAAAAGATGCGTCTCCGGGTCGACGATGTAGATGGCGTAGATGGTCTCGCGGCTGCGCTCGACCTTTCGGATATGGTCGAGCGTGCGCCCAACGGTCCAGTCTGAGGGCACGCTGACGAATTCGGTCGTCATGATCGAGGCGGCGCTGCCTTCCGGATATCCCAGGATGGACAGCAGCGTCGCGCGCAGCGGCGGCGCCAAGGCGCCGAGCAGCTCCGAGCGGGCCGGCTCGTCCAGCTCGCGCAGGATGTCGGCGGCGCGATCGACCGACATGGCGGTCAGGAGCTTGCTCGCCTTCGGGCGCGGCAGGGCCTCGGCAAGCTCGGTTGCTGCTTCGAGTTCGGGCTGGTCGAAGATGTCGACCAGCCGCTCGAACGGCACGGCGCAGAGAAGCTCGATGGCCGTCTCGCGGGATTCATGGTTGAGGGCTTCAACGACGTCGGCGACGTGATCGTTGGCAAGAACACGGGCGACGGCGATTGCTTCGTCGTCCGATACAGGGGCGAATTCGTTCATGGCTCACTCCTTGCCGTCCGGCAGGACGTGAGCCGTCAGGTCACGTCAGGGCGGACGGCGGTTGCGTTCGACTGTGACTGTCGCCAGGCATGGCGGGTTGACCTTTCTGCTCGCCGGGTTCGCGCATGAATTCTGCGAGCGGGCGCAACATAGGAGGGGTTTTTGCCGAGTCAATCGCGAAGGGCACCGAAAATCGATGCGGGGAAGCCGGATCGCGAGACTGTGATCGAACGCAGCCCGAGCCGGGCTACGGTCGCCGGTCAAACGCTTGGTATAACTGCTATTTCTGCTTCAGGCGGCGGAAGCGCAGCCACTTGTCCTCGACCGGCCGCGGCTGGGCGAGAATGGTGGTGAGCTCGCGCGGCAGGCTGGGCGCGAGCGGCTTCTTGGTGGCGACGCCGTCGGCGATCGAAACCACGCTGTGATAGAACTCCTCGCCGGAAAGCGAGCGCGGCGCCACCGCCTCGTGCATGACGCTGATGACGGTGACGCTCGGGCAATTGTCCTTGATTGCCTGGTGGAAGGCGATCTTGCCTTCGGGGTCGAGCGCACCGGTCGCCTCGTCGAGGAAGAGAAGTCCCGGCTGCTGCAGGATGATGCGCGCGACCACCAGCTTCTGCTTCTGGCCGCCCGAAAGCACCTGATCCCAGATCTTGCCCTCGCGGCTTTCGTCGGCCAGTTGCCCGATGAAGTCGCCGAGGCCGGCCTTGTGCAGGGCCGCGGCAACCTGCGTGTCGCTGTGATCGTTCTCTGAACCAGGCAGGCAGACGAGCTGCTTCAGCGAGACCTGCTGCAGCTTGACCTCCTGAGCAGCGTAGAAGCTCGTCACGCCCTCCGGGAAGACGATGGTGCCGCGGCCATATGGCCACAGGCCGTTGATCGCCTTGATCAGCGAAGTCTTGCCGCAGCCGGATTCGCCCTTGAGGAAGGTCCATTCGCCGCGGCGGAAGCGCAGATTGGCGGCGCTGAGGAAAGGCGTCGCGTCCTCACCCTGATGCGCCAGCTCGAGCCTCTGGATGGTCAGGCCGAACACCGGGTTCTGGGTGGCGTAGCCGAAGTCGGAGCGGCCGGTCTGCTGATAGAATTCGCGCGGGTGCTGGACGTTCTCGATGGCGTTGGCGAGTTCGGTGACGCGCTGGCTGTTGGCCCTGAGCGTCGCGATCGCCGGCATCACATGGATGAACCACGAGCACTGGCTGATCAACTGGGCGACCATTTCGGAGCCGGTGATGTAGCCTTTGTAATCGAGACGGTTGTGGATGAACGACACCAGGCCCGGTGAATAGGCAACAATACGGGCGCCGACGAAATTGTAGATCAGCTCGAACGACGTGTAGCTGGTGTTGACGATATTGAGTCGCCCCCACGTCTTGTCGATGTCGACATAGAGCCTGTCATGCATCGACTTTTGCACGCCCTCGCCATGCGAGGCGGCGACGTGGAAGCTGCGGCGCAGGAATGTCGTCAGTTCGCTGCGGTAGCTGCCCTCGGCCTGCTGCATGCGCACATTGAGCCGCTCGAGCAGCCGCCCGAGCTTGACCGCAATCCAGGTGTTCAGCGGCACGTAGATGGCGACGGCGAGGAAAGCCAGCACCGCGGTGCCGTAGCCGCCGAGGAATTCCAGGCCCTTGACCTCGACCGAGGACCCGATCAGGTTTTCGCCGATGAAATAGAGCGAAGTCGCGACACCCAGCACGCCCATGGCAAGCCCGATGGCGCCGCCGGTCATGTCCTTGATCGATTCCTGGATGCGCTGGTCGATGTTGTCCGGGGCGACGATGCCGCCGGCCGCCGAGCCGTGCTGCGCATGAAAATGGGTATGGTTGCCGTCGAGCAGCGCCTGGTTGAACTGGCTGTTCAGCCAGCCCCGCCATTTGCGGTGCAAGGTCGTTGAAACGAGATTGCGCACGCCGGTGAAGCCGGCATCCTTCAGCACGACCAGCAGCACCAATACGCCGGCATTGGTCAGAATGGTCTGCAACGGGTGGGCGTTGGCGGCGTCATGGAGGAAGGCGATCGAATTGCCCAGCTCGCCCAATGCCAAGGCGAACCAGACGCCAGCCTTGCTGGACAACGCCGTCAGCAGCGCGATAACGAATGTGAGGGTCCAGGCTTCCTTCCACCGGTCGGAGAACCAGTAGGCTCGCATCAGCCCCCAGAATGTGCGCATCGACGATACCGGCGTCAGTGACGAGGTCTTCGCCTCGTTGGATGTTTGCTCCGGTACTGTTCGTTGCGGTCTACCGACCCCAGTCACGATCCCGCCCAAACCTTTCTTAGTTTTGTTACACAGGGTAACACCAATTGATCATTTTCCATTAATTTTCTGCCGGCGAATGTGAACAGGGTTACCCGCCGTGGCATGAGGGCAACAGAAAGGCTGCGCCGGGAGATCGCCACTCGCGGCGATTTCATATTTTATTTCAGTTCGTTAGAGCTGTTTTCGCCAGCCGCCGGCAACCTTCCCTAAGGGAAGTGGAAAACACGGGTTTGTGAATGAAAAAGAGGTGTCCGCTGGCCGCGATGGCTACTGGCGGTGACCGGAATGACCGAAAATTTGCCGTCGGTGAGCTACTCAGGGTTTACGCGATTCGTCTTTTCCGGAGGCGCTGAAATGGCCGGAAATGGTCTTGCTGGCAGCTCGTATCTGTCGATGGCGATCTCGCCGCTGCCGAAACGGACATGGCCGTACCGGCGATCAGGGCTGTTGCGGCGATCTGACCAAGCTTGGCTACGGCAACAGCTTCTTCCTGAGCAAAGCCAAGGCGACCGCGAAACAGGAGCACAATTTTCAGGAAAGCGCGCGGCGGTCAGTTCGGCGGCTACGGATCGCACTGACGGAACATTCAGTTCGCGGTTTCGAGCTCGCCGCGCGCCTTGGCCTGGGCCACCTGGCGGATGGCATCGGCAAGCGTGTCGGCATCCTGCGCGCCCATCACGGCATATTTGCCTTCAAGCAGGAAGCAGGGCACGCCGGTGATGCCCATGCGCGAAGCGGTGGCGATCTCGTTGCGGACGGCCTCAACGTCGGCGTCGGTCGGCAGCAGCGTCTCGACCACCGACGCATCCATGCCCGCCTCGCCGGCGGCCGTAATCAACACGGCATGGTCGCCGATGTTCACGCCTTCCTCGAAATTCAGCTGGAAGAGGCGGCGCACCAGCCGGTTCTGCACGTCCTCGCCGGCTGCGCCCGCCCAGCGGATGACGCGGTGCGCGTCGAGCGTGTTCGGCGCGACCTTGATGGCGCCAAAGGCAAAGCTGATGCCCTCGGCTTCGCCGAGCGGCTCGATGCGCGCGTGGATCTGATGGATGCGCTCCTCGCTGCCGAACTTGCCGAGCATGTATTGGCGGCGATCCATGCCGGCTGGCGGGATGGTCGGATCGAGCTGGAATGGCCGCCAGCGCACACGCACGTCAATGTCGCTTGCGGAAGCGATGGCCTTGTCCAGCCGCTTCTGGCCGATAAAGCACCAGGGGCAGACGACATCGGACACAACATCGACGGTGATGGTGTTCTCGGCGCTCATGCTCGTCTCCTGTTTGGTCTCAGCCGGTCGGGCCTGCCTCAGTTGGGCTTTCGCCACCAGGTCGGCAGCTGATAGCCGAATATGGGGGTCTTTTGCGGATGTTCCAGATAGCTCCAGTAAGCGACCCATTGCTGGGTGTTGTACTGCATCGGCACCATGTAGCCGCCTGAGATCAGCAGCCGGTCGAGCACGCGCACCGCGGCGACATAGTCTTCCTTGGCGCGGGCGTTCAGCATCGCGTCGATCGCGGCGTCGATCGCCGGATCGGCGACGCCGGCGAGGTTGAACGATCCTTCCGTTTTGGCGGCGACCGATCCCCAGCGGCCGACCTGCTCGCTGCCGGGCGACAGCGAATTGCTGAAGCCGCTCGTCCCGATCAGAACCTCGAAGTCGAAACGCTGCTTGCGCGACTGGATCTGGTCGCCGTCGAGGGTGCGGATGCCGACGTCGATACCGATCTTTTCCAGCGTGCGCTGGTAGACGGCCGCCAGCCGCTCTTCGTCCTGCGACGAGGTCAGGATTTCGAAGCCGAACGGGTTTCCTTGCGCGTCGAGCATCTTGCCGTCCTGCACATGGAAGCCGGCGCTCTTCAGCAATTCGAAGGCGGTTTTGAGCACCTTGCGGTCCTGGCCTGAACCATCCGTCACGGGTGGGCGCCAAGTGCCGTCCATCACTTCGGGCGGCACGCGGCCGGGGTAGGGCGCAAGCAGCGCCTTTTCGCGATCGTCCGCAGGGTGGCCGAGCGCCGACAACTCGGAATTCTGCCAATAGCTCATGGTGCGGTTGAACTTGCCGCCGAACAGATTCTTGTTTGTCCATTCGAAGTCGTAGAGCATGCCGAGCGCGCGGCGGACGACGGGATCGGCGAATTTCGGCAGCCGGGTGTTGAACAGAAAGCCGGTCACAACCGGGGGAATGCCGGTGTTGAAATATTCTTCCCTCACATCCCCCTTTCGGAAGGCTGGAAAGTCGATGTCGCGCTCACGCTTGACCGGATCGGTCTCGTCATCGAGAGCGCAAATTCCTTTCTTGAACGCTTCCGTCTTGGCGTTGGCGTTGAGAAAATACTCGATCGTGACCCGATCGAAATTGTCGAAGCCGCGCTTCGACGGAATGTCTTTGCCCCAGTAATCCGGATTCCGCTTGAAGACGATACGCTGCCCCGGCAGCACCTTGTCCACGGTGTAGGGCCCGCTGCCGATCAGCGGCTTCAGCGTGGTCTTATCGAACGTGTCCTTGTCGGAGGCGTGCTTGGGGACGATCGGCGTCAGCGCGACGATCAGCGGGAATTCGCGATTGGCCTTGTCGTTGAAGGTGAACTTCACGCTGTGCTCGCCGGTCTTCTCCAGCTTGGCGATCATGCTCATGCGGTCGCTGTAGGGCGGGCGGCCCTTCGCGGCGAAGACGTCGTAGGTGAACAGCACGTCCTCCGGCGTCACCGGCTGGCCGTCCGACCATTTTGCATTGGGGTTCAGATGGAACTCGATGCTCTTTCGCTCCGGGTCCATGTCGGCACTGTCGGCAAGCAGCCCGTAGAGGCTGAAGGGCTCGTCATAGTTTCGCTGCATCAGCGGCTCGAAGACGAGATTGCCGTAAACCGTATCGATCATCCCGCGCGCTGTGGTGCGCAGGCTTTTCAGGATAAAGGGATTGAGGTTGTCGAAGGAGCCGACGACGCAATAGGTGACGCTGCCGCCTTTCGGCGCGTCCGGATTGACGTAGTCGAAATGCTGGTAGTCGGGCGGCAGCGCCGGCTCGCCTTGCATGGCTAAGCCGTGCTTCGGCTCCGACTGTGCCGGAAGAAGCGAAAGAGCCAGAAACGAGGTCGCGGCGATCAGCCGGACGAGAACGCGGTCCATGACCGTCTCCTTGCCGGACGGCTTTGTGATTCGCCATGCACCCTAGAGCATTTCGCTATCCGATTGAATCGGCGCGCCAATGGGAATCGGGTTCCGCCGCTCCAGCGCCGATCGATGCTTGCCCTGGACATCGAACCGCGAAGAAATCGCGGAAACCGGGCTGGATTCGATGTCGCTGGCAGTGTAACACGCGCTCCGAAGTCATCCTGTTGCCTCATTTGGGCAACAGGTAGCTGGACCACACGGCACGAAGAAGCCGGTCCCCGGGATCATTTGAGAGGAAAGTGCACCATATGACGATCAACGCGTACCGCCTTTCGGTGCTGGCCGCAGGCGTGGTCGGCGTTCTGGGCGCCGGGCTTTTCACCGCCTCGGCCCAACAGCAGCCGCAGATCCCGCAGGGCTGGTTCAAGGCCTGCACCAAGCAGGAAGACGTTGACATTTGCAATGTGCAGAACATCGTCACGGCCGGCAACGGCCAGCTCGTCACCGGCGTCAGCCTGATCGAGCTCAAGGGCAAGGTGAACCGCAAGGTCTTCCAGGTCACGGTGCCGACCGGCCGCCTCGTGCCTCCCGGAATTGCGCTGCAGATCGATGCCGGCAAGGCGCAGAAGCTGGACTATGTGATCTGCTTCCCGGATCGTTGCGTGGCGGAAGTGCCGCTGAGCGACCAGCTCGTCGCTTCCTTCAAGAAGGGGCAGGGCATCACGCTCACCTCGATCAACTTCCAGAACCAGCCGAACCCGATCAAGATCGCGCTCACCGGCTTCAGCGGCGCCTATGACGGCCCGCCGTTGCAGCAGTCGGATATCGAGGACCGGCAGAAGAAGCTGCAGGACTTCGTCGCCAAGAACAATCAGGACTTCGCCAAGAAGCTCAAGGACGAGCAGGACAAGGCCAAGACCGCGAACTGATCGCGCAAGCGCGTTTCTCGGAAACAAAAAAGCGGGGCAAATGCTCCGCTTTTTTGTTGCGCCGCGTCGCGCCCTGGGCGACGTTCGTTAGCGCTTCAGTGCTTCGACTGGCGCTTCGGCTCGTAGCGGCCGTCCGGCAGCTTGTCGAAAATCTCGCCGATCTGCGGATGCCGTACCGGCTCGCCCGACCGGTCCTCGAGCAGGTTCTGCTCGGACACATAGGCGATGTACTCAGTCTCCGAATTTTCCGCCAGAAGATGGTAGAAAGGCTGGTCCTTGCGCGGACGCACGTCGGCGGGAATAGCCTCGTACCATTCCTCGGTGTTGGCGAATTCGGGATCGACGTCGAAGATCACGCCGCGGAATGGAAACAGCCTGTGGCGAACCACTTGCCCGATCGAGAACTTGGCCGTTTTCATTACGTTCACCACTTAGGTTCCGAGGCGCCTGTCGTGGCTGCGCACAAGGCGCCTAAAGCCTTGAATTTACACGTCACGCGGCCAAAAATCGACCCCGACTTTCGGCTGGTGCCTATTTGGCGCAGACGCGGCCGCAGTTCAATAGCCAAGTCCTTGATCTTGGCTGAAGCAACGGGTTAGCCGCGCGGGAGTTTTCCCGCCTGAGCGAAGAAAGTCCGACGTCATCGGCCTTGGAATACTACCGGCCGACCTCTTTCCTTAGGCCGCCGGCGATGGCGCGAAAGCCGCTGCCGGGCCGCAGGCCCTCGCGCATGAAGAAGGCGCGCAGCGGCGCGAAGCCGCCAAGCGCACTAAGGCCGGCGCTGCGCGCCAGCTGCGCCGGCAGCATGTCGGACAAGAGCGACATGTTGAGCAGGTTCACTGCGCCACTGCGCGCCCAAATGTCGGGCCGGCGCCTCGTGTCATAGGCGGCGAGGCTTCGGCGCGATCCAGGGTCATTGCTGTTTTCACTCGCGATTCCAATCAGATCGTCGATATCCCTGATACCCAGATTGAGGCCTTGGGCGCCGATCGGCGGAAACACATGCGCTGCCTCGCCGACCAGCGCCACGCGGTTTTGCGCGAAACGGCCGGGCGAGGCCGCAGACAAGGGATAGACCTGGCGGCCCGGCTCGACGGAGACCCGGCCAAGCATCGATTGCATCTGCTCCTCGACACGCCCCGACAAAGTTGCATCGTCGAGCGCGGCAAGCTCCCGCGCGGTCTCCGGCCTCACCACCCACACAAGGCTCGAGCGCCTGCCGGGCAGCGGCACCTGCGTGAACGGCCCTGTCTCGGTATGGAACTCGGTTGAAACGAAGCCGTGTTCGCTGCGGTGGCCTAAATTGAGCACAAGCGCCGACTGCGGATAGGGACGCGCAAAGGCGCGAATGCCGGCGGCTTCCCGCGCCAGCGACAGGCGCCCGTCGGCGGCGACAGCAAGCGATGCAGAGATTTCGCTGCCGTCGGCCAGCCGGGCATGGGCCTGATCGGCGTCCAGGCGCCATGACTCGACGGTGGATTTCAGCCAATGAATGCCATCATGAGCTGAAACCGCCTTGGCAAGAATGGTGATGAGGGCCTTGTTCGGCAGATTGAGCCCGAACTGTTCCTCGCCGATCTCGCTGGCGCGGAAGATCACGGTTGGACTGCGGATCAGCCGCCTTGTGGCATCGACGATGCGCATCACCTTGAGCGCCGCGGCCTGCGGCTTCAGTTCGGCAAGGATGCCCAGTCGTTCAAGGACTTTCAGGGCGGGGTTCATGAGGGCGGTGGTGCGGCCGTCGGCGGTGTTGGCCTCAGGGCCGACCAGCGTCACTTCGAAGCCGGCCTCGGCGAAGCCGAGCGCGGCGATCAAGCCGGCCGGACCGCTGCCGGCAACCAGGATGCGGGCTTTGTCGTTGTGCTCCACGCCAGGCTTCCACAATGCGAGGCGACCCGTCGGGCCTTTGTCCCGATATAGGGCAGATTGGCCGGCTTGATCAACGCGGCGATTCAGCCCATTCGATTGCCATGAGCGGCGAGCAGCATGATTTCAGCCATCTCGACCGCGCCGGCCGCGCGACGGCGGGCGTGGCGCGCAGCCCGCGCCGCGCGGTCATGCTCGCGATTGGCATCGGCATCGCCCTTGCCTGGTTGCTTCTCGGCGCGATGGCGATACGCGGCGCTGAAGGCAGCCCCGTGGGCGGCCCCGGCGATATGCTGCTGAAAAATCTGCCGGGCCTGCCGTTGCCGGATTTTCTCGACCGGTTCTTCGCTCTTTGCCTCGCGCCGGCGCCGCTTGCCGGCCTGGCCGGCCTGCAAGCGCCGGCGCTTGTGCTGATGTGGTTCCTGATGGCCGTGGCGACGATGCTGCCTTCGGCGGCGCCGCTGATCCGCACCTATTGCGAAATCGCCGACACGGCGAGGATCAAAGGCGAACCAGTCGTTCATCCGCTGGTGCTTGTCGCCGGATACCTCGCCACATGGCTTGCCGCATCCGTGGGCTTCAGCGTGCTGACGTTCGCCGTGTACGCCTTTGTCGGTTCCGGCCGGATGCTCGACCCCGCCGTCGGGCTTGCCGGCGCCATCGCGCTGCTTGTCGCCGGCCTCTATCAATTCAGCGGCCTGAAACAGGCATGCCTGGAAAAGTGCCGCAATCCGTTCTCGGTCCTGTTCGCCAGGTGGAGCGCGAAATCAGGCCGCATCTTCCGGCTCGGCCTGGAACAGGGCGTCTGGTGTCTCGGTTGCTGCTGGGCGCTGATGCTGGTGATGTTTGCCGTCGGCGCCATGAACGTCTTCTGGATGGCGCTGATCGGCCTGTTCACGCTGATCGAAAAACAGACCGCCGGCAGGGTGGCCAGCCGGATTGCCGGTGCGATACTGCTTGTGTGGGCGGCTGCCCTGCTATTAGTTTCGGCATGAGGGAGAATTCGATGACCGACCAAAGCTGGGCAATGAAAGGGGAGCTGGTACTCTCCTGCAATTGCACGGTTTTCTGTCCCTGCGTGCTGTCGCTTGGCAGCCATCCGCCGACCGAGGGCTATTGCCAGACATGGGCGGGCTTCCGCATCGATGCGGGCCATTTCGGCGAGGTCGAACTGTCGGGCCTCAATCTCGGCCTGATCATGGAAATTCCCGGCTATATGAGCCGCGGCAACTGGACGGCCGGCCTGTTCATCGACAAGCGCGCGTCGATCTACGCGGTGAAGGCGCTGACCAAGATCTTCACCGGCAAGGCCGGCGGCACCACCTCGCTGCTTTCGATCCTCGTCGGGAAATTCCTCGGCGTCGAGCAGGTGCCGATCACCTACGGGACGCGTGACAAGACGCGCGTCTTCCAGATTCCCAAGATTATCGACGGCGCGGTGACGCCCATTCCCGGCAAGGACCGTGAGAAAGATACGGTGATCGCCAATTCGGAATATTGGATCGCGCCGGAAATCATCGTGGCGAAGTCCGACAAGAGCAAGATGCGCGCCTTCGGCCGCAACTGGAATTTCGCCGGCCGCTCGGCCGAAATCTGCAAGCTGGACTGGCGGGGACCGTGAGCAAGAACACAAGGGCCGGCAAGGCAGCCAAGAAGATCGCGCAACGGATCCCATTGCCGAAGAAGAAGGTGACGTGGCCGCAGGCGCGCGCGTTCTCCGTGCATCTGCTCACGGCGTCGGGATCGTTCCTTGCCTTCCTATCGCTGGTCGCGGCGAGCGAGCAACGCTGGACGGCGATGTTCTGGTGGCTGGGGCTGGCGCTTTTCGTCGATGGCATCGACGGCCCGATCGCCAGGAAGCTCGAGGTCAAGGAAATCCTGCCGACATGGTCGGGCGAGCTCCTCGACAACATCATCGACTACGTGACCTACGTGCTCATTCCGGCCTTCGCGCTCTACCAGCGCGGCTTCATGGGCGAGAATCTGTCCTTCCTGTCGGCGGCCATCATCGTCGTCTCCAGCGCGATCTATTATGCCGACACCGGCATGAAGACGAAGGAGAACTTCTTCAAAGGGTTTCCCGTCGTCTGGAACATGGTGGTGTTCACGCTCTTCGTCATCGAGCCTGGGCAATGGGTGTCTTTCGCCGTGGTGGTGGTTGCCGGCATTTTGACCTTCATGCCGATCAACTTCATCCATCCGGTGCGTGTCGTGCGGCTGAGGCCGGTCAATCTCTTTATGACGCTTTTGTGGTGCGCCTTCGGCGCGCTGGCGCTGGCGCAGGCAGCACTTGCCGCCTTCTATGACAAGATTGGCGTGCTGGGAGAGCAGGTCAGCAACTTCACCAAGATCGGCATCACCATCAGCGGCCTCTATCTCGCCAGCATCGGAGGCATCATGCAGATATTTCCCAATCTGGGCGCCAAGAAGTCCTGATCCTGGATCAGGATATTTTTTGCTGAATGGTCATCCTGGCCCTAGCTGTATATCGGCGCATGAACTTCCGAAAATCGGTTCTCCTTTTCGGAATCATGTTTCCAGATTTTCGCACTTACCCTTCTGAGAGCTGAGCGATGTCCAAGGCAATCCGCATCCACGCCCATGGCGGCCCCGAAGTCCTGGCCTATGAAGACGCCGACCCCGGCCAGCCGGGAGAAGGCCAGATCCTGATCCGGCACACGGCAATCGGCCTCAACTTCATCGACGTTTACTATCGCTCCGGGCTTTATCCGCCACTTGGCGGTTTTCCGCTGATCCCAGGCGGCGAGGCAGCGGGCGTCGTTCTGGCGCTCGGCCCGGGTGTCGACTGGCTGAAGCCCGGCGACCGCATCGCCTATGCCGTCAATGTCGGGGCTTACGCTGAGCAACGGGTGATCGCGGCCGACCGCGTGGTCAAAGTGCCGGACGGCATCGGCGACGAGCAAGCGGCGGCGATGATGCTGAAGGGCATGACGGCCGAATACCTCTTGCGCCGCACCTTTCCCGTCAAGGTCGGCGACACGATCCTCTACCACGCAGCCGCAGGCGGTGTCGGCCTGACCCTCGGGCAATGGGCAAAGCATCTCGGCGCGACCGTGATCGGCACCGCGAGTTCCGCCGACAAGATCGAACTTGCGCGGGCGCACGGCTTCGATCACGTCATCAACTACAAAGAGCAGGATTTCGTCGCCGGCGTAGAGGCGCTGACGGGCGGGAAGAAATGCGACGTCGTCTACGATTCCGTCGGCGCCGACACTTTTCCGGCATCGCTCGACTGCCTGCGGCCGCTCGGCATGTTCGTCAGCTTCGGCCAGTCGTCCGGGCCGATCCCGCCTTTCTCGATGTCGCTGCTGGCGCAGAAGGGCTCGCTCTATGCGACCCGGCCGACGCTTTTCGTCTATAATGCCAGGCGCGAAGATCTGGTGAAGTCGGCCGAAGCGCTTTTCGACGTGGTCAAGAGCGGCGCCGTCGCGATCAAGATCAACCAGCGCTATGCGCTGAAGGATGCTGCAAAAGCGCAAGCGGATCTCGAGGCCCGCAAGACGACGGGAACGACCGTCCTCATTCCCTAAAGCGTTTCACGGAAGCGGCGTATCGCTCTATCGCAATTCCGGGGCGGGAAGTCGCTTTACACTTTTCAGCACCATACCTAGCCGGCTGCCCTGTTTTTCAGTGGCTTGCCGTGCCCGAAGGCACGGATTGCCTGAAAAGCGCTGTTGATTTGCTGTCGTTCCCCACGGATCTATCTTAGCCCTTGAGTTTCCGCTGAAATTCTTGAAGCTCTTTCAAGTCGGGTGCTGCTTTCCGACTGGAGCCGGCCGCGCATACCATGCTTTCGGGAACACAGAACATGTCTGGGAAACCGGATGGGAGGCACTGTGAGTGCAAATCATGACAGGGCGAACCTGCTCGAGGTTCGCGGCCTAACCAAGATATTCGGCACGCTGACGGCGTGCGATCACATCGATCTCAATATCGCAAAAGGCGAGATCCACGCGCTGCTCGGCGAGAACGGCGCCGGCAAGTCGACGCTGGTCAAGATGCTGTTCGGATCGCTCGAGCCGAACTCGGGCGAGATCTTCTGGGACGGCAAGCCGGTCAAGATCACCAGCCCGGGCGCGGCCAAGAAGCTCGGCATCGGCATGGTGTTCCAGCATTTCTCGCTGTTCGAAGCGCTGACCGCGGCCGAGAACATCGCGCTTTCGCTCAATGACGGCTCGCCGATCAGCAGCATCGCCGCGAAGGCGAGGGCATTGTCCTACAGCTATGGCCTGCCGCTCGATCCGGATTCGCTGGTCGGAGACCTTTCGGTCGGCGAACGCCAGCGCATCGAGATCATCCGTTGCCTCTTGCAGACACCGCAGCTCATCATTCTCGACGAGCCGACTTCGGTGCTGACGCCGCAGGAGGCCGACAAGCTGTTCGAGACGCTGGAGCGCCTGCGCGCCGAAGGCAAGTCGATCCTCTACATCTCGCACCGGCTGGAAGAGGTCAAACGCATCTGCGACCGCGCCACGGTGCTTCGCCACGGCAAGGTTGTCGGCCATTGCAACCCGCGCCAGGAGACCGCCGCATCGCTCGCCCGCATGATGGTCGGCAGCGAGGTGAAGGCTGTGGTCCGCGCGCCGGCCGAAGGCATCGAAACGGCGCCGGCGCTGCTGGAAATCCGCAGCCTCAGCCGCAAGCCGGCGACGCCCTTCGCCATCCCGCTCAAAAACATCAACCTCACCGTGCGCGCCGGCGAAGTGATCGGCATCGCGGGTGTGGCCGGCAACGGCCAGGGCGAGTTCTTCGAATCCGTGTCCGGCGAAGTGCTGCAGCAGGATACCGGTTCCGTGCGCATCCGCGGCAAGGACGCCGGCGGCCTTTCGATCACCGGCCGGCGACTAATGGGGGCCGCCTTCGTGCCGGAAGAGCGCCTCGGCCATGGCGCAGCACCCCGCATGAAGCTTTCGGAGAACCTGCTGCTCTCGCGCCATGCCACCGACGGCAAGTCGTTCGTCGGCTCGGGCGGCATGGTCAAGAACAGCGCCGTTTACAGCGCCGCCCAGCGCATCATTACAGCCATGGACGTGCGCAAGAGCGCGCCCGATCCGGAGGCCGCCGCGCTGTCGGGCGGCAATCTGCAGAAATTCATCGTCGGGCGCGAGCTCGACCGCAAGCCGAGCGTCATGATCGTCAACCAGCCGACCTGGGGCGTCGACGCCGGTGCTGCCGCTCACATCCGCCAGGCCCTGATCGAGCTTGCCCGCAGCGGCTCCGCGGTCCTGGTCATCAGCCAGGATCTCGACGAATTGTTCGAGCTGTCGGACGCGATCGCCGTCATGCACAACGGCGAATTGTCGACGCCGCTGCCGATTGCCGAGGCGACTTTCGAGAGGATCGGCCTGTTGATGGGCGGCGCCGAGCCCGGCCACGCCGAACACAGGATGGAGGTGGCATGATGCGCATCGAACTCGTCAAACGCCCGCAGCGCTCGGCGCTGTTCTCGATGCTGTCGCCCTTCATCGCCTTCGCGCTGACGATCATTGCCGGCGCCATCATGTTCGCCTTGCTCGGCGTCAATCCGCTCAACGCCTTCGAGATCTATTTCGTCGAGCCGGTCAGCCAGGTCTGGCAGTTGCATGAGCTGGCGATCAAGGCAGCGCCGCTGATCCTGATCGCGGTGGGCCTTTCGGTCTGCTACAGGGCCAATATCTGGAACATCGGCGCCGAAGGCCAGTTCATTTTCGGCGCGATCTTCGGTTCGATCATCCCGGTGCTGTTCCCGCAGTTCGAAGGCCCGCTGGTGATCCCGCTGATGCTTCTGCTCGGTATGGTCGGCGGCGCCTTTTACGCATCGATCCCGGCGCTTTTGAAGACCCGATTCAGCACCAACGAGATCCTGACCAGCCTGATGCTGGTCTATGTCGCGCAGCTTTTCCTAGACTGGCTGGTGCGCGGCCCGTGGCGCGATCCGCAAGGCCATGGCTTCCCGCAGACGATCCAGTTCGGCGACTCGGCGGTGCTGCCCGAGCTGATGCCCGACGCCG
The DNA here is from genome assembly GCF_006440775.1 of Mesorhizobium sp. B2-7-2. Lineage (GTDB taxonomy): Bacteria > Pseudomonadota > Alphaproteobacteria > Rhizobiales > Rhizobiaceae > Mesorhizobium. Next base: position 68,852 of record NZ_VFTZ01000001.1, on the reverse strand, counting down.
GCCGAGCCAATTGGGGCTTTGTCTTCGCCTTGGTTGCCGCCGTGCTGGTCTGGCTGATGATGAGCCGCATGCTGAAAGGCTTCGAGGTGCGCGTGCTGGGTTCCAGTCCAAGGGCAGGGCGCTTTGCCGGCTTCGGCTTCAACCGGATGGTGTTCTTCGCTTTCCTTCTGTCCGGCGCGTTGGCCGGTCTGGCAGGCATCTCCGAGGTCTCCGGCGCCATCGGCCAGCTGCAGCCGGTGATCTCGCCTGGCTACGGCTTCACCGCCATCATCGTCGCCTTTCTCGGCAGGCTCAATCCGCTTGGCATCGTGGCCGCGGGCCTGGTGCTGGCGCTGACCTATCTTGGCGGCGAGGCGGTGCAGAGCGCGCTCGGTATTTCCGACAAGGTGGCGCGCGTGTTCCAGGGCATGCTTTTGTTCTTCGTGCTCGGCTGCGACACGCTCATCCATTACCGCATTCGCCTGATCGGCATGGCGCTGACGAAGCCGAACGGGGCGGCGCAGCTCGAAGCGGCGCCCAAGCTCGAGGAGGCTCGCTGATGGACATCACCGTCAACATCCTTTTGACCATCGCGACCGCCGCGACGCCGCTCCTGATCGCGGCGATCGGCGAGCTGGTGGTCGAGCGCTCGGGCGTGCTCAATCTCGGCGTCGAGGGTATGATGATCGTGGGCGCCGTCGGCGGCTTCGGCGCCGGCTACCTCACCGGGTCGCCGTGGATCGGCCTGCTTGCCGCAATCATCGTCGGCGCGCTGTTCTCGCTGCTGTTCGCCGTCATGACGCTGTCTCTCGCGACCAACCAGGTGGCGACCGGCCTGTCGCTGACGCTGCTCGGGCTCGGCCTCTCCGGCATGATCGGCACCAGCTTCGTCGGTCAGCCGGGCGTGAGATTGCCCAATTTGGATATCCCGGGGATCAGCTCGATCCCGGTAGTCGGCAAGCTGGTCTTTGGCCAGGACCCGGTGTTCTACATCTCGATCGCGTTGACCGCGGCGGTAATGTGGTTCCTGTTCAAGACGCGCACGGGCCTGACGCTTCGCTCGATCGGCGACAGCCATACGTCGGCGCATGCGCTCGGCATCAAGGTCATTCGCTACCGCTATCTCGCCGTGATCTTTGGCGGCGCCTGCGCCGGTCTTGCCGGCGGCCACCTGTCGCTGGTCTACACGCCGCAATGGGTGGAAAACATGAGTGCGGGTCGCGGCTGGATCGCGCTGGCGCTGGTGGTGTTCGCTTCCTGGCGTCCGTGGCGGGTGCTGGCCGGCGCCTATATCTTCGGCGCAGTGTGGATCGGCCAGCTTCATGCACAAGCTTTTGGCATTCCGGTGCCTTCGCAGTTTCTTTCTTCGCTGCCCTATCTGGCAACCGTCGTGGTTCTCGTTCTAATCTCGCGCAACAAGCGGCTGACGATGATGAACACGCCGGCTTCGTTGGGGCAGCCATTTGTTCCGGATCGTTGACAACAACAAAAAGACGGGAAGCTCCAAGGCTTAACTCAGAGAGGTAACACAATGAAAAAACTGCTTATTGCGTTGATGACCACGGCCGCGGCCCTGTCCCTGGCGGCAACCGCCCAGGCCGCCGACAAGCTCAAGGCCTGCTGGGTCTATACGGGTCCGATCGGCGACTTCGGCTACTCCTATCAGCACGACCAGGGCCGGCTCGAAGTCGAGAAGGCGCTCGGCGACAAGGTCGAGACCGCCTATCTCGAAAACGTCTCGGAAGGCCCGGACGCCGACCGCGCTTTCGAGCGCCTGGCGCGCGAGAAGTGCAAGATCATCTTCGGCACCTCCTTCGGCTTCATGGATGCCGAAGTGAAGGTCGCCAAGAAGTTTCCCAAAGTGATGTTCGAGCATGCTACCGGCTTCAAGACCGGCGACAATCTCGGCATCTACAATGCGCGCTTCTATGAAGGCCGCTATGTGCTGGGCCAGATCGCGGCAAAAGAATCGAAGAAGGGCCTCGCCGGCTACATCGTTTCCTTCCCGATCCCGGAAGTGGTGATGGGCATCAACTCCTTCATGCTCGGCGCGCAGTCGGTCAATCCCGACTTCAAGGTGAAGATCGTGTGGGTGAATTCCTGGTTCGACCCCGGCAAGGAAGCCGACGCCGCCAAGGCGCTGTTCGACCAGGGCGCCGATATCATCGTCCAGCACACCGACTCGACCGCCGCTCTGCAGGTCGCCGAGGAGCGCAAGCTGCACGGCTTCGGCCAGTCGTCCGACATGATCAAATTCGCACCGCACGCGCAGCTGACCTCGCTGACCGACGAATGGGGCCCGTATTATATCAGCCGCGTCCAGGCGGCGCTCGACGGCACCTGGAAGCCCGACAATGTGTGGCTCGGCATCAAGGACGGCGCTGTCAAGCTCGCCCCCTACACCAACATGCCCGACGACGTGAAGGCGATGGCCGAGGCGACCGAGAAGAAGATCGCCGGCGGCTGGAACCCCTTCACCGGACCTGTCTCCAAGCAGGATGGTTCGCCCTGGTTGAAGGACGGCGAGGTCGCCGACGACGGCACGCTGCTCGGCATGAATTTCTACGTCAAGGGCATCGACGACAAGCTGCCGCAGTAAGCGGCAAATCGCTGAACCGAAACGAAAAGGGCGCCACAGGCGCCCTTTTTTAAGCTGCGTGGGTACGCGTGGGCTGTCAGACCGCCGAGCCGTAAAGGTCGTAAGCGTCGGCGCGGTCGATCTTGACGGTGACGATCTCGCCGGCGCGCAGCGGCCGCCGCGACTGGATGTGCACGGAGCCGTCGATCTCCGGCGCGTCGTATTTGGTACGGCCTTTGCCGGATGTGCCATGCGCCTCGTCGATCAGCACCGGCAGGCGCTTGCCGACTTTCTTGGCCAACTGCGTAGCCGAAATTTTCTGCTGGCGCTGCATGAAGCGGTGCCAGCGCGCTTCCTTGACCTCCTGCGGCACCTGCTCCAGTCCGAGATCGTTGGAGCGCGCGCCCTTGACCGGCTCGTATTTGAAGCAACCGGCGCGGTCGATCCTGGCTTCGTCCAGCCAGTCGAGCAGCATCTCGAAATCGTCCTCGGTCTCGCCGGGGAAGCCGACGATGAAAGTCGAGCGGATGGCGAGATCCGGGCAGATGTCGCGCCAGCCACGGATGCGGTCCAGCGTCTTTTCGCCATGCGCGGGGCGTCGCATGTTCTTCAGCACCTGTGGCGAAGCGTGCTGGAAGGGAATGTCGAGATAGGGGAGGATCTTTCCCTCCGCCATCAGCGGAATGACGTCGGCGACGTGCGGGTAGGGGTACACATAATGCATGCGTATCCAGATGCCGAGCTTGCCGAGCTCCTCGGCAAGGTCGAGGAATTTCGCCCGCACCTCGCGATCGCCAAACATCGACGTCTGGTACTTGATGTCGATGCCGTAGGCGCTGGTGTCCTGCGAGATGACCAGTATCTCCTTGACGCCGGCCTTGGCGAGCTTTTCGGCTTCGCGCAGCACGTCCGCGGCCGGGCGCGAGACGAGATCGCCGCGCAGCGCCGGGATGATGCAGAAGGTGCAGCGATTGTTGCAGCCTTCGGAAATCTTCAGATAGGCGTAGTGGCGCGGCGTCAGCTTCACGCCCTGCGGCGGCAGCAGGTCGATATACGGATCGTGGCTGGGCGGAGCCGCCTCGTGCACCGCCGCCATCACGCTTTCATAGGCCTGCGGGCCGGTGATCGCCAACACGTTGGGATGCTTCTCGCGGATGACCTCCGGCTCGGCGCCGAGGCAGCCGGTGACGATGACGCGGCCGTTCTCGGAAAGGGCGGAGCCGATGGCGTTGAGCGACTCGTCGCGGGCGGAATCGAGAAAGCCGCAAGTGTTGACGACGACGAGGTCGGCGCCGTCATGCTTGCGTGCGATCTCGTAGCCCTCGGCACGCAGCCGCGTGATGATGCGCTCGGAATCAACGAGCGCCTTCGGGCATCCAAGACTGACGAAACTGACGCGTGGGGCGGACATAAATTTGTTTTCCAAGAGATGAGGGCGAGATCGAGGAGCCTCAGGCTCCGAAGATCGATCTAGGGCGCGCGGCTTTGAGCCATTTCGCGCGGCGCAATAGCACGCTTCGGCACAGAAGCAAACCTGCCAGCCGGCCACGACAAGAGGCGATGCGGCAGATGCTCGCCTTGAAAGAACGTCAGTGGCCGTCCGATCCGAACCAGGGCGCCAGGAAAGCAAAATGGTCGGGAAACTGCTGCACGGCGCCTCCCAGAAGCATGTTCACCGCGACATAGAGGATGATCAGCAGGCCGACATAGGCGATCCAGCGGTACTTGTGCAGCAGGCGCGCGACGAAGGATGCGGCAAAGCCCATCAGCGCGATCGAAAGGACCAGCCCGATGATCAGCACCGTCGGATGCTTCATGGCTGCGCCGGCGACGGCGAGCACGTTGTCGAGCGACATCGAGACGTCGGCGATGACGATCTGCCAGGCGGCCTGCGAGAAGGTCTTGCGCGGTTTGCCGGCGATTTTGCCGTCCTTGTTATAATCGCCGTTCGACAGCGCTTCTGTCGCGTCGCGCTCATCCTCGTGGCTGACGCGCAGCTCGCGCCACATCTTCCAGCATACCCACAGAAGCAGGAGCCCGCCGGCGATGAGCAGCATCGGGCCGATGCTCAGCAGCCATTGCGTGATCAGGGCAAAGACGATGCGCAGGACGGTGGCTGCCGCGATGCCGACCAGGATGGCACGCTTGCGTTGATCGATGGGAAGGCCGGCTGCCGCGAGGCCGATCACAATTGCGTTGTCGCCGGCAAGCGCGAGATCGATCGCAACGACCTGGAGGAGAGCCGAAAGGCCTGCGGCAGTGAATATTTCCATCGACTAGAAATCCTTGCCTGAAATGAGCGTAGCCCTTTACCCGGACGGGCCTAAAGGCGCGGTCCATCGGCGTCAAGACGCAGGGTTGGACATCGCCGGAAAACAAGGCCGGCAGCGCAATCCCTCAACGATTTAGAGTGGTAGCCGGCAAGCTGGCGAGGACGAAAACTAGAGCGTTTCACCGTTTCACGGAAACGGCGAACCACTCTATCTCTTTGTTTTGACGCAATTCCGGACGGGAAACCGCTACGCACTTTCCCTGGAATTGCTCTAGTCGTAGAGATTGTATTTGGCCCAGTCGGATTCCGGGATTTCGTCGCCGATCTTGTAGCGGAACTGCAGCACTTGCATATGGTCCGGCGCGGTCTGGCATTTGAACTTCAGCCGGTACCATTGGCCATTGCTGCGGAAGGCGGCGCCCGAGCTCTTGATGGCATCGGCGCTCATCTGCGGCGTGGCGAAGGCGTAGGCCACGACGCGGTCGGCCTTGTAGTTGCGATCGTCGTGGCTGATCCGGTCGAGCACCTCGGCGTCACAGCGCTGCTCGAGGCGAGTCTCAGGATCGAGTTTCATCAGGCCGGCGCGCAACGCATTGTCCATCGCCTTGGCCGGCAAGACCGGCGCCAGCGACGCCAGAACCATCAGGCAGAGCTTTTTCATGGGCGCGACAAGCAGCATATTTTGTCCGATAAATCAAATAAACGCTGCTTTACCAACAGTCGATCGCCAGCGCCGCTTCGCTTCCAACGAATGCACCGTCTGCAACCCTTGAGCGCCTCAAGCTGCAGGCTCGCTAATATGCGTGGAACGTCTATGTCGTCGATGCCGGAATCCACGGATTTCAGGCAACTGAACCAGTCGGACTTGCGCCTCCTGGCGGTCGCGAAAAGGCTGGTCACAACGCGTTGTCCATGCTGGGTTACATGTAACTATTGCGGAGAATGGCTCATGGCATCGGCAAGAAGGGCAAAGTCCACGCATGTGAAGGTGCAGGAACATCGGGAGCGGCTACGCGCCCAGGGCCTGCGGCCCATCCAGATTTGGGTGCCGGACGTGCGCGCCGCGTCGTTTAAGTCCGAGGCGCACCGACAGTCGGCGGCGGTGGCCGCGAGCGCCCGTGCGGCCGAGGATCAGGCGTTCATGGACGCGGTATCCGATTGGGACGATGAATGAGGCGGGGCGAGGTCTGGACCGTCTCCGGCGGCAGGGATTATGCGGGCAAGCCGCGCCTTGTCGCCATCGTGCAGGATGATAGCTTTGAGGCCACGGATTCGATCACGGTCTGCGCGTTCACCACGGACCCGACCGATGCGCCGCTATTTCGGCTTCCGGTGGAGCCGAACGAGAGCAACGGGCTGCGCTCTCCTTCCCGGCTGATGGTGGACAAGATCACCTCGGTTCCGAAGTCGAAGGTCGGCGACCGGATCGGACGGCTCGACGAAGAGGCTATGGTTCGGTTCAATCAGGCGGTGATGGTCTTTCTCGGCCTGACGGTATCGCCGAGGCCTGGCCGGAAAGGGGAATGATGGGCGCGCGTCGGTGCCCCCCTGTATCCGGCAATCGTGCCTGCCGCCTTGCGCCTGTCTTTGCCCGCCACGGCGCTCCGTGCGCGGTGTCCACTCAGGGGTGCCGAAATGGCGGAGGGAGTGGGATTCGAACCCACGGTGAACTTGCGCCCACGCCGGTTTTCAAGACCGGTGCCTTAAACCGCTCGGCCATCCCTCCATCGTGATCTTCACGAGGCGCTTGGTCCTGCCGACATCAAAGCCCTGCCGGCAGGAACGCAAGCGCCCCATGCTCTAGTGCGCTGTGCAAAGATCTGTCAATCGCGGGAATGGCTCAATCCATCGCTTGCGTAGCCGGAACGGGGGCGGAAAGCGGTTCGGCGCATTGACAATGACGTCATGACCCTGCCAATCTCAATCTGCTAATATTTCAAACAGGGGGACAATCGTGAAGAAAGCCTACGAGAAACCCGTACTGACAAAGCGTGAGATGCTGTCTCGTGCGACGGCCCAGCAGGTGCTATCCAACCTGGAATAGCGCACAAACCGTTACTCTTATTCGGATTGGACGCGCCGGCGATCTTATGGCCGGCGCTGTTGGCAGCCAAGAATACTCGAACGAGCACGGACTTTCCGAGCGACGGTGTCACCGCCTCTCGCCATAATCTCGCCCTGTTGCGGCCATAATCGATTAACATCGTGATAAGCAATTCCTGTGCAAAAGGGATTGGGGATCAAGGTGTTGGCCTGGCGGGCGACTTCTGGCCCCGTCTGGTGACAGCACGGTAGGGGACAATCGAAGACATGCAGACTCCGACGCGCCCGCGTCTTCGTCGCGCTTCTGCTTTCGCCCTGTGTGCCCTTTCGGGGCTGCTGCTGGCTGCCTGCGCCTCGCAACCCGAACCGAAGGGGATGGTCTACAGGAAGGGCCGCTCCAAGGAATATTTCGCCGAATCCGAATATGGCGTGAAGGCGAGCCCGCGTGTCCAGTTCATGCGGCGCGGCGGCGGCCGCGACCAGCTCGGCAAGCCCTATCAGGTGCGCGGCAAGTGGTACTATCCCAAGGAAGACAAGGGCTACGCCAAGGTCGGCCTGGCTTCCTGGTACGGCGATGCGTTTCATGGCCGCCTGACCGCCAATGGCGAAGTCTATGACATGACGCATCTGACGGCGGCGCATCCGACGATGCCGCTGCCGAGCTATGCCCGCGTCACCAATCTGGAGACCGGCAGCTCGGTCATCGTGCGCGTCAACGACCGCGGCCCCTATCACGAAGGCCGCATCATCGACGTTTCCGAACGCGCGGCGCAGATGCTCGATTATGCCAAGGTCGGTACGGCCAGGGTCAAAGTGGAATATGTCGGCCGCGCGCCGCTCGACGGCGATGACGACCAGTACCTGGTGGCCTCCTACCATCCCGGCAACAACCGGCCGGATCCTTCGGACGGCCTGCCGAGCGGCGTCATGGTGGCCATGAACGGCCCGTCGCCGAGCGTGCCGGTGGGGGCGTCGCCGGCGGCCGCGCCGTTTCCGGGCGAGTTGACCAATTCGGGGCAGGCCTTTGCAGCGCAGCCGGGGCTTTCGGATCAGCCGGCCGCATTCGCTGTCCAGGGCGCTGGTGATGTCATGCTGCCGGATTTCGGCCCGATCGTGCCGGAACGGCCGGATTTCACGCTTCCGCTGAACTCGCCCTTCGCCATGGCCTCCCTGTCTTACGCGGATGAGCGGGTAGAGCGCGCCGACGTCTTTGCCGCGCTCGATTCCGGCGGCATGTCGCCGGCTGATATCCTGCGTTCATGGAAGAAATCGAACCGAGAGCTACAGACGCCTGCGTCCGACTACGTCGCTGCCGGTTCCTTCGACGAGGCCGCGAAGGCAAAGCGCGTGGCCGCAGCGCTCGAGCCGTTCGGCCGGACCGAGATCCAGCGCACCGAGCTCGACGGAAATGACTGGTATGCGGTCAATGTCTATCCGGACGGCCATGGCAGCGTCGACGACCTGCTCCAGGCAGCCTGGTCGCATGGCGCGCCGGACGCGCTAGTTGTGCGTAACTGATCAAATTCGCGCTGCCCGTTGATCCGGCCGAAAAAACCCTGATAGCTTGGCCGCGGGGTAGTCTTTGCGCATTCTGGAGCGGCTCTACGCTTTTCCGGGTTGCTCAGATCGGGTCGACATTTCATGCAGTTCCGCATTTTTCCGCCTTTCGCCAGCCTTCTGGGATTGGCGCTGGTGTTGCTTTGCGCCGCCCCGGCCAGCGCGCAACTCTTCGAGACCAAGGCGGCGCAGGCGTTCATGATCGATGCCGACACCGGCACCGTGCTCTTCGCCAAGGACCCCGACAAGCCGATCCCGCCCGCCTCGATGGCCAAGCTGATGACGATGGAAATGGTCTTCAACGCCATCAAGTCGAAGCGGATCACGCTCGACGACACTTTCGTCGTCAGCGAAAACGCCTGGCGCACCGGCGGCGCGCCGTCCGGTACCTCGACCATGTTCGCCAAGCTCAAATCCGAGGTCCGCGTCGAGGATCTGATCCAGGGCGTCACCGTGCAGGCCGCCAATGACGGCTGTATCGTGCTCGCCGAGGGCATGGCGGGCTCGGAAGCGAATTTCGCCGCGCAGATGACCGATCGCGCCCGCCAGCTCGGCCTCTCGAAATCGACCTTCGTCAATTCGACCGGCCTGCCGGCCGACGGGCAGCAGACGACGGTGCGGGAGCTGACGATGCTGGCGCTGCATCTGTGGCGCGACTATCCCGAGTTCTTCCACTATTACGGCCAGCCGGACTTCACCTGGAACAAGATCTCGCAGAGGAACCGCAATCCGCTGATCGCCATGGGCATCGAAGCCGACGGCTTCGTGGCCGGCGCCAGCGAGCAGGCGGGCTTCGGCCTAGTCGGCACCGTCGGCCACAACGGCACGCGCGTGATCGCCGCCCTCAGCGGACTGGCCAATGACCGCGAGCGCTCCGAAGAGGCGCGCAAGCTGCTCGAATGGGGCTCGCGGTCATTCCAGAAGACCGAGATCTTCGCCAAGGACGAGGTGGTTGGCGAAGCGCAGGTTTTCGGCGGCGCCAAATCCGGCCTGGCCTTGAAAGCGAAAGGTCCGGTAGACATCTTTCTGCCGATCGCCAACCGCGACAAGCTGACCGCCAGGATCGTCTACCAGGGTCCGGTGTCGGCACCGGTCGAGGAGGGGCAACCGGTCGGGGAATTGCGCGTTTGGATAGGCGAGACGCTGAGCCAGCAGACGCCGCTCTATGCCGCCGAGTCGGTTAAGGTGGGCACGCTGCCGCAGCGCGCGTTCGACGCAGCCAAGGAACTCGCTGTCGGCTGGCTACGTCAGAAACATTTGTGATCGGGCAAGTTCGTGGACCTTTTGTCGGACGGGAGCTATGACAGCGGCCAGCACGGGCAAAGGCAATCTCGATTGGCGAGCGGATTTTTCATCACCTTCGAGGGCGGCGAAGGAGCAGGCAAGTCGACGCAGATCGAGCGGCTGGCGCGGCGCATGCGCGCCAAGAAATACGAGGTCCTGGTCAGCCGCGAACCGGGTGGATCGCCCGGCGCCGAGGCGGTAAGGCATGTGCTTCTGTCCGGGGCGGCCGAACCGTTCGGCCCGAAGATGGAGGCGATCCTGTTCGCCGCCGCGCGCTCCGACCATGTCGAGCAGGTCATCCGGCCTGCGGTCGAGCGCGGCTCGATCGTGCTGTGCGACCGTTTCATCGATTCCTCTCGCGTGTACCAAGGCGTCACCGGCGGGCTCGATGCCGATTTCATGAAGGCGCTGGAGGCGGTGGCCATCAACGGCATGATGCCCGACATGACGCTGATCTTCGACATCGACCCCGCTGAAGGCCTGAAGCGGGCCGCCGCGCGGCGCGGCGCCGGTGACGCCGCCGACCGCTTCGAGAAGGAGACCCTGGCCATCCACCGGCGGCGGCGCGAGGCTTTCCTGGCCATCGCCGCGGCGGAGCCGGAGCGCTGCATCGTCATCGACGCTTCCGCCGATCCCGACACGGTGGAGAACGTCGTCACCGCCGCCGTCTTCGCGGCGCTGGAAGAGCGGATGCCGGCGCAAAGGATTGAGACGGCGCCGGCATGATCTTCGAACGTATCGCCCCCGAACAGCACGACACGCTGGACGGCGTACCCGAGCCTGCCGAAACGCCGCGGCTGATCGGCCACGCATCGGCGGCAGGGATGCTTGCCAGCGCCTACCGCGCCGGCAAGCTGCCGCATGCGCTGATTTTCGCCGGGCCGCAGGGTATCGGCAAGGCGACGCTGGCGTTCCACATGGCGCACCATCTTCTGAGATATCCGGATTTCAAGACGGCGCCCGACACGCTTGCCGTTCCCGATCAGGCCTCCTCGCTGTTTCGCCAGATCGCCACCGGCGCGCATCCTTCGGTGCTGCATCTCACCCGTCCGGCCAACGAGAAGACCAAGAGCTTCAAGACGGTGCTGACCGTCGACGAGATCCGCAAGGTCAGCCGCTTCCTGTCGATGACCTCGCATGACGGCAGCTACCGGGTCGTCATCGTCGATCCGGCCGACGACATGAACACCAACGCCGCCAATGCCTTGCTCAAGAATCTCGAAGAGCCGCCGGCGCGCACCCTGTTCATTCTGGTGGTGCATGCGCCCGGCAGCCTGTTGCCGACGATCCGCTCGCGCTGCCAGATGGTGCGGCTGGCGCCTTTGGCCGCCGACGAGCTGATGGCGGTGCTGGAAAATGTCGAACCGCCGCCGCCGGAGGATCCGGGCGCGCGCGCAGCGCTGGCCGAGCGGGCAGGGGGCAGCGCCCGCAACGCGATCCTGCTCACCCAATATGGCGGGCTGGAGATCGCCGGCGCGCTCGACACGCTGGTGGCGGCTAGGAAGCCCGACATTGCCGGCGCCCATCGCCTTGCCGAAGCCGTGGCGGGACGCGATCAGGCGATCCAGTTCGACATCTTCAACCGCCGCGCGCTTGATCTTCTTTCGACGGCCGCCAGTGACGCCGCGCTGGCCGGCGATCTCGCCCGGGCCAAAACCCTGTCCGAGGCTTGGCACGAGGCGCTGAACACGATATCTGAGGCTGAGACCTACAATCTCGACAAGAAGCAGCACGCCCTGACCATGATCGACCGCCTGAATTCTGCGATGCGAATGTGACGGCTCGTTCGATGCATGCCGTTGGCCCAGTTTTGGGCGGCATGCATTAGCCTCGGGATGGCAATCGACGTTCCGATGCGATATCCACCGCCACAACTCACATTCAGATATTCATGACGGTTCATTCATGTCACGCGATACATTCTACATCACGACCGCGATCTCCTACCCGAACGGCAAGCCGCATATCGGCCATGCCTATGAGCTGATCGCCACCGACGCGCTTGCCCGCTTCCAGCGGCTGGACGGCAAGGATGTATTCTTCCTGACCGGCACCGACGAGCACGGCATCAAGATGCTGCAGACGGCGCGCAAGGAAGGCATCCCGGCGCGCGAGCTTGCCGACCGCAACTCGGCCGAGTTCAGGCGCATGGCCACCGCGCTCAACGCTTCCAACGACGATTTCATCCGCACCACCGAGGAGCGGCATTACGCATCCTCCCAGGCGATCTGGAAAGCGATGGCCGCCAACGGCGATATCTACAAGGGCGGCTATGCCGGCTGGTATTCGGTGCGCGACGAGGCCTATTACGGCGAGGAGGAGACCGAGGTCCGCGCCGACAATGTCCGCTACGGGCCGCAGGGCACGCCGGTGGAATGGGTCGAGGAAGAGAGCTATTTTTTCCGGCTGTCGGCCTACCAGGACAGACTGATCGCGCTTTACGAGAGCCAGCCCGATTTCATCGGTCCGGCCGAGCGCCGCAACGAGGTGATGAGCTTCGTCAAATCGGGGCTGAAGGATCTGTCGGTCTCACGCACCACTTTCGACTGGGGCGTGCCGGTGCCGGGCGACGAAAAGCACGTGATGTATGTGTGGGTCGACGCCTTGACCAATTACATCACCGGCGTCGGCTATCCCAATGAAAACGATGAGAAATGGCGGTTTTGGCCAGCGGACGCGCACATCATCGGCAAGGACATCGTGCGCTTCCACGCCGTCTATTGGCCGGCCTTCCTGATGTCGGCGGGAATCCCGTTGCCGAAGCGCGTCTTCGGCCATGGCTTCCTTTTCAACCGCGGCGAGAAGATGTCGAAGTCGGTCGGCAACGTCATCGACCCGTTCACGATGGTCGAGCACTACGGCGTTGATCAGGTGCGCTATTTCTTCCTGCGCGAGGTGCCGTTCGGCCAGGACGGCAATTACAGCCATGAGGCGATCGTCAACCGCACCAATGCCGACCTTGCCAACGGTCTCGGCAATCTTGCGCAGCGCTCGCTGTCTATGATTGCCAAGAACTGCGGCGGCAAGGTGCCGGCGCGCGGCGACCTTACCGAGGCCGACACTGCGATCCTCGACCAGGCGATCGAAGCGCTGGCCGTTTCTCGTCGGGCGATGAGGGAGCAGGGCATCCATCTGGCGCTGGCGGCGATCTTCGGCGTGGTGGCCGAGGCCGACCGCTATTTCGCTTCGCAGGAGCCCTGGGCGCTGAAGAAGACCAATCCGGAGCGCATGGAAACCGTGCTGTGGACGACGGCCGAGCTGGTGCGCCGGGTGACGCTGCTTTGCCAGCCCTTCATTCCCGGATCGTCCGCCAAGCTGCTCGACCTGTTGGCCGTGCCCCCTGAGAGCCGCGCTTTCGAGCACGTCCATGCCGACCACGCGCTGGAGCCAGGCACTGCCTTGCCTGCGCCGGAGGGCGTGTTTCCGCGCTATGTCGAGCAGGATGGCAATAGCTGATGCTGGTCGACAGCCATTGCCATCTCGACTTTCCGGACTTCGCCGAGGAGCGGACGGCCATCGTCGCCCGCGCTCTCGCCGCCGGGATCGGGCGCATGGTGACGATCTCAACGCGCGTGAGACGATTTCAGCAGGTCCTTGAAATCGCTGAATCTTTCAATGAGGTCTATTGCTCTGTCGGCACCCATCCGCACAATGCGGCGGAAGAGCTCGACGTCACCACTGACGAGCTGGTGCGGCTTTCCGGCCATTCCAAGGTGGTGGCGATCGGCGAAGCCGGGCTCGACTATTACTATGACAAGGCGCCGCGCGATGCGCAGGCACAAGGTTTTCGCACCCATATCGCGGCCGCGCGCCGGACCGGCCTGCCGCTGGTCATCCATTCGCGCGATGCCGACGACGACATGGCGGCGATCCTCGAGGACGAAACAGGGAAGGGCGCCTTCCCCTTCATCCTGCACTGTTTTTCGTCCGGACGCAGGCTGGCTGAAGTCGGCGTGGCGCTGGGCGGCTATGTCTCCTTCTCCGGCATCCTGACCTTCAAGAACTCTGCCGAGCTGCGCGCCATCGCCGCCGATGTCCCGCGCGACCGGCTGCTGGTCGAAACCGACGCGCCCTACCTTGCGCCGGTCCCGCATCGCGGCAAACGCAACGAACCGGCCTATGTGGCGAACACGGCCAGGGTGCTCGCCGAGACCATCGGCGTCAGCGAGGCCGAGATCGCGGATATCACCACCGGGAACTTCTTCAGGCTGTTCACCAAGATGCCGCGTCCCGAAACGGCTTCGGGCTGAGGCATGAGCGACCGGCTGCGCTTTACCGTTCTTGGCTGCGGCTCATCGCCCGGCACGCCGCGCATCACCGGCGATTGGGGCAATTGCGACCCCAAGAACCCGAAGAACCGGCGCATGCGCACGGCCGCGCTGGTCGAGCGGATTGCCGCCAACGGCGCGCGTACCACGGTCGTCATCGACACCGGGCCGGATTTCCGCGAGCAGATGCTGCTGGCCTCCGTCAAGCGCATCGATGCGGTCGTCTACACGCATCCGCATGCCGACCACATCCACGGCATCGACGATCTGCGCGGCTATGTGCTCGAGCAACGCCATCGCATCGACATCCATGCCGACGAACCGACCATGCTGCGGCTGCGCCAGGCGTTCGGTTACTGTTTCGAGACGCCGCCAGGCAGTTCCTATCCGCCGATCGTCGAGTCGCATCTTATCGACCACGCCAGGCCGGTCGTGATCGAAGGCGAGGGGGGCACCCTCACCCTCGAGCCGCTGCCGCAGTTCCATGGCGACATCATCTCGCTCGGCTTCCGCATCGGCGGGCTTGGCTATTGCCCTGATATCAGCGGCTTCCCGGACGCCACCGTTGAGCGTTTGCGCGGCCTCGACACGCTGGTCATCGATGCGCTGCAGTACAACACCCATCCCAGTCATCTGTCGCTTGGCCAAGCGCTGGAGTGGATCGAAAAGCTGACGCCGAGGAACGCCGTGCTGACCCATATGCATGTGCCGCTCGACTACGCCGTCGTGATGGCCGAGACGCCGGAGCACGTGGTGCCGGCCTATGACGGTATGGTGATCGAAATTCCTTACGAGTCAGAGCGGTAGCTACAGCTGTTCACTTCGGTGTTCACTCGTTCGGGCTGAACGGAGGGCTAGTTTGTGGTTCAGAATGTTTTTGTTTTGCTCCTCGGCTTCCCTGGTGTCGGTAAGCTGACGATAGCCCGAGAACTTGGCGCGGCGCTTCCAGCCCGTGTGATCGATAATCACTGGATCAACAATCCAATATTGGCACTGTTGGCCGATGACGGGCTCGGCAAATTGCCTGATGCCGTCTGGGAGCAGACGGCAAAGGTTCGCCAGGCGATCCTGGACACGATCGCAACCCTTTGCGCGCCCGCTGCCAACTTCATCTTCACGAACTCCGGGATCCAAGAGGACGCGAGAAGCTTGGCGTCCTATGAGCAGTTGAAAGATGCCTCAGACCGGCGACGCGCGCTCTTCGTGCCTGTGCGCCTGCTCTGCGACGAGGATGAGTTGGTTCGTCGCGTGACATCACCAACTCGACGTGACCGTCTCAAATCGATCGACCCGGAAGCCGCGCGCCGGCGCAGCCGCATGGCGAGTGTCCTTGATCCCAAGCACCCGAACAGTCTGACGGTCGATGTGACGGCGATCAGCGTAGAGGAGGCCACCAAGAAGATCCACGAACATGTCAAAGGCCTCGTTGCCCTTTCCGTGTCGGATACGATAGTTCCATAATCTATCTTATGCGACTTTCTGATGTGGCAGCAGAGGGGTGATTCAAGCCGTCTTCCGACTGATGAACAGTCCGCTTTCTTTGCCAACCTCAAGGACGTCATTTCCGGACGCAAGCGATCGATCTGATCGCAGGCCTCGGCAAGCGGGCGAGGATTGCTGGATTCGACCTTGTCGAGCTTTATCCTCCCGCCGACATCGACGGGCTGTCGGCCATCACCGCGTCGCGGCTTCTCGTCAATGCGATTGGCGCCATTATCCGGCAGACCGGCTGAGATGTGATCGGATGGTCTAGAAAAAGCTGTCTAGAAACGCCGACGCCTCGTCTGAAACACCAACGATCTTGTTGGTCGCCTGGCGGTAGAATTTGAAGTTGAGCTCGGTCTCGGGCCGGCCGTCCTTCCAATCCTTGAAGCGCTTGAGCTCATCGCGGCCCAAACGCCTCGTCGCCAAGGCGGTGCGGCGGACGGCAATGCTGACGCGCGGCGTCTGCCGTTCGAGATCGAGGCGTCTGGCGGTGGGCTCCGATGAAGTCACGACGCCGCGCGCGACAAGCCCCTGCCCGCCTTCGTTCTCGCTGGCGAAGAGGAAGATGACGTCGCCTTGGGCGATGGCCTTGCCGCCATACATGGTTTTCTGGGCGGCGAACACGAAGGTTTCCGCCTGAGGATCGGTTATCTCGACCTTGATGGCATATGCCATGCCTTACGAATCCCGGCTGAGGTCGATCCGGTAGCTCAGCGTGCGCCGGGCGCCGGGCTCGATCAGCATGAGGCCCGGTTTGTCGGTGAGCTCGCCGTCGAAATCGACGGGACTGGCGATGCCGTGCCAGGGCTCGATGCACAGGAAGGGCGCGCCGCCAGGCTTGGACCAGATGCCCAGCGCGTTCATTCCCTGCCATGACATCTCGATCGCCGGCCCGTGCCCGGCGGCGTAGCGCACGCTCTGGCTCACCGGCTTGTCGAGGATGACGGCATCGTCGTCGAACAGTCTTTCGGAAAGCGGCAGCGTCCTGCCCTCGACGGGCGTCGGTTGCGGCTCCGGCAGCAGCAGGCCGTCCTTCAGGCGGCGGATCGGCGCCGGCTCGTTGTCGGCGAAGGTCAGCCGATAGGCTTCCTTCGGCAGCTCCGGCAACAGCGGCCAGTTGAACGCCGGATGCGCGCCGATCGAGGCCGGCAGCGGTTGGTCGCCGGTGTTGGCGATCTCGAAGGTCACGCCGAGTTGCCGTGGTTTCAGCTCGTAGCTGATGGCGAGGCGAAAGGCGAAGGGATAGTGCGTCCGGGTCTCGGCGTCATCCGTTAGGACCAATGTGCAGGAGGTCGGCCCCTGCTCCGCCCAGGCAAAGCGCCGGTCGCGAGCAAAGCCGTGCTGCGTCATCGGGTAGGTTTGGCCGCTATGCCGCAGCTGATCGCCTTTAAGCCGGCCGACGATTGGGAACAGGACGGGCGAATGACGACGCCAGGCGGGACCGGCCTGCCACAGAAGCTCGGTGCCGTCGCCATCGCGCAGCGACACCAGTTCGGCCCCCTGCCCGACGATGGTCGCCGAAATACCGTCAGCGTGAAGCGTCAGCTGGTCCATTGTGTCCTCGCGGCTGGCTGGTTTGGCCGGCAGGCTAGCAAAAGGCCGCGCGTGAACTCAAGCGCGGCAGGCAGATCGCCCCTTGGTCGCGGACGCTTGGTGCGCAGTCGACAGAAAAGTGGCCGGAGGTTTCCCTCCGGCCATGGCGAGGTCGGTCGTGTTGCCTGCTGCGGTCCGGCTTATTCGCGCTCGCCGGTGAAATTCAGCAGCAGCTGGAAGATGTTGATGAAGTTCAGATAGAGCGAGAAGGCGCCGAAGACGGCAAGCTTCTGCTGCGATTCCGCATCGAAGTTCTCGGCATACTGCTCCTTGATCGTCTGCGTGTCCCAGGCGGTGAGACCGATGAAGACGGCGATGCCGATCACCGAGATGGCGAACTGCAGCGCGGTCGAGCCGAGGAACAGGTTGACGAGGCTGGCGATGACCACGCCGATCAGGCCCATGATCAGGAAGGACGAGAACTGCGTCAGGTCGCGCCTGGTGGTGTAGCCGTAAAGGCTGGTGGCGCCGAACATCGTGGCGGCGATGAAGAAGGTGCGTGCGATGCTGGTCGAGGTGAAGACCAGGAACACCGAGGCGAGCGACAGGCCCATGACCGCGCAGAAGGCCCAGAACATCGCCTGCGCGCTCGCGGCCGACATGGTCTGCATCCTGAACGAGAACAGCATGACGAATGCGAGCGGCGCCAGCATCACCACCCATTTCAGCGGGCTGGAAAAGATTGGCACATAGAGCGCCGGAGTCGAGGCCACGAAGAAGGCAACGAGGCCGGTGACGACGAGACCGAGGCCCATATAGTTGTAGACGCGCAGCATGTGCGTGCGCAGGCCCTCGTCATAGACGGCTCCGGCCTGGACGCCGGTTCCCATTCGGTATCCCAGATTGGGGCTGTTCATTCGGTTTCTCCTTGGTTCTCGGTAGAGGGTTTGTTTTCAGTAGAGAGTTCTGGCGAGTTTCTCGGCGGCACGGTCGAGGCTGCCGGCGTCGCCGCGTCCGACCACCGCATAGGCAACCTCGCCGATCTGGAAATACGCGGTTGAAATGTCGTCGGAGGGCGCGATCGTCGGCTTCACCACATCGAAGCTGCCCGGCCTGATGGCGAACAACGAGACAAAACCGAGGTCCTTGGTCTCGACCGCTACCTCGACGCTCGGCCCGAATTGCGAGGGATAGACCTGGACATCGCGGATCTTCCAGTCGTCGGGCAGCGACGGCATGACGATCGCGGTCGCCGCGCGAATCTCGTCGGGATCGTAGCCCGGCGCCTCTTGCTGCGAAGGCATCATCTCGCGCACCAAGGTCGTCCTGTGCGCCCGGACCGCATCCTCGACATAGGCCGGCGGCTGCGTCGAGGCGACCACCTTGGTCACGGCGATCGGCCCGAAGGCGCCGTTGGCGAACCAGCCCGCCGCGACCAGCACGGCCGCGGCCGCCGCACGCTGCAGCACGGCAAGGATGCGTCCCCTGGCAAGGCCTCTTTCCAGCCGGCGCGCCGCTTCTGTCGTGGCCGGACGCGCTCTGCCGACGGGGCCGGCAAGCGCGACGCGCAGTTCGTCGCGGGTCCTCAGATCGGACATCACGCGCGCCGCCACTTCCGGGCGCGCGGCGAGGTGCGCCTCGACCTCGATGCGGCGGGCGACATCCAGTTGATCGTCGACATAGGCGTCGAGGTCGGCATCGGTCACGGGGTCGACAATAGCGGTCATTGATCGTCTCCCACGACCCTGAGATGAGGCCTGGCCTTCGGCGCCGCGCCCTCTTCCATCTCGCGCAGCGCGGCGCGCGCGCGGCCGATGCGCGACATCAGCGTTCCGAGCGGCACGCCGATGACTTCGGTGGCCTGCTGGTAGGAAAGCCCCTCGATAGCAACGAGATGGAGCGCGGAGCGCTGTTCCTCCGGCAGCGAAAGAAACGCTTCCCGGACCTGCGAGAGGCGCACCGAATGGTCCTGCGGTGCCGGCATGCTCTGGTCGGCAACGAGGCCCGCCTGTTCGATGCGCGCCGCCTCGGAGCGGCGCGAGCGCACGCGGTCAATGAAGACGTTGTGCACGATCGCCAGCAGCCAGGCGCGCAGATTGCCGCTTGATCGAAAGGTCGCGCGCCGCTCATAGGCGCGCACCAGCGCGTCATGGACGAGATCCTCGGCGTCGGCGCCGTCGCGCGTCAGCGAGCGCGCATAGCGCCGCAGCGAGCCCAACTGCCCGATGATATCGAAGCGTGCCATCGACCGTTTCATGCCCTGTTTACGGAGCATGTAGGGGTTTTAATCCCCTGCCCGGCATTTCTTTTCGCGTCGCCGCCACAGCGGAAACCGCTGGCGCGACAGGATCGATTTGCGTATCACTCCGCCGCCATTGGAGTCACTTTTCGATGTTCGAGAGCCTGCAGCCCGCGCCCGCCGACAAGATCCTTGCCTTGATCGGCCTCTATCGCAACGACCCACGGCCCGGCAAAGTCGACCTCGGCGTCGGCGTCTACAAGGACATCGACGGCAGGACGCCGGTGATGCGCGCCGTGCGCGAGGCCGAGAAGCGGCTGCTGGCGAGCCAGGACACCAAGACCTATCTCGGCCTTGCCGGCGACACCGGCTTCAACGCCGCCATGATCAAGCTCGCCTTCGGCGAGAAGGCCGACCATGCGCGCATTCGCGCGGCACAGGCGCCGGGTGGATCGGGCGCGCTCAGGCTGGTGGCCGAACTCGTGCAGCGCACGCGCCCCGGCGCGACGGTTTGGCTGTCCGATCCGACCTGGCCGAACCATCTGCCGGTGATGCGCGCCGCCGGTCTGCAGGTTCGCGACTATCCCTATTTCGATGCCGCATCGGGCGCAGTCCGCTTCGACGAGATGCTGGCGGCGCTGAAAATTGCCAACAGTGGCGATGTCGTGCTGCTGCATGGCTGCTGCCACAACCCGACCGGCGCCAACCTCGATGTCGCGCAGTGGGCCAAGGTCGCCGATGTCCTGCTGGATCGCGGCTTGCTGCCTTTCGTCGACATCGCCTATCAGGGTTTTGGCGAGGGCCTCGATGCCGACGCCGCCGGTCTGCGGCTGCTTGCCGGCAAGGTGCCGGAAATGGTCGTCGCCTCGAGCTGCTCGAAGAATTTCGCCGTCTACCGCGACCGCGTGGGCGCGGCGATGATCATGGCCAAGGACGGCGGGCAGGCGGATGTGGCGATGAGCCAGATGCTGGCGGCAGCGCGCGCGCTTTATTCGATGCCGCCGGATCACGGCGCGGCGGCGGTGCGCATGGTGCTTGAAGATGCCGGGTTGAGGAAGGACTGGGAGACGGAGCTCGAAGAGATGCGGCTGCGTATGCTTCGGCTGCGCGTCGCTTTTGCCGAGGCGTTGCGCCGGCAGTCCAACTCCGACCGCTTCGATTTCGTCGCCAGCCATCGCGGCATGTTTTCGAGGCTTGGGTTGACCGAGGCGCAGGTCGAACGCCTGCGTGCCGAGCACGCCGTCTATATGGTCGGCGACAGCCGCATCAACGTGGCCGGCCTACCGGAGGACGGGATGGACGATCTCGCCAAGGCGATCGTCTCGGTGCTCGACTGAGGCTGTGGACAACTCGTTTCGGTGTCCGGCCAGGATTGGTCGGACGCTGGCCGCGGGATAGGGTCAATTCATGAAGCCCTCCAAGGACATTTCCCGGCTGATCGAGATCATGGCGGCGCTGCGGGCGCCGAAGACCGGCTGCCCTTGGGATATCGAGCAGAATTTCGCAACCATCGCGCCCTACACGATCGAGGAAGCCTATGAAGTGGCCGATGCGATCGCGCGCGGCGATCTCGGCGATCTGCGCGATGAGCTCGGCGACCTGCTGCTGCAGGTCGTCTATCACGCGCAGATGGCTGAGGAGATCGGCGAGTTCGCTTTCGGCGATGTCGTCGAGGCCATCACCACCAAGATGATCCGCCGCCATCCGCACGTCTTCGGCGACGAGAGGGCGCGCAGCGCCGGCATGGCCAAGGGCATGTGGGAGAAGATCAAGGCGGTTGAAAAAGCCGAGAAGCGCGATGCCCGCATCGCCCGTGGTCTCGATCCGGAAGATCACGGCAAGGGCTTTCTCGACAGCGTTCCGGTCGCGCTCCCTGCCCTGACGCGTGCACTCAAGCTGCAGGAGAAGGCGGCGCGCGTCGGCTTCGACTGGAGCGAGGCAGCTCCCATCCTCGACAAGATAGAGGAAGAGATCGGGGAATTGCGCGAGGCGCTCGCCACCGGTGACGCGGCTCCCATCAAGGACGAGTTCGGCGACATGCTGTTTGCCGTTGTCAATCTCGGCCGCCACCTCAAGCTCGATTCGGAAGCTGCGCTCAGCGGCACCAACGAAAAGTTCCGTTCGCGATTCCACTATGTCGAGCAGGCTCTGGAGGCCTCGGGCAAGTCGTTGGAGAAGGCAACGCTCGACGAGATGGAAGCGCTCTGGCAGCAGGCCAAAAGCACCAAATAAACAGCCGGTTAGCTGCCGCTCTTGCGATGCAGGCGGTTCTCTATCTCTTGTCTGGCGCTGTGCGTGGCTGTCAGCGAGAGCGTGACGCTGCCGTCTTCATTGTCGGTGCGCGAAACGACATCGCCGTTGCGGTAGAGCCAGTCGACCTGGCCCAACTGGGCAGGGCTCAACGTCACCGTCATCGTTTCCAGCTCGCCCGACACGCGCGTCTCGATGAGCGCTTTCAGCGCGTCGATCCCTTCGCCGGTGACCGCCGATATCGCGATCGGCGGCGCCTTGCCGCTGGCGCTCTCGGCAAGCAGGCGCTCGCGATTGCCTTCGTCAAGCAGGTCGATCTTGTTCCAGACCTCGATCACGCGGTTCGCATCGGCGGCATCGACGCCGAGATCGCCGAGGATGCGTTCGACGTCCTCGGCCTGGGCGGCGGTGTCCGGATCGGAGATATCGCGCAGATGCAGCACCAGATCCGCCTCGACGACTTCTTCCAGCGTCGCCCGGAAGGCGGCCACCAGATGCGTCGGCAGGTCGGAAATGAAGCCCACCGTGTCCGACAGGATAACCGGCGTGCCGTGCGGCAGCCGCACGCGCCGAAGCGTCGGATCGAGCGTCGCGAACAGCATATCCTCGGCCAGCACCCCGGCCCCGGTCAGCCGGTTGAACAGCGTCGACTTGCCGGCATTGGTGTAGCCGACGATCGCCACGACCGGGAACGGCACCTTCTTGCGCTTGGCGCGGTGCAGGTCGCGCGTGCGCCGAACCGTCTCCAGCTCGTGTTTCAGCTTGGTGATCTTGTCCTGCAGGATGCGCCTGTCGGATTCGATCTGGGTTTCGCCCGGACCGCCGAGGAAGCCGGCGCCGCCGCGCTGCCGCTCGAGGTGGGTCCAGCTCCGCACCAGACGACCCTTCTGGTAGTTGAGATGCGCAAGCTCGACCTGCAGCGTGCCTTCCTTGGTGCGCGCCCGTTCGCCGAATATCTCGAGGATGAGCCCGGTGCGGTCGAGCACCTTGGCATTCAGTTCCTTTTCGAGATTGCGCTGCTGCACCGGCGTCAGCGGATGGTCGACGATGACCAGCTCCGCCTTGCGCTCCTTCACGATTTCAGCAAATTCAGCAACCTTGCCGCTGCCGAGCAGTGTGGCCGGCCGCGGATCGGCAACCGTCACCACCGCAGTGTGAACCGGGTTGAGATCGATGGCGCTGGCAAGTCCGACCGCTTCGTCGTGGCGTGCATCTGCCGAACGGCTCAGGCGCGGACGGCTCGACTCGTCGTCGCCGCGGGGCTGGCGGGTAAGCACCGGCACAATGACAACTGCGCGGGTCGGATCCTTGGATTCCGGCCCGAGTTGATGTCCTTGTTTTCCGCGAACGCTGCGGTCCGCGTCCTTATCACGTGCCAATCAGGCGCCCTGGCTTTCCTCGCCATCGAACATCTGAACCGGCTGGCTCGGCATGATCGTGGAAATAGCGTGCTTGTAGACGAGCTGGGAGTGCCCGTCGCGCCGCAACAACACACAAAAATTGTCGAACGAAGTGACGACGCCGGTCAGCTTCACGCCGTTGATGAGGAAGATGGTAAGTGGATTTTTGCTCTTGCGAACTGAATTCAGGAACAGGTCCTGAAGGTTTTGCGATCGTTCCGCCATTTTTCTTGTCTTTCGCCGATCCCCTTCGGTTTACGGGCCAATGCGCCAAATTACGAGGCACCTGTCAAGCGCGCAAACCCCCTCTTGCCGACACAATGGCAAGCAGAATGAGATAGTTGAGGTTACTTCCAGTTGTGCGGTTATCAGGCTGGACTTTTTTCCGCAACGTGAAAAAAGGCCTGCCGCAACGAAAGTGTCATGGAACCGGGATGGCCATTTGCGATCGGCGCCCCGTCGATTTCGACCACCGGCATGGCGATTGTGGTCGCCGAACTGATGAATGCTTCCCTTGCCGCCTTGGCTTCGGCGACCGAAAACCCGCGTTCCTCGATCTTGAGGCCAAGCTTGGCGGCGACATCGAAAAGCGTCGTGCGGGTGATGCCGCGCAGGATGCCGTGCTCGGCCGGCCGGGTCACGAGGACGCCGTCCCGGGTGACGATCCAGGCGTTGGACGAGCCGCCTTCCTTGACGTTGCCGTCGGTGTCGACGAACCACGCTTCCTGGGCGCCGGCTTCCTTGGCCTTCTGCTTGGCGAGCACATTGGGCAAGAGGCCGGTGCTCTTGATGTCGACGCGGTCCCAGCGATTCTCCGGGACGGTGATGACCTTGATACCGGTCTCCACCCGCTTCGCGCTCGCGGCCGGATCGGCTTTCCTGGCGGTTATGACCAGGGAAGGCCTTGTGCCCGCGGGCGGAAACACGAACTCGCGGCTGGCGACGCCGCGCGTCACCTGCACATAGACAAGGCCGTCGACCACGCCGTTGCGATTGACCACCTCGCGCAACAGCATCGGCATGACGCCTTCCGAGACCGGCCAGGCGATCGACAGTTCCTTCAGCGAGCGCTTGAGCCTGGCAAGATGGCGCGGCATGTCGACGATATGGCCGCGGGCCACCTCGCAAACCTCATAGACGCCGTCCGCGAACTGGTAGCCGCGATCCTCGATATGGATGCTGGCTTGAGCATGGACGACATAGCGCCCGTTGACATAGGCAATGCGCGGCATGGGCATCCTCAGGGAAATGTCCGGCTTTCTTAGGCGATTCCGCCCCTGCCGTAATGAACAATCGCGTGGGCCAAGCGCTCGCTACACACCCAGCGACTTCAGCTTGCGGTGGAGTGCCGATCGTTCCATGCCGATGAACTCGGCGGTCTTCGAGATGTTGCCGCCGAAGCGGTTGATCTGGGCGATCAGGTAGTCCTTCTCGAATTGCTCGCGGGCCTCGCGCAGCGGCAGGGCCATGATGTGCT
Organism: Mesorhizobium sp. B2-7-2; assembly: GCF_006440775.1. Classification (GTDB taxonomy): domain Bacteria; phylum Pseudomonadota; class Alphaproteobacteria; order Rhizobiales; family Rhizobiaceae; genus Mesorhizobium. The sequence continues at coordinate 44,487 of NZ_VFTZ01000001.1, read as the reverse complement.
GGTCCGACTGGTTGGGCGTGCGCGGCATGACGTCGCCGATCTCGGACGGCAGAAGGTCGGCGGTGATCGGCGCATCGGCCTCTTCGCCGCGCGCCAGGATCATCAGCCGCTCGACATTGTTGCGCAATTGGCGAACATTGCCCGGCCAGTTGTGCGCCTGCAGCACGGCCAGCGCATCGTCGCCGATGCGGCGCGGCCTTATGCCGGCCTGGCGCGCAATCTGCTTCATGAAGTTGTCGACGAGGTAGGGAATGTCCTCGCGCCGCTCAGCGAGCCCCGGCACCATGACCGGTACAACGGCCAGGCGATGGTAAAGGTCCTCGCGGAAGCGGCCGTCGGCGATCATCGCTTCGAGGTTCTGCGAAGTCGAGGAAATGATGCGGACATCGACCTTGACGCGCTTGGTGCCGCCTACCCGCTCGAATTGCTGCTCGACCAGCACGCGCAGGATCTTGTTTTGCGTTTCGCGCGGCATATCGGCGACTTCGTCGATGTAGAGGATGCCGCGATGCGCCTCCTCCAGCGCGCCGACCTTGCGCTCGGTGCCGTTCGATTCGGTGCCGAACAGCTCGATCTCCATGCGCTCGGGCGTGATGGTGGCCGCGCTCAGCGTGACGAACGGACCGGACTTGCGCGACGACAGCGTGTGGATGGCCCGCGCCGTCAGTTCCTTGCCTGAGCCGGAGGGGCCGATGATCATGACGCGGCTGTTGGTCGGCGCGACGCGCTCGATGGTCTGCCGCAGCTGGCTCATCGCCGACGACATGCCGATCAGGTCGAAGGTCTCGCCGCTGCGCTGCTTGAGGTCGGAGACCTCGCGCCGCAGCTTGGATGTCTCCAGCGCGCGCTCGGCGATCAGGATGAGGCGATCGGCCTTGAACGGCTTCTCGATGAAATCATACGCGCCGCGCCGGATGGCTGACACCGCCGTTTCGATGTTGCCGTGGCCGGAGATCATGACCACCGGCATGTTCGGATGCATGGTCTTGATCTCGTCGAGCAGCGCCAGGCCATCGAGGCGCGAGCCCTGCAGCCAGATATCGAGGAAAATCAGCCGCGGCGCGCGATCGGCAATCGACGCAAGCGCGCTGTCGGCATCATAGGCCGTGCGGGTTTCGTGACCCTCGTCGCTCAATATACCGGCGACAAGTTCGCGGATGTCTTCCTCGTCATCGACGATGAGAATGTCAGACGCCATTACCGACCTTTTCAGTTTCTCGTTCGTGTTCGCTTCGACCTTCACCGCGTGGCGGCGCGGCTACGATCGTGGCCGGGGGCAGGATGATCGAGATCATCGCGCCCCGGCCGCCATGGAAATCCGCTGGCGCGTCGTGCAATTCGAGACGGCCGCCATGGTCCTCCACGATCTTTTTGACGATAGCGAGGCCAAGCCCGGTGCCCTTCTCGCGCGTCGTCATATAGGGCTCGAGAAGCCTTTGGCGATTCTCGCGCGGCAGCCCCTTGCCGTTATCGATAACGTCGATTCGTATGGCGCCATCTTGCCGTCCCGCCTGAATCCGGATTGTGCCGCCCGAACGGTCCTGCGCATCAAGTCCGTCGATCGCCTCGGCCGCGTTCTTGATGACGTTGCCGAAGGCCTGGGCCATCAGGCGGCTGTCGAAAGTGCCTTTCAACGGCTCACTGCCGAAATCGCGCTGGAAGGCAATGTCCGAGCGGCTGACCTCGACCAGGAAAGACGCCTCGCGCAACGACTCGCGAAGGTCGATCGCCTTCATCTCCGGCTTCGGCATGCGGGCGAAGGCCGAGAATTCGTCGACCATGCGGCCGATGTCCTCGACCTGGCGGATGATGGTATCGGTGCACTGGTCGAAGACCTCGCGGTCCTCGGTGATGACCTTGCCGTAGCGGCGCCTGATGCGCTCGGCCGAAAGCTGGATCGGCGTCAGCGGGTTCTTGATCTCATGCGCGATGCGCCGCGCCACATCGGCCCAGGCCGACGAACGCTGCGCCTGGACGAGATCGGTGATGTCGTCGACCGTCACCACATAGGATTTCTCTTCCTCGCCGTCGTCGCCGGACTCGACCGTCACCTGGACATTGAAGGTGCGCTCCAGACCGGTGCGGAAGAAGGTCACCTGCTCGCGATAGACCGGCTTGCCGGACTGGCGCCCGATCTCGAACACGCGACCGACAAGCGGCAGGACCGTCGAAAGGTTCTGGCCGAGCGTCGCATTCGCCGAAATCGTCAGCATGGTCTCGGCCGAGCGATTGACGATGGTGATGATGCCGTAGGGGTCGACGCCGATGACGCCGGCGGTGACGCCGGCAAGCACCGCCTCGGAGAAACGCCGGCGCTCGTCGATCAGATCCTTGGCCGAGAGCAGCTCGTTGCGTTGCGACTTGAGCTCCAGGATCATATTGTTGAAGGTCTCGCCGAGCGAGGCGACGTCGCCATCGGACTGGCGTACTGGAACGGCAACGTCGAGATTGCCGGTCGCCACCTCGTCGGCGGCGCCGATCAGCTGGCGGATCGGCCGCACGATCCGGTCGGCGACCGCGATGCCGGTCCAGATCGCCGAGAGCGTGATGATCAGCGTGAGCGACAGATAAGGCAACGCGAAGGCGACCTGCGAGGTCCGGCGATTGTCCTGCAGATTGCGGTATTCGTCGGTGTTGCCCCTGACGATCTGCCGCGCCTTGATCACGTCGGGATCGACCAGCCGGATCGTGTACAGATAAAGCCCTTCGATCTCGCGCAGCTTGATGATGGCGCCCATGATGTTGCGGGTGCGCGGTTCTATCAGCACCGGCTTGCCGTCGGCCGCGGTGTCGACGGCGCCCGAGGGCGGCTCGGGCATGGGGAAATCGGCGTCGGTCTTGGCGTTCATGACGAACGAGCCGTCCGGCTTGATCAGGGCCGCGTGCGCCAGTCCGCGCCCGACGGCTTCCTTGTTCAACAGATCGAGGAAACCACCCTTGTCGAGACCGTAAAGCGTGCGCGAGGCATCGAGATCGTATGCCATCGACAATGTCGTGCCCTGCAGGTTGCGCGCGTTCTCCTGCACATAGGCGTCAGCGATCGACAGCGACGAGTTGACGATCGTCTTGGTGCGGATTTCGAACCAGCGGTCGAGGCCGATGTCGAGCGTGATCGAGGCGATGATCGCAACCATGATGGCCGGGATGGCGGCGACCAGAGCGAACATGGCGACGATGCGCACATGCAGCCGCGAGGCAGCCCTGCCGTGGCGCCGCGCCAGCACGATGCGTCGCACCTCGCGCGCGATTAACGCGATGAGGAACAGCACAAAGACGGCATTGGCCGCGATCAGTGCCCAAGTCGCGTCGGCGGTCGGCGCGATCGGCGTTGCGCCGACCAGGATCGCAAACGAGATGGCCGCCGTGATCACCGCGCCGGCAATGGCGACCACGCCGGGCAACGCCAGCAACCGTCGCCCGTCACGCGTGCCGGTTTGGTTGAAAAGCGGTTGGGTCAGGGTCGGAGCCTCAGCTGCCATGTCGCGGTACAGAGTCGGTCATCGCGTCGGATGTATGCAACGCATTGTGGCGATTATGCAACAAGTGTGGCCGGGAAGATAATCTTTCCCAGACAAAATTCACCGACGGGACGAGGTGACGTTACGGCTGCCTGGCCGATTTGTAGACGTTGACGCCGAGCTCGCGGATCTTCTTGCGCAGCGTGTTGCGGTTGAGCCCCAAAAGCTCCGCCGCCTTGATCTGGTTGCCGCGCGTCGCCGTCATCGAAGCCAGCACCAGCGGATACTCGACCTCGGCAAGGATGCGCTGGTAGAGCCCGGCCGGCGGCAATTCGCCGGCGAAGGAGGCGAAGTAGCGCTGCAGGAAATGCTCGACAGCCTGGCCGATCGACAGATCGTCGGGGATGAGCGCGCCGCCATCGGGCACGACCGGCCTTTCACCGGTTTTCAGCTCCGATTCAATGATTTCCGACGAAATCTCGTCCTGCGAGTAGAGGGCGGCCAGCCGGCGCACCAGGTTTTCAAGCTCGCGCACATTGCCCGGCCAGGGATAGCGTTTCATAAGCTCGATGCCGCCCGACGATATGCGCTTGGTCTGCAGGCCCTCGCTGGCGCCTTGCTTGAAGAAATGCCGCACCAGGTCGGGAATGTCCTCGGAACGCTCGCGCAGCGCCGGCAGCCTGAGCGGCACGACATTGAGGCGATAGAACAGGTCCTCGCGGAACAGGCCCTGGTTGATCAGCGTGCGCAGGTCCTTGTTGGTGGCCGCGACAATACGGACGTCAGTCTTGATCGGCGTGCGGCCGCCGACCGTGGTGTATTCGCCCTGCTGCAGGACGCGCAGCAGCCGGGTCTGCGCTTCCATCGGCATGTCGCCGATCTCGTCGAGGAACAGCGTGCCGCCCTCGGCCTGTTCGAACCGGCCGCTGGAGCGGTTCTGTGCCCCGGTGAAGGCGCCCTTCTCGTGGCCGAACAGTTCCGATTCGATCAGGTCGCGCGGGATCGCCGCCATGTTGATGGCCACGAACGGGCCGCCGCGACGGCGGCCATATTCGTGCAGCGCGCGCGCCACCAGCTCCTTGCCGGTGCCGGACTCGCCGCTGATCATGACCGTGAGGTCGGTCTGCATCATGCGCGCCAGCATGCGGTAGATGTCCTGCATGGCGGCGGATCGGCCGACCAGCGGCATTGTCTCCGGCTGGTCTTCCGCGCGGGCATCGAGCTTCGGCCGCTTCGGCTCGGCCAACGCCCGGCTGACGATGTTGAGCAACTCCGTCAGGTCGAACGGCTTCGGCAGATATTCGTAGGCGCCGGTCTCGGAGGCGCGGATAGCGGTCATGAACGTGTTCTGGGCGCTCATGACGATGACCGGCAGCTCGGGCCGTGCCTTTTTGATGCGCGGCAGCATGTCGAAGGCGTTTTCGTCGGGCATCACCACATCGGTGATGACGAGATCGCCCTCGCCCGCAGCCACCCAACGCCACAGCGTCGAGGCATTGGAGGTCACACGCACCTCGTGGCCGACCCGCGACAGCGCCTGGTTGAGCACGGTGCGGATGGCCGCATCGTCATCGGCGACGAGAATATTGCCGCGAGCGGTCATGTGCGGTCTCCTTCAGCTTCATCGCCGGCGCTTGGTGCGGCCTCCTTCCAGGCTGGAAGCAGGATGCGAAATGTCGTCCCGCGCGGCGTCGAATCGCATTCGATGATGCCGCCATGCTCGCCGACGATCTTGGCGACCAGCGCAAGACCAAGTCCGGAGCCGTTCGGCTTGGTGGTGATGAACGGATCGAACAGGATCGGCAGGATGTCCTCGGAAACGCCGGGACCATTGTCATGCACGCAGAATTCCAGCGGCAACGAGACCCGGTCCTGCGTTCCGGGCACCGAGACGCGGATGCCTGGACGGAAGGCCGTCGAGAGCGCGATCTCACCTTGCGGATCGGCGCCGATCGCCTCGGCGGCATTCTTGACCAGGTTGAGGAAGACCTGGATCAGCTGGTCGCGGTTGGCGAAGACCGGAGGCAACGAAGGATCATATTCCTCCAAGATCTTGATCCGTCTTGCGAAACCATTCTTGGCAATCGCCTTCACATGGTCGAGCACGACATGGATGTTGACCGGATAGCGTTCGATCGGCCGCTCGTCGGAGAACACTTCCATGCGGTCGACCAGCGAGACGATGCGGTCGGTCTCGTCGGTGATCAGGCGGGTCAGCGCGCGATCTTCATCGGAGGCGGAAAGCTCGAGCAACTGGGCGGCGCCGCGGATGCCGGAGAGCGGGTTCTTGATCTCATGCGCCAGCATCGCGGCAAGACCGGTGACGGAGCGCGCCGCACCGCGATGCGTCATCTGGCGGTCGATCTTGTCGGCCATCGACCGTTCCTGGAACATGACGACGACCGAGCCCGGAAATTCCGGCACCGGCGCGACATAGAGATCGACCATCTTTTCGATGCCGAGGCGCGGCGACGAGACGTCGACGCGGTATTCGTTGACCGGCGCGCGGCGTTCGCGCACTTGGTCGACCAGCGTCAGCAGCGGGCTGCCGAAAGGCACCAGCTTGGACAGCGTGTTGCGCGCGAGCATATTCGCGCTGGAGCGGAAGAAGTCCTCGGCATCGGCGTTGGCAAATGTGATGAAGCCGTCCGGATCGACCATGATCACCGGGCGGCGGATGGTGTTGAGCACGATGTTGGCGGCATCCGCCATATCGGGCTGCTGTGGCACGTCCGCCTTCATGCCGCGCTCCGCAGGCTGGTCGGTTGCGCGCCATCGGCGAAGACACGGCACAATTCGGCCACGACTTCACTCGGCTCGGATGACGTGAGAATGGCTCTGCGCCGCTCGGCTGAGACATCGGGAGCATGGCGGTCGAGATACCAGCCGAGATGCTTGCGCGCCTGGCGCAGGCCGCTTTCTATGCCGTAGAGCGAGAGCATGTCCTCGTAATGCGACACGACATAGTCGGCGAGCGCCTGCGGCGTGTGCGGAATGCCTTGAGCGGATGCGCCAGTTGCGGCAGCCGCAATGCTGCCCGCGACCCAGGGGGCGCCGTAATGCGCGCGGCCGATCATCACCGCGTCGGCGCCGGACTGTTCGAGGATTGTCGCCGCCTCTTCCGGCGAGCCGACATCGCCATTGGCCACCACCGGGATCGAGACGGCTTGCTTGACGCGGGCGATGGCGCGCCAGTCTGCCTTGCCCTGATAGAACTGGCAGCGCGTGCGGCCATGCACGGTCACCATGCTGACGCCGGCCTGCTCGGCGCGGCGCGCCAGCATCGGCGCGTTGAGCGCGCTTTCGTCCCAGCCGAGGCGCATCTTGACGGTCACCGGCACCGAAACGGCGCCGACCACCGCCTCGATCAGCGACAGCGCATGGTCGAGGTCGCGCATCAGCGCCGAGCCGGCATAGCCGCCGGTCACCTTCTTCGCTGGGCAGCCCATATTGATGTCGATGATATCGGCGCCCTCGCCCGCCGCGATTCGCGCGCCCTCGGCCATGTGCACGGCCTCGCGGCCGGCAAGCTGCACCATGTGCACCGGCAGGCCGGAATGACGGATGCGAAGATCGCAGCCTGCCCTGCCCTTGGCCAGTTCGCCGCTCGCCACCATTTCCGAAACGACCAACCCCGCGCCATGCGCGTGCGCGCGCTGCCGGAACGGCTCGTCGGTGATGCCCGACATCGGTGCCAGGAAAACCCGATTACGGATTTTCACGCCGCCGACATCAAGAGGCGATGCCAATGTGGTCAGTTCAGCCATGCACAAAAACCAAGCATGTTCGATCGTTGCACATTCTCTAGCCAGAAGTGTGGCATTGCGCAACGCGCAATGACGTCGCATTAAGGCGCATTTTGGAAAAAGCTGGCCTTCGGCCGTCACCCCGACTAGAGCATGATGCCGAAAAGTGTGAGCGGTTTTCGGCCGACATCATGCTCTACTTCTTTGATTTAGAGACGGATTCAGATTTCAGGTCGAATCGACCTGAAATCATCCGGCTCTAGGACCGATCGGAATGAGCGAGGCAAGCGAAAAGCAAGCGGCAGGCCTGAACGGCGGGATCGGGGTGGTGATCGTTGCCGCCGGCCGCGGCGCGCGCGCCGGACAGGCCGACGGTCCGAAGCAATATCAGCGTATCGGCGGCCGTGCCGTCATCGCGCATACCTTGGATATCTTCCTCTCCCATCCGATGATCGGTCCCGTGGTCGTGGCCATCCATGCCGACGACGCCGACCTTTTCCAACGCGCGGCCGAAGCGCATGGCAATCGTCTTGTCGCCGTTATCGGCGGCCCTTCGCGCCAGGCGTCCGTCCGGCTCGGCCTCCTGGCGCTGAGGGACCAGGCACCGGCAAAAGTGCTGGTGCATGACGCCGTGCGACCCTTCGTCGACGCCGGGCTGATCGACCGCACCATCGAAGCCATCGGCGAGGGCCAGGGCGCGTTGCCGGCGCTCCCTGTCGCCGACACGCTGAAGCGAGAATCGGCCGCCGGCATGATCGACGAGACGGTGTCGAGAGCCGGCCTTCATGCCGCGCAGACGCCGCAGGGCTTTCCGTTCTGGCCGCTGCTTGCCGCGCACGAGAAGGCACATCATCTGGGCAAGACGGAATTCACCGACGACGCGGCGATCGCCGAATGGGCACAGATACCGGTCAAGATCGTTCCCGGATCGCCGGACAACGTCAAACTCACCTGGGCAAGGGACATTGCATTGGCCGACCAGCGGCTTTCGAGCGCGCAGCAGCGCTTCCCGGATATTCGTACCGGCAACGGCTATGACGTGCACGCGTTCGAGCCCGGCGACCATGTAACGCTCTGCGGCGTCGCCATTCCATATGATCGCAAACTCTCCGGCCATTCGGACGCCGATGTCGGGCTTCACGCGCTGACGGACGCGCTGCTCGCCACCTGCGGCGCCGGCGACATCGGCACGCATTTCCCACCGTCCGATCCGCAATGGAAGGGTGCTGCCTCGAAGATCTTCGTCGAGCACGCGGCAAGGCTGGTGCGCGAGCGCGGCGGCCGTATCGCCAATGCCGATATCACGCTGATCTGCGAGGCGCCGCGCGTCGGGCCGCATCGCGCGGCAATGACGCAAGCGCTCGCAGCCATGCTCGGCATCGCGCCCGAGCGGATTTCGATCAAGGCGACAACCAACGAGAAGCTCGGCTTTGTCGGGCGCGGCGAAGGTATCGCCGCGATCGCCACCGCCAGCGTCGTCTATCCGGGCGAGGTGCCGGCATGAGCAACGCCGAACTCGCAAATGCCCTGCTCCAGGCCTGCCAGCAGCGCGGCATCATGCTGGCCACGGCCGAAAGCTGCACCGGCGGCCTGATCATCGCGGCGCTCACCGATATCGCCGGGTCTTCCGCCGTGGTCGATCGCGGCTTCGTCACCTATTCCAACGAAGCCAAGATGGAGATGCTCGGCGTCTCCGCCGCCACGCTCGATGCGCACGGCGCGGTCTCGCGCGAGACGGTGCTGGAAATGGCGGCGGGGGCGCTGACGCACTCGCAAGCGGGCCTGTCGCTCGCCGTCACCGGCATTGCCGGCCCTAGCGGCGGCTCGGCCGACAAGCCGGTCGGTCTTGTCTGGTTCGGGATAGCGCTTGCCGGACAACCGGTAACCGCTGAGCGGCAGCTGTTCGGTCACAAAGGCCGCGAATTCATCCGGCACGAGACGGTGCGGCACGCGCTGCAACTCGGCTTGCGGGCGCTGGGCGAACGTTAGGCGGGCTTTACACCGTAAATCACGTTTGCCCGTTTCTCGAAGGCTTCCGAGAACATGCGGAAGGCACGGTCGAACATCGTGCCCATCACGGCGCCGAGGATGCGGCTCTTGAACTCGTAGTCGATGAAGAAATGCACCTCGCAGCCGCTGGTTGCGGGATCGAAGCGCCAGATGTTGCTGAGATATTTGAACGGGCCGTCTATGTATTTGACGTCGATCGCTTTCTCGTCGGGCTTCAACAGCACCTGGGTCGTGAAGGTCTCGCGGATGGCCTTGTAGCCGATGCTCATATCGGCAACCAGGATGGTGCGGCCGTCACGCTCCTTGCGCGAGCGCACGGTGAGCGATTCGCAGAGCGGCAGGAATTGCGGGTAGGCCTCGATGTCCGCCACCAGCGCGAACATCTCGTCGGGCGTATGCGCGACGCGGCGTGTCGCCTCGAATTTCGGCATTGAAGGTCAGCTGGCCTTCGCGAGCTGCGCCTCGCGCGCCGCGCGCAGCCTGGCGAAATCCTCGCCGGCATGGTGCGAGGAGCGCGTCAGCGGGCTCGACGCCATCAGCAGGAAACCCTTGGTCTTGCCGATCGTCTCGTAGGATTTGAACTCGTCCGGCGGGATAAAGCGGATCACCGGATGATGCTTTTTGGAAGGCTGCAGATACTGGCCGATGGTCATGAAATCGACATTGGCCGAACGCAGATCGTCCATCAACTGCAGCACTTCGTTGCGCTCCTCGCCGAGGCCGACCATGATGCCGGATTTGGTGAAGATCGACGGGTCGAGTTCCTTGACCCGCTGCAAAAGCCGGATCGAATGGAAATAACGCGCGCCGGGGCGAACCGTCAGGTAGTTCGACGGCACGGTTTCGAGATTGTGGTTGAAGACATCGGGCTTGGCGGCGACGACGATCTCCAGCGCGCCGTCCTTGCGCAGGAAGTCGGGCGTCAGGATCTCGATCGTCGTCGATGGCGTTGCCGAGCGAATGGCGCGGATGACTTCGGCGAAATGCTGCGCGCCGCCATCGTCAAGATCGTCGCGGTCGACGGATGTGATGACGACATGGCTCAACCCCATCTGCTTGACGGCGTGCGCCACGCGCGCCGGCTCATCCTGGTCGAGCGCGGTCGGGATGCCGGTCGCGACATTGCAGAAGGCGCAGGCGCGCGTGCAGATCTCGCCCATGATCATGAAGGTGGCGTGCTTCTTGTCCCAGCATTCGCCGATGTTGGGGCAACCGGCCTCCTCGCACACCGTCACCAGCTTGTGCGACTTCACGATCTCGCGCGTTTCGGCATAGCCCTTGGAAACCGGCGCTTTGACGCGGATCCAGTCGGGCTTGCGCAGCACCTCCTGGTCGGGCCGGTGCGCCTTTTCGGGATGCCGCGGGCGCGGCCGGTTGGCGATCGTGTCCACGACTGTGACCATTTCAAACCCTTCGCGGCCGCGATTTCGCCAGCCGCCTGTCTTGCGTCATCTAGGACTTTTCGGGACAAAGAAAAAGGCCGCGGCAGCGCATGCCGCCACGGCCATTTTCGCATAACGGCGGCTTCGGGTCAGCGACGCACGAGCCGTCCGACGAAGATCAGCAGGCAGGCGCCGATGAAGCCGGTGATCAGATAGGCGACCCAGCCGACGCCGAACGACTGGATGTTGAGAGCCTGCAGGATCGCGTTCAGCACTATCGCACCGACGATCCCCATGATGATGTTCATGAAGATACCGGTGTTGCTCTTCATGACCATCTCGGCCAGCCAGCCCGCCAAGCCGCCGATGATGATGGCTGCGATCCAGCCGACACCATTCATATGCATGTGCCAATTCCTCCTCGATCAGGTGAAAATGCATCCGGATACGAACCGCCTTGCCGTCAGCTTTCTCCGGCTGCCGCGTGTGAGTCTCGCCCGACAACGTTAGCACGGATTGGCCATCGATCACCGATTGGTGACTTATCACCGATTGGTGACTCATCATGCGTTCAAAACGCGGCCATAGGCGTCGAGCACGCTCTCCTTCATCATCTCCGACAGTGTCGGATGCGGGAAGATCGTATGCATCAGCTCTTCCTCGGTGGTCTCCAGGTTCATCGCCACGACAAAACCCTGGATGAGCTCGGTCACCTCGGCGCCGACCATGTGCGCGCCGAGAAGCTGGCCGGTCTTCTTGTCGAAGATGGTCTTGACGAAGCCCTGGTCCTCGCCGAGCGCGATGGCCTTGCCGTTGGCGCTGAACGGGAAGCGGCCGACGCGGATATCCTTGCCTTCGGCCTTGGCCTTCGCCTCGGTCAGGCCGACGGAAGCGACCTGCGGGCTGCAATAGGTGCAGCCGGGGATCTTCAACTTGTCGATGGGGTGCACGCCGGGGAAATTGGCTATCTTCTCGACGCAGACAACGCCTTCATGCTCGGCCTTGTGGGCGAGCATAGGCGGGCCGGCGACGTCGCCGATCGCGTAGATGCCGGGCACATTGGTCTTGCCGTAGCCGTCGACGACCACGCAGCCGCGGTCCGTCTTCACGCCAAGCGCTTCGAGGCCGAGATTCTCGATGTTGCCCTGCACGCCGACGGCCGAGATCATGCGGTCGGCGGTGATCTTCTCGACCTTGCCGTCCTTCATCTCGACATGCGCGGTGACCGAATTGGCGCCCTTTTCAACCTTGGTCACCTTGGCCTCGAGGAGTATCTTCATGCCTTGCTTCTCGAATTGTTTTTGCGCGAATTTCGAGACCTCGGCGTCCTCGACCGGCATCACCGCCGGCAGCAGCTCGACCACCGTCACATCGGCGCCCATGGTGCGATAGAAGGAGGCGAATTCGATGCCGATGGCGCCCGAGCCCATCACCAGCAGCGATTTCGGCATTTCCTTCGGCACCATGGCCTCGAAATAGGTCCAGATCAGCTTGCCGTCCGGCTCGATGCCGGGCAGTGCGCGCGGCCTGGCGCCCGTCGCCAGGATGATGTGCTTGGCCGTGTAGGTGCCCTCGCCCTTGACGCCTTTCGGCACCGGCGGCTGCGGCTCCATCGCCTTCTTCGCGGTCTTCGAAACGACGACCTCGCCCGGTTTGTCACCGGCAGGAGCCTTGGAAAGCTTCGCCTCGCCCCAGATGACGTCGACCTTGTTCTTCTTCATCAGGAAGCCGACGCCGGTGTTCAGCCGTAGCGAGACTTTTCGCGAGCGGTCGACCACGGCAGCGGTGTCGGGGATGATTTTACCCGACTCAAGCTTCAGCCCATAATCCTTCAGACGATCCGAATAATGCATGATCTCGGCCGAGCGCAGCAGCGCCTTGGTCGGAATGCAGCCCCAATTCAGGCAGATGCCGCCAAGATGCTCGCGCTCGACGATCGCCGTCTTGAAGCCGAGCTGGGCGGAACGCACCGCCGTGACATAGCCGCCGGGGCCTGAGCCGATGATGATGACGTCGTAGGATTCAGCCACGGGTTTTCTCCCTGATCTTTCTGAGGGTTAGAGCGAGAGCATGACGCGCACGAGCGGCGCCAGAGCCTTGCCGATGTTTCGCGTGTTCTCGGCATCGAGATGGACGCCGTCGAGCGGCGTGGTGGTAGCGATAGTGCCGGCGTCGAAGAAGCCGCAGCCGGCCTCGTCGGCCAGCGCCGAATATTGGACCGCAAGTCGCTTGGAGGCGTCGTCACCGCCAGCGAACATTTCCTTGAACTCGGCATTGTCAGTGCGTGTCACGACAGGCGGCGCGACGATGAGGATCTGCGGCGCCGGCCATTCGAACGGATAGTCATGGCCGCGCACGATATCGATCAGCCGCTGCACGCCTTGCTTGGCTGCGACCGGATTGCCGTGAATCCAGGGCTTCATGTCGTTGGAGCCGAGCATGATGATGACGAGATCGAGCGGCGCATGACTGGTCAGGATCGTCGGCAGGACGCGGGCACCATTGCGATCGGCACCAGCCAGATGGTCGTCGAATGCCGTGGTGCGGCCGTTGAGGCCTTCGGCGATGACTTCGACGTCGCCCCCGAGCTCGCCCCCGAGAACGCTCGGCCAGCGGTCCTCGAGCGCATGGCGGCCGAGACTGGCGGCGTCATAGCCCCAGGTCAGCGAGTCGCCATAGCAGAGAATTGTCTTCATGCGGTTGCCCCACCCTTGCCGAAAGCTGGCTGCGAGCGCCTGCCGCGCAGGAGTGCGAAGAGCTCGCCGTCAGGATTGAAAATGATCAGGGCGAAAAGGCTGGTGAAGAATTTCCGCACCGCCTTTTCCCTTCTTACACCAGCATGCCCATCGGGTTTTCGATCAGGCGCTTGAAGGCGCCGAGCAGTTCCGCGCCGAGCGCGCCGTCGACGGCGCGGTGATCGGTCGACAAGGTCACCGACATCACGGTGGCTATTCCGATCTCGCCCTTCTTGACCACCGCCCGCTCCTCGCCGGCGCCGACAGCCAGGATCGTCGCATGCGGCGGGTTGATGACGGCGGCAAAGTCCTTGACGCCGAACATACCCAGATTGGATATCGCCGTCGTGCCGCCCTGATATTCTTCCGGCTTCAGCTTGCGGCTCCTGGCGCGGCTTGCCAGATCCTTCATCTCGTTGGAGATGACCGACAGCGTCTTTTCATCGGCATGGCGGATGATCGGCGTGATCAGGCCGCCGGGGATCGAGACGGCGACGCCGACATCGGCGTGCTTGTGCTTGACCATGGCGCTCTCGGTCCAGGAGGCGTTGGCGTCCGGCACCGCCATCAGCGCCATGGCCATCGCCTTGATGACCATGTCGTTGACCGAGAGCTTGTAGGCCGGCGCCTCGCCCTTGTCGGTCTTCCGCATCGGGGCTGCGGCATTGAGCTGCGTGCGCAGCGCAAGCAGCGCGTCGAGCTCGCAGTCCAGCGTCAAATAGAAATGCGGGATGGTGGACTTCGCCTCGACCAGGCGACGCGCGATGGTCTTGCGCATGTTGTCGTGCGGCACCAGCTCGTAGGAGCCTTCGGCGAACAGCTTCAGCACCTGGTCGTCCGACACCGGCTTGGCTGCGGCCGGAGCGGACGGGGCGGCCGCGGGCGCCTTCGCAGCCGGAGCGCCGCCGGAAGCGATCGCCGCCTCGACATCGACCTTCACAACGCGGCCATGCGGGCCGGAACCGGTCAGCGCCGTCACGTCGACGCCGGCATCCTTGGCGATGCGGCGGGCCAGCGGCGATGCGAAGACGCGATCGCCTGCGGCGTGGCCGTTGGCGACGGGAGCAGGCTCGGCCTTCGCCGGCGCGGACGCCGCTGCGGCTGCTGCCGGCTTGGGGGCTTCCTTGGGCGGCTCGGCCTTCGGGGCATCCGCTTTCGGCGCTTCGGCCTTGGGCGCGGCGCCGCCGCCGCTCTTGGCAGCGGCCGCGGCATCCTCGCCTTCACCGGCCAGGATGGCGATCAGCGCGTTGACCTTGACGCCCTCGGTGCCGGCCGGAACCACCAGCTTGGCGACCGTGCCTTCATCGACCGCCTCGACTTCCATCGTCGCCTTGTCGGTCTCGATCTCGGCGATCACGTCACCCGGCGAAACCTTATCGCCTTCCTTGACCAGCCATTTTGATAGATTGCCCTCTTCCATGGTCGGGGAGAGCGCCGGCATGGTGATGTTGATTGGCATGATGTCCTCCCGACCGGCTCAGCGATAAGTGACGGCTTTGACGGCCTCGACGACTTCGCCGACGTTGGGCAGCGCCAGCTTCTCGAGGTTCGCCGCATAAGGCATGGGCACGTCCTTGCCGGCAATGGTGATCACCGGCGCATCGAGGTAATCGAAGGCGCGCTGCGAGACCTGGTTGGCGATGTGATCGCCGACCGAGTTCTGCGGAAAACCTTCTTCCACCACCACGAGACGGTTGGTCTTCTTCACAGAGGCGATGATCGTGTCGAAGTCGAGCGGACGGATGGTTCTGAGATCGATGATCTCGGCGTCGATGCCCATGCCGCGCAACTCGGCTTCCGCCTTGAGCGCATAGGTCATGCCGATGCCGAAGGAGACCAGGGTGACGTCCTTGCCCTGCTTGTGGATACGCGCCTTGCCGATCGGCAGCACGAAGTCGTCGAGCTTCGGCACATCGAAGGAATGGCCGTAGAGGATCTCGTTCTCCAGGAAGATGACCGGGTTCGGATCGCGGATCGCGGCCTTGAGCAGGCCCTTGGCGTCGGCAGCCGTATAGGGCATCACCACCTTCAGGCCGGGGATATGGCTGTACCAGGCGGCATAGCACTGCGAGTGCTGGGCGGCGACGCGGGCAGCCGCACCGTTGGGCCCGCGGAACACGATCGGCGCGCCCATCTGGCCGCCGGACATATAGAGCGTCTTGGCGGCCGAGTTGATGATCTGGTCGATCGCCTGCATGGCGAAGTTGAAGGTCATGAACTCGACGATCGGCTTCAGCCCCGCCATCGCGGCGCCGACGCCGACGCCGGCAAAGCCATGCTCGGTGATCGGCGTGTCGACGACGCGCCTCGGCCCGAATTCCTGCAGCAGGCCCTGCGTGATCTTGTAGGCGCCTTGGTACTCGGCAACTTCCTCGCCCATGACGAAGACATCGCCGTCGCGGCGCATCTCCTCGGCCATGGCGTCACGGAGCGCTTCGCGCACCGTGGTGGAAACCATCTCGGTGCCGGCGGGTATATCCGGATCGGCGGCGATTTCCGCCTTCGGCGCGGCGGCGACAGGAGCGGCAGCGTCGCCCTTGGCCGCAGCGGGGGCTGGCGCCGGCGTGGCTTTTTCAGCCTTGGCGGGTTCTTCACCGACACCTTCGCCGGCCTTGTCGACGTCCTCGCCGTCGACGGCAAGCACGGCAATCACCGCGTTGACCTTGACGCCTTCACTGCCGGCGGGAACCACGATCTTGGCCAGCGTGCCTTCGTCGACGGCTTCGACCTCCATCGTCGCCTTGTCGGTCTCGATCTCGGCGATGACGTCACCGGCGACGACCTTGTCGCCTTCGTTCTTCAGCCATTTGGAAAGATTGCCCTCTTCCATCGTCGGCGACAGCGCGGGCATGAGAATTTCGATCGGCATGTCCTTGCCCTCTCCTTAGAGTACGATGTCGGTCCAGAGCTCGGACGGATCCGGCTCGGCGTCGTTCTGGGCGAATTCGGCGGCGTCGGCGACGATGTCGCGGACTTCTTTGTCGATGGCCTTGAGCTCGTCCTCGCTTGCCCACTTCTTGTCGAGCAGCCGCACCCGGACCTGCTCGATCGGGTCACGCTCGGAGCGCATCTTCTGCACTTCCTCCTTGGAGCGGTATTTCGCCGGATCGGACATCGAATGGCCGCGATAGCGATAGGTCTGCATCTCGAGGATGAGCGGACCGTTGCCGGCACGGCACCATTCTGTGGCCAGATCGGCCGCCGACTTCACCGCGCGGACGTCCATGCCGTCGACCTGGATGCCGGGGATCTTGAAGGAAGCGCCGCGATGCGAGAAGTCGGTCTCGGCCGACGAGCGCGACACGGACGTGCCCATGGCGTAGCGGTTGTTCTCGATGATGTAGATCACCGGCAGCTTCCACAGCGAGGCCATGTTGAAGCTTTCATAGACCTGGCCCTGGTTGGCGGCGCCGTCGCCGAAATAGGTCAGCGAGACATTCTTGTTGTCGCGGTAGCGGTTGGCGAAGGCAAGACCGGTGCCGAGCGACACCTGCGCGCCGACAATGCCGTGGCCGCCATAGAAATGCTTCTCCTTGGAGAACATGTGCATCGAGCCGCCCTTGCCCTTCGACAGGCCGCCACGGCGGCCAGTCAACTCGGCCATGACGCCGCGCGGCGACAGCTCCATCGCCAGCATGTGGCCATGGTCGCGATAGGCGGTGATCATCTGGTCGCCTTCGACCAGCGCCATCTTCATGCCGGTGACCACGGCCTCCTGGCCGATATAGAGGTGGCAGAAGCCGCCGATGAAGCCCATGCCGTAAAGCTGGCCCGCCTTCTCCTCGAAGCGGCGGATCAAAAGCATGTGCCGGTAGGCGGAAAGCTCTTCTTCTTTGGTGAAATCCGCCGGTTTGGGCGCTGACAGATTGGGCTGTTTGTCGGATCTGGATTTTGCGGGCGCTTTTTTGGCGGCGGTGGCCATGCGTCACTCCCTGTTGGCGTCTCTTCGCGGACATTCAGGGAGATCGATCGTCTCCCCACCGATTGCGGAAAGCTAACATGCAAGGATGTATTGCGCCATGCTGAAAAACGCATGGCTGGCATGCATCTAAGCGATTAGAATCATTGAAAATAAGATCGATTAACCGAAATTCAGTTATTTCGCCGAGACAGGCAACATGATGGTGATTTCGTCGGGATGGGACAGATTGAGCGCCTTTCGGGCCTGCTCGTCAAGCATATCCTTCTCCAGCGTACCCTCATGCATCAGCTGGACACGGCGCTCGAAGTCGATCCGGCGCGCCTTCACGGCGTCAAGCTGGGCCTGCAATTCAACCGCCTGGGCCTGCAGCCGATATTTGGAATAGATGCCGAATTCGCCGTGATAGGCATGGAAGCCGAAATAGGCCAGGAAGAGCACGCAAAGCGAAGGGATGATCAGCCTGCCGGTGTTTCTCTGCTTGTGCTGACGTGTCCACATGACCCGAACCCTCGCGGCCGCGAACGCAAGCGGCCATGAATCGTATTTCGCCCGATTGTGCTTAATGGACGGTTACGGACCGTGGACTTTGGCGAAGTGGAATGACCGGCGGGCAAGTTGCCTCGACGTGTTTGCGGTCGCGTGGCCCGCATTCGTGAAAAAGGTTGACGTCGTTCTGAAATGATGCATGCATACGCTATGCAATTATTGGACGCCAACAAGCTCGGCGCTCTCGGCGTCGTGATTCGCGACAGGACGGAAGCATCCTTGAGGGAGCTTTCGCCGAGCGCGGCGGCGGTGCTGTCGATGCTGCACTTCAAGCGGGGACTGACGACGACGCAACTCGCTGAAATTGTCGGTGTCAGTCAACCGACTGCTGTACGTTTGATCGACGGGTTGGAGCGGCAGGCGCTGATTGTGCGTGGCAAACCGGAGGGTCGTGTCACGCCGCTGATGCTAACGGAGAGAGGCCACGCCCTAGTCAAGGAGATGCAGGCTCTCCGGCTCACCGCGCTTGACGGATTGCTGTCGGCACTGAGACCGGATGAGCGGCCGCGCTTTGTTTCCATGCTGGATAGGATTCTTGCGGGCGCGACGACTTCCCGGGCCTTCGCGAGAACAACCTGTCGCCTCTGCGAGCATGATCTTTGCGGAGCCGAGGTTTGTCCGATCGGCTGTCGCGCCGCTGAGATCGAGAAACAGGAGAGCGAGCGATGATCATTTCTTACGCTGGGCATTCGCCGGCGATCGATACAGATGCGTGGGTCGCCCCGGACGCCACCGTATGTGGCGATGTCACCGTTGGCGCTGGCAGCCGGGTCATGCATGGCGCCCGCATCGTGGCGGAGGCGGGCGGCTCGATCCGCATTGGCCGCTACTGCATCGTGCTGGAGAATGCGGTGATCCGCGCCACAGCGCGTCACCCTTGCACGATTGGGAACTATTGCATTGTAGGTCCCAATAGCCACGTGGTCGGCGCAGAAGTCGGCGATGAGGTTTTTATCGCTACGGGCGCCGCGGTATTCCATGGCGCACACATAGGCCGCGGATCGGAAGTCCGCATCAACGGCACCGTTCACCTACGCACCCGCCTCGAGCCGGGCGCCGTCGTACCGATCGGCTGGATCGCCGTCGGCGACCCGGCGCAAGTCCTGCCCCCCGACCGGCATGAGGCAATCTGGTCTCACCAGAAACCGCTCGATTTCCCGGGCTACGTCTACGGGGTCGACCGAAACGAGCCGGACGTGATGCTGAAAATCACAGGAGGCCTCTCGGCGGCGCTCGGCGTGCATCGCACGGAAAGCGCTTGAGGAGCGCGGTGCTCCCAGGCGCGTCGCGCGAGGCCCTGCGACGCGCTCTAAAGTCTTGTTTTGATGTCGTTCTCTCAAAACCGCTGAGTACTTTTGAGCGACATGCATTAGCGGCTCAGCGAACGAGCGCGCTTACATTCCCTGGAAATTGCCGGGATCAGCCCTTGACCACCGACTTGCCTGCGTAGCGCGCCTGCTTGCCGAGCTCTTCCTCGATGCGGATGAGCTGGTTGTATTTGGCCATGCGGTCCGAACGCGACAGGGAGCCGGTCTTGATCTGCCCGCAATTGGTGGCGACGGCGAGGTCGGCGATGGTCGAATCCTCGGTCTCGCCCGAGCGGTGCGACATGACGGCGGTGTAGCCGGCCTTGTGCGCGGTCTCGACGGCGTCAAGCGTCTCGGTCAGCGAGCCGATCTGGTTGACCTTGACCAGGATCGAATTGGCGACGCCCATGCGGATACCGTCGCGCAGCCGCGCCGTATTGGTGACGAAGAGGTCGTCGCCGACGAGCTGGGTCTTCTTGCCGATCAGGTCGGTCAGGATCTTCCAGCCTTCCCAATCGTCCTCGGCAAGGCCGTCCTCGATGGTGATGATCGGATAGTCGGCAGCGAGCTTGGCAAGATACTTGGCCTGCGCCTTCGGATCGCGGGTCTTCTTCTCGCCCTCATAGACGTAATTGCCGTCCTTGAAGAACTCGGTCGCCGCGCAATCGAGACCTAGGGCCACGTCCTCACCCGGCTTGAAGCCGGCCTTCTCGATCGATTCCATGATGAAATCGAGCGCCGAAGGCGCGCTCTTCAGGTTGGGAGCGAAGCCGCCCTCGTCGCCGACATTGGTGTTGTGGCCGGCATCCTTGAGCTTCTTGCGCAGCGTGTGGAAAATCTCCGAGCCCCAGCGCACGCCGTCGCGCAGCGTCGGCGCGCCGATCGGCAGGATCATGAACTCCTGGAAGTCGATCGGGTTGTCGGCATGCGCGCCGCCGTTGATGATGTTCATCATCGGCACCGGCAGGATGTGCGCCTTGGTGCCGCCGACATAGCGGTAGAGCGGCAGGCCGGCGGCCTCGGCCGCGGCCTTGGCGACCGCCAGCGATACGCCGAGGATGGCGTTGGCGCCGAGGCGGCTCTTGTTCGGCGTGCCGTCGAGCTCGATCATCGTCTGGTCGATATGGATCTGGTTCTCGGCTTCCATGCCACCGATCGCCTCGAACAGCTCGCCGTTAACCGCTTCGACAGCGCGCTGCACGCCCTTGCCGAGATAGCGCGGCCCGCCGTCCCGCATTTCGACCGCCTCATGCGCGCCGGTCGATGCGCCCGACGGCACAGCGGCGCGGCCCATGGAGCCGTCCTCCAGCACCACGTCGACCTCGACGGTCGGATTGCCACGGCTGTCCAGGATTTCACGCCCGACAATGTCGATGATGGCGGTCATTTGCGATGTCCCCGATTGATCGATTGAAGCGTCGCGCCCCTCTTAGCCAAAGCAGAGCAAAAGGCAATCGGCGGGCCCGCATTTATTGCCGCGGGCGTGATTCACGAAGCGCAATTTTCTGTCATCATAAGTCATGCGCGCTGTGTGACCATCTCATCTAAGGTCGCGTTCGCGCGGGGCGAAACAGGAGGAGTTTCGCCATGTCCCAGTTGAGCGGTATCGTGAGTTTGTTCCTGATCGCCGCAGCGTTCCTGACGTCATGCGACGATCAGAAACCCCAGCAGAGCTCGGTGGAGCTATCGACTCTCAACGCGGCGGAGTAGTTAAACGTCAAAGGCCCCCGGCTTTATATCGGGGGCCTTTCGATTCCCAGCTTGCCGATCGTGCAATCAATGCCAATAGGGCTTCACATGGTAATACTGGAATGAAGCATCGCGGGCGGCTTCGCCGTCAGCGCCGGTCAATTCCTCGATCGAATATGCCGGTGCCGCCTGGAGCTGCTCCTTGGTGAACGGCACGACATAGCCGCCTTGATCCTCGTCATAATCGAGCGTCGCCCACGGAATCGCGTGGTACTTCTCGCCCATGCCGAGGAAGCCGCCGAAACCGATCACGGCGAACATGATGCCGTTCGACATCTTGTCGAGCATCACGTCCTCGATGCTGCCGATGCTCTTGCCTTCGGTGTTATAGACCGACGTGCCGATGACGCGCGAGGCGGCAATGGCTTCGGTATGCCCGGACGGAGTAGTCATGATGGTGCTCCTCTCGTTGAATGCATGCACCGACAATGAGAGGAGCGCGCTAAGGTTCCCGACGATTTGCTCAGCTGTCGGTGAGGCAGCCCCCGCTCACCACAAGCCGGCCCAGGATCGAGGTCCGCCGCTGGAATCAGTGGCCCTTGGCGATCCGATCAAAGGCCATGAGCTTCTCCAGCAACGCCGGCATGTCCTTGAGAGGCACCATGTTGGGGCCATCCGAAGACGTCGAATTGTCCGGGTCCTGATGGGTTTCGATGAAGACGCCGGCGACACCGACGGCAACGGCCGCGCGCGAGAGCGTCGCGACGAAGCGCCGTTCGCCGCCGGACGAGCCGCCCTGCCCGCCCGGCTGCTGCACGGAATGGGTGGCGTCGAAGATCACCGGGGCGCCGATCTCGGCCATGACCGGCAGAGCGCGCATGTCCGAGACCAGCGTGTTGTAGCCGAACGAGACGCCGCGCTCGGTGGTGAGCACATTCGGGTTGCCGGAGCCGGTGATCTTGGCGACGACATTCTTCATGTCCCAGGGCGCGAGGAACTGCCCCTTCTTCACGTTGATGACCTTGCCGGTCCTGGCGGCGGCGACCAGCATGTCAGTCTGGCGCGACAGGAAGGCGGGAATCTGCAGGACATCGACATGGGGTGCTACGATCGCGCATTGCTCCTCGTTGTGGACGTCAGTCAGCACAGGAAGGCCAAACTCCTTGCGCAGATCGTCGAAGATCGGCATCGCCGCATCGAGTCCCGCGCCGCGCGTCGCCGACAGAGAGGTGCGGTTGGCCTTGTCGTAGCTGGTCTTGTAGACGAGTCCGATACCCAGACGTTCCGTCAGCTCCTTCAGCGCGCCGGCCATGTCGAAAGCGTGCTGGCGCGATTCAAGCTGGCACGGGCCGGCGATTAGCGACAGCGGCGCATTGTTGGCGAAGACGACCTTGCCGACGGTTACCGATGCGTTGGGCGCCTGGGGCTTGCTCATGGGATCTCCCGGAAGATGAAGGCGGCGCCCTGTCCGGGCGCCGGCGGAACGACGATGTCATTGCCGTTCATGTCGTGATCGATGGCCCCGGCCGCAAGCGCGTGCGCCGCTGTAGCTTTGTCGCGGATCGAGAAAACAACCGCCTGAAACCGTAAATGCGGTGAGGGTTCGGCCGCCAGGCCGAAGCGCTGCGCGTAGGTTTCGGGCGTGACGATGCTCAGGACCCCATTTGGCAGCCGCACCGCGTCACCGTCTGCCTCTGAGCCGGCGGCGATCGAGATCAATGCGATCTGCGCGGCAGGCACATCGCTCACGGCGATCACCTCGACGATGCCGGACACGCCATTGGCATGGGCCTGCAGCGCCGTGCGATCGATCTTCGGCGGGTTCACGCGCTCGCAGGCGAAGAGGAAGGCGTCCGTCGCTCCCTTGCCGGCCGCGAAGGCCAGCTTGAAGGACGCCGTGTCGCTCTTTCCGTTCGCATCGGTGAACGCGCGTGAGAAACGCAGCGTATCGCCGGCTGACAGACCGGCTTCGACAAAACGCATATGGTCGGCATCGGCATTGCCGGTTCCAAGCACGACGGCGGAAAAACCTTCCTCGCCCAGCCGCTCGCGATAAAGGCGATCGCGCGCTATGAAAACATTGCCGGCCGCAATCGCTTGTCTTGCCGCCTGTTCATTTCCCACCGCCAGCGGCTCGAGATAGGTGCCGTCGGCAAAAAAGACGCAGGCGTTCTCCGAGCCGAACGGGTGGATGCCCGTGGGGGCGACGACGAAGCCGAGCGAGGCCAGACGCGACCGCGCGGCATCGAGGTTCCGTGTCGGCAACACGAGATGGTCGAGCGGATGGGCGGAGTTTCTGGTCATGCCGGCGCGGTGTGCCTCATTCCGGCCGGCTGTTCAAGAGCGGCGGCCCGACGGACCGTGCTCTGCCGCTTCAGGCAGCGGCCACAACATCGGCCGAATAGCGCAGTTCGCGCAGCGGCTTCACCTTGCTGGTCGTATCCGCATAAATCGGATGCGCCTTGTAAGCGGCAAGCGCCGCCTCGTCCTCGAACTCGGCATAGACGACGACATCGATCGCATTGGAGAACTGATCGACCTTGGTGTTGAGCGTCACCTCGAAATGCTTCGAGTGCGGAATCTTGCCGAGCGCCAGCAGGCCCGAGCGCACAGTCTCGACATCTTCCTTGCGCCGCACGCTGAAGAAAACGATGTGCCGGATCAAGCCAGCCTCCCTGGTCTTCGCTTCAGCGGCGTTTTTGTGGGAGCAATGCCCAGGCGTCAACCGGCAACGATGTCGCGCCCGCGATGCGAAACCGGCGAGACCTTACCCGGTAACGTAGCGCACGATGCGCGAGACTTCCCGCACGGTCACGTCGAGGTAGTGGCCGCGATTGTAGAGGCCGTCCCAAAACAGGAAGAAGGTGATGGAGGCGATGACGATCACATAACGCATGGCTAAAACTATCCCATGCGGACGGCCGGAACCAGAGCGGCCGGGGCAGCGATTTTGGCAGTTCACTGCTTTTTGCCTGAAGCGCTTTCCCGTCAGCGGCGGCGCGGGCGGCCGCCCAGGCAGCCGCGTCGACGCTGCACGGCGTCAAAGCGTGATGCGGTATTTGGCGAAACCCGCCTCGCCCTCGCCTGCCGGCTCGATCTTCAACGACTTGACCTCGGCAATGAAATCCTTGGCCCTCGGGCCGGTCTCGAAGACGACGCTGGCGCCGGGCAGAGGCGCGAACGACCAGTTGCCGTCCGCCGACGGATTGATGGTGCCCTCGCTGACGACAAAGCGCACGATCACGTCGCGGTTGGTGTCGGGCGCCTCATAGATGATCTTCGAGGCGTTGATATCGGGAAAATTGCCGCCGCCGCCGGCACGGTAGTTGTTGGTGGCAACGACGAATTTCGCTGCCGGATCAATCGGTTTTCCGTCGAATTTCAGGTCGGCGATGCGGTTGGAGCCTGTGTTCGCGATGCCGCCCTTGGCATCGTATTTCGGCGGCTGCGACAGGTCGATCCTGTAGGTGACGCCATCGATGACGTCGAAATTGTAGGACGGGAAATCGGTGTTGATGAGCGGCTGATCCGCCTTGCCCGGCTCGATATGGTTGAAGATGCCGGCCGACATCTCCAGCCATTCCTTCACCTCGGCGCCGGTGATTTCGACGGCGCGCACCGTGTTCGGATAGAGATAGAGATCGGCGACGTTCTTGATGGCGATATCGCCCACTGGAACGTCGGTATAATAGTCGGCGCCGTTGCGGCCGCCGGCCTTGAAGGGTGCTGCCGCCGATAGCAGCGGCACGTCCTTCCACCCAGTGCTCTTCAATATGTCCTTGAGATACCAGGTCTGCGCCTGGTTGACGATCTGCACCGATGGATCATCGGCCACCAGAGCGAAATAGGAATAGAGCGGCGCCGAGGTCTTGCCGACGGGGCGGCGGACATAGGCAAGGGTTGCCTCGTGGTCCTGCTCGAGCGCGGCGATGATGCGCTTGTCGTCGCCAACCGTCGCCTTGTTCTTGTTGTCGACGCGCTCATAGATCGGCCGCGCCTCGGAGGTGGCCGAGACGACCCGCCATGTCGAGCCGTCACGCTCCAGAAGCAGGTCGATCAGACCCATATGCGATCCCCAGAAGCCACCCATGACCGCCGGCTTGGCCTGCAGCGTGCCCTTTTCGGTGTCGACGCCTGCGAGCGCCTGGAAATCCTTCTTGCCGGGGAAGACCAAGTGCTGGTGGCCGGTGAAGACCGCGTCGATGCCCTCGACGCCGGCGACGAAGAAGGAGGCATTCTCCATCTTGTCGCCCTGCTTGATGTCGATGCCGGAATGCGAGAGCGCGATGACGATGTCGGCGCCTTCTTCCCTGATCTGCGGCACCCAGGCCTTGGCCGCCTCGACGATGTCGCGCGTCTGGACGTTGCCTTCGAGGTTCTTCAGGTCCCAGACCATGATCTGGGGCGGCACGAAGCCGATGACGCCGATCCTGATCGGTTGCTCGGCACCCGACCCATCCTTGATCTTCCTGTCGAGGATCACATAAGGCTTGAGGTAGAGCTTGTCGTCGCGCGGGCTCGTGGCAAGCGTGGTGCCGCGGATCAGGTTCGCGCAGACGAAGGGAAAGTTGGCGCCGGCCAGCACCTTGTCGAGAAAGGACAGGCCGTAATTGAATTCATGGTTGCCGAGCGTCGAGCATTCATAGCCGAGGAGGTTCATGCCCTTCATGACCGGGTGCAGGTCGCCATCTTTCATGCCCTCCTCATAGGCGACATAGTCACCCATCGGGCTGCCCTGCAGCAGGTCGCCATTGTCGATCAGCATCGAATTCGTGGCTTCCTTGCGCACCGCGTCGATCAGCGAGGCGGTGCGCGACAGGCCCATCGTGTCGTTCGCTTTGTCGGCGTAATAATCGTAAGGCAACAGGTTCACATGGATGTCGGTCGTCTCCATGATCCTGAGATGCGCCTGGTTGGCTGCGGCGCGGGCGGAGAACGGATGCAGCATGATCAGTGCGCTGCCGGCAGCGACGCCGGCCAGGAATTCGCGACGGGAGATGGGCAGTCGTGACATTTTCTTCTCCTCTTCGACAACGCGACAACCCCTTGCCCCAGGCACGGAGCATGGCGCTGAAGGCGCGTTGAGTCCACGTGCGCGGAAAGCCGTTCAATCACGACAAGGTGACGGGTCGATGAAGCAGGCTGCAGCGGGGCGATCAGCTTTTGTCGTCATCGCCCTGCGTGATCAGGCGCGCACTGCGCTGGCCCGTAAAGTATATCCATAGCCAGCTAAGCGAGACCGCCAGGCGGTTGCGGAAATCGATCAGGAAATAGATGTGCGCTATGCCCCAGAGCCACCAGGCGAGCCAGCCGGTGAGCTTGATCCAGCCGAAATCGATGGCGGCGGCGCGCTTGCCGATCGTCGCCAGATCGCCGTCATGACGGTATTGGAAAGGACGCTTCGCCATGTCGCCGGCGAGCCGCGCCTTGATCGTCGCGGCAACATGCTTGCCCTCCTGCTTGGCGGAGGGCGCCACACCCGGCACCGGCCTTCCATCCGGCCGCAGCACATGCGCGGTGTCGCCGATGACGAAAATGTCTGGACTGCCCGGCACGGTGAGGTCTGGTTCGACGAATACCCTGCCCGCTCGGTCGGCCGGCGCTCCCAGCCATTCGGCCGCCGGCGAAGCGGCAACGCCGGCCGCCCAGATGATCGTTCTTGCCGGCAGGCGCGTGTCGCCGAAGACCACCCCTTCGGCATCGAGCTTGGTGACGGGGCGCCCGAGCTCGATGGTGACGCCCAGCCGTTCCAGCGCCTTGCGGGCATAGTCGGAAAGCTGCGGCGCGAAATTGGCCAGGATCCGGTCGCCGGCTTCGATCAGCACGACGCGCGCCTGGCTTGGGTCGATGTTGCGGAACTCGCCGCGCAATGTGTCATGCGCGAGCTCGACAATGGTACCGGCGAGCTCGACACCGGTCGGCCCGCCGCCGACGATGACCAGCGTCAGCAGCGCCTGGCGCCTGGCCGGATCGGTTTCGCGCTCGGCCTGCTCGAAAGCGAGCAGGATACGGCGCCGGATCGTCGTGGCATCCTCAAGCGTCTTCAGACCCGGTGCGAACGGCTCCCATTCGTCATGGCCGAAATAGGCGTGGCGCGCGCCGGTGGCGAGCACCAGCGTGTCATAGGGGATCGAGCTGCCGTCCTCGATCAGCACGCGCTTGCCGGCGCGGTCGACGCCGGTGACATTGCCGAGAAGCGTCGTCACGTCCTTGCGCCTGCGCAGAAGATGGCGAATCGGCCAGGCGACTTCCGAGGTCGCCAGCGACGTCGTCGCCACCTGGTAAAGCAGCGGTTGGAAGAGATGGTGGTTGCGCTTGTCGATCATGGTGATGCGCACCGGAGCTCCCGCCAGCGCGCGCGTGAGTTCGAGGCCGCCGAAGCCGGCGCCGACGACAACGACTTTATGCTCGGTTTCGCTCATTTCATTCCACCTCGCCAAAGTGCAATCCTACTGATGATGTAAGTATTTTTGTGCACTGCAACAATATTGCGCATGGCAACGGTCATGCCCGGGAGTCGTCGTGCGGCGTCGTGAATGCACATGCGGTCGCACAGGCGCGAGTATAGCGTGAAACAAAACGACGGGAGCCAAGCATGGCTGACAAACACGACGACGAAGGCCCGGCCCAATACGCCTCACCGCCCTGCTTCATGCACGAACTCGACCCGGAATACCGGGAGCCGCTCTCCGACTGGACGGATGTTCGGCGATGGCGCAAGGCCGAGCGTGAGCGACTCATCACCGGGCGCCTCGCCGTTTCAGCCGATGCGCGCGCCGCCATGTCGGCACGCATCGCGAAAGGCCTCGACGCGCTGATCGGCGACATAGCCGGCCGGATGGTCAGCCTCTACTGGCCATTTCGCGGCGAGCCGGATCTGCGTGGCTGGATGGCCTCGATCAACGATCGCGGTGGGCGCACCGCGCTGCCCGTCGTCATCGAGAAGGGGCAGCCGCTGGTGTTTCGCGCCTACAAACAGGGCGACCGGCTGGAAAAGGGCGTGTGGAACATTCCGATCCCGGCCGAGGGCGACCCGGTGCTGCCCGACATCGTGATCTCGCCGATCGTCGGCATCGATCCAGGTAACTATCGGCTGGGTTATGGCGGCGGCTTTTACGATCGCACGCTTGCCGCAATGCCGTTCAGGCCGCTGGTCATCGGCGTCGGCTACGAATTGCAGCGCATTCCGACCATCTACCCGCAGCCGCACGATATCCCAATGACTACTGTGGTGACCGAAGCCGCAGCGGTTTAAGCCATCTCAGGCCGCAGCCCGACCGCCGTACGATCGACGATCTCGCGCAGCGCAAAGGACGAGTTGATCTTGGTCACGTGCGGCATGGCCGACAGCCATTCCTTGTGGATACGCTCATAGTCGACGAGATCCTTCGCCGCGATGCGCAGGATGTAGTCGTATTCGCCCGACATCAGATGGCAGGAGAGCACGTTCGGGCAGCGCTTGATCGCCGCCTCGAAATCCGACAGCGTCTTTTCGAATTGCCCCGACAGCGATATGTGCACGATCGCCGTCATCTGGTGGCCGAGCGCGGAATTGGACAGCCGCGCGTGGTAGCCGCGGATGGTTCCGGACTTCTCCAGATTGTCGAGCCGGCGCGAACAGGCCGATTGGGAAAGGCCGACCTTCTCCGCGAGCGCCGCATTGGGGATCCGGCCATCCTTCTGCAAAGTCTCCAGAATGGCGATATCAATCCTGTCGAGCCGCATTTTTCGTGGTTCCTGCGAATTTCAAGTCGTTTTGCGCAACGATTATCGAAGAGCGACCATTGCCGCAAGTGCATTCGCAAACACATACGGAACGATTCGTGGTTGACTGCGGTTACTGCGTGTCCACCCTCCGCATATTTTCGACCCGGTGACATGCACGAGCGACAGTGAGAGCGCCCCTTGAAGGGCGCGGACAGGGAGAAGAAAGATGCGTGTCGGCTGCCCCAAGGAAATCAAGAACCACGAATATCGCGTCGGCCTGACGCCGGGCTCGGTCCGCGAATATGTCGCGCATGGCCATGAAGTGCTGGTCGAGACCGGTGCTGGCGCCGGCATCGGCGCCGACGACAACGCCTATCGCGCCGCCGGCGCCACCATCGCCAAGACGGCCGCCGACGTGTTCGCCAAGTCGGACATGATCGTCAAGGTCAAGGAGCCGCAGCCCAACGAATGGGTGCAGCTGCGCGACGGCCAGATTCTCTACACCTATCTCCATTTGGCTCCGGATCCGGAGCAGACCAAGGGTCTTCTTGGCTCGGGCGTCACCGCGATTGCCTATGAGACCGTGACCGACGACCGCGGCGGCCTGCCGCTGCTCGCGCCGATGTCGGAAGTCGCCGGCCGCCTGTCGATCCAGGCCGGCGCGACTGCGCTGCAGAAGGCCAATGGCGGCCGCGGCGTGCTGCTCGGCGGTGTGCCCGGCGTGCTGCCCGGCAAGGTCACCGTGCTCGGCGGCGGCGTCGTCGGCCTGCATGCAGCCAAGATGGCTGTCGGCCTCGGCGCCGACGTCACCATCATCGACCGCTCGATCCCGCGTCTTCGCCAGCTCGACGACATCTTCGGCGGCCGCGTCCATACACGCTACTCGACCGTCGAAGCGCTGGAGGAAGAATGCTTCTCGGCCGATGTCGTCATCGGCGCCGTGCTGATCCCGGGCGCCGCCGCGCCCAAGCTCGTCACCCGCGAAATGCTTTCCGGCATGAAGAAGGGCTCGGTGCTGGTCGACGTCGCGATCGATCAGGGCGGTTGCTTCGAGACCTCGCATGCCACGACGCACGCCGATCCGACCTATGAGGTCGACGGCGTGATCCACTATTGCGTCGCAAACATGCCTGGCGCCGTGCCGGTCACTTCGGCGCACGCGCTCAACAACGCGACGCTGCACTATGGCCTGCAGCTCGCCGACAAGGGCCTCAAGGCGCTGGTCGACGACCACCATTTGCGCAACGGCCTCAATGTCCACAAGGGCAAGATCACCAACCGCGCCGTCGCCGAGGCGCTCGGCTACGAAATGGTCGAACCGAAGGCGGTCCTTGCCGCCTGATAATCCGCAACGATTTCCTTCAGTCGCCCGCCGGGTCATTCCGGCGGGCTTTTTCTTGCGCGGAAACTGCGCTTCCGTCGAAAATTTTGGCAACAAAAAAGCGGAGCAAAAAGCCCCGCTTCCTCGACTGTCACGATCTGCCGCCGGTCCATCCGCGGTCGACACATCGCAACCACTGCTTTTTAGCGCAGCAGTACGACGAGAATACGACGGTCTTGAAAACGCGCCTCTTTTCGCTCTTCCGCCATTATGCGGTCTTGTGTGAAATGCTTCACATTCGCTCGACGAGAAAGATGTCTAGAGACGGACCGTTACTGGCGGCCTGAGTTGCTTGCCGGGTCGGACAAGTCCGGCCCGAACGGCACTGGCCCGACAGCTTCTGTCAGACCCTCCAACGGCCCGCCCGACCATCGGCGGGCTTCTTTTTTGGCTCATGCCCGCTCGATGCGGCATTGATAGCAATTGTTGCGGGCCGAGCGGACATGGATGTAGGCGATGTCGTCGCGCCCAAACAGCGTCCGCGCGCGGGCGGCAATCTCGCCGGTCGGCGTGACGGCGCCGCTGCCATAAACGATGCGATCGTCCCTGCCGTAACCCCTGACGATATAGTCGCTGCTTTCGAGCATCTCCGGCAGCGCATCCCCTTCGGCTGCGCGCTCGCATTCCTCGGCATGTAGGAAGATCGGGCCGGTTTCGGCATAGGGCTGCAGTTCCGGAAACGGCCGGTAGGCAACGATCAGATAGCCGTCACCTTCGGCGACATTCCTGAGGCAATGCCTGCATGGCACGCCGTCGCCGTCGGAAATGCGGTGCTCCGGGGTGCGGCCGTAGGCATCGGGCCCACCCCGCTGCAAGGCGCGCACGGCTTCGGTCGGCAAGGCTTTGAACTGGATGCTCATGGCAGATCTCCGGTGTCGATCTCCGGAAATTATGCCGTGGCGACAATGCCTCCCACCCGATTCCTGACTGGCGGAACCGTTTCTCACCAGTCCTGGAATTGCTCTAGTCTCGCATGACGCTGGCCGAGCGCTCGGCGAAGGTCAGCGGATGCACGACCTCTCTCTTCTGCGCCACCGGCGTGAAGCCCAGCTTCTGATAAAGCGGCAGAGCTGCCGGATGGTCGAGCGTGCAGGTCTGCACGGTGACGCGCCTTGGCCCATGCGCCCAGGCCGCCGAGATCGCGGCGCCAAGGAACCAGCGGCCGATGCCTTGACCATGCGCATGCTCCATCATGCCGAAATAGGCGAGCTCCACCTCGTCCGGCAGATGCGGCTTGAGGTCGAAGAAGCCGGCGGGCGCGCCGTCGAGATAGAGCACGCGGATGTCTCGGTCCTCGCGGTGCAAGCTGGCGGCAAGCTCCTCGTCGCTGAGCCTCAGCACATTGACCCAATGCCATTTGCGCCCGACGCGATCCATCAGATAGCGGTAGAAATGAAGCGGGATATCTTTCGTCTTCAGCAGCGCGATCTGGCGATTGTAAGGGATCGGCGGCGAAACCGCCGGAGCCGCGTGCATCTCCAGGAATGTGACCGTCACTTCGATATCCTGCGGCGCGCCGTTTTCCATCATTCTTTCCCCGTCACCACCGGTGTGTCGCTGAGACCGCCCCACTCGGTCCAGGACCCGTCGTAAAGCCGGTTGTCGGTGTGGCCGAGCGTCTCGAGCGCCAGCGTGATCGCCGCCGCCGTGATGCCCGAGCCGCACGACGTCACGACCGGTTTCGACAGGTCGATGCCCGCATCCTCGATCGCCTTGCGCAAGCGGTCCTTGGGCAGCAGCTCGCCATTCTCGGCAAGCGCCGTGATCGGAACGTTATGCGCGCCAGGCATATGGCCCGAACGGACGCCCGCACGCGGCTCCGGATCGGTTCCGGCAAAGCGGCCGGCCGAACGCGCGTCGGCGATCTGGCTCTCATGGCTGCCGACGATCCTGCGCATCTCGTCGAGTCCGACAACCCGGCTGGCATCGAAATCGGCATAAAAGACACTCGGCGCGATCTTTGTCGGCTCGGCCGTCACTGGTCGCCCCTCGGCCTTCCAGCGGTCAAATCCGCCATTGAGAATGTAGACCTGGAAGACGCCCATGACGCGGAACATCCACCAGGCGCGCGGCGCCGAGAACAGGCCGGGCCCGTCATAGACGACGATAGTGTCGTCAGCCGAAACGCCCATGGCGCCGACATATTGGGCGAAATGCTGCGGCGATGCCAATGTGTGCGGCAGTTTCGAATCCGGATCGGACACCGCATCCTGGTCGAGGAAGCGAGCACCCGGAATATGAGCGGCATCGTATTCGGCACGGGCGTCGCGCTTTTGCGCCGGCAGATACCACGAAGCGTCGACAATGGTGAGACCCGGCTCGCCAAGTCGCTTTTCCAGCCAATCGGCGTCGACGATGAAGGGACTGTCCTGCGCCATTTTATTCTCCTGCCCCGCCTAGCTTTAACGTCAGTTCGCCGGCATCGGTCCGAATCGGATGCGGAAGCGCCGGTTCTCGCGGCCTTTCTTCTCGATCTTGCCGATATGAATCTCGCCGACCTCGCCGGTAGACCTCACATGCGTTCCGCCGCATGGCTGGCTGTCGATCGAGCCGCTCTCGCCGATGCAGACCAGGCGGATCTTGCCGGTGCCGACCGGCGGGCGAACGTTCTTCGATTTGACCAGGCCGGGATTGGCGGCGAGTTCCTCGTCGGTGATCAGCCGGGTGAAGATCGGATGGTCGGCGCGCACCAGCTCCATCAGCCTCGCCGTCACATCCTCCTTCGTGAAGCCGGCGTCGGGAATGTCGAAGTCGACGCGGCTGTCGTCTTCTGCGACCGCTGCCCCGGTGATTGGGAAAGGGCAAACGACAGTCAGCAGGTGACAGGCGGAGTGCATGCGCATCAGGAGGTGCCGCCGCTCCCAGTCGATCAGGAGCTTCAGCTTTTCGCCGACCGCGGGCAGCGCCTGCTCCGGTGCCGGCACATGAACGATCTCGTCCTTGGTCTCGCCGGTGATGGTGGCGGCGATCGCAATGCGGTCGCCATCGGCGCGCTCTAATATCCCGGTGTCGCCCGGCTGCCCGCCGGACGTTGCATAAAAGACTGTACGATCGAGAAGGATGCCGCCACGATCGTTGATCGCGACGACCACGGCCTCCGCCGTCTTCTGATAGGCGTCGTCGCGAAACTGCGCTTCGGTTTTGTACGCCATCATGCCACCTTTTCGAACGGCACCGAAATATCGGCTTTTTCTTCCATCCAGCCCGGCACCGGAAGGTTCTTGCCGCGCAGGAACTCCGGATTGAAGAGCTTGGCCTGGTAGCGCGTGCCGTAGTCGGCCAGGATCGTCACGATGGTGTGGCCGGGTCCGAGCTCGCGCGCCAGCCGGACGGCACCGGCGATGTTGATGCCGGTCGAGCCGCCGACGCAGAGCCCCTCTTCCTGGATCAGGTCGAAGATGATGGGCAACGCTTCCTCGTCCGGGACCTGGTAGGAGAAATCCGGCGTGAAGTCTTCCAGATTGGCGGTGATGCGGCCCTGGCCGATACCTTCGGTGATCGAGCTGCCGTCGGATTTCAACTCGCCGCTGGTGTAGAAACTGTAGAGCGCGGCTCCAAGCGGGTCGGCGAGCGCGATCTTGACGTCCTTGCTCTTGCCCTTGAGCCCGAGTGCGACACCCGCAAGCGTGCCGCCGGAGCCCACTGCCGAGACGAAGCCATCGATCTTGCCGCCGGTCTGAGCCCATATCTCCTGGGCAGTCGTGCGGACATGGCCGTCGCGGTTGGCGACATTGTCGAACTGGTTGGCCCAGATCGCGCCGTTCGGCTCCGAGCGCGCCAGTTGCTCGGCAAGGCGGCCGGACAGTTTTATGTAATTGTTGGCGTTCTTGTAGGGCACCGCCGGCACTTCGATGAGCTCCGCGCCCAAGATCTTGATCGTGTCCTTCTTCTCCTGGCTCTGCGTGTCGGGAATGACGATGACGGTGCGGTAGCCGAGCGCCTTGGCCACCAGCGTCAAACCGATGCCGGTATTGCCGGCAGTGCCTTCGACGATCAGCCCCCCGGGCTTGAGCAGGCCGCGCTGCTCGGCATCGCGGATGATGAACAGGCCGGCCCGATCCTTTACCGATTGCCCCGGATTCATGAACTCGGCCTTGCCGAGGATCTCACAGCCGGTCGCTTCCGAAGCCTTGTTGAGCCGGATCAGGGGCGTGTTGCCGATCGCTTCGATCACAGAACGGGGCATGCGGGATTCCTTTATGTGTGCGGCGAGACCCTAAAAACCGGACGCCCCGGTTTCAAGGTAAGATTTTGTCTGGTCCAGTCGCATTCTGGACGCTGCAATGCTTGCGATCATTTCAACGCCAAGCGCAGAAGCGCTCTTTTCATTCGATTTCTTCGCCGCTACAGCAAGCCCGAACATTCGCAGGACATCGCATGACACTCTACCTGGCCAATCCGAAGGACGGTGTCGCCTGGATCACGGGCGGCAGCAGCGGGCTTGGTCGCGCGTTGGCCAAGGATCTTGCCAATCAAGGCTATGCCGTCGCGGTGACCTCTCTGCCGGAAGATCCGGCCGACACGCTGGTCGTCGAAACGGCGCAAATGTCCGGACATGTGAAATCTTTTCCCTGCGACGTCACCGACGAGCAGGGCATGGCGCGCACGGCCGCCGCGATCGAGGAGCAGATGGGGCCCATCGTGCTTGCGGTCTTCAACGCCGGCAACTACATCGCCACCCCTGGCGAGAATCTGGTTGTGCGCGATTTCCACCGCTCCTTCGCCGTAAACTATTTCGGCATCGTCAACGGCGTGGTGCCTGTCGTCGAGTATATGCGCGTGCGCGGACGCGGCCATATCGTTCTGGTGGGATCGGTCACTGCTTACTCCGGCTGGCCGACCACGGCGGCCTATGGCGGCACCAAGGCCGCGATCAACATCCTGGCGGAGTCGCTGAAATACGATTTCGACAAGATGAACATCCGCATCCAGGTCATCAACCCAGGCTTCGTCGACACGCCGCTGACGGAAAAGAACAAGCTGCCGATGCCGGGCCTCATGCCTGTGCATCGCGCGTCGCGCCGCATGGCTCGCGGCATCCGGAAGGGCGGCTTCGAAGTGACGTTCCCGCACCACATAAGCTTGCCGTTGAAGGTGCTCGGCCTGCTTCCGCGACCGATCGGCCGCTTCGTCATCGGGCTCACCACCCACTGGTGGGGGCGGCCATTGCATTTCGATCGCAGGCTGCCCGGCGATAAAAACCCATCCCGCGACAAGGCGGCATAAGCCGGCGAAACGGCGATTGCCTGCAGGCGGGTACGGCCATAGGTTGAGAATCATAGCTTGGAGACTGTAATGGGGCGGCGGATCGTGCTGGCGGTGCTTGGCCTTGCAGTCGTCCTGATTGCCGTTTTCTTCCTCGGCCCACGCGTGCCGGTCGACACCACAATCCGGTTCAATCCGTCGGCGATCGGCGACGATCCGCAGGCCTATCTGGCGCGTGAAGAGGCCGCCGTGCCCAACATCCGCGACGGGCTCGACAAAGAGATCATCTGGGCGAACCCGATGGTCCATGCCAAGACGCCCTTGGCCATCGTCTATATTCATGGGTTTTCCGCCTCGAAGGGCGAGGTCCGCCCCTTGCCGGACGACATTGCGGATGAACTGGAAGGCAACCTCTTCTACACGCGCCTGACCGGCCACGGCCAGGACGGCGCGGCCATGGCGCAAGGCAGCGTCAATGCCTGGGTCAACGACTATGAGGAGGCTTTGGCCATCGGCCGTGCCATCGGTGACAAGGTGATCGTCATCGGGACCTCGACCGGCGGTTCGCTGGCGGCATGGGCCGCAACCCGGCCTGGTGCATCGGACGGCGTCGCCGCTATCGCATTCATATCGCCGAATTTCGGCGTCAAGGCCTCCGGCGCCGAGGTTCTCACCATGCCCTGGGGCGGACAAATCGCTGAGCTTGTCGGCGGCAAGGAACGCAGTTTTCCCGCGCGCAACGCACTGCACGAGAAATTCTGGACCACCAAATACCCCATGAAGGCGGTGCTGCCGATGGCGGCGCTCACCAATCTCGCCTATGAGGCGCCGGTCGAGAAGGCGAAAATCCCCGCCCTCTTCATCTTCTCGGATGCCGACAAGGTGGTGCGGCCGGACCGCACGCGCGAGATCGCCGGGCGCTGGGGCGGTCCGCACGAGCTGGTGCCGGTCGACGACACCGGCGATCCAGACAATCACGTCATCGCCGGCGATGTGCTGTCGCCACAGACCACAGCCTTTCTCACCCAGCGTATCGTGGTGTGGGTGAAGGCGCTGATGCAGCAGCAGTCGGGCCAGTGAAGTCAGCCCAATGGAATGAAAAACGGCCGAAGCATCATCGCTCCGGCCGTTCCTGTTCGCGTGGTTCTGCTAGAGCATGATGCCGAAAAGTGTGGAGCGGTTTTCGGACGACATCATGCTCTATGTCTTTGATTTAGAGCCGGATTCAGATTTCAGGTCGACTCGACCTGAAATCATCCGGCTCTTGGCTCAGGCAGCCCGGTTCGCCGGACGCTTGCCGCCGAAGCGGCGCTTGTTGTTACCTTTGAAGCGCTTGAAGCCATCGGGCTTGCTCGAGCCGTTCGGCTTGGCCGCGGCCGGGCGTTCGCCCTGCGGCTTCGGAGCGCGCTCGCCATGAGGCTTGCCGCCGAAGCGCTTGTTGTCGCCACCGTTGCCCGGGCGGCGGCCATCGCGACGGGCACCGTGATGCTCGCGGTCATTGGCCGGTTCGAAATGACGCTCGGCCTTTTCCCTGGGGTCGCGCTGCGGATCCGGGCTGCCGAGATGGTCGGCGACGACCGGCAGCTTCATGCGGATGATGCGCTCGACCTGCCGCAGCTTGGCGTTTTCCGAAGGATCGCACAGCGTGATCGCAATACCGTCCCTGCCGTTGCGGCCGGTGCGGCCGATACGATGGACATAGCTCTCCGCTTCGTCGGGCAAGTCGAAATTCACGACGTGGCTGATGCCGGGCACGTCGATGCCGCGCGCCGCGATATCGGTCGCGACCAGGATGCGAACCGAGCCGTCGCGGAAATCGTTGAGCGCCTTCTGGCGCGCGTTCTGCGACTTGTTGCCGTGGATGACGGCCGCCTCGAAACCGTCACGGGCAAGGTCCTTGGTGACGCGGTCGGCACCATGCTTGGTGCGCGAGAACACGATCACCGAGCGCATCGCCTCGTCGGCCAGCATCTTTGACAGCACCTGGCGCTTCTGCTTGGTGCGGGCGAGCACCAAGCTCTGCACGATCTCGACCGCAGCGGTGCTTTGCGGCGAGACTTCGATGCGGACGGGGTTCTTCAGCAAGCCCTTGGCAAGCTCTGCGATCTCATCGGGCATGGTGGCCGAGAACAGTGCCGTCTGCCGGTCCGGCGCGGTCGCCTTGGCAATACGCTTGACATCGTTGATGAAGCCCATGTCGAGCATGCGGTCGCCCTCATCGAGCACCAGCCATTTGGTGTCGGCAAGGATGAGGTCGCCCTCGCGCACCAGGTCGGTCAGGCGGCCGGGCGTGGCGATCAGAATGTCGACGCCGGGCGCAACCTTCTTGACCTGACTGAAGCGCGAGACGCCGCCCAGCACCAGCGCGGTCGAGACATGCGCGCCCTTGGCGAGGATCTTGATGGTGTCCTCGATCTGCACGGCGAGCTCGCGCGTCGGCGCCAGGATGAGCGCCCGCGTCGTCTTCGGCCGGCGCTTGGTGCCGAGCCCGATGATCTTCGAGAGAATCGGCAGCGCGAAGGCCGCCGTCTTGCCCGAGCCGGTCTGGGCGATACCGAAAATATCGCGCCCTTCCATCTGCGGTGGGATCGCCTGCGTCTGGATAGGCTTCGGATCGGTGAACCCGGCGGCATGGGTCGCCTTGAGCAGCGCGCCGGAAATTCCCAGTGCTGCGAAACCGTTCAGTTCCGCTGTGTTTTCGTTGGTCAAAATAATCTTCTTTCACGCGGCCTTGTGGCCGCAAACATCAATGGCGGCAGGGCGCAACCTGCCGTCGGATAAATTGTCATGAAACGACAAGGCGGCGGACGGTTCCGTCCGCGCGGCTGCGCTGTCGTGCCCGCAAGCATCATGCCTCGGGGCTTTTTCGCCAGCTTGCCGATCGACCAGGGCCGATTTGCCGGAAAGAGGGAAAACAGACGCAACCAGTCTCATTCGTCGAGAAGGCCGGATTCGTTCCCGGCCCAAGCGCCTATACCGCTGCATATGGCTGAGTTCGTCCCGAAATGCAAGGGGCGTCATGTTGCGGTGCAACAAAAAGCCAGAACGAGGAAGCCTAGATGTCATCAAATGTCGTCCGGCCACGCCCTCGCCCTAGCCAGCACGTTGGTTAAGCCCATATCCGCCTATTCTCCATCAAAATCGACCAAGACGGAGTTATCGTCAGCTATCGCGCGGATACTAATAATTTGTAGGACGTATTCCTCAAGAAGAAGGAATTCTTCTTTCGATACTAAAGAGTTTATATTTACTTTTGCGAGTATATCTTGGGACGACGAAGGAGCATCTGAGACCAGTGTGATCCATGTATATCTGAATCGGAGATTGCCCGTCGAATATCCACGGATAGCTTCGAATACTGAGGCATAGTCTCCTTGGCTTATTTCGTCATTCATTGCCGCTCTGGCCCACTCGGAGTCAATGCCCATTGGTGGTCGTGTGGGTTGGTATGGACAACGGGCCTTTCATGATCTGTATCTTAACCGGTCCCCATCGGCGTCAAATTCTGTCGCTTGCGGTCCTTTTTCTCGGGGAAGCGGCTGTGCTCCCTTCCGTTGCTGGATCCGGCGCGGGCCCGATGAGTTAGCTCCCAATCATCAGGAGACAGCCTGCCAACGGAGCCTAGGCTGGCCGGTTAACGCAACACAAATTGCTCGATCCCACCACGCTTGCGCTCTCCTGCGGGTGCCATTACCACAAAATGCAGCCTGCTCTGGAGATCGGCCATGAAGGATGTACTCAGGGAACTCGAGCGCCGCCGCGAGATTGCCCGCATGGGCGGCGGCAAGGACCGCATCGAGGCGCAGCACAAGAAGGGCAAGCTTACCGCGCGCGAGCGTATCGAGATATTCCTCGACGAGGGCTCGTTCGAGGAGTTCGACATGTATGTCGAGCACCGCTCGACCGATTTCGGCATGGAGAAGACCAAGATTGCCGGCGACGGCGTCGTCACCGGCTGGGGCACCGTCAATGGGCGCCCGGTCTATATCTTCGCCAAGGATTTCACCGTGTTCGGCGGCTCGCTGTCGGAAGCGCATGCCGAGAAGGTCATCAAGGTCCAGGAGATGGCGCTGCGCAATCGCGCGCCGATCATCGGCCTCTATGACGCCGGCGGCGCACGTATCCAAGAAGGCGTGGCGGCGCTTGGCGGCTACGCGGAGATCTTCCAGCGCAATGTGCTCGCATCCGGCGTCATCCCGCAAATTTCGTTGATCATGGGTCCCTGCGCCGGCGGCGACGTCTACTCGCCCGCCATGACCGATTTCATCTTCATGGTGCGCGATACATCCTACATGTTCGTCACCGGACCGGACGTGGTGAAGACGGTGACCAACGAGACGGTGACCGCGGAAAGCCTCGGCGGCGCAAGCGTGCACACCACCAAATCCTCAATCGCCGACGGCGCCTATGACAATGATGTCGAGGCGCTGCTGCAGATGCGCCGGCTGGTCGATCTTCTGCCAGCGTCGAACACGGCCGAAATCCCGGAAATCGAGTGCTACCAGTCGGTGACGGACCACGACCTGTCGCTCGACCGGCTGATCCCCGATAATGCCAATAAGCCCTACGACATCAAGGAGCTGATCCTGAAGGTCGCCGACGAAGGCGATTTCTTCGAGATTCAGCAGAGTTTCGCCAGGAACATCGTCACCGGCTTCGGCCGCGTCGAGGGCCGCACCGTCGGTTTCGTCGCCAACCAGCCGATGGTGCTGGCCGGCGTGCTCGATTCCGACGCCAGCCGCAAGGCGGCGCGCTTCGTGCGCTTCTGCGATTGTTTTTCCATTCCAATCGTCACTTTCGTCGACGTGCCGGGCTTCCTGCCGGGCACCGCGCAGGAATATGGCGGGCTGATCAAGCATGGCGCCAAGCTGCTTTTCGCCTATGCCGAGGCGACCGTGCCGAAGATCACCGTCATCACCCGCAAGGCTTATGGCGGCGCCTATGACGTGATGGCCTCGAAGCATCTGCGCGGCGATATGAACTATGCCTGGCCGACGGCGCAGATCGCGGTGATGGGCGCCAGGGGCGCGGTCGAGATCATCTATCGCAAGGATATCGGCGATCCGGAGAAAATCGCCGCCCATACAAAGACTTACGAGGACCGCTTCCTGTCGCCCTTCGTCGCCGCCGAACGCGGCTATGTCGACGAGGTGATCATGCCGCATTCGACCAGGCGCCGCGTAGCGCGAGCGCTGCGCATGCTGCGCAACAAGGACATGCAGAACCCTTGGAAGAAGCACGACAACATTCCGTTGTGAAAAGCTGCACCGATAAGAAATGCGCATAACCCTTGCAGCCCAGAGCCTTATTCCAGCGATGGGGTATGGCGGCACACAGCGCCAGGTCGAATGGCTGATCACCGAACTGGTCAGGCTCGGCCACCATGTGGTCCTGATCGCCGCGCCGGGGTCGTCGCATCCGCTCTGCGAGGTCAGGCATGCGATCAGCGATGCCGAATGCCGGGCGGCGATCCCACGCGACACCCAGATCGTCAATCTCCACGCCTGGAAGGTCGAGGTACCCTTTCCGACGCTCAACACCGAGCACGGCCATCTTCCGGATTATCCGCGGCCACAGCCCAACTGGAATTTCCTCAGCGCCCGCCATGCCGAGCTGCATGGCCGCAAGACCTTCGTCTATAACGGCTTTCCGGTGGACGCCTATCAGCTAGCGCCGTCGAAGAACGACCATCTGTTTTTCATGGCGGCCATCGCCCGGGCCGGAAAGGGCTTGAACCGGGCGGTGGACTTGGCAAAGAAATTCGACTTCACCCTCGATATCGCCGGCGGCTCGCGCTGGAAGCTGCTCGGCCGCAGCAAGACGCGTCGCGAGGGCGTGTTCTTCAAGAGCCTTTCCGCCCGCTACCGGTTTCACGGCATGGTCGACGGCCAGGACAAATTGCGCCTGTTGGGCGAATCGAAGGCATTCCTCAACCCGATCTCCTGGGAGGAGCCGTTCGGCATGGCGCAGGTCGAGGCCATGCTATGCGGCACGCCCGTGCTCACCACGCCGCGCGGCGCGCTCGTGGAAACCGTCGATGCGGATACCGGACGCTTCTTCGAGTCCGACGAGGAGTTCGGGCGCGCCCTTGGCGAGATCGGAGACCTGTCCGCGCAGCGATGCCGGCAGTCTGCCGCGGACAGGTTCCCGATCGAGAAAACGGCGAAAGCCTATCTGGAGCTCTATCACCGCGTCCTTGATGGCGAAGCGCTTCCGTGACAAATCACCGTCATGCTCGCCATTGGCAGCGGCTGTTCCGGATCGAAAAGGTAGCGCTTGTTGCGTCCCATCCTCGTCTTCTGCTTGCCGGCGATCGGTGACTTCATCCGCTGCCATTCGGCAATCCGGATACTTGCCGAGAAATTTCCCGGGCATCCGATCGACGTCGCCACCTCGCCGCTCGCCGCGCCGCTGGCGCGGCTGATGCCGCATATCCGCAAAACCTGGATCGTTGAGAAGCACTGGAAGCCCGGGCTGAAAGAGCGCGCGGGTCTGGCACGCGAAATCCGCAAGGAGAACTACCAAGCGGCCTATATGCTCACCAGCAGCACCAAGGCTTCGCTGGTGCCGTGGCTCGCCGGAATTCCGGAACGCATCGGCTATCCGCGCGAGTTCCAGTTCGGCATCATCAACCGCCTGCCCGCCGGCTGGCCGAAGAGCTTCGTGGCGTTCGGCCCGCGCAAGACAAGGTTGTTCGAGCAAGTCTGCGCGATCGCGATGCTGGGCGAGAAACCTGGCGATGACATGCGCCTGCCTGCTCCGCAAATGGCGGTCTCAGCCGAGGAACTTGCCGATTGGCGCGCCCGGCATGGAATCGATCCGGCGAGGCCGGCGCTGGCGCTCTACACCTCGGCTTTCACCAATTTCCGTTCATGGCCGGCGGAGCGTTTTATCTCGGTTGCGCAGGATCACGCCAGGCGCGGCTGGTCGGTCTGGCTCATCGGCGGCCCGCGCGAGCGCGAGGCCGCGGCTCAGATCCGGGCTGCGCTCCCCGAGGCGGTGGATTTCACATCGACGCCGCAACTGACCGACGCCATATGCCAGATCGCCGCCTCGACTGCGTTTCTCGGGGTCGATGGCGGGCTCTGCCACGCGGCCGCGGCCTTGGGCGGACCATGCGTGCTTATCTTCGGATCGAACCGCTCCTATGAGACCGGACCGGTGAACGACCAGGTGCGCTATCTCGAGCCGCCGATTTCGACACCGAGTTGGGTCCAGGACACACGCGGTGTCAGCGAGGAACGCGTTCTTGCCGCTTTGGCCGACGCCGTGAGGCAGCCGCGCTCGAGGTAGGTTGCCTGACCTATTCCCCGGCACCCGCGCCCATGCGGGGTCGGGCGCGCCGCTTCATAGGACAGCGCTCTGCGCCAGCTCGCGAAGAACCGGCACCATGGCCAGAGGCAGGTCTTCTGCGATCAAACCCGGCCCGAACCGGCTGCCGGCTTCGGCATGGACCCAGACCGCGGCGCAAGCCGCTTCGAAGGCCGGCATGCCTTGCGCCAGGAGCCCGGCAATGATGCCCGCCAGCACGTCGCCCGAACCGGCGGTGGCGAGCCATGGCGCGCCGTTGCTGTTGATCGCGGCGCGGCCGTCCGGCGCGGCGATCACGCTGTCGGCGCCCTTATAGACGATCACGGCGTTGGCGCGCAGCGCGGCTTCGCGCGCCTTGGCCAGCTTCGACGACGTCTTGTTGCCGGCAATGTCGGCAAACAACCTGCCGAACTCACCCTCATGCGGCGTCATGATCAACGCCGGCGCATCCGGTCTGGCCGCTGCCTCGAACAGCGTCGAGGCCGCATTGCGGAAAGACGTGATGCCGTCGGCGTCGAGCACGAGGCCCTCGACACCGCCGTCCTGCCGGTTTTTGGCGAGCACGGCGAGCGCGAAATCGCGCGCCTTGTCACCGATGCCGAAGCCGGGGCCGAGGACGAAGGCGGACGGCCGGCGATCGCCGATAAGATCATGCACATCCTCGATCGCGTCGACCTTGCGCAGCATGATCGAGGTCAGATGCGCCGCGTTGACCTGCATGGCGTTCGCCGGCGAGAGCACGGTGACGGCCCCTGCTCCGCTTCTGGCGGCCGCAAGCGCCGACAGCCGCGCCGCGCCCGTCGCGGATGGTCCGCCCGAAAAGACGCTGGTATGGCCGCGCTTGTATTTGTGCGTGTCGAGGGCGGGCGCGGGAAAGCTGGCGATCCAGAGCCCGGGGCGGTTCTCAAAGGCCCGCGGCGCGACCTCGTCGATGATCTCGTCACGAATGCCGATGTCGGCCACCACGATCTCGCCACATCGCTCGCGGCCAGGCAGAAGCAGATGCCCAGGCTTCTTTCGTGCGAAGGTCACCGTGAGAGCCGCGCGAAATGCCGAGCCGAGGACTTCGCCGCTTTCGCCTGAAACGCCCGAAGGCAGGTCGATCGCGACAACCGGCAGGTTCATGCCCGTCGCGGTGTCGACCGCGCCTTTGGCGTCGCCGGCGAGAGACTTCGACAGGCCCGCACCATAGATGGCGTCGACAACCAGCGATCCAGCTTCCGCGGTGAAGGCTGAAAGCGGGTGCCGCTCCAGAGCACAATCAGCCGCCGCGAGCGCGGCGTCGCTGCCTGCCTTCGGTTCGCCCGACGCCCACAGGGCCACATCGACGCCGGCCTCTGCCAGCAGCCGCGCCACGACGTAGCCGTCGCCGCCATTGTTGCCCGGGCCGCACAGCACATGCACCTTCTTCGCGCCAGGATAGCGCGCCAGCACGACGGCAGCGACCGCCTCGCCGGCGCGTAGCATCAAGCGATAGCCGTCGAGCGGTCCGGCCGCGATTGTCAGCCTGTCGGCCTCGGCCATTTCGGCCGGCGATAGAAGTTCATTGCGCATGGGATTGCCGATCTCCATGCGATCAAGCATTGTCCAGTTTTCGGTTCGAAGCAAACCAGTGACCGCACATTGTCTTGCAAATGCGGTCGCATCCAGGAGGGGTTCAGCCTGCAAATTGCGCTGTCTGCCCATTTTTTGCGCAGACGCGAGGAGGAGCGATGTATACCGTTTGGGCGTCCATGACGCATCCGATGCAGCCGATGACGCGAATTTGCATCCGGACGCGGCATGGGCGCGAAAACGCCCCTCACCGTCTGCGCTCCTCAGGATTGGCACGCTTCGTGCTTGATGAAGGCGCAAGCGGGGCACACAACCCGTCTTCTTGGCAGTGGAGGCCACTTTTTACATGAAAAAGATCGAAGCGATCATCAAGCCATTCAAGCTGGACGAAGTGAAGGAAGCGCTTCAGGAGGCCGGACTGCAAGGCATCACCGTCACCGAAGCCAAGGGTTTCGGCCGCCAGAAGGGCCATACCGAGCTTTATCGCGGCGCCGAATATGTCGTCGATTTCCTGCCCAAGGTGAAGATCGAGGT